>JBFWWP010000001.1:0-4117 GCA_050246115.1 Planctomycetota bacterium
CAGCGACCCCGAAACGCCGCAACTGCAGACTACCACCGCGATTGAACCTCCGACGTCAAGGAATCGTCGGCCCTGGGGCCTTCGTCGTCGAACGACCGAACCAGGACGAAGCACCGGAGGCGGTTGCCCGAGTGGTGGGGGGCGGGGCACGGGGATTACTCTCGGGCGGGTGTTTCCTCCAGCGCCGAGCTACGCCTGAGCTCCGCAATGGCTCCGCTCCGCTCGGCGCGAACCGTCGGAAAGCGGCTACGCCGCTTGCTGCCAGACTGGTCTCTCGCTACGCTCGCGATGAGATCACTACACACGCGCGTGTGCGCAACAACGGGGCAAGCTCAACCTTCATGAGTGGCCGGTTGCTCGAGTGGTGGGGGGCGGGGCACGGGGATTACTCTCGGGCGGGTGTTTCCGCATTGTACCATGGCCCCAGAAGCCATGGTATGCGAGCCACGTGCATACTTGGAAGGACTGCTGCCATGAATCGCGTGCTCCACCTTCTTCTGTCATTTCTGACACTCGTTCTGGTCGGCGGCATCCGCTCTGCCGTGAGGGCTCAGTGCTTCTTGCCCGGGCCAAACACAGCGAGCACCGTGGCGTTCGACCTTTACGGCTGGACCACCGACCTGTCCGGGAACTCTTGCGTTGTCGGCACTACGTACGTTGACGGAGCTGGCCCCTTGAACTCGAACTGTGAGTCCGGCGCAGCGTATGTCTATGAACTCGTTGGGAGTGCCTGGGTGGAGCGCCCTCTCATCCCGGCCTTGTCCATGCAATGCGGGGACAGCTTCGGTTCGTCTGTGACGATTGAGGGAAACACGTTGGCCATCGGGGCCCAACACGCAAATGTAGCTGGCAAGGTAGTGGTTTATGCGCGCCTGGGTAGCGATTGGACGTTTGTTGCAGAGCTCAGCGCAACCGACAGTCAGCCAGTGAGCAACTTCGGCACCATGATGCTCTTGCGGGGTGGGCGCCTCTTCATAGGGAGCGCCGGCGCGGTCTATGTCTTCGAGGAAATCAGCGGACAGTGGACGCAAGTACAAAAACTTGTTCCAAGCGATGCGGAGCCCAGCAACGGATTTCCGAGTCGCATTGCAGCCTTCGGTGACACACTAGTGGCCGGAGCTCACCTGGCCGACCCACCCGGCCAGTCAGGGTGCGACAGCGGCGCAGCCTATGTCTTTGAATGGAATGGGACCACGTGGAGCGAGACACAGAAGCTGACTGCCATCGACGGACATTGTGGCGACTTCTTTGGCCAGAGCGTAGCGGTGGCTGGCGACGTGATTGCCGTTGGCGCGTACCGTGCCGACATCGACTGCCCGCCTGGAGTTTCTAATTGCAATAGCGGAGCGGCCTATCTCTTTCGTAAGGTTTCCGGGGTTTGGCAGCAGGAGCAACGGGTCACTAGAGACCCGGTCACCCTTGCTAGCTTCTTTGGCTTCTTCGTCGCCCTCGATGGCCCTGACTTGCTTCTCGTATCGTCGATTACCGATGCGGGGTCGGTGGGAGGGTCGGTGGTTAACTTCCGGCACACCAACGGTGTGTGGTCCCAAGAGTCGGTCGTTGCGGCTCCGGGCCTTAGCCCGGGGGATAACTTCGGTTCGACTCTGGCCGTTTCGGGAGGGCGCGTCCTGGCCACCGCGCTGCGTTCTGATATCGCTGGCGAAGACGCAGGCCACGTCTACTACTACGCGAACACCCCGCCAGGAGTCGGCTGCGACTCCAACTTCATTCGCGGTGACTGCAACGGTGACGGCACGAAGAACATCGCCGATGCAGTCTTCACTCTGAGTTTCCTGTTCCCATTCGGCGCGCCCCCCACCTTCAGCTGCGAAGACGCCTGCGACGCGAACGACGACGGCGCTATCAACATCGCCGACCCGATTGCGCTTCTTGGCTCACTCTTTGGGGCACCCACCGTGCCACTGCCTCCACCAGTCTTCTGCGACGTGGATCCAACGCCGGACGGACTGACCTGCACTATGACCCCCCCCGTCTGTCCGTAGGGTGGTGTGACTCTTCACCCCTCCACCTCCCCCGGTGGAGGGGTGAAGAGCTGAATCCTTTCAATCTCGTCGAGACTCTCGTCCTTCTTCCTCCGGTCGTACAACCTGGTCGACCGCACGTCGCTGTGCCCCGCGAGAAACTGCGCGTACTCAATCGACCCACCACGCCGCAAGTAGTCCGTGATGCCACTCGCGCGAAAGGTGTGGTTGCAGAGTGAGCGCCACTCCGGAATCCCCGCCGCGCGCGCACGGCGTTTGATCATCTTCAGGGTGTCGTTCGCCTCGAGTCGTCGGTCCGAAAGCCTCCGGTACTTCCGGTCCCAGGTCCGGAAGAGGGGAGTGCTCGGCTCGCAGTCGACAAGCCCCGCAGCCTTGATGTACGCGTCGAGATATTCTTCAGCGAGGTGGTGAGCGGGACGCACAATCTCCTTCGCGTTCTTCTCGCGCAGACGGAAGTGCCACTTCTTTCCCTGTGGGAAGTAGTCCTCGAGGTTCATGCCGACCGTGGCTTCGACGCGCGCAAACGAGTACGCCATGACTGAAATCAGCGCACGGTCTCGAAGCCCAATCACGGTCGAGGTGTCAATCGACGCGAAGAGCTGCACCGCCTGTGCAGCGTCAAGGACCGGCGTCGCGCCGGTCTCGCGCTTGAACTTCGGTCGTTTCACGACAGCGACCGGGTTCAGCTCGACGATGTCTTTCTCGGAGAGCCACCTGAATAGCGCCGAAATCGCCGAGAGGTTCCGCTGCACGGTCACCGGATGCCGAGTGCGGTACTCGTTTCGCTCTGGCCGGTCCTTCTTTCGCATGTGCTCGGGCCGGTCATAGGTCCAGAGCGCTGACCGGTAGGTCGAGACGACCATCGGGGTCACGGCCGACAGCTCCCGAATCCCGCGGTCGTGACGCCAGGCAAAGAACCGGGCGCTGTCTCGGGCGTAGTTCTTGGCCGTGAGCGGGTTCTCGAGCCGAGCAAGGAAGAACAGAACGAACCGCTCCCAGGCCTTCTGGCCGGCCCGGACGATCGGTTCCGGCAGCGTCACGTCGACCCGGAGCGCGTCCGGCCCCGAGCCGATGACGAGCTCGAGTTGCCGTGCCACGGCCGCAATCTCGCCGATCGCCGCCCCGACCGTATGCGGGGAGGCGAGTTCTTCCCCCGGCGGCCGCGCGAACGGGACTCCGCGCGCCCGAGTCCGAAGCACCGTTTGACCGACCACGAGACTTCTTCGCATCGCTTGTCATGGCGGGGCTTTAGCGCTCCCCTACAGCCTCTCCGATCCAGGAGGATCCGCTATCGCCGACTCCAGTGCGCGAGGGCTTGGCTCTGCCATCCTGGTCCAAGAACAGGCTGCAGCTGACGAGTGGACCCTAGTCCCAAGTCAAGCGCGGCCCGCGCTCGATCTGGGACCAGAGGGCTTGAGTGTCGGGTGAGCGCGGCTAAGATCCTGGGCCCGCGGATGCCCGCGCGGAACCGCTAGCGGCAGCGAACCCCAGGTTCGGCTGTTGCGCCAACCCGGCGTCGTCAGGCCACGGTGTTCGTGGCATCGGATCGGCAGCCCTAGATGAGACAGGCCAAACGCTCGTGAGTCAGACCACAGAGAAGCTTCAGAAGAGACTCGCCAAGGCGCGCGAGCAACTCGGCAAGATCGCGAAGAAGGGCAAGCTCGAGGAAACGCGAGCCGCTCGCAAGCACGTCAAGCGCATGTCCCGCAAGATCGCCTCGCTGCGGACCAACTTCAAGAATGCCGCCCGGAGCCGCAAGAAAGCGGACTGAGCGCCTCGTCGCTTCGTCGTCAGGGCCCAGTAAGGCGTGACCGGCTCGGGCGCGGTCCCGGTCCCCCTTTGCTGGAAGCCCGTGGCACTTCGTTGGGCTTCTCCTCTGGCGTCACAAGCTCTTGTGGACGACCGTCTCGCGGAATAGTCCGTCCGGGGACAGCGTCACCCTTCACCTCGTCCGAGAGCGACGGTTCGAGAAGCACCGTGCGTGCGTGACTGGACGGCCGCGGAGGCGGCGCTTCGCACCCGCGCCGGATGCGCCATTTCGCGCCTTCATGATCGGGTCGTGTCTGCTGGCGGTCCGAACGCCCCAGAACCCCCTGCGTCCGATCAGTTCGGCG
>JBFWWP010000001.1:4217-15896 GCA_050246115.1 Planctomycetota bacterium
CCGATCAGTTCGGCGCCCGATCACTTCGGCGGCGAGCTGTCGCTGTCGGTTCCGCCCCCGCCTTCGGCGCGGATATCCGAGTCTTCCTCGTCCGCCTCGGGGACGGTGAGCGCCTCGACATCGGCATGGCCGATCACGTCGCCGTCGTAGAGGATTTCGAGCGTGTATCGGCCGGGATCGGGGAACTGGAGTGGGGGGAGATCGAAGATGCACTCGTGGTGTTCGCGCCGATCGTCATGAATCAGCGGGAAGCCGGGACTCTCTTCGAGCACTTGTTGATCGCTGAGTCGCACGAAGCGGAAGCGCAGATCGTGGTGGCCGTTGAAATCGCTGAGGTTGAGATAGATCGAGGCCGGGTGATACTCCCCCGGGAACTCGCCGAGGAAGACCCGGTTGAAGGTCCCGGCGATCACGCACTTCCCGGTTTCGTCGTCACGGTAGATGTGGTCGCAGAGGACGATGGCTTGGACGTGCGGCAACACCTTGGGGGGTCAGCTCCTGTCCGGGGCTCAAGCCGATTCCTGAGTAGCTCGTCGAACTCGGGATGTCTCCGCGACAGCCTGCGGAGGGCCGTGATGAACCTCGACCCCAGGGCGAAGGGCTCGTTCCCGGAGATCGAACCCGTCTCGGGCGCGACGGCCGGGACTCGGGCCCGGCGCCCTTGGAGTGTTATCGGCTACCGCCCCGGGCAGCCGAAGCGGTCGAAGGATGCCCCCTCGCCCCGTCGACTGCAATGGAAGATGAACGGGAGATGTCTCCGCGGGGCCGCTACCGGATCCGTCGTGCGACCGCTCGCCTCCTCAGGCCGCTGAGCACCCCCATCGAGCCGGGATTGGTTCCCGGCGCGAGGTTGACACGGGTTTGGCCCCCCGGAGAATGCCCGCGAAGCGGGGGCTGGCATCGACGCGCTACGGCCGCGGCTCGGTGGGCCCGGCGCACTCTCCGGGGACCGTGGCAGGCGGGCGATCCGTGCGCGTACTCACCGTTTGCGAGTCCATTTGGTTGAACTGCCCCCCGGCCGAGGTCTGGACGATTCTCGAAGCGCTCGAAGGATGGTCGGATTGGTGTCCGGGGATTCGTTCGACCCGCTGGGTCGGCGACCCAGGTTGGATCGTTGGGCACCGATTCGCTTGCGTGGCCAGGAAGTCGCGTCTCACCCTACGACCCGGGGGGCGTATCTTGGCGGTCGAGCCCGCTCGCGAACTCCGCTGGACCGGGTGGCTTCTTACGTTCCCCGCAGAGCTGTGGCTCGCGGTTCAGGGCGAGGGCTGTGGGACCCGGGTCACTTTCGGCTCGGCGTATCGGGGGGTGGGCGCGTGGCTCGCCGGCCGTGAGCGGACCGCACCGCGGATTGCGGAGTTCCACCAGGGGTTCCTCGAGGGGTTGCGCGGCGCCGCCGAGCGCGTGATGGGAAAACTCACATGATCCGTGTCACATGATCCAGGCCGCCAGTGACCTCCGCACGCTCTGGTTCATGGGGGCGAAGACGCGACTGATCGATGGCTTCATCGACGGTGCGGTGCGCGACCTCGTGTCGCCCGGCGCAACGGTATTGGACTTGTGCTCCGGTACGGCGGTCGTCGGGCGTAGCCTCGCGCACCACTACCGTGTCTTCGCCAACGACGTGCAAGGGTTCGCCACGACCCTCGCGCGCGCGCATCTCGAGGGCGACGCGGCCTGGCGTGAGGCCCTCGAGTCCTTGGATCCGATCGCCGATCTCGATCGGGCGTTTCGCGCCAACTTCGAGTGCCTCGAGCGACTCGTCGCGCAACCGTTGGCGGTAGAGACCGACACTTTGCCGCGCGTCGTTGCCGAGTTGGCTGCGGGAGCACCCGGCCGCGCCACCGAGGACTATCGTCGCTTCCTCGAGGCCTCGCCCTCGCTGGAAGATCCAACCCGCGGACATGGCTCGCTCTACGCTGGCATGGAGTCGCTCTTCGACGGGTTTCTGCGCGAGCGGCGCCAGCACCCGGAGACCCTGCCCTACGGCATGTTCACGCTCTACTATCACAACGTGTACTTTGGACTGCGGCAGTCGCTGGTGATCGACGCGTTTCGCGCAGCGATCGCGCGCCTGCCGGCGGAGGATCCACTCGCGCACCGGAAACGCACGCTCTACTTGGCGGCGCTACTCCACGCCGTTTCCATTTCGACGTCGGGTACGAGCCACTTCGCTCAGCCCCGTTCCCTGCGCAAGAACTCCGAGCTGCTGGCGGTTGCCCGGCGGCGAGGGATCGACATCGACCTGGAGTTCCATCGCGCGCTCGACGCCATCCGGCGCGAGTGGGCCGGGCGGCCGCAGCACTTCGATCACCGGGCGTTTTGCGGCGAAGGCGAGGCGCTGCTCGCCGAAGGGAGTGCGCTGCGGCACGAGTCGATCGATCTCGTATACCTCGATCCGCCGTACACGTCCGATAACTACTCGCGCTTCTACCATGTGCTCGAAACCCTCGTGGAGTACGACTATCCGGAACTCGAACATCGCGCGGGTCGCCCGACGCGCGGGGTCTATCCGGTGCTGGATCGGCGCTACCAGTCGCGCTTCTGCCGGTCCGATTCCGTAGAAGCCGCGTTTCGCACGGTGGCGCAGCGAACCGCCGCGCGCGGCTCCGCCCTGCTCGTCTCCTACTCGGAAGAGAGCGGACTGTTGCTCAAGAACTGGCGCCAACAGGGGGAATCCAACCCGCTGCGACGATTCGGTCAGCTCTTTCGAGACAGCTACGAGCGGGTCGAAGTTCGGGATCGCGAACTCATGCACTCCGGTCAGGGAGACTCGAACCGCAAGGTTCGGGAACTCCTGGTTCTCTGTGAGTCGCCCCGTGTCGGAGACGCCGATTGCGCTACCTAGGAAACAAGCGCCGACTGCTGGGGCACATCGTCGAGTGTGCCGAGCGCCTCGGTTTCCGGTCAGGCACGGTTTGCGATCTCTTTGCCGGCAGCGGAGTCGTCGGGCGTCACTTCCGCGCCCTCGGGAACCGGGTGATCGCAGCCGATCTCATGGACTGTTCTCATGTCTTTCAGAAGGTGTTTCTCGAACTCGAGGGCCCACCGCAGTTCGAGGGCCTGGCCGCTCGGATCGACCTCGGTCCTCCCAGGAGCGACGAGCGGATTCCCGCCGATAGCCCGTTCCCGGGGTCGCAGTGGGCGCAGGCCTCGAGGGTTGCGCGTTACCTCGAAGAGATCGTGCCACCCAGGGCGGGGACGTTGACCCGGCAGTTCTCGCCCGCGGGGTCAGCGCAGCGGTTGTACTTTCGCCCCGAGGCCGCGGCCCGCCTGGACGGTTGGCTCCAAGCCCTCCGCGAGTGGTCTGCATCGGGCTGGCTCGCGGACGGGGAAAGCCACTTCCTGCTCGCGGCGATCATCGACGCGGCGGACCGCGTGGCGAACATCTCCGGCACGTACGGAGCGTTCTTGAAGACGTGGCAGGCGAGCGCCAACCGAGCCGTCGAACTCAGCTTCCCGGCACTGGTTGCGGGGCCTCGTGGGCAAGCGAACCGGGTCGATGCCTTGGAGTGGCTGCCGGATGTGGAGGCCGACCTGCTCTACGTCGACCCCCCTTACAACCAGCGTCAGTATCCCGCGAACTACCACGTTCTCGAGCTCATTGCGCGCCTTCCGTTCGCTGCCGACGTGGACCGCCTCGAGGCGGAACTGTACGGAAAGACCGGGCTGATGCCATGGCAGGATCGCGCTTCTCCTTTGTGCAGCGCCGGCAAGTGCGTCGAAGCGTTTCGGCGCCTGCTGCAGAGCACCCGCATCCCCCGGGTCCTCATTAGCTACAGCGAAGAAGGCCTCATGACGCGTGAGCAGTTTGCGGAACTCCTGGGGGCGTACTCCGGCGGAGCCCCCGAGGATTTTCTGACGACGGTCTCCCACCCGCGGTTTCGCAGTGACGCCGACGGGCGAGTTTCCCGGAGCGGGGCGCGTCGTCAGTATCGCCAGCTGGCCGGGCGGGCGCGCGACGAAGTGCACGAGTGGCTGTTCCATGCCCGAAAGGTCGGTACCCCGTGAGGATCATCTCAACTTTCGGAGCGCCGCTCGGAGCGGTTCTCGCTGGACTCGCGGTGGTGCTCGGGGCGTTCGGCGCGCACGGCCTCGAGGGGCGCCTGGATGCGGCTCACATGGACGTGTACGAGAAGGCCGTGACCTATCACTTCGGTCACGCCTTGGCCTTTTTGCTCGCGAGCTGGGTGGGTCGTGAGTTCTCCGGGCGCGCGAGCGCTCATATCGCGGCGCGCTTCTTCCTCTACGGCATTCTGCTCTTCAGCGGGAGTCTGTACTCGTATGCGGTGACCGATGTGAAGAAGTTTGCACTCATCACGCCGGTGGGTGGGGTGAGCTTCATTTTGGGTTGGATCATCTTCGCCTGGGCGCTGCGCCCTCTCCCCACCTCGTCTTCCGCCTCGGATCGCGGCCCCCGCGCCGCGCCGTAACGCCCTTCGTTCGAAGGCTTTGCGAGGTCTCCACCGCGCCTTGGCGGGGGGGCTCGAGGCGACTCCCCGTTGCACGTGATCGCTGCAAGTGCGCACGAGAAATGAAGAAAAGATCGGCGGCCCGTTTGACGATATCAAAAACCACATCCTACTCTCCGGTAGGTCCGCTTCACTCTCGAAAGGAAAACGGAATGCGAACGAAGAATCGGTCTCGTGTGGTTTCGAAGATGTTCACCGACACTCAGCGGCGCCGGTGCTGCGCGGCTTGGAAACAAGCGCAGAACAACGGCATGACGTTCAAGATGTTCTGCAAGAACGCCAAGCTCGCCGAGAACACGATGCGCAACTGGCTGCGCAAGTTCAACATGCCCATGCCGGCCGGCAGCCGGGCGAAGAACAAGACCACCACCCGCCGGACGATGACCACCATGTCGACCGTTGGAACTCGTCGCAACATGAACACCGGGCGCAAGATGAAGAAGTCCAACGCCCGCAACAACAACGCCATGGCCAACACCGTCAAGGTCAAGGCGAAGGCGAAGAACGCGAAGGCCAAGAACACCACTCGCGCCAAGGCGCAGAAGAACACGCGTCGCGCGAACGCCAAGCGTACCGCTCGCTAGACCCCAACAAGCACCGTCCCGAGCCACTTCAGCTCGGCGTCGGGGTCGGAACGAGAAAGGGCCTGCTTCCCCCATGGCGGAAAGCAGGCCCTTTCGCATCGGGCGCGGTTCGCTACGGGCAGGCGGTTCCCGCCGCGCAGTCGATCGTGTCGGTCGTGGTCGGGTCGGCTGCGCAAGCGCTGGGGCCGGGTAAGCTGATCGGGGGTTGACCGAACAGCGCGTTCAGAATCGCGACCACGTCCACGAGGTTGATCCCGCCATCGTCGTTGGCATCGCAGGCGTCACGGCAGACCAACGTGTTGGGGGGCCCGACCGGGAACAAGAACCCCAGCAAGAAGACCGCGTCGACGAGGTTTACCGAGGCATCGTCGTTGCAGTTGCCGCGCACGAACTCCTCCGCCGCGCCGGTTCCGCCGAGCGCAGCCAGGTAGAGCATGGCCAAGGCCTGCTGGTCCCCGCCGAATCCCCCGAACTCGAAACTCGCTGAGATCATCGTCGCCCCATCGTTGTGAATCGCGATGATCCCGGTGTTGTAGCCACCCGCCGTACTGGTCCAAATCGCCTCGGCGCTGGTCACGGCGTCAGCACCACCGGGGCCCGCGACCGTCAAACGATCCGTCCAGTCGTTCGCCGCTTGGTCCTGATTGTAGGTGACACTCACGAAGCCGCTCAGGTCGAGGCCGGCGATGGCCGCCAGTTGCCCGTTCATGGCGGTGAACGAGTCGTCGCCATCGGCTGCCGCGCCGACTCCGTCGCGCGCATCGAGGGCCGAGCCGACGTGCTGGAAGCCCCAGTGGTCACCGCTTTCGAAGTAGATCGCGATTCCCAACGAGGCAAGGTTCGCGAGGAAGTCGCCTTCGGCCTGGTTGATTCGGTAGTCCTCGGGGAAGGTCCCACCCATGACCCACACCCGTTGGGCGAGGTCGAGACAGGGCAGTGAGTCGATGGGGGGAGTGTTGAACACGCTCACCGACAGGCCGGCCGAGTTGAGGGCGTTGAGGAGCGCTCCGGCACTGTCCACTTGGGAGGGGGCCTCGAGTGCGAGGATGTAGTCGGTGGCCGTGCAGCCCGCGACCACGAGTACCGTGCAGCAGATCTGCGGACCCGCACCCAGGGTCGCGTCGACCGCCTCCACGCAGACGGTGTGTGAGCCGGTGGTCGCCATCGTTACGGTGTGCTGGGTGGACGTACCCGGTATCGTGGCATTGGGGACGCCGTCGACGAAGATGTTGATCTCTTGATATGTGGCGGGGTTCGTCCAACTGATGTCGATCGCCGCGGTACCCGGGGCGGCGGAACAGGCGACCCCCGAGACGGGAGTCACGACGTACGACAAGTCGATCTGCCCGGATCCGGTGCCGCCGGCGAAGCCGCCGATCCGGAGCAAGTAAGCCACACCAGCCTGCACCGGGACCGTCACCATCGACTGTAGGTTACAGCTGTCGTCGTTACAGGCCAGTTGCGCGCCCGGAGGGCACGCGCCGGAGTAGTCGTAAACCGCCGCGTAGGTGTCGTAGCCGCTGCCGCAGAGGCTGACGATCAAGTCGCCGGTGTTGGTAGCGGTGTAGATGAACCAAATGTCTTGGTTGTTGGCGCAGGAGTTCGGACCGTCGGTGGTGGCACCCACGTTCGAGTACGGCGTCATCCCGTTCATGATCGGAATGGCATTGGCGCACGCGTCGTTGACCGGCTGCGCCGAAGCGGTCAGTGGAGGGAGGATCAGGAGACTCACGAACACGAGTGAGCGATTGAACATGGTCCTTCGCGCCTTCCTTCTCGTCGGCGTCGGTGCACCGACTGGGTCCTGTTGGGTTCGAGCCCGTTCTGGCCGTCGATCGGCCGCTCCGAAAGTCGAGGGAACGAGAACGGACGTCGCATCCCGAGCGTTCGCTAGACGATCCGAGTTCGAGCCAAATCCAATGCGTCCACCGCCAACCCTCGCGAGCGCTCGGCGATACCGAGCCGAAGGCCATGCGTTCTTGGGTGCACTGGACGCGGCTTGGACGCGGCCCGAGGCCAGCGCGCTATGCGCTGGTTACGGTTCGCGCCAGCTCAGCAACTCGAGTCCTCAGCTCTTCGAAATGGTGGCAAGCCCACGGCCGGCGCCCATTCTACTCATCGCGCCGTGCCGAGTCGCTGGCTTTCGGTGCGATTGCTCGGGAGCGGCGGCGCCGATTCTCCGGTGGAGAATTGCCGAGTGCCGGGGGATGCCGGGTGGACCGGGCGAAGCCGTCGACGGCGCCAGGTCGGCTGGCAAGGTCGATCTCGTGGATGAGCCCCGACGGGCGAGGGGATTCGGGTGGCGGGTTCGGGGCGACCCCGGGGCGGCGGCGATGCCGCCCCGGGGTCGGCGACGGCCTACTTCCTCAGCGCACGCATCTCCGCGGGTGTGGGGGTCTGGGTGTTGCCGCTCCGCGAAAAGGCTTCGCCGACATCGAAGTCCTCGGTGAGAGCCCGCATGTGTCGCAACTCGAGAGCGGGTCCGTTCACCAAGTAGATCGCCAGCTTCTGATCCGCCTCGCGAAGCACGTAGAGGATCTCGGTGTCCGGGGATCCCTTCAGTTGACCCGTCATCAGGGTCAGTCCGGGCCTGATCCGCCCGGCATCGGTGTCGCCCAAGAGCAGCGGATCAACGTTGGCTCGAGCCGGACCGGCACCGCTGCCGACAAGGTATCCCACCCAGAGCACCAAGATCCCGCCAAGTAGCGCGTTCGTTCGGGTCATGGGACCGCTTCCCTCCGCCGGCCTCTCCGGGGAGAGCGTGGAGGGGTGCCCCCCCTCGACGAGACCGACTCATGGTTTGCCTGGAATCTTCTTACGGGCATCGGGGACAGTGTCCGGGAGGGTGCCTGCCTCTTGCAGGCCGGACACCCGGAGTCTATCGGTTCCTGTACGGCCTCGGAAGGTCTCGCGCGCGACACGGGACGCGGCCGCGGCGGGATGCCAGCTCCTCGACCCAGCGCGCAGCTCTCCGGAGACTCGGAACCGAAGCGCCGCGGGCGATGGGCCGCGATTCCTCCTGCAGCGGGGTGATCCCCTGCGACTCGACTTTCACGACCGAACTCGTGGATGATCGTGGGAACTCGACTCGGGTGTCATGACGGAGGATGCGATGGCTCGACCGCAGCGTTTGCACAAGAAGGTGGGGTCAGCCCCGGGCACAGTGGAGTACTTGGGACGGGCACCCACCGAGCCTATCCGGATGTGGGTGTTCGAGTACGCGGTCGATCGACTCGAGGAGCGTGAGCCACGGTCGGTCGATGAGCTTCTTCGCCAGCGGGATTCTTCCGCAGTCACCTGGATCAACGTGGATGGCGTGCATGACGTCGGCCTCTTGCAACAGCTCGGCGAAGGGTTCTCGATCCACTCGCTCGTTCTCGAAGACGTGGCGAACACTCTGCAACGCCCGAAGCTCGAGGACTACCCGGAGCAGCTGTTCGTCGTGGCGAGGATGTTGAGCGTCGACGGTGACGACGAACGGGTCGCCAGCGAGCAGGTTGCTCTGGTCCTCGGCCGGAACTATGTGATCTCGTTCCAGGAACGCCGGGGCGACGTGTTCGACGGCGTCCGCGAGCGCATTCGCCACGGACGGGGGAGGATCCGGCGGCTGGGGGCCGACTACCTGGCCTACGCGCTCCTCGACGCGATCGTCGATAGCTACTTCCTGATCCTCGAACGATTTGGCGACCGCATCGAGCGGCTCGAAGAACAACTGCTCGCCGAGCCGTCGAACGAGACCCTGGGACAGATTCACCATCTGAAGCGGGAGTTGGTGGCGCTGCGGCGAAGCGTGTGGCCGCTGCGCGAGGTGGTTTCCGGGCTGTCGCGTTCGGAATCGCCACTCGTGAAGGAAGGCACCGGGATCTTCCTGCGCGACGTCCACGATCACACGGTTCAGGTCATCGACGCGATCGAGTCCTACCGGGACATGGTGTCCGGACTGCAGGATCTCTATCTATCCAGTTTGAGCAATCGCATGAACGAAGTGATGAAGGTGCTGACGATCATCTCGACGATCTTCGTTCCATTGAGTTTCGTCGCGGGCATCTACGGCACGAATTTCGAGTACATTCCCGAGCTGGGCTGGAAGTGGAGCTACTTCGTCTTCTGGGGAGTGATGCTCGCAGCGACACTGGCCATGCTGCGCTTCTTCCGCAAGCGGAAGTGGCTCTAGAGCCGCTGGCGATTGCCTGCGGTCAACCGCTTACGGGGTCTCGGATCTCACTCACACAGGAGCCCGTCCGGGGTGCGGTCGGGGCCCGAGTTCGGAAATGGCGCGGGGAGTACCGCGGCGCCGCCGAACAAGTAGGCCAGTACCGATACCGCGTCCGCAATGTCTAGGCTCCCATCGTCGTTGGCGTCGCCGGCATCTGGGCACGAGGCCAGCGGAACGCTGGCGAAGAGGTGGCCGAGAAGCGCCACAGGGTCTGCGACATCCACTCCGCCGTCGGCGTTGTAGTCGCCGCGAATGAAGACGCGCTGCACGCGAACGCTGCCCGCCATGCCGAACAGTTCGTGCGGGATGCAGAAGTACGGGAAGTGGCCGGGGGTGTCGAAGACGTGGATGAACACCGGCTGTCCGGCGGTGCTGGGTGCTTGGAACATCGCTCCGGGATCGTCCGCGGGGTTCGAGGAGGCGCCGCTCGTTACGGTGTGCGTGCCTTCGATCCACTGCCAACGGACGCGATCGCCCTGGAAGATGACGAGGTCCGCGGGAGTAAAGGCGTTGTTGACGACACCCGTAACGACCTCGAACGGGTTGACCGTGATGGTACCGACGAGCCCGGTCTCGTGCAGGCGATCGAAGAACGAGTACACGCCGGGGACCCCGAAAGTGTACGTGAACGACGGGTTGCTCGCGTCGATCGGCGCATCGAACAGCGTGCCAGGATCGTCCGCCGGGTCGGAGGACAACCCGCTGGTGACCGTATGTGCGCCGGCCACCCAGATCCACGTGACGCTGTCACCGGCCGTGATGGTGGCGGATGTCGGGATGAACGCGTTCTGAAAGTACTCGATCTCGACATTCATCCCGTACGAGCGCTGCGACTCCAGAGCGACGAGCACCAGCGAGACGAGCCCGAGCGGCAGCATCCAGGACTGGGGGCGCATTCGGGCGGCTCCTTCGGCTAGGGTCCATGGGTACGAGCTGTTTTCGAGCTGCCGGGGATTCTGGCCGGAACCTCGAACTGGCACGAGCCTGCAAGGGGAAGATAGCACCCTGGGTGCGCCTCGGGAAGGACGAGGTGCGTTGGGCTGGAACCGGAACGTCGGTTTTCCTACGATCGGTGGCGTGTTGGGGACTGGGTGCGTGTCGCGCGGCCGCCTGTCGTTGTCGTGCCGGATGATCTCGAGCAGGGAGGAAGGATCCTCGTGGAGCAGACCTTGGGTCGATTGTTGGCGCGGGCTACCCAATCGCTCATCGCGATCGCGACGCTGACGCTTCTCACTTCGAGCAACCTAGCAGCGACGACTCCGGACTGCCTGTTGGGCGCGACCGGGATGGCGCCGTTCGGCACCGAGGGCTACTGGGTTTCGAGTTTCGGATCCAACCAGCTTCTACGCTTCGATCAAGATGGGACGCCGCTCGGAGCGGTTGGCCATCCGCAGCTGAGCGGCCCGCGCGGGATTACGGTGAACACGACCGGCGAACTGTACGTCTCCTCGCAGTTGAACCACCAGATCTTGGTGTTCGACATTCAAGGTACCTTTCAGCGCTCGTTCGGTCACGCCCAGCTGTTTGGACCCACCGGTGGCACCTTGGGTCCCAACGGCGACTACTTCGTGTGCTCTTTCAGCAACTCCCGGGTTCTGCGGTTCGACAGCGACGAGAACTTCGTCGCCTCCTACCAGTCGCCGGGGTTGAGTGGACCCAACTGCATCGTCTTCCTCGCCGATGGCTCCTTCTTGGTGACCGGGCAGCTCTCGAACGACGTTCACCGCTTCGACGCCGCGGGTGTTCCACAAGGTTCGTTCCCCACTGGTCAGAGCAGCGTCATGGGGGCGGCACTCGACATGAGTGGGCGTCTCTTGGTTGCTGGCGGAGCTTCGAACGACGTTCGGCTGTTCGATTGCTCGGGTGCCGTGCTCGCCACGTGGAGTGTGGCCGGCGGACCCCAGAGTATTGCGACCCGCGAAGACGGTGGCATCTACGTGACGACCTTCTACACCCATCGCGTCCTGCATCTCGATGCGGCGGGGAACACGCTCGACATCTGGACGGGCGGCAACATCCTTCGTGGCATCGAGTTTCTACCCGCACCGCCGCCGACGTTCTCGCGGGGCGATTCGAACCGCGATGGAGATCTGAACGTCGCGGACGCCGTCGCGATGCTGGCGTCTCTGTTTGGGGGTGCGCCTGCGCTCGAGTGCACGGATGCTGGCGATGCCAACGACGACGGCTCCTTCGACATCGCCGACGTGGTGCGTTTGCTGGCCTACTTGTTCCAGGGCGCCGCCGAACTGGACGGTCCCTTCGGCACCCAGGGGCAAGACCCGACGCCGGATGGCTTGGGCTGCCTGAACTAGGCTCGAATCAAGCGCTCACCACGCTGGATACGGGAACGCGATTGTCTCCAAGGGGCTTTCGCGGCGCCCCCT
The DNA here is from genome assembly GCA_050246115.1 of Planctomycetota bacterium. GTDB lineage: Bacteria > Planctomycetota > UBA8108 > UBA1146 > JAJFFE01 > JBFWWP01. The sequence continues at coordinate 15,874 of JBFWWP010000001.1, forward strand.
CGCGGCTGCGGCCAAGCCGCAAC
>JBFWWP010000001.1:15996-433654 GCA_050246115.1 Planctomycetota bacterium
TCGGCGCCGGAGACTTCTGGAGTAGCCGGTTCTCGCGTGCGGCCTCGAGCAAGAGCGCAATGGCTTTGGCGGTGTCGGTGCCGTAGGCGACCCCCACGTGGACGACGACTCGGTTGATCGAGTCGGAGAGCGTCCAGTTGAGCACCCGGCCGGTAATGAACTCCCGATTCGGGACCACGAACTCCTTGCGATCCCAGTCGGTGATGGTGGTTGCGCGGATGCGAATTTGCGTGACCGTACCCGTGACCGGCTCGACGGTGACCACGTCGCCCAGGCGGATCGGGCGCTCGAAGAGGATGATCAAACCGGAGACGAAGTTCGCGAAAATCTCCTGGAGCCCGAAGCCCAAGCCAACGGTGAGCGCGGCTACGAGCCACTGGATTCGAGACCAGCCGACACCCAGCGTGCCGAACGCTGCGACGAGCCCAACTCCGGTGATGAAGTAGCGCACCACGGTGGCGACCGCGTAGCGTTCCCCCGACTTCAAGTCGAGGCGCTGCAGAATCGTGATCTCGAGCAAGGCGGGTAAGTGGCGGGCCGCGAAGAAGGTCAGGAACACGATGACCATCGTGAGCAGTACATGAGCGAGAGTGACGGGAACGACCCGCTCTTCGGACTCGACTCGCGAGATGCCATCGCCACCGACCTTGGACGCCGTCACGGTCTCCACGTTCTGCCAGAACTCGACCTTCTCGAGGATCGCTAGGGCGGGGAGCTCCTCCGCCCAGATCATCCAGAGGCCCAGGGCGCTCACGACCAGCAGGCAAGCTCGCAACAGCTTGCGCACACTTTGATCGATCTCGACCAAGTTGGTTGCCGGCTCCGGTACCGATTCGGTCGCGGTACCGTCCGCTTGTTGACGGCGTTCGCGCTCGGCAAGAAGGGCGCGCTTGCGCGACAAGCGAAGCCAACGGATCGACGCGGACCAAGCGACGATGACTCCGAGTCCGAGCCACACCGTCGAGGTGAGCTGCAGGCCCAACTGGTGGGCGGTGTAGTAATAGCCCGCAACCGCAAGCCCAGCGAGGGCCAGTGGTGTACCGACGGCGGCGAGGTACATCGCGCGTGTGCCACCCACGGACCAAGTCGAGCCGTCCGTTCCTGCGCTCAAAGCACCCCTGGCGGTACGAAACACCAAATGACCGAAGAATGCCGTCGCCAGGAGTGATGCGATGAAGGCTGCCCGTCCGATCGTGTCGGGCCATGCGGCGTGCTTCTGCACCGCGAAGACCTGCGCGAGGAAGGAACACGCGAGCAGCACCGGAAGCAGGAGGAAGACATGGCGCCGAACTACGGCGAGCCGCTCGGACTTCCAGCCGAAGTGGAGTTCGCCGGCCCCGCCTGGCCGACACAGCTGACGAATCAACTGGCCCAGGAGCAAGAGCCCGGCGAGGACCTCGAGGCTCTTCGAGAGCCCCAGGACGAACGGACTGGTCGCCGAGCCAGCGCTCAATCGAATCCCGGTGACCCACAGGGCCAAGGACAGCGGCAGGGACAACCACAGCGTCGCAAGCAGGGCCTTCGCGGTAGGGGTGAACGAGATGTTGGATCGCTGACCCGCGGTCTTGCCGGCATCACTGAGCAGCCGGCGCAGTCGGGGCACGCCGACGAAAATGACGATGACCAGCAGCCAGGAGAAGGCCGCGCTCGCGGGATTCTCTCTCAGATCGTGGACGAGCGCGCTCAGTGCCTCGCGCCAATGCGCGGGATCCAAGAGCCAGGCGATCGCTCGCGGGACGGGTGAAAACTCGACGCTCCAGATGGGCAAGGTGCTGCGTATCCACAGGACCCGTTCATCGATGTAGTTCTGGAACTCCAGAGTGCGATCGACGAGCTGGGCTTCCTTGACACCAAGGTTGGCGAGGAGGGCAAGGCAGCGATCCAGGTCGTCGAGCACGGAGCGGCTCAGTCGGCGGCGCTCTTCCAAGATCTCCCGCGCTTGCTGAATGCTACCGGGGTCGAGCGGGACCTCGGCGGACTCGAGCAGATCGGACAATGCGGTGTCTAGGTCCACCAGGGTCAGCAGCTCGTCATCGAGATTGAATCGCTGGAGCTGGCGCTTGGCGATTTCGCGTGCGCGCTCCCGGGCCTTCTGGCGATAGGCCCGGACGTCGGGGAGCTGCGATCGGCGATCGCCGAGCTGGAGACCCACCGCCTCGGTCAGTCCGCCGGCTTCGACCCTCTTCCGGATGTCGGCGAAGCTGCTCTCGAGCGCCTGGAGCACTTGCCCAAGGTTTCGCTCCTCCTCGGTTCGCTGCGCGATCGTGGCCTTGAGCTCGGCTTCCTCGGCGGCGAGAGCGGCGTTCCTCTCCGCCTCGGCCTTCAGCGCCGGGTCGACGCGTTCGACTTCGGCGCTGACCGCCTCGGCCTTGATCTTGGCGAGCTCCGTCTCCCGTTGTCGGCGCTCGGCGAGCACTCGCTCCCATGCGTTCAGTTCGCGCTCGGCCTCACCCGCCAGCCGCGCCGCCAGCTCGCGCTCAGCCGCGAGGACGTCGCTCTGCAGGTCGACCGTTTGCACTTCCTGCTCGATCGCGGCGACCTCCAGCTCGAGCGAGCGAACCCGAGCCCGGAGGCGAAGGCTCCGCGCAGCCGTGACTTCCGGGAGTTCGTCGGGAACCGCGGGGGCGGTGAGCTGGCGTTGCGCGTCGCCGAGCCGGTCGCGCGCGTCTTGCAGTAGCCGTGGCAGCTGAGCCCGCCGTTCCGTGAGGCGCGTGACTTCCCCCTCGCGCTTTTGGAAGTCGCTGCGGAGACCCGACGCCTTGACGCTCGCGCGCTCATGGGCGCGTTCGACTTCCTGCAGCGTGGACGTATCTTGGGACGGGAGTTCGATCGGTTTGGTCACTTCGGCCAAGGCCTCACGGGCTCGCTGCAGGCGACCGCCCAACACCTCGACCGAAAGCTCCTGAGTTGCCCGGTCGCGCCAGCGATCGCCGTCACGAATGCGCTCGAGCGCTCCCTGGTAGGCTTCGATGACTCGTGCCTTGGCCGCCTCGTCCAGTCCCAGTGAGTCCACGGCGCCGAGGCGTTGCTGGACGAAGGCCTCCGTCAGTTCGCCGGGGGGGTCAGCGGTCGGCGGAGCCTGAGCGGTCACCTCGATCGTCGTCGACCAGGCGATCAGACCACCGAGCAGCACGAGCGCCACCCTCGACGAGACCGAACTCGAGCGGCCGATTCGGTGGCGGCGAGCTGGGATGTGCGCCCGGGCGCGGGCAACGGGGAGTGGGAACGGAAGTCGCATCGATTCGTGTTTCTGTCTCGTCGCTCGCGGCCCGAACCAGGCGGGGCCAACGCCTCGACCAAGACGAGCGCCTCGCGACAACTCGGGCAGCCGCGGAGCGCTGCCAGCCAAAGGCGAGCGTTACTCGGTGAAGCTGACGCGGCTCTGCCGCGCCAACGAGAAGACCTTCGGTACCCTCTGGACCAAGATTGCAGCTCGGAGCCAGCGCCATGAGAGTGGCTGGAGCTGCGACTCTTCGCCCACCGTACCTCCAAACCGCTCTCGAGTCTCGCCATCTTCCACGGTCTGTCCGAGGGGGCGAGCGCGGGCGGAGGGCACGGTTGACATGAATCGATGTTCATGTGATGCTCCGACGGTTTGACTCGAGCACCCGCTCGAACCCCATCGTCTTGGTCCTCGCGGGAGCACACGCGTGGGGCTGCGAGAAGATTCGAGGTGACCATGGTTGAACGCAAGACCCGAGTCGACTGCGCCAGTCGACTCAAAGTGCTCGCCGATCCGACGCGACTGCAAGTGCTGCGGGAGTTGCTCGGTGGGGCATGTCACGTTGGCACCCTGCTCGGGCGATTGCGCATCGAACAGAGTCTGCTCTCGCATCACCTCCGGGCGCTTCGCGACGCCGGCCTCGTCGACGCGGAGCGCGATGGCAAGGCGGTGCTGTATCGGCTGGCCCCGAACGTCGACGTGGACCAACAGGGTACGGGGATCGACCTCGGCTGTTGTCAGCTATCGTTCCCGCGAGGCTCGTGACCATCCCGATGAAACGCCGTTTGATTGTCGCCGTAGGGGCGAACCTAGTGGTGCTGCTTGGTCTGGGGTGCGATCCGTCAGCGACCGGCAATCGGGACCTTGGTCCACGGAGCCTCGTCGTCACGGGTTCGAGCACCGTGGCGCCGTTGTTCAACGAGATCGCTCGACGATTCGAGTCGCAGCACCCTGGAGTCCGGGTCGACGTCCAAACCGGCGGCTCGAGCCGCGGCGTGGCGGACGTTCGTAGGGGAGTGGCCGACATCGGCATGGTGAGTCGCGCCCTCGTCGATTCGGAGGGGGATCTGGTCGCGCACACGATCGCTCAGGATGGGCTGTGCATGATCGTGAACGCACGGAACTCGATTCGGGCGCTGAGCGACGATCAAGTCCGTCAGGTCTATCTCGGGCGCGTTCGGAATTGGCGCGAGCTCGGTGGCGAGGAGGCGCCGATCGTCGTTGTCAACAAGGCCGAAGGACGGGCCACGCTCGAGCTCTTTCTCGCTCACTTCGGTTTGCGCAACATGGACATTCGCGCCGACGTCGTGATTGGCGACAACGAGCAGGGCGTGAAGACCGTTGCCGGCAACCCGCACGCGATCGCCTACGTCTCGGTCGGTGCCGCGGAGTACCAAGAACGGGCCGCCGTGCCGATTCGGCGACTGGCCGGTGGCAACGGCGTCGAGGCCACGCTCGCGAACGTCGCCAACGGCACCTTCCCGATTCGCCGCCCGCTGAACCTCGTGACGATGCGTCGAGCCCCGGAGGCAGCGAGCGAACTGCTGGTGGCTGAGCTGATCCGCTTCGCCCGCTCCGCTGCCGTGCGCGACTTGGTGGAAGGTCTGTATCTTGTCCCCATCGAGCCGTGATCTCCTGTTCGTCGTCTGCGCGCGGGCGGCGGCCGGCATGACGGCAGGATTGCTGCTCGTGATCGTCGCGTGTGTTGCGACCTGGGCTCTGCCGGCGATTCGTGACGTCGGGCTCGCGCGCTTCGTGTCCGACGGCTCGTGGCATCCGCGCGAGGGCACCTACGACCTGCTGCCCATGCTCGTGGGGTCGCTCTTGGTGACGGCGGGCGCCGTAGCGTGCGCGGCACCGATCGGAATCCTCGCCGCGGTCTGCGCGAACTTTCACGCACCGGCCCCGCTGGCCTGGTTGCTGCGACGGACTTTCGAGGTTCTCGGAGCCGTCCCGTCGGTGGTGTTCGGTCTGTGGGGGCTCGTCTCGATCGTGCCTTGGGTCGCGGCGATCGCTCCGCCCGGTCCCAGCCTGTTCTCGGCCATGGCGGTGCTCGCGCTGATGATCGTGCCCACGGTCGCCCTGACCGCTGATGCCGCGCTTCGCGCCGTGCCGGCGGAACTCATCCGCGGGGCCGTGGCGTTGGGCCTCGGTCGCGCCGGCGTCCTGCGGCACGTCGTGATCCCGACGGCACGCCCGGGCCTGGTCGCGGGCAACGTGCTCGCGGTGGGGCGCGCGCTCGGCGAGACCATGGCGGTTCTCATGGTTTGCGGCAACGTGGTGCAGATCCCGGGTAGTTTGTTCGATCCCGTGCGCACGGTCACGGCCAACATCGCGCTCGAGATGGGCTACGCGACCGGATCACACCGCTCGGCGCTGTTCGTGAGCGCCCTCGCCCTCGTGCTCCTGGTCGCGCTTTTGGCGACGATCTCGAACGAAAGTGGAAGTGACCGCGCGTGAGGCTCGACCTGAACCCGCGGCAGCGCGTACGCGAGTGGGTGACCACCTTCGTTGCGGTCATGGCTGCCATCGCCCTGGTCGGCGCATGCGGCGCATTGCTTTGGGACATCGTCGGTCGCGGGGCCGTGGAGATCTCCTGGGACTTCCTGACCGGGACTCCCGAGAGCGCCGGTCGGCGAGGAGGCATTGCCCCGATGCTCGTGGCCACGGCGGCCATCGTCGGTGTGGGTTTGGCCGCGGCGCTGCCCGTCTCGCTCGGTACCGCGTGGGTTCTGTCGCAATCGGCCAGGGAGCAGCGCGCGCGGGGGCGCCTCACGAACTGGATCAGTCGCTCGCTCGATACGTTGGCTGCGGTTCCGTCGATCGTGTTCGGTCTCTTCGGCGCCGTCTTCTTCTGCGACGTGTGCGGGCTCGGGTTCTCGATCATCAGCGGGGGGTTGACGTTGGCCTGCATGATCTTGCCGGTCTTGATCCGCACCACGGAGATCGGCCTGCGCGCGGTTTCCGAGGCGCAACATCAGGGGGCAGCGGCCCTCGCCTTGGGAAAGACGACGACCCTGTTCGCGATCATCTTGCCTGCAGCTGCGCCCGCCGTGGTCGCCGGCGTGATCATCGGGCTCGGTCGCTCGGTGGCGGAGACCGCAGCACTCATCTTCACGAGTGGGTACGTGGACCGCATGCCGACATCGTTGTTCGATTCGGGGCGAGCCCTGTCCGTGCATGTCTACGACCTCGCCATGAACGTCCCCGGCGGCGAGGCCCGCGCCTACGCGTCGGCGTTGGTGTTGGTGCTCGTGACGTTGGTCGCCAGTCAGGTCACGCACGCGCTACTGGCAGAGTTCGAGCGTCGGAGGTACACATGACTCCCGAGGTGCGAGGTGACACGACTTCGGTCAGGCTCGTAGCGGGGTCTCCGCAGTTCGAGATTCGCGGTCTGCAGGTCAGCTACGGTTCGCGAAGAGTCCTTGCCGATGTCGCTTGTGACCTGCACCGCGGGCGGATCACGGCGATCGTTGGCCCGAGCGGGTGCGGCAAAACGAGTTTTCTCGGGGCGCTGAATCGCATGGGCGACTTGGTCGTCGGCTGCCACGTACAGGGGACCGTGCGCCTAGAAGGGGAGGACATCCGCGCACGCGGCTTCGATACGACCAGGTTGAGACGACGCGTCGGCATGATCTTTCAGAAGCCCAACCCGTTCCCGATGTCGATTCGGGCGAATCTGCAGCTCGCGCCCCGTGAGCACGGACTGCGGTCTCGGTCCGACCTCGAGGCGTTGACCGAGCGCGTGTTGCGCGAGGTTGGGCTCTTCGACGAGGTCAAGGATCGTCTTCAGCGCTCGGCTCTCGAGCTCTCGGGCGGGCAGCAGCAGCGTCTTTGCTTGGCCCGCGCTCTCGCGCTCGACCCAGAGGTACTGTTGTTGGATGAGCCCTGCAGTTCGCTCGATCCCGTGGCCGCAGAGGTCGTCGAGGGGTTGATCGAATCACTGCGATCACGCTTGACCGTGATCGTCGTCACTCACAACCTGGCGCAAGCTCGACGAATCGCCGACGAGGTCGCCGTCTTCTGGGTGCGGGGAGGAGTCGGGCGACTCATCGAACAGGGCACATCGGAGCGGATCTTTGGGGATCCCAGCGAGCCCGAGACCATCGCCTACGTCGCCGGACGTACCGGCTGACGCACCTGGATTGCAGGCGCCGTCCCCAGGCCAACACCGCATGGGGTTACGTTGGCGTTACACCGAAACGCCCGGCGCGCGGCTATCTTCGGTGTGGTGGCACGGGGCCCGGCGCGCTCCCGCTCGCGACGAGTGCGTCACCGTGCTTGCGGATCGGACCACTTACGTCGGTACTTCAGTAGATCGGAGCTCGACATGCCTTTGGATGAACCCGGACGGTTCGCGCATCCCGCACGCTCGGGACGGCCGCGAGCCCACGTCTCGCTTGGGGTCGGTGTGATTCTCTGGGGCTCGGTGTTCTCGGCGGGCATCGTGGGCTGTCGGCAGCATCCGTTCGCAGACGACGAGAACGTGGCTCGCCTGGCCATTGCCGACTACGTAAGCCGGGGGCAGGAGTCCCTCCCCGAGTTGCGGCGGCTCGCGGCGTCGAACGACCTGCGGGTGCGCCGCCGGGCGATGGACGCCCTCGGCCGAATCACCGGTCAGTGGGGATCTCTGGGCGACGGGATCCTGTGGAAGCGGAGCGTGGCGGAGGCCGTGAACTCCGACCGCCCCCTCCTGGTGCTGCACCTCTTCGGCGAGTTCGATCAAGAGTTCTGTTGAGCGAATGGCAAACTCGCGAGAACCGTGACGTTCTCGACTCGGCCGATCATCGACCTCGTGAAGCAGAATTTCGTCGCCGTCTGGGAGAGTGCGGCACCCGTGACTGTGGCCACCTTCGACCTCGGTGATGGCCAGGAACTCCAGGGAACCGTCGGCGGGGAGATCGCGCTCTACTTCTGCCGTCCCGACGGGATGGTGTTCGACATTCTCCCCGCTCTTCAGGCCCCTGCGACGACCCGACGTGCCATCGAGGACGCGCTCGCGTTCTACCGAACGACCGGCGCCACGCCGGAAGCCGTCGCCGCTTACCACGAGGCGAAGCGCCTCGCCGGCAGCGAGTTCGACGGTTTGACTTGGCGTGACTTCCCGCACAAGCAGCATCTCGAGTATCGCTTGGAGGGCTCGGATGAAGGGACCCGGGCGCTCAGCGAGATGGCCTTGTCCAAGGTCGCGATGACGGCCCCGACGGAGACGGTCCTCGTCGTCGAGCCCGGCGGGCGTGAACTGTACGAGCACCGTCTGCACGAGCGTTTCGCCGCCCGCCACCAACTGACGGCGGTCGATGACTGGAAGACCTTCGTATTCGAGGAAGTGCTCGGACAGCGGCTCGATGGGGGTCAGTTCCTCTTCGACAGCACGAGCCTGGCGCCGCTGAGCGTGACGCGCTGAAACACTGACTCGGGGGGCGCGAACCGGGTGCTCGGGGTCGAGGGGAGGACGGTCGACGCGGCCGAGACTCTCGTGCTCTGTTGGACGGCCGGTCGCCCCGACGGTCGAGGGCGATCGTTTCGTTGCCCCGGTTGGCCGGCTCTGGCACAATCCCGCTGCGGTACACGATGGCATGGACACAAGCACACGAACGAACACCAACCCAAGAAGTGTCAGACACGATGACCTACCCGTGCTCGGCGACGCGCCCGGTCAGCGAAGCGCTCCGTTCGGAAGCCTGCGTCTCGAGTTCGCGCGCGGCTCGGTGGAACGGCCACTCGAAGGCTGCTGTGCGGTGACGCGCATTTTCGTCGACGCGGATGCGTGCCCCGTCAAAGACGAGATCTACCGTGTCGCCGCGCGCTACGAGCTGCGGGTAGTGCTCGTCGCGAATCGCTGGATGCGGACTCCGCCCGACCCGAGCATCGAGTTGGTCGAAGTGGGGAGTCTGTTCGATGACGCCGACGATTGGATCGCCGAGAACGTCGGAGAGCGGGACATCGTGGTCACCAGTGACATTCCGCTCGCCGGTCGCTGCCTCGCGAAGGGGGCCAGGGTCGTCGATCCGCGGGGTCGCTGCTTGACCGAGGACGACATCGGTTCGGCCCTCGCCATGCGCGAGCTCTTCAGTCACCTGCGGGACCTCGGCGAGCTGACTTCGAGCGGTCCGAAGCCGTTCGGTCCGCGGGATCGATCTGCCTTCCTCCAAGTCCTCGACGAGTTGATCAACGCGATTCGACGGGGTCGGTGACGGTCACGGCAGGCGCACGCGGGTCCGGTCGCGCGCGATCGCTCGACAAGTCCGTGGGCGCGCGTTAGCGTCGCGGCGCAATCGCAGTGTGTTCCGCGTGCAGCGAGCACGCTAGCGATGCTAGCGAAGTGAGTGTGCCCATGCATCCATGGCATGACATCCCGGTGGACGAAGCCCAGCTCGAAACCGTGTTCCCGGTGGTCATCGAGGTCCCCCGCGGCAGCAAGAACAAGTACGAGCTAGACAAGGAGACCGGGATCCTTCGTCTCGATCGTGTGCTCTACAGCGCCGTGCACTATCCAGCCAACTACGGGTTCGTGCCGCGGACCTACTGCGACGATGGCGACCCGCTCGACGCCCTCGTCCTCAGTCAAGAGGCAGTACACCCTTTGGTCTTGGTCGAGGCGAGGGCCATTGGTGTGATGCACATGCGCGACGAAAAGGGAGACGACCACAAGATCATCGCGGTGAACATTCACGATCCCGCATTTGCCGACTATCGTTCGCACGAGGAGTTGCCACCTCACGCGCTGCGCGAAGTTCGTCGGTTCTTCGAAGACTACAAGATTCTCGAGAACAAGAAGGTCGTCGTCAGTGCGCCACTCGGGGCCGACACTGCGCTAACGATCCTCCGGGAATCGTTCGACCTGTATCGCCAGCTCCGGCGCGGCGAGGCTCGGTAGGGGCCGGTCTTCGCGCGCTCGTCCCGAAGCCCGCGCAACCGCGCTTGCTTCACCCGAAAACGCTCGCCTTCGGCTCGTGGCGCCAAGCGTCAACTCGAGTTGCTCGTGAGTGCGCGTGGGGGCTGGTTGGGCTGATACCAAAGAAAGCCGCCGGGCGCGCGGGTTCGCGCGTCCGGCGGCTCATCGCGGAACAGGTCGTTGCGAAACGACTCGGAGGAGTGCTTCAGGCACGGTCGCGGTCGACGAGCCTCCGAAGCACCCGCCGAGACCCGGTCACTTCATCATGCCGGCGTTGGCACGGGTGTACTGAATCTCCATGCCCTTCCACTCCTTGCCGGCCGCATCGTAGCTGTAGGACTCGTGCGTGAAGTGGTCTTTGTCCGTCATCGTAACGACCATCTTCATGCGCTTGCCCGGGCCTTCCATGGGGCAGTTGCAGGTTCCCATGTAGGTGATCACCTTGCCAGCTGCATCGGCCGTGCCCTCGAGCATCATCGGGCTCGTGCCCATGTTGTCGGCCCAGAAGCTCACGTACTTCTGACTGACGTTGTCGAAGCCGGTCATGCCGAGCCCTTGGAAGGGACCCATGTCGGTCTGTCCCGTGGTCGTGTCCATGACGTAGCGTCCGTCGAGAACGGTCTTCATCTCGGACGTGCCCGTGGACTCGGTCCACGGGGCGTTCTCGTCCATGCGGTACTTGATGGTGAACTTCCAGTTGCCCGCCAACTTCGCGAGCTTCGCGTGCGGCTCGCCAGGGGTGGCGGCCTTGGCCCATTTGGCCATCATCTCGGCCTCTTGCGGGGACATCGCCGGGGCGTCTTTGCCGGTCGACTTCTCCGGCTTACCGTCTTGCGAGATGACCTGCGAAGTAACGAGCGCTGCGGTCACGAGCAGCGCGCCGATGCCGAATCCTCTTCGTAGACTCATGGAAACCTCCGTTTCGGGTGCGTGGGACCTTGCATGGCCACCAAAGCCACGCTGTGGGTGTGCGGCGTCACAATGGCGACGCCACCAAACCCACACGGTACTCCCCACGCGAGCCCGCTTCACCTGATTTTTGCATTCGCCTGCGGGTGCCCCCTCGAGACTTGGTGTCCAGGGCTTTGCCAGAATCGGACCCCTGCAGTCTCACGGTGGTTGCAAGAGTCCTCCGGGCGTGGAAAGGGGAGGAGCGCCGTCGAACCTTGGCGGAAAATCCGACACCCCTTGTGACGAGCGTCGTGCCTGTCCGGCGGGCCTCTCGCGTGCCTGCCCTCGTCGCTGCAGACGTCGCTGCCTTCAGTTTTCCCGAATGGCGCCGTCGCGCTCGCCGTTTGCAATCGCCACCGCCGATGGCTCCCAACCTCCGCCCAGCGCCTTGTAGAGGGTGACTGCGTTGGTGGCCACGGCTGCCTCACTCTGCGCGAGCTGATCGTCGAGGTCCGCGAGGGTTCTTTGCGAGTCGAGTACGGCTTGGAAGTCGGACAGACCCTCCGAGTACTGGGTTTGGGCGAGTTCGACCGCGCGGCGCGCGTGGCCGTTGGCGGCGAGCAAGGAGGCACGCCGCGCGCGCTCACGGAGGAACGTGGTCATGGCGTTCTCTGCCTCCTCGAGCGCGGTCAGCACCGTGCGTCGCCACTGCGTGAGCGCCTGCTCCGCGCGCGCGGACTGAGCGTGGACGCGCTGACGAATGCGACCGGCATCGAACAGGTTCCACCGGATCTGCGGTCCAATGCCGTACACGCTGCTGGTGTGCTCGAATAGGCGAGCGGCGCCGTCGGACTCGAAGCCGAGATTGCCGAGCAGAGTCACGCGCGGGTAGAGGTCTCCTTGGGCCGCGCCGATGCGTGCGTTCTCCGAGATCAAGTGCTGCTCGGCGCGACGCACGTCGGCTCGGCGACGCAAGAGATCGGCCGGTACGCCGACCGCGATTTCGATGGGCGGCACCGGGATCACGCGCACCTCCGCGAGCTCGCCCGCGAGTTCGCCGGGGCTGAGGCCCAGCAGCACGGCGAGTCGGTTCTCGGCTTGGCGCAGCCCGGCCTCGAACTCGGGGACGCGGGCTCGTATGGAGTCGACGCTGGCTGCTGCTTGCGCCAGATCGCGTTCGCTGACGATGCCGGCATCGAAGCGCGACTGCACGAGCGCCAAGGTCGCTTCTTGGAGGGCCACGTTGGTGCGGGCGATCTCGAGGCGCCTCTGGAACGAGCGCAGCGTGACGTACGTGACCGCGATCTCCGCCGTCATGGTCACGTAGACCGCGCGCGCGTCCTCGATGCTGCCCTCGAGGACTCCTTGAGCGGCCTCGACTCCCCGACGAACACGACCCCAGACGTCGAGCTCCCAGGAGGCGTCGAAGCCTGCGGCCCAGAGGTCGTGGTCACCCAGCGCGCCGAAGCGACCGAAAGCGGTGGTTTCGCTCGTGAGCATGCGCTTGTACGAGAGCACTGCGTCCAGGCTGGGCCATTGATCCGCCGCTGCGACCCCGCGCAGGGCGCGCGCCTCTTGGACTCGCGCCAGCGCTTCTCGCAGGTCCAGGTTGCTCCCCGTGGCGCGCTCGATCAGCGCCTCGAGTACCGGGTCGCCGAGCCGACACCACCATCTCTCGAGTTCAGGCTCGGCAGGGGGGAGGCCCGATTCGGTGCCCGCCTCGCGCCACTGCGGCGCTGGCGTGTGTTGTGGCGCCTCGTAGTCGGGCCCCACGGCGCAGCCGGCCACGAGTAGGACGCCGAGGAGGTGAAGCAAGCGGCAAACGACGGGTTTCATGGAGTACCTCATGCTATCTCGAAGTCGGAGTCCGAGCCCGCGGGCTGGGGGCTGTCGGCCGGTGCGTTCTCTTCGACGTGACTCGCCAAGTGTTCCTTGGCGATCAAGGAGTAGAAGACGGGGACCACGAACAGGGTGAAGACCGTCCCCACGATCATCCCGGCGACGAGTACCGTCCCAATGCTGTTGCGGGCCTCGGCGCCCGGGCCCGACACCAGGACCAGCGGGAAGTGACCACAGACGGTCGCCGCGGATGTCATCAGCACCGGGCGTAGGCGGGTGGCTGACGCCTCGCGTAGCGCGTCGAGCTTCGAGAGCCCTCGCTCCCGGAGCGTGTTGGCGAACTCGACGATCAAAATGCCATTCTTGGCGATCAAGCCGACCAACGTGATGAGTCCGACTTGGGAGTAGATGTTGATGGTCGTGAGATCCAAGAAGCTGAACACCAACGCCCCGGAGATGGCGAGGGGCACTGAGCCGAGCAGTACGATCAACGGATCCCGGAAGCTCTGGAACTGGGCGGCGAGCACCAAGTAGATGAGCACGAGCGCGAAGCCCAACGTCACCGTGAGGGCCGAGCCTTCCAGGCGGATCTGCCGCGACTCACCAGCGTAGTCGATCGTAACCGTCGAACCACCGGCGGCAGCGGCTGCCTGCTCGAGAACGCGCAATCCCTCCTCCTTGGTCACGCCCGGTTGCACGCCCCCGAACACGCGCACCGCATTGCGCTGCTGGAAGCGGTTGAGGGTGCGAGGCGCCGTGCTGCTCTCGATCCGCACGAAGCTCGAAACCGGCACCAACACGCCGCTCGGGGTTTTGATCTTCAGGTCGAGGAGCGGGCCGAAGTTCGCGCGGTTCTCGTCGCCGATCTGCGGGATCACCTTGTAGCTGCGATCGTAGTAATTGAAGCGGTTCACGTAAGCACCCCCCAACAGGGTGCCGAGTTCCTGCCCAACGGAGGCGAGATCGAGGCCGAGGTCGGCCAGGCGCTCGCGATCGACGATGACGCTCGCGAGCGGTAGGTCGATCTTGAGGTCGGTATCGACGTACAAGAACTTACCGCTTTGCCAACCGGCACCGACGACCACGGCGGTCAAACTCAGGAGGTCCTCGAGCGGCGCTTCGCTCTGGAGCACGAGTTCGACGTCGTACTGACCGGCGTTGGGGAGGGGCGGGTCGAGGCGCGGGAACACCCGCAGGCCGGGGACCTGCGAGACGGCGCCGAACACTTGCCCGTACATCTCCTCGGTCGAACGCTTCCGCTCGCGCCAGTCCTTGGTGACCATGCCACCGAAGCCGCCCCACGACGCGGTCAGCGACCACATGAACTCGGCCTCCGGAAACGACGTGATGGCGCCGACCACCTCGAGGGTCTGCTGGTTGACGGCGTCGATGGTGGCGTCCGAAGCGGCCTCCATGAAGAGGCTGATGTGGCCTTGATCCTCGACCGGTGCGAGCTCTTGGCGTGAGAAGTGAAACAATGGCCACGCCGCGGCCGTCACGAGAATCGAAGCGAGGACAATGGGCCACCGCATTCCGATAGCGCCGGCGAGCAGGCGTTCGTAGCCGCCGCGAACCACACCGAAGAGCCGGTTCACCGCGTTGGTCAGCCAGCTCTCCCGACCGTGAGGGTGGACGAAGCGCGAGCTCATGACCGGTGACAAGGTCAGGGCGACCACTCCCGACACGACGACTGCGGCCGCCAGGGTGATCGCAAACTCGAGGAACAGGGTACCGGTGAGGCCGCCCTGGAAGCCGATGGGTGTGTAGACGGCGGCGAGCGTGATCGTCATCGCCACGATTGGGCCGAGCAGCTCGCGAGCGCCGGCGAGCGCGGCTTGGATTCGCGTCTTGCCCAGACGCACGTGGCGCTCGACGTTCTCGACGACGACGATGGCGTCATCGACGACCAGCCCCACGGAGAGCACGATCGCGAGGATCGTCAACAGATTGAGGCTGAAGCCCAGCAGGAACATGACGATGGCAGCACCGATCAGCGACACCGGCATCGCCACGAGCGGGACCAGGGCGGTGCGCACCGATCCCATGAACAAGAACACGACCAAGCCGACGATGAGGATCGTCTCGGTGAGCGTCTTCGTGATCTCGGTGAGGGCATTCTCCATGAAGACCGTCGCATCGTAGGCCAGTCGCATGTCGATGTCCGGCGGTAGGGTCGGGCGGAGCCGCTCCATCTCCGCGCGCAGCCGGTGCGCGACTTCGATCTCGTTCACGCCGATCAAGGGCCACACGCCGAGGTAGGTCGCCTCCTTCTGATTGAACTTGGCGATCATGTCCGGCTCCTCGGAGCCGAGCTCGACTCGGGCTACGTCGCGCAACCTCACGACGGCGCCCGCGCGTTGGATCACGATGAGGTCCTCGAACTCATCGACGGATCGAAGGTCGGTGTTGGCAAGCAGGTTGACTTGCACCAGATTGCCCTTGGTGCGGCCGACCGCGGCGAGGTAGTTGTTGCGTCGGAGGGCCGCCTGGACGTCTCCGGGGGCGAGGTTCAGCGCCGCGAGGCGATCCGGATCGATCCAGATCCGCATGGCGATGGGCCGGCCACCCTCGATGCTCACGCGCTGTACTCCGGGTAGAGTCGCGAGCTGGGGTTGAAGAGTGCGGGACAACCAGTCGGTGATGCCGGCGACGTCTCGGTCGGTAGAGGTGAAGCTCAAGTAGAACGATGCGTAGGGCCGATCGGCTCGTTGGATTTCGACGACGGGGGGCTCGGCCTCGGCGGGCAGCTCGGAGCGAACCTGCTGCAGTCGAGCCGTGATCTCGGCGAGGGCCGCGGTGCTGCTGTGGTTGAGTTTGAGGCGCACCGTGATCAGGCTCACGCCCGCGCGACTGGTCGACTCGAGGTAGTCGACGCCGCTGATCGCGGAGACGACGCGTTCGATCGGAGTGGTCAGGAAGCCACGGACGGTCTCGGCGCTCGCGCCGGTGTAGACGGTGGTGATCAAGACCGACGAACTCTCGATGCGAGGAAACTGCTGGACGGGCAATGTGGACAGAGCCCGCCACCCTACGAGCACGATCGTGAGATTGACCACGATGGCGAGCACGGGGTGCTTGATGAAAACGTCAGTGAGGAATCTCATCGAAGGCCTCTCGGCTCGCGAGCCGCGTTCGGAGTCGTCGGGACCCGCGGTCCTGACGTCCTTCGGCGGGCTCGTGGGGTTGCGCGCTCGAACGTCGACAGTAGTTCAGCGATCCCAAATCACACGTGTTCAAGAACAACTCGAGTTCGCGCTTGGCGCTGCGAGCCGAAGGCGAGCGTTCTTGGGTGAAGTGGCCGCGGCTTCGCCGCGACCGCGAGGGGGCTTACGAAAGCCCCCTCGATATGAACCTAGACCCGGAGCAAGCGCGGACGCGTTTGATTTGGGGCTAGTGACGGGGAGATTCGCCCTCGGACTCGGCCGACCGGATAGCAACGCGAACGCCGTCACGCAGCTTGAAAGCACCCGAGGCGGCGACCTGCTCACCGGCAGCGATCCCGGCGTAGACGATCACCTCGTCACCGAGCATGGGTCCGCTTTCGACGGCTCGGAGGCGCGCCCGCGGGGCCTCGATGACGTCGTTGTCGATGGCGAACACGTGGTCGCCGTTTGGACCTCGTCTGAGCGCCGTAACCGGCACCACGACCACCGCTTTCGACGGTCCGACCGGAACGCTCACTTGCACCGCCGCGCCCGGTGCCGGCGCTCGGTCAGTGCCCCCGAACCGCGCGCGGACCATCGCCGCGCGAGTGCCGGCATCGACGATGGCGTCGACCGCCACCACCTGGGCCGGGATCGGCGGTAGTTCCGGCGTCGTGAACAACTCGACGGTGTCGCCCTTGGCGAGGGTCGCTGCGACCCGCTGGGGCACCGAGAAGTCCACGTGGAGCGCGTCATCCACGCCTTGCAGTGTCGTCAACACCGTGCCCGCATCGAGGTACTGGCCTGGGTGCAGGTCCGACAGACCGATTCGTGCCCGAAACGGCGCGCGCAGCGTCTTTCGCGCAATGATCGCGCGCGTCCGTGCAACCTGAGCGCGCGCGATGTCACCCTCGGCGCGCGCGCGGTCCACATCGACTGCCGACGCAGCGCGACTCTCGCTGGCTCGGACCATGCGACCGATCATCGCGTCGGCGAGGGCGGCCTCCGCCTCCTGCGCCGCGAGTTCGGCTTCCTCGACCGCCACGTCGAAGGCTACCAGCAGCGTGCCGGCTTCGACGATCGCCCCTGGCTCGAGGTGGACCTCGCGCACGGTGCCCTCGATCTCGTTGCGCAGGGTCACCGACCGCAGTGCGATGACCGTACCCACGACCGTCGAGGTTCGGCGATAGTCTATCGTTCGCGCTTGCGCGGCCTCGATCTTCTCGACCGGCTCCGGCTGTTGTGCCGAGGCCGCGAGGCCCCGCTGTGTAGCGGCGTACTTCCAGAAGGCGAGGCCGCTGCCGATCCCGATGACGGCAAAAAGGAGGGCAAAGGAGGCCAACCAAAGACGAAAGGACATCGGCTCTACTCCTCGTTCTCAGATGGTCTTGTCAGTGAGGACTTCGCGGCCGGTGTGAGGCCACCGTCGGGTGATGCTTGCGCGCTCTGCAAGAGTCCCTCGAGCGCGATGCGAACCTTGACGACCAGTTCCTGCGTGACCGGCACCAGGCCGAGCACCCAGTCGAGCCACAAGCCGTCGATGGCAGCCGCAACGGCCTCGCCCACCCCTGTGGGCAGTCCGTCGTTGGCGATCCGATGGTGCAGATCGCTGTAAACGGCCCGCATCGGTTGGATGAGGCTCGGGTTCTGCGCCAGCGCGGCGAACACCGCCGACGAACTGCTGCGCAGTTGCTCGGTCCAGCACTCGGCGTCCGAGAGGCAGTGGTGGAGCAGCGCGCGCGCCATGCGGCCAGGCCCGTCGGGCGTTTGCGACAGCGCCTGCATGTAGCAGGCGCGCCAACCCTCGGCGCACCGGGTGACCAGACCTTCCACCAGCCGATCCTTGGTCGGAAAGTGGTGCAGCAAACCGCCCTTGCTCATGCCCGCCTCCGCCGCCACCGCGTCCAGAGTTAGGCTAGCGATGCCCAGCCGAGCGACCACCGCCTCGACCGCGTCGAGCAGCGTATCGTGCACCGTCTTCTCGACTTGGGCTCCCGGAGTGGCGTCGGGATCGTGCTTTTTCGCATTCATGGAGCGGAAGATACCGTCCGGACGGTCGGGCGTCAACCGTCCAGACGGTTTGGATTTCGGCGGGAGCGCGGCCACCCATCCACCCCCGACCAACCCGCCTCCTGGTCCCATCCACCGAGCCCCACGACCATTCCCTTTTCCCGCCATTTGCGCCCATTCAGCACCGCGACGCATCCTCTAAGCCCACGACCATTCAAGTGCCTGGCACGCCCTGGGAGCGCGGACAGCCTGTCCGCATCGCCTCGCGCCACGGCCCGTCAGCACGATCACCCCGGCCTCGAGCCACGCCCCCCCTGCGGTCCACCCATCGGTGCGATTCACCCTTCACCCTTCACGCTTCACGTCCGCCCGCGCCGCGCGCACCCGCCCGCGCCGCCGGTCGTGGTCAAGCTCACGCGAGGCACGGTTCATTTCATCTCACTCGGGACTGGTCCCACATGCCGTGAAGGCTACACTAGCCCAAATCAATCGTGTGCCCTGCTTGCTCTGGGATGAGGTTCTCGAGAGGGGCTTTCGGAGAGCCCTCGTCGCTCAGCGGCAAAGCCGCCAGCACCGGCGGCGTCAGCAGAAGGGAACTCGTTGGTCGATCACGAAGACGGCACACCGACGGATTCCGGGCTCATGCTCGAGTTCTGCGCCGGGCACGACCGCGCCTTCCGCACCCTCGTCGAGCGACATCAGCGATCGCTCGTGAACCTTTTCCGGCGTTTGGGCGCTGATCATCATGGGGCCGAGGATTGCGCCCAGGACACCTTCCTCCGGCTCTACCGCTGTCGCGATCGTTACCAGGCAACGGCCCCCTTCGCGGCGTTCCTGTACACCCTGGGGCGCCACTCCTGGGTGGACTGGACCCGGCGACGCGGGCGCGCCTGGCAGGATGAGCAGCGCGCTCTCGAGGAGGCCGCGCCGGACCCAACGAGCGGGCTCGGTGACCAGCTCGACTTGCACGAAGCGATGGCCAACTTGCCAGAGCCGATGCGCTGGGTACTGGTTCTGAGCGCTGGGCACGGACTGAGCTATGCGGAGATCGCGACGATTCTCGAGATTCCCGTAGGCACGGTGAAGTCGCGGGTGTTCCACGCGGTGCGCCGATTGCGAGCGGTGCTGCAGCTCGAGGTGAAGGAGTGACCATGGAGTCCGGGTGGAAGACTCCCTGCTCGAGCGGAGTGGATGTCGTTGCCTACTTGCAGGGGCAACTGGATCCATCGCAGACTCGCTCGTTCCGGCTGCACCTAGAGCGCTGCGACGAGTGCGCGGGGTTGGTCGAAGAGTGTCGACCGGTCCTCCTCGCGGTCGCTCGGGAACCGGTTCCGCGACGCCCGGTCGATCTGCTCCCGAAAGTACTCGCCGCAGTGAGTGCGGCGGAGCGAAGCCCCGTGCGGTTGCGTGCCGCGCCATTCGCTGGGCGGCTGCGTAGGGTCGCTGTGTTGCTCTTCTCGGCGGGCCTCGTCGGCTTGATCGCGGGTGTGGTCTGGCGTCGACCCGAGTCTCCGATGCCTGCGACCTCCCGTTCGGAGGGGGGAGTGTCGCTGGCGGCGGATCCAGAACGCACCGCCTGGACTCAGCCGGACAACGTCCGTGCCGCCGAGACTCTCGGGCTCGAGTGGTTGGCCGCCGCACAGGAGGCATCGGGAGGTTGGAGTGCTTCGCGGTGGGGCGGAGACGCGCGCCATGACCTCGCCTTGACCGCGCTCGCGACGCTGGCGTTCACGAACCCGTTGCCCGCGTCGCCGGCCACCGACTCCAACGAGGTAGAGGCCGCGACCGAGTCGCGCCCGCTTGCAGTCGCCCGAGCCCTCGATTACCTCGTCTCGCGACAAACTGCGGCTGGCCGGTTCGGTGACCTTCCGAACGGCGAAGGACTCTACAACCACGTGATGGCCACGCTGGCCCTCCTCGAGTCCTTTGCACGCGGCTACGACGAAGGCCTGCGTGCGCCCATCGAGAAGGCGCTCGACTACCTCGTCGGCGCACAAGCGACCGACGGCGGGTGGGGCGGTTCGCCTACCCAGAGCGCGCTCCTCGCGGGCTGGTCCCATCAAGCGCTGTTGCTCGGGCACGCCCTCGGGTGTGCTGACCTCGCGGGTCCGATCGCCCGCTCCAACGAGTACCTGGCTCAATGTTCAGCGGACGGGGCCCGAGCAGCCGCAAGCGGCCCGATCAACGGATCGGCCAGATCCTCGGCATTCGCGCGCTCCGACCTGCGCTCGTTGGTCGCGGCGTTCCGAGGACTCTTGTCTGATCCCGATGAGCCGCGAGCCCCCCTGTTCGACGCCGTCGATCACGCGAGCAAGGCGCGCGTTTGGGGGCAGAACCTCTACGAAGACCTGCTGTGGGTGTCGGCGCTCAACGTGCACCCGGAGCAGAGTGGCGCGAGCAGTGCCTCCGAAGGGTGCGTGGCTTTGGCCGACCAGCAGGTTCGAGCCGGCGAGTACGAAGGGAGCTGGGAGCCATCCGATCCCTGGAGCCTGGCGGGTGGGCGCGTCTACTCCACGGTCACGGCCACCCTGGTTCTGCAAGGCGATCGGCGGATGCGAACCCTGGGCCAGTGGATTCGCGGCACCTGAGCTCGCGTGAGGCGTACCCCGCGCACGGCAGATGGATTCGACGGGCGAACGGCCGCGGTCTCGGCTCAGTATGCGATTGCAGAATCGGGCTTGGGGTCGTTCGGCAAATCGTGAGGAAGATTGGATGCACGCAGACACCCGAAAGTACAACGAGGCGCAAGCACCGGACGACCAAGCGATTTGCGAACTGCTGGCGGCCCAGATCGATCGCAAGTTGCCGGACGCGGAGAACAAGATCTGGCACGCCCATCCCGTTTGGTTTCTCGATGGCAATCCGATCGTCGGCTACAGCAAGCTCAAGAACTGCGTGCGGCTGCTCTTTTGGAGCGGCCAGTCCTTCGTAGCCGACGGCTTGACGGACGAGGGGAGCTTCAAGGCCGCCGAGGCTCGCTACACCGCGGTGGATCAGGTCGACAAGAAGCAGCTCGCCCGCTGGCTGGTCGAAGCGCGCGACATCCAGTGGGACTACAAGAACCTGGTCCGCCGCAAAGGGCGACTCGAGCGCCTGAAGTAGCCGCAGCGTCCGAACGCGTGACCTGGCCGCAACGAGCGTCGTACGGTCGCGACCGCGATTCGAGTCTTTCGCAGAGCGCTCGGCTTCATTCCCGCGCCTTCGTAGCCAGTCCCAAATCAAGTGCATCCAGGACTAGTTCCAACGGGCGTCTGGCGCGCCTTGCGTCCCGAGCTGAAGGCTTAGGAGTCGCCCAAGAATAACTTCACCCTCTTGCTCGTCGCTTCGGGCCATCTTCGACCGATCCGAAAACCTCGAAATCCTCACCGGAACTAAGGCTACGCCTCCGGTTTCGAGCTTTCCGGATCGGCCGAATCTGACCCAAATCGACGGCAAGATGTCGAAGTTATTCTTGGGCGACTCCTTAGGCGTTTGTGGGTGAAACGAACGCGGCGTCGCCGCGGTCGCGAGGGGGCTTTAGGAAAAGCCCTTGGAGAGAATCGAAGACCCGAAGCCAGCGCTGCGTGCGCTTGCTTCGGGTCTAGTGGCCCGCCCGGCTGGACTCGAACCAGCAACCTACGGATTCGAAGTCCGGTACTCTATCCAATTGAGCTACGGGCGGGCGGTGTTCCATGGATCCGCTCGGGACGACGAAGCGAGCCGCATTATCACGGGGCTCGTCGTGCGGTGCAAGGGCGACCGACAGGATCAATCGCCGTCGACTTTCTCCGGCGACGGAGTGGGGGCGTTGGTTCGTTGTGCGGCCGGCCGGGGGATCAGCGCTCGGAACTGTTTCGCAAACGGCTCGGGGTCGCTCTGTGGGGCCTGGCACACGAAGTCCTCGCACAGGAACGCGGTGGGGCGGTTGCCCTCGGCGGTTTTCTCCGCGAGCAACGGGATTGCCCGTGCCGCGGCGGCTCCGGCTTCGCCCGGCGGGCGGTGAGCGAGTACGAAGAACGGCATGATCGAGTGCCGGATCGGTCGCAGGAGCGCGTGAGTGAGCGGATGTTGAATGTCGCCGAAGATCGCGATCTGCGGGGACGGGGCCACGGATTGGAGTGCGGCGAGCAGCAACTCGGGGCTGGCCTGCGGGGCTTGCTCGAGGGCGGCCATTCCGGCCTGGATGATGCGCAAGGAGTCTTCGCGGTACGGCGCGTGGCCGGTGAGTCCATGGAGGCGCCACAGACAGCGTGCGACCGTGGCGTTGCCGCTGGGGAGCGCGTCGTCATCGAAGCGCGTGCGCCGCGGGAGCAATACGTCGACGCCCGCTCGGGTCTCGTAGTAGGGCCCGATCATCAGGGCTTCGCCGCTTGCGGTATCGGTCGACGCGGCCGCTGGGCGGCCGTAGTCGCGGCCGATTGCGCGCATGACTTCTCGAGCGCGTGCAATGTGGGACGCGTCAAACGTCGCGTCGTAGAGGTCGAGGCAGGCCTTGAGATGCAGCGCGGCGTCTTGCAGGGTCGCCGGAAACTCGGCGGCGCCATCGGCCCACCGCCGGAGGAACCCATCCTTCGTCACCAGGAGGCGGTCGGCGAAGGCGTGAGCGCGCATCGCTGCATCCGCGTACCGGCGATCCCCGAGGAGGTTGGCCCCGCGCGCAAGTGCGGAGACCGCGAGCGCGTTCCAGCCCAGGATGACCTTGGGATCGCGCGCGGGGGCGACGCGTTGCTGGCGCACGTCGAACAAACGCGCCAGGCCCGCCTCCACTTCCTTGCGCACTTGTGCCGGCGGGCGGGCGAGATCTCCTGAGATCATCGAGACTCGACGTGCCCGGTAGGGGACGGTCCGGTTGCCTTCGAAGTTGCCCGCCGCGTCGATACCGAGATACGACAGCACGGTCGGGATGATGTCTGCCTGGTCCTGGAGCGCGGCTTCGACCTGTGCTGGCGTCCAGACGTAGAACGTGCCTTCCGCCTCTTCGCTGTCGGCGTCCCACGACGCGGCGAAGCCACCGCCGTCGAGAGCGAAGTCCCGTAACATCGCATTGAGCGTCGCACGCGCCACTTCGAACAGCGCCGGATCTTCGAACAAGCGACCGGCCTCGAGGTACGCCTCGGCCATCAGCCCTTGACTGTAGAGCATCTTCTCGAAGTGAGGGACGCGCCACTTCTCGTCCGTTGCGTAGCGATGAAAGCCGCCCCCGATCTGATCGAACAAACCGCCCTCAGCCATGCGCAAGAGGGTGGTGTCGGCAGGAATGCGCAGGTCGTCACGCTCGTCGAGGACCGCGACTGCGGCGTAGAACTGAAGCAGCCGGGGCATCGGGAACTTGGGTTCCCCTCGGAAGCCTCCCCAGTCTGGGTCCACGTTGGGGAGCGTCAGTTCGAGGCCTCGCCGGAGGAACGCTGCGACGTTCGTCGACTCGCCCTGAACCGCGTTGCTTTGTGCAAGCTCCGCGGTGAGTCGCTCCCCGAAGGTGGTGAGTTCGCCCCTCTTCGTCCGCCAGACTTGGTCGACCTGCTGCAGGAGTTCGAGAAGACCTGGGCGACCCGAGCGCTCCCGGGGCGGGAAGTAGGTGCCGCCGAAGAACGGCTTCCCGCTCGCATCGAGGAACACCGATAGCGGCCAACCGCCTGATCCGGTCATGCGCTGCACTGCTTGCATGTACACGTCGTCGACGTGGGGGAGTTCTTCGCGATCGACCTTGATCGCGACGAAGTGATCGTTCAAGTACTTCGCGACTTCGGCGTCGTCGAAGGACTCGCGCCGCATCACGTGGCACCAGTGGCACGATGCGTAACCGATGCTCAGGAACACCGGTCGATCGAGTTCGCGCGCGCGCGCGAAGGCGTCGTCACCCCAGGGGAACCAATCCACGGGGTTGTCCGCGTGCATACGGAGGTAGGCGCTCTCCTCTTGGGCGAGTCGGCGCTGAGACACCGCCGTGGGTGGGGCAACCTCTTGCCCTGACGTGGGGGGTGGGTTCAGCAAGTGTGCGGTCGCGAGGACGAAGGCCACTGACCACAGGGAGACCCGAGCCGGGCGTACGATGGGGCGGAGAGGGAACACGATGACTCCTCGAGTTTCTCGCGCGGAGGTGGGGCCCGGTAACGAAACCGGCGCCTCCTGAAACTGACTGCGGCCTCGCCGCGGCCCTGAGGAGGCTTTCGAAAGCCCCCTTGGAGAGGACCCAGGCAAGCGCGGTACGCGCTGGATCGAGACCTAGTCGGTCAACGCGATCAGGCGACGTGTCGAGACATCACGCACGATATCGGGCAAGCTGCGACCGTGACTATCGATCGTAACGATCGCTGGAAACTCCGACACCTCGAGTTCCCAACAGGCTTCGCGCGGATCGAGTCCGTCCTTGTAGTGCACGTTCTTGACGGCCTTCACGCGTTTGGCGAGAGCGATTCCAGCACCGCCGAAGCTCTGAAGGTACACCGCGCCGTAGCGGCGACATGCCGCCAGCATCGCAGGACCGGTACCGCCGCGACCCATGACGGCGGCGAAACCGCAGCGACCGAGGACTTCGCCGACCAGCGGTTCCAAGTGTCGACTGTCATCCGGGCCTGCCACTTCGACTTCCCAGCGGCTGCCAACGCGTTTGACCAACGGGCCGCAGTGGAAAAGGCAAGCACCGCGGGGCTCGAACGGCAGCGCGCCTCCCTCTTGCAGCTTGCGGTGCACGGCTTCCCGGCCGGTAAGCACCGTTCCGGAGATGCTCACGCGCTCCCCAACGGAAAGCGCCGTGACGTCTTGCGGGCTCATAGGGAAGGAAAGCTCGAGCATGATTCACCTCTGGATTGCCAGCTCGGGACGGCGCACTGACGAATGCAGCAAGGACGGTCGTCGCTCGTACGGCGCGCTCGGGTTGTCTTACTTCTTGCCTCGTTTGGCCACCTTCTTGGGTGCCGCAGCCGGCGCGGTGGGTTCGCCGCTGCCCGCCTTCGCGTCCGTCTCGAGCTTGGCCGGCTTGGCCTCGGCAGGCTTGGCGACTGGAGGCTTTGCCGACGCAGGCTTTGCGGCCGCGGGCTTGGTCGCCGCCGACGGCTTCGCCGAAGCACCCGCTGCGCTCGCCGCTTTGGACTTCTTCGCTTCGGCGGTTTTCGGTTCGGCGGTCTTCGCTTCGGCGCTCTTCGGTTCTTTGCCCTTGGCTTTCCCGCCCGCTACTTTGGCACCCGCGGCTTCCGCGTCGGCCGCGGCCTTGGTGTCGGTTCCTTTGGCGTCTTTCGGCGCTGCGCCCTTGGACTTCGCGGGCTTGATGCTCGCGGTCGTCGCCGCCGCGGTTGCCGTACTCGCAGGCGCAGCCGCGCTTGCAGAAGGTTTCGACGGCTTGGGCGGCGCGGGTCGCGTGACCTTGGCTGGACTCGCCTTCGGAGCCGATTTGCGTGGACTCGGGCGACGCTCCGAGCGCTCCTCGTCGTCGCCGTAGCTGTCGTCCGAATCGTCGTCGGAGTCGTCGTCATTCGCGAGCAGTTGCCGGAGCGGACGCCGATTCGTGCTCGCGCTCAGCACTCCGGCCTTCACTCCCGACCCTCGCGCCGGAGGCTCCGGCGCCACGAACGGAGTGGCCGAACCGCTATCGAACAGCCACTGCGCAATGCTCCCGTCGGCGGCCAGTTCGATCCCTTGGCGCCGCAAGGCCCAGCCCTGGTAGCAGATCGACACGTGGAACGTAGCCGCCGAGGCGAGCTGCGCGCCGACCTTGACCGCGAGCAGAGCGTTCTTGCCGCCAAATCCCATGGGGCCGATGCCGAGGGAGTTGGCGTCTTCGAGGATGCGCGCCTCCAGGTCCGCGATGTTCTTGGTGCGGCTGCGGTCGTTCAGGGGCCGGAGGAGTTGCTCGTGGGCGAGGGCGCCGCTGGTTGCCACGTCGCCGCCGATGCCGATCGCGAGGACGCCCGGTCCAGTGCCGCTTCCTTGTTCGCGAACGAATGCGTCGAGGGCGGCCCGCCGAACACCGCTGAGATTGCGCGCGGCGCCGATTGCGTCATGAGGCAGCACGTAGTGGCCGCGAGGGCCGGGGTCGATCGACGCGTCGAGGATCAAGCGCACTTCGGCAGTCGCGCGGTCCTCCGGAAAGCAGTGAACCGCAGGGTGTCCTGGACCCACTCCGGCGCGCACTGGCCGACCGCCGGCGGGGTCCACGAAGTCGGTCGTGATGTAGCCCTTCTTTGCCGCCTCGGCGACTGCGGCCTCGGCCGTCGCTCGAAACCCGACAAAGTCGAAGCCCGGAGGGGCGTGCACGAAGAAGTGCGCAAAAAGGGGGTCCGGAGCCAGCGGCATGGAGTGTTCCGTGGCCAGCCCAACACTCTCGCGGACCAGGTCCATGGCCAAACGGGCGTTCGATTCCGGATCCTCACCCTTGCGGGCGCGCTCGACCGCTGCGAGAACGTCTTGAGTCAGCTCGCAGGCTGCCCTTCGGATCAGTTCCAGGAGACTCTGCTCCAGGTGGCTCATCGACAACTCGCCTTTCGCGTCTCCCCGCCGGATTGGCGGAACATTAGCAGGGATCGACCTTTAGTTCCACAGCGGTTTCTTAGAGTATTGCGGACGGGTGGGCGCTCCCGACCCGCCCGGGTCGATTGGCTCCAAGGTACTGAAAATTCGTGAGTTACGTACAATCGTCGAGGTCCGAGACCAGAGATCCCCCCAGGCCGGTGAGGTTTGTGTTCGCGCCCCTTTCTGTTAGAAGTGCGCCCACGGACGGGAGAAGCGCGGTGGCCAGCGAGTCGATCGAGAACTACCTCAAGGCGATCTACAAGGTCCAGGAGCAAGGGGAGTGGGCAACCACCGGCCAGGTTGCTCGCCGCCTCGGGATCTCTGCGCCCTCGGCGTCGCGCATGCTCAAGAAGCTGTCCGGGGAGTCGCTCGTGGATCACAATCCGTACAAGGGAGTGCAACTCACCCGAGAGGGGCGTCGCCTCGCGCTGCGCGTCATTCGGAATCACCGCGTGCTCGAAGCGTATTTCGTCAAGGCTCTGGGCATGTCTTGGGATCGGGTCGACGCGGAGGTCGAGCGCATCGAACACGTGGTCTCCGACGATCTGGTCAATCGAATGGAGGAAGCGCTCGGGTTCCCGCGGTTCGACCCCCATGGTTCGCCCATCCCGACGCGCGACGGCACGCTCCCGGAGCTCGACGGCACCTGTTCGCTCACCGAGCTGCCGGTGGGCGCTCGGGCCGAGGTGTGCCGCATTGCCGACGCCCCCCCGGAAGCCCTGGCGTGGCTCGGCGAGCGCGGCCTACTCCCGGGCGCAGCGCTCGAGCTGGTCCGTCAAGAACCCTTTCGTGGCCCCCTGGTCCTCCGCGTCGCGGCGCGAGAGGTATTCCTCGGGCTCGAACTGGCGGGTCGCATCCACGTGGTCGATGTCTCTTCCGCGACGGCAGGGCCCGCATGACGACGGTGCGGGTCGTGCTGCGGCCGGGTCGCGATCGATCTCTTTGGGAACGTCACCCATGGGTCTACTCGGGCGCCATCGAGCGGTTCGACGGAGACGCCGCCGACGGCGACTTGGTAGCGGTGGTCGACTCCCGTGGCACGTTCCTCGCGTGGGCGTGGCTGAATCGACGATCGAAGATCACGCTCCGCGTCGTTTCGTGGCGACAAGACGAACTCGTGGGAGCGGCGACCCTCGTGGCGCGGGTGCAGGTTGCGCATGACCTCCGCCAACGGGTGATCGGCGATCGCGCGAACGCGTACCGGGTGGTCCACTCGGACGCCGACCAGATCCCGGGTCTGATCGTCGACCGCTACGGCGACTTCCTCGTCGTCCAGCTGTCGTCGCTCGCCGCGGAACGTCGGCAAGGGGATATCCTCGCGGCGCTGCGCGCGACGCTCGCGCCGACGGGAATTTGGCACCGCGGCGATGAAGACCTGCGCGAGAAGGAGGGGCTGACGCTCGCCGACGGCCTTCTCTGGGGCGAGCCGCCGCCCGACCGCGTGGAGATTTCCGAGTCCTTCGGGGATGCCCGGGAGGCCCAGAGTGTGCCGCTCCGCCTACGCTACTGGGTCGATGTTCGCGCTGGCCACAAGACCGGCTTCTATCTGGATCAAGCGGTGAATCGCCATCGCTTCGCCCGGCTCACCGCGGGACTGACCGTCCTCAACACCTTCTGTTACAGTGGCGCCTTCGCGGTGGCCGCCCACGCCGGTGGCGCCCGCCGGGTCGTCAACGTCGACTCCTCGGCCGAGGCACTTCGGTTGACGCGCGAGAACCTGCTCCTCAATGGCGTCACAGCGCACGACGAGGATCTCGTCGAAGCGAACGTCTTCGAGCTGCTGCGGGACTATCGGGATCGTCGTGCGGTCTTCGACGCGATCGTGCTCGATCCCCCGAAATTCGCCTTTCGTCGCGCGCAAACCGAAGCCGCGCTGCGAGGCTACAACGACATCAATCGACTCGCGCTGAAGTTGCTCGCGCCCGGCGGTGTGCTGGCTACGTTTTCGTGTTCGGGCGCGATCTCGGCCGCGGACTTCCAAGGCATGTTGCACCGGGCGGCGCTCGACGCTGGGCGTGGTGTCCAAATCCTGGAGCACCTGGAGCAATCCCCAGATCATCCCGAGCTGCTGACCCTCCCGGAGTCCCGCTACCTCACCGGAGTCCTCGCCCGGGTGTTCTGAGCGCCGCGGCGGGGCAATCGGTGGCAAGAACTCGCTTGAAGCGGTTGCCCGCGCCGCAGCCGGCTGTTGAAATGGCCGCGGGCTCGATCCCAGCTACGGCTCGAAATCGAAATGGACCGAAAGCTCTTGGTGCGGCGGCGCGCGAACAGTCGTGGGTCGTCGGCTCTTTATTCTCTCCCTTTCTCGAAAGGACTGCGTCGATGGTCAGTTATCGAAAGGCAACCCGAACCCTCTGGTCCGGTATCGCGTTCTTCGCGCTCGCGCTGGCTGTGGTGCCGGAGCGATCGACTCATGCACAGTTACTCACCGCCGATCCCCGCGGCGCTCTCTCCCTCGCCGATCTGGAAGTCGTGGATCTGTCCCTGCCCGCCGACCTACCTGGCCTGTTCGGGCTCACGATCTC
Organism: Planctomycetota bacterium; assembly: GCA_050246115.1. GTDB lineage: Bacteria > Planctomycetota > UBA8108 > UBA1146 > JAJFFE01 > JBFWWP01. The sequence goes on from JBFWWP010000001.1 coordinate 45,010, forward strand.
GGTCGAAGGCGAACCGATGACGCTCGAGCTGATCCCGCACTCGGTGCGCGCACCGGACTTCGAGGTGCGGGAAGTCGATGGTGGCCAGGCCACGGTCGTGGACCCTGGCGCTGTCAGAACCTTCCGCGGCTCGGTCGCCGAGCACAAGGGGAGCGTCGTTGCCGGAGGGTTGCTCGAGGATGGACTGTGGGCGCGGATTCTCCTCGCCGACGGTAGCTCGTTCTGGATCGAACCGGTCGCCGGGCGCGTTCCGGGTTACGGTGCCTCGGCGCACGTCGTGTATCGCGGCGAGGCCGTGATCTCTCGGGGAGCCTGTGGCATTCAGGGGGTGACGATCACGCCGGCGGTCCCCCAAGGTGGGGTGGGCTGCACGGGGAGCTTCTGCATCACGGACATCGCCTGCGATGCCGACGTCGAGTTCTTCAACGCGCATGGCGCCTCGACCTCCCGCGTCGATAATCGCATCGAGACCGTCATCAACATCGTCGCACTGCAGTTCGAGCGCGATGTCCAGATCACCTATCGCATCACGACCATCCTGGTTCGGACCACGGAGCCGGATCCCTACGGCTCTACCAACCCGAACACCCTCCTCGACCAGCTGCGCGCGCAGTGGAACACCAATCATGGAGGCATCGTTCGAGACACGGTGCACTTGTTCACCGGACGCGAGCTGGACGGCAACATCATTGGGATCGCGTTCGTCGGCGTGATGTGCTCGGCGGACGCCTACGGACTGTCGCAGTCGGATTGGTCGACCAACTTCGCAAGTGTCACCGACCTCACGGCTCACGAGCTCGGGCACAATTGGAACGCCAACCACTGCACGTGTGCGAGCCCAGACTTCACCATGAACCCGAGCATCACCGGCGCGAACCGGTTTCGCAACAGCGGGACTCCGAACAGCACCGCGGACATCATCGCTCACCGTGACTCGGTCACGTGTCTGGTCGGCGGGCTCACCAACGACGACTGCAAGAACGCCCTCGAGGTGTGTCCGGGCACGTACTTCGGAACCAACGTCCTGGCGACCCAGGACGGAAGCACGACCTGCGGCAGCAACGCGAACCTCGACGTGTGGTACTCCTACACGCCTTCGTTCACCGGCTCGGCCACGATCGACACCGAGGGTTCGACGGGGCTCACCGATACCGTGCTGTCCATCCACAGCGGTTGCCCGGGAACGACCGGCAACGAGTTGGCGTGTGACGACCTCAGCGGTACCGGCTTCTTGTCCACGGTCACGTTGCCGGTCACTGCGGGGGAGACCTACTTGATTCGCGTGACCGGCTTCGGAAACGGCGCCGGCACCTTCCAGTTGAACGTTGCTGGGCCGTCCTGCGCCGCACCGGTGAACGACGACTGTCCGGCCGTGATCGACATCTGTCCCGGAGAGTACTTCGGGACGACCCAGGCCGCGACCAACGACGCCGACGCGAGTTGCGCCACTTCCAACGCCAGTCCGGATGTCTGGTACCGTTACACGCCGCGCTTCGGTGGACTCATGATCTTGGACACCTGCGGCTCCGCCTACGACACGATGTTGGCGGTCTACTCCGGTTGTCCGGCGACACTCGCGAGCGAGCTCGCTTGCGACGATGACGGCGGGCCGTGCGGCTTGCGCTCGCGCATCGAACTGCTCGTGAACGGCGGAACGAGCTACTGGATTCGCGTGTCGGGCTTCAGTAACGCTGCCGGTCCGTATGTGCTGGCCTTGAGCGGTCCGCAGTGTGAGAACGACGACTGCGCCTTCGCGCAAGCGATCGGCGTGGGTACCGTCTATGGCAGCCTCACGGGAGGCTCGAGCGACGGCGCGAGTTCGTGCGGCTCGACGCTCGACAACCCGGATCTGTACTACGAGTTCATCGCCCCGTACGACGGGACCTTCTTTGCCAGCACCTGTGGCACCCACGATGCCCGCGGGATCGACACGAGCGTCGACTCCGTCCTTTCCTTGCACTCCGCTTGCCCGGCGACGGCCGCCAACCAGTTGGCCTGCAACGACGACGCGTCGTTGGTGGGGCTGGTGGTGTGTGGCGATCTGGACCAGGGCATTCGCCGCGACTCGGTCGTCACCCGTCCGATTGTGGCGGGCGAGACGATGCTGATTCGCGTGTCGCACTTTGGTGTCAGTGTGCCGACCGCGTTTCGGTTGAACGTCGGGGTGATTCCGGAGAACGACGCTTGCGCCGAGGCCTTCGATGTCAGTAGCGGCGGCACCTACTCGAGTGATCTCTCCTTTGCGACCAACGATGGCGGCGCGTCGTGCGGCGCCTCGGCCACGAATGCCGACGTCTGGTACACCTACACCGCGAGCTGTACCGGCACACTGCGAGTCGACACCTGCGGAACGAGCGATCTTGGCGGCGTCGACCTCGGCATGGACACGGTGCTGAGCTTGCACACGTTCTGTCCTGGCGATGCTACCAATGAGGTGGATTGCAATGATCAGTGGGCGGGTTCGAGCGACAACATGGCTTGTACCGGAGTGGATGCCGGCGGGGGCAACGACTCCTTCGTCTCCTACGCGATCACCCAGGGTGAGACGATCCTGATCCGCGTGAGTTCGTGGGCGAGCACCGAGGCGGGGCCGTTCGTGCTGAACGTGGGCATCGTGCCGAGTTCGACGAATCCCGGTTCGCTCGCGAATGGCAGCTTCGCCGCTGGGTCGGCAGGCTGGTGCTTCCTGGACGAGAGCGGCGGCGGTTTCGTGGACTACACCAGCGGCGCTGCCGTCGTCACTGGGGGTAACAACGGAGCCGACGACGCATTCACCTTCATTGAGCAGATCTTCACGACCTATGATGTCGAGACCCATCGCGTTCGCTTCGATTGGTCGTATGCCAGCACGAACTCTCCGAACTTCGATCAAGCTCGGTGGGACCTAGTGGATGTCGGAACGGGTTTGTCCGTCGTCGCTGGGCCATTGACCTTGACCGGAACGAATGGCGGGTCCGGGGCCGTCAACACCGCCTTCTCGGGGTCGGGCGTCTACTCCCTGCGACTCGGCACTTGGACGGATGACGGGGCCTTCGGTCCTGGGGTAACGACGTTCGACAACGTTCGCATCGAGTGCGATTCGGCTCCCGGTCCGTTCGCAAACGGCAACTTCACGAATCCCACCGGCGCACCTTGGTGCTTCACCGACGAAAGCACCTCCGGCTCCGTCGACTTCAGCGGGGGCGTGGCGGTGGTCACCGGGGGCAACGATGGCAACGGAACGGTCACCGACAGCTTCATTGCGCAGACCTTCCCGGTGGCTGCGGGGACGCGGGAGCTGAGCTTCACGTGGTCTTACTCCACGACCAACTCCCCGGGTTTCGATAGTGCGTACTATGATCTGATCAGAGTCAGCACCGGTTTGTCCGTCGTCGGCGGGCCAGTGACCTTGGCCGCGGCCAGTGGCATGTCGGGCATTGAGACGATGCTGTTCACCGGCGGCGGTGACTTCACGTTGGTGCTCGGCGTGAATTCCACGGACAACTTCGCGGGCGCCGGCGTGGCGACCTTCGACAACGTGGCGATCAACGCGTTCGTGTGTGATCCCGTGGTGTTGGGCAGCTGCGTCGCGGTCGGGTCGAGCCCGACGCTCAGTTGGACCTTGGGCGACGTGTATACCGAGATTCGGATTACCCGAAACACGGTGCTGATCGCGACCGTGGCGGGCACTTCGACCTCGTTCAGTGACGTCTCGTTGCCTGCCGGCAGCTACGGCTATCAGGTCATCGGGGTGTGCGGGGCCCAACCGGCGGCTCCCGCAACGTGCTCGGTGATGATTGGCTCGCCGCCCGCGTCGTTCCGGCGCGGAGAGTGCAACAATGACGGCGCCTTCAACCTCGCCGATGTCGTGTGGCTCTTGGGCAACCTGTTCCCGCCACCGCCGACGGCACCGAACCCGCTCCCTTGCCGGGACGCGTGCGACGGCAACGACGACGGCGCGATCAACCTCGCGGACGCGGTCGCTATGCTGGCTGCGCTGTTCGGAGTGCCGTCGACACCGCTGCCGCCACCGAGCGTATGCGGCGTCGACCCGACCTCGGACAGCTTGACTTGCGCCATGTACTCCGGCTGTCCGTAGGAGGTTGACGAGCAACTTCCGTTGCTCCCGCAACCAGCGCCAGGCCGGCCTGGGGGGTGTTCCCCTCCAGGCCGGCCGTCGGCGTGTTCGCATTGCGCTGGCGGGAAACCACGGCGCACCGGCGGGAAACCACAGCGCGACCGGCGGGAAACCAAGAGCACAGCGCGGGGCTACTCGCGGAGCTCGACCTTCCAGTAGGCGTCGCTGATGAACTTCTTCCACGACTCGCAGTGGAGGTTCGACGCCAGGCGGGTGATCGCAGGCCAGCTCGGTTTGACCGGCTTCTTGAGGAGTTCGAGTCCGGCCTCGTCGGGTGTCCGGGCCCCCTTGCGCTTGTTGCAGTCGACGCATGCGACGACGCAATTCTCCCACGTGGTCTTGCCCGCACGGCTGCGGGGAGTCACGTGGTCGATCGTCAGGTTCATGGTTCCCGGCTGGCCCCCACAGTATTGGCACGAGTACTTGTCGCGTCGGTACAGGTTGAGCCGAGAGAATGTGACGCTTTGATCGCCCACGCCACGGTAGTGGGTGAGCAGGATCAACTCGGGCGGGGTGAGGTCGAGCCGCATCGAGCGGATGCGATGCTCCCGGTACTTGGCTTGGGCTTCGGACACCTGGTTCCAGGAATGCAGGTCGTGGACCTCGTACGTCACCGGGTCGATGATGACCGCCGAACCCTTGGCGACGAGCCCGATCGCGACCCGAGTGGTCGTCGTCTGAATGGGCTTCCAATGACTGTTGAGGACCAACGTCGGCAGTCGCAGCGCCGGAGTGTCCACCTGACCTCGCTTCCGTTGCGCCGAAGTGTATCCACCCGCCCGGTGGGTGCCAGTCTAGAATCTGGCCCGAGCCCGCCAGCACATCGGGCGTGAGTTGCCTTTACTCTATCGCGTTGCGACCCCGTCCGGATCGAGGCCGAGATGGCCCGGGGATCCGCCGGCCGTGGGGATCGCGCTCGGGCTGATCGAGGTTCTCGAGGATTTGATCCGCGAACCCAGGCGTCAGGTAGTGCTCCATCCGGTGGGCTGGTTCGTGCAGGTGGTCCAGGGGGAGATCGAGGTTCTGCTCGAGGAAGGACTCCCAGAGGCGGTGGGTCCGTACGACTTGGCGGGCTCGTTCGAGGCCGGCCGGCGTCAACTGCAGGAGCCCGTCGGTGCGGGTGACCAGACGCCGGAGGCTAAGCGTGGCCAACGCCGCCCGGCGCACCAGCCACGCACCGCGCAACTCCCGTCGGAGTTCCGTGGCGCCCATGGGAATCGAGGCTTCGCCGGTACGTTCGGCACGTTCCTGGTAGCGATAGAGGTGAGCCAACAGATCCTCGGAGACGATCCGCAGTCCCAAACGGGCGCGGCGAATCCAGCGCACCGCGAGGCCGTGCTGTGGGGCCGCCACGACCGCGATGGCGAACAGCCCGCCCGCGGCCACGGCGATCATGCCGGCGGCGTTCGTGTCCAGAGTGTCCGCGAGTAGATAGCCGCCGATCGCCGCGAGCCAGCTCGTGATCAGCGCCACCAGGACGAAGCTCCCGAGCCGGTCGGTGAGCAAGTGGGCGGTGGCTCCGGGAACGATCAGCATGGCAATGACGAGGATGGAACCCACGGCCTCGAAGGACGCGACCGTGGTGCACGCGACGACCGTCATCGACACGTAGTGGACCCCAGCGGCCGAGATCCCCAGGCTGGTGGCCAACGCCGGGTCGAACGCCGTGATCTTGAGCTCCTTCCACAGCGCCAGCACTACGGCCACGTCGACGGCGAACACGAGTCCCAGGGGCACGAGCTGTCGCGGAACTTCCCAGCCCCAGATCGAGCGCAGGTCGAGCGCGCTGGCCTCGAGCTGTCCGTAGAGCACACAGCCTGGGTCGAGATCGACTTGCGAGTGAAAGCGACTCAGCAGTACGACCCCGAGCGCGAACATCGTTGTGAACACGATTCCCATGCCCGCGTCGCCCTCGACCTGGCCCCGCCGCGACAACGCTTGGGTGAGCAGCGTCGTCAACAGTCCGGCGATGACGGCTCCCACGAGCATCGGGCCGAGGTCCCGAGTGCCGCTCACCATGAAGCCGATGACGAGGCCTGGCAGGACGGCGTGGCTGATGGCATCGCCGAGGAGCGACAAGCCACGGAGCACCAAGAAGCACCCCACGAGCGAGCAGCTACTGCAGACCGCGATCGCGACGCATAGGTTCCAGAAGGTGATCTGCTGGTTGGTGGTGAGAGCGTCGACGGGGTTCACGGGTGGGCTCCTGGGCTTGGCGGGAGTCGACCACTCCGTGCGAGTTCCGACTCCAGTTCGGCCACCATCGGAGCGGGTAGCACTTGCTCCACGAACTCGACATCCAGGTCCACCAAGTCGCGGTCGATCTCCGCGTGCCGCAGCAGGTAGAGGCTCCAGAGACGTTGGGCGCGCACCAGCCGCGCGGCCTTGGTTTGGCCGGCGGGTGTGAGGTCGACTTGGTTCGCGTTGGCGGCGGGGGCCAACCAACCCTGGCGCAGGCCCCGGCGAACGAGTCGGGCCGCGTCGCGGCGCGTGAGGTGGAGGTCGATCGCCAGACGGTCGATCGTCAAGGGGCTTCCCGCCTCGGCGAGGTCGTACAAGCCACGGAGCCAGCGTTGCTCGCGTCGACGACGAACCCAAGCGCGTCCGGCGCGCCAACGCGCGAGGAGTCCCCGGCGGGGGGCGACCATCAGCGACGCGATGAACAAGGCACTGCCGCACAGGACGATGATCGGCCCGGTCGGGATGTTCGCGATCGAAGCGCTGATGGCGGTGCCGACGGCGCCGATGGCGGCACCCATGGCGGATGCCACGAAGATCAAGGGGCCCAGGCGAGTCACCCACAGACGCGCCGTTGCCGCGGGGATCACGAGCAGCGCAACCATGAGGGCCACCCCTACGGCCGGTAAGCCGATCACCGTGGTCACCGTCAGCAGCAGCATCAGGACGAGGTCGAGGAACAGCACCGGCCACCCCTCGACCGCGGCGAAGTCGGCGTCGAAGCAAAGCAGCTTGAACTCCTTGTACAGGAGGATCAACGCGATCAACACGAGCGCGGCGGCGATCGTGATGAACTGCAAGTCGCTGCGGACCATGCCCGCGGTCTGTCCCAGAATGAAGGAGTCGATGCCGGCTTGCGCGCCCGATGATCCGGTCCGTTGAATGACGCCGGAGAGCACGATGCCAGCGCCGAAGAACACGCTGAGGACGATGCCGATCGCAGCGTCTTCCTTGATCCGCGTGAAACGCGCGAGGAAGCTCACCACGACGACACCGAGCAGGCCAGTCGCCAACGCGCCGCCGAGCAAGCCCGCGAACTCGCGACGTCCGAGCCACAGGAATGCGAGACAGATGCCCGGTAGAGTCGCGTGAGCGAGTGCGTCCCCCAGGAGTGCGCGCCGACGGAGCAGTGCCAGCGTTCCCATCGCTCCCGAGGTAGCGCCGAGAACGGTGGTCCCGGCCAGCACCACTGCCGTGTTGTATTCGATCAGGCTCAGCATGCGGTCGTTTCTTGATGTGCCGTCAGAGGAGTCAGATGAGTCGTACCGGGGGCGGCGGGAGTGGGGTCGTCAGGACGGGCCACGGCGCACTGCCTCGGCGGCTTCGTCGAGAATCGTCAAGCGCCCCCCGTAGGTCGCGATCAAGTTCTTGCGGGTGAACACGGTCGCGGTCGGTCCACTGGCGACCAAGCGCAAGTTGAGCAACAGGACATGGTCGAAGTACTCTTCGACGCGCTGCAGGTCGTGATGCACGACGATGACGGTCTTGCCCTCGTCGCGCAGCCGTCGGAGGACCTGGACGATAGCGCTCTCCGTGGCCGCGTCGACCCCCGCGAAGGGCTCGTCCATCAGGTAGAGCCGCGCGTCTTGTGCGAGCGCGCGCGCGAGGAAGGCGCGCTGCTGTTGACCGCCGGAGAGCTGACTGATCTGCCGATTCGCGAGTTCCGCCATACCGACTTGCTCGAGGCACTCCGTGGCCAACGAACGTTCCTGTTTGCCCGGTCGTCGAAACCAACCGAGCCTGCCGTAGGTGCCCATGAGAACGACATCGAGGGCCGTGACCGGGAAGTCCCAATCGACGCTCTCGCGTTGAGGTACATAGCCCACGTCACGGCGCCGCTTGCGGTACTCCTCGCCGAAGATCCGCACCCAGCCGCTCGCACGCGGCACCAGGCCGAGGATGGCCTTGATCAACGTGCTCTTGCCGGCGCCGTTCGGGCCGACGACGCCCACGAGCCGGCCAGCCGGGATCTCGAGGTCGATATCCCAGAGGACGGGCTTGCGATGGTAGGCGACGGTGAGGTCGTGCACCTCGACCGGTGGCGGGGGCGCGGGCGTGTCCGGGCCGTGCATCACTTCAGCGCCTCCACGATGGTCTGCACGTTGTGGCGGACCATACCCGAGTAGGTGCCGCCAGGGGTTCCAGCCGCGCCCATGGCGTCCGAAAACAGACTGCCGCCGATCGCTACGGTATGGCCCCGGGCGGCGCAACCCTCCACGAGCGAGCGGATATTCTTCGCCGACACCGTCGATTCGACGAACACCGCGCGAATCCCGCGCTCGACGATGGTGCTCACGAGTTCGTTGACCTTCTGCACGCTGGCTTCGGAGTCGGTGCTCAAGCCTTGGATCGCGAGCACCTCGACGCCGTACGCTCGTCCGAAGTAGCGAAACGCGTCGTGCGCGGTCACCAGGACGCGGCGGTTCTCGGGGATGCGAGCGATCTGGTCGCGCACCCACCGGTCTAGTTCGGTGAGGTCGGTCGCCAACGCCCGGGCCCGGTCTTCGTACGCGCTCGCGTGGGATGGATCGAACGCCGCAAGGGCCGCGCGGATGACATCGGCTGCCTCGCGCCACAGCGTGACGTCGAACCACAGGTGCGGGTCCACGGCGTCTGGCGCTTCCGGGTCGCCGAGGAGCCGTGTGGGGTCGATCCGCTCGCAGACCGCAACGGTGGGGGTACGCCGGGAGACCCGTTCGAGCGTGTCGCCCATCTTGCCCTCGAGGTGGTGTCCGCAGTAGAGGACGAGGTCTGCCGCGCCGAGCTGTTTGACGTCGCCCGGGCTCGTCTTGTAGAGGTGTGGGTCCGTGCCCGGTCCCATCAAGGTCGTGACCTCCAAGCGGTTGCCGCCCACCGCGCGCACGAGGTCGGCCAGCATGCCAACCGTGCAGGTGACGCCGATCGGGCCGGGGCCGGAGTAGGTCGCCGGGGCCGAGCTCACTTCGGCCCCCCCGATCGTCGTCGTCGCCGGCGAACAGCCGGCAACGGCCAGCGCGAGTGAGGCGATCCAGACTCCACGCACGATAAGGTCTCTCATGGCTCCATCCCGCTTGATCGAGTGAGTGGCCAGCGGCCGGAAGTTCGACCACCGCCAGGTATATCGGGAGTTTGGCTGTGCGTACACCAATTTTTAGTCACGGCTAAACCTGCCCGCCAACGACGCGCCTTTCGGGCTCGGCTCAGCCCGGGAACTCTGCCGACCCTCCGGAGGGGGAGAGATCGTCGCCATCGATGACCGCGGCGCCCCGACCCTCGGGTGGCTCGCGACGTCGACCTGCTTCGGGCTCGGGAACGACGGGTCAGTCAACGAAAGCGTCGGTGATCAGCGCGATCATCAGCACCGCCGAGATCACGCCGTTGGTGGTGAAGAACGCTTGGTTGACCCGGGTCAGATCGTCGGCCCGGACCAGACGGTGCTCGTAGACCAGGAGCGCGGCGACCAAGCCCATCGCCGTCAGGAACACCGCCCCCAGGTCGTCGGATTGCCACCACAGCCCGGCCAGCACGCCCAACATGGCGGCGTGGAATCCGGCGGCGAGTCGCAGCGCGCCCGCGACACCGATTCGCGCGGGCAGCGAGAACAGCCCTGCCTGGCGGTCGAACTCCACGTCGAGGCAAGCGTAGATCACGTCGAAGCCGGCGGTCCAGAACAGCACCGCCAACCCGAGCGTCAACGGCTCCCCGGCGAGCGAGCCGCGGACCGCGACCCAAGCACCGACCGGCGCCAGACCGAGGGCGAGTCCGAGGATCGCGTGACACAACGACGTGAACCGCTTGGTGAACGAGTACCCGAAGAGCACCAACGCGACGAAGGGCGACAAGCGCAGCGCGAGTGGATTGATCCAAGCGGCAACCGCGAAGAAGGCCGCGAGCGCGATCAGCGAGGAGCCCAGCACGAACTTCGGGTTCAACCGTCCTGCCGGAAGCGCGCGCTCGGCGGTGCGGGGATTGGCGGCATCGAAGCGCTGATCTGCCCATCGGTTGAAGGCCATGGACGCGGCCCGCGCCAGTACCACCGCGAGTACCACCTTGCCGAGGACGTCGAGCCGGGGCCAGCCGCCGGCCGCAAGGAAGGTGGTGCCGATCGCGAAGGGTAGCGCGAACACGGTGTGCGAGATCTTGATCAGCTCGAGGTACTCGCGGGTCTGGCGACCGACTTCGCGAGTGGCAATGGACCGCGTCAAACCCGGTCCTCCGCTTCGCAGGTCGGCGTGCTCGTCACCACCGCCCCGGGCTCGTCCCAACGTCGATAGAGTCGGTTCTCGACTCCGAGATGGTCGAGCACGCGGGAGACGTTGAAGTCGATCTGCTCGGCGACATCCGGCCCCGGCCGCTGGTAGAAGCACAGCTGCGGCGGGATCACGATGCCTCCCGCGCGTGCCACCCGCAGCAGATTCTCCAGATGGATCTCGGACAGCGGCGCCTCGCGCGGGACTACTACCAGTGGCTTTCGTTCCTTGAGCATGACCTCCGCGCCGCGACGGATGAGGTTGTCGGCGATGCCGTTGGCGATCGCGCCCACGGTCGACATGGAACACGGAACGATCGCCATGCCGGCGATCGCGGTGGACCCACTCGCAAACGGAGCGCGAAAGTCGCGTTCACCCCATTCGTGGAGTCGATCGTGGACGAGGCCCGGGATCACCCCGCGTTGGCCCGGCGTCCGAGCCGGGAGTTCTTCTTCGATCACGAGCTTCGCCGCCCGCGACACACACAAGTGAATCGAGTGGCCGCCGGCCAGCAGCACTTCGACGAGCCGGCAGGCCAGGACGATGCCCGTGGCTCCGGATACTCCTACCGCGAATGTCTTCATCGAAAGTCCTCCCAGAGGTCGTGCGTGACCAGCTGCACGAGCCAACTCAGCCGACGGCTGAGCGACTCTCGCCGGTGCATCTCGATGGCGCTCGGTAATCGCTGCGCCCAGGCGTGTGCGGCTTCCGGCAGAACCTTGCCGTGCGCGAGGCTCGGTAGCAACCGATCCACGAAGTGAAACCACGCCGCCGATGGGGCCAAGCCCGCGAGCGCCCCCACGGCCGGGAACCGTGTGCTGCGATCGATCCCGAGGATTTCTACCGGGTCGCGCGTCACCAAGAACAAACGTGGTTCGGCCTGCTCGAGGTCGCTCTCGCGGAGCGCGAGCGAGAACGGGTGCGCAGCCTGGCTCGATGCCTCCAGGGCCAGATTCCAGTCGCTCGTAAGGCGCCAGTCGTCGTCTGCGTCCGCACGCCGCTTCCGCTTGCTGCGGGCGCGTTGCCACTCGGCCTTCGCTTCACGGCTGGCCCCGGCGCGGCCGAGGACCGCGAGGTCGGCGCAGGCAATCGTCGACAGCGGCAGCGGCACGACGGAGGCGCGCGTGACGCACTCCAGGTGTTGGTCCTCGAGTACCGCCGCCAAGACCTGGCAGACCGGGGGCACATCCGGTAGGCCGCGATCGGGCACCACGAACCCGGCGGCGCCGACGGCCTCGACGCATTCGAGGGCGCGGTGCGCGAACGCGGGCGCCACCGATCGCGCGACCCAGCCGTGGCCGTAGCGAATCGCCGTCGCCCGGTCGACGACCGTGCCGCCCAGGACTGCTGCGAGCGGCGCGGCGATCGTGCGCGGGTCCAGCTCTGTACCGGGCGCCAACAACACGTGGCAGCGTTCGTCATCCGGCACGAACTCGCGAGTCGGCGAACTCACCTACCGTACGCCCCAGTGCAGCGCGACGTTCCCGGGGAACAAGATGCGCCAGTCGACCGACGCGAACGCGGCGGCGCGCAACTGGTCGGCGAAGTCCGGCGCGGTCGGCCAGCGATCGATCGACTGTTGGAGATACGAGTAGGCGCGATCGCGGCTGCGAGAAACCAAGTTCCCGACCCAGGGCACCACCCCGTGGCAGTACAGATGGAAGAGGGGTCGCAGCCAGCGGCGTTGGACCGGCGTGAACTCGAGCACCGCGAGCGTTCCCCCCGGTCGCAGGACGCGAGCGATCTCCCGTGCCGCGCCGGTCAGGTTCTCCACGTTGCGAATCCCGAACGCCACCGTGACTCCGTCGAAAGTCCCGTCCGCGAACGGAAGGCGCAGGGTGTCGCCGGCCAAGAACGTGGGTGACGTGCCCGCGCGGTCGCGGCACTTCTGGACGCTGCCCTCGAGCATCGGCACCGAAAAGTCCGTGGCCACGACATGCGCGCCTCCGCCCACGCGGCGCTCGAGTTCGAAGGCCATGTCCCCGGTTCCGCAGCACACATCGAGGTAGTGCCCCCCAGCGCGCGGCCTCAAAACGTCGATCGCCTGTCGTCGCCATCGGTGATCGAGGTTGAACGACAGCAAGTGGTTCAGCAAGTCGTAGCGCGGAGCGATCCCGTCGAAGAGTGTGCGGATCTTGCGGTGATCCTTGTCCAGGTACGGATGGGCATGGGTCATGGCATCCCGTTTCGTGGTCGCGGCGGTACCGGAAGCGCGCGGCGGCGTGCGTCCCGGCTGACGTCACCACGCCTATCCCCCGCAGTGATCTCAGACTTGCGGCGTCAGGTACAGGGGACGTCGACAGAAACTCGCTCGCTGCGGCGACGCTCGATCCCATCTGGCGGCAGCCGGAGCGCGCAGCGACGAATGGTGTTGCGCGTCACACTGACCGCGACCGGACCGGCGGGAGGCCTCGCAGTGTCTGCACCCGGGCGCAACGGCGGTTCGGAGCCCGCATTCTCGGCCATTCTGACCGCGGTCGCCGCCAGGCGCTCGTTGATTTTTGGCTCCCGGACGGCGAACATCCGGGGGTCCCTCCGGACCTCAACCCGTCGTGCACTCCCGGAGAGTGCCGTCGAAGGAGAGCGGATTGCGAATCGAATCGCTGCGTATCGGAACCGGCGTCGTCCTTCGACGGCTGCCGTGGCTCCTCGTGTTGGCGTCGGTTGGCCTAGGCCAGTCGGTGGTCGCGGCCGAGACTCGTGCCGGAATCGAGTGGCTGACCGTGGAGGCCGGCTTCGCGCGCGCCGTCGAGGAGCAGCGCGCGATGTGTCTCGTGATTCCCGGTCCCGAGGCCGACAGCTTCTGGGGCCGCCTCGAGGACGAGCTCCTCAAGACGACGTCCGTGACCAAGCGGTTGCAGTCGTTCGTGCCGGTGGTGTCGAACGGGCCGGCGCCGGCGGTGTTGCGTGAGATTCTCGGCGACGTCGGGCGCGAGCCCGTGATCGTACTGCTCGACTTTCGCAGCCGGATCCTGCACCGCTGGGTGGCGCAGATCCCGTCGCGCGCAGAGTTCGCGAAGCAAGCCAAACTCGCGCTCGTCGAGAACGATCAACGAGCTTCCCAGCTCAAGACCGGGGCTGCAGCCTTGCGTAAGGTCCGCTACGCGCTCGAAGTCGGAAAGCACCGCGAAGCCGTGCTGCTCTTGTTCGAAGCCGAGGCCCTGAAGCTCCCGGCCGAGGACCCGATCGCGCTCGACCTCAAGGCCCTCCGGCAGCAACTCGAAGGCGAGTATCAAAAGCGGTTCGAAGAGGCCAACGCGCTGGCCGAGAAGCGTGAGTACCTCGAGGCGATCGAACTGCTCGACGCCCTCCTGCGCGAGTTCCCCTTCCCCGAACGCGAAAAGTCCACGCGTCAGGAGATCAGTCGGCTGTGGAGCTTGATTCGAGTGTGATCCCGCTGCGCCCTGACGTACCGGGGCGCGGGCCGACCGAAGCGGGGCATCCCGCAACTCACGGCGCGGGCTTGACGTCGCCCGAACTCCTGCGGCTCTTCGAGGCCGAAGACGCGGTCGTCGCCGCAGCGGTGCGCGGAGCCCACGACGCGGTCCTCGCGTTGGGGTTGGCCATGGCCCGAGCGGTCGCGGCGGACGGACGGATCGTCTACGTCGGTGCCGGTACCAGCGGGCGCATCGGTGCATTGGACGCCGCCGAATGGGAACCGACCTTCGGCTTCCCGCGCGCGCGTATCGCGGCAGTCGTCGCCGGCGGCGACGTGGCCCTGCGACGCGCCGTCGAGGGTGCCGAGGACGCCGAGGACGCAGCGGAAGCGGCGCTCGCCGAGTTGGGACTCACCACCGCCGACTTGGTCGTGGGCCTGTCGGCCTCCGGTTCGGCGGCCTTCGTTCGCGCCGCGCTCGAGCGTTCGCGTGCGCTCGGTTGCGCGCGGGCGTTCGTCACCGCGACTGCCGCAGCCGTGCCCGCGGACCCGCACTTGATCGCCGTCGTGCTGGCCACTGGACCCGAACTGCTGGCCGGTTCGACGAGGCTCAAGGCGGCCGTGGCCACGCATCTCGTCTTGCAGCGGGCTTCGAACCTGTGCGCGCTCGAGTGTGGTTGGATTCATCGCGGACTCATGGTCGAAATGCGACCGACCAACCGCAAGCTGCGCGTGCGAGCGATCGACATCGTGCGCGAATTGACCGGGCTCGAGCCGGCGGCGGCTGCGCTGCAACTGGAGCGTGCCGGCGATGACATCAAAGTTGCCGTCGTGGGGGCGCGGCTCGCGCTCGCACCGGAGTCGGCGCGTCGGTTGCTCGCTGACATCGGGCGGCGGCTCGATCGCATCGATTGGACGGACGTCGATCACCGGGGCGGCATGGACGCGAAGCACAACGGCGCGAGACGCGACGAACGGTGCGATGACGCAGGCGCCGACCGAGGACATGGCGTGGGGGGCGCGTGACGGCGGTCGGGGCCGACCTCGAGGAACTGCGCAAGCGGCGCCGGCGTACGTGGCTCGGACTCATGTCCGGCACTTCCTGCGACGGGATCGACGTGGCTGCCGTCACGCTCGAGGAGAGTGGAGACGAGGCGCGGGTCGTCGACGTCGTCGGCAAGGTCGTGCCGTTCTCGCCGGCCCGCTCCGCGGAGCTGAAGCGAAGCTTGGCGGGAAGTCCGAGCGCCGAGGAAGCGTGTCGTTGGGATGCGCGGCTCGGAGAGTGGTTCGCCGAGGCAGCGTACGCGTGGCTCGCCGAGCACCCCGCCGACGCCATCGCGCTGTCGGGCCACACCTTCGCGCACCTGCCGGGCGAAGTTCCCGTCTCCACGTTACAGGTCGGCAATCCGGCGATCGTCGCGCGGCGTACCGGGCTGCCGGTGGTGGCGGCGTTTCGGGCCGGCGACGTGGCTCGCGGTGGTGAGGGCGCGCCGCTGGTGCCGGTCGGCGACCGCGTCCTGTTCGGTCGCCCCGACGACAACGTGGCCGTGCTGAACCTGGGCGGCATCAGCAATCTGACGTGGCTCCCGCGCGCCGGAGGCGCGCCGCGGGCTGCGGACTGTGGACCGTGCAACCTCGTGCTCGATCATGCGCTGTCCGTGCTGAGTGGCGGCGAGTCGCGGTGGGACGAGGGGGGCCAGCGTGCGGCCTTGGGTCGCTCGCATCCCGAACTCGTCGCAGCATGGATGCAGCATTCGTACTTCAGCGGCAGCGTTCGCTCGACCGGGCGCGAGGTCTTCGGCGAGGCTTGGGTGCGAAGCCACGAGGCTGAACTCCAGCAACTCGGCCTTTGCGATGCCCTCGCCACTTTGGTCGAGTGGATCGCGCGTGCGGTGGCGGCGCGTCTCACGAGCCTCGGGCAGGGACAGCCGATCGGCGGGTTGTTGGTCGGCGGCGGGGGTGCTTACAACGACGCGCTCATGAACGCACTCGGACGCTGCATACCGGCGAGCGTCGAGAAGTTGGACCGCGCGCGGCATCGGGTCGGGGTCGACCTGCGCGAGGCCGCGGCCTTCGCCATTCTCGGCAACGAGACGCTCATGGGTCGGCCCGGCTCGTTCGCAGAGACTACGGGTTGCCGCGAACCGGGGCCGATCGGCGGTTGGTGGTTTCCGTGAGCTGCGACCCCGCTGGCCGTCGGGGAGGGGGACTTCGGCTCGCTCGATCCGGCAGCTTCGGAGCTGCCGCTTCGAACTTGGGGTGTTTCGACGCATGCGTGCGTGCAGGATCCGTTGACGGGGGAGGTCTCGATGGAGTCCGTGGGTCGGTTCGCCATGATCGTGCTGATCGTGTTCCTCATTTTCGCTGCGCTTCTCATCGGGCTCTCCGTCGCGGGCTTCTGGGGCGGGGGGCTGATGATCGCGACCGCGATCGTAGCGATCTTGGCGTGGGGCGCGTTCTTCGGGCTGAGTGTGCGCGCGCTGGTTCTCGCGTCCGCCGTCGTCCGCTCGCAAGGGGCGGCCCTTTATGATTGCCTCGCGTGGACGCGAGCGCTGTTTCTGACGACCGCGATTCTATCGGTGGTGACTGCGTTCGTGTTCGGGTTCGGGGCGTTCGCGACCTGCGGCCCGACCTGGCTCGCCCCCGCCTACCACTGGGGGGGCTGCGTCGGCAGCGTGCTCGGTTTCGGGGCGTGGTTCGTGCTGCCGTGGGTCGTGCGCGCCTACCTTGGCGCCGTGCGCGATCATGGGGA
This sequence comes from Planctomycetota bacterium, assembly GCA_050246115.1. Classification (GTDB taxonomy): domain Bacteria; phylum Planctomycetota; class UBA8108; order UBA1146; family JAJFFE01; genus JBFWWP01. The sequence continues at coordinate 61,722 of JBFWWP010000001.1, forward strand.
ACCGCACCGTTGGTGGACCCCGATCGTCCTCGGGGGCTTGGTCTATGGTCTGTGGGGACTGGTGTGGCTGATCGTCTGGCTGGTTCTTCGCGGCGACATCGACACCAGCACCTATCCGAACCGCAGCTCCTCGCCGTACCTACTGCCTTATCCCGGGGGGGATTCGAGCTGGGTCGTTCAGGGCAACAACTCGTCGCTGAATCACAACGGCGACGAACAGCACTCGTGGGACTTCCGTCTCGCCTGTGGAACGCCGGTGCTCGCCGCTCGCGCGGGAACCGTCAGCAAGGTCGTCGACAAGAACGATGGCCACGACGACAACAACATGGTGGAGATCGCGCATGGCGACGGCACGACGGGTCGCTACTTGCACATCGAGCGCGGGAGTGCCACCGTCAAGAACGGTGACGCGGTCGTGCAAGGGCAGCAGATCGCCAAGGTAGGGAACGTCGGCAACAGCCTGACGGGACACATCCACTTCGTCGTCGAGCGCGCCAACAAGAGCATCCCGGTGACCTTCCAGGATGTCGACGACGACAGCGGCATCCCGCGCACCTTCGGCAGCTACGAGTCGGGGAACAGCAAGGTGCCGTAGCACGGGTCAGGCACGAGGCGCATCCGCGCGGTCCCTTCGGAGCGGTTCCAACTCACGCCCGAGGGCAGCCCAGTAGTTGAACCCCGCCAGCCGCGCCGTAGGTAGTCGAGATCCAGGGGTGGGACAGCGATCGTTGCGGCTTGCAGCTCGTTCGACGCTTCGCGAAGTCGACCGAGGTTCGTCGATCCGCGGCGATTGGTTGGGGAGGGTTCGCCGCCTCGCCTCTCGCCTCGCGTCGGGGCGAGACCTGGCTCGAGCGTACGCGCCGGACTCCTCAGGAGTCGCCCAAGAATAACTTCGACATCTTGCCGTCGATTTGGGTTAGATTCGGCCGATCCGGAAAGCTCGGAACCGGAGGCGTAGCCTTAGTTCCGGTGAGGATTTCGAGGTTTTCGGATCGGTCGAAGATGGCCCGAAGCGACGAGCAAGAGGGTGAAGTTATTCTTGGGCGACTCCTAAGGCCTCGGCCGGGAAACAGAGGTTGCGGCGGGGGAGAGTGGCGCCTACAGTCGTAGGAATCGCCGCGCTCTCTTTCCCTGGGGGCGTGACGAGTGGAGACGAGCGCGCACACGAGAGCACCGAGCAGAAGGGGTACGCGATGAACGAGTCGATCCCGATTCGCCCGACGGACCTGGCCCCGGTTCAGGACTGGCTCGGCGACCTTCGCCTCCGCATCGAAGGGTGGTCGAAACAGCTCAAGCTGCACTCGAGCGCCGAGTGGGCCCACCTCCAGACGACGCTTACCAAGACGCTGTCGACCCAGCGCGTCGAACAGGTGCTGCGCGACTTCTTGGCACGAGTCGGAGTCGGACCGCGAGAAACGGATCACGCCATCGACGAAGCGCTCAACGACCTGCGCCGTCGGATCGTGGCCTACCGCCGCCTCGACTCGATCGAGAGCTACGAACGCTTCCTGTCGCCGCCGCCGAACATGAAGTTCTGAGTCGTCGCTGCGGCAGCCTCCCCCGGGTCGAACGTCGGGCGGCTATCTCCCAGTCCAAGCGCAATACGCGTCTTGTCTGGCATCGGATCTTCTCGCAGGAGGCTCTCGAAGAGCGCCCCTCGGGAGCGCGTCCAGGCGGCGTCACGACACCCGAAGACCACCAAGGAGTCGCCCAAGGAATAACTTCGACATCTTGCCGTCGATTTGGGTCAGATTCGGCCGATCCGGAAAGCTCGGAACCGGAGGCGTAGCCTTAGTTCCGGTGAGGATTTCGAGGTTTTCGGATCGGTCGAAGGTGGCCCGAAGCGACGAGCAAGAGGGTGAAGTTACTCTTGGGCGACTCCTAAGCACCGACCGCAAAGCGAAACAGCTCGCGCGCGTTCTCGGTCGTCGTTCGCCCGAGCGCGGTGGGTTCCAACCCGCGCAGTTCGGCAAGCACTCGGAGAGTGTGGAGCGAAAACGCCGGTTCGCAGCGTTGCCCGCGCAGGGGGTGGGGCGATAGGAACGGTGAGTCGGTCTCGAGCAGCAGGCGCTCTACGGGCACGACGCTGGCGGCCTCGCGCAGCTCGGTCGCTTTCGGGAACGTGAGGTTGCCGGCGAACGACACCCACCAGCCCAGGTCGACTGCGCGCAGCGCTTGCTCTGCGTTTCCTCCGAAACAGTGAAACACCCCGCGGACCTCGTTGCGAAACTCCGCGACGATGGCCAACGTATCTTCCATCGCGTCACGACAGTGGATGATGACCGGGAGATTCCGGCGCGCCGCAATGGCCAGCTGCAGGCGAAACGACCGCGCTTGTTCCTGTGGGGTGCAAGAATCCCAGTAGTAGTCGAGGCCGATCTCACCCCATGCGCACACCTGCTGCGGGTGCGTGTCCGCGAGTCGCTCGAGTTCGGAGAGCGTGTCCTCGAGGGGGTGTTGGGTCTTCGTGGTCTCGTTCGGATGGAGCCCTACGGCCGCGTAGCAGAACCCCGGGTGGGCCACAGCCAGGTCAATGGCGAGTTGCGACGATCGCACGTCGGTGCCGACGTTGATCACGGACACGAAGCCGGCTTCGCGGGTGCGCTCGATGACCTGCGCGCGGTCCTCGTCGAAACGATCGAAGTACAAGTGCGCGTGCGAGTCGAGATACATCAGCGGTCTCCGGGGTGTAGGTTGGCGCGTGGCAACAGCCAATGGCCCTCATCGGTGAGTGGGCTGGCCGCGCCGTGGCTTCGTGGTCCGTGAGGACGCTCGGCGCTCGCATGGTGACCGAAGCGCGGCCGGTTTGCCAGGTTCGCGAGCCCCGGATCGAGTGCCGGTCACGCACGATGGGGCCCCACTCTCGAGGGCACTGCGACGCTCTCGGCTGCTTCACGGTCGCGAGCTGTGCGACCGGTCCAACCCCACGTGCGGCGCGGGTCTCGCTCCGACCTCGGGACCCTGTGTTTGGTCATTGAGGATCGAATTCGCTGCCATGACGAAGCCAGAGCGAGACTTCGGTCCTCCGCAGCCGAGCGCTCACGAATAATGCGGGCTAGCCACCGTGTGCTCCGAACCGGAGCGGCTGGGTTGCGTGGCAACGCCCCAGGAACTTCTTGCCAGGCGGCCGCACCCCGCCTACATCGGAGTTCTTGGCGCAGCTTGCAGACGCCTCCCACCGAACGGGAAGAGGACCCACGATGACTCCAAGCGACCCGAGGACGGGGGCGGACCGCGGTGCCCCCTCGCCGCTGCGCGTGGCCACTCCGCGTCTTCGCTGGCGATGCGATCCGGCCACGCTCGACTTCAAGACGACCGCCGAGGTGGAGCCCGTGCTCGATGTGATCGGCCAAGACGAGGCCGTGGAGTCGCTCCGTTTCGGCCTCGAGATCGACGCGCCGGGTCAGAATGTGTTCGTACGCGGTCTCGTCGGGGTCGGGCGCCTGACCCTTCTGCACCGGCTGCTCGAGACCGTGCAGCTCTATTGCCCTCTCCCCCAGGACCGGTGCTACGTCCACAACTTCGACGAGCCCGATCGCCCTCGACTCCTGACCCTGCCGCGCGCGACGGCGCGGGCGTTGCGCAAGCGAGTCGACGAGATGATCGACTTCATCCGTGAGGAACTGGCGCCGGCGCTCGAGTCCGATGCGCTGCGCGACCGGCGCGACGCCTTGGTTGCCAAGGCCCGAGCCCGCACCCAGGAGCTGGTGCAACCGTTCGAGAAGGAACTCAAGGCGCACTCGTTGGCTCTGGGTCAAATCGAAATGGGCAGTATGACGCAGTTCGTGCTGGTGCCTTTGGTCGAGGGCAAGCCCACCCCACCCGAGGAGTACGAGACGTTGGTGGCGCAGGGGCAAGTCCCCGAGGAGCAGGCCGAGCGTGTGCGTTCCGACATCGACGCGTACTCCCGTCGCTTGGAGGAAGTGACGGTGGAGTTGGAGCGCCTGCGTCGTTCCCACCGCGATGAGGTGCGCCGACTCGTCGAAGAGGAGGCCCGCCGCATCTTGGCGCGCGTGGTGGCGACGATCGAGAGCGAACACCCGCAGGAACAGGTCAAGGAGTTCCTGGCGGCGATCGTGTCCGATGTCGCCGAGCGGCGCTTGGGCGCCCTGCAACCGGACTCCGAGGGCGACTTCACGCGTCAGTACCGAGTGAACGTGGTGGCGGATCACAGTAAGGGCGAAGCCTGCCCCGTCGTCATCGAGTCGCTGCCGAGCCTCCAGAATCTCTTCGGTGGAGTCGAACGGGAGTTCCTGCCTGGGGGCGGTTACCGCAGCGACCATCTCATGGTGCGGGCCGGCTCGCTGCTGCGGGCGGATGGGGGCTACTTGTTGCTCGAGGCGCGCGAAGTGCTTCTGCAGCCGGGCGCCTGGCGTGCCCTGATGCGCGCGCTGCGGACGGGACAGGTCGATGTCAACCAGCCCGAGTTCGAGTCGATGTTCTACGGCCCGTCGCTCAAGCCCGAGCCGGCGGACATCAACGTCAAGGTCATCCTGATCGGCGACCCGGGCCTCTACTCGCTACTCGACCAGAACGATCCCGACTTCCCCCACCTCTTCAAGGTGTTGGCGGACTTCGACGACGCGTTGCCGCGCACCCCCGACAGTGTGCGCGCGTACGCCGGTGTCCTCAGTCGCATCACACGGGAAGAGCTCTTGCCGGCGCTCGATCGATCCGCGGTCGCGGCGATTGCCGAGCACGGCGCCCGCGTCGCCGGTCGGAGCGATCGCCTGACGACCCAGTTCGGGCGCATCGTCGATATCGTCCGGGAAGCGGGCTTCATCGCCCGCAGGCGGGGTGCCGACCCGGTCGATGCCGCGGCGGTCCTGGAAGCGATCCGGCAAGGACGTCGGCGGGCGGACCTGCCCGCGCGCAAGTTCCGGCAACTCGTCAAAGAGGGTACGATTCGAGTCCAGACCTCGGGCCACGTCGTCGGCCAAGTGAACGGACTCGCGGTGGTGCACGCGGGGCCGCTCGTCTATGGCTTCCCGGCGCGCATCACGGCGACCATTGGTCCAGGCACCGCGGGTGCGATCGATATCGAACGGGAGGCGCAACTCTCGGGCGCGATCCACACCAAAGGCTTCTACATCTTGGGCGGCCTCTTGCGACACCTGCTCCGGACGTCTCACGCCCTCGCCTTCTCGGCGTCGATCGCGTTCGAGCAGAGCTACGGCGGGATCGATGGCGACTCGGCCTCGGGAGCGGAGATGTGTTGCCTGCTCAGCGCGCTCACCGAAGTCCCTTTGCGGCAGGACTTGGCGATGACCGGCGCCATCGATCAGCATGGCCACATCCAGCCGATCGGTGCGGTGACCGAGAAGATCGAGGGCTATTTCGACGTTTGTCAGGAGATCGGTCTCACTGGCGCCCAAGGCGTCATTATCCCGAGCGCGAACGTGATCGACCTCATGCTGCGCGACGACGTGGTCGCAGCGTGCGACGTGGGTCGCTTCCACGTCTACGCCGTGGATCGCATTCACGACGCATTGGAGCTCTTCACCGGCTTGCCCGCGGGCGTCCTCGGGGACGATGGAGCCTACCCGGACGGAACGCTGCTTCGCCGCGCGGTCGAACGAGCGCACGACTACTGGAAGCGAGCCGTGCATCATCCGCCACCGGAAGGCCGCAAACGCGCGGCAGAAGAGTAAGTGACCATGCGCGTCTACGCGGATTGGATCTGGGACGGAGTGGGCGACCCCGCTCCGGGATGTCTGGAGATCGAAGGCGGCTGTGTTCGCAGCGTGACCCGCGGCGTCGTCGCCGACGCGGACCGCAGTTACCCGAAGGCGGTGATCGTCCCCGGATTCGTCAACGCGCACGCCCATCTCGATCTGACCTTCGATCCCGATGGCTCCGAACTGGAAGATCCGTTCACCGATTGGTTGCTCGGGGTCAAGGAGCTACGCGACGAGGTGGGGGAGGCTGGCCTCGTCGACTCGGTCCGGCGCGGCGCGGCCGAGGCCCTGAGCTATGGCACCACGACGATTGCGGACTACGACCCGTCCGGAGCGGCCATCGCCGGGTTGGCCGATTCACCTCTGCGGCGGCTCATCCTCCGCGAGGTGATCTCGTTTCGTCCTGGGACCGACGACCTTTTCAGCGCGCTCGAGGAGTTCGTTCGGGGTAGCACACCGAACGCGCTCCGAGGCATCGCCCCGCATGCACCGTACACCGTCCACCCCGAGCTCTGGACCCGACTCATCGCGTGGGCCGTTGCGCGTGAGCTCCCGTGGTCGACCCACATCGCCGAGCAACCGTGGGAGGCCGCGTTGCTCGAGCTCGGTGAGGGCGAAGGTGCGGATTTCTTCGAACAGCTGGGAGTCGATCGCGCTGCCTTCGGCATCCCCGGTGCGCGCGCCGTTGAACTCGTCGCCCGCGCCGGCGGCCTGAACCCTGGCGCCATCCTCGTCCACGCGAACTACGTCGACCGAGACGAGATCCAACGCATCGCCGAGAGCGGCGCGGCCGTCGTCTATTGCCCGCGCAGCCACGCCTGGTTCGTGCACGAGGAGTACCCCCTCGAGCCCATGCTTCGAGCCGGCATCCCCGTCGCCATCGGCACCGACGGCAAGATCTCGAACGGCCGTCTCTCGATCATCGACGAACTCCGCGAGGTCTACCATAAGTCCCTCGACCTGCCCGCCGCCACGGTCATGGAACTCGGCACTCGCAACGGCCACCGAGCGCTCGGCAACCGCCTCGGCACCGGCATCCTCACCCCCGGCAATCGGGCCGACTTCACCGTCATCCCCGTCGCCGCCTCCACCCCAGAGGCCGTCCTTCCGACCCTACTCGAGTCTACCGATCTCCCCATCGCCACCTTCATCGATGGCCACCCCGCCTGGACCGCCTGACCCCTCTGCGCCCCAACCGATTCAAGAGCCGCCGTGCCCTGAGCCCCCCCTTGACACCCGAGGGCAACCAGGGCCAGAATGCGCGGCTGACTGCAGCATTCGATGAGCGGGTGTAGCTCAGTGGTAGAGTTCTAGCTTCCCAAGCTAGCTGTCGTGGGTTCGAATCCCATCGCCCGCTCCATTCACGACAAAGCTCCTTCCCTTCGGGCCAGTTCGCTCGAACCAGCCTCGACCTTGCCTTCAGACTCCCACGAGTCATCCGTCATTTCGATTGTCGCGATAGCTAGCGCTAGCGCTGGCTCGTTTCCGCTCCTGGCCGGGCTTCGAGATGCCTGCCGAGCCATCTGCTGGAAGTGGCGGCAACATCGTTGGCGGGCACCGCAGGTTGGACTCAGCGGGTCAGGGAAAGTGCCGTCTCGGAGTTCGCGGGATCCGAGTGACGTCCGGAAGACGCAGGAACTTCGTCGGTAGCATGACGACGTCTCTGAGCGAGCCTTGTCCTCGCCGCCGTGCACACTCTCAGCTCAACGTTCACGAAGGGTCCGGGCTAGCGGATGGCGACGGCAAGGAGCACAATCGGGGGCAGGCGCGAAAGGGGGGAGCATGATCACGGTGTACTTTGGAACGAATCGGCGACCGAATCGGAAGCAGAACCCGACGGACTTCACGGGCGAGTTCAGTGTCGAAGGGCTCGCCAACCTGCGGTTCGGGCAAGCCGAGTATGACTCGGCGCGCGACGTGGTGCGGTCGGTCGAGGTGTTTCACGAGACACCCTCGGGGACGGTGCTCGGTTCGGCGCAGCTCATGGGTGGGCTGCAGGAACGCATGCGGAAGAACCAGGCCGACGCGTTGGTGTTCATTCACGGGTTCAACGTCTCGTTTCAGGACGCGCTCCGTTCTGCGGCACGCTTGCAGGCGGCCCACTCGACGGCAGAGCGACCGCTGGAGGTCGTCGCGTTCTCCTGGCCATCGGACGGGAGTGCGACGCACTACCCGAGTGATCGTCACGATGCCAAGGCGTCGGGACTTGCGATCTCGCGGGGCTTCGAGAAGCTCATCAAGTTTCTGCACGCGCTCGACCCGGCCAATGCTTGTCAACGGAAGATTTTCTTGCTGTGCCACAGCATGGGCAACTACGCCCTACGGTGCGCGGTGCAGGAGATGATCAAGCAGTACCGGACGTTGCCGCGGGTGTTTCACGAGATCATCTTGGCGGCCGCGGACGAGGACGATGACACGTTCGAAGTGGATCACAAGCTTGCGCGACTACCCGAGCTCGCGGATCGAGTGACCGTCTACTTCAATCGCGGGGACCGTGCGCTGACGGCTAGCGACTATTTGAAGGGGAACCCCGACCGCCTGGGCTCGAACGGCCCACGCAAGCCTCGGTCGGTGCACGCGAAGGTGGGTCTCGTGGACTGCACCGACGTCGTGAGTGGCCTGCTCGAGCACGACTACTACATTGGGGCGGCGCCTGTCGTGGCCGATATTCGGGCCGTGCTCGCCGGGGTCAATTCCGACCAAGTGGCCAATCGCGATTACGTGGTGCAGTCGAATCGGTATCGCCTGCGCGGGTGACCGCGAAGCGGCGGGCGGCGCTTCGGGAGACGGCATTTTCGCGAGTTGGGTGACGGACGCGGGGGACGGATTGCGGCTTGCCAGGGGGCCAAGTGACGTGCTTGGCCGCGATCCCGGATTCGAAGGGGGAAAACCATGGCACGCGCAATCAATGCGGATGACAAGTATCGCGAACGGCTGCTGAAGCACATTCCGTCGGAGGTGCTCGGGGTCTACCTGGCTGCGGCCGGGTTGATCACCTCCCTGGATGATCCTCCGGTCTGGCTGCTGTGGGTTCTGTTCGGGCTCTGCTTGGTCGCAACACCCTTCTGGCTGGTGTTCTTCATGGACGTGAAGTCGGTTCTGCAGAACGTCCTGGGCTGCGTGGCTTTCATCATCTGGGTCATGACGCTGACCGGGGGGCCGTTCGAGCGAATCGACGGATTCGAGACCTACATCGGGTCGATCCTGCTGCTCGTCTTCACCGGCTTGGTGGCGCCGCTCGTTGCCAAGCTCTGCAAGAACTGAACTCGACCCAGATCAAGCGCATGCACAAGCGACCCTGGCTCGCGCTTGCCTTGGGACTCGATGCGCGGATCCCAGCCGCTGCCGCCCGCACGTCGGAGCGATCCCGCGATCTCTCCGGCGTGCGGCTCGCTGGCGGCCGACGAGGCGTCGATCGAACTCGCGAGCAACTCCAACTCGCGCTTGGCGCTTTGTGGGAGAAGCGAACGCGGCATGGCCGCGTTCGCGAGGGGGCTTTCGAGAGCCTCCTTGGGCGACTCCATGGAGACAGGAAGCTAGCCTCGCACTCGAGTCGGCAGTAGATTGCCGGCAGTAGTTTTTCGACCGGGGCTTCGCGTCGACGGCGACGGGGAGCTCGCCTCCTCATCTCAGCGAGAAGGCTCAGGATCTGTCGGGCGACCGGAGCGAGAGTGAGGCTGGCATGAAGGTGACCTTCCTCGGGGCTGCGGGCACGGTGACGGGTTCGAAGTACCTCGTCGAGGCTGGGAGCGGCCGTTTCCTGATCGATTGCGGACTGTTCCAGGGAGTGAAGGCGCTTCGTCGACGGAACTGGGCGCGACTCCCGATCGATCCCGCTACGCTCGACGCCGTGGTCCTGACGCACGCCCATCTCGACCATACGGGATATCTACCGGTGTTGGTGCGCAATGGCTTTCGCGGCCCGATCTACTGCAACCCACCGACGCTCGACCTCGTGAAGATCCTGCTCGCAGACTCGGCCAAGGTGCAAGAAGAAGAGGCGCGCTTCGCCAACAAAGAGGGCTACTCGCGCCACCACCCGGCGGTACCGCTGTACGGTACCGAAGAAGTTGCCGCGGTCGAGCCGCAGCTACGCGCGGTCGGTGTGGCCGATCCACTGCAAGTCGGTGGTTGCGCCGTCCACCGGAGCATTGCCGGTCACATCCTCGGCGCGACCAGCGTTCGCGTCGTGGGCGATGGCGTGTCCGTGATGTTCTCGGGGGATCTCGGTCGCTTTCACGACCCGCTGATCCCAGCCCCGGACCATGTCGGTGCCGCCGATTGGGTGATCATGGAGTCGACCTACGGCGACGAAACCCACGCCGGCGTCGATCCTGTCGAGGCGATCGCCCTGGTCTTGCGCCGAACGATCGATCGTCGTGGTGTGTTGCTCATTCCGTCGTTCGCGGTTGGACGCGCGCAACACCTCCTGTTCGCGTTGGACGAGGTTTTCCGACGCGGCCTGGTCGAACCGGTACCGGTGTACGTCGACAGCCCCATGGCGACGGATGTCACCGATCTCTATCTCCGCTATCCGAGCTACCATCGACTCACGCCCGAGGCTTGCCAGCGGGTGTGCTCTCGGGCGAAGTTCACCGCTGACGTCGAGGAGTCGAAGCGGATCAACGGGCAGCGAGGTCCGTTCGTCGTCATCGCCTCGAGCGGTATGCTGACGGGCGGCCGTGTTCTCCACCATCTGAAGCGCATCGCTCCCGAGGCCGAGAACACGATTCTGCTGCCGGGCTACCAGGCCCCCGGCACCCGCGGCGCTGCGCTCGTGCATGGGCGTGAGTCGGTGAAAGTGCACGGTCGCTACGTGCCGATCCGGGCGGAGGTCGTGCAACTCGGCATGTTCTCCGCGCACGCCGACCAGCACGAGTTGCTCGAGTGGTTGGGGCATGCGCCGCGCCCGCCCTCCCAGGTGATGCTGGTGCATGGCGAACCCGAGGCCGCCGACGTGCTGCGGGTGCGCATCGAGGAGTTCCTCCGGTTCCCCACGCGCGCCGCGATCGATGGCGAGACCGTCGTCTGCAGCTGAGCGTGGGCCGCGCGCCGCAATCCTGTGAGCGGGAGTGCGAACGGTCTCAGCGGCGGAGTCGCGAACGACCGGCCATCGCTGAAGCGTGCGTGGTCGCGCGAGTCGGCATCGGTTAGCCTGGGGCCGCGGTCGGCTGGCGTTTGCACCGGGGATCCCGTAGCTCGGATCCGCCGCTTGCCTCGCCGACCGAGCCTTCAGGAAGCGAGACTCGATGGACTCGATGAGCGTAGAAACGAGGAGCGGCGAGTGATCGGGAGCCCGAAGTCGAGCTCTGACCGCGATCGCTGGGGGCCGCCCGTCGCGCCGCGCCGCTTCGTCGCTGTCACCGCCTGCTGCACCGTTGCCTTGACCTTGGGGTGTCGGGGCCCTGGCCCTGGCCAGGGTTCCGGCGTGCTGACAGACGTGCAAACGGCATCGACGCCGGCGGTCTTCCCCAACGATTCGCCGCCGACCCGCGAGCCCTGGAACGAACTTCCGTTCGTCGCCCGGCCGATCACGGTCCACGTCGTCGAGCGGGGCGACACGTTGTTCGCGCTCGCGCGGCGCTACCAAACGACGGTGCCGACCTTACGCGAACTCAACCCGGGACTCGACCCAGCTCGCTTGCGGGTGGGAGCACCGTTGATCCTTCCCGGAGGAAAGCCGGCGATTCGCAACGTCCGCAAGCGAGTCCAGGCCGGCAATCGGGTCGCGGCCCGAACGTCCCCGTCGTTGCGCGGAGAGTCGGGTGGCTGGTGATCGACCCGAAGTCGCGCGAGGAATCGCTGCTCGCCCCGTATGCCATGGCGTCACGGTCCAGCCGCGGTCGCATTCATGCCGAACTCGAGGACGGGTTTCGTACCGCATTCCAGCGGGACCGGGACCGCATCGTGCACTCGACGGCGTTTCGGCGCCTCGAGTACAAGACCCAAGTCTTCATGAACCACGAGGGCGACCACTATCGCACCCGACTGACGCACACGCTGGAGGTGTCCCAGATCTCGCGCACGATCGCGCGCAGCCTCGAGTTGAACGAGGATCTGGTGGAGGCCATCGCGCTGAGCCACGACCTGGGTCATGCTCCCTTCGGGCACGCCGGGGAGGAGAAGCTCGACGAGCTCATGGCGCAGTGGGGTGGGTTCGACCACAACCGCCACTGTCTACGAGTGGTCGACGAACTGGAGCAGCGCTACCCGGACTTTCGGGGGCTCAATCTCTCCTGGGAGATTCGCGAATCCATCGTGAAGCACGCCGGCCCGGATCGGAATCCAGTCTACTCCGCTTTCGAGCCTGGTTGGCAACCGTTGCTCGAAGCCCAGCTCGCCGACATCGGCGATTCACTGGCCTACGACAGTCATGACATCGACGATGGTCTGCGCTCGGGCTACGTCACCGTGAACGACCTGCGCTCCCTGCAGCTGTGGTTGACGGCGGAGGAGCGGGTGCGGCAACGTTGGGGGCGCCTTGGGGGACGGGAGCTGATCGCGCGCACCGTCTCCTCTGTGATCGATGCTCAGGTGCAGGACCTGATCTCCGCGAGTCGGCGGCGAATCGCCGAGTCCGGGGTCGCGTCGGTGGCGGACGTTCGCCAATGGCGCTGTCCCTTGATCGCCTTCTCCCCAGCGATGCAGGACATGAAGGGCGAACTGCAGCGTTTCCTCCGGTCGCGGCTCTACAATGACTACCGCACCCGGAAGATGTCCGAGAAGGGGAAGCGGCTGATCGAAGCGATCTTCGAGGAGTATCGGCGGGATCCGCGACAGCTGCCGCCCGAGTACCTCCAACGGATCGACGTGCTCGACGGGGCTCTGCCCCAGCGGGAAGTGTCGCAGGTGATCTGTGACTACGTGGCAGGCATGACCGACCGCTATTGCCAGCAGGAGTACGTGCGCATGTTCGTGCCCTTCGGAGATGGCTCGGTGTTGTAGATTCGGCGGGCTCAGCTCGGTCGAGGTAGGACGGGTTCATGTCGGTTCACGTGACGCTCTTGGTCGTCCGCGGCATCTTCTTACTCTGCTGCGCCGGGCTGGGGATTCTGATCGGCGAGCGGCTCGATTCCGGAAACGGCTGGGCAGTTGCTTGGACCGTTCCCGTCGGTCTTTTGGCGGGGCTGATCATCATCGGCGTGGAGATGCGATTCGCTCGCTCCTCCATTCAGACGATCTCCGCTATCGTTTTCGGGCTTCTGGCAGGATTCGCGGCGTCCGCTCTGTTCTCGCCGATCATCGAGGTCATCGTCGAGCGCGTCGCGGTCGGGATCCACGTCAGCGACGCCGAGACCGCGGCGATCGTGCGGCAGTTCAAGTTCCTGCTGCAGATGGTCGCGACCGTACTCTTCTGCTTCTTTGGCGTGACCATCCTGTTGCAGACGCAGGGGCAGTTCAAGTTCCTGATTCCCTACGTGGAGTTTCGCAGCGAGGTGAAAGGCCTGCGCCCGATCTTTGCGGATACCAGCGTGATCTTGGAGGGGCAGCTCGGCCCGCTGGCCGAGGTTGGCTTCTTCGAGAGTCGGCTCGTGGTACCCAGCTTCGTGGCGCGGGAGATCCAAGGCCTGGCAGACTCATCGGACTCGAGGAAGCGGCAGCTCGGCGAGCGCGGGCTCGCCATCCTGAAGAGCCTGGTCGACCGGCGCTTGGTCGAGGTCGTCACCTACGACGACGGCGCGCCGATCGCGGTGGATGAACTCCTCGTGCGTACCGCGCATCGCGAAGGCGCCCGCGTTCTCACGCGGGATCGCAAACTCGACGGCCGGGCCCAACTCGAGGGTGTTTCGACCATCTTCCTCCCGCGAGTGATCGAGGCGATTCGACCGCACCACGATGTTGGCGACACGGTGGAAGTCGAGATCGTGCGGCGGGGCGAGGAAGAGCAGCAAGGGGTGGGCTACCTCCCGGATGGCACCCTGATCGTGGTCGACCAGGCTCAGAGCGAGATCGGCAAGGTCTGCGCAGTCGAGATTCGACGCGTCGTGCCCACCGCGGGCGGACGCATTCTCTTTGCGCGGCGAGTTGCGGGGCCACGCCAGAACGCGGGGACGGGCTCGGGAGGAGAACGCGTGAGCGGCGGCGGTTCGTGAGCTCGGATCTACCTCGCTGGCACGCGGTCGTCGTCGCGGCCGGCGCCGGACGGCGTTTCGGAGGCGAGACGCGCAAGGTGGGGCTCGAGCTAGCCGGCGCACCGGTGGTGCTGCACTCGGTTCGCACCTTGAGTGGCGCCGCGAGTTTCGGCGGGGGCGTCGTCGTCGTGCACGCGGACGACGTCGATCTCGCCCGACGCAAGTGGTTGCCCGAAGGCCAGGGGTGGGCCGTCGCCGTCGGCGGAGTCACTCGCGCCGAGTCGGTGCAAGCCGGCCTGTTGGCGTTGTCGCCCGACGCCGCTTGGGTTGCCGTCCACGATGCGGCGCGTCCCCTCGTGCTGCAAAGCGACGTCGAAGCCGTGGTGCGGCGTGCGGTCGAGGTCGGCGCCGCGATCCTGGCGACCCCAGTCGTCGAGACGCTGAAGCGGGTGCGCGCGGGGCTCGTCGCGGAGACCATCGATCGCAGCGAAGTTTGGCGCGCGGAGACGCCGCAGGTGTTTCGCCTCGAGTGGCTGCGCCGCGCTTATTCGGCATGGCCGCGCGGCGACACCGACGACGCCGCTCTGCTCGAGCGGCTCGGGCTCCCCGTGGCCGTGGTCCCGACCGCGGGCCCGAATCCGAAGGTCACCGTGGCCGCGGACCTTCGTCTGGCCGAGCGACTGCTCGCGGACCGGGCGGGCGCTTCCGAAGTGTGACAGGGGGCTACCGGCTTCGCCCCGAGTGGGCGCGCTTCGACGCCAGCTCGACCCGCGATCCAGCCGCCCCTGACCTGCTGACGACCATTTGTTCGTTGACGATCGCCCGTGTTGCACCTTTGGGAACGTGGTCCCGATCTGGCCCGGGCAAGGGTTGACCTCCCTCGAGGCTTGGGTCAGACTCCCGCGGTTCCCCGGAATCGGGGAAGGGGAATCGGGGCGACAACCCATCGAAGAAGCTCCGGTCCGCATCGGGGCCGCCCGCTCACCAAGGCCGACGATCGGCCGCACGGGTTGCGCGGCGCCCTGGGTACGAGGATGCACGACGTGCGAGAATGCACTGGGGGGAAGGATATTCGTCCATGCGTGTCAGTTTTTGGGGCGTGGTTCTCGTTCTTGCGAGTTGTCCGGCCGTCGGGTTCGCGCAACCCGAGGAGAGCAACTTCGGCGACATCGTTCCCGAGAAGGCCATCCGCATCACGATCAGCGGTGAGCTGAAGCTGTCGTTGGCGTCGCGCAACTCGCGCGTGTTCAAAGCGATCCTCGGGGCGGCTCGATCCGGTCAGACCCCGGTCCCCCTCGCGGGTACGGCTTCCGCCCCACGACTCGGGCCCGGCCTCACCGCGGCACAATCGGCGACCCCTCTTGGCGGGACGGGGTCGGAGACGATCCTGAAGCCCACCATCGCTCTGAACCTGGACGTTCAGCTTGCGGACGGCGTGAACACCGTTTTGACGCTGCAAACGCCCTATCAGTTCGGTGACGAGGGCGGCACCAACACGAGTTCGACGCCCGGCGTGGTCCGGCGCAACCTCGAGGTCGAGCAGCTCTACGTCAACTGGAAGGGGGCGTTCGTCCCGGAGTTGACCTTGCGCTTCGGTATCCAGGAGTTCAAGCAAGACTTCACCGGGAGTGGCAACCCCTTCTTCGTCGACGTGTCGCGGGCAGAGACCCCGTTCGACAACCCGGGCCCGAACAACGCCGCTGCCGGGACCGCCGACGTCGGTGCTCCTCAGTCTGCGAGCGCCGGGCTCGTCAACAGCCAAGAGGCCGCCGGTCTCCATGCGCTCTACGAGTTGGGTGACCTGGATCTCGAACTGTTCTACTTCACGATCGGTGAGACCTACCGCAAGAACAGCGACCGCACCTTGTTCGGGTTGTCGTTGTCGACGGCGAGCGATCTCACGGAGGAAATGGCCTGGAGCGCCGGCGTCGGTCTGTACATGCTCCAGAACGACTCGAGTTCGGTGATCTACACGGTGGGCGGCGGCGGCGCCATTCACCTCATGAACGAGTCGCTGAAGCTCTACGGTGAAGGCTATGTCCAGGGCGGAGACTACCGCGAGATCGGGGGCCCGGCCAACGGCATCAGCCAGCGCAACGCGTTCGCCCTCTATGGCGGCTTCCGCTACACGCTTCCCGACGTGACCGGGAGCCCGTTCTTCGATGTTTCGTACTGGGAGATCTCGGGGGACGACAACGGCGGAGACTCCCGTAACACCGCGTTCGTGTCGCTCGAGAACAACAACGATACGATCATCGTCGAAGATGGCCTCTATGGTCTGGACATTGATCAGAACTACCGCGCGATCAAAGCCAAGGCCGGATTCAGTCCGCACAGCCAGTTGCGGGTGGACGCGCTCTACGCGTTTTTCCAGTTGCACGAGAACAACGGCACCTACAGCGCTGCTGGCACCACTCAGGACAAGATCGGCGATGAATTCGACGTGAGTCTGCGCTATTTCGCGACCGACTACCTGACGTTCCGGGCCGCTGCCGGTTGGCTCGTGGACCCGAAAGCACTCGGCCTCTCGAGCGAGCTGAGCATCTTCTTGCTCGAGGCGCGCGTCGAGTTCTGATTCACGGACGCGGCGTTCTTTGCGCCGCGACGAATCGGGGCGCGGAGTGTCGATCGGCAACATGGGTTGGCGTGTCGAGGCAGGGGCCGTGACGGTCCCTGCCTCGATTCGTTTAGTGCGGAACTCGAGGGGGGACCCGACCATTGGTCCATGCGGATGCCATGGGGAGCGAGGAGTCGACTCCCGACACTCGGGTCGGCCTGGGGACCGACGTACACCGGCTCGCACTCGGTCGCAGTCTCTGGGTCGGTGGCGTGCTGATTCCGGCGGACCGGGGTGCCGTGGGTCACTCGGACGCCGACGTCGTGTTGCACGCCGTTGCCGACGCGCTCCTCGGGGCCGTCGCAGCCGGTGACATTGGCGAGCTGTTTCCCGACACCGATCCGAGCCTCGAGGGGCTCGACTCCGCGATCATCGTTCAGGCCGCCCGGGAGCGCGTGGTGGCGGCAGGTTACCACGTGGGAAACGTCGACATCGTGGTGGATCTGGAGCGCCCGAAGCTGCGGCCGCACCGGGATGCCATCCGTCAACGCGTCGCGGGGCTGCTCGGGCTCGACGTGAGGCGGGTCAGTATGAAGGCCAAGACTGCGGAGGGTCTTGGAGCCGTCGGCAGCAACGAGGCGATTGCTTGCCAAGCCGTCGTCCTGGTCTCGCGGACTCGCTGAGGCGTTGACCGGTCGCGCCCGGGGTTGGGCAGTGACCCCGGCCGAAAGCGAGCGCGTAGCGGTGTGCAGCGACATCTTGCGAGTCGCATCGGGGTCGCTATAATGCGCGGCCCTTAGGGTCGGGTTCCGCAGGATTTCGGGCGCGTCTCGCTCGGGTCCCAAACCCCGACACGGGCGTCGGAGCGCTCGCCGAAGGGTTCGCATCGAGCCGGGGCCGACCTGGGCTAACGTAGCTCAGCTAGCGTAGCTCAAAGGTAGAGCTCCCGCCTTGTAAGCGGGGGGTTGTGGGTTCGATTCCCACCGCTAGCTCTCAACTCGGCTCGGGGCATCTCCCGAGGCGTTGGCAGGGTTGGAGTTCGGACGAGTTATTGGGTTGAACCAGGGGCAGGTTCCCGAGTGGTCAAAGGGGACGGGCTGTAAACCCGTTGCGTTAAGCTTCAGAGGTTCGAATCCTCTCCTGCCCATTTCAACCTTCACTCGATCCAACGTGACCGCCGGAAAGGCCGACCCACTGCCACAGGCGCTTGTCTGGCGTTGCCTGGCGTTGCCTCGAGTTCCGAGTGCTTCCGGATTGGGGGGGGGCGATCCGTCGCATCGAGGGCCGGCGATTCGGCGCGGGGTGACGCGGATTCTTCTTGGTTTTGTCTTGCAAATCAGGTTGCAGATTGGTCTTCTTACCGCCTTTCTCCAAGGCTGTGGCTCGCCCCGACAGAGCGAGCGGGTTTCGAGGACCGGGTTGCCTGGGACCGCTGGCGACGCGCGGGTGTAGCTCAATGGTAGAGCCCTAGCCTTCCAAGCTAGTTACGTGGGTTCGATTCCCATCACCCGCTCCACTACTCGAGGAGCGAGGACCGGGGACGCGGCGAGTTCGAGAAGATCGAGATTGGGAATCAGCGCTGCTGTAGCTCAGTCGGTAGAGCACGTCCTTGGTAAGGACGAGGTCACGGGTTCAAATCCCGTCAGCAGCTCCAGCTTCTCGGCTCGGAGTCGACCTCGACGCCCGTGAGGGGCAGACGCTCTGGCACCCTGAAGGGTGCAGGGGCGTCGGTTCGGAGAACTGAACCGCCTGACGCAATCGGCGTCGCGAGTTCGGAAGAGACAACTTTTGCATCGGCGTGGTTCGTCCGTCGTGGAGGAGGGCGAACCAGGGAGCGAATAGCGCGCAACCGCACTACCGATCGACACTCCACGATCGGCGCGAGTGTGGTGGCGTTCTGTCCGTCCCCCCGTCGTCAAGAAATCGGTTTTGGACGAATTCCGGGTCCTCTGCCCCGGAACGAGGCGTTTGAGTAGTCGTGTACCCGCGGATCCAGGGGCTCCGTCTGCTCAAGGCAGCCGAGTCGGGAGGGGTGGCGGGAAAGGAGCCGTCTGAATGGCCAAGGAAACTTTTTCGCGAACGAAGCCCCACGTCAACGTCGGGACCATCGGTCACGTCGACCACGGGAAGACCACTCTCACGGCCGCGATCACGAGCGTGCTGGCGAGCGCCGGACTGTCGAAGGCGCGCTCGTTCGACTCGATCGACAACGCGCCCGAGGAACGGGAACGCGGCATTACGATCGCGACCTCCCACGTCGAGTACGAGACCGCGAACCGTCACTACGCGCACGTCGACTGCCCGGGCCACGCGGACTACGTGAAGAACATGATCACGGGCGCGGCCCAGATGGACGGCGGCATTCTGGTGGTGTCGGCTGCCGACGGTCCCATGCCGCAGACGCGGGAGCACATTCTCCTGGCGCGTCAGGTCGGCGTGCCGCGCATCGTCGTGTTCCTGAACAAAGTCGACATGGTCGACGATCCCGAACTGCTGGAGCTCGTCGAGCTTGAAGTGCGCGAACTCCTGTCGGAGTACGAGTTCCCGGGAGACGAGATTCCCATCGTCAAGGGAAGCGCCCTGCGTGCGCTCGAGAACTCGGACCCCAACGGCGAGTGGGGCAAGTGCATCATGGGGCTGATGTCCGCCGTCGACACCTACGTCGAGGAGCCGAAGCGCGAACTCGACAAGCCGTTCCTGATGCCGGTCGAGGACGTGTTCTCGATCAAGGGCCGCGGCACGGTGGGTACCGGTCGCGTCGAGCGTGGCATCGTGAAGGTCGGTGACGAACTCGAGATCGTCGGCCTGAGCAAAGAGATTCGGAAGACCACCTGTACCGGCGTCGAGATGTTCAACAAGACGCTCGACGAGGGGCGTGCCGGTGACAACACCGGCCTGCTG
Organism: Planctomycetota bacterium; assembly: GCA_050246115.1. GTDB lineage: Bacteria > Planctomycetota > UBA8108 > UBA1146 > JAJFFE01 > JBFWWP01. Next base: position 80,930 of record JBFWWP010000001.1, read on the forward strand.
CTGCGGGGTGTCGAAAAGGACGACCTGCAGCGTGGGCAGGTGCTGGCTGCACCGGGCTCGATCACGCCGCACACCGATTTCGAAGCCGAAGTGTACGTGTTGACCAAGGAGGAAGGGGGGCGTCACTCGCCCTTCTTCAAGGGTTACCGCCCGCAGTTCTACTTCCGCACCACGGACGTTACGGGGAGCACTGAGATTCTCGGCGGCCAGGAGATGTGCATGCCGGGCGACAACGCTCGTCTGAAGGTCGAGCTCATCTACCCGATCGCCATGGAAGAAGGCCTCCGTTTCGCTATTCGCGAGGGCGGCAGGACGGTGGGCGCCGGGGTTGTGACGAAGGTTCTGAAGTAAGCACTCAAGGCCCATGCGGATGAGGCGACGTCGGTCGCGCCCCGGGAACGGGAGCGATCGACGGCGCAATAAGTGTAGGTCAGTAGCTCAATTGGCAGAGCTCCGGATTCCAAATCCGGTGGTTGGGGGTTCGAGTCCCTCCTGACCTGCCACCCCTTGGCTCGCTTTGGCTTGGGGTCGCTTTGGCTTGGGGTCGCTTGGCTTGGGGTCGCTTTGGCTTGGGGTCGTCTTGGCTTGGGGTCGTCTTGGCTTGGGGTCGTTTTGACCTTGGGTCGTCGCCATGAATCGTCTGGGCGAGTAAATCGAGCCGCTAGGCGCTGGGAAGTACAACGATGGCATTTCGGCTGTACAAGGAAGGTCAGGGAGCGAAGGCGAGGAACACCCTCGCGTTCGTCGTAGGCGGGACTGGCCTCTTTGCCAGTGTCAGCGTCTACGAGTACCTGCGAAGCAAGATTCAGGGATCGTTCTTCAAGATCCCGCTGTTCAACTGGTCTGTTTCGGTTCCGTCGATCGTCGCCATCTTGGTTTTGGGGGTCTTCGTAGTCGCGGGGATCTGGCTCTACAACCAGCCGAAACTGTCCGACTTCCTGATCGATACCGAGACCGAGCTGAAGACCAAGGTAACCTGGCCGACGAAGAAGGAAACGCTGAACAACTCGATCGTCGTCGTGGTCACCTGTCTGCTGTTGGGAATCTGGGTCGTTGGTGCCGACCTTTTGTTGGGGGTTCTCAAGGACAAGCTCTACGGGGCCGGTTAGCGGTCTCGCTCTCACGGGCCCACGGTTCTGGCGTGCGGAGCAGGTTGCGGGGAATGGATCGGTGGAGAACACGATGACGGGTTTTGCCGGTAGCGCCGCGGAGGGTCCGACGACGCCGCACGACGCTGAAGGCTCGGGAGATCCGGGTGACTTCGAGGAACGCCGCGAGGAGAAACCCGGCTACGAGTCCGCACGTTCGCGGAGGGCTAGCGGGGAAGCGCCGGTGATCGAGTCCGGGCCGAGGCCTGTCCGACCGCGACCCGTGGCTCCGGAAGCGGCGGAAGTGACGCCTTCGGGGCCGACCGTCGACTTCGAGTGGTACGTCCTCCGCGTGCAGAGCGGGCGTGAAGATACCGTCTCGAACAACCTGCGGAAGAAGTTGCGTCTGCACGGCATGGACGAGAAGGTGCGTGCGGTCGCGGTGCCGAAGCAGAAGATGACGGAGATCAAGGAAGGCAAGAAGCGCGTCCGAGCTCAGAAGGTGTTCCCGGGTTACATCTTCGTGGAAATGGCGCTCGACGACGACCTTTGGTACCTGATCCGCGACACGACCGGCATTGGCGACTTCGTCGGATCGCAGCAGAAACCCGTACCCATGGCGAGCGCTGAAGTCCGAAAAGTGCTCGACATCATGGAAGAGAAGGAAGAACCCAAAGAGGTCAAGATCGACCTGCACAAGCACGACGCGGTCAAGATCAAGGAAGGGCCCTTCGAGAACTTCGATGGGATCGTCGAGGAGGTCAATCCTCAGCGCGGTATCGTTCGCGTCATGGTGGCGATCTTCGGCCGATCGACTCCGGTCGATCTGGAGTATTGGCAAGTCGAGAAGTTGTAGGGTAGGCAACCATGGCAAAGCAAGTAACTGCCAAAATCAAGCTGCAGTGCACCGGAGGTCAGGCAACCCCTGCGCCGCCCGTAGGCCCTGCGCTCGGTCAACACGGCGTGAACATCGGCATGTTCGTTCAGCAATTCAATGCTGCGACAGCCAGTCAAAAAGGGATCACGATCCCGGTGGAGATCACGGTCTACAGCGACCGATCTTTCGACTTCGTTCTGAAGTCGCCACCCGCAGCCGTTCTCCTGCGCATGGCCGCAGGCATCCCCAAGGGGTCTGGGCGCCCGCTCACCGAGAAGGTGGGCAAGGTGACGAGGAATCAGGTGAAGGAGATCGCTGAGACCAAACTCGGCGACCTGACGGCGGCGTCGCTCGGGGCCGCCATGAGGTCGATCGAAGGTACGGCGCGGAGCATGGGAATCGAGGTCGTGGAGTAATGCCATACGTAAGCAAGCGCCACCGCAAGAACCTCGAACAGCGACCGGCTCAAGCCCAGACCGTCGACGCTGCGGTCGAGTTCTTGAAGAACTTTGCGCAAACCAAGTTCGACGAGACGGTCGAGATCGCAATTCGCACCGGTATCGATCCGAAGCAAACTTCCCAGGCGATTCGCGGCGCTTACTCGCTGCCTCACGGCATCGGGAAGTCCGTACGGGTCATCGCGTTCTGCGAGGGCGAGATGCGCAAGCAAGCGCTCGAGGCCGGCGCGGTCGATGCCGGTGGGGAGGATCTGGCGAAGAAGATCGAGGGCGGCTGGATGGACTTCGACGTGGCAATCGCCCATCCGGCGGCCATGCGCTACGTCGGCAAGCTAGGGCGAGTGCTGGGTCCTCAAGGAAAGATGCCGACTCCGAAGGCGGGCACGGTGACCGCCGACGTGCAAAGCGGCGTTCGCGAGTTCGCTGCCGGCAAGATCAACTTTCGCAACGACGCCGGTGCGATCATCCACGCGCCGATGGGCAAGAAGAGCTTCTCCAAGGAGAAGCTGGTGGACAACATCAACGCGTTCGTGCACCACGTCAACACGCTCAGGCCTTCCGCCGCCAAGGGGATCTTCATTCGCAAGGTCGTGATCAAGACGACGATGTCGCCGTCGGTGCAGATCGAGTCGGGTGCCCTGGCAGCAATGTAGCGTCTCTCGACGGCGGTCGCGGACGTTCGGGTCTGCGCCGGGTCGCGGGACGGATGGTTTCAATGCAGTTCTGAACGCCCCCGGATCCGCATCCTGGTTGGCGACGGAGATCGGCACATGTCGAAGAAGCTGAAAGGCCTGATCTCGCGGGATCTCAGTTCGCGCTTCTCGGGGCTCGAGGACGCGGTACTGTTCGATGTCGGCGGGCTCAATGCGGAGGACTCCCTCGCATTCCGCAGGCAACTGCGGGACGTAGGCCTTACCGTGAATGTGGTCAAGAACACCCTCGCTCGGCGCATGTTCGTCGACCGTGGGATCGCTGTCCCCCCTGAATGGTTCAGCGGGCCGACCGCCATCGCTTACGGTGGTCAAGATGCGATCGCCACTTCGAAGAGCCTCGACGAGTGGCGCAAGAAGAACAAGAAGGAACTCAAGTTTCGCGGCGGGCTGCTCGCAGGAAAGCCGCTCGAGTCGGCCGCTGCCGAGCAGTTGATCCGGATGCCGGGCGTGGCCGAGGCCAAGGGAATGGTGGTTTCGCTCATCGCCAGTCCCCTTACTGGCGCGGTGACAGTGCTCAACAACATCCTCGCCACGCTGCCGAACGTCCTCCAGGCGATCGCCGACAAGAAGAAAGAAGAAGGAGAATAACATGTCCGAAGTCGCTGCACTTTCTCAGAAGGTCGGGGCGCTCGTGGAGAGCATCAAGGGCCTGTCTGTGATGGAACTGGTCGAACTCAAGGGGGCTCTCGAGGACGCGTTCGGCGTGACCGCCGCCGCCGCGATGCCGGCGATGATGATGCCGATGGGCGGGGGTGGGGCAGCGGCGGCTCCGGCCGAGGAGAAGACGACGTTCGACGTCATCCTCAAGGCCGAAGGCGACAAGAAGATCCAGGTGATCAAGGCTGTCCGCGAGATCACCAACCTCGGACTCAAGGAGGCCAAAGCCCTCGTCGAAGGCGCTCCGGCGCCGGTGAAGGAAGGCGTCTCGAAGGAAGAGGCCGCGAAGATGAAGGGCATCCTCGAAGAAGCGGGCGCTACGGTCGAGGTGAAGTAGCTCGTACTTGGCGGGTTCGGAAGTTCGCAGTCGGGCTCGACCTGCGAACTTCGGAGCCGTCGCTGCGTGCCTGGGGACCCCGCGTGGAGGGCACCGAAGACCGCTCACGACTGGTGAGGGTTTTGCTGGTGAGCCCGGCATCTCCCCGGTATGCTGTCGCGCCGGCAGTCGTTTTTGGCTCTAGGCGCGATTGGGGCAGCGTTTCGGGTGTCGAAGGCTGAGGTCGATTCATGTCGGCGTCCTCAGCGGGCGGAGTCGACTCGCGATGGCCCTCGCGGCGTAGGCGCGGGCTCCGCTCTGCGGCTGCGCAGGGTAACTGGTGCGCAGGGGAATGGCGCGACCGGGCGGGCCCGCGGCAACCACTCGCAACGATCTCGGGACGGCGTCGCGTCTTGCCGTCGGTTCTGGGTGGGCGGTTGCGCGACTCGCTGGGCCGAACCGGGGGAGTTCGCCTTCGTTGCAATCAACAGGGGTAGATCTTGGCCGGTCTCCGCCGGCCCGATGCCGGTGGGGGACCCGACGCCCCACCACGATCTTCGAGGCGTCCTGGATCTCCGAATGGTTCTGGCGGTGCGAGGCGTGCGCGGCAGGCCAGCGCCGTAAGCGGCTCGTGCGGCCCAGAACTGAAGTCCCGAGCGAACGGGTTGGCCCACCCCGTTTGCTTCTCGAGTCTGGAGGCAAAAGGGGGAGCCGGCCCGGTCATGGCACGGCGCCGTCGAGCACTCTCGGCGGTTCGAGTCCTGGCGCGAGCGCCGGGACCACGGAGCGTGGGGCTTTTTGACCCCGACACTCGTGGATGATCATTGGTAATGCGTCCAACCGCGGTGCGGTGCCTGCGGTGGGGCGACCGACTCTGACTGAGTGACTTCAAACGACCGCAGCGCGCGCCGGGCGCCGGTCGTCCTTCGAAATCAAGGGGAACAGTTCATGGAAGTAAGGGTCTTCGGAAATCGCGGCGGAGACATCCCGGTTCCTGATCTCATGGAGCTGCAGATCAAGGCGTATGATCAGTTCCTGCAGCAGGACGTCCACTGGAGCGATCGCGACAACTTTGGACTCGAGTCGATCCTCCAAGAAGTGTTTCCTATCGAAAGCTACGACAAGAAGATCACGCTCGAGTACATCGGCTACGAACTCGGCCGTCCCCGTTACTCCGCCGACGAGTGTCGCCAACTCAAGCTGACCTTTGCCTCGCCGTTCAAGATCCGGCTGCGCATGGTCAAGGAGTCGGAGTCCATCGAGGAAGAAGTCTATCTCGGTGAGATTCCGGTGATGATCGGCGGCGGCGAGTTCATCGTGAACGGCGCCGAGCGCGTGATCGTGAGCCAGCTGCACCGCTCCCCCGGGGTGGATTTCTCGGAGGAGGCTCACTCGGGCGATAAGCGGCTGCACTCGAGCCGGATCATTCCGGAGCGCGGGTCTTGGATCGAGTTCAACGTGGGCAAGAAGGACACGTTGGCGGTCAGGATCGACCAGAGCGGCAAGTTCCCCGCCAGCATGCTGCTGCGCGCGATGGACGAAGCATATTCGAGCAACAGCGAGATCCTGGCGTTGTTCTACCCGATCGAGACCGTCAAGGTCCCTGGCCTCAAGTCGATTGCCAAGCTTCTGGGAGGCGAAGGAGCGAGCACCAAGAGCGGACGCGTGGCCGCCGAGGACATCGTCGATCTCGAGACCGGTGAGATCCTCCTGGAGACCGGCGAGGTCTTCACGGAGACCTTCCTGAAGGCCTACTTCAGTGAAGAGATGGAGCCCAAGCGAGGCGGGAAGACCATGTTCCGTCTCTTGCCGGAGGTCTACGACCCGCTGATCCTGAACACCCTCCGTGAGGACCCTTCCAAGGACCACGAAGAGGCGCTGATCCGCATCTACCAGCGGCTCCGGCCGGGGAATCCCGCGCAGATCCAGAAGGCGAAAGAGCTCTTCTTCGACAAGTTCTTCAACCCGAACAAGTACCGCCTCGGCCGCGTGGGCCGGTTCCGCATCAACCGCAAGTTCGGTCTCGGAATTCCCGAGTCGGAGCAGACGCTGCAGCCGGAGGACATCCTCGAGACGATCTCTTACGTCTTTGCGCTGCGCGCGGGGCAGGGAGAGATCGACGACATCGACCACCTCGGCAACCGTCGGGTGCGAACCATCGAGGAACTCGCCGGCGAGGAACTCCGGAAGGGGTTCCTGAAGCTCAAGCGTACCGTTCAGGAACGTATGAGTATCATGGAGGCGGAGAACCTCACGCCTCGTAGCGTGATCAATTCGAAGACGATCTCGTCGGCGATCGAGTTCTTCTTCGGACGCGGCGAGCTGTCGCAGGTGGTCGACCAGACCAACCCGCTATCGCAGCTCACGCACGAACGACGGCTCAGTGCTCTCGGTCCCGGCGGCCTCAACCGCAAACGCGCCGGGTTCGAAGTGCGCGACGTGCATATCTCCCACTACGGCCGGATCTGTCCGATCGAAACCCCCGAGGGTACCAACATCGGTCTGATCTCGAGCCTGAGCGTGTTCGCGACCATCGACGAGTACGGGTTCCTCATCACTCCGTACTATCCCGTGAAGAACGGCAAGGTCGCGCTGTCGACCGGCGACTTGCTGTTCCTGCGAGCGGACCAGGAAGAGAACATCTATCTGGCTCCAGGAGATAGTGAACTCGACGACAAGGGCCGTTTCGTCGGCGACTTGGTGCTCGCGCGCCTGAACGGCGAGTTCTTCATGGTGGAGCCGGAGAAGGTCAACTTCATGGACGTCAGCTCCATGCAGCTCGTCGGGGTGTCAGCCGCCCTGATTCCGTTCCTGGAGCACAACGACGCGAACCGGGCGCTCATGGGATCCAACATGCAGCGTCAGGCCGTCCCCCTGTTGAAAACCGAAGCCCCGTTGGTCGGTACCGGCATGGAGCGCTACGTGGCGCGCTACTCCGGAATGGTCGTGAAGGCCCTTCACGCGGGCACGGTCACGGCGGTCGACGCGAATCACGTACGGATCGGCGACGAGGAGTACCCGCTGCGCAAGTACCAGGGGCTCAACGAGCGGACCTGTCTCAACCAGCGACCCTGCATTCGGCTCGGCGACAAGGTCGAAGCCGGCGACGTCATCGCCGACGGCGCTGCGACTGCGGGCGGTGAACTTGCGCTCGGCAAGAATGTGCTCGTCGCCTTCATGAGCTGGGACGGTTACAACTTCGAGGACGCGATCATCGTCAGCGAGCAACTCGTTCGCGACGACACGTACACCTCGATCCACATCGACGAGTTCGAGATCGAGATCCGTGAGACCAAGCTCGGACGGGAAGAGTTCACGAGGGACATTCCCAACGTCTCCGAACGACTCCTCAAGAATCTCGACGAGATCGGAATCGTTCGTACCGGAACGCGTGTCTCGCAGGGCGACATTCTGGTCGGCAAGGTGGTGCCCAAGTCCAAGAGCGAGTTGTCGCCGGAAGAGAAGCTGCTCCATGCCATTTTCGGCCGCGCTGGCGAGGACGTGAAGAACGACTCGCTGACGGTGCCTTCGGGCATCGAGGGGGTCGTCATTGGTTCGCGTCGCTTCTCACGGCGATCGGCGTTGAGCGAGGATGATCGCAAGGACACCAAGCGCCAGATTACCGACATCGAGGAGTCGACTCACGCCGACATCCTGACCGAGCTCGAGGCGCTGCTGTCGGATCTGAAAGACATCACCGGAGGCACGCCGCGAGATCCAGACACCGGGAAAGTGCTCAAGGCGGAGGTGCTCTACGAGACCAAGAGCGTGCACGCCGTGAAGATCGCGCTGAAGCCCGACTTCTTCCTGTCGAGTTCGAAGAAGAAGAACACCGAAGTCAAGGATGCCCTGCGCGTGCGCCTCGCGAAGATGGAGGAGCTAGAAGACCTCAAGAATCGCGAGGTGAACCGGCTGACTCGGGGTGACGAACTGCCCGCCGGGGTCATCGAGATGGTGAAGGTCTGGGTCGCGACTCGTCGCAACCTGTCCGTCGGGGACAAGATGGCTGGCCGCCACGGCAACAAAGGGGTGATCTCGAAGATCCTGCCCCTCGAAGATTGTCCGTTCCTCGCCGACGGAACGCCGGTCGAGGTGATCCTGAACCCGCTCGGGGTGCCATCGCGCATGAACCTGGGTCAGATTCTCGAGACCCACCTGGGCTGGGCCGCGGAGCGACTCGGCTTCCGCGCGGTGACTCCGATCTTCAACGGCGCGAAGGAAGCGGAGATCCGTGAGTTGATGGTCGAAGCGGGCCTGCCCGCGACGGGTAAGTCGGTTCTGTTCGACGGCCGTACCGGCCAGCGTTTCGACCAAGAAGTGACGGTCGGGAGGCTCTATCTCCTGAAGCTGCACCACCTGGTCGACGACAAAATCCACGCGCGTGCGACCGGACCTTACTCGCTGATCACCCAGCAGCCGCTCGGCGGCAAGGCTCGATTTGGTGGTCAGCGCTTCGGCGAGATGGAAGTGTGGGCTCTCGAGGCGTACGGTGCCGCCCACATTCTTCAGGAACTGCTGACCGTGAAGAGCGACGACGTGGACGGGCGGGCGAAGATCTACGAATCCATGGTCAAAGGTGAGAACACGCTCGAAGCGGGCACACCCGTTTCGTTCGACGTGCTGACGCATGAGATCAAGGGACTCGGCCTGAACCTCGAGCTGGAGAAGAAGTAACACATGATCGAATCCGTTTACGAGAAGGTCAACGACTACGGTTCCATTGGAATCCGGCTGGCTTCTCCGAACGACATTCTCTCTTGGTCCTACGGTGAAGTCCGTAAGCCGGAGACGATCAACTACAGGACCTATCGTTCCGAGAAGGACGGTCTGTTCTGCGAGCGCATCTTCGGCCCCGAGCGCGACTATGAGTGCACCTGCGGCAAGTACAAGGGGATCAAGCACAAAGGCATCATCTGCGACCGCTGCGGCGTCAAGGTGACGACGTCGCGCGTGCGTCGTCAGCGGATGGGGCACATCAGTCTGGCCGCTCCCGTGGTCCACATTTGGTTCTTCAAGGCCATGCCGTCGCGCTTGGGCAATCTGCTGGCCATGAAGACATCGTCGCTCGAGCGCGTCATCTACTACCAAGACTACGTGGTCATCGACCCGGGTGACACGCCGCTCAAGGAAAAGCAACTCCTCAGCGAGGAAGAGCACCGCTACGCGCAGGAGAAGTACGGGGACAGCTTCGAAGCCGAGATGGGCGCCGAAGCCATCCGGAAGATGATTCAGCGCATGGACCTCGCCAAGATGTCGGACGAACTCCAGGTGGAACTGGAGAACACCCGCTCGAAGCAAAAGGCGAAGGACCTCATCAAGCGTCTCAAGATCGTCAAGACCATCATGGACTCCACCAACAAGGCGGAGTGGATGGTCATGGACGTGATTCCCGTCATCCCACCGGACCTACGTCCGCTCGTCTTGTTGGAGAGTGGCAACTTCGCGACCTCCGACCTGAACGACCTGTACCGCCGGCTCATCAACCGGAACAACCGCTTGAAGAAGCTGTTGGACCTGAACGCGCCGGAAGTGATCATTCGCAACGAGAAGCGCATGCTGCAGCACTCCGTCGACGCATTGTTCGACAACGGTCGCTGCCGCCGCCCAGTGCTCGGATCGAACAACCGACCCCTGAAGTCGTTGACGGACATGATCAAGGGCAAGCAGGGACGTTTCCGGGAGAACCTCCTGGGGAAGCGTGTCGACTACAGCGCGCGTTCGGTGATCGCCGTCGGACCCGAGCTCAAACTGCACCAATGTGGACTGCCCAAGAAGATCGCTCTGGAGCTGTTTCAGCCGTTCATCATTCGACGGCTGAAGGAACTCGGGTATGCCGACACCATCAAGAGCGCCAAGAAAATGCTCGAGCGGAAAGACGAAGAGGTGTGGGACATCCTCGAAGAGGTGACCCGCGGACACCCCGTCTTGCTCAATCGCGCGCCGACCTTGCACCGCATGGGAATCCAGGCGTTCGAGCCCGTGCTGATCGAAGGTAATGCGATTCTGATTCACCCGCTGGTGTGCGAGGGGTTCAACGCGGACTTCGACGGCGATCAGATGGCCGTTCACCTGCCGCTGTCGGTCGAGGCTCAGATCGAGGCCGGCAACCTGATGCTCGCGACCAACAACATTTTCTCACCGGCCCACGGAAACCCGATCATCGCGCCGTCCCAGGACATCGTGTTGGGGTGTCACTACCTCACCAACATGGTCGAAGGACTCAAGGGCGATGGCATGAGGTTCTCGAACCTCGATGAAGTCTACACCGCCCTCGGTAACAGCAAGGTGCACTTGCACTCCGCTGTGCGCGTACGAATGCCCGATGGCACCAAGGTGATCGAGCGGTCGGGCTCCGAGAACGAGCCGGACGAGCACGGCTGCTTCGTGACCTCTCCGGGTCGGGCACTCTTCAACGATTTGCTGCCGGTCGGTCTCCCGTTCTACAACTTCGAGATGGGGAAGAAGGACCTGCAGCGCGTCATTCACGACTGCTACCAGCGCAAGGGTCGCAAAGCCACGCTGAAGCTGCTCGATGACATGAAGGAGATCGGCGTCAAGACCGCGACCCGGGCAGGGCTGTCCTTCAGCGTGGACGACCTTCGAATGCCGGGCGGTAAGGAGAAGACGCTCAAGCTGACCCAGGCGAGCGTGGACAAGGTCGAGGGCCTCTACAAGAAAGGGGTCATCACCGAGGGCGAGCGCTACAACCAGATCATCGACCTTTGGACCCACGCGACCGAGCAGGTGGGTGAGCAGCTCATGGTCGAGCTGAAGAACGACCAGCGAGACGGCCGGCGCTACCTGAATCCGATCTACCTGATGGTCAGTTCCGGTTCGCGGGGTAGCGTGACGCAGATTCGTCAGCTCGCCGGAATGCGCGGACTCATGGCGAAGCCGTCGGGGCGAATCATCGAGACCCCGATCAAGGCGAGCTTCCGGGAAGGGCTGAGAGTTCTCGAGTACTTCAGTTCGACCCACGGAGCGCGCAAGGGGTTGGCCGACACTGCGCTCAAGACGGCCGATTCGGGCTACCTGACCCGGAAGCTGGCCGATGTGGCACAGAACGTCGTGATCACGAACCGCGATTGCGGCACGCTCAACGGGATCACCAAAGAGGTCGTCTATCGCGGCGACAAGGTCGAAGTCGCCCTCTCCCAGTGCATTCGCGGTCGCGTCTCTCGCACGACGATTCGAGACGTGGTTTCGGACGAGATCGTCTTGCGGGACAACCAGTTGATCACGACCGAGATCGCTCGCAGGGTCGAAGCCCTCGGCTACACGAAGATCCGGGTTCGGAGTCCGCTCACCTGCGAGTCGCCGCTCGGCATCTGCGCACGGTGCTACGGCATGGACTTGTCGACCGGGCGCGAGGCCGAGACCGGCCTGGCGGTCGGCATCGTGGCGGCCCAGTCGATCGGGGAGCCGGGAACGCAGCTCACCATGCGGACCTTCCACATTGGTGGGATCGCGTCGAAGGCGGTCCAGGAGAGCACCATTCGGGCCTCCGTGGCCGGCACCATCGCGTTCCGCAACCTCCGGACCGTCGTCAACTCGGACGGGCACACCGTCGTCCTGAACCGCTCCGGTGAGTTGGTGGTGAAGGACAAGAAGGGCGTTGAGATCGAGCGACACGCGGTGCCGTTGGGTGCAGTGCTGTCGGTCAAGGAAGACGATGCGGTGGCCGTACGCGGCAACCTGTACGCTTGGGACCCGCACATGATTCCGATCATCGCGGAGAAGGGCGGGATCGTCGAGTACGAGGATATCGTCGAAGGTGCCACCCTGAGGGTCGAGACCGACCCGGTTTCCAAGAAGGAACGCCGGGTGATCATCGAGCACAAGGGCGAACTGCACCCGCAGATCGTGATTCGGGAGCGTCAGGGCGGCGACTTGATCGCGCTGTACCCCATTCCCGAGAAGGCCCACCTCGAAGTGGAACGGGGCGACCGCATCGGTGCGGGTACTCTGTTGGCGAAGACTCCGCGCGAGATCACCGGAACCCAGGACATCACCGGCGGCCTGCCGCGCGTCACGGAGATCTTCGAGGTTCGGCGGCCAAAGAACCCGGCGATCATCGCCGAGATCGACGGTGTGGTCGAGATGGGCGAGCGTAAGCGCGGGAAGACAACCGTCCTGATCCGGCCCGAGGCCGGCGAGCCGCTCGAGCATATGATCCCGCAGGGCAAGCACTTCCGCGTGCACAAGGGAGACTTCGTGCGGGCCGGCGACCCGGTGGTGGACGGCGACTTGGTGCCGAAGGACATTCTGCGGATCAAGGGGGTCGAGGCCGTCCAGGAGTACTTGCTGCGGGAGGTACAGAAAGTGTACCGATCGCAGAGTGTGACCATCGACGACAAGCACATTGAGACCATCATCTCCCAGATGTTGCGCAACGTGAGTGTGCTCGACCCGGGCGACACCGACCTGCTCCCCGAATCCGTGATCGACAAGTTCCGGTTTCGAAGGATCAACGAGGAGATCGTCGCCCAAGGCAAGAAGCCGGCCACCGGGGAGCCTCTCCTGCTGGGGATCACGAAGGCTTCGCTGCAGTCCGAGAGTTTCATTTCCGCCGCCAGCTTCCAGGAGACCACGAAAGTCTTGACAGAAGCTGCCTTGGCGGGCAAGAAGGACAACTTGGTCGGACTCAAAGAGAACGTGATCATGGGGCACATGATCCCGGCGGGGACCGGCTTCCGGGAGTACTTCGACAAGGGCGTGAAGAAACTGGTCGAGCCCCCGGCACGTGGGGGGGGAAGCCAGGTCCACGAGCCCGAGCCCGTGGCGGTCGCCGCCGTAGCGGTCGTGGACGCGCCGTCGCCGCTCCTCGAACCGGGGCTCGGTGCGCTCGACCCGGGTGTGCCCGATCCGGACGACTTCGAGGCCTTCGATGAGGACTCGGAAGTCCTCGAGGCGGACGGGGAGTCGGAGCCGGCTGCCGAGACGGACGAGGCGGATGACGACCGGCCTTTGGATGACGAAGCGTAAGAGGCCCTGCGATGAGTGCCCTAGACCCGCGAGGCCGAGCCGCAAGCGGGTCGAGGGCGAAGGATGTGCGCGGAACCATGAAACAGCAGCCGCATAGGTAGGATCCGTTCGATGCCAACGATCAATCAGCTGGTGAGGAAGGGGCGCACGCCCCAGCCCAGGCGGAGCAAATCTCCGGTTCTGGCGAAGTGCCCCCAGAAGCGCGGGGTATGCCTCGTGGTGAAGACCCAAACTCCGAAGAAGCCGAACTCGGCGCTCCGAAAGATCGCCAGGGTGCGGCTTTCGAACGGCAAGGAGATCACGGCGTACATTCCTGGCGAGGGCCACAACCTGCAGGAACACTCGATCGTGTTGGTCCGCGGGGGCCGAGTGAAGGACCTCCCGGGCGTTCGTTACCATATCGTCCGCGGCACCCTGGACACGACCGGCGTCGATGCGCGGAAGCAAAGCCGATCGAAGTATGGTGCGAAGGCGAAGAAGGGCTAGTCTCCTCGAGGGACGTCGAGCCCAGGGTTGCCGGCCGAGGGCCGAGCCGGGATCGGTCGCGCCAGAACAGGCGGCTCGGAAGCGCGGTCGCAGCGCTAGTGGTTCTGGGCTGGTGGTTCTGGGCTAGTGGTTCTAGGCGAGTGCCAACCGCTGGGTTGGTTGGTGGGGTTCCTTGTGGACTCCGGGAATGTTGCACGGACATGAGCGCGGGCTCGAGCCCCCAACGATGAGGTGAACGGAAGCAATGGCCATCGGTAAGAAGCGCCCGGTTGAGAAGTCCAAGTTCAAGTTTCGCTCGACCGAGCGTTTCCTGAAGCCGGACGGCAAGTACAACAGCATGGTCTGCACCAAGTTCATCAACCAGATCATGTACGACGGCAAGAAGAGTGTTGCCGAGGCGATCTTCTACGATGCCCTCCGCCTCCTGGCGAAGAAAGTCCCTGACCACGAGCCGCTCGAGGTCTTTCTGACCGCTCTGAACAACGTGAAGCCCATGGTCGAAGTGCGTTCTCGCCGCGTCGGGGGCGCCACGTACCAAGTGCCCATGGAGGTTTCGCGCAAGCGCCAGCAGACCCTTGCCATTCGCGCCATTCTCAAGACGGCGCGGGGACGCGGCGGCAAGCCCATGGCTCAGCGGCTCGCCGATGAGCTCGCGGCAGCCTTCCGCAAGGAAGGCGCGTCGGTCACTTGGCGCGAGAACACCCACAAGATGGCCGAGGCAAACAAGCTGTTCGCGCACTACGCCTGGTAACGACTCCGAAGCGCGGACGATTCATGAGCCGTCGGCTGAGAACGGGCAAGGACGTCCATGACGGTGTCGTTCGATTCGCCCGATGCGAATCGCGCTCCTTGGCGTCGAGATCGGTCCTCATCGGGGTGTTGAGCCCCGCCTCGCGTCGCACGAAGAGTCCGGACTAGCGCGCGGCACGAACTCGGCTCTGTCCAGGAGCGGGATCGCGTCGCGCGTTCTGCATCTCACGCTTGGAGTCGCGCGCGGATCCCCCTGTCGAGAACCCGCGCACAGCGCCCTGGCCATCCTGCGAGGCCCCGAACCGACTCCAGGGGGGCGCCCTACGAGGGAGCCAGCGGCGAACGAGGACGCGGCGCGCGTCGGTCGGAGTAGGGCCAACGCGGCCTGCGAAACGGGGTAGCAAGTCAATGGCGCGAACCATTCGCAACATCGGGATCATTGCTCACATCGACGCCGGTAAGACGACCGTAAGCGAACGGTTCCTGTACTACGCGGGCCGTGAACACCGGATGGGCGAGGTGCACGAGGGTACGGCACGCATGGACTGGCTGCAGGAGGAGCAGGAGCGGGGCATCACGATCACCTCGGCAGCCACGAGCTTCTCGTGGCTGGATGCAACCGTCAACCTGATCGATACGCCCGGCCACGTCGACTTCACCGCCGAGGTGGAACGCTCCCTCCGAGTACTCGACGGCGCCGTTGGCGTGTTCTGTGGCGTCGCAGGGGTTCAGGCGCAGTCGGAGACGGTCTGGCGACAGGCGAACACCTATCGGGTGCCGCGGATCGCCTTCGTCAACAAGTTGGATCGAGTGGGATCCGACTACTTTCGAGTCGTGGACAACGTCGCGGACAGCTTTCACTGTGTCACGTTGCCCATGGTGGTTCCCATTGGCGCCGAGGGGGACTTCGAGGGAGTCATCGACCTGGTTCGCCTGAAGGAGCTTCGCTACGACGAGGGCGCCCTCGGCGCGAGCGTCATCGAGAGCGAGATCTGTCCCAGCCGTCGTGAAGTCGTGGATCTATGGCGGTCGGAGTTGCTGGAACGAGTCGCGGACGGATCGGACGAGATCGCGGAGCTCTTCTTGGAGGGCTCACCCGTGCCCACCGAGGTGCTGGTTGCAGCGATTCGCAAGGGAACGATCGAGCACCGCTGGGTTCCGGTGTTCGGTGGCGCGGCCTTTCGCAATAAGGGCATTCAACTGCTCCTCGACGCAGTCGTGCATTATCTGCCAGCTCCCGAGGACATCGTCGCCGTGTCGGGCACCGACCCTGACGGCGAAAGGCAACTGACTCGGCCGCTGAACGCCGATCAGCCGCTCGCGGCGCTCGTGTTCAAAGTGCAGGTCGACCAACACACCGAGCTCTACTACACGCGGGTCTACAGCGGCATCATGCGGCGGGGCGAGGCCTGCTTGAACCCGCGCGGCAGCCGCAAGGAGCGACTCGCCACGATCTACCGCATGCACGCCAACCAGCGCGAAGCGGTGGAGGAGGCGCGCGCGGGCGACATCGTAGCGCTCACGGGACTGCGCTTCTCCGTGACCGGAGACACCTTGTGCGACCCGAAGCACCCCATCGTCCTCGAACGTCTGGAGTTCCCAGAGACCGTCGTGGCCATGGCGATCGAGCCCCGGAGTGCGTCCGAACGGGAACGCCTGCTCGAGCAGCTGGAGCGCCTCGCGAAGGAGGATCCGACCTTCAAGGTCCATCAGGATCCTGAAACCGGGCAAGTCATCATGTCCGGTATGGGCGAGCTCCACTTGGAGGTGATCCGGAACCGACTCGTACGCGACTTCAAGGTGGACGCGAAGATCGGGAAGCCGCGGGTGTCGTATCGGCAGTCGTTCGTGGGTCCGGCCCGCCGCAGCGCGGAAGTCGAACGGCTCGTAGGCGGCAAAGAACAGCGGGGTACGGTTGACCTCGAGTTGCTCCCGGACGCGTCCCTTCGAGGTGTCGAGGTCGAATGGCTCGACGCCGGAGGAATCTCCAAGGAGTGGAAGGAGAGTCTAACCGGTAGTTTGCAAGCGTTGGCGGCCTCGGGAGGCTCGCTTGCTTTCCCGTTCGTGCAGGTCCGGTTCCGCGTCCGGATTCCGCCGATCACGCCCGAGACCACCGAGTTGGGGCTTTCCTTGGCGATCCGTGAGGCGTTCAACGATCTCGAAGCCGCTGCCGGGACGGTCCTGCTGGAGCCAGTCATGCGATTTCAAGTGACCACCCCGGAAGAGTACTTCGGCGGCATCCATCAGGATCTGATCCGTCACCGGGCCACCGTCGAGTCCGTCGACATGCAGCTCGATCTACGGCGCCTCTCGGGTACGGTACCGCTCGCGGAGGTCTTCGGTTACACGACCACACTGAGGTCTCTGTCGCAGGGGCGAGCCTCAATGTCTCTCGAGCCGATGGGCTATGCGCCCGCTCCCGATCGCGTGGCGGAGCGGTTTCGGTTGTGACTCGAGGACGGTAGCCCTCACACTTTTTACGGTTGACAGTCACACCTCGGCGCCTATAATGCCAGACTTTCGACTCCACGCTTCGTTACGTTAGTTACTGCCTTGACTGGGTTTACGACCGCTGGAACGGGTTGTTCCGAGCGGGGTGCGGGGAGTTGTGGCCGAGTTCGCCGGGATGCTGGTGGGACTCGGATCTGCGTGCGACAAGTTGTTCTTTGGTATGGGTTTCCGGCAGCGACGGTACCCTGCTCCCGGAGTTGGCGTCGAGCCTCGACGTCCACCGTGGGCGGCGAGTACGGGCGCTTTGAGGTTGGACACGAGGCATGAAGGACAAGATTCGCATCCGCATGGAGGCGTACGACCACCGGGTCCTCGACGGAGCGGCGGTCTCGATCGTGGAAACCGCGAAGCGCACTGGGGCGCGCGTGCACGGCCCGATTCCCCTCCCGACGCGCATCGAACGCTATACGGTGCTCCGCTCGCCCCACGTTGACAAGAAGTCGCGTGAGCAGTTCGAGATGCGAACGCACAAGCGAGTCATCGAGATCACGGAAGCGAACTCGAAGACGATGGACGCCCTGACCAAGATCACCATGCCCGCGGGCGTGAATGTCCGGATCAAGATCTAAGGAATACCGACATGGTGCGGCGAATTCGCAAATCGATTCTGGGCCGAAAGCTCGGAATGAGCCAAGTGTTCGACACCGAGGGAGCGTGGGTGCCGGTAACTCTCATCGAGGCCGGTCCGTGCACGGTGCTTCAGGTCAAGACCGACGAGAACGACGGCTACAAGGCCTTGCAGGTGGGTTTCGCAGACTCGAAGAAGCGCGCCCGAAAGCCGCAGGACGGACTCTTCCAGAAGCTGCAGACAGCTCCGAAGAAGCTCGTTCGAGAGATCCCGCCGTTCGCGGATCGAGAACTGAACGCCGGTGACAAGTTCGACCTGTCGGTCCTCGAGGGCGTTCAACGAGTCGATGTCTCGGGTGACACCAAGGGCCGGGGCTTCCGGAGTACGATCCAGCGGTGGAACCACCACATTGGTCCCAAATCCCACGGATCCAAGAGCAAGCGGGTCGTCGGTTCGATCGGCATGCACCAGGATCCGGGGCGCGTACTCCCCGGCAAGAAGATGCCAGGTCACTACGGCGATGAACGCGTGAAAGTGCGCAACCTCGACGTGGTGTCGATCGACCTCGAGCAGAACCTGCTGATCGTCAAAGGAGCCGTCCCGGGTGCCCAGGGCGGCTTTCTCTACATTGAAGAAAGCCTGCAGTAGCATGAACCGATCGCTCGACGCGAAACCCAGGCAAGCGCTCGACCCGGTCGAGATCCCGCGCTTTACGGCGGCCGGCGTGGCGCAGGGTGCACTGACGTTCACCCCAGGGGAGGTTTCCAACTACCCGAACGCTGCTCTCCTCAAGGAGGCCGTCCGGCGTCACATGGGTCGGCAGCGCCGCGGAACCGCAAGCACCAGGACCCGGGGTGAGATCGCTGGTACGAATCGGAAACCGTGGAAACAAAAGGGGACCGGTCGCGCTCGGGCTGGCACGCGCAAGTCGCCGATCTGGCGCGGCGGCGGAACGGTGTTCGGCCCGACTCCGCGCTCGTACGACTACGAACTGCCCAAGCGACAGCGCCGACTGGCAGTGCGGCATGCTTTGCTGAGCAAGTTGCTGGACGGAGAGACGCGAGTCATCGCTGCGCTCCCCACGGATCGGCGCACCCGCGGGCTGGCTCAGTTCATGGAGCGCGTCGGTGTGAAGGGCTCTTGCCTCATCGGCTTCCACGACGACCTCGACCGCGAGCAAGTCCAGAACCTCGTGCTCGCGTGTCGCAACTTGGTCAAAGTGCAGGTCCTCCCCGTGAAGGACTTCAACGTGCTCGCCCTGCTGAAGCATCGCGAGTTGTTGCTGACCGAGGGAGCTTTGCGGCAGATTCAGCAGTCCGAGTCGTCCGTTGGCGATGAACTCGGCTCGAAACAACGCTCCGCTTTGAGAGGGGCGACCGCATGAAAGACTCCAGGTTGATCGTGCTGAGTCCCGTCGTGACCGAGAAGAGCACCGAGGTCACCGATCAGTGCAACGCCTACACGTTCAAGGTTGCGACGGACTCGAATCGAATCGAGATCAAGCGCGCGATCGAGGACCTCTTCGATGTCAAAGTCAAGAAGGTCAATACGCTGTCGCAGGGCGGTAAATCAAAGCGCTTCGGACGCAACGTCGGAGTCACGCGAGGCTACAAGAAAGCCGTTGTCACGCTGCTGCCCGGTTACAAGATCGACGTCTTCTAGTGAACCCGTCCCCGAGGAGTTAGGGCAAGCCAAATGGGTATCAGGAAGTACAAGCCAACGACCGCCGGCAGGCGGGGAGCGTCGGTTGCCGACTTCGCGGAGATCACGCGTACGGAGCCGGAGAAGTCGCTGTGTGAGCGCATCAAGCGGACTGGCGGGCGCAACAACCACGGCCATGTCACCAGCCGTTTCCGCGGCGGCGGTCACCGCAAACTCTATCGGATCATCGACTTTCGGCGCGACAAGGACGGTGTTCCGGCCAAGGTCGCCCACATCGAGTACGATCCCAACCGCAGCGCTCGCATTGCGTTGCTGCACTACCGCGATGGCGAGAAGCGCTACATTCTGTGCCCGAAGGGCTTGGTCGTAGGCGCGACCGTCGAGTCCGGAGATGTGGTCGAGCCGCGCGCCGGAAACGCGACGCAGATTCGCAACATCCCGACGGGCTTGCCGCTGCACAACATCGAGCTTCGCCCCGGCGGCGGTTCGAAGCTGGTCCGTTCCGCAGGCACTTCGGCGCAACTCCTGGCCAAAGAGGGCACCTATGCGGTGATCGCACTGCCGTCTGGCGAAGTCCGCAAGATCCACATGAACTGCCGGGCCACGATCGGTGAAGTCGGGAACGAGGATCATTCCCTGATCAAGCTCGGGAAAGCCGGGCGCTCGCGCTGGAAGGGGCGTCGGCCCCACGTCCGGGGTGTCGCGCAGAACCCGGTCTCCCACCCGATGGGCGGGGGCGAGGGCCGGTCGTCGGGTGGACGTCACCCCTGTTCGCCCAGTGGGGTTCTCTCCAAGGGTGGGAAGACTCGCAAAGTTCGGAAGGCGAGCACCGCCTTCATCATTCGCCGACGCAAGAAGAGGAAGTAGCAAGTGATCCGATGAGTAGATCGCTGAAGAAGGGCCCTCACGTCGACGTGAAGCTCCTCCGCAAGATCATGGTCCAGAAGGACCAAGGAGCCAACGAGCCGATCAAGACCTGGGCCCGGGCCTGCACCGTGATTCCCGAGTTCGTGAACCACACGTTCATGGTTCACAACGGCAAGGAGTTCAAGAAGGTCTTCGTGACAGAGAACATGGTCGGCCACAAGTTGGGCGAGTTCTCTCCGACGCGAACCTTCAAGGGGCACGCCGGTCAGAAGAAGAAGTAGCGCTAGCGGTACGGGGCTGGGTCAGAGTCAGCATGCAGCGGTCGGTTCGAGACCAAGTGGAGAGATACGAACATGGCGAATGTGTTCAAGGCCTGTCACCGCTATGCGCGGATCACGCCCCGGAAGGCGCGGTACGTGATGGACATGGTGCGCAACATGCGAGTGGAGCAAGCGCTCGACACGCTCCGCTTCAACCACAGGCGAGCAGCTCCGATGATCGCCAAAGTCATCCACTCGGCCATGGCCAATGCCGTGCAAGAGGGCGGTGTCCAGTCTGAAACCCTCGTGATCGCGCGTGCCTGGGTGGACGAGGGTCCTACCGGGAAGCGCTTCCGGCCGCGAGCGCGCGGGATGGCCTATCCGATTCTCAAGCGAACTTCGCACCTCAACATCGAGGTGGTCGAGCAGCCAGCCGACAAGCGCGCCAAAAAAGCCGCTCGGGCACAGGACTAAGAGGAGCGAAGCGAGTATGGGTCAGAAAGTACTGCCGGTTGGGATTCGGATCGGAATCACTCAAGATTGGTCTTCGCGCTGGTACGCGAACAAGAAGACCTTCGGTGCGTTCCTGGTCGAAGACCAGAAGATTCGCCGGCACATCAAGGATCACTATGCGAGCGCCGGCATTCCCAAGGTCGAGATCCAGCGTGAAGGGAAGAGCGAGGGGTACAAGGTCACCGTTACCTTGCACGCGGCTCGTCCTGGCGTGGTCATCGGCCGCAAGGGCGCCCGTGTCGATCAGCTGAAGGAAGAGCTCGAGAAGATCACCAAAGAAGAGGTCCAGCTCGACATTCAGGAGGTCACCGACCCCGACACGAACGCGCAGCTCGTCGCCGAAGGAGTTGCCGAGCAGCTGGCGAAACGGGCGGCTTTTCGGCGCGTGCTCAAGAACACCATTCGAGGCGTTCGAGAGCGGGGGGCTCTGGGCGTGAAGGTCATGGTGGCGGGGCGTCTCGGCGGAGCCGAGATCGCGCGCACCGAGTTTGCCACCGAGGGTAAGATCCCTCTCTCCACCCTCCGCGCCGACATTCAGTACGGCTTTGCCGAAGCGAAGACGACTTACGGCATCATCGGAGTCAAAGTTTGGGTCTACAAGGGCGAGGTGTTCGCTCGGAAGGATGGGGGCAAACATGGCCCTGATGCCCAAGCGGGTTAAACGCCGCAAAGTCCACCGGGGTCGGATCCGAGGCGAAGCGACCCGCGGAAACTACGTCGCCTACGGCGAGTTCGGGATCGTATCGACGCAGCCGGGGTGGATCTCGGCGCGGCAGATCGAGGCCGGTCGAATCGCGGCCAACCACTTCCTGGCTGGCGACGGCAAGGTGCTGATCCGGATCTTCCCGAGCAAGCCCATCACGGGCCGTCCCGCAGAGACCCGAATGGGTAAAGGTAAGGGCGAGCCCGAGTTCTACGCGGCGGTCGTGAAGCCCGGTACCGTGATGTACGAGATCATCGGCGCGCCCGAGGGCCGCGCCCGCACGGCTCTGAACCGCATCGCCCACAAGATGCCCGTGCGCACGCGCATGGTCGCGAGGAGGCCAAAGGTATGACCACCAAGGTTTCCGAGTTGCGCGAACTCGGCGTTGCCGATCTCAACGCCGAGATCAAAAAGGCGCGGGAGAAGCTGTTCAAGTTTCGTTTCCATTCGAAGAACGAAGACATGCAGCGGGCTGGCGACATTCGCTCGCTGCGCCGCCATATCGCCCGCGTCAATACGGTGTTGCGGGAACGTGCGCTCAAGGCCGCGGACCGCAAGGAGTAGTAACATGGCGACCTATGACCGGGGTACTGTGAGAGGCGTCGTCGTCAGCGACAAGATGGACAAGACCATCGTCGTGCGAATCGAACGTCTCGTCCTGCACCCGAAGTACAAGAAGTTCGTGCGATCGCACACCAAGTACTACGCGCACGATGAAGAGAACGAAGCCCATGTCGGCGACGTCGTCGACATCTCGCAGACGCACCCGATCTCGAAGAGTAAGCGGTGGCGTCTCCGCGAAGTCGTCCAGGCCGCACCCGAGGCCGTTGCGTTCGACCGGGAGGCTGGCCAATGATCCAGATGCAAACCCGCTTGGATGTCGCCGACAACTCCGGCGCCAAGCGTGTCATGTGTATCAAGGTCCTGGGGGGCACGGGGCGCCGCTATGCCACACTGGGCGACACCATCGTCTGCTCGGTGAAGAAGGCCTTGCCGACGAGCGAGATCAAGCAGGGCGATGTGGTCAAGGGTGTGATCGTGCGTACGAAGCACGCCATTCGCCGACCGGACGGTTCCTACGTCCGATTCGACAAGAACGCCATCGTGCTGATCGACAAAGACAACAACCCACGCGGGACACGGATCTTCGGCGCCGTGGCGCGTGAGCTGCGCCAGAAGAACTTCATGAAGATCGTCTCGTTGGCGCCCGAAGTCGTCTAGGACACCGGAAGGTCTGAAGCTGATGCGGCGTTTGAAGAGCGGAGATGTCGTCCAAGTCATCGCGGGCGACGACAAGGGCAAGCGTGGCAAGGTACTGCGAGTGGACGTCTCGGCGCAGCACGTCGTCGTCCAGGGTATCAACCTGGTGTACCGCCACATGCGGCGTAGTCAGAAGTACCCCCAAGGGGGGAGAATCCAGAAGGAAGCTCCGGTCCACATTTCGAATGTCATGCTGTTCAGCGAGGATGAAGGTCGGCCAGTGAGGCTGCGTGTCCGCGCGGAGGGTGACCGGCGTATTCGAGTTTCGGCCCGCAGCGGCAAGCCGATCTGAGAGCTAGTGCGAACATGGTGAGACTGAAACAAAAGTACGATCAAGAGATTCTGGGCCGCCTCCGAGAGCGCTTCGGAATCGAGAACGTCAACGCCGTTCCGCGGATGACGAAGATCACCGTCAACCGTGGTGTGGGCAAGGCCACGGAGAACGCGAAGCGTCTCGAGTCTGCCCAGAAAGAGCTGGCTCTCATCACTGGCCAGGCCCCGGTGGTGACTCGGGCGCGGCAGTCGATCGCGAACTTCCGTCTTCGGGAGAACATCGGAATCGGCTGCAAGGTGACCCTGCGTGGCGCCCGGATGTACGAGTTCTTGGATCGCTTGATCTCGATCGTGATCCCTCGAATTCGTGACTTCCGAGGGTTTTCGCGGACCGCCTTCGACGGCCGCGGCAACTACTCGATGGGGCTCGCCGATCAGATCGTGTTTCCTGAAATCAGTCTGGACGATGTCGACTTCGTCCAGGGAATGAACATCTGCATGACGATCAAGAACTCGAACGACGAGCAGTCCTTGGCGTTGCTCCAAGAGTTCGGGTTCCCGTTCAAGACGACTTAGGAGTAGCCTTGGCGAGGAAGTCTCTGATACTGAAGCAGCGGCGTACCCCTAAGTTCTCGACTCGGGCGTACAATCGTTGCCAGCTCTGCGGGCGGGCGCGAGCGTACTACCGCAAGTTTCAGATTTGCCGTCTGTGTTTCCGCAAGCTGGCGTCCTTTGGTCAGATCCCGGGCGTCAAGAAGGCCAGCTGGTAGGGAGTGCCCCAATGTCGATGACCGATCCCGTCGCGGACCTCCTCACCCGCATTCGCAACACCAACAGCTTGGGCAAGGAAACGGTCCGGGCGCCCTACTCCAAGCTCAAGCAAGAGATCTTGAAGGTCATGGAGCGCGAGGGCTTCATCGCGGGACACGCCGTGGAGGAGAGCAGCGACAAGAAGAAGTCGCTGGCGGTGAAGCTGAAGTACGGCCCCGACGGCGAGACCGTGATTCGCAGCATTAGCCGGGTCTCCAAGCCGGGACGGCGTGTCTTCCGCAAGAGTGCGGATCTCGAGCCGGTCCTGCGCGGAATGGGGATCCTCATCGTGTCCACGTCCCAAGGGCTCCTGAGTGACGGCGAAGCCCGTCAGCGCCGGGTGGGCGGGGAAGTCTTGTGCGAAGTCTACTAAGTAGTTCTGGGGAGTGACGGCTATGTCGAGAATAGGCTTGAAGCCCATCGCGCTTCCGCGCGGGGTGTCGGTGAAGACGGACGGTCGCAACGTCCATGTCGAAGGACCGAAGGGCAAGCTGACCTGGGAGCACCACTCACGCGTCAAGGTCGCGGTCGATGGAGGCTCCGTGAAGGTGGAGCGCCTTGGGTCCGACAAGCTGTCGCGTGCCCTTCACGGGACGACCCGTCAGTTGGTCCAGAACATGATCACCGGGGTGAGTACGGGCTTCGAACGCGCACTCGACATCGTCGGGGTCGGCTACAACGCGAAGCTCGACAAACAGAACCTGGTGCTCCAGATTGGATTCTGTCACCCGGTGATCCTGCCGATTCCGGCAGGAGTCGTGGTCGAGGTGCCCCAGCCGACTCGCCTCGTGATCAAAGGATCCGATCGTCAGCAAGTAGGGCAGTTCTCGGCGGAGATTCGCGGGGTACGACCGCCAGAGCCTTACAAGGGCAAGGGAATCCGCTACGTCACCGAGATCGTTCGCCGCAAGCAGGCGAAGAGCCTCGGGAGCTAAGAGTCCTCCGAGGAGGCGAAAGGGGCCCCGAGTGCCCCTACGGGAACCGAGGGGGCAGCCGGGCAAGCGACTGCACTGCGGGCGGCCCCGCTTCGAGGCACGTTGGCCCGGCGGGAGCGTGTCGGTTTCGTCGGACAGTAGATTCAAGGTTGGGCGCATCAGGGTTTTGCCGTTCGGGGAGCCAAGAGAGATGGATCGAAACAAAGTCAAGAACGCCAGGCGCACGCGCCGGAAGCTGCACATCCGCCGGAAGCTCCAGGGCACCAGCGAACGTCCCCGAGTCACCGTGACTCGCAGTCTTCGTCACATTTACTGCCAAGTCATCGACGACACTCAGGGGCGGACCTTGGTGAGCGCTTCGACCTTGTCCCCGGAACTCCGAGCGGAGCTTGGCACCGCGAGCGGTAGCAAGGCTGGAGCCTCGAAAGTCGGAGAACTGCTCGCGAAGAAGGCTCAAGGGCTCGGGATCACTGCCGTGGCCTTCGACCGGAATGGATACGCTTATCACGGTCGCGTGGCCGCGGTCGCGGAGGCGTTGCGCAAGGCTGGGATTCAAGTCTGACCGCGCGACCGCCCGCAGGGAGCGCCGACCGCCGGTTCGTCGACCTTCGTTTCGAAGGGTGTGGCGACGGCAAACTGACAGAGGACACACGGAATGGCCGACATGTCGGAGCAGAACAACTCAAGCGGGAACGAACGTCCCGCAGCGACGCCGAGCACTGAGCAGCGCCCCCCTCGATCCGACTCGTCCGGCCCGCCTCGTCATGGCGGCGGTGGCGGCGGCGGTGGTGGACGCGGCGGCCGCGGCGGACGCGGTGGCGGTCCGGGCGGTGGCGGCTCCGGTGGCGGTGGTGGCCGCGGAGGTCGTCAAGGCGGCGGCGGGGGTCAGCAAGGCCAGGGCGGTGGCGGCCAAGGTCAGGGCGGCGAACGCGGCGGCCGTGGCGGCGGCCGCGGGGGACGCGGGCGACAAGAGGACAACGAGCCTCGTCTCGAAGAGCGGGTCGTCCAGATCAATCGCGTCGCCACGACCGTGAAGGGCGGGCGACGCATGTCCTTCGCCGCGTTGGTCATCGTCGGCGACAAGAAGGGCCAGGTCGGTCTCGGCTTTGGCAAGGCCAAGGAAGTCCCGAATGCGGTCGAGAAGGCGATGAAGGACGCCCGTCGTCGCCTGGCGCGGGTCTCGCTCAGCGGCCTGACGGTTCCGCACGAGGTCATGGGCCGGTTTCGCTCGTCGCGCGTGGTGCTGATCCCGGCTTCGCCGGGGACCGGCGTCATCGCGGGACCGTCCGTGCGGGCCGTGCTCGAGTGCGTCGGGGTGCAAGACATCCTGACCAAGAACTACGGGAGCACGAACGCGTTGAACGTGGTCAAAGCCACCCTGGAAGGTCTGACTGCGCTCCGTGCTCGTGAAACCGTCGCGAAGCTGAGGGGAGTGTCGCTCGCATGAATCTCTCGCACTTGAACCAGATTTGCGGATCCTACAAGGACCGT
Source organism: Planctomycetota bacterium (assembly GCA_050246115.1). GTDB lineage: Bacteria > Planctomycetota > UBA8108 > UBA1146 > JAJFFE01 > JBFWWP01. The sequence continues at coordinate 107,113 of JBFWWP010000001.1, forward strand.
AAGCGAGTCGGCCGGGGTCATGGCTCCGGAGTCGGCAAGACCTCGGGCCGTGGTCACAACGGGGCCGGCCAGCGCGCCGGATCCAAGTATCGACCGCACCACGAGGGTGGGCAAACGCCGCTCTACCGACGCTTTCCCAAGCGCGGATTCTCCAATGCTCCCTTCCGCGTTCGCTACGACGTCTTGAACCTCGAAGATCTCAATGCCTTCGAGAACGGTGAAACCGTTCGCCTGGAGACCGTGCTCGAGCGGAAGCTCCTGAAGCCCAGACACGGACGGCTCAAGATCCTCGCCCGTGGCGAGCTGACCAAGAAGCTGTCCGTCGAGGCGGCCAAGTTCAGTGAAGAGGCACGACGCAAGATCGAAGAGCGCGGCGGAGAGGCGAAAGTAGTCTGATGAGTCTCATCGCCAAGGTGATTCGCGACATCCTCGGGATACCGGAGCTCCGGAAGCGAATCCTGATTACCTTTGGGCTGCTCGCGGTTTACCGGATCGGGTTTCACATCTACCTCCCTGGGATCAAGATCCAGGTTCTGGCGGACATCCTCGACAACCTGGCCAAAACGGGCGGCGGCACCCTTCTGGGACTGATCAAGATCACCGGCGCGTTGACCGGCGGAAGCTTGGCGAATGCCACGGTCTTCTCGTTGGGAATCATGCCCTACATTAGTGCCTCGATCATCTTCTCGTTGTTGGTCAAGGTTTTCCCCAAGCTGGAAGCCTTGCAGAAGGAGGGTGAGTCCGGGCGGCGCCAGATCAACCGTTACACGCGCTACGCCACGCTCGCCCTTTGCTTGGTCCAGGGGTGGTTCGTGATCGTCTTCCTCCGATCACCGTTGCAAGGCGGCAGCGGCGGACCGGAGATCATCTCCTATGACAGCTACTGGTGGGCGGTTCTGCAGGTGCTCGTCTTGACGGCGGGGACCATGTTCCTGGTTTGGCTCGGTGAGAAGATCACGGAGTTCGGGATCGGGAACGGGATCTCGTTGATCATCATGGCGGGGATCATTGCCGGTGCGCCCTCCGCGATGGTTCAGCTGTACTCCGGGGTCGCAGCCGCGTCGCCCGATGAGGTTCCGTTCTACGTGCTGCGGATCGTCTCGCTCGTAGCGCTGTTCCTCGGAATCGTTGCCGCAGTCGTGTTCATCACCAAGGGCCAACGGCGAATCCCGGTTCAGCAGGCCCGCACCGTGAAGGGCCGCCGAGTTTACGGTGGCCAGCGGCACTACATGCCGATCAAGCTGAACGCAGCCGGCGTCCTGCCGATCATCTTTGCGCAGTCGCTCATTATCATCCCGGGCGGAATCCTGTCGTTCATCTTTCCGGAAGGCAACGTCCTCGTCGACATGCTGGCTCCCGGAGCGTTCATGTACCTTGCCTTGTACGTTTTGCTGATCGGCTTCTTCACGTACTTCTGGACGTCGCTGATGTTCAACCCGGTCGAACTCGCCGACCAGATGAAAGAGTACGGGTCTTTCATCCCCGGGATACGGCCAGGGCGTCGCACCGCTGAGCACCTGTCGAAGATCATCAATCGAATCACGCTGGCTGGCGGAGTGTTCCTGGCCGCCATTGCTTTGATTCCACAGCTGATTTCCGGGAGCTTCCACGTGGATGCCTTCGTCAGCCAATTCCTCGGCGGAACCGGCATTCTGATTGTCGTCGGAGTGGCCTTGGACCTCGTCGACAAGGTCGAAGCCCAGCTGCTGGTTCGGCACTACGACGGCTTCATGCGAGCGGGAGGTTCCGAGACGAGTGGCGCGCGGTGAGGCTCGTCTTCCTGGGGCCTCCCGGGGCGGGGAAGGGGACCCAAGCCACGCAGCTGGCGCAGCGCTTGGGGGTCCCGCACATCTCGACGGGTGATATCCTCCGGCGTGCCATTGCGCTCTCCACCCCGACCGGGGTCGAGGCCAAGCAGTTCGTGGATCGCGGGGAACTCGTTCCGTTCGAGATCATGCTGCGCCTCGTTCAAGACCGCCTGAGAGAGAAGGACGCCGCGGCGGGGTGGATCCTCGACGGCTTTCCGAGGAACCTCGCGCAAGCCCAAGCGTTTGCGGAACTCTTGGAAGGGCTCGAGTCCGGGGTCGATTGCGTTGTCTACTTCGATGTCGCCGCAGCCGTGGTGGTGGCCCGGCTGTCGGCTCGACGAACCTGTCGCGCTTGCGGTGCAGTCTACCACTTGGAGTACTCGGCGCCGAAGACCGCGGGCGTCTGCGACCAGTGCGGTGGATCGGACCTGTACCAGCGAACCGACGATCGTGAAGAGGCGATCCGCAAGCGGCTCGAGGTGTACGCCTCCGAGACCGAGCCGTTGGTTGGGCACTATCGCAAGGCCGGCGTGTTGCGCCAGGTCGATGCGGGTCGGGCGCCCGCCGAGGTGTCGGCGGCGGTTTCCGCCGCGATCGCGCGAGCCGAGTGAGCACGCGGGTGGGATGCTGCCCGGGCGGTGCTTGGCGCACCCCCTCCACGAATTGGCGTTGAGGCGGACGACCCCTCGCAGGCGGGGTACGAATCCCGACGGACCGGAATGATCCACCTCAAAACTCCCGCCGAGATCGAGTTGCTGGCGCAGGCCGGCAGAGTCTTGGCGGACACGTTCCGCGAGGTCGCACCCTGGGTCCGGCCTGGGGTATCGACCGGCGAGCTCGACAGCCGGGTTCGGGAGTGTCTCGTGGCGAGGGGTGGGGAGCCTCTTTTTTTTGACTACGATGGCTTTCCGGGCAATAGCTGCATCTCGGTGAACGACGAGGTCGTGCACGGCATTCCTGGACGCCGGGTGCTCGCGGATGGCGACATCGTCACCGTCGACATCGGGGTCCGACTGGCCGGCTTCTGCGCGGACGCCGCGGAGACCTTCTTGGTGGGCGAGGTCTCCGAACGTGCCCGGCGCTTGGTTGACTGCTGTCGCGGAGCGCTCGCCGCCGGAATCGCGGCGTGCCGGCCCGGCGGCAGGATCTCCGACGTGAGTCGGGCCGTGGAGACCCACACCCGCGCCGGAGGGTTTTTCGTGGTAACCACGTACGTCGGTCACGGCATCGGGCGGGAAATGCACGAGGATCCGCCGGTGCCGAACTTCGTCGCGGCTCGGCCGTTCGAGGACCCGGTGTTGGAGCCGGGCCTCGTGATCGCTATCGAACCGATGGTCACCGAGACCTCGGAGCGTGTTCGGACCCTGGCTGACGGGTGGACGGTCGCCACCGTCGACGGTGGATTGTCGTGTCACTGCGAGCACACGGTCGCCGTCACGGACGCTGGGCCTCGCGTATTGACACTCGCGCCGGACTCGGCGGGAGTGGCGGTGTGAAAGTGCGAGTTGGAAGCTTGACGGTCTCAGTAGGCTTCAGTAGACTGCCCCGCTTTCGATCCTGGATCGCCTCCCCGGAAGTTCGCTCTAAGTCTCGTCGCGGACGGGACTCGGGGCGGCCGTGGCTCGGCGCGAGACCACGGGCGGGCCGGAGTCCGGTCAGCGCAAGACAGGACTCGCCGTCCGCCGTACTTGCTCCTGGCCTCGTCGCTCCTCGCTTGGGCAGCTCCGCGCCTTCGAGCTCCGTTGGTTGTGGCGACCTTCTTCGGTTTGGTGCCGCTCTCGGGAAGTTGTTGAGGACATGAAGATCAAGAGTTCGGTTCGGCGCATCTGCGAGACCTGCAAGATCGTGCGGCGCCGAGGAGTCATTCGCGTGATTTGCGAGAATCCGCGCCACAAGCAGCGCCAGGGCAAGTAAGGGGATCTAGTCCATGCCTCGAATTCTCGGCGTCGACATTCCGCCAAACAAGCAATCCCGCGTAGCCCTCACGTACCTGTATGGCGTTGGTCAAGCTACGGCCGATCACGTCTGCAAGTCGGCGGGTGTGGACCCGCTGGTGAGGGCCAAGGATCTCACCGAAGACGAAGTCAGTCGACTGGCCAGTCTGATCGAGAACAACCACATGGTTGAGGGCCAGCTTCGCCGGCAGATCCAGCAGAACGTGGCCCGACTGAAAGAGATTCGCTGCTACCGAGGACTTCGGCACGCGCGCAATCTCCCGGTTCGGGGGCAACGAACCAGAACGAACGCGCGCACCCGCAAGGGGCCGAAGCGAGTGGTCGCGAACAAGAAGAAGACATAGGCAGGCACTCGGCTCGATCGACGCGCCACGGTCAGGGGCCCCACGAGGGTTACCGGGACCGGCGGGTTCGAGGGTGGTGTGACCAACCGAAGGGTGAACTGGGTGGCAAAGAAGGCGAAGAAGAAGGTCAAGAAGAACGTCGCGCGCGGCGTGGTCTACATCAAGGCGACCTTCAACAACACGATCGTCACCATCGCCGACAAGAGCGGGCAGGCTCTCTGCTGGGACTCTGGCGGTACCATCGGCTACAAGGGGAGTCGAAAGTCGACGCCCTTTGCGGCTCAGCGCGCAGCGGAGAACTGTGCGCAGAAGGCCAAGAAGATGGGGATGAAGGAAGTCGATGTCCGGGTCAAGGGGCCGGGTGCAGGCCGAGAGTCTGCGATCCGGGCGATCCAGACGTCTGGCCTCGAGATTCGGGCGATCGAGGACGTCACGCCACTGCCACACAACGGTTGCCGGCCCAGAAAACGACGCCGCGTGTGACGCGGGGCGTCGAACGACCAACTGCACCTCGGATTTTCGACCGTGTGCGAGTGGGTACGTGCGAGCAGTCGAAGCGACGAGCAACAGGGTGAAGTTATTCTTGGGCGACTCCTCAGGGCCTCGGCTCTTGATCGTCCGCTGGAAGACCTTTGGAGGATGAACGGAAATGGGTAGATACGTAGACGCGAAGTGCCGGTTGTGTCGACGCGAAGGGGAGCGGTTGTTCCTCAAGGGGTCGCGCTGTCACACTGCGAAGTGTGCGATCGCCAAGCGAGCGTACGCGCCGGGCATGCACGCTTTCCGTCGTCGCGGTCGACTGTCGGACTACGGTCTTCGCCTGCGTGAGAAGCAGAAAGCCAAGCGCATCTACGGAGTCGGCGAGATTCAGTTCCGGAACTACTTCGCCGAGGCGAACCGCGGTAAAGGAAACACGGGAGAAGCGCTTCTCGTGCTCCTCGAGCGGCGGCTTGACAATGTCGTCTACTCGCTCGGGTTCGGGGAGAGTCGGGCTCAGGCTCGCCAGATCATCTCGCATGGCCACGTGTACGTGGACGGTCGGCGAGTGAACATCCCATCGTATCTCGTGCGAGTTGGACAGGTCGTCGCCGCTCGCCCCAAGAAGAAGAGCCAGGACTTCTTGAAGGAGCGTTTGGAGGCCCGCAAGGGCGATCCTGTTCCGAGTTGGCTGGCACTCGACGAGAAGAAGCTGGAAGGCCGGGTTGTTCAGCTTCCGACCAAGGAGGACGTCGTCCTCCCGATCCAGGAGAACTACATCGTCGAGTTCTGCTCCAGGTAACGGGCGGCTCGGTTCGCGAGGTATCCCGCTCGGTTCATGGCCCAGGGGCAGCAGGCCTTGGGGGGATGCTCACGGGAGTGTGCGGAGTCAGGGGAGGAGTCCAACCCATCATGTCCATGCGGGTTCGTTGGCGCGAGTTCGAACTCCCGAATCGGGTAGAGTTCGACGAGGGCACGAAGTCGGAGAGCTACGGGCGGTTCGTGATCGAGCCGTTTGAGCGAGGCTTCGGTCACACCGTGGGCAACAGCTTGCGGCGCGTGCTTCTATCGTCGATCGAAGGCGCCGCCGTCGTCCGCGCCAAGATCGACGGTGTCGAGCACGAGTTCTCTACGAAGGAGGGCGTGTACGAAGACATCGCGCACGTCATCCTGAACCTCAAGTTGATCAAGGTTCGGCTGAAGCAAGGCGAAGAGGCCGAGCTGTTCCTCGACAAGAAGAGCAAGGGGCCGGTTCTCGCGGGGGATCTCGAGTGTGATCCCGACGTCGTCGAGATCATCAACCCGGAGCAGCAGATCGCGACCTTGACCGCGGACGTTGGCTTCCGCGCGATTCTCCTCGTACGAAGGGGGCGCGGCTACCAGACGGCCCAGGAGAACTCCGGAGGCGAGAGCGAGATCGGGTCGATTTGGATGGACTCGACCTTCTCGCCCATCACGCGTGCCCGGTACCGGGTGGAGGACACCCGCGTGGGTCAGGTGACGAACTATGACCGGTTGATCCTCGAGATCTGGACGAATGGCACCGTGCGCCCGGACCACTCCCTCGTCGAGGCGGCCAAGATTTTCCGCAAGCACCTGAATCCACTCGTGAAGTACTTCGAGCTCGGCTCCCAGGTGTTGAAGCCGCAGATCGCCGAGATCGACCCCATGCCGGAAGAAGACGAGGACCTCAAGAAGGTGCTCGACCTGCCGATCTCGCACTTGGAGCTGTCGGTGCGGGCTTCGAACTGTCTCGAGTCCGAGAACATCTCCACGATCCGTGATATCGTTCGGCGGAGCGAAGACGAGATCCTGAAGATTCGTAACTTTGGTAGTACGTCGCTCGTGGAACTCAAGGAGAAGCTCGCGCAGTTCGACCTGTCGCTGGGCATGATGCCGAGAGCGAGCAACAACGGAAAGAGACCGTAATGCGGCACCGCGTCGCCGGTCGGAAGTTGAACCGAACCACTTCCCACCGTGAAGCGCTGCTCGAGAGCCTCTTTCGAGGCCTCGTGCTCGAGTTCGATCGTAAGGGATTCATCGTCACGACGCGCGAGAAGGCGAAGTTCGCCCAGCCGACCGTCGAGAAGATGATCACCATGGCGGGCACCAAGAACGTCGCGAACGTTCGGCGGGCCATGAGGATGCTCAACGACCGAGAGCTGGTCCGAAAGCTCTTCGACGAGATTGGTCCCTACTACAAGGATCGCCCCGGGGGTTACACTCGGGTCATTCGGCTGTCGACTCCGCGCTTGGGGGACAACGGCACGCGTGCGTACTTCGGCTTCGTCAAGAAGAACGAGTCGGTAGCGCCCGCGGCCGAGGCTTCTTAGTCCGCTCGGGCTTCGTAGTCCGCTCGCTGGGGCGCTTCAAGAGTGCCCTACCGCGACGCGGCCCGTCGGCGCGACGACTGTGGCTCGCTGCCCACTCTCGCTGCTCGTTGGCCTCGAGTCGTTCCGCGAGCTCTTTGCACGATGAACGGCCTGTGGACGCAGGGGGCCGAAGACGGGCGTGTTTCGCGCCCGCCTTCGGCCTCGCTCGTTTCCCGGGGGCACCAACCCTCTCGTAGGGCCGTGTTGGTCCTGGGCTTTGCCTTGTCCGGTCCAAGTCCCTTCGATGGGAAGGACCCAGTTCGAGCGCGCACCCCGCCTACCTTGGACCTTCGGGCTCGGGTCACCATGCCGCTGGCCTGGGATGCTCCTGAGCTTTCGAAAAGCCCCGTCGCGAACCGCTGCACGAGCCGCCATGGCTTCACCCAAAAACGCTCGCCTTCGGTTCCTGCCGCCAAGCGCAAACGAGAGTCGCTCTTGAATGCGTTTGATCGGGATGGGCTAGGCGCACCCGACGGTTCCGGCTGGCACGAAACCCCGCCGCAACCCAACGTAAGGCCCGGTCGCATTGCGGCGGATTTTCGCTTGCGCAAGGCTGTCCGCACGGAGACCCTCAACTCTCCAGCACTGTTCTCGCGTCGTCGGGGCGTTGGTTCGGTCCGTGGCCCCATCGAGGAGCCCGTCGTCATGATTTCGTTCCGATCGAGTCGGCCTCGGTGGCTTCTGGGGTCGATTGGACTTGTCGTTGTCGCGTCCGTCGTAGCCTTGGGGCAGTCCGTGGGGCCACGATCGGGCGAGGACCCCTCGGAGATCCAGCCGGCGGACCCCAAACTCCCGGAGGGCGTCGTCGCGCGTGTCGACGGTGTGGACATCCCGCACCAGGATTACCTCCGCTTCCTCGAACGTGAACTCGGCTACTCGTACTTCCGCGAGTTCATCGACGACCACTTGCTTCAGCGCAAGGCGAATGAACTCGGCGTCGTGGTTACCGAGGATGAGATCGCCCGGCGCGCCGATGAGCAGATTCGCCAAGCGATCGACGCGCGTCACCAGGGCGACGAAGCCGCGTTTCGCAGATCGTTGGCGACGCGGCTCCACACCCTCGAGAGCTTCCGTCTTTGGACCGCCAATCAACTCCGCGGTGACGCGCTCCTCGAGGCTTGCATCCGACGCGAGCGCGCGCCGACGGAGGTCGAAGTGCGCGAGCGGTTCGAGCGCATGTACGGCGAGGGGGGAGTTCACTTTCAGGTCCGGCACATTCAGATCACTCGTCGGGCGGACGACGCCGACGGATCGATCGCGCGAGCCGCTGCCGACGAGATCATGAAGGAGCTCGAGGTCGACCCCAGTCGGTTTGCGAGCCTCGTTCAAGAGCGATCGGACGACCGTTTCACCCAAAGGAACGACGGTCTCATTCCCAACTACCGATCCCACACCTTCGGTGAGGCATTCGATCGCGCGGTGCGGGGGCTCGACAGCCCAGGGCAGGTCGTCGGTCCCATCCCATCGAGCCGTGGGTTTCATGTGATTCAGCTCGTGCGACGCACGACCACGCCTTTCGACGAGGTTCGGTCCGAGATCGAGGCACTTCTGATCGCCGAGCCGCCCGCGGCCACCGAACGCCACGAGTATCGGCGCAAGCTGCGCCGGGATGCCAAGGTCGAACGCTGAAGGGCACCGCGTGCACGACACGGCTTTCGAGCCCGTCCGGGCTTTCTCGCCTTCAACGTCTGCGATTCTCACCGGAGTCGGCCGCTGGGCTTGCATTTTTTCGAGCGCAGGGAATTGCGAACTTGCAAGTCTGCTCCGGCATGCATCGACTACTCGTCGCGCGCTCTCGTCCGGCTTCGGTCGTCGTCCGGCTCCGATCGCTGCAGCCGTCACGTAAACCTCACGCCTTCGGCGGCTTAGTCCGATGCGTCACAGTCCCCCACGGAGCCTTGGCAAGGTTCACAGAACCGCTGCCTCGCGCGAGATCTTCACGTACTCTGTTGGTGTTCCAACGCTTGACAGCGCGGGACAAGCGTCGCTATATTTGCGGCTCTGAAGGCGACGGGGGTACAACCCTCATGGCTCATTTCTTTACGCGGTAACAAGCCGAGTTCAAAACTCGAAGTGCCCTTGGTGAAACTTCGGACTCCAGTTGACAGCAGCGTGACGAACCGGGCCGTTCCCTGGTTTGGCGAGAGGGACGCGCGGTTTCGTTTCACGTGTTGTCGCGCTGAGTCTTCAATGAGAGACATTCGGTACGGGCTTCGCCTTCCACCAGCGGTTTCGCTCGAGTGGCAGGCGGTGAAAGTCTCGACTTCGAAATCATCGATCCTCGGGGCGGACTTGGTCGCAACGCGGGAAGGGTGCGCAAGAGCCTAAACTCTTGCTTCCTGTTGGTGCGGCGAAGTGCAATGCGAGCAGGGTGGTCGACGCGGGTTTGAATCTTGGGTTCAGCAGGTCGAGTTTCGCAAACACGTCCGCGACCTGTCGGGCTCGGGAGGGAGGTGGAGAGAACCGTTTCTTTTCACAGGTGAGAGGAGTGTGTGCGCCTCTCCTTCGATTGGGCTTTTTGTAGGGAGGAAAAAATGAAACAACTTTCCCTGCGCTTCTGTGGCCTCCTGGCGTTGTGCGGAATGCTGGCTGGCGCCGGAAACGTTTTTGGACAACAGTCTCTGAGAATTGGCACCGCCAACCTCCAGGGTCTGCAGAGCGCGAACGTGGACATTTTCTTGACGAGCACCGCCCCGACCGAGGGGTATGTGCTGGCGATTGCCTACGACACCACTCAGATCTCGGTGACCTCGTTCACCAACCTGGTCATGATGGCCGAGTTGGTGGCCCCGGAGATCTTCGACGCCCAGGGCGGCGCGACTCTCGGTGTCGTGCTCGACGCGTCGGCCCCGTTCGCGGGTCAGACGATTCCCCCGAGCGTGAACCTGCCGATCGCGCGCGCGACGGTCATGCCGGACGTCATGGTGGCCGTGGACACCCCGGTTGCTCTGACTTTCACCGACGGCACCCTCAACAACCCGCCGCTGAACAACATCATCGTTCAGGGTGGTCTGTCGTTGGGCGCTGGCGACATCACCCTGACCAACGGTAGCGTGACCCTGCTGGTCCCGCCGCCGGCGACGCTGAGCATCGGCGACATCGTGATCAACTCGAACGTGAGCAACGTCGGGTGCGCTCCGATTACGCTGGACAACGGCAGCGGCCCGGTCCAGGGCTTCGTGTTGGCGATCCAGGACACCGCGGGCCTGACCCTGACCGCGATCAACATCGCGGGCGCGACGGTCATTGCCGGCGCCGAGTTCGTGGTGCCGAACATCAACAACGCAGCCAACGGCGGCACGCTCGGCGTGGTGCTGGACTTCTCGGCTCCGTTCAATGGTCAGACGATCCCCACGGGGTCGGCTGTGATCGCCGAGTTCTGCTACCGCTGCGATAGCCCGCCCGTCGACCCGGCTCCGGCCTCGGTCGAGGCGCTGACGTTCGTGGACGGCGTGCTGGGTAGCCCGGCGCTCGACAACGTGATCGTGGTCGCGGGTCTGTCGATCAGCCCGATCCTCGACAACGGCTCGGTGACCTGTCTGCCGGTCGTGCCGGAGAACACTATGTTCCTGTGCGGCGAGATGGATGCCAACGGCGACATCGTCGACCCGACCGGCAACGTCGGCGAGACGGTTCCGTTCTGCTTCTTCTACAAGGACCCGGACGACAACCTGTCGGGTTTCCAGCTGGCCGTGACGTTCGACTGCTGCCTCGAGTTCATCGAGGGCACCTTCACGGTCGAGGGCACGATCCTCGACGCGGTGGGCGCGGAGTTCGTGAACCACAACGTGGATAACGATCCGAACGACGGTGACGGCTGCGAGTTCGTCGCCGGTATCCTGCTCGACGCGCTGCCCCCGTTCGATCGTCAGACGGTCCCGCCGACCGCGGAGCCCCTGAAGATCGGCACGATCGACGTCCTGATCACCAGCGCGTGCGAGTGTGACAACTGCTACCTCGTCGAGTTCACGGACGGCGTCGACGGTCGCGGCACGGTCGCGATCGAGAACGTGGTCATCGTCAACACGACGGAGTCGGTGCAGGGCTTCCTGACCATGCCGTGCAACATCTGCGTGACCGCGGAGAAAGAATTCAACCGTGGTGACTGCAACAACGACGGCAAAGTGAACATTGCGGACTCGGCGACCATCCTGGCCGCTCAGTTCCAAGGCTTCGTGGTCGACTGCGACGACGCTTGCGACTCGAACGACGACGGCAAGATCAACTTGGCCGACTCGGTGTACATCTTGACCTACCAGTTCAAGTTTGGCCCGCCGCCGCCGGCGCCGTTCGATCCCGCGATCGATGGCATGACGGGTACCGACCCCACGGTCGACGATCCGTCCGGTCTGCATGGCGAACTTGGCTGCGAGAACGGGTTCGACCCCTGCCCGTAAGCGAAGGGGCGTCGCATGGAGCCGGCTCGTGCCGGCTCCCGACTTCGTCACAGTTGAAACGGAGTTAAGACATGATTCGAAAGTTCGCAATCCTTGCGGCCGCGACGCTGGTAAGCAGCCTCGCTTTCGGCCAGGACCCGAACCTGGTCCTCAGTGTCAGTAGCGCGTCCGGGGCCGACGGCTCGACGATCGCTACCAACGTTGGTTTCGACAACACCGGCGCGAGCGATGTCGACGGTTGGTCCTACGGTGTCTGCCATGACACCGCGGTGCTGACCATCAGCTCGGCGGTCAACAGCGCGCTCGTCCAGACGATCAACGCGGGCATGATGCCTGGCTTTGGTTCCACCTCGCTCCTCGCGAACGGTGCGACTCAGGGCATCGTGATCGACCTGTTCGGCGCGGTGAAGCTCGCCCCGGGCACCGGCTACAGCTTCCTCGATCTCGGCTACAATGCGTCTCTGGGTCTCACCGACATGGACCCGGCGGTCAACACGTCGGTCGCCATCTGCAACACGCTGGGCACCCCGGCCGTTGCCGACGTGATCGTGATCGCTGGCGCCTCGATCACTCCGACCGAGGTTCCCGGCACCATCACCATCACGCCGCCGGCGGCGGACGGTGACTTCACCGCGTTCGTCAACAACGGTTCGGTCTCGGTCTCCGGCACCATGGCGGCTTCGCCCACGGTTTCGGTGAGCGCTGGCTACCGCGATCCCGACATGGCCATGGACGGCGCCCGTGACACCCAGGGCTTCTCGATGGGCGTGGCCCATGCGGGAACCTACCTGACGGTCGTCGACCTGGATGCCATCGGTCCGTTGGCCGCGATCAACGCGGGTGCGGGCCCGGCCTTCTTCACGACCAACCTGATGCCCGCTGGTGGCCCGGGTTGGACCGTGGGCGTGGTCTACAACCTCATGGGTGGCGTGTTCATTCAGTTCAGCCCTGCCGGTAACGCGGTCGTCGAAGCGGACTACACCGTCGACAACAGCTCGCTGGTGGACGCGATGAACTGTATGCCGCAGACCGTGACGGAGCTCCTGAGCTGGAGCGACGGCTTGGGCATGCCGGCGGTCGCGAACGTGGTCGTCGTGAATGGCGCGAGCCTGGCTCCGGTGTTCGAGAACGGCGTGGTCACGATCAACACGTTCTGCATCCTCCCGGTGGACTTCCGCCGTGGTGACTGCAACGACGACGGGATCGCCAACATCGCGGACATCGTCGCGAACATCGGCTTGGTGACCGGCTCCTTCCCGTTCAACGCGGGCTGCCCGGCGGCTTGCGATGCGAACGATGACGGCGCGAACGATATCTCCGACTCGATCTTCCTCGCCGCGTACATCTTCCAGGGCGGACCGGCCCCGTCGGCTCCGTTCCCGGGTTGCGGCCAGGACACTGGCGTCGACAACACCAACTGCGTCTTCGACAGCTGCCCGTAACCTACGGATCGCTGATCTGAAGTCGACTGGTTTGTCGGCGGGGGCGGCCCGACGCGGAAGCGTCGGGCCGCTCTTCTTTTTGCTTCTGACCTTCATCGCCGCCGCTGGTGGGACTCCCGTCGCCGGTGCCGATTCGCGCGTCCGAACATGAACCAAGTGACCTCGGCAGCACGCTGGGGCGCAGTGCTGCAGCCGTTCGATTCGGCGATCCGGGGCAGGATCAGTACCGAGCCGACGATCGACGATCCGTCCGGTCTGCAAGGCGAACTTGGCTGCGAGAACGGCTTCGACCCCTGCGAAGGGGCGTCGCATGGAGCCGGCTCGTGCCGGCTCCCGACTTCGCCACAGTCGAAACGGAGCTGAGACATGATTCGAAAGTTCGCAATCCTCGCGGCCGCGACGCTGGTGAGCAGCCTGGCTTTCGGCCAGGACCCGAACCTGGTCCTCCGTGTCAGCAACGCCGCCGGGCTTGACGGCACGACGATCTTTACGAACGTTGGTTTCGACAACACCGGCCCGAGCTTCGTCGATGGTTGGTCCTACGGTGTCTGCCATGACACCGCGGTGCTGACCATTAGGAGTCGCCCAAGAATAACTTCGACATCTTGCCGTCGATTTGGGTCAGATTCGGCCGATCCGGAAAGCTCGAAACCGGAGGCGTAGCCTTAGTTCCGGTGAGGATTTCGAGGTTTTCGGATCGGTCGAAGATGGCCCGAAGCGACGAGCAAGAGGGTGAAGTTATTCTTGGGCGACTCCTTAGCTCGGCGGTCAACAGCGCGTTCGTCCAGACGATCAATGGGGGGATGATGCCTGCGTTTGGTCCACCACGCTCCTCGCGAACGGTGCGACTCAGGGCATCGTGATCGACGTGTTCGGCGTCCTGAAGCTGCCCCCGGGTATCGGCTACAGCTTCCTCGATCTCGGCTACGATGCGTTGCTGGGTTTGACCGACATGGACCCGGCGGTCAACACGTCGGTCGTCATCTGCAACACGCTGGGCACCCCGGCCGCTGCCGACGTGATCGTGATCGCCGGCGCCTCGATCACTCCGACCGAGGTTGCGGGCACCATCACAATTGAGTCCCCGGATAGGGGCGACCCGGTCTTCACCGCGTTCGTCAACAACGGTTCGGTCTCGGTCTCCGGCACCATGGCGGCTTCGCCCACGGTTTCGGTGAGCGCTGGCTACCGTGACCCGGACCCGGCCATGGACGGCGCCCGCGACACTCAGGGCTTCTCGATGGGCGTGGCCCATGCGGGAACCTACTTGACGGTCGTCGACCTGGAGGCCATCGGTCCGTTGGCCGCGATCAACGCGGGTGCGGGCCCGGCCTTCTTCACGACCAACCTGATGCCCGCGGGTGGCCCGGGATGGACCGTGGGCGTGGTCTACAACCTCATGGGTGGCGTGTTCATTCAGTTCAGCCCCGCCGGTACCGCGGTCGTCGAAGCGGACTACACCGTCGACAACAGCTCGCTGGTGGACGCGATGAACTGTATGCCGCAGACCGTGACGGAGCTCCTGAGCTGGAGCGACGGCTTGGGCATGCCGGCGGTCGCGAACGTGATCGTCGTGAATGGCGCGAGCCTGGCTTCGCAGTTCGAGAACGGCGTGGTCACGATCAACACGTTCTGCATCCTCCCGGTGGACTTCCGCCGTGGTGACTGCAACGACGACGCAGTCGCCAACATCGCCGACATCGTCGCGAACATCGGCTTGGTGACCGGCTCCTTCCCGTTCAACGCGGGCTGCCCGGCGGCTTGCGATGCGAACGACGACGGCGCGAACGATATCTCCGACTCGATCTTCCTCGCCGCGTACATCTTCCAGGGCGGACCGGCCCCGTCGGCTCCGTTCGCGGGTTGCGGCCAGGACACGGGCGTCGACGACACCAACTGCGTCTTCGACAGCTGCCCGTAACTCACGGACCGCTGATCTGAAGTCGACGGGTCTGTGAGGGGCGGCCCAACGCGAAAGCGCCGGGCCGCCTCTTGTTGTCGGGCCGCCGCGACCACTCGAGCTGGATCCGAACCCCTCTCTTCGAGGCAGCCCTCCTGTGACCCGTCCTGGCCCCGACCGAATTGCGCGCCGTCCAACGGGGTTCCCAGCTCGAGGTCCACGCCGCCTCGCCTTGACCGGCCCACCGCTTCTGGTGCATGCCACGATCAACCTATCAACCCCAGGTGCGCTCGGTCTTTCCCGGCTGGAGCGACACTGGCCTACAACACGGCTTGGAGGGCTCCTCCGGCCCCCCTCCTCGCTACCGGTTGCCGACAAACTCCGCCTGTTCGAAACGGACGGCCCAGGCCCGGTTGTTGCGACATCGCCCGGTAACCCTGGTTGTCCCGCGCCCCGGTGCTTGGCCTGGCTCTCCGTGCCGCCACTCGGTGCACCGAGGTTGGACATCAGGGACCCGAAGTCGAGTGGCGCGATCCGATTCGGTCCGGGTCGCCATCGAGAGTCGTAACCTCCGCCGCCACCACAGAAACTGACCGATAGATTGACGAATCCCCGGACGGTCGGTACCATCTCCGACTCGACGGAGTGTCTGTACACCTTGTTTTGCAACCGACGATTCCAGCACGACTTGTGCCTTCGCACACGGGCCTGTTCGCAGGCTCGACAAAAAAGTCGTCGCGTCCGCCGGCTCGAGGTCGAGGCGACGGCGCGGGAACGGATCATCGTCAACGATTGAAAGACTCCGGGGCTGGTTCCGTGGCTGTCGACGGGGGGGCGAGTTTGCCCCCTGGCGCGCCGCAGGACGTTTTCAACCCTGGGGGACACACCGGATAGAGGAGAATCGCAACATGAGAGCTTTCGGTCGGTTTGCTTCAGGGCGGCTGGTCGTCTGTCTCGGGATGCTGGCGGCCATGGGGTCGCCTGCCCTGGCGCAGCAGTCGCTCAGTATTGGCACTACATCGATTTCTGGACTTGCGAGCGCAACGGTCGACGTCCGACTCACCAGCACGGCACCGACGGAAGGTTTCGTGCTCGCGATCGGGTACGACACCACTTTGCTTTCGGTCACTGGGATCACCTCCCTCGTGACCGCTGAACTCGTCGCGCCGGAGGTGTTCGATTCCGTCGGTGGAGTAACCCTGGGTGTCGTCCTGGACGCTACCGCGCCTTTTGGCGGGCAAGTGATCCCGGCCAGCGCGAACCTACCCATTGCCCGCTTGTCCGTGACGCCGGACGTGATCGTCGGGCAGGGGAGTCCTCCGACCGTCGTGCCGCTGACTTTTGTTGATGGCATGTTGAACAGCCCAGCCCTCAACAACATTGTCGTGCAAGGCGGACTGTCGCTCGGAGCCGGTGTGCTCGGGCTCAACAACGGCTCGGTGAGCCTGGTCGCCCCGCCGCCGGACTCGCTCTCGATTCAGGGCGCGACCATCGCGCCGGGTGCTACCGGTTGTGCTCAGATTCGGCTGTCGAACCAGAGCGGCGCGGCTCAGGGATTCGTCTTGGCGGTTGCCCATGACGCCGACTTGACGCTCGTTTCGATCGACACCGCTGGGGTAACCGACGATGCCGGCGCCGAGTTCGTGGCGTCGGACGTCGACAACGTGAACCACGGCGGCACAATGGGTGTCGTGCTCGACTTCTCGTCCCCGTTCAACGGGCAGACCATCGCTGTCGGGACGAATCAACTCATTGCCGAGTTCTGCTACCGGTGCGACAACACGCCCGTCGAGCCCCAGCCCGCAACGACCCATGCCCTGTCCTTCGTGGACGGCGTGCTCGGAGTTCCCCCGCTCAGCAACGTGATCGTCGTCGGCGGCTTGTCGCTGAACCCGAACCTCTCGGGTGGCCAGATGACGTGCTTGCCCACGTTGGCGTCCGACACGATGTTCCTGTGCGGCCAGATGGACAGCGAAGGCAACATCGTCGACCCGTGCGCGACCCTGGGTGGCAACGTCGAGTTGTGCTTCTTCTACAAGGATCCCACTGACAATCTCTCGGGGTTCCAGCTCGCCGTCGTTTTCGACTGCTGCCTCGAGTTCATCGAGGGCACGTTCACTACCGACGGTACCATCTTGGACGCCGTCGGGGCCGAGTTCGTGAACCACAACGTCGACAACGACCCGCATGACGGGGACGGCTGTGAGTTCGTCGCCGGCATTCTGCTCGACGCGCTGCCTCCGTTCGACCGCCAGACGGTTCCGCCAACCGCCGTCCCGCTGAAGATCGGCGGCATCCAGGTGCACCTGACTTCGGCTTGCGAGTGCAATCAGACCTACGGGGTCGCATTCCAGGACGGCGTGAATGGGCGTGGCAACGTGCCGATCGAGAACCTCGTCATCGTCAACACCACGGAGTCGCTCCAGGGCTTCGCGACCATGCCCTGCAATATCTGCGTGCTGTCGGAGCGCGAGTTCATTCGAGGTGACTGCAACTTCGACGAGAAGGTCAACATCGCCGACTCGGCGACCATTCTCGCGGCCCAGTTCCAGGGCTTTCAAGTGGACTGCGATGACGCGTGTGACGCGAACGACGATGGGAAGATCAACCTCGCCGACTCGGTGTACATTCTGACGTACATGTTCAAGTTCGGCCCCGCACTCCCAGCCCCCTTCCCGACCGAGGGCCCGGACGCGACGGTCGACGACCTCACGGGTCTGCACCCAGAACTCGGCTGCGAGAACGGCATCGACCCATGCGCAAACTAAGAACCACGGAAGTGAAACCAGTCATGAATTCAGTTTCTACGAAGATCGTGTGTGGACAGTTTTTCTGTCGGAAAGGAATCTCGATGCTTGGACGCAAGTTGGCTTGCGCCGCCTTTGTGGTTGGGGGGCTCGCCCTGACCTCGAGCGCGTTCGGCCAGGGCTATACCTTCACCGCCGGCAGCGCCAGCGGTATGGTCGGATCGAACGTGACTGCGGCGGTGAATCTAGACAACACGACGGCGAACAACGTTCAAGGTTGGTCGTTCGGTGTATGTCATGATGCGGTCGCCGTGACCCTTGTCTCGGCCGTCTCCGGATCGACCGCCATGACGGTCAACGGCGGCTCCATGCCGAGCTTCGAAGCGATCAACACGGCTCCCGCTGGAGGCGCCGGGTACACGTGTGGTGTCGTCATCGACTTCTTCGGCGTCAACAGCCTCGCTCCGGGCTCTGGCTTCGAGCTGACGGTCGGCATGTACACGCTGAACACCGAGGGCTCCTCGCCCCTCAACCTCTGCGGCACCCTCGGCAATCCGATGGTGGAGACGCTGGTCGTGGTCAACGGGGGCTCGGTGGTCCCAACGCAGGTCGCGGGCACCCTCGAAGGTCAAGCGGCCCCGCCGGTCGTGATCACCTTCGACGCGGGAGACGCCACGGCCCGTTTCAACGCCGGCGGCTCAGTGAGCCCGGGCGTCGTAGTCGTGACGATGACCAGTGTCCAAGCGGGCGACCCGACTCAGGCCGAGGTTCAGGGCTTCTCGTTCGGACTGTTGGACGGCAGCGCTGTCGATCTCGCCGAGATCAACCTGTCGGGCACGGTTACCGCGGGAACCAACGGCGGGACCGGTCCGGACTTCTTCGCTGCGCAGACCGCCGCCGTCGGTGGTGACGGTGGTACGGTCGGTGTGGTCGTGAGCCTGAGCCCGCCCTTCGACGTGATTGCGCCGGGGACGGATCTGCCGATCGCGAACTTCGTCTACGAAGCGTCCGCGACGGCGGTCGACGGCGATAGCGCCAACCTTACCTTCAGCGACTCGCTCGGGAATCCCGCCGTGGCCCTCGTGGCCGTAGTCGACGGAAACACGGTCGTCCCCAGCACGGTTGGTGGCGTGGTATCGGTCGAGGAAGTCGTGGACGTGGCGTACCTGCGCGGGGACGCGAACTCCGACGGTGGTATCGACATCGCCGACGGGATCTGGATCCTGAACTTCCTGTGGCAGGGTGGCCCCGCTTCGCCGTGCGCCGCGTCTCAGGATGCGAACGGTGACGGCATGGGCGACACTTCGGACGCCATGTACATCATCTTCTACCAGCTCCTCGATGGTCCGGCGCCGGTCGGGAACTTCCCGAACTGCGACTTCGCTGACGTCGCCGATTGTGCGATGTCGACGCCGAGCTGCCCGTAAGCGCTCGGGAAGCACAGATCTCTCTCACGACGCGCCAGCCCCGTCCGCGGCAGAATCCCGCGGGCGGGGCTGGTCGTCTTTCGGACGCCATCTGCGTGGGGTGGTGGCCGGGGCTTGGTCTTCCACCACCAGGTCGCGGTGAGCGTCATCGACAGACCGACCCCCGCTTCGGTCCGGCGAAACCCACCACAAGTCCAACACCTACGACCTCATCGGCAACACACCCTGGCCTGCCGACACTTCTGCGTCCTTGGAGTCCAGTGCACTCGGTGCTAGAATCCACGTCCGCGACGGAGTTACTCCGTTCCGGGTCGGGTCGCTCGGGATCCTGCTGCAACGGGCTCCCCCAGAGCACGGAAGACTCTCCACAGTTGTGCTCGTGGCTCGCTCGTGCCGCTCGCGCCCATCGCCTCTCAGGTTGCCTTGGCAGGAGAAGAAGATGTCCGTCAGACTCACCATGCTGCTACTCGGTGTAGCCCTCTCGCTGTTCGGGTGCACCCGGGGTGCTGAGGTGGTTGCCACGATCCCCTCGAACGGGCAGACCGGCGTCTCCAAGAATCTCAGCCAGATCGAACTCGACTTCTCCACCGAACTCGAGGAGGCGACTGCGACCGACTTGAACAACGTCACCGTCGTCGGTGAGTTCAGCGGCACTCAGACGCTCGAGGCGGAGCTCACGGCCAACGCGGCCGGCGAGGAGGGGCGGAAGCTGATCCTCCGCGCTGCCGGTGCAAGCAACTTCACCTTCGCGGATGGCGAGATGGTTTCGGTGACCGTGACCCGCCGAATCCGTTCTTCGACGGGCATTCCGATTCGTTCCGATGCCGTCGCATTCGAGATCAGCGGCGTCAGCGGCGAACCCGATGACTTCGATCCCGCGGCGAACCAGTTCCTGGTGCGCTCGACCGAACCGCCCGCCAACTCTCAGGGCGCTCGCTTGCGGCCGCCGGTCCGCGTCGATTTTGCGGTCGCGGCTTTCCCGGACGACATCGAGGGGGCGGTCGTGGTACGCGGCGAGAGCAGCGGCTTTCGCTTCGGCGGGGAGATCGCGACGTCCAGTATGACCCAACCCGTCGGGTCCTTCACGTACGCCTTGGGCGCGAGCGCTCCGTCCTTCCAGCCGGGAGAAAGAGTGACCGTGACGCTGAGGCCCGGGATCGAAGCGCCGCCTCTCGAGGTGTCGAACGATCCCAATGCTCCCAACCCCAACCGCGCCCTGAGACCGTACTCCTTCGAGTTCGCGGCGGCCAACGGCGTAATGAATCTGACGGGGCCGGGCTTCCAGGACCCGATCGTGCTGAACCCTACCACCGGGGAGATGTTCCAGAGTGTCCGCGGTCTGGCAGTCGCCAACTTCGCGTTTGGTGACGACAACGAGATCGCGCTCCTGGATGAGTTCTTCGGGCTTGCGCTGTTGCGTCGTGCTGGCGCCGGTTGGTTCGTCGACTCGGTGTTCAACGACTTCGGTGGGACGCCCGTCGCGATGCAGTTGACCGACCTCGATCAAGGGCGCGGCCCGGACCTAGTCGTCGCGGTGCGGAACCCGAACCGGCTGTTGGTCCTGCGTTACGCGACTCCGTTCGCCCCCATCGCCGCGTACACGGTCGAACTCGGCGCCACCGAGACTCCGAACTCGCTGGCGGTCGCGGATCTCGACAACAACGGCACCCTCGACCTCATCGTCGGGACCGCCACGGGGTTGTTCGTCTACTCGCAGCTGCCCCTGATTCCCATGGACTCGAATCTCGACTTCCAGAGCGACTTTCACAGCGTAACCGGTTTCTTGCCGGCGCCGATCCGGCTCTCGTCCGGCGACGTGCTCGGCTTCGAGGTGGGCGATCTCGACGAAGACGGTCGCATGGACATCGTGGCTGTCGAGCGCAACCTCGGAATGGGCATCTACCGCAACGCCGGCAACCTGAGCTTGCCACGGGTGCAAGAGTTGGATGCAAGCTACGGCGGTCGTGTTTGGCAGCTGGAAGACCTCGAGGGCGATGGTGACCTCGACGTGATCGTCGCGGTGCCCGGCGGGATCGGCGCCTACCTCGTGGACTTGTCCACGTCGCCGCCGACGGGCGCGGTGACCGTTCCGATCGGCGAGAACCTCGTCTCCTTGGCGCTCCCGCGGGGGACGCCCGACGCCTTCACGCTACGCGACGTGACCGGAGACGGCCTCCCCGACTTGCTCGCCTACTACCGCATGCAGAACACCCTGTCGTTTCAGCCGCGCGTCAGCAACGCCACGAATGACCTCGGTGCGAGCCGCGACTTCACGGTGGCTGGCAGTTTCGCCGATGCACAACTCGCTTGCGGCGACGCCAACCAGGACGGGGGTGTCGACGTGTTCGCTTTCGGAGTCGTCGGCGCCGCGGCCACCGCGGTCAGCTACCTGGCGTCGACGGGGATCACGCCTCCAGACGAACTGCCGGAGTTCTCGTTCCGCGTTCCGTCGCAAGTGACCGGACAGCTCGGCGACCCGACTTTCTCGGTGCTCGTCAGGGGTGACCTCAGCGCGGCGGTGGCTGAACTCGACATCCGCATGGAGTTCGACTCGGGGCTCGAGCTGCGGTCGATCGAACTCGACCCGGTGACTTTCCCTGCGGGCGCGGCAACCCTGACGCCGAGCTCTGCCAGCGGAGTGGGTCGGGCTCAGATCGTCCTCGGCGCGGCCGGCGGCGCCGCCGGACTTCAACCGGGGACCAACGTTGCCCTCGCGCGATTCTCTTTCAGCCTGAGCACTCCCGAGGTCGGGTCGTTCACCTATCGGCTCCGAAACGGCGCCGTCGGGATGACGACGGTGCAGAACAGCGTGCTGCTACTGGATGGAACGCGGGTCACCGTGGACCTCGCGACCGCTGGAGTGGGCGCCCTGGAGGTGGGAACTTCGGTGCCGAGCGTCATCAACCTCGTGTGCACTCCGCGATCGGAGGAGGACAACGACGGGAACGTCACGCACCACATCGACGCCACTTGGGAGCGGCCTTCCGGAGTCGTCTATGACTCGGGATTGGGAGGGGTGCAAGTCACCCTCAACGGCGGTTCCCCGATCCAACTCCTGGGGGCGGTCGAGGCGTACACCTTCGACGGCGTCGCTGCCGGCGCGAACGTGGTTCGGGTCATGGGACACCTGAATGGACTCGCGTCGGCTCCCACCGTCTGCAACGTGTTCATCGTGTCCCCGCCTTCGGACTTCACTTGTACGCGAATCTCGACGATGCCGCCCCGAGTCAGCCTCTCGTGGACCCGCAATGCGAACTACGACAGTCTGCGTTTGTTCCGCGATGGCGCGCCGATCATGAACGATGGATCGGGCCTTCAAACGTCATTCCTCGATACGACGCCGACCGCAACCGGAGGGCACGAGTATCGGCTCGTAGCATCGGTGCTCGTGAGCGGAACGGCGCAGGACGCGGAGCCGGTGACCTGTGCGATTCCCGACCAAGACGGAGTGGTGACTCCGCCGAACTCGATCTCGGTGAGCGCGTCGGCGGATCAGGTCACGCTGAGCTGGCAGAACGCCGAGAGCTACGACGCCATCGAAGTGCGGCGCGGGGGTAGCGTCGTCGGGCAGATCGCGGGATCCCAAGTCCAGTTCGTCGAAACCGCGGTGCCTCCGGGCGTTCACACTTACACCCTGACCTTCACTTCCGGGGCGGTCAGCAGCCCCGCGATCGGCACGACTCCGCCGACGGTCGAGACGACCTTGCCGGGACCCACGTCGTTGACCTGCGCCACCGCGGGGAGCGACGTCATGCTCTCGTGGGTGAACGCGGCGAGCTACGACACCATCGAGGTACACCGATTGGACGTAGCCTCCCAGATGGAGTCCGTCGTCTCGATCGCGGGCGCTGAGACGTCGTATCTCGACGCCTCCGTGCCGGAGGGCTCTTACACGTACCGTCTGGTCGCCGTGACCGGTGGGTTCGCAAGTGGTCCGCGGGGCACCTGTCAGGTCACCTTGCGGAGCCGGATCGCGGTGGTGGGTTTGGTCACCTCGTTGGGACTCGAGGAGTTCATCGAGATTCGCGCGGACGTACTCGACCCGCTCACGGAGTACTCGTTCTCGCTGACCTACGACCCGCAGGACCTGACCTTCGGCACGCCCCCGGCGGTGCTGCTCGACACGGGCCTCCCGGCGCCACCGGGCGCCGTGACCGATGTGCCCGACACCGGAGGACGTCGCCGACTCACCGTCAGCTTGACCGGAGTTTCGGTCGCGCCAGGCACCGATGTCGTATTGGCGACCCTGGTCGCCGCGGTGTCGTCGAACTTCGCGGCCGTCGGGTCGACGGTGCTCGACCTCGTCGATGGAGCCATGGGGCCCGCAAGCCCGCTCTTGGAGGATGCGTCCATCGTCATCGCGGGCGATGCCATGCTCATCTTCTCCGACATTGCCGTGGCGGGCGAGTCGCTCGAAGTCACGGTCTATGGCACCTTCGACCAGCGCGTCGCCGGATACACCACGCTTCTTCGGTTCGACCCCGAAGTGGTGCAAGTCCTGGGCATCTCCCCGTTGGGGACTATCGCCGAGGTCGTCGCGAATCCGCAGTTCTTCGGGCTGAACAACTTCAACAACGATCTCGGCTACGCGAATGCTGCTTTCATTGATTTGTCGATCCCGCCCCAAGGGGCGCCGGAGTCGACCCAGAACCTGCCCCCATCGACGCTGGTGCCGCTCTTCCACTTCGAGTTCCAGGTGAACGCCGGTGCGCTACCCGGAACCGACACCGGGATCGAGCTGGTGCTCCCCGAAGCTCTGACCGATCTCGGCGTGAGCACCCAGAGGCCGGTCTATGTCGATCAAACGGCGAACAGCATTTTCCCAGTGCTCCTGAACGGCGCGATCTTGGTGGCCGAGGATCCGACTCCGGTCGCGAACTCGGTGACCCCTGCGCAGGGCGCACTCTATGGGGGTGAGACCGTTACGATCCAAGGCACCAGCCTCGTGGGTGACAACCTGCAGGTGTTCTTCGGCAGTCGGCTGGCGCAGGTGGTGACGGCGACCCCGACAGCGCTCCAGGTGATTGTGCCGGCCCTCTTGACGCTGCCGAATCCGGCCACTCCCGTCACGGTGGACGTCACGGTCTCGCACTCGGCCGGTGCGGTCACTCTGGTAGGCGCGTACACCTACCGTGTCGCGACGGTGACATCGGTAAGCCCCAACCTAGGAGTTTCCGGACTGCCGGCGGTGGTGAATGGGACCTTCTTCGGATCGAACACGGCAGGCTTGACGGTTCGCTTCGGAACCGAGCTCGCGACCGTTCAGAGCTTGAACCCCGCCGGAACCGCCATTTCGGTTCTCGTTCCCCCTGGCGCGGGTACGGTGAGTGTGATCGTTCAGCTCCCGGGGCAACTCATTACCCTGACGGATGGTTTCTCGTACCTCGCGCAGCCGGTGATCGTTGGGCTCACGCCCGCGACCGGCCCGTTCGTGGGCGGCGGGGGGCTTACGTTGACCGGGCAGAACCTCGCGGGCGCGGCTCTCTCCGTGACCTTCGGGGGGGTCGCGGCGGTCGTCAACGCTTCGAGTCCGACGTCGATCGCGCTGACCGTTCCGGCACTGGCGCAAGCCCCGGCAGCCGATGCCCCGGTGGACGTCGTGGTCACCACTTCGGGTGGGTCGAGTGCGCCAGCGACGTACACCTACCAGATTCTTCGCGTGACCAGCGTTGCTCCCGCGACCGGATCTTCGGCCGGCGGGGAGACGGTTCAGCTCAACGGGACTGGGCTAGCGGCAGCCGGTACCGTCGTCGAGTTCGGCGCGAGCGCGGCGACCGTCCAGTCGGTGAGCGCCGACGGCACCCAGCTGACGGTCGTGACTCCCGCCGGCTCAGGCACGGTGGACCTTACGGTGACGCTATCGGATGGCCAGAGCACGACCCTGGCCGGCGCCTTCGCCTACAGTGTTCCGGCTCCGTCGGTCACTGCGATCAGCCCAGCAACCGGCCCTCTGAGCGGGCTTGGAACGGTCACCGTGACCGGCTCCAACTTGAACCTCCCGGGTCTCAGTGTGTCGTTTGGTGGCGTCGCCGCCACGGTCGTTCCCGGCTCGGTGACCGCGGCGGCCTTCGATGTCGAGGTGCCGCCGTTCGCCGGGACGACGTCCGTCGATGCGACCGTCGACGTCTTGGTCAGCCACGCGGGCGGAGTCAGTGCGCCAGTCCCCTTCACGTATCAGGTTCTCGCACTGAACGGCCTCACCCCAGCGCAGGGTACGCCCCTCGGCGGGAACTCCGTGACCCTGCAAGGGGCGGGGTTCGCGGCGTCGGGCGCGACGGTTGCCTTCGGCGGCGTCCAAGGCACGGTCGTGTCCTCGACTCCTTCGGGAGCCGAGATGACGGTGCTGGCCCCTGCGGGGAGCGGCAACGTCGACGTGTCGGTGACCTTGGGTGATGGCCAGTCCGCCACCCTGGTCGGTGCCTACTCCTACAGCGCGTTGTTGGTTTCGAGCTTGTCGCCGACCTTCGGCGACGCCTGCGGTGGCACCGCGGTGGTGCTGTCCGGAACCGGATTCGTGCCCGGCGAAATGGTCGTTACCTTCAACGGCGTGTCTGCCACCAGCGTGCAAGTCGACCCCTCGGGCGCGAGCATGACGGTGGTCACACCGTTCGTCGGTGAGGGTGACGCCGACGTCGTGGTTTCCCACTCGCCGACGGCGGGTGTGGTCACGCTTCCGGCGGCGTACACCTATGGAGTACGGTTCTTGCGCGGGGATGTGAACGACGACGGCGCCGTGAACCCTGCGGACCTGTCGGTGCTGGCGTCCTTCGTCGTCGGTGGTGGTGGCATGCCGCCGATCCTGGACGCGGCGGACGTGAACGATGATGGACTGGTTGCCGTGGGCGACCTCGTGCTGCTGTCTGCGTTCTTGCAGCAGTCCCCGCCGATCACGTTGCCGCCGCCGACCGCGGCACCCGACTTCGACCCGACTCCGGACTTCCTCTGTCAGTAGGAGCGCAACCGACCGAAGTCGGACCATCGTCCCGAGACAGTGACCTCCGTTGTCCGGACAGTGACCTCCGTGGTCCGGAGACAGTGACCTCCGTGGTCCGGAGACAGTGACCTCCGTGGTTCGTAGGTTTCGCTGCCCATGACTTCGAGGTCGGACGCTTGCCCGACGAGTGGGCGACAACGCTGTTGCCGGGCGAGCCGCCGGGCCACGCCTTCGTTCTGGGTGGCTACCCGATTGCGACCTCGAGTGCGGAACGACGGTTGCTTCGCGTCCAGTGCCTGGTGACGCATCACTGAGCTCTGGCTTCGAAGGAAACCCCATGTCGAGGGCGAGAACGGGTTCGCCGGCGGGAGCGGTCCGAGATTCGGTCGCAGAACTTCCGCGCGAGAAGATCCTTGCCGCCGGCGCCGCGGCGTTGACCGATATCGAGCTACTTGCCGTTCTCCTCGGGACCGGCTCACCGCCTCTCGACGTGTTCGGCGTCTCGGGTCGTCTCCTCGAGGAGTTCGGGGACTCGCGGCGCTTGGCGGGTGCGCATCCCCAGGAAGTGCTCAAGGTGCGAGGACTCGGGGCGGCCAAGGTTGCAAGGATCTTTGCGGCGCTCGAACTCGGAAGTCGCCTGAGTCGTCAGCGTTGGGAACGGGGCGAGTCGTTCACCTCGTCGCGGCAAGTGTTCCAGCACTTGCACGAGTCGCTGCGCAACGAAAAGCGAGAGTTCTTCATTGCGCTGCTGCTCGACGCTCGCAACCGCCTCATCGGCGAGCAGGTGATTTCCACGGGCTCCTTGGTCGCGAGTATCGTCCACCCGCGTGAGGTCTTTCGCCCCGCCATTCGGCTCGCGGCCGCCTCGGTCATCTGCGTTCACAACCACCCCAGCGGTGACCCCATGCAGAGCGCGGACGACGTCGAGGTCACCTGTCGATTGCAGCGCGCGGGGGAGATTCTCGGGATCCAACTGCTGGATCACATCATCATCGGGGACGGTGCCTACGTGTCGTTTCTGGACTCCCAGGTGCCGCCGTTTCACGCCGGTGCGGCCTCTGCGGCCCGGCGTTGACACCCCGGCATTGCGGTGCTACCCTCCGCCGTCCGCGCTAACTGTGCACGCGGCATAGATCTATGATTGTAGTTGACGGTCCCCGAGGCTTGGGCGAGGAGCCGGTTCCTCGGGGCCCGATCTTCGGGGGCAAGCGTCGAACGCGGCATTGGATGCGGTTCCGGAATCGAGGATACTCTCCTCCGCGGCCGAGTGCCGAGTTCGCCGGTCCGTACTGCGAGTGTTTGGCCCGGCCTGCGGTCCACGGCTCCGACGAGAGCCGCGCCTGGCGCCCCCAATAGCGAGTCCCAGACTCTCCGGAGAGGCCTTTGAAGCGCGCGATCATCTCCGACATTCATGCCAACTTGGAGGCCCTCGAGACGGTCCTCGCGGACATTCGACAGCAGGGGGTGGATAGCACCTACTGCCTGGGCGACGTCATCGGCTACGGACCGGATCCCCGCGCCTGCCTCGTGCTGGCCCGCGGACTCGACCTGAACCTCATGGGCAACCATGAGGAGGCGGTTCTGTTCGAGCCGATCGGTTTCAACCCCAAGGCTCGGGTCGCCATCGAGTGGACCAAGAGTCAGCTGAGTCTCCCCGGTGCGCCCGTGGAGGAGAACCGAGAGTTGTGGAACTTCGTGGGGGGGATGCTAGACCGCCACGTCGAGGATGGGGTGCTCTACGTACACGGATCGCCGCGTGAACCGACGCGCGAGTATGTCTTCCACACGGACGTGCGCAATCACGACAAGATGCGGGAGATCTTCAACAGCATGGAGCAGAAGACCTGCTTTGCGGGACATACCCATACCGCCGGAGTCTTCACGGAGAACTTCGAGTTCATTCCGCCCGCGAGTGTCGGTAACCGGTATCGGCTCGACGGCCACAAAGTCATCATCAACGTGGGTTCCGTGGGGCAACCGCGCGACGGAGATCCGCGCGGCTGCTACGTGATCTTCGACGGCGAGTCGGTCGAGTTCCGACGGGTGAAGTACGATGTCGAGAAGACGGTGCAGCGCTTTCGAGACACGCCGCTGCCCGAGTACCTTGCTCTCCGCCTCCTCGAGGGCCGGTAGCGGCGGCGGCCGGCCGGCCGCTGCCAGGTCATTTGCGGGTGCCGCTCGGACCCATGGGGGCGGCGCTGCCGGATCTCAGCTCCTCCTTCAAAACCTGAGGGTTTCGCTCGCGGCCGTCTCGGGCCAGCACTCACGGACACGAACGACTCGATCCACCAGGACCAGAAAGACCGGAGCGACGCTTGGATAGTCGGTTCTTCCTCACGATCGTAGTGTGTTTCCTCGTGGCGACGCTCTACCTGCTCGCGCTGAATACCTTCCGCACGGCCGAGCCCGTGGCACCGGCCGTGACCAACGGAACGGTCCAGCGGACGGGCGACCCGGCGAGCGGCGGATCGGCGGCAACGCCCACGACGCAATTGAACCCGGAGTCGACGACTCCCACGGGCGACTCGCTCCCGGCACCTTCAGAGCCGGAGAACCGGACGGTGCGCCTGACCAACTCTCGTCTCGAGGTCGTGCTCGAGGCGCGTGCTGCCGCCGTCATCGAAGTGCGTCTGACGAAGTACCAGGAGGACGGAGAAGCTTCGCTCCTGCCGTTGATCTCGCCGGGTTACCAATCGGGTTCGGCGTTCGTGGTCGTGGCCGAAGGCGCGCCGCGTCCACCGGATCGCTGGAACTGGGTCGTCGATTCCCACGACGAGCAAGCGGCCGTGTTCCGGCACGATCTCGGCGACGGGCGGGAACTGGTGAAACGGTTCCGCCTGCGCGAGGACGAGCACTTGGTCGACTTGGAACTCGAGTTCCGTGGATCGTGGGCTGGTCAGCACTATCGGGTGCTGGGCCCCGAA
This sequence comes from Planctomycetota bacterium, assembly GCA_050246115.1. Classification (GTDB taxonomy): domain Bacteria; phylum Planctomycetota; class UBA8108; order UBA1146; family JAJFFE01; genus JBFWWP01. The sequence goes on from JBFWWP010000001.1 coordinate 135,840, forward strand.
CGAATCCGCTTGGATCGCGGCGCCGCCGCCCCCAACGAGCAGGTGATCGCGTACGGCGGCCCACAATGGGGGTTGGCCGAGGTCGTGCGTGAGCACATTGGGCTCGTGCCGGCCGGCGAACGCACGTGGGCGATCAACCGACGAGTCTTGTGGAGCGGCCTGGAGAGCAACTTCTTCGCGTACGCCTTGCGCCCGGTCCGGGAAACCGTACCCGAGTCTCAGCTCCTCGTGCGAGGATCCGCCGACGCCGGTGCCGCCGATGCGGCCGAGGAACTCAACGCGACCGGCATCCAGGGGTTCACCTACCAAGTTGGTTTCGACGCTCGAGTCAGCGCACCGACGACTCACCGTTACGAGATCTTCATGGGCCCGAAGGACCGCGAGATTCTCGCCCGGTACCCCGGTCAAGGGTACGGAGAACTCGTCTACTACGGGAAGTGGCTCGGACCGCTCGTCCGAGTTTTCTTGGCGTTGCTCCAGTTCTTCTTCGGAATCTTCGGTTCCTACGGCATCGCGATCATCTGTCTGACGGTCGTCGTCAAAGCCTGTCTGTATCCCATCAACCGCAAGAACCAGACGGTCATGATGCGGGAGCAGAAGAAGATGGCGAAGATCCAACCGCAGATCAAGGAGCTCAAGGAACGCCACAAGAACGATCCCCTCAAGGCAAATCGCGAGATCCAGAAGATGATGAAGGAGCACAACGTCAACCCGGCGCAGATGGCCGGTGGCTGCTTGTTGATGTTCCTGCAGCTCCCGATCTGGATCTGCTTGATCACCACTTTCCGGTTGGCGATCGAGCTGCGTCACACCCCGTTCCTGTACATTACCGACCTCACGCAACCCGATCGCTTGTTCCAGCTTCCCGGATCGCTGCCACTCCTCGGCGAGTGGTTCAACCTGTTGCCGTTCCTCTACATGGGAGTCACGGTCGTATCGCAGAAGATGCAGCCGAAGGCGACCGACCCCCAGATGGCGCAACAGCAGAAGATCATGATGTTCATGATGGTGGCGTTCGGATTCATCTTCTATTCGTTCTCCTCCGGTTTGCTCTTGTACTTCCTGACCTCGGCGTCGCTCGGCATCGTCGAGCAGAAGATCATTCGCCGACGCCTGGAGCGTGAAGGGGTCGTTTGATCGCGCATGAGTTCCCTGGATGACCCGATCGCGGCGGTGTCGACCCCGGGTGGGGCTGGCGCCGTGGCGCTGGTGCGATTGAGTGGCCGCGGGGTGTGTCGGCTCCTCGAGCAAGTCGTCACAATGCCACCGAGTCCGCGTGGCTCGGGACCCGGTCAGTCCTCGGGATGGGTGGCCTCGGAGCGCGTGGCCGTCGACCCCGTGCTCGTAGCCTGGGCGCCGTCGGCCCCCCAGGTACCCGGGCGCCTGCTGCGTTTCGCCGGCGCCCACTCGTTCACCGGCGAGGAGAGCGCTGAACTCTACGTGCCAGGCTCACCACCGCTCGTGCAATCCCTCTTGGGGCAGCTCGCGCGAGTCGGTGTCCGCGCCGCTGGACCCGGCGAGTTCACCCGTCGGGCCTTTCTGAACGGACGGATCGACCTGACGCAGGCCGAAGCCGTATCGGAACTGATCGCGGCCGAGGATCTGGAGCGAGCCGCCGTCGCGCGCAAAGTGCTCGACGGAGACCTCGGGCGCGGCGCGCGCGCCATCGGGGATCAGCTCCATGACCTGATCGCCTGGATCGAGGCGGGTCTAGACTTCTCGGAGCAGGAAGTCGCGTCGCCTGATCCGACTTGGCTCGCCGATCGGATCGAGGAGGCGTCGCGCCAGCTCGTCGATTTCTCCGAAGGTGTGGTGACGCATCTCCGCGAACAGCCGCGAGTGCGCCTGCTCCTGGCGGGCCGAGCGAATGCCGGCAAGTCGACGTTGTTCAACAGGCTCGTCGGCGCCGAACTAGCGATCACGTCGGCGCAACCGGGAACGACTCGCGACCCCGTGTCGCGCGAGATGGTGCGTGCCGATGGCAAGCCCGCGTGGGAACTGGTCGACCTGCCTGGGCTGCGCCCGACGGAGGACGTGGCTGAGCTCCTGGCTCAGGAGCGCGGGCGCGCGTGGCTGGCCGAGGGCGACGTCGTGCTGTACGTGTTCGACGCGACGCGCGGGCCGGCCGAGTTGGCCGCGGAGTGGGACGAGTGGCCGGCGTCGTGGCGGGCGCGGACGTGGCCCGTGTTCAACCAAGTGGACCGCCTCGGAGCGCCCGAGTCCCACCTTCTGAACCGAGACCTACTCTGCGGCTGCGAGCAAGCTCCGTTCGCGGTGTCGGCCTTGGATGGTACTGGCGTGGCGGCGCTCGAGGCGCGGATCGCGTCTCACCTTGACCGTGGGGACTGGCAGCCCCGTGGGACCGGAAACGCCTTCAGTCAGCGGCAGCGGGAGTCCTTGGCGGCGTGCCGGTCGGCGCTGGAAGATCTCGTGCTCGCCCTCCGGCAGGGCGCCGTGTCTTCCGAGTTGGTTGTCATCGACCTCCGCAGCGCGCATCAACACCTCGAGGAGTTGACCGGATCGCTGGCGACCGAGGACACCCTCGATCGAATCTTCGAGCGCTTCTGCCTCGGGAAGTAGCTCGGGTTCTCCCCCCGAACTTGAAGCGCAAGATCTAGTATGTTACCGTCCGGACCATTCAACCGGTGGTGGAGACCCTGCTCGAGGCCGGCTCCGCGACCGGGTCTGCGCGATGCACGCCGTTTCCTCCTGGTCGAGGTGGAGTAGCTCCGCATGCGGTGCCCATTCTGTAGCGCGGTCGAGGACCGCGTGATCGACTCGCGGTCGAGTACCGATGGCGACGTGATCCGGCGACGTCGGGAGTGTCAGGCGTGCGAGCGTCGCTTCACGACCTACGAGCGGGTCGAGGAGATGCCGCGCCTCGTGCTCAAGAAGGATCTGACTCGCGAGGTCTTCAGTCGGCAGAAGGTTCTGCAAGGGCTCCTCAAAGCCTGCGAGAAGCGGCCCGTTTCGGTCGCTCGTCTCGAGGAGGTGGTCGACCTGGTCGAGCGGCGCCTCGACGAGCAGCAATCTTCCGAAGTCGAGTCGAGATTCATCGGCGAGATCCTCGCGGACCAGCTTCGCCAGATCGATCAGGTGGCTTACGTCCGATTCGCCTCGGTCTACCGAGAGTTTGCGGACGTTTCCGAGTTCCTCCATGAACTCGCCCCGTTGGTCGAGGCCCGAGAGTCGCCCCCCGGGGTGGCTCCGCCCGGAGGAGCGGCTCCGAACGACGACTGACAGCGTGCCTCTTTGCCACCGTGGGCAACGCGAGCACGCAGTCACCGCGGTGATCTCCGGTCTCGGTCGAGGTCGTCTCTTCGCAAGCCCATCGTCGATCGGACTAGAGTGCTCGGTCGCGCGAGAACGAACTCGCGTTCGCAACGTCAGTCTCCTGTCGATCGCAAGGACGATTGCGCGCCTCACGACCTCTGGGATCTGTGGGATTGCTGTGGTGGAATGATCGCGCTTCCGGAGCGACACCGGCCGTGCGTGAGGGGCGCGAAGGGGTTCCAAGGAGAGTGACGGAGCGGCGCAGCATGGGGAACGTCACCGCGATGCAGGTGCGAACGCGAGCAGGCCAACTCGTCGAGTTCGAGCCGCGCCGGATCGTGAACGCGATCCTGGAATCGATGAGCGCTGTCGGAGTCGGCGACGTCGGGCTGGCGGAAGAACTGGCGGCTGCCGTGGGGCACTTCCTCGCGACCTTTCGCGGCGGCGCCATCGTCGACATCGATCAGATCCACGACATGGTCGAGAAGGTGCTGATGGAGACCGGCCATCGGGAGGTGGCGCGGAGCTACATCGTTTTGCGGGAGAAGCGCAACCGGGTGCGCGAAGAGTCGCGCGCGCGCCCGCTGGACGTGCCGAAGGCGCAAGTACCCGCGGTCGAGGGGCGGCGCGACCGAGTCGCCACCCCGTGGGATCGCGCGCGGATCGTCCGTGCGCTGATCGAAGAAGGCGATCTCGAGGCCGATCTGGCTCGCGAGGTGGCGGCGGCGGTGGAGACTCGGGCTGCGCGCTCGGGGCTGCGGGCCATCTCTACGGCGCTGCTTCGGGAACTGGTCGACAACGAACTGTTCGAGCGCGGGCACACGGCCGGCTTGCAGCGCCAGACTTCGGTCGCGCTCCCCAAGTACGACCTCGAGCAGTTGTTGTTTCGTGGCGGCGATCCCGGACGTGGGTTGTACCCGGGTGATCCGGTGCGGGTAGCGCAGCACCTCGGCACGCTCCTTTTGCGTCAGTACGTGATGCACGAAGTGCACTCCGCCAGCGTGGCCGAGGCGCATCTCGATGGGACGATTCACATCCACGAACTCGATCGGTCGTTGCAGTTCTTGCGAGCCCCGGTCCAGTCCGACGTTCTCGAGATCGAAGGAGAGCCAGGCGAGACCGGAGCTGCGCGCGCGGTGCGAGCCGCGTTCACGCGCGTGCGCGACTTGCTGCCGCTCGTTTCCGAAGAGATCGAGGTGTTCGGGCTTGGCGAGGCGCTCGTGCGTCAGCGCGCCGAAGATCTGTTCGACGGGGATCGTTGTGCGCGCCTGCTGCTGCGTGAACTCTATGAGCTGGCGCGTGTGATGGATCGAGCCCCGTTGTTGGCCCCGAGCGTAGTGCTGCGCGTGCCCTTCGTGCCGCGCTTACGGGCGTCGGGTGGCAAGGATCTCTTCGGTCCCCGTTCCGAGGCGCTCGAGGACTCGGCTTGGATGCTCGTCGAAGTGCTGCGCCAGGCCTTGGCGGCCCCCGACGGACCTGCACTACTGGCCACGTGCCGACTGCGCTTGGAGGTTTCGGCGGCGACGTTTCGCGAGCGTCGCTTCCGCGAGGCCCTGCGGTTCGTGCTGAGCCGCGTGCTGCCCGAGGCCCCTTTGGGCTTCGTCTTCTTGACCGAGGACGCGGACCGATCGGATCCGCGGGCGGTAGCGGGCAAAGTGACCCTGAATCTCGCGAGAATCGTGAGCGAGTGTCTGGCGGCGGGCGGAAGCGAGGCCGATGTCCGCGCTCGCTTGGGCTCCGCCATCGAGACGCTCGTGCGCGCGTTGCGGGAGCGGGCGGAGTATCTCGCGCGCCTCGCGACGCATCCGGACAGTCCGCTGGCACCGGTTCGAGCGTGGCTGCCGGGACGTCCCGGGCTCGCACGGCCGGGGGACGCCGTCGAAGGCAACCTCGGGGATGGCCGCTCCGCGACGAACGAAGCTGCGGCCGGTGACTCAGGCCGGCCGTTGGCGGAGTTCATCGTGGGCGTTCTCGGGCTCGACGATGCCGTGGCGGCTTCCTGCGGCGAGCACTTGCATGAATCGGTCGCGGCGCGCGCCGAAGGGCTACGCTGGCTCGAGTTCGTGCAGCAGCAGGTTCGGGAAGCGAACGCCGGCGGCGACGCTCGCATCGTGTTGGAGGAAACTCCTTACGTGGGTGCCGTTCGGCGTTTCGACCGGCTGGACCGTGAGCGACCGAAAGACGACGGCGTGCACGAAGCGGGCGGGACCGGCACCGTGTCCGGCGTTCGTTTCGAGCGATGGGCGCCGCTCGACCCGTTGACGCGGGCGCTCCACATCGAGAGCTACCGGCCGATCGTGCGCCTCTTGGACCGCCTCGACGAGGCGACCAGTCTTCGTGCCGACGGCGTGGAAGTGCTGCTCGCGTTTCTCGAGGAGTTCTGTAAGGCGACCGACGTGGAGACGATTCGGGGTGCGTGATGGAGTTGCGGCTTCGCTGCCGCACAGCCGGGCGTCAGAGGGCGACAGAGGGCGACAGAGGGCGACAGAGGGCGTCAGATGGCGTCAGAGGGGGCTTTGCGAGAAGGCCCCTTTCGAAAGCGCAGGGCCAAGCGTTCTCAGGGCGAAGCCGCCGCGCTTCGCCGAGTGTTCTGGACGTGGGCGCGTCACGTCGTCTCGGTAGGGTAGGGCGGATATCCCGGATACGGAACAGACTCATGAGACAGGACCGAAGCGAATGTATCTGAAGAAGCTGTGTCTCTCCGGCTTCAAGTCCTTTGCGGACTCGACCGAGTTCCTCTTCCACCGCGGGACCACCGCTGTCGTTGGACCGAACGGCTGTGGCAAGTCCAACGTCGTCGACGCCTTTCGTTGGGTGCTCGGGGAGCGGAGCGCAAAGGAGCTGCGTGGCTCCGAGATGCTCGACGTCATTTTCAAAGGTGCCGGCAGTCGCGACCCGCTGTCGCGGGCCGAAGTGTCCTTGGTGTTCGACAACGAAGACCAAGCCCTCGCGGTCGATCACAGCGAGGTCGAAGTAACTCGCCGTTTGTACCGCTCGGGTGAGAGTGAGTATCTCATCAACGGGCAGGGATGCCGCCTCAAGGACCTCTTGGCGCTGTTTGCCGACACCGGCGTCGGTTCTCATGGCTACTCAGTGCTCGAACAGGGGAACGTCGATGGGTTCCTGCATGCCAACCCGGCGGAGCGCCGGGTGATCTTCGAAGAGGCAGCAGGAATCTCCCGCTACAAGAAGCAGAAGGTGCAGTCGGTAAGGCAGCTCGAGCGTACCGACGCCAATCTGCTCCGCCTGCGCGACATCCACGGCGAAGTGGAGCGGCGGATCCGTTCCGTGAAGCTGCAGGCGGCGCGGGCCCGCCGCTACATCGAAGATCGCGACCTGGTGGAGAAGTTGCGCGCCGTGATCGCCGTGAGGGACATCGATCAGTTCCAGGGGGACCGGGCCGAGTTCTGCTTCGATCTCGCCCTGGCGGACGCTCGACGGACCATGATCGGCGGGTTGGGCCGGCAACTGGAGGCGAACACCGAGCACGCCCGCTCGTCTGCGGCTGCGGCGCGCGAGCGGTTGACCGAGCTGCGGCAGGCCGAGATGGAACTCCGTTTGGGGATCGAGCGCGCCCAGCAGCGGCTGGCGCACCTCGCCGAGCGGAGGCACGCCATCGACGAGGGATTCGCGCGCCGCGCCGAGCAGCGGACGGAACTGTCGGTGGCCGCGGCGGAGTACGAGCAACGCCGGCAACAAACACGGCAAGCGCTGCGGGGCGAGATCACGCAGCTTCGCGATCTGCGGCGAGACCTGGCGGCCGCGGAGTTGGAGCGGGCTCGACTCACCCGGGAGCGGGACGCGTTGGAGAGTCGCCTGCACGAGTGCAAGCAACAGGCCCTGACCTGCCTGTACGACGAAACCAAGGCCAACAACGAGCTCTCCGGATTGGAGTCCGAGGGACGGGGTGTCGTGGCGTTGCTGGATCGACGCGCTGCGGAGCTGGAAGAGTTCAGGGCCGAGTTCGCCGAACACGAAGCCCACTGGAAGGCCTTCCACGAGGAACTCGCGCTCGTGAGCGCGCAACGCGTCGAGCTGCAGGCCGAGTCGGAGCGACTGCGGGCCGAAGTCGCGGAGCGAACCGAGCTGCTGACTGGTGCTCAGCGGGAGCTGTCGACCCGCAGAGAGCGCTTCGCCCGCGACGAGGCACGTCTTCGCTTCCTCGAGGGGCTCGAGGAGAGCCGCGAGGGGATCGGCAGGGGCGTTCAGCGCCTCCTGGATACGGACATTGCTCTGTCGGGGGATGTCGTGGGCTTGCTGGCGGACGTCATCGAAGCCGATGCGACGACCGCTCCCATGGTCGACGCCGTGTTGGGAAGCCTCGCGGAGACGGTCGTGTTCTTGGGAGGCACGTCGGCGGCCGCACGCGCCCGGGCCTTGCGTGGCTTCCTCGGGGTCGATGGTCTGAGGTTCTGCTCCATGGAGAGCGTGCTCCATCAGCGCGCGGTCAGCCATGAGCGCAAGGCTGCCGGGGCCGAGTCGAGCATCGCTACCGACACCGAACGCCCGCGCTTGCTCAGCCGGATCCAGTTCGATCCCGCTTACGCGAACTTGCTCGAGCGGACCTTCGGTGACGTGCTTCTCGCACAGGACCTCGACGACGCGGTCGAGCGCGCTGAGCGTTCGCACAGCGCCCACCGGTACGTGACTCCGGACGGATGTCTGGTCGAACCTTGGGGCACGATCACTCTGCCATCGCGGGGCGACCATCAGCTGGTCTCGCGCCGATCGGAGATTCACTCGCTGAGGGTGGATCTCCGGCGTCAAGAGACTGCGTTGCAGGAGGCCGCTGAGCATGGTGCGCGGCTCGAGCGCGCGATCGAGTCTCGCCGTGAGGAAGCGAGCCAGAAGGAGGAGGAGGGACGGCGGCGGCAGCTCGAGCAGGAGAGTCTGCAGCGCAAGCTGGTCGAGTTGGATCGTTCGATGGCGCGATTGCGGGAACGTCAGCAGACGGTGGAGCGTGAGATCGCCGAGCTCGAGCGCAGTCGCGTAGAGATCGAACGCCTGCGGGGAGGCGTGGTGCAGCGCATCGCGGATCTGCAGGAGCGTCGCTCCGCATTGGAGGCGCAGAGTGCGGGCGGCGACGAAGAGCGGGATCGATTGACGAGCGAGGTCGACGTGCACGAGTCGGCGGTCTCGCGGCTGCACTTGAGCTCGACGCAGCGGGAGGAGCGGATGCTCTCTCTGAGACGAGAGGAAGTGCGCCTGCGCGGGGAGATGCAAGAGCGGGAGTCGCGCTGCCTGCGGCTGGAGCGAGAGGATGAAGACGACCAGAGCCGTATCGGCGCGATGGAGGCCGAGGCTGCCGCGTGCGAGGTTCGCCGAGTCGAGTGCGAAGGACGCCTCGCCGAACTCGAGACCCGAGTCGAGGCCGAACAGCTGCAGGTGCAGCGACTCGAAGAGGAACTGCGAGAGGCGGCGCGTCTGACCCGAAGCGTGCACGAGGAGGACGACGCACTGCGGTCGGAGCGCGAAGGACTGATGGTCCGTGAGAACGAACTCGGGGTGCGGATCCGTGCTCTGAGAGAAAAGCTCCACGTGGAGTTCCAAATCGACTTGGCGCAGGCGCCGCTCGACCAGTGGTTGCGCGAACTCCGGCAGGAAGACGAGGAAGACGAAGCGCTCTACGACCGACTGCGCCCCGAACTCGAGCAAGCCGTGGATCGACTGCGCAAGAACTCCAACGTGAACCTGGAAGCCGTCGAGGAGTTGACCGAGCTCGAAGCCCGATTCGAGTTTCTGGGAACTCAGATCGCCGACCTCGAGTCGGCCAAGACATCGTTGTTGGCGACCATCGAGTCCCTCAACGAGCGCTGCCGCGAGATGTTCCTGACCTGTTTCGCCGAGGTCCGCGGCCACTTCCAAGAGTTGTTCCAGACCATGTTCGAGGGCGGCACGTCCGACCTGAGGCTCGAGGAGGGGGTGGATCCGCTGGAGGCGGGCATCGAAGTCGTCGCGCGCCCCCCCGGCAAGAGGATCTCGTCGCTCAAGCTGCTCTCGGGTGGCGAGAAGGCACTAACCGCCATCTCCGTGCTGTTTGCCCTGTTTCGTACGAAGCCGAGCCCGTTCTGTATCCTGGACGAGGTCGACGCGCCGCTGGATGAAGCCAACGTTCGCCGATTCGTTCGCGCGCTCAAGGAGTTCACGGGCGACACCCAGTTCCTCATCGTGACGCACAACAAGGTGACGATGTCGAAGGCGGAGCGTCTCTACGGGATCACCATGCAGGAGCGAGGGGTGTCGCAACGGATCTCGGTGCAGATCGAGCAAGTGGAGCAACTCGGCTTGATCGAGCCTGGCATGAAGCGGAGCTCGAAGGCCGCGGCGGTGGCGACCGTGGACTCGGGGCCCGAGGGCGCGGAGGAACCGGACGCCGTCGAAGCCGGGGTGTAACCGGGCGGAATCCGGGACTGCGTCCGAAGTCGTGGCCGTGCTGGGCTTGCGGCGATCGGCGGGGCTGCCGTTCAGGCCGTGGGCGCGGCGCGGAGGGCAGGTCCCGGTCACCGGCGATTCGCCCGGGAACGATCCGTCGGGGTAAACTTCGTCGACCAACGCCATGACCCGGGACCGCCTGCCGCCGTGGGCAGGAGGAGGCAGGTCCCGCAGGGGCAGAGGTCGCGAAAGGACCCAGCCGGCCCATGGCGGAGTTGACCCGTCAAGATCTCGCGGACCTCATCCAAGGCGGTGAGTCCCTCCAGGGAGTCGACCTGAGCGGCCTCGACCTCAGCGGCGTGTCCCTCGTCGGCGCCAACCTCGAGTCGGCGAACCTTCGCGGAACCAACTTCGAAGGGGCTGACCTCACCGACAGCAATCTGTGCGGCGCCAACCTGGAGAAAGCCCGCCTCGCCGGCGCCATCCTCCAAGGTGCGGACGTCGACCTTGCGAACTTCCAAGAGGCCGACCTCTCCCAGTGCGATCTGCGACGCCTGAACTTCACGAGCACCCTCCTCAGTCGAGTGCGCTTCGATGGCGCCAACCTGTTCCGCGCAAGCTTCTACGAACAGTCCATTCGGGGAGCGAGCTTCGCACGCGCGAACCTAGGGGCGGCCATCTTCAAGGGGTGCCGCTGTGAGGACTGCGACTTCACGGGGACACAGTTCAGCAACACCTCGCTCGTACAGGGCGAGTTCCGCGGCTGTCGTTTCGAGGGCGCTGTCTTTCGCTCGTCACGCTTCGAGAGCACCAACCTCCAGGAGGTCGACCTGCGGGGCGCAGTCTTCGTGGACTTCGACTTCACCCAGATCGCGCTCGGCGGGGTCTCGTTCGCCGGCGTGCGCTTCGAAGACGTTCGCTTTCCCGAGGACTCGATGCGCGACGTGTGCTTCGCCAACGCGGATCTGCGCCACGCATCGCTCTCGGAGCGCGATCTGAGCGGTTGCGATTTCACGGGCGCCCAGCTCGTGCGGGCCGACCTCGCACACTGTTGCCTGGAAGCGGTCGACCTCTCGGGTGCCAACCTGCAGTCTGCCACGCTGACCGGAGCCCGTCTCGATCGCGCGAAGCTGGTGGGCTGCGATCTGTCCGGCGCGAGCCTGATGGATGCGAACCTCCTCGGCACCGATCTCAGCCGGGCCCGGCTCGAACGTTGTAACCTGTTCCGCTCGCGGCTGCGCGACGCGGTCCTGCGAGGCGTCGTCGCCGAAGGCGCAAACCTTGCTCGAGCTAGCATCCAGACGACCGAGATCAGTGACAGCTCGTTCGCGGGGAGTGACTTCAGCGAGGCGCACCTGCAGCACTGCGACTTGTCGCGGACGGCCTTTCATCGGGCGACGTTCGAGGGCACCAAATTCGAGGGCAATCGCTTCTCGGCCGTCGAGTTCAGTCGCGCCATCCTGCGTGGCGTCGAGGTCTTCGATGCGGACCTTCGCGACAGCGACTTCTACCACGCCCATCTGCAAGGAGCGGTCTTCGAGCGGGTCCAGCTGGCGGGAGCCAAGTTCGACAACGCGGACCTCAAGGGCGTTGCCATGCGCGACGTCGATCTGTCCGGGGCTCAGCTCGTTTCCACGCGCTTGGAGTCGGCCACTCTCGACCGGGTGCGCTTCGTCGGCGCCTTGCTGCACGGAACGTCGTTCGTCCAAGCGAACCTGCGGGACTGCGACTTCGACCGCATGGTGGCCGAAGACCTTCAGAGTTGTCCCGGGCTATTGGACCTGTGCCCGGAACTCGTTGCCACGCCGGCCCCGAGCCTCGTGGTCGTCGCGGTCGGAGACTCGTGTCACGAGTTGCAGGCACTCGAGTTTGGGTTCGAGGCCGGACCGGTCCGCCCGGGGCCGCTCGGTAGGTTCCTCGCTGAACTCGAAGAAGCCCTGACCTTGCTGCAGCGCGACGCGAAACCCGAGTGTTGGGAACTCGTCGCGGTGCAGCTCCACGACCGTCCGTCGGTTCGGATCGAGGCGTGTCGCAGCCCGGCAGCTCGCGAAGCACTGGCGCAGATGTACCGCTTGCTCATCGACAGTGACGAAGAAGGCATGGCGCTCCACACCGAGTTGGGAGCCGACTCCGCCGAGCGCTTGGGCGAGTTGGTGCGCCGTCTGGCGGGGCGTCAGTTCGAAGTGCGAGCCATCGAGATCCCGTTGATGGCCAGCGCCGACTAGACCCCGAGCCAGCGCGGACCGCGCTGGCTCGGATCTAGATTCTCTCCAAGGGGGGCTTTCGCGAAGCCCCCTCGTGGCTGCGGCCGCGCTCCCTTCATGCTTTCCCCGGGGGTTCGTCAGCGGCGAAAGTGTCGCTTGCTCCCAACACACCGAGTGCAACGGCCACCGCAGTGAAGCGACTTCGGAGTCGCCCCGTAGCGCCCCGCAGCCGAGTCCCCGGCCTTTGGAAAGTTCTCCCGTAGCGGGTTAGACTTCAGTAACAAACCGTCCGTGCACACCTGAACGACGAGCGTAATGGAGCGCGCCGAGCTTTTCCTGAGCCACCATTCCAGAGGGGAACTGCGCCCGAGGACCGCCTGACTGCGGCGTACTCTCCGGGGAAACGAGGGGATCGATGGAGGCCTTGCACAAGGCATCTCCGTTGCTAGGGGATAGTCTGGCAATACAGGAGCTTCGGGACTTTATCGTGGGTGTGAGTCTTCTCGACGATCCCGTTCTTTTGACCGGGGCACAGGGTACAGGCAAGGAACTCGCTGCGCGGAAGATCCACGCGGTCGGACGCACGGCTCGGGCTCCGTTCCAATCGATTCGCTGCGACCAAGTGGCGTCGGCGGACGTGGAAACCATCCTGTTCGGGAGTCCGTCGGCCGCCGGGTTGCTTGGGCAGTCCGCGGGGGGCACGTGCTATCTCGCTGGCGTCGAGCATTTATCCTTCGCGCTGATGCAGCGGCTCAGTCGCCACTTGATCGAGCCGAGCGTGCCGTCCGTCGATGGATACTCTGCGCGCACCCGCTTGATCCTCGGGTCTTGCTTCGAGCTGCGAGAGCTGCAGGAAGGTTGCTTTCTGGACGCGAGCTTCTTGGACTTGGTGTCTTGCTATCACATCGACATCCCCCGGCTGCGGGATCGACTCGAGGACGTGCCGATTCTGTGCAGCTATCAGATCTGGTTGCACTGCGCCGGAGCGGAGTACGAACGCTGTTGGGAGGGGTTTCGGGATGAAGTGCTACCGGACCTCCTGAGCTACTCCTGGCCCGGGAACGTAGCCGAGTTGAACGATGTCGTTGCGAGCTACTGCCGAGGTGAGCTCCGCGAACTCGGCGCTGAGGCCTGCGCGGCCGTGCCGCGCGCGGCCGCCGGCCACCATGAGGCGCTGTACGTCGCACGCTGCTTGGACGACCTTCACCAAGAGCTTCTCTCGGTCATCGAACTCGAGCAGCTGACCGGACGGCACGACCTACTCCTTGCCTCGAGCACCAGACTCCGGGAGCTGAACTGATGAAACCCGAGCGCACCGGTTGGCCCGATCTCCACCGCAGTCCGGAACGCCGATGGGCCGTTCCCGCTGCGAACCACGACGGGAACGGGCTGACCTCAGCTCGGTCGTGCGGGCCGAGCGGCTCCCCGCGGCGACTCCCGGGATCCAACGCCCATCGATTGCGGGGGGGCTGACCCATGTCACCACGAATCGCCGATGACGACCTGAACATCCTGGTCGCGGAGGACGACGGGGCAGCGCGAGAACTCGTGGCGGCAATCTTCGACGAGCAAAGCTGGGCGCGGCCCACCATCGTCAAGGACGGCCTCGAGGCCGTGGCGTGTTTGGGGCAGCGTCACTGGGACGTGTTGATCACCGACCTCAACATGCCGCGAATGAATGGGGAGCAGCTCATCGAGATTGCGCTCGCTGAGATTCCGGATCTGACCGTCGTCGTGGTGACGGGGAATGGCACGATCGATAAGGCCGTCAAGTTGCTACGGTCTGGGGTCTACGATCTGCTGACCAAGCCTTACTCGCTCGATCACTTCCTCGTCAGCGTCCAGAAGGCCCGCGAGAAGGTCTTGAGCAGCAACGAGGCTCGTGGGTTCCGCGAGGTCGTCGATGCACTACTCGCGGCACTGGAGAGCAAGGATCGATACCTGAACGGGCACGCATCACGCGTCTGCAAGTTCGCCGTGGGTTTGGCAACGGTGCTGGGCCTCGGCCGCAAGCAAACCTGGACGATCGAGTTTGCCGCAAAACTACATGACGTCGGCAAGATCGGCATTCACGAGGACATCCTCAACAAGGAAGGTAAGCTCACGGATGCTGAGTTCGAGATCATGAAGTCACATCCGGTGCTTTCCCGTGACATCATCGCTCCCGTGCGCTTCCTTCAGCCGTGCCTCCCGGGAGTGCTGCACCACCACGAACGCATCGATGGTCGTGGATACCCGCATGGACTTGCGGGTGATGAGATTCCGTACGAGGCCCGCATCATCTCGGTGGTGGATAGCTTCGACGCCATGACCAGTAGCCGGTCCTACCGCCCGGCGATGCCGGTGCCGAAGGTCGTCGAGATCATGACCGACGTTTCCGGAACCCAGCTGGACGCCGAGCTGACCAAGGCGTTCCTCGCCCACTTGGAGGAGATCGTCGGCGCAGAGGTGCAGGTCTACACATGAGCGAATCGGTCCTACTCCTCATCCGCGATCCCGTCTTGCGGACGGCCATCGTCCAAGAACTGGAGCGCCACGACTTGCGAGTCACCTCCCGGGCTGTTGCCGAGGGCTGGACCCGATTGCTCGACGCCGGCGGCGTACGAGCCGTGATCGCGTGCGATGATCTCGAGGACGCGGACCTGGACTTGCTGCTGGCCAAAGTCCGGAAAGCGCGACCCGGCCTGCCCGTGGCGGAGTTGCGATTGACCGCCGAGACCCTACACGCGCGGATCGGTGGCGAAGAGGTTACGACCGGCAGGCCCGCTGAAGTGGCGTGTTGGCTGCGCGAACACCTACCGAGCGCGGCCGTCACCGTGCGCGATGCCCACGGTGTCTTCGAGGCCGAGGTCTTCGGCGACGACGGCGCCGTCGAGACGGTGATTCGCGGACGCAACGCGCAGATCGGTGAGATCCTGCGGATCATCGATACCATCGCAGCGACGGACTCGACGGTCCTCTTCCAAGGGGAGAGTGGCACCGGGAAAGACCTGTTCGCGCGTCTCATCCATCAAAAAAGCCGTCGTCGATCCGCACCGTTCGTGGCGGTGAACTGCGGCGCCATGCCCGAGACCCTCATCGAAAGCGAGCTCTTCGGGCACGAGAAGGGCGCTTTCACCGGTGCCGACTCTCGCAAGACCGGTCTGTGCGTGGCGGCCGACGGGGGCACCCTGTTCCTGGACGAGATCGGGGAGATGTCGCCGGATACGCAAGTGAAACTCCTGCGTGTCCTCCAAAGCGGGTGGCTGCGCCCCGTCGGCGCAACTCGATCCGAGAAGGTCGACGTGCGGGTCATTGCGGCCACCAACTGCGACTTGCGCAGTGCCATCAAGGCCGGCACGTTTCGGCTGGACCTGTACTATCGTTTGAACGTGATCAACATTCGCATGCCGGCCTTGCGCGAGCGGCTCGACGATCTACCGCAGCTCGTGGAAGCCATCGTCGCCCGGCTGAACAAGGGTGACCAGGCGCCCGTCGAACTCGGCGCGGCCGCACTGCGGACCCTGGCGGAGTACAGCTGGCCGGGGAACATCCGCGAACTGGAGAACATTGTCGAGCGACTGCTGCTGTTGCACCCAGACGGAAACGTGCCTGCCGCGGACGTGCGTGCCCAGTTGCGGGACATGGAACTCGGTCCGCAAGGGGGCGAGGCGATCTCGCCCGGCGCGGGTGCGGGGGAGAGCAGAGCCAGCTACCCGCTCGACTGGACCCTGAAACAAGTCGAGGAAGAGCACATGCGGCGCGTTCTGGCCCTCTACGACGGCAACCAGACACGCGCATCGCGCGCCCTCGGCATCAACGTGAAGACCCTCTACAACAAGATGCGGTCCGCGGGCCTGAAGCGTGAGGAGTTTCAGCGGTCGACCTAGTTCTTGTCCTCGTTGCAGTTGCCGGTTGGTTGCTCTCGTCGTCGATCCTCGAGACTCACTGCGCACCGGCTTGGCCGATCCAAGACGGGCTGTCGTCTCATGCGCCACGCCCGCTGCAGAAGGCGGGGCGCAGGACCTACCCGTCGTCTGTGCGGGAGCCTCGCTCGGCGAGCCGCGCGAACGCGAGTGCTTCGACGCGCTGGGTGGCCGCTAGCGCCAGCTTCACCGCCATCAGCCAGATGCCCAACGAACGCGAGTGGGGACGTCTGCATCGCGCGGACAGACAGCAAGGGTCCCGGACATGGGATGCTGGAGCGACGACGTCGAGGGCGACTCCTTAGAAGTTCGGAAGCACGACGATCTGGGTGCGTGTGCCGCGCCGGGTGACCTCGACGACCACCGGGTCTCCGGCGGCAAACTTCGCCTTGCACTCGTCGTAGAGCTGGTTCGCTTCGAGCGGGCTGGAGAAGTCGATCTTCTTACCATCGATGAAGTCGATGACATCGTTCTCCTGGACGCCGACTTGGCTGAGGATGCTCGTTTCGTCGAAGTCATAGACCTTGAGCGAGTTGGTCCCGTCCGGGTTGCGAACGACTTCGCTCTTCGCCTTGTCGGCTTCCTTCAGAGCGTTGTTCTTCGTGCTGACCCGCTCGAAGGTGGCGCTGTTGGCCTGGATGAAAACCTGGCTCGCTTGTCGACGGGGCGTCGACTTCGCCTTGTTGTCACCCTTGCCGTCACCCTTCTCGTCGTCCTTGCTCTTCGGTTTGGCGGTGGTCGGCTCGGTGCTCAGGGTCTTCTCCAGGGAAACCTTGGCAGCGGGGCTCAGCGCTTTGAGGGCGTCTTCCTTCTTGACGGACTGCGTCTCCGCCAAGATGTAGGGAACCGTCGTCGGACCACCGAAGTAGACGAACCAGCCCGCGATTCCAGCGATCACCAGCCCCGAGAGGATCCAAACGCACTTCTCCGCGACGTTGAGCATTTCTGTCGTCTCCTCCGCTCCGGCTCTCCTCGGTCTCAGTATCGGCGCAAACGTCAGACCCGCGCCGACTCATCCTGAGATCCACCGTAACCTACTGGTGGCGCCTGCCGAAGGCGAGCGCTTTTGGGTGAAGTGCAGCGCCGAGGGTGCTTTGCGAACCCCCCCCTCGAGGAAACTAATCCAGCTCGATCTGGAGGTCGCCGGTCTTCCGCACGAGGGTGATCCCCGCTTCGCGATCCCGCGACAGGCGCCGCTCGAGCTGCTTGAGGTGCTCCAAGCGCTGGTGAAGTCGGCGCTCTTGCACCGGCGACGGAATCTCCCCATCGAGAAGCTGCTCGAGCAACTCTCTGGCCTGGCGCACTTCCGTCAGGCTGCGATCGTAGTGGTGCGCCAGCAGTTTCCAGCGACAGAAGAACCGCTCCTTGGGATCGGTCGACTGGTGGAGAATGCGGCGGTAGAGCTCGATCTGAGCCTCCTCGTCCCGGCGAGCTTGGTGGATCTGGAGCATGCGAAAGCTCAGGTCTACCTCCATCTCGGGATTCTCCTCGAGCACCCGATGATACAGTGCCAGGGCCTTCTCGTGTCGTCCGAGCTCCAAGTTCACGTCCGCGATCGACAGCTGCTTGCGGCTCATGGAGTCGCCCGGCGTGCGCTCTCCGGCGGGTTCGGTCACGATCACCACGCGACTCGGTGTCGCTTCGACCCGCGAACTCGATCCGGTGGCGCCGGACACGGCCTGCGTCACGGCTTCGATGAGTTCGTCGTAGGTTTGGAAACGATCCATCGCGTGCTTCGCCATCATCCGCCCGATCACCCGTGCCAGGCGACTCCCCTCACCGGTGCTCTCTTCGAACGGCGTCAGCGCGGGTGGATCCTCGGTGATGTGCCGGACGATGATGTGCATCGCGCTTTCGCCGGTGAACGGGGCCCGCCCCGCGACCAAGTGGTAGAAGGTGCAGCCGAGCGAGTAGATGTCGCTGCGGTGGTCGAGCGGTTCGCCCTTGCCTTGCTCCGGGCTCATGTACAAGGGTGTACCCACGATGACCCCGGTCGCCGTGATGTCGACCGAACTCGTCACGACTTTGGCCAGTCCGAAGTCGGTGATCTTCACGAGCCCGTCGTCGGCGAGGATCAAGTTGGAGGGCTTGATGTCGCGGTGAATGATCTCCTTCTGCTTGGCGACACGCAGCCCGCGAGCGACCTGCAGCAGATAGTCCGCGGCGCGGTCGTCATCGAGTCGCCGTTCCTCGTGGAGAACCGCCGCAAGGGTCTTGCCCCGGACGATCTCCATGGCGAAGTAGTGGCAGCCGCGCTCGGCTCCGATCGAGTAGATATGCGTGATGTTGGGGTGGGTGAGTGAGCCCGCGGCGCGCGCCTCGCGCTGAAAACGATCGACGACTTCTGCGTTGCGCGCGTGCTCTTCGGCCAGCACCTTGAGCGCGATGGTGCGGTGCAGGGATTGATCGAACGCCTCATACACAGTGCCCATCCCGCCTTGGCCGAGGACGCGCTCGATGCGATACGGTCCCAGGCTGTCGCCAGGACTCAGACCCAGGGCCTCCGCGCGCCGCGGCTGCGCGACGATCTCGGTCGGTGGAGAGTTCACGGGAAGGCGTTCGGCGGCCCGAGGCGCGGGCTGCACGTCGTGCGAGACCAACACCGCCGGCGCGAACTCGGCGCCCGTGCCCATGCGGCGCTTGAGCAGCATGTCGTAGATCCCGTCCGGCTCGGCGTGTTCGGCCAGCAGTCCCGGGTCGGCGGCGGCGAGGTGCCGTTGGCTACCGCAAGCGGGGCACCCGAAGCGCGCGCCGAGCGGGATCTGCTCCACGTCGAGCACGCTCCCGCACGCGCAGAGGAATGGTCTACTCACAGCGGGTTCTCTCCTTCGCGTGCCGACGATTGGGCGGCGAGTGGAGCGATGAATCGGCGTCGATCGATTGGGTCAACACGATTGCCGGACCGCGATGGGAGCGGGCGGAAAACCGGTCGACCCTGCCGGCAGGAGCTGCCGCGGAATCCCGATTGGAACATAGAACAACGCACCTGTGAAGCGCTGCGCGCCGGGGGTCGTCAGGCCCCTCTTGACCAACCCGAACGTCACCGTCCAGTCGGCCTCGACGGCCACGCCCAGCGGCTCGCCCGAGTCCGCGTCCAACCCGGACGGGAGGTCGAGCGCGAGCACCGGTGCCGACTGCTCATTCAACCAGCGAATCGCGGCGAGGAAACGCCCGACCGGTTCACGAGTCAGGCCGGTCCCGAACACCGCGTCGACCACCAGGTCGAGCGGAACGTTCGCCGAAGCGTCGGGCCACGTCGCCGCTGCGTCGACCCGCGTGACGCCCAGCACCCGTGCCATCTCCGCATTACGGGCCGCGTCATCGTCGGCGTCGGCGCGCCCGTGCGTCACCAGTTCCCACACGGTGACGCTGGCACCTGCTTGGTGCAGATGCCGCGCCACCGCATAGCCATCGCCACCGTTGTTGCCAGGGCCGCAGATGATCCCCACGCGGGCTCCGACCACGTCTCCGCGCAACGCCCGCAGCCGATCGCAAGCCAACTGAGCCGCACCGATCGACGCATGCTCCATGAGCAGAAGTCCCGGGATCGAGAACTCCTGGATCGCCCGTCGATCCAGCGCGCGACACTCGGTGCTGGAGGCGCCGATGGGTCGGGGCTCGCCCGTCATTTCTTCTCCTCCAGTCCGTAGCGTTTGGCAAGCGGCGCGTAGCGATAGTAGACCTCGAGCGTGAGTACGTTCAACGCCGTGGTCGCGACTCGCCCGCCCGCGGCCCCGAGCCAATTCGGATCCGGATCCCACGACCCCTCGCGGTGATCGCGGGTGCGCTGGAGCGGGAGGATCGTGCGTTGGATCCATACGTTCCACGCCTCCCAAGTGTCGCCGCCGACGTGGAACAAGGCGAGAGTTGCGTAGTACCAGTAGTAGGACGATTGAAACGTCCGTTCCCAGTCGACGCGACTCGCGTCGTTGGGCGGCTGACGTACGAGGAGTTCGGCAGTGCGTGTGATCTCTGGCGAGCCGGGTGACCAGCCGAGATAGAGTTTCGACAGCATGCCGACGGCCGCGATCGAAACCCCACCGCGTCCCTCACCGATGCCGCGGTCGGCGTAAGTTGCCCAGCCCGACGGCGGCGCCGCACGGCGCACGAAGTGTCGCACCCGCTGCTCCATCTCCTCCGGGTAGAAGATGCCCGCGCGGCGCGCCGCGTGGATCGCCATCACTTGCCACCCGGTGATCGAGAGATCGTTGCGCAGGGTGCGCGCGGACGTGTAGTCCCAGCCGCCGCCCGGCTGCTGCGTTTGCGCGGAGAACGAGAGCGCCCGCTCCGCCGAGTTTCGTAGCCGTTCCTCGCGCGTGAGGGCGGCGGCCTCCGCGACGCAGAACGCGGCGATGGCGTGGTTGTACATGTAGTTGCCGGTGCGGGGCCCATAACAGCCACTCTCGTCTTGGGCGCTGAGCAAGTAGTCGAGGGCTCTTCGGATGGCGCGCGCCGGCGGTTGTTCATCGGCGAGTGCGGACAACGAAGCGAGCAGGGCCAGGGTCGCGAGCCCGGTCACTCCGACTCGGTACTCGGGGAAGCCGGATCCGCGACACGCCGCGCCCTCGCAGTGCAAGTGAAACGTGTCCGGCCCCCAGCTGCCGTCGCCGTCTTGGTGTTCGAGCAACCACTGCAGTCCCGCCGCGACCGCTGACTCGGTCGCTTCGCTGCCTCCGTAGCGGCGGACCGCCTCCGCCCTCCCTGCGCCTCGCGACCCGTACTCGCCGCCCGCGGTTGGGGCGGATTGCACGGGCGCGCCCGCGAGCCCGTGCTCGGACGCCTCCACCCGCGCTGGCTCGGGGGCTGGTACCGGTGTGACCCGGGCCGTCGGCTGAGGCGCGGGGTCAGCCGCCACCTCGGGGGCAGGCTCGACGACCTCGGGTGTGGGCTCCGGAATCGCTGGCGGCGCGGGTGCGGGAGTCGGCGCCTTCTTCGCGAGCCGGGGCACCCAGCGGATTTCGACGGCAGGTGGCTTCGACGGCGCTGCGGCGGGCGGTCGATCGGGCAGGAAAAGCGCGAGGAGCACCCCGTGCAACAAGATCGAGACGCACGCCGTGAAGGCCGGCCTGGAGCCGCGACGCGTCGCTCGGCGTCGCTGCGGAGCGCGGTCGGGTGCTGGGCCCGACCGTCGACTGCGCGAGCCGCGACTGCGGGCGGGGTCGCGCGAGGTCTGAAGTCCGGTCGGGAACAATCTCCGCAAGCGGCGCGCGAGGATTTGGCGCTCGGTCTCGAAGAGCAGCTTCAAGTCGTCGTTCGCCATGGCTCGGGTGGGAACCTACTCTCATGCGTTTCGAAGCGGCTGGGCAGCTTTACTCCGGGGGTAGGCCACCTCCGGGGGTAGGCCACCTCCGGGGGTAGTCCACCTCCGGGGGTAGTCCACCTCAGGGGGTAGTCCACCTCAGGGGGCAGTCCACCTCAGAGGGTGCAGTGCCACGGCGCAGAGGGAGCCGTCTGGAAGGATATCGACTTCGCGCCCAAGATTCTGCGGCTTCCCCGAAGTCCCACGCGGCTCCGCCATCTTTGTCGGAGACCCGACGTTACAGTCGCAAGTGTTGACAAGGATCGGAGTAGGGCTACCATCGACCGGTCTCGGACCCCGCCGTGGGAGGGACTCCTGCAGTGCCGGGGGCGTTGCCCGCATCGTCGACTTCGCATCGACCGACTTCGCATCGTCGGCCCGGCTTGCCCTTTGTGGGGCGTCCCGTGTGGTTCACCCGCGGCAGTGTGTCGCGTTTGACTCACTGGCCGGAACCGACTATGCAATTCGAGCCTCGGGTGGTCGACGAATCGGTTCCGTAACTCTCTTCAGAGAAAGTTCTTCTGAGGATTCTCCGAGTTCGGAAGTCGTTTTGCGGTAGAACCGTGACCCACGATCCTCACCGTGACTCGCCGCTCGAAGAACAGGTCGGGTGGCCATCTGTGACGGAGAGTCAGGGGGCGTCGTTCGGAGGACGACAATCGGGCCTACGCGGGCGGGATCGGCGCGTTCGGGTCGGCACCGTTCTGGTCTCTGCACTGTTCTGGTCTCTGCACCGGGGCCAGTGGATCGAAGCGAAGCAGTTAGTTCATTCGAGAGTTTTCAGGAAGTAAAAGGCAGTAGACCCCACCGGATCGTGCTGGGAACTGCGACGACAATGTCGCTGGCGCACTCCGACGCGGGTTGAAAGGAGACCGGCGTGGCTCGAGCTAGCCTCCGCAGAACGGCCCCCAAGGGCCTCGTGTTGTTGACCTTCGCCCTCGGGATGGCGCTGCTCGGCGGTTGCCGGCGGCCGGATGCAGTCGGCGGCGTGATCGGGCCGCCACAACCGCCAGGGGGGGACCCCCAAATCGAGTCGATCGCTCCGACCGCGGCGTGCGCCGGCGAGATCGTGACGATCCAAGGCCGCAACTTCAGCACCATCCTCGACGACAACATCGTCACCTTCCGCGAGAGCGGGGCCAATCCGCTGCGGCTGCAGGGGCGCGTCATGAGCGTTCAGGTTACCGGCATGGCCGGATTGGACACTTTCACCACCATGCAGGTCCTGGTTCCGACCGCCGTCCGCGACGGCAACATCGATCTCGACGTGCGGGACGGCAGCGAGTTCAAGCGCGCCTTTGGCTCCCCGGACTTCTGCGGCTGCCCGACCATCGTCGGCACGGTCGCGGGTGGCCAGAACGACGGCGCGTTGATCGCTTCCGTGACCGGTGACATCACGACGACGACCGTGACCTTGTACGGCTACAACTTGGGTCTCGTCACCGGGGCTACTTTCATCGACGCTGCGTCGACGAGCATCGCCGCCGGCGGCATCGCCCCGGGCCTGCCCATGGGCGCTACGTTCACGGTTCCCGCGGGCATGGAGGCGGTGACCCTGACGATCCCCAACAACGTCTTGGTCAACGACTGCGACGAGGCCTCGATCATCCAGGTACGCCTCGACACCGCGTGCACCGCCGACGGCTCTCCCCTCACTTCGGACACGATCCCGCTACGGGTCCAGAAGAGCCCGGGCACCATACCGGGGCTGGTCCCGGCCACCGTACAAGCCGTGCTCGTTCCCTCTGGGGTTCGCGCGGGCGCGATCGAAATCGTAACCAGCCTGTTCAGCGATCCGGCGAGTGAGCAGTGGGAGTGCCGCGTCGAGTTCGAGAACCCGGCGGGTAGCGGCGCCTTCGATCCGTGCACGCTGGTCGGTTTTGCAACGCCCGGAGTCGCTCCCGGCTTGCCCCCGGGCAACGCGGTTCAGGACTCGATCGTCGCCGGCATCGTCGCACCGGGCCAGATCCACCGATTCGTCTGGGACAGCGCCGCAGACCTACCGGGCCAAAGCGCCCAGGTGCGGGTCCGAGTGACCCCGATGGCGCCTGCGACCACGAACTTCCTCTGCGATCCCCAGCCGGGATTGTCGGAGCTCATCGCTCTCGACAACACAGACGTGGTGGGCGGTGTGGGGAGCGACACGATCGTGGTCGACATGGGAACCAACTTCCAGCAGGACGAGAGTTTCAACAGCGACTTCACCGACGCCAATTGGGACCCCACCGTGGGTGAGCTGATAGGTACTGGCACCGTGGCGGCGACCCCCGCCCCGTTTGGGACCGGCACCGTGGACGTCGTGCTCGAAGCCTTGCGTTCCTACGAAATCTCGACCGATATCGGGGAGATCATCGATGTCACGAACGTCGGAACTCCGGTCGTGATTCTCGGCGGCGGGAACAACCCCGGCGCCGTCAGCGGAGAGTTCCACGTTCGCACCTTCGTTTGGGAGGCCGGTGCGAACGTCATGTTGACGGGCGACAATCCACTGGTGATCCGCTGCTCGGGCACCGGCTCGACGACGGCCATTGCCGCCCGCTTCGATGGCACGATTGATTTGAGCGGCGCCGCGGGTACTGCAGCCGGTGCCGCACCGGGAATCGGCGGCGCTGGGCGGCTCGGTGGCGGCAACGGGGGTGACGGTGGCGGTGTGACGGTGATGGCCGCGCAGCAGCTCGTCACCGGAGTCATGCCGGCTGGCGACGGCGGAAACAACGGCGGCAAGGGCGGCTCGAGTATGTCCTTCGCCACCGCGATGGGAACGTCGCAACCCAGGCCGGGTCCGGGTGGCGGTGGTGGTCACGCAAGCGCTGGCGAGGATGGACGAAACATCACGGCGGCCCTGGTTCCGGCGAAGACGCCGGGAGGCAAAGGCGGAGTCGCGCGAGGCGACACTGCTCTGTTCGCCCTGACCGCTGGCTCGGGCGGCGGGGGCGGTGGCGGCTGCCCGCAGCGGGTCGGAACCGGCATGCTTCAAGCGCGGTTCGGTGGCGGCGGTGGTGGTGGCGGCGGCGCATTCGTGGCGTACGTCAATGGCCAGACCAGCATCGCGGGCAAGATCATGGCCAACGGCGGTGATGGAGGACAGGGACCTGCTGGAAACAGCGGCGGCGGCGGCGGCGGCGGTAGTGGCGGCTCGATCGGTGTTTTCGCGACCGGTGGCATCGGCCTGGCCGACGCAAGTCTGTTGATCGCGCGCGGCGGAGCGGGAGCCACCGCATCGGCTGGTCCGACCCAAGACTACCGAGGCGGTCACGGTGCCGATGGTCGGATCCACCTCGAGGCCAACGGCGGCGTCAGCCTACCCGGCTTGAGTAACTTCACGGGTCTCGAGCCGGTGGCCGGTGCCGGCGTCAGCATCGGTGCCACCTCCGAGCCCATCAACAGTGGCACGGGCGTGGACGGTGCACTCGATCTCAGTACCCAGCCCATGGGTGTGTACCAAGTGAACACCGGACCGCAGTTGATCGTCGGCTTCCCACCCGGTCAGGTGGTTGCCCCGAACGGTTTGCCGGTCCTGGCGGCTCCCGCGATGAGTGGTGGCGGCGAGTTCAACTTCACGCGGCTCGTGATCCCGGCGGGCTACACTCTGCATGCTTTCGGGGAGAACCCGCTCGTCATCCGCGTTCAGGGTGAGGCGACCATCTCGGGGGTCATCGACGTGTCCGGTGCCAACGGGGGCGTCCCGAATCTCGCGGCCATGCCGCCGGTCGCCGGCTTGGGTGGCCTCGGCGGACCTGGCGGTGGCAACGGCGGCGACGGTGGGTTGTCCGATGGGGTCGCGGTCACGAATGGTCGCAATGGTTTCTTGCCCCCTGGGATCCCGCAGGAACTGGACGGAACTCAGCCACCTTTGACTTCTCCCAACCCGACCGGGAATCCGGTTCCGTTGACTCCGGCTACGCCGGCAATCGGCGGCGAGTCGCTGCTTCTCAGCGGTACGGCGGGTAGCGGTGGCGGTGGGGCTCACTCGAACGACGGGGCAGACGCCTCCGGCATCGCCGACGGCCAGCACGGGGCCGGCGGCGGGAAGTTCGGCAACAACTCGTTCCTGTCCCCGCTGGGCACT
Organism: Planctomycetota bacterium; assembly: GCA_050246115.1. Lineage (GTDB taxonomy): Bacteria > Planctomycetota > UBA8108 > UBA1146 > JAJFFE01 > JBFWWP01. The sequence continues at coordinate 160,962 of JBFWWP010000001.1, forward strand.
CCGATGACGCCCGGCGGCTCGGGCGGTGCTGGCGGTGGCGGAAGCCCGATGTCACCCGACGGCCTGGCCGCGAGTTCACCCGGCAGTGGTGGCGGCGGCGCCGGTGGGTATCTCGAGATCAACGTCGGCGGTGTGTTGTTCGTGGCCGCGACCGCGGAGATCCTGTCCCGCGGCGGCAACGCTTACCGGGCCGCTGTGTTCGGCGGGAACGGTGGGGCCGGGGCTGGAGGCGCAATCGTTCTGCGGGGCAACGGCTTCACCGTCTTCGAGTCGCCGGGGCCGACCATCAGTGTGCTGGGGGGGCTTGCCAACCAAGATCCCACGGCCGACCCGCTGCTCGCGGGAACGCTCACGTACATGCCCAACGCTGACACCTCCGGTGGAAACGGTGCTGCGGGCCGCATCCGGATCGAATCGCCGATTGGCTTCAACACGGGTTTGCCGACGTCGTGTCCGACGGTCGTTACGGCTGCGGACCCGCTCACCGGGATTTGCCCACCGACGAGCGTCGGACCGTTCTTCGAGGCCTCGGTTGCGATCAGCGAGGCGAAGACGATCACGCTCAACGTCGGTGGTTCGTTGCGCGCCGGCGGGGCCATGTTGATGGCGCCGACCATCACGCCGACCCAACTCGTGGTCGGTGCGCCGGCGGCCAAGGTGCTGTTCCGTGGGGCGCAAGATGACTTCGACAACCCAGGGAGCCTGACCCCGTTCGGAGCCTGGACCGATAACCCGGCGGATTTGAGTGGGTCGACTGCGATCGAGGTGTTGTTCCGCATGCTGGGAGCACCGCTCGGTGGCGGCGGCACGGCGCAGCCGCGGGTTACGGAGTTGGAGATTCCGTTCGAGTACTAACCGCATGTTGACCGAGTAGGCGCTGGCGCGCTTGGCTCGGAGTTCGGATTGGCGACGCCGCGTACGCAGATGACTGCGTGCGCGGCGTCGGTTCGTTGGGCACCGCCTGCGAAGCGCTCACGAGCTCTACCGTACCGACTTGGTGCGGAGGTCATGAATTCGCGCCGGTCTCAGGCGGGTGGCGGGTCGCCGTCCGTGGACCGTGCTGGGCCGAACGCCCGGCGGATGACCTCCGGTACCGGAATCTTGCCGGAGCCGGTCTTTACGAACACCCAGACGCGCTCGGCTTCGGCGACCACTTCTCCATCGGGCTCACGCTCGAAGCGGTAACCCAAGCGCATGCTGGTCGTTCCATAGCGGAGCGGCCAACCGCGAACCACGATGCGGTCTCCCGAGAGGATCTCCCGCCGGTAGTCGACCCGTGCGTGCGCGACGATGGGGTACCAGCCCAGCTCCGCGAAGGCGCGAAACGGGAGCCCGTGATCCGCGAGGAACACGAACGATGCGTCTTCCAGCCACGAGAAGTACACCGCGTTGTTCAAGTGGCCCAGGGAGTCGAGCTCGTAGGATCGCACCGTGAAGGGGACCTGCAGCACCAACTTCGCTATTCCTTTCCATGGCCCGACCGCCGAAGATCGCCCTCGACGTTCGCGCCGGTTCCGCCGATTCGACGCGACCTTCGAGAACCCTCGAGTGCGGGCGCGGCCGGCCGGCCTTCGCCGGAGACCGTGCAAGAACAGGAGGTTGCAGCGTGGGTGAGCCGAATCAACCCGTTCGTCCCTTCGGTCCAGGCGAGCAGCGCTCCCGTCCGCGGCGCAACCGTCTTCACGAGGTGTTGCGCGCGTTCCATCGGGAAACGTGGCTCGGCCCGCAGCACTTCGTCTACCCGCTGTTCGTGCACGATGGAACCGAAGATCAGCCGATTCCGTCGCTGCCCGGCTGTCGGCGGCTCACGGTGCGTGGCGTGTTGGAGGAGGCGACAGCCGCGGTGGCCGATGGCGTGGGCGCGGTGGTGCTGTTTCCAGCGATCGCGGAACGCGCGAAGAGTAAGCGAGGCGAGGAGAGCCACAATCCCGAGGGGCTCATTCCACGGCTGGTGGCGCTCCTCAAGGCGGAGCTGCCGCGTCTCATCGTGATCACGGACGTCGCCCTAGACCCCTACTCGAGCGACGGTCACGACGGAATCGTGGCGGATGATGGCCGCATCCTGAACGACGAAACGGTAGCGGCTCTGTGTCAGCAGGCCGTCTGTCAGGCGGGTGCGGGAGCCGACATCATAGCGCCTAGCGACATGATGGACGGGCGTGTGGCGGCGATCCGCGATGCCCTCGATGCCGAGGGGTTCACCGAGACGGCGATTCTGTCGTACACCGCGAAGTATGCCTCGGCGTTCTATGGGCCGTTTCGGGATGCTCTCGACTCGGCTCCTCGCTTTGGTGACAAGAAGACCTATCAGATGGACCCGGCGAACGCACGCGAGGCGCTGCGCGAGGCGCGTCTCGATGAAGCCGAGGGCGCTGACATCTTGATGGTCAAGCCAGCCGGTCCGTACCTCGACATCGTTCGCGCGTTGCGCGGGGCGACCCACCTGCCGATCGCCGCCTACCAAGTCAGCGGGGAGTACGCGATGCTCAAGGCCGCAGCGAGTCGCGGCTGGCTCGATGAGCCCAAAGTGGTGTTGGAGAGCTTGCTCGGCATCCGCCGAGCGGGTGCCGACATCATCTTCACCTACTACGCGCGGCAGGCGGCGCGCTGGCTTCGGGACGGTGCTTGATGGCTTGCCAAGCGGGTCGGCGGGGCGTCGTCGGTCAAGTCGGGAGAGACGGTATCCTCCATGGCGGCCGCTGAGTTCGTCCCGGTTCACATTGCTGTGCTCACCGTTTCGGATACCCGGAGTCTCGAGAACGACGGATCCGGGCAGGTCCTCGTCGAGCGTCTCCAGGGCGCCGGGCACCGCTTGCTCGGGCGGGCTCTTGTACCCGATGACGTGGAGCGCATCGCGACGGCGGTGCGCGCATGGATCGACGACGCCGCCGTGGATGTCGTTCTCGTCACCGGCGGCACCGGCGTGACCGGGCGCGACGTGACCCCCGAGGCGCTGGCGCCGCTGTTCGACAAGGAACTCCCGGGTTTCGGTGAACTGTTTCGTTGGCTGAGCTACTCGAAGATCGGCACCTCGACGCTTCACTCCCGGGCGACGGCGGGGGTTGCTCGCGGCACCCTCGTTTTCGCCTTGCCGGGATCACCCGGGGCCTGTCGGGACGCATGGGATCAGATCCTGGTCGAACAGCTCGACAATCGCCACCGTCCCTGCAATCTCGTGTCCCTGATCCCGCGACTGAACGAAACGTGATCGGCACCGGGAGGCGGCCCGTGCCGCAGCGGCCCGATTCGCGCAAGTCCACCGTGCACTTTCTACGATAGGAGTACGGAGGGCGGAGGCCGAGCCGAAGGAACCGGAACTTGGGAAACGAAACGGCGCTCGTCATCGAGTGCCCGTCGGCGCCTGAAGCTGCCGACGAACACGCTCCGAAGCGGCTCGAGGTCGTCACCGCGGGCGCCGCCGCCCGCAGCAGGTTTGGACCTCGGGCCATTCTCCTTCTCACTGCGGTTCTGGGGCTCCACTCCGCCTTGGTCTGGGTCGATCCGGCCGCGGATCCACCACTCGGCTACAGCCGCGACCTGTCCTTGTCGATCGACGGCTACTGGTACTTGGCCAGGGCACGCGCGTGGGCAGAGGGCGGTGAAGGATACGTCGATCCTCACTACCGGAAGCCTTGGGTCACCCTTCCCGGGGCCTTGATCTTCGAGGGGTTCGGGGTCAGCCTCGCCAGCGCACGCGGGCTCTCCTTCATAGCGTCGCTGGGCACGCTGCTGCTGCTTTCGGCGCTGCTGCGAAGGCGGTTCGGGGTGGGGGCGGCGCTGATCGGAACCACCCTGCTCGCGTTCGATCCGGTGTGGTTGGTGTTCGTGCGCTCGCCGGTGATCTACCCGTGGGTCTCCTTCTGGATGCTCGCTGCCATCGCGTTGGGTTCTGCCTCCGGTTGGGGGCGTTGGATTGCTGGAGTCGTGCTCGCGGGCGTCGTGGCGGTCGGCCTCAAGGCGCTCGTGCTCTTGGTCGTGCCGGCCCTCGGTGTGGAAGGCTGGCGTCACCTCCGGGGCACACGGCTAGCGCACCACCGGCGGTGGGTGGCCGCGTTCGGCGTTGGCGCACTCCTCGCAGTGGGCGGCCTCGGCCCGCAGCTGGCCCCGGCCTTCTGGGGGCAGATCACGAACTACTTGGGTTGGTCGGATGGATCGGTGTTCGAGTACCTGTTCACTTTCGAGTCGCGGTCCCGACTCTTCTCCGCAGTTCCGATGCTCTCGCTGGTCGCACTCGGCTCCGTGTTGTTTGCGCTTGGGGTGGGCCCCGCTCGTCGCGGTCGTCGCGCCCCCGAGCGCGCTCTCCACGTCACGCTCTGGACCACGCTGCCGTTGTTTGCGGTCGCCGCCTACTGCCCTCTGCGCTACCTGCTCTACGGCTTACCGATCATCGTCTTTCTCTTCATGGGTACCCTGATGTCACTGGCGCATCTCGGTCTGGCATGGCGGGCTCGAGGCTCGCGGCTGTCCGGCGAACCAAGCCACGAAGCCGCAGTGCCGACGACAAGTGCGCTGCGGTTGCGGCCGTTCCGATTCCGGGGGGCACGGACGCGCGTCATGCTCGGTGTCGGCCTCGGCGGCATCGGGTTCGTCTACGTTTGGCACCAATCCACGTTGGCCGTGACATCATCGGAGATCCCGAGCACCGGTCTCGGTTTCGTCTGCGTCGGTGCGACGGCAATGGCCGCGGTCCTGGCGGGTTGGTGGCGCTCACCGCGCCACGCCATCGTCATCGCCGCGCTGATGTTGCTCCCAGCCCTGGCGCGCGTGTGGGCGGTGGCCGAGAGCCGCGACCACACCCTCCAGCGGGCCAACGCCGAAGTCGCCGCGATGATCCCGACGGGGGCTCGTTTGGGTGGGCCCTTCGCCCATGCGTTGACGATCGAGAACGGCATCGATGCCGTCCAGATGAGCAGTCTTCACTACGGCGGCGGTAAGCTGCGCGATCGCGTGCGCGAACTCGGCTGTACTCACATCGCGTTCGATGAACCCGAGGACAACGTGCTGCCGCAGATCTTCGCCAGCGAGGGACTGCCGATCGACTTCATCGCACGGCTGGCGATTCGGGGAACCGCGGTCGTCCTCTACCGGGTGAGGGAGGCTTCCCTCGCGCGCTCGGACTTCGAGGGTGGAGTCGAAGCCATTGCGATCGACCCGACCCTTGCGATGGCACGGCTGCGGGAGGCGGCCCGCAGTTTCCCGAACGCGGCGTCGATCTGGTATCGCTTGGGCGAAGCCGCGCTCCGCAGCGGCGATCCGAGGAGTGGCCACGCCTTTCTCGAGCGCGCCGTCCAGTGCGATCCCGGCCACTTCGACGCTCACGTCGCACTGGCCCACCTCGCTCGCACCGCGGGCCAAGTCGACGCAGCCGAACGACACCTCCAAGCGGCGCGCTCCGCGCTCCCTGGGCACTCGACCCCGGAGTCTGCGTCTCGGAATCGCCAATAGCGCGACCGCACTGGTAGGGATCGCAGCTCCTCGGCAGAATGCCCGCGGCCAGACACCTTGGCCTGGGTCGAATCCAAGCGGTGACGACACCACTCGGCTCGAATCAAGCGCATCCACAAGCAACTCGCGTTCGCGCTTGGCGCTTTGTGGGTGAAGCGAACGCGGCTTTGCCACGGTCGCGAGGGGCTTTCGAACAGTCCCCTCGAGAGAATCAAGGCCCGAAGCAACCGCGGCATGTGCTTGATTCGGGATTGGAATCGCCGAGAAGCGAGCGGGGGAGCCTTGTTCGGGAACCAGGGTCAGAAGTCTCGGCGCTTCGGTCTTCTGCGGGGCGCTCTGCTCGCGGCGTCGCCGGTTCCCTGGGCGGTCGTCAGCGAGCTGCACTCCGGGGGCTCGACCTGGACGGTGGTCGCGGCCTTCGCTCTCAGCGCTCTGGCCCTCGCGGCGAGCGCGCTGGTCGTCGAACGGCCCTGGGCCGGGCGCTGGCTCGCAACATCGTTGCTGCTGGGCGTGCTGGGGCTTGCCTTCGATCGGTTGGTCTCCAATCCGCTCACCGCATTGTTGGCGATCGTGATCGCGACCGGCGGAGTCGCGTTCCTGTGGAGTCCGTCGCACGCAGCGCCGTCGGGTCGCTCCGCTGCCTGGGTGCAACGTGCGCGAGGCGCGGCCATCGTGGCCGCGGGATCTTGGGTCGTCGCCACGCTCACGCCGGGCACAGAGGACGACGGACTGTTGCTTCCGGCCGTCGGACTTTCGGTCGTCGTCTCGCTGCTCTATGTCGTCGGGTGGTCGATGCAAGCGCGTGGTCATTGGCCGCTGCTGGCGATCGCGGCCGCCTGCAGCTCGCTTGCTGCTGCTGTGGGAATCGTCGCGAGCGCGGGGCGGTCGTGGCCCCTGGTGTCGCTCGGTCTGCTGGTCGCCCTGGTTTGGTGGAGGTTGACGCCCACCCAGGAGCGCCGCGACCCGCGCGGAACCGGAGGCTGGGGACTCTTGACCGAGCAGCCGGAGCGGCTTCTGGTCGGCACCTTCGGTCTGCTGTCGATCGTGGGCTGTCTCGTGCTGGCGCTGCCCATCAGCTCGGCCACCGGGACGGGCATTGCCCTGATCGACGCCTTCTTCACCGCGGTGAGCGCGGTTTGCGTCACGGGACTCGTGGTGCTCGATACTCCTCACGCCTTCAGCACCTTCGGCCAGGTTGCGTTGCTGGTGCTGATCCAACTCGGTGGCCTGGGCATCATGACGTTCTCGACCACGATCTTGGACCTGCTCGGACAGCGTCTCAGCCTGAAGCACGAGGGAGCGGTCGCTCGCCTGCTGGGAGCTCGGGGACGCGGCGGTGTTCGGTACGCCGCGCGCTTGGTACTGGTCACCACGTTCGTGCTCGAGGGGTTGGGGGCGCTCTTCCTGGCGGTCGCCTTCTGGGCCGCGGGTGATCCGTTGGGCACGGCTCTCTGGCGAGGCACGTTCACGTCCGTATCCGCCTTCTGCAATGCCGGTTTCGCCCTCCAAGCCGATAGCCTGCTGGCCTATCAGACGAACCCGTGGGTGCTGCAGGGGGTCGCCATCCTCATCGTTGCGGGAGGATTGTCCCCACCCGCCATCCTGGCGCTGCCGGCTTTGATGCGCGGACGCCACAGGTCGGTCTCGGCGCAACTCAAGCTCGGACTCGTCACCTCGGCGATCCTTCTCGTGGGTGGATTCGCGCTGTTTCTCGCGTTCGAGTGGGGGCAGACGCTGCACGACCTCTCTGCGTTCGACCGCTTGTCGAACGCGTGGTTTCAGTCGGTGACGCTGCGTACCGCCGGCTTCAACTCCGTGGACCTCAGTGCGGCTCGCCCCGCCACGCTACTCGTCATGATGGTGTGGATGTTCATCGGGGGCTGTCCCGGCGGAACCGCGGGCGGCGTGAAGACCACCACGGCTGCGGTACTGGTGATCTCGGTGGTGAAGTCGGTGCGGGGGCTCACGGCGATCGATGCCTTTGGGCGCCAACTGGGTCACGCCACCCGGCACCGGGCGGCCCTCGTCGTGAGCCTGGGATTCGCGAGTTTCATGCTCGCATCGCTTGCGATCTTGTTGACCCAGACACTGACCCTGACCGAGGCTGCCTTCGAGGTGGTTTCGGCGCTCGGCACGGTCGGGTTGTCGATCGGCGGCACTGCCCGCCTGGACGAGATCGGGAAGATCATCATTGCTTGCACCATGTTTGCGGGTCGGGTGGGTAGCTTGAGCTTGCTGCTGTTCCTAGGGCAGCGGCCGCTGCCATTCGATTCGGAGCGGCCCGAGGAGGTCATCGATGTCGGGTAGCGTTTGCCGGTGGCCCACGCGCTTCGTGGCAACTCCGGGCCTGGATCTACCGACGGGGCTTTCGGAGAGCCCCTCGTGGCGGCGGCGAAGCCGCATCCACCGCACGCGAGAAGGCCGCGCAAGGCGTCCGTTGCAGGCGCTTTCGAGTGCGCTCGGTTTGGGTCTGAGGCGCTGTGGGGGACGATTCACGACCAGGAGGTTCTCATGAGGCGGCAAGCCATTGTGATTGGGCTCGGCCAGTTCGGTATGACGGTCGCCGGGGCCCTGGCTGCGCGCGATGTCGAAGTCCTCGCCATTGATCGGCACCCGGACCGGGTTCGCATCGCCGCCAGTTTCGCCGCTGAGGCGCTGTGCTTCGACGCCACCGACACGGCGGCTATCGAGGGGAGTTCGCCGGAGCGCCGCGACGCGTGTGTGTGCGCGATCGGGGATGAGTCTCGGGAGGCGGCGATCATTTGCACGGCCTTGCTCCGGCAGTTCGGTGCGCGACGGGTCATTGCGCGCGCGAATGACGAGGTCCACGCGCGAATCCTGAAGCTGGTCGGAGCGCATCAGGTCGTGAACCCGGAGCGAGAGTTCGGGGAGCGCTTCGCCAACCAGATCCTCTACCAAGGTATCCGGGGCGAGCTTCCCGTCGGCGACGACTTGGTGATCACGGAGATCGATGTGCCCGTTGCGTTGGCAGGGCACACGCTCGCCAGCCTGCAGCTACCGAAACACTACGGAGTGACCGTCGTCGCCATTCGCCGGGCCGGAGGCGGGAGCGGGGCGGTGTCCCTGCCGGGGCCGACGGCAGTGCTCGAGGCGGGGTGTTCCGTGGTCTTGGTGAGCCAGGGAGATGCCGTGGCGAAGATGCTAGAGCGGATCGGCTCATGACCCTGCGGCGTGAGTCGAACACCAGCGCGGGCGTCCTCGTGGTCCTGAATCTGTGTCTCGCGTTCGGGGCGACCGCACTCCTCGGGCGCATGGGGCCGGCGATCGCCGAGATCATGCAGGCGAACGACTACTCGATCGTCGCGGCCGAGGAAGTGCTCGTCGAGTTCGCACGGGCACAGGGGCGTCCGCTGAGCGCGGCGAGCCAGGAGGCCGTGCGGCGAAGCGTGAGTCGGATGAACAGCAACGTTACCGAGTCTGCGGAGCGGCCGCTGATCGCCGTGATCGAGTCGCACCTCGAGCGCGCGTTCGAGGCACGGGAAGATGCCATCGAGAGGATCGTCGCGGCCGTGAGTGGCATTCTGGAGGTGAATCGCGCGGCCATGCACGCCGCCGATCTCGAAGCCCAGCGACTGGGTGGAGCCGGGGCTTGGGTCGTCGTGGGGCTCGGGGTGGCTTCGCTGTGGGCAATCATCGCGGTCTTCGTGCGCCTCGGGAGACGCGTGCTGAACCCTTTACTCGACTTACACGAAGTGCTCGACCTCGCGCGTCGTGGGGATCGGTTCCGGCGGTGTCGCAGCCGCGCCGCGCCGCTGGAAGTCGTGCAGGTGACGAGCGCCGTGAACCGGCTCCTGGACGAGCGGGGCAACCACGGCGTCGACGCTGCCCAACGCGGTCGGAGCGGGGACGGGGCCTTGTCGTCCCTGCTGACCCAACTCGTCGAGACCTTCCCCGAGCCCGTGGTCCTGCTCCACCGTGACGGCACGAAGGCGGGGCTGAACTCGCGCGCGATTGCCCGGCTCGCCGGCGACGAGGGCGGCGCGATTACGGTGGCCCTCGAAGCCGTGGCGCAAGGCGGTGCGCCCGAGCCGGGAGTGCTGAGCGCGAACGCTCTTGGTGGTGCGGGTTGGCTGTGCCGGCTCGGCCCGCCGGGAGTCGGCGGGTCGCCGGCCGCTGCTCCCCTGGGGGGCTGAGCTGAACCCGACCGCGACGGCGGGGCGAGGCGTCGCCGGGCCTCCGACCGCGCGCCGGAGTTGCCCTCGGCGTGCGGGTGTGTTAGTGCCTTCCCAGGTTGCGCACGCCTCGCATGCCACCGGTTCGACCCCAGCACAAGAAGAACGAAGAGACCCTCATGATCGCGCTGAACGACATCCACAAGGTCTACGGCCACCAGTTGCTCTTCGTCGAGGCGTCGATGCAACTCAATCCCGGCGAGAAGGTTGGCCTCGTCGGCCCGAACGGCGCCGGCAAGTCGACCCTGTTTCGCATGATCACCGGCGAGGAGACTCCCGACGCGGGCGAAGTGTCGTACCCGAAGCTGCTCACCATTGGGTACTTCCGTCAAGACGCGGGCGAGATGTCGGGGCGCTCGGTCTTGGACGAGGCCATCGCCGGCAGCGGGCGATTGGGTGCGCTGCACCACGAGTTGGCGGATCTGGAGCAGGCGTTGGCAGATCCGGAACAGGCGCACGACCTCGATCGGGTGCTCGCCCGTTTCGGTCAGGTGCAAGATGAGTACCAACAACTCGGAGGGTACGAACTCGAGGCCCGAGCGAAGCGCATTCTGCACGGCCTCGGACTCGCCGATGACTGGATCGCCGGCGATGTCGGTGCTCTCTCCGGCGGTTGGAAGATGCGCGTCGCGATGGCCAAGGTGCTCATCGGTGCCCCCGATGTCTTGCTGTTGGACGAGCCGACCAACCACCTCGACATCGAGTCGATCCTATGGCTCGAGGAGTTCTTGCGAGACACCCAGTCGGCGCTGTTGATGACGAGTCACGATCGCGAGTTCATGAACCGGGTCGTCTCGCGCGTCATCGAGATCAACGACGGCGAGTTGACCTCGTACTCGGGGAACTACGACTTCTACGAACGCGAGCAGGCGACTCGAGCTCTGCAGCGGCAAGCCGCGTACGACCGTCAGCAAGCGATGCTCTCCAAGGAGCAGCGGTTCATCGATCGCTTCAACAAGCACGCCGCCAAGGCCGGGCAAGTGCAGAGCCGCATGAAGAAGCTCGACAAGATCGAGTTGGTCGAACCTCCACGACAGCGAGAAGTGGTGTCGTTCGACTTTCCCAAGCCCCCTCGCTCCGGCGAGGACGTGGCGATCTTGAAGGGCGTGAGCAAACGATTTGGCAGTCGGGTCATCTACGAGGACTTCGACTTTGCCGTCCATCGAGGTGAGCGTTGGTGCGTCATGGGAGAGAATGGCACCGGCAAGACGACTCTTCTCAAGATGGTGGTGGGAGCGATGGCCCCGGATGCGGGCGACGTGCGGCTCGGTGCGAGTCTCAAGCTCGGGTACTTCGCGCAGCAGTCGCTCGAGGTGCTCGACCCGAGCATGACCGTGTGGGAGCAACTCGACCACGACTTCCCACTCGCGAACACCGGCACCAAGCGTAATCTACTCGGCGCCTTTCAGTTTTCCGGCAACGACATCAACAAGTCGGTGCGGGTACTGTCGGGGGGCGAACGTTCGCGGCTCGTGCTCGCGCGCATGCTCTTCGATCCCCCGAACTTCCTCGTCCTCGACGAGCCCACCAACCACCTCGATCTGCTCACCAAGGAGATGCTCGTCAAGGCGCTGTCACAGTTCGAGGGCACGATGTTGTTCGTCTCGCACGATCGCACCTTCCTCCGCGGGATTGCGAACAAGGTGCTCGACCTGAGCGGCGGTGATCGCGAGCATCCGCGGCCGACCCTGTACCACCACCCGTACACCGAGTGGGTGGCGCGCACCGGCCACGAGGCACCAGGGGTACGGCACTGAATCCACGCGGACCGGCTACCCGGCGACCCAGCGCCAGAGGGCTCGGCCGATCGCGACGTAGGCGTTGCCCAGTTCGGTTCCGCGGAAGAAGGTCGGCGGCAGGTTGGGGGAGCCGATGAAGGGGCGAAGGATCCACGCCATCTGGATGGCCACGAAACAGTAGATGGTGATCCAACAGTAGAGCGCTACGCGGTGTCGTGAATCCCGAGCTATCAGGGGCGCGTACAGCCGGCGAAGAACGCGCTGGGCCGCTAGGCAAGCCGTCAAGAACATCACTCCGTTGGCCACCACGGCGGTGTCGTACTTCACGCCGCTCCAGTACAAGAAGCCGGTGATCGGCGCCAGCGACGCCAGCACGATCGAGAAGCTCGCCTGAGCTGCGAGCAACGCCTGAATCGACGACCCGAAGTCGCTGCGGAGCCCGAGCAGTGTCGAGACGACGAAGTAGCTCGGTAGGCTCAAGCAGAAGCTTGCGAGGACGAGGAGCGGCGACTTCAGGGCCGAGTACGTCATCTGCGTCGGGTTCAGTGCGTAGGCTCCCATGACTGCGCCGTAGAAGGACCCGAACGCAAGCAGGATGACGAACAACGAGCTTCGGCACGCGACGTTGCTCTCGACCACCCACGGGTGGGCTCGTAGCACTCCTTCGGTAGCACTTCGCCAGTTGAGGGACTCGGCGCGGGACAATCGACCTCGCTCGGGGTTGGCTCGGATCCCTCCGAGCTCATGGATCGAAGGGTGACCGACTCAGCCTGCCAACAGGCGTTCGACGGTGCGCCATACGGCCTGGAAGAAGTTCCCGCCGCGGTCGCGGAACCACTCGAAGGGCAGGTTGGGGTGGCCGACGAATGGGCGGAGTACCCAGCTCATTTGGGCCCCGACGAGTGCGAAAACCACGACCCAAATGCGAAACACGGTTCGGGCGCGGATGTCCGTCCCGGGGGTTGCTCGGTGGAGTGCGCCGCGGTGGGGGCGCGACGGTGCGTCGCTCTCGGCTGCGGGCGCGGTCGGCCGATCGGCCTGCTCCGCGAGGGCCTGCTCCGCGAGGGCGACCGCGTGTTCAGCCTCGAAGTGTTGGGCCTCCTGGGCGAGCGCCAGTCGATGGAGCGTGTTCAGCAGGAAGGTCAAGCCGAGGAAGCCACCGACTGCGGACGCGATGACCACCAGCACCAGCATGAAGGGATAGCTGTCGGTGCTCAGCGCGAAGAAGACCACGATCGGTCCCAGGGACGCGCATACCGCGAGTGCGACACTCATCATGGCGAGCAGCAAGTTGATCACGGAACTCAAGGACAAACGAGAGCCAACGATGGCGCTGAAGACGTACAGCGACGGGAGCGTGACCAGAAAGGTGAGGCCGAACAGCAGTGGGATCTTCAGTCCACTGGCGAGCGGTTGTTGCCAGGTCCCCCCCTCGCGCAGAGGAGTGTACGAACCCACGCACGCCCCGAAGACGACGCCGAGGACTCCCATGGTGAAGAGCAACGACCGGGCGTCGAGGCTCACCTGGCCTTGGCCGATGCGATCCGGACCGGTCGCCTCGCCGCGCAGAACCTGGTCGAGGAGACGGAAGGGCGTGGGCACGGACGTGACCTCCTGCCGGTACACCGAAGCAAGCGCATTCACGAGCAGAGTTGCTCGTGAATGCGCTCGATCTGGCCCGAGTGCTGGCGGGGCAGGATAGCTCCGGCGTTGGATTCTTCAAGTACTTTGCGAAGAAAAGTTTGGTCGCCGACGGCCCACGCGCCGGTGCGGTCGGAGTCCGTCGCGCGATCGACTACCGCCAGACGGTGAACCTCATGCCGAGCGTGCCGAGCAACCCGACCAACCCAACGCCCATCAGTACCGGCCAGGTGCTCGATTTGCTGGGCGAGGTCGGGAGTCGATAGCTCAAGAGTTGCTGGCCCTGAAGTCCGGGCGAGAGCTTCGGCTCCGTGATGCCCTCGGGCAGGATCAGTTTGATCGACTGGTTCATCACGGTGCCTTGGCCGATGATTTCGGAGTAGGAGAAGTGCCACTCCCGCCCCCCGTCGGTATCCGTGATCTTGTTCCAGGTCTTCGGCAGGACGATCTCGAACTTGCCGTCTCCCCGATACCGCGCTTCCCCGCGCACGCGCATCGACGCCGTTGCCTTGCGGTTCAGGTCGTCGCGCTCGAGCTTGAAGTCCTCGAGCACGAACATCGAAAACTGGTGAACCAGGTCGCGACGAAGCAGGTCGGGGTGATCCCCGTATTGGTTCTTCCAGTTGATCCAGGCCTTGGCACTCAGCACGAACTCCACCTGCATCTTGGCGTCGCCTTTGGCGTCGACCCAAGCGGTCTGGATCTGATTCAACGTCTCCTGCTGTTGCGCGAGGGAGGAGCCAGCGCCGAGCGTGAGCGACAGCGTCCCTGCGATGAGGCCGATCGTAGTTAGTCTCATGGTGTCCCTCCTGCGCCTACTGGACGCGGACCGTGCTCAGCACCTGCTGGAGCACTTGCTGTTGACTCGCGAAGTTGAAGGCACTTGCGCCGGCGGTCACGCCGACGACCCCTTGCTGGGTCCGGGTGAAGAGCCCGATCCAACGAATCGGACCGTTCATCGTCGTCGTGGAACCCTCGACCCGGACTCCTGGGTAGGCGCCAACTTGAACCGGAACGGAGGAGATGACTTCGATCTCCCCGCCGAGCGTCTCGATCATCGCTTCGAGGTCGCCGAGGGCTGCTTCTACATCACTGACGCCGACCCAGACGTAGGCCTCGACGCTGGCCCCGGTGACTGGGTCGTTGCTGGTCATGGCCAACCAAGGAGCGACCGACTGGAGTTGCTGGAGCGCCATGGGGTTCGTCGCCCAATGGCTGGGATACCCGAGTTCGACCGCGCCCGTCGGCGAGCGCCACGTGGAAAAGCCCGCCACCACGGGCGGCGGCGTCGGTGTGGGTGTCGGTGACGGCATCGGTGCGGGGGTCGGCATCGGCGTCGGGACCGGGGTCGGCACCGGCACCGGAACCTGAACGACGACCGTGTCCGGGCCGCGCCGGCCCTCGAGACGATGGGCCAAAGTGTCCTGGACCATCTTCAGGTCGACCCGCGTGAGCTCGGGTGGGCGAATGCCCTCGTTCTGCAGTTTCTGAATATCCAGGAGCTTCATCATCTGTGCGTTCTGGAGCGTCTTCTGGGCGGACTTCACCGCGTCTTCGAACGGTGTCGCGCCGCCGATGCCGGCGCCACCGATGCCGGTGCACTCGATCGGGATCCACTGGCCACCCGCATCCACGACTACGGTGAACGCGTGACCGGGAATCACCACCATGTAGGTCTTGACGCCAAGGTGCTCCATCACGGCTGACCACAAGATCGCCAACTCGATGCAGAGCCCGTTGCCGTTGATGATCATCTCCCGCGGCAGCCGGATGTTCTGCACCACGGACTGGACGTCGCCCAAGGTCTCCGGCACACCTTTGGCGCTCGCATAGTGCATGCCGGTGACGACCTGGTAGTTGTAGAAGGCCTCCATCAGGCGGACGACTTCGGAGACGCCACCCCCGGCGCCCGCCGTGGTACCTCCCGCGAACTTCGTGACTTCGCCTGCAAAGGCCTTTACCACCGGATCATCCGTGGTGACGAAAGCCGCCACGAGATCGGTGTTCTCGAACATGTCGTACCACGTCACGATCTCGCTCGACTGCATGCTGGTGTACTCGACCTCGTTGACTCCTCGAAGGTCGAAGTTGCGCTTGATGATCTCGTCTTTGCGCGCGCCGCTCGAGTCGTCCCACTGGAGTTTGATCTCGAGCGTGGTCGTCGTGCGGCTCGTCAGATCGGTCACCTTCTGCGGCAGCTTGGGGTAGAACAAGTCGACCACCGTTTGGCCGGGGAGGAGCTCTGGGTACTTCTCAGGGGTCGTCCACGGAATGTAGTCCGGGATCTGGTAGCTGAGCTCGATGTTGCGTACCGGCCCATCGCCGGCGTTGCTGAGGACCGTCTTGCTCAGGTAGTAGCGGCCGCCGGCGGCCGCCGGGTTCGCGTATGCCTTGTACGCGAACGTCATGACGGTGTCCTTGTTCTGCACGTCGTACCGGAGGTCGCCGGCGCCGCTGCCACCCGACACCCACATCGCACCCGAGCCAGCGCTCAGGACGGCAAACACCACCATCAAAGGAACGCACAGTTTCTTCATCGAGGACACACCTCCGGATCCAATTCGATCGGGGACATTGACGGGCAGGTTCGTAGAGAGCACCCGGAAACCCCGGATTCTCGTGCGTTTGCCGAGGATGTCAAACCGAATGTCGGGCGCCGGGCAGGTCCGCGTCGCGGAAACGAGTCCGTGCCTCGACCGGCGAGGCGGGGTGTGTGGCCTGCGGGGGCCGGACCGTGTTCGTCGAAAGTGGCGGGGGGGGGGGCGGCGCGACGACGGGTGGTGCGGAGGAAGCAAAGAAGCGCGACCCAGGGAGGGGGTCACCCTGAGTCGCGCGGTGAAGCCGGAGCCGAGTCGATCCGAGAGACGCCGTCGTCGAGCGACGACGGATCCTACGGACAGGGCGGGAACGAGCCGCATCCCAAAGCGTCGGCCGTAGGGTCGAGACCGCAGTTCGGCGACGGCGCCGGCGGTGGTGCTCCGGCGCCGAAAAGGAAGCCCAACTTGGCGATCGCGTCGGCGATGTTCACGACGCCGTCGTCGTTGCAGTCGCAGGCATCCGCGCACGGCGGCGCGACGGCTCCGCCAAAGAGGAAGGACAGGATCCGCACGGCGTCGGCGACGTTGACCGTACCGTCGGCATTACAGTCGCCACGGATGAGTTCCTGCCCACCGCCTCCCACGGCCACCTGGCAGCAGACCGGCGGTAAGGTGATCGGACCGGCCTTCGCTTCGACGCAGATCAGGTGGTTGCCTGGGCCCACGGGGAGCACGATGCCGCTCGCCGCTCCCGCCAGTGTGGCGACCAGCACGCCGTCGACGGTGATGCAAAGGCTCGTGTACGCACCGCCGTTGGTCCAGGCGACCGCCACATCGAGCGTGCCGCCGAGGGGATCACAGCCGAGCATCGTGATCGGGTCGGGACCGGGTATCTGAACTTGGCAGCAGCGGGGCGGTTGCGGAACGCCTCCCAGCTTCGGCTCGACGCAGATCTCGTGGGCACCCGGCGCGAGCCCCATCACCGTGGTGAAGTTCGCTCCCCCCGGCAGCACGTCCACCAGCACGCCGTCGACGTAGACGCAGATCGAGTCGTAGGCCCCGGTGTTGTTCCACGCGACGGCGACGTCCTGGCTGCCGCCGAGCGGATCGCAAGCGAGATTGGCAACCGGATGGGGGGGCACCATGACCTGGCAGCAAACCAAGGGCAGCGAAACCCCACCGATCTTCGCCTCAACGCAGATCTCGTGCGGGCCTGGGGTCAGGCCTGTGACTGTGAAGAAGTTGTCACTTCCCGGAAGCACCGCAACGACGACGCCGTCGACGGAGATGCAGATGCTGTCGTAGGGCGCGTTGTTGGTCCAGGCCACGGCCACATTCGCGGTGCCGCCGAGGGGGTCGCAGGCCAAGCCGGTGATGGCGGTGCCCGGACCCGGGACGAACACTTGGCAGCAAACTGGGGGACGGGGTACGCCGCCTACCTTGGGCTCGACGCAGATCACGTGGCCGCCGCTCGCGCCCACGGTCACGGTCGTGCTGGTGGTGGGACCCGGTAGCACCGCGACGAGCACCCCATCGATGTACACACAGATGTCCGAGTACGCCGCTTGATTGACCCAGCTGAGGTCGATGTCGCCGCTGCCGACCAGCACCTCACACACGAGGTCGGTCACCGTGCTGGGCATGCCGCCGGGAATGCCGACTTGGCAACAGCTCGGTTGCAGGTTCGCGCCGACGACCTTGGGGAGCACGCACAGTACGTGCGGACCCGGTAGGAGCGGGGGAACCGTGGCTGTGGTCGCGGCGCCCGGCAGTTCCCCGACGAGGTTGCCGTCGACGAAGAGGCAGATCTCGTCGAAAGCGCCGTTGTTCGTCCAGGTGAGCGTGACTCCGGTCGCGGCGGGATTGCAGTTGAGCAGGGTGACCGGCTGAGCGACGATGGGCGTCGCGGCCGAGGGGACGAGTCCGAGAGCGAAAAGCACGATCCAGGCGGAACGTGCGGCCATGGCGATTCGCATGAAGGCCTCCTGACTTGCAGCGGGATGGGAGTGCCTACCGGGGCGCTCCCCGCCGTCACATCCGGATCGCGCCCCCGGTGTGACCACCGAGCCCGAGAATTCGCCCAACAGCGTGTGCCTGCTGGATCCGCGGTCGCGGGGTGGGTGCCGGCGCGGGGGCGACTGTGGTACCGTTTCGGCCGCGACCCCGCAGCCCGACGCAGAGTGGGGTCACTTCTTCGAGAGAGGGGAGGGGCATGACCGAGAGCGATGGACGTGCGGGCCAGGGCGCGGCAGAACCAACCAAGGAAGAGTTGAAGCGGGCGGTTCAGGCTTTTCGCAAGCGGCTGAAGCTGTTTCAGCTCGACGATGAGTCTCGGATCGGTCACAGCGCCATGTCGTCCGGTGGCAAGTCGGGCATCGTGGGCATCCGCTTGCCCGATGGCTTCGCGCCCGCGGTGTGGGAGAAGCTGGTGGCTCAGGGGAAGCTCAAGTACATGGGAAACGGTTTGTACGGGCGTGGCGACACCGGAAGCTGACTCGAGTCGCGGGGCGAGGTCGGGGGATCCGGAGGGGGTGCTGCGGGATGCGGCGATCCTGCGGCTGGAACCGATCGGCATTTTCCGCGGAGTCTTGCGCCCGCATTTCGCATTGCCCCCCCAACCCGGCCTGCCCGGAAGCATCGACGGCATCGTGGAGCTTCGACCGGGCTCCAACTATGAGGCCGCGGTTGCCGATCTCGCGGGCTTCAGTCACGTGTGGCTACTCTTCTGGTTCCACCAATCGGTGGGTTGGAAGCCCAAGGTCCAGCCGCCGCTCCGAACCGGCAAGCACGGTGTGTTCGCAACGCGATCGCCACACCGCCCGAACCCGCTCGGCCTCTCGTGCGTCCGTCTGATCGCGGTGCAGGGTCGCGAGATCTCGGTGTCCGGAGCCGACGTCGTCGACGGCACGCCCATTCTCGACGTGAAACCGTATCTGCCGTACGCGGACAGTCACCCCGAGGCGACCACCGGCTGGGTCGACGACGCGTTGCGAAACTACCAGGTCGAGTGGGATGCGGTAGCCGCGAGACAGCGCGCGTGGCTGCGACTGCGAGGCTGCGAGGTGGACGCGTTGATCGACGCGGCGCTGACCATCGATCCACTGCCGCGTCGGGGACACCGAGTGCAGGACCTGGCCGAGTGCGCCGAGGGCACGCGCGCCTGTTTCGCTTGTCGCACGTGGCGCGTGGGGTTCGTTCGCAACGACTCGGCGGCCTGGGTGCGCATCCTGTGGCTCGCGAGCGGCCACGCGCCCGAAGTGCTGGCGGGCGCGGCTTCGCAGTGGGATGACGTGGAGCTTCATCGGGAGTTCGTCCGCGAGTTCCCGCCGCCCGCCTGAGGAGTCGCGCTACCGCTTCCGTGCCGGTCCGAAGTCGGGTCGTCCGCGCCGGCCGTCCGCGAAGGGTCTCAGGGTCCGGACGCCGCCGTGAGGCTGCGAACTCCCCGAAATGCCGGACCGGTGATGCGGGAGATGGCGATCCAGGCGCGGAGTCGGCGGAATTGGCGGTGAATGGCAGACGAGGCCAGAGGGGTCGGGGCCACCGGGGCCGGGGTCGGGCGCGCGACCACGAGGAGGTGATGGCGTCGGTCGGGGGCCGGGCCGAAGTCCTCGAGCGTGACCACGTAGCCGGTTCGCTCGAGCAGGCAGCGCAGTGAAGCCCGCGTGAAGTCGACGAGGTGGGGGGCGTGAAAGTAGCGCTCGGACCAGCGAGGACCCAGCGCTCGACCCCACTCGGGGATCTCGACGGCAACGCTCGCGTGGGGCGACAGGAGTTCTCGCACGGCGGTGAGTGTGGCGGCCGGGTCCGGCAGGTGTTCGAGGACATGGAACAGGGCGACCGCGTCGTAGTGCGACGAGCTGCCGCGACAGTCCGGGAACATCCCGACCTGGACATCGAGTCCGTCGGCACGAGCGTGTTCGGCATAGCCGGCGCTGGGTTCGATACCGCACGCAAGCATGCCGCCCGAGCGACAGAGACGCAGGAAGTTGCCGGCGCCGCAGCCGATCTCGAGCAGCGTCTCCCCGGGGAGCAGCAGCCCATGGCGCCGCAAGCGGTCGAATCGGTACTGAGCGACCCGGTCCCGGAGCGCGATGGCCGCAGCGTCGGGGGTGGCGGCCCCGCGGTAGCGGAGCGAGTACTCGGAGCGGTAGTAGGCGGCGAGTTCGTCCGGATCGAGCCGCGGTGACTGGTAGAGGCCCCCGCAGTCCAAGCAACCGACGATCTCTTGGCCAACGAAGTCTTTGCCGCGAGATGTGATGCGCGTGCGGCGCGTCGACGTGCACGCGGGGCAGGTCGTCACCGACTCCATGCGGACCCCGCGAGTTGTTGATCGATCTGACGGTGGAACCGCAGTGTCTGCTCGCGGAGTCCCGGGATCTTGCCACGGAACAGGTCGCACACGCGCGCGGGATCCGCGAGGACTTCGTGGATCCGTTCTCCGAGCTGCAACATGGCGTCCGGCTGGCGCGGGTCGACAGACCACTCGGGGAGCCCAATCTCGGTCATGAAGCCGCCGACTTTGTCGTGAGTCGCGAGTCCGATGAACGGGGTCCCCAAGCCGACCGAGCAGATCGCACTGTGACCCCGCATGCCGATCACGAGATCGGCTTGCCGGTAGAGCTCGAAGAAGTCCGGCGCGGACTCGGCCCCGCACAGGACTGGCGACAGCGTGCAGCCCTCCCGCAGCGCGCGGTTGGGCAGGGCCATGACGAGTTCGGCCAAGAGCGGGAGATCCGTCAGCAGGTGTGGGCACAACACGACGTGCGCCCCCCGCTGAACGATCAACTCGGTAACCACTCGTGTCAGGTTCACGAGCAGGTCGCGGCCACGGAGGCGCCGCACCGATCGGCTCAGCTTGCCGCCGAGCCGGTGCTGCAGGCGATCTCCCGCGAGCTGGAGTACTACGTTGAACGCGCCTTCCCGGAGCTCCGGTACCGTTCGCGGACGTGTGGGCACGTACAGGCCGGGATCGGGTACGGTACCGACGAAGTCGAGCGGGCCGAGCAAACGCTCCAAACGCGCCTTCGACCCATCGTTGCGAACGGTGAACAGCATTCCGAGCCGGTGGGCGGTGGCGAGCAGCTGCGCCAGCTTGCCGCGATGGAAGAACACGCTCCGTCGAAACTGATTGAAACCGAGCGCGTAGAAGACCACGGGGACTTCGAAGCGTTCGAGCAGCGCGATGTCGAAGTTGAAGTTGATGCCGCTCAGGGTGTTGCGGGCCCCGCCCTCGATCATTCCGCCACCGCCGATGATGACGAGGTCTGCAGTGCGATTGATACGGGTCACGTCGTCAGCGGTGAGCATCACGCGCTCGCCGCGGATCTTGTGTTCCAGGACGTCGAGGGGTTCGACCTGCAGCTTGACCCCGAGGTCGTTCTCGAGGGTGCGGTGAATGCCCGCGACGAGCGCGCCGTCGCCGATGTTGTGGCGGTGGGTGGCCACGTGCAGTACGCGAAGACTCATTCGGTTCCTCCAGCGGGGCCCATGCCGTCGATGGCTCTCGGTGGTTCCGGGGGAAGTGACGCGGGCGACGCGAGTGCGGGGGCTTCGCGGTTGCCGCGCCTCAGAATCCAACACCGCTCGGATCGGTCGAGGAGCCAGCACCACGAAAGCCCGACGAAGATGCACCCGGCGAGGGTCCCGTGGGCGAGACCCTCGATCGCGGTGGTCGGTGCCGGCAGCAAGCATCGAGGCACGAGGACCGCTGCCGCCGCGGCGGCGAGACTCGGGGCCAGGAGGCGCCGATCGAACGTTCCCGCCGCCAAGCGCAAGGTGCGCTCGGCGACGCCGACGTTGGCTCGCAACAGGTACGCGCCGGCGACCGCGGTTCCGAGCGCGCCACCCCAAGCACCCCACCACTCGATCGCGACGAAGCTGACGGCGGCGTTCAGGCACGCGGCGCGTACGAAGTGCCCCGCGAGCCGATGGAACTCGCTCTGACCGACCAGGATCGACTGGGCGACGGCACGGACGGAAGTCAGCGCACTGAAGACGAGCAACAACTGCGCCGCGACCCGCGCGGTCGTGGGGGCCGCGCCGAACCACGTGAGGAGCAGCGGGTCGAGAGCCGCGAACAGGCACACGCAAGTGCCCATCGTGAGCCCGATCGAAGCCTTGGTCGCCCGGAGCAAGAACGTCTCATTGACGGCGGCGTCGTGGTGCCACCTGCGGACCGACACCGGGAGTACGACCCCTTTGATGACCTCGAGGCTCTGCGTCGCAAGGCGTGCCACGGCCTCGGCGAGGGCATAGGCCGCGGTGGCGCTGGCCCCGGCGAGAGCTTGGATCATCCAGAGGTCCAGGCGGTACGACACGACCGCCGCCGCCTTGGCCACGAGTAACGGCCGACAGAAGGTAAAGAGGTCGAACGCCGAAGTGCTTCGGTCCACCCGCCGTAACCAGACCCACGCGCTCAGCGTGCGACGTGCGAGGACGAGGATGACGACGAGTTGGGCGAGGTAGCTGACGGCGAAGCCTGCGAGGAAGGTCGTGACGTCGCGCGCACCGCTGGCCACGAGTGCGGCCACCACGCCGAGGCGGGCCATTGAGCACGCAGATTGTGCGAGCCGCAGGCGAACGAAACGCTCCTCGCCCTCGAGGATCTTGGCCGCGAAAGTGGCGCCCGAGGCGACGCTCGAGCCGAACGCTCCGAGGACTGCGATCGTGGTCCCCAAGGGGTGCTCGGCATAGAGCCAACCGAGCGCGGATCCGAAGACGATGGCCAACACACCGGTCCCCAGAACCTGGGCACGGAGCGCCGCGGTCAGCTCGGCTCCCAAACCGTCGAAGCGAGCGTGGCCGCTCGAGCTGGGTTCCTTCGCAAGGGTCGCGTCGCCGCGTCGGGCACGGCTCACCGCGGTCACGACGAACGCACCAATACTGTCATCGAACAGGTTCAGAGTGAGCGCGCCACCGGTCACGAGTGCGTACACCCCGAACTCGGTGCCCAGGCATCGGTAGAGGAGACCCGCACCGATCGCGGAGCAGCTCACCGCCAGAACGCCGTGCAAGCCGGTTACGGTAGCGTGACGCCCGAGCCGAGTCGACTCGGGGGCCCTCCCTTGCTGTGGGGACTGCTGCTCACGCGTGCCCGCGGCTGCCTCACACGTTCCCACCAGGTTCATGGCGTCACGGCCTGCACCGCCCTGCGTTCGGCATGGTCGCGGGCGGAAGTGACCAGCTGGCGCAGGACGGCGTCGAGTGGTGAGTCGCTGCTCGGTGTGCGTTCGGCGTCGAAGGCGAACCCGGTCGCCGTCTCGCGCACGAACGGCACTGGGAGCATGAGTTCGAAGTACAGCCGGTACGTGAACCGCAGCGCGAGTTCCGCGGCCTCCGGCGGTGGTGCCAGCGCGGTCGTCTGCGCGAGCAGCGTTTGGTACTCGGCGGCCGTTGCCGGCGTGTGTACGAATGGCGCTCCGGAGTAATTGCTGCGCGCGGCGGTGACCACGGTCTTCCCCAAGGCTGCCGCCTCGATCCCGACGCTGCTCGTGTAGGTGAGCACGAGATCCGCGGCTTCCATCAGCGAGTAGGAGTCCACCGGGTCGAGCGCATCGACCAGGTTCACGTTCGCCGGCAGGCCATTGGCGTAGCGCTGACTCAGGTAGTCCCGCACGCGATCGCGCGTCGGGTGCCAGTACACGCGTTCCTCGGCCGGGTGCACCCGAAGGACGAGGCGCGTGTTCGGCTGGGCCCCGAGCTGATCGATCGTGGTCCCGATCCAGTCGAACATGCTGGCGAAGATGGTGTCCTCGCCGACGACTCCGGAGTCCCAGATGAGATTGGTGAACAACGCGACGACGCGGCATTGCTCGCTGCGCCACGAGGCGTCGATCGGCTTGGCGCCGGCGGCAATGAATCGCACTTGACCGTTTCCCAATTGGGAGCGCACTCCGAGGTAGTGCTCGGCGCGCTGGCGTTGTTCGGGCGTGAGTTCACGCGTGCGTAGCTCGCTCGAGATGGCCTCGGTGTCGAAGGGGACGGCGACCGACCTCGGGGTGAGCACGATGGTGTCGCGCACGTTGCCGCGCTCATAGGTCCACACCGGGAGGTCCCGCTCCACGGCGTGCTCGAGGATGATCGACTCAGCGAAGAACTTCCCGTTCAGCGCCAGGAGTGCGTCAGGGCGTACCTTGTCGAGGAGCGCGGGCGCGACCCGGTCGACGAGTTCCGCGTTGAAGGCGAGTTCGCGCCAGAGTGCAAGGTCCTCGGGATCCAGCTCGGCGAGCGGTCGCATGCCGCCAGCGCGCAAGCGCTGAAAGCTCGCCGTGATGTGGGAAGCGATGCGCGGATCCACCGGCGTTTCATCGGCGCGTTCACGAAGCGCGCGTCGCTGTGTGGGCGAGAGACCCTCGGAGTCCGAGAGTGCCACACGTTCGACGCCGATGGCGCTGGCGCAATCGCGATTGAAACGGGTGCAGTGGCTGCAGAGACCCGCTTCCGGGAAGGCCGGTAGCATCGCGTCGCAGCGGGTGAGTAGGCCGTCGCACGTCGCCCAGACGACGCGCGCGCCGCCCGCCTCGAGGCGCCTTGCCAGGAGCCCTTCCCAGCCGCGATGCAGACCCCAGGGGCGCAGCGCGAGCAGGAGCACGACCGGTCGCGAGTCGGGGCGCTCCCGCGCCGCGGGATGCGAGTCGTGACACGACGCCAACGCGCGTAGCGCACGCACTTGTCTGGGCGCGACGAAAAGGCGTCGCGCGAGCGCGCGCAGACGGGGTCGTGCGAGGATCCACTGCTTGCTCCACTGAACCCAGTCCACCCGGTCGCCGCCTTTCCGCACGCCGCGCCGACTCGACTGCGAACGTACCCCGTTGTCATCGGCTGGCGGTTCGTGCGGACTGGAGGATCGAGGCCCAAGTCAAGGGCTCTTAGGAGTCGCCCAAGAGTAACTTCACCCTCTTGCTCGTCGCTTCGGGCCATCTTCGACCGATCCGAAAACCTCGAAATCCTCACCGGAAATGAGGCTACGCCTCCGGTTCCGAGCTTTCCGGAGCGGCCGAATCTGACCCAAATCGACGGCAAGATGTCGAAGTTGTTCTTGGGCGACTCCTTACCGCGTTCGCCTCGGGTCGAGCGTGCGGCGGGGGGGCGCGGGCGGCTCAGCGCGCGCAGTGGCCTCCGAAGGAGCGCCTTATCGGCCCTGGCCCTTGCGCAGGGTATGGCGCTGATCGGCCGGGAAGGGACCGAAGGTCTCGGGTTTGCCATCGGGCCAGGTCACGACGACGGACTCGACGGTCGTCGTCGACCCGAGCCCGAAGTGCACCGTGGGGTCGCTGCTCGAGCAGTAGCTGAAGCTCGGGTCGACCGTGCGCGTGATGGGCGGCGCGTTCGCGCGCTTCAGCTGCAGTCGCGCATGGTAGGCCTGACATCCGCGGGCGTCGCGAACGTCGAACTGGACCCAGTGACCCCGCGAGCCGGCGATGTTCCGGAGCAAGTGCGGCCGCTCATCGCGGTTGACGATCACCGCGTCCAAGTCGCCGTCTCGGTCGAGGTCGCCGAGCGCCAGGCCGCGGCTCGTGAAGGCGAGGGGCTCTGCCGTTCCGCCCGCGGGGAGCACCGGCCGGAAGCCGGTTCCGGGGACGAAGCGCAGGAGCTGGTTGACTTGCGCGTAAGGGTCGGCACCGACCTTCGCGGATGACGGCGCCAGCACATCACCGTTGGCGACGTACGAATCGAGGTGGCCGTCATGGTCGAAGTCCGCGAAACCGAGGCCGAAGCCCGTGTAGTTCCAACTCGGGGCCGTGAAACCGAACTCGTCCGAGCAATCCTGGAAGGTCTCGCCGTCGTTGCGATAGAAGGTGTTCGACTCCCCTCGGAGGTGGGTCATGAACAGGTCCAGGTCGCCATCGTGGTCGAGGTCCACGGTGGCTACGCCCATGCCGGCCTCGGCGTCGCCGCTGTGATTCAAGGCGACGCCCGTGTACAGCGACTCGTCGACGAAGGTACCGTCTTGCTGTTGGATCCAGAGTTGGTTCGCCATCGAGTCGTTGGCGACGAAGATGTCCATGCGACCGTCGCCGTTGTAGTCACCACAGCCGACGCCGAGGCCATTGCCGAAGGCCGCGCGCAGGCCGACTTCACGACTCACGAGCGTGAAGGTTCCGTCGCCGTTGTTGCGGTACAACGAGTCGGGCGCCGGCAGTTGATAGTTGTTGGGCTGGCAGTAGTCCGGCACCCCTTGCGGGCTATAGCACTGCAACTCGACCGACTTCGACCAGTCGACGTAGTTGGCGATCATGAGATCGAGGTCTTGGTCGGCGTCGAAGTCGACGAAGGCGGCCGAGGATCCGAAGCCGGGATCGGCGGTTCGTGAGGCCAGCGAAACGTCGGTGAAGGTGCCATCGCCGTTGTTGCGGTAGAGCACGTTCGGGCCGACATTGGTCACGTAGAGGTCGACGTCGCCGTCGTTGTCGTAGTCGCCGCAGGCGCAACCCATCCCATAGGAGGTGTCGCCGACGCCGGCCGTTCGGGTGACGTCGACGAAGGTGCCATCGCCTTGGTTCCGGTACAGGCGGTTGCCTTCGGTGCCTGGCCCGTGGGCGATGGACCCGCCTTGCACGAAGTAGATGTCGAGCCACCCGTCCCCGTCGTAGTCGAAGATGCCGACGCCTCCGCAAACGATTTCGGGGAGCCAGCAGCGTTTCCCATCGGCGCCGCTCATGTGCTCGAAGTCCAAGCCGGCGGCTACGCCGACCTCCTCGAACCACGGCGCCTCGGGCTTGGGCTCGCCGACGGCGGCGGCGGTGCTCCCGGGAGCAGTCGCCGTCGGTGTAGCCGGGGAGCACCCCAGCCCGGCCAGCGTCCCAACGACGAGGAGTCCCATGACGAAGCCTGGCCCCCTCCACCGTCGAGAGGGGGGGCTCGGGTGGATCCGCAACGCGCAGTCGATGGTCCTCATGGTGTTGTCTTTCGCGCTTGCTCGAGCCGGATCGCGAGGCCCCGCACCTTGGGGTGGTCGGCTTGAATGGTCTCGGCGCGGCGGAGGCACGCCTGTGCTGCATCGAGGTCGCCCAGAAACAGCTGCGCCAAACCGAGGTTGACCAGCGACGGGAGGTGACGAGGTTCCTGCTCGGACACGATCGTCAGGTGCGTGCAAGCCTCGCGAAAGTTCTGCGCGGCCATGGCAAGCTCCCCGAGTGCGAGCCGGGCTTCGACCTTGTCGGGCTCCAGTTCGATGACGCGCTCGAGGACCGTTTTCGCTTCGGTGACCTCTTGGAGCAGCAGCAGGGCGCGCGCCAAGGTCATGTGCGCAAGGGCTACCTGCGGTGCGAGCGATACCGCGGCCCGCGCACTTTCCAGGGCACGACGGTAGTCCTGCATGGAAATGAGGCAGGAGGCGCGGTTCAAGTAAGTACGGAAGTTCGCCGGATCCAAGTCCCGGGCCTTGTTCAGGAGCGCCAGCGCCTCGCGGTAACGTCCGAGCTGTTGATACGCCGAAGCCAGGTTGTTGATCACACTGACCTCGTTCGGGTGGGAAGCCGTGAGTTCCTCGAGCATGCGTGCGGCTTCCTCCGCGCGTCCGGCCTCGAGCAGCTCGAGTGCGTTGTCGACGACGGAGGACAGCCCGACCTTGAGGGCTGGAACTCGGCGATCGACCTCGTCGAGGACGTGCCACGGACCCGTGTCGACGATCCCCTTCATCGCGGCGAGCGCTTGTTCGCGCTCGCCGAGACCGCGATACGCCATCCCGAGGAGGAAGCGAGCGTGTGCGAAGTCGCTGTGCGAGGCCACGATCGGCTCGAGGATCCGAACCGCCTCCGCGAAACGGCGCTGTCGGATCCAACAGTCTGCGACGGCCGCGCGCGCCGCTGCGTCGTCCGGGACCAATGCGCGGCACTTCTCGAAGTGGGCGAGGGCGGCGTCGACTTCTCCGCGGGCCAGAGCCGCGCGCCCGCGCCGGTACCAGGCGGGCGCGAACCCGGGGTGTTGTCGGTTGATCGTCGCCAACAGGAGCTCGGCCTCACTCGTTTGGTCGAGGCGCAGATGGCACAAGGCCTGGCGGTAGACCCAACTCGGGTTGTCGGGCGCGAGCTGGGCCGCATTGCGATAACTCGCGAGTGCAAGGCTCCAGAGTTCGTTCGCCTCATACGTGGTCCCCAGCGAGCCGTGGGCTTCGGCGCTCCTGGATTGTCGGCGCACTTGCTCGATCTGGGCCCGGATCACCTGCTCCAAGAAAGAATCGAACGATTGCCCCGGGGAAGGCTCCACCGGCCGGAGTTCCAGCGGCGCACTCGCCGGTGCGCAAGCGCTCACGGCCCACGCCAGAAGGCCCATGCACAAGGAAACAAGGAGGCGTCGCCGGGCCCAGAGCCGAGAGCTACGTTGCGCGCACACGATGACGTCGTTCCCTTTCGCCGTCCAAGGCCGTCAGCCGTCGCGATCGATCGCGGTGAGGCGCGCATGGGGCCCCAGGGAAAGGCCTCGAGGCCGCGGTCCATTGCAGCAACGAGCCGTCACCCGTAGACCCCGAATCGTCGGTCCGTGACCCGGAGAGCCAGCAGCTTCATTCGCAGATGTCGTGTTGGATCGATCGAAGAGCCCCTCGACCAGCTGTCGCTATGGTAGCGACATCCCGGCGTTCGCAAAGCGAATCTCGGCGGGACACTCGGGCGCTTCCAGTCGACCCGGTCCGGGGCGGGGGGTAGAATCCGCCGGCGCCCGCCTCGAACGCCGCTTCGAACCGGGTGAGGGGGCCGTTGCGGCTCGTGGATTCGTGGTTCCGAGAGTTCGAGGGAGAAGCGTAGTGCGTAAGCCGGTTGTCTTGATCACCGGTGCCAATGGCGAAATGGGTCATGCACTGATTCGCAGTTTGTCGGTCGCCGAGCAGGAGATCCTGGCTCTCGACGTGCGGCCGCTCGACGACGAACTGGCTCCTCTGTGTGTGGGTTCGATCGTCGGGGACATCCTGGATGAGTCCCTGCTCCAACGACTCGTTTCAGAGTACGAGATCCACGCCATGTTCCACTTGGCCGCGCTGCTCAGTACGCGGGCCGAGTACACGCCGGCGACCGCGCACTCCGTGAATGTGAACGGGACGCTGAACCTGCTGCAGCTCGCCCACGAGCAGGCGAAGTGGCACGGGCATCGAGTGCGATTCATCTTTCCGAGCTCCATCGCGATCTATGGCGTGCCGACCGGGCTGCGACCGAAGCCGGGGCACGTGCGCGAAGACGAGTGGAACTCGCCGACTACGATGTACGGCTGCAACAAGCTGTACTGCGAGCACTTGGGTCGGTACTACACGGATCACTACCAGCAACTCGCGCGCGAGCGTGCCCCGAGTGGCGTCGAGTTTCGTTCCCTCCGTTTCCCGGGTTTGATCAGCGCGGTGACGACGCCGTCGGGGGGGACGAGCGATTATGCCCCCGAGATGCTCCATGCCGCCGCTCAAGGCGTGAGGTATGAGTGCTTCGTGCCCGCGGAAGAGCAGATTCCGTTCATGGCGATGCCAGACGCCATCCGCGCGATCCTGATGCTCTACCGCGCCGACCCGGAGTGCTTGACTCGGCGGGTCTACAACCTGCAGGCCTTCAGTTTGTCCGCCGCCGAGATTCGCGAGCGGGTGCTCGAGTCGTTTCCCAAGGCGGAGATCGAGTTCGTCGTCGATCCGGCGCGTGCGGGCATCGTCGCGAGTTGGCCGGCGGGGGTGGACGATACCGCCGCGCGGATGGACTGGGGTTGGCGCCCGGAGTTCGATGCGCGTCGCGCGTTCGAAGAGTATCTGATCCCCGGCATTCGCCGCCGCTACTCGATCTGAAACGGCCCACCTCGCGGGTTGGGGTTGCTCGCGGGATGGGGTTGCTTGTGCTCGAGCCCTTGCTTGTGCTCGAGCCCTTGCTTGTGCTCGAGCTCGCTGTCCCCGCATCGGGATCACGGCTACGGTCGGGCCATGCTCCGGGCCAGATTGTCGACGAGCGCCCGGACCTTGGCGACGTCGACCTCGCGTCGGGTGACGGTGATGGGCGGCGACGGGGTCGGGTCGAGTCCAGCGTCTGCGGCCGAGCTGCGTTCGTGGTAGGCACCGAGCCCAACTTGGATCGCCGACACGCGAGTCGCTTGCACCACGGCCGGCGCCAGGACCTCGTCGAGGCCTCCCGATGCGATGACCTGCACCCGTTCGCCAGCGCGTTGGACGAGTCGTTCGATCGTGGCTCGCCCCTCCCATGCAGTCTCCGAATGTCCCGAGGTGACCAGTCGACCGAAGCCGGCGGCGATCACCGCCTCGATCGCTGCCTCGGGATCCGGCGTCAGGTCGAAGGCTCGACTGAAGGTGGACTGGAGTGGCCGCGCAAACTCGACGAGCACCTGGCACCGCTCCAAGTCCACGCCTCCGGCGGCGTCGAGCAACGCGAACACCACTCCGGTGGCGCGTGCGTCCTGAGCGGACCGGATGTCGCGCAGCATGACGGCGAGTTCGTCGTCGTCGTAGGTGTAGTCGCCACCGCGCGGGCGGATCATGACATGCAGCGGCACTCGCAACCGTCTGCGGGCGAGTTCGACGATCCCGAGGCTGGGAGTCGTGCCGCCTTCGGGAAGATCGGCGCAGATCTCGATACTACTCGCCCCGCTCAGCTCCGCGGCCTTCGCCGACGCAAGATCGTCGACGCAGACTTCGACGGACACCGGTGACCGCAGCTTGCCCACCTGACCTCGTTCCGACGTGTCATTTCCACCGGCCCGGTGCCCGCTGGCTCCCAGCGGAGTTCCCGCCCGCGCAAGCGTCGCCCCCACGTTGGCCAGGGGAATGATTCTCGGATTCGGGGGAGGTCGCAAGACGGAATCCTGCGTGACGCGCTCGGCAAGGCTTGCGGCCAGGCCCCCACACCCCCGTGGGCGAGGGGTGCCCCGCGGGTAGGCTGCATCCAACGCGGCTCCCTGGGCCAGGTCGAGCGGTCGAACCTGACCCAGGGGGCATTTCGCACCGACGCGAGGCTACGGGCTTGGCCAGGTCATGACCCGCTCATAGCTTTGAACCGCGCCCCCGGCGTCGAACACCGACACGCGGAATCGGTAGACGTCGCCGGGAAGGAAGAAGCCCGTGTCGATGTCGAGACAGAGGATGCCGAGGGGGATGTCCGCGTCTTCGAACATCGTCATGGGTCCCATCATGGTCTCGTGGATCACTTCGACTTCGGTGAACAAGTACGGTCTGGCGAGGCGCGTGGACACATCTTCCCACGATAGGATCGAGTTGGTGCCGATGGTCGTGAGTTCTGCGGTCGGGAACAGCCCCATGACGGGGGCGTGGTGGAGGCGATCGAACATGGCCGTCGGCGCGGCCGTGAAGCCCACGGTGAAGCTGTACGTCCCGCCGTCGACGAGGCTGGCGAGCGTCGCCGAGAACGGCGATGGGCCCGAGGCCATGGCATTGACGAACGCGCTCCATTCGGTCCCGTCCGGGGTGACCATCGCGCCCAAGGTGCCGTCGCTGATGCCGGTACCGGCGACCGCGGCCGAGGCCAGAGTTTGCCCCTCCTCCGAGACCACGAACTCCGCTTGCTCTTCGGTCGTGTCGCTCATGCCGTCGAACACATTGCACAACTCGTGCTCGATCGCGGCCTCACCGTAGTCGTTGCCGTTGCCGGCGATTCGCCACGGATCACTGCCGCTGGCTCGCCGTACGGTGAATGTCGTCTCGGTGGAACCCGAGAAGCGTTGATCGAAGAAGGACTCGGTGGCGGCACCGCTCGAGGTGACTTCGGAGAAACGGAGACGCTCGATCTGGCACTGCCACTCGTCGCTGCCGACGGGGGTGAGCACGACGACCGCTTGGTCGAACTGTTGGATTCCCCAGCTACTCTCGGAACTCCAGTCCAGTACCCACGCGGTCTTGTCGAGGCCGTTGAAGACCGTGCCGACGTCATCGAGCAGACCGGCGAAAGTGGGCGTGTCCCCGGCACTGATGGCGGCAAGGAACGACCCCGCCACGGAGCGCACCGCGCCCGCGTCGGTAGCCGCATACGGATCGAGGTTGAGCGTGTTGCTCGCGATCGCGGCACCGTCCATGTCGTTGCCGGTGACGGTGCTGGAAGCGACGCTGATGGCGACGGGTGCGAACGCGACGTCGCCGACCTCCAGGCGCTCGAGCCACGGGAGAACCTCGAAGCCGCCATCCGGCAGCTGCACCGCGTAAGCGCCGGATCCGCTCGGAACGACGAGCTGGTGGACGACCGCCGGCGGGCCTGCGGCGTACACCAAGAGTGGGGTGGCGGTGCCCGTGCCGCCGATCGTGAAGTTACCACTCAGCAGAGTGCCGGTGCCGGTGGTGAAGGCGAGGTCGCGCGTCGCGTTCCCCGAGAAGCTGATCGCCGACCCCAGCGCCACGGACTCGGTTCCGACCGGGCTGGCCAGGACCGCAGTCACGGAGTAGACGCCGCTAGCGAGCGGGGCCACGTAGTTGCCACTCATGTCGGTGTCAACGAAGCTCACCAGGCGCAGCGCCGTATCGAAGATGAACACGCGTGCCGGAGCGCCGGCGGCGTCGACCGTCACCTGCCCCGTGAGATCACCGGCTTTGTCCATCAGACACAGAGCCACAGAGCTGGGACGCATCTGGGGGCCAGATACGGTCAACGTCTGCACCCTCGGCAAGGCCGCACCCGACGGCAAGCTCATGGGGGAGATCGTCAAGTAGTAGTCTCCGTCCGGCAGGGTCGTGAACTGGAACTCACCACCTCCGTCCGTCAGCGACGTTGTCGCCATGCCACCCGCCTTGGGAACAGCCCACATCGTGGCGGCGGCGACGGCAGAACCGTTGAAGATTACGTGACCCGAAAGTGGCTGCGGGAGATCGATTCCCAGATCGTTGTTGGCCAGCGGCTGGCCGCCGACGTTGATAGCCCCGCCGCCGACGACGACTTCGACCGCCGACAGCATGACGGGCTGCATGTTGGCTTCGATCACGAGCACGTGGTAGGTGCCGTCGGAGAGCGCGATTCGCGCGCTCTCCTGGGCGCCGTCGAATGACGTCGGGAGCTCCGCGAAGAAAACGTCGCTGCCGCCGAGGACCTTGGTGATCTGTACGGTGCCTGCGACCGGCTGTCCAGCCGCGAGCAGCCGCACCTTGAGGATTTGGGCGTTACCACCCATCACGGTCACGAAGTCGAAGTCGAGGTTGGCGACGTCGTTCCCCAGGGTGATCGTGACGGAGGCTGGGTCGGGAAGGATCAACCCGATCGGGTCGGGGGTCTCCAGTTCGGCGAACAGGGTAAAGGCACCCGCAGGCAATGGCATGGCGTAGTCGCCGTTCGCGTCGGTGAACGCAAAGGCAACTTCGTCACCATTGTCGTCGAGCGCGATGATCTCCGCTTGGGCGGGAGATCCGTCGATGGTGACCGATCCACTTGCGGAGGCAGCCGCCGTCGTGAGAGCAATGTCGTAGGTCATGCTCGGGCCGCTGACGTTGGCGTCCGGGAGGATCGGAAGCACGACCCCGCTCGGCAGGGTGCTCGAGTCCAGTTCGACCTCGTATGCCCCCTGGGTGAGCACGAGCGAATACATGCCATTCGCATCGGTCACCACGAAGGCGGTAGGTTGCATGGGAACGGCCGGGTCGAAGTGAAGGATGACGTCGGCCACTCCGGCCATGCCGTGGGTGACCGTGCCGGACACCGTGGTGCCCATGGTGTTGAGCACGAAGGTCAGTGTGCCTTGGTTGACGCCGGGTCCGGTCACGTCACTGGCGGTCACGACCACCGTGGTGCTGCTGAGACCCGTGAAGCCCATGGGTAAGGTTGCAGTCGACACCGCGACGCCGTAGGTGCCCGGGGAGAGCGTGAGCTCCCAGTTGCCCATGAGGCTCGTCGGTACGTTCGCCACCAAGGTGCCAGACGCCGAGGTGATCTCGACATCGCAGCCGAACGGGAGGCCGTTCGAGTACACGAACCCACTGAGCATCTGCCCGGGGTTCATCATGCTGGGTGGGGCGTACTCGAAGTCGTGCATGAGCATCTGCAGCGAGCCGGTGTTGGTCAACGTGTTGGTGTACGGTAGCGGCGTGACGAGGTGGCTCGTCATTCCGGTTGGGCGCGCGAACACGACGACCTCGCCGGCCGGAAGCTGCAGCTGATACGTTCCCGCGCTCGCGCCGACCGTCGTGAAGAAGGTGCCGTCGACGTACGCCACGATCTCGCCGGTTCCGGGCATGCCGTCGACCAGCAACTGACCGGTGAGCTGCGCGACCGCCGCCTGCACGACCCAGTCGATCACGCCGGTCATGCTCGGCGTGCCGTCGACCGTGATCGCGATCGACCCCATGTCGTCGACGATCAGCAGCGAGACCTCGGGGGGGGGAAGCAACCCTGGGGCGAGCCCCGTGAGCTGCAACGTGTAGTTGCCTGGCGCGAGGAATACGGTGTACGCCCCGAGAGTTTCCGTGGTGGTCATCGCGATCGGCGAGCCGGTGCTCGCATCGCGCACGTCGATCATGGCGCCGACGATCGGTGCGTTGCCGTCGGTCACGTGTCCGCTGATGATCGCGCCGGCGGTGAGGGGCCAGCCGAACTCGATGACTTTGGTTTGGATGCCACCGCCGACGTCGGCGTACTCGAGCGTCAACTCGTAGGTACTGCCGCTCATGAGCTGCGAACCGTCCACGTCGACCCAACTCGACCCGGCGGGCAGGCCACAGCTTTCGAGAATCGAGTTCGGGTTGCCGCTAGGGTCCTCGATCAACTCGAGGCAGAGCTCACTGAAGGCGCGGTCGAGACGAGTCGAGATGTCTCCCCACGCGATGAGGAGGTCGGTTCCTTGGGTCTGAGTCAGAGTGACGTTCGGGAACAACAGGGCGGCCGGTGCGTTCAGCGTCAGATCGACCATGTCGGCCGGCCCGGCCATGGTGGTGGCCGTGAACCCGTAGCTGCCACCGTCGGCCAGGTTGGCGAGCACCGCCGCGAACGGCGAGGGGCCGGCCGTCATGGAGTCAACGAAGGCCAGCCACTCCGGGGCGTCTTCGGTCAAGGTGCCGTCGGTGATCCCGGTGCCGGCGACGCTGGCCGAGGCCAGCGGCGCGGTGCTCCGCTGCTCGACCCCGAACTCGACGCGGTCGCCCGTGGTCGTCATGCCGCCGACCTCGGTCGAGGTGGTGGCGTACTCCAGCCACAGATCGGCCACGTGGAGTTGGTTGCCGTTCATGAGCCAGGGCGACTGGTCGTCGTCGCGCTTGACGACGAAGCGATACGCCGGATTCCCCGAGTCGCGAGCGTCCCACCAGAACTCGATGGGAGTGTCGTCGCTCGTCGCGAGTTCGAGATTGCGTCCCTGCTCGATCCAGACCTCGTACTCGTTGGCGGAGTTCATGGTGACCGCCGCGATCAGGTGGTCGTAGCGCACGCCGGGATCGCCCCAGTTGGTGCGCAGCGGCCAGTTGGCGAGGATCTGGGTGCGGGTCTCACCCGACCACAGAGTGTCGCCGTGCAGTAGCGCCGCCAGCGCGGTCGCGTCGCCGTCGGTGATCGCCGCGAAGACTTCGCCGACGACCGCACGAACCTCTCCGAACACCGAGGCAGCGTACGGATCGAGGTCGAGGGTGTTGTTGGCGATGGCCGCACCATTCGGATCGGTGCCGGCGACGTTGCCGCTGGTCACGGTGATGCTCGCGGGCTCGGCTGCCACCAAGGCGTTGGGGAGGGCCCACGGTGCGAGCACGACTTCGAGGGTGTCTACGGGGAGCCGTACGCTGTAGAGGCCAGCGGGGCTCGGCGACGCGAGGGCCACGGGCACCGGCGGGTCACCGGCCTTGTAGATCAACACGGGGATCTCGGCCGGGTCTCCGTCGACCTCCACGCTTCCGCTGAGGGTCGCGCTCATGGCGGCGCTACTGAAGGCGATGTCCTGCGTGGCGTTGCCCATGAAGGTCACGGCGCTCAGGACCGGAGCGACGGCGTTGCCGACGTTGTCCGGTTGCGCGAGCAAGGTGTAGGTGCCGGCGGGGAGTTGCAACTGGAACGCGCCGGCGCCGTCCGCCATGGTGACCGCGACGGGCCGGAGGCCGGTGTCGAAGGCGTACACTCGGCCGCTCGCGCCAGCCCCGTCGATCGTCACGTTGCCGCTCAGGGTTCCGGCGGCGTCGGCGAGGCCGAGGCGCACCGACGGCGGTGACACGCCGATGCCATTCATCGTGATGTGCACGGGAACGAGTCGCGGTGGCGCGATCCCCGGCGACAGACCCATGGTGGAGACGCTCAGGAAGTAGGTGCCCTCCGAGAACCCGGACAGCATGAAGTTCCCGTCGGGGTCGGACGGCATTCCCATGCCGAGCGGCGCGTTGCCGCCGATCTCGAGGAGCTGCAGGTTGGCCCCTTGGAACGGGAGTCCGTCGGCGTCGCGAAGGGTCCCGGTCAACGTGCCGCCATCGATCGTGATATCGAGGGTGTTCTGCGGCAGTGGGCTACCGGTCGAGGAGACGGTACCAGCCGCCACCTGAATCGCGATCGGCGTCGCGTTCATGAACTCCACGCCGCTCGCGGAGAGCAGTTGCACCGTATAGGCGCCGTCGGTCAAGGCGATACTCAGGCCGCCCGGTATGCCGAACGGCGACGACAAGAACGCGAAAGTCAGCGGATTGCCGCCGATCAACTTGCGGATGTGCACTTCGGCCTGCGTCGGCACGCCGCCGAGCAGCACGCGCACGGTGAAGGTCGTCGAGACCATGCCGCCAGCGTTCAGGTACGCGAAGTCGACACCCGTTTGGTCCATACCGCTGACGACCGTGACGGCGACGGGATCTGGCGTGGCCACGGACTGCAGGTCGCTCTGGTCCGCGAGTTCGGGGAACAACGTGAACGTGCCGGTCGGCAGCGCGAGCGCGTAGGTGCCGTCGGCTGCGGTCAGGGCGCTCGAGATCTCGACGCCGGCCGCGTTCTCCGCGATCACTTCGGCCATCGCTGGGCTGCCGGCGACGGTGACACTACCCGAAATCGTGGCGGCAGCAGCCGTGAGGGCGATGTCGAGTACGAGATCCGAATCCGCGACTTCGAAGTCGTCGAAGATCGGTAGCACGACGTCCGGGGGCAGGGTGTCGACGGCGAGTTCTAGCTCATACGTGGCCTCCGGAAGGAGCACGGCGTAGCCACCCGCGTCGTTCGTCACCGCCCAGGCCGAGGCGCTGCCGCCGGCCCCGCCCTTACCGGGCATGTCGTTCGAGCGCGTGAAGAAGAGGTAGGTGCCCACCACGGGGTTCGCGCCGAGCGTGACGTTGCCCGACACGGTGAAGCCGGTCGTGAACAGGGCGATCGTCAAGAAGCCATCGCGGATCGCCGGGCCGGTGAGCGCATCCGCGGTGACCTCGAAGTCGGTGCGAATCGGCCCCACGATGTTGTTCGGGAGATCGGCATCGAGAAGGGTCAGTCGATACGTCCCGGGGGGGAGCGTGATGCTCCACTGGCCCGCGGGATCGGTCGCCAGCGTGGCCACCAATGCGCCCGCCGTAGTCGCGACCTGCAACTCGGTCGCGTAGCCCATGTCGTCGACGAGAACGCTTCCCTGAACCGTCTGTCCGGGGTGCATGGCGGTGACTGGGTCGAAGGCGAAGTCGTGACTGACCTGCGCGAGTGCGCCCGTATCGGTGACCGTGAGCGCGAACGGCAGTGCGTAGACCGCCTGACCGACGGGAAGGGTCGGCACGGCGTTGATCGAGAAGCTGCCGACGGGGAGATACAGTTCGTAGGTCCCGCCCGGAGAGACGACCGAGGTGACTTCGACGCCACCGCTATAGGCGACGATCCTTGCGGGTAGCGGCGCCATGCCCGATGTGACACTGCCGCTGAGTCGGGCGTGCGCGGTCTGCACCGTCCAATCGAGAACGCCGCCGACGCTCGGGGCGCCGTTGATCGTCAGTTCGAGGGTCCCCGCGTTGTCGGTGACCGCGACCGCGACGGCCGCCGGGCGTACCATTCCCAAGGGCAGGCCGCCTCCGAGGGCGACCTCGTACGAGCCCTCCGGTAGGATCATGCCGTAGTCGCCGCTCGCGTCGGTCGTCGTGACCGGGCCGGGGTTTCCGTTCGCGAGCAGGGTCACGATCTCGACTCCCGAGAGCGGGTTCATCGAGTCATCCCGGACGGTGCCGACGAGCGCGCGCCCATCGACGTCGACTTCGAAGTCGAGCACGAAGTCGCCGCTGTCCGGGGTGACGCCCGTGCCCACGATCCCCGATCCATCGACCGTGATGGTGACCGGGGTGGGTGCCATGTATCCGGTCGGTAGCTCAGGCGCGAACAGGCCTACCTCGAACATGCGCTGCGAGTCGGCCATGATCGCGAGCTCGTAGTCGCCACCGACGGCTTCGGCGCGGACCATGGGCTTGCCTTGGTACGCCAGCAGGATGGGCGCCTCGAAAGGTGCGCCGCCCGCGGTGATGGATCCGCGCAACGTCTGGCTCGCGGGAGCGCCCATGGCGCCCGGGGTGAAGAAGTCGAAGTCGTGGTTGAAGGTCGTCGTTGCCATGGTGTCGACATCGGCGTCGAACGGGAGCGGTGCAATCACCGCGGCCGGCATGGGGTCGAGCGCCGCCACGTCGATCTCGGCGATCACGACGAACGTGTCTTCCGCGAGAGCGAGCGTGAACGACCCGTCGACCTGGGTCTCGACCGAAGCAACCGGTGCGAAGATTCCCATGGTGTCGACCAGCGCGAGCACGGTGGCCGGGACGCCCACGCCATCGAGTGTGACGGTCCCGCTCACCGAGCCCGCGGCGCTCACGACCGTGAAGTCGTAGGGGCCGGCCGGGTCGACGTTGCCGGGCCCGAAAACGCGCGCCAACAAGGCGGCGGGCGGCACTGCGTTCGCCGGTAGCCCCGCCACCGGCGCAATGTCGAACTCGCCGGTCGGAAGCGAGAGCGCGTACATGCCCTGCGCGTTGGTGAACGAGTTCGCGATGAGCAGCCCGCTACCGAGTTCCGTGGCGCCGACCTGCACCCCTGAGGCGGGCATGCCGTCGAAGGTCACGGTGCCGCCGATGATGGCTGCGGCTTGCTGGATGGTCAGCGTGATCAGGCCGTCGCTCGGATTTCCTGAGCTGTCCTGCGTCGTGCCGTTGCCGCTCACGACCAGGCTCACCGGTGCGGGTGGACTGGTCCCGGGCGGGAGACCGAACGTGGGAACGAGCACGAAGTAGGTTCCCACCGGCAGGCCCACCTCGACCGGTGCTCCCGAGACGAACGGACTCGCGATCGGGCTATCGGTGGCTTGGTCGCGGACTTCGACGGGCACCCACATCGGGGCACCCTGGCTGTCGCGGACATCGATGGTCACGGTAGCGGCAGCGCCGCTGACCGCGATGTCGAGGTTGGCGATCGGTGAGCCGCCGACGCTGATCGTCGCCCCGCTCACCACGATCTGCGTTGGCGCCGGCGGAATCAGGCCGTTCGGGAGCGTGAACGGGTCGAGCTCGACACGATACGTGCCGTTGCCGAGCGCGATGGCGTAGCTACCGTTGGCAGCAGTGCTGCTGCCGGCCACGAAACCGTTCGTGGCGGCGTCGATCACCGCGAGGAAGGCTCCTTGGATGGCGGCGGAGTTCGACGCGCGAGTGACGGTGCCGGTGAGCTGGGCGCCGCTCTGGATGACCTGGAGCGAGTAGGTACCCATGACGACCGTACCGGCAATCGTGACGCTGGTTCCGGAGACCGACATGGACAGCGCCGGCGGCGGCAGGAAGCCCGGCGGCAGGCTGCCGGGATCGACGCGCAGCAGGTAGCTGCCGTCACCGAGCGCGAGCGTGAAGTTGCCCGAACCGTTGGTAGCGGCTTCGGCGACCAACGCGCCGCTGCCGTCAGCCTGCTCGACGCGTACGAAGGCCGTGAGTCCGGTCGGAGTACCCATGTTGTCGTAGACCACGCGGCCGTTCAGGGTCGCGCCAGCGGTGGTCAGGAGGAAATTGATCTCCCCGTCGTTGGCGGCGTTGCCGGTGCCGGTCGTGTTGCTCTCGGTGATACTGGCTTCACCGGAGATGGCATTGACGTTGACGGTGAACGCCGTCGGCGCAGGGACGACATATCCGGGAGGAACGCTGCCGGGGTCGACGCCGATGCGGTAGCTGCCTTCACCCACGTTGAGCGTGTACGTGAACTCGCCGTTGGCCTGAGGCTGGCTCGGAGATCCGGTTACGAAGGCTCCGGTGGTGGCGTTCACGATCTCGACGAAGCCCGGGAGCCCTGTCGGTGTGCCCATGCTGTCGAAGTAGATGCTGCCGGTGATGGTGCCGGGCGCAGTTTCGATCTCGAAGTCGATCGTCGCCGAGCTTTGCTCGATCAAGTTGGCCACGCGCGTCGCAGGCGGTGCGAACCCCGGAGGCAAGGAGAACGGCTCGACCGCGATCTCGTAGATGCCGGGCGCCAAGGCGAGTGAGTACGCCCCGTCCGTTGGGCTCGACCAGCTGGACGCCACCGGGTCGCCGGCGCTCGTGAACGCCTGTACGAATACCGACAGCGGGTTGGAGTCCGCATCGGTGGTCGTTCCGCTGACGGCGCCCGAGGCGGAGTCGAGGGTGATCGTAAGCACGCCGCCCGAGTACGAAGTCCCGGTCACCGTCGACACCGAGATCGTCCCGCCGGTGGTCGAGATCGTGACCGGCGGTGGCGCAATGAGGCCCGCTGGCACCGAGAAGGGATCGACCCGCAACTGGTAAGTGAGCTCGCCGAGGGGCAGCGAGAAGCTGCCGTCGGACGGGTTGTTCGGCGTGCCCGTCACGAAGTTGCCCGTGTTCGCGTCGATCACCTCGATGAAGCAGCCCACGGGGTTATCGCTGGCGTCGCGGACGAGCCCATCGATCGCGAGCAAGCTGTTGGACAACAGGATCAACTTCTGTGCCGCATTGTTGGAGCAGGCGTCGGACGAGCC
This sequence comes from Planctomycetota bacterium, assembly GCA_050246115.1. Taxonomy (GTDB): domain Bacteria; phylum Planctomycetota; class UBA8108; order UBA1146; family JAJFFE01; genus JBFWWP01. The sequence continues at coordinate 201,351 of JBFWWP010000001.1, forward strand.
CGAGAGCGTGATCGTACTGCCCGACACCGTGAGGGTGAGCGGCGGTGGCGGAATCGCTCCAGGGGGGAGCGTCGATCCGTCGATGGCGACTTGATACGTGCCGCTGCCAACCGGCAGCGAGAAGAAGCCGGTGCCAGGGCTCGAGAATGTCTGCGCGAGGAACGTGGGTGGGTTGTTCGGATTCTGGGACGGCGCGAGTAAGACCACCGCGCACGATACCGGGTAGGCCTCATCGGCAGTGACCGACGCCGGGATGTTGGAGCAGTCGGCGGTCGTCACACCATCCGACCAGTTCGGTCCGCGCAGCAGTACGTTGCCGGTGAAGGTGGCGCCGGCTGTGCTGATCGTGAAGTCGACGTCGGCCGTCAGGCTCGACGAGACACTGACGGTCAGCGGCGCGGGGGGCACGCTGCCGAGCGGGAGGCTGGGCGGATCGACGAAGACACGGTAGGTGCCGGGGGGCAATCCGATGACGTAGTCGCCGTTCGCGTCCGTGGGTGCCCCTCCCATGAACTGATGGGTGGTGGCGTTCTCTGCGATCACGAACACCGGAACTGGGTTCCCGGCGCTGTTCAGGACGGTCCCCGTGACGCCGCTGCCAGCGGCCTCGAGTTCGAGAATCAGTCGGTTCACCATCATCTCCACCTCGACGGTGGCGGACGGTGGGAAAGTGACGGTCGCCCCGGTGACCGAGATCTGCACGCCCACGGGTGCGATGAGGCCCGGCGGGAGCGAGAACGGATCGATGGTGACCAGGTACGTGCCGGTGCCCACGGGCACCTCGAAGAATCCGGTCGTGAAGTCGGACGGGAAACCGGCCACGAACACCGAGTACTCACCTGAGCTGTCGGCCGCGAACAGGCCCACGTTGGCGAACACCCCTTGGCCGGCTGGGTTGCGGACGTAGCCAGTGAGCGTGGCGGAGGCGCTGCCGACGACGAAGTTCACGATCCCGTCGTCATCCATGTTGGCGGTCATACCGTCGGCCGGATCGACCCCGACGTCGTTGTCTTCGGACACGGTCGCCCCGTTCACCGAGACGCGCACCGGGCTCGGAGCGAGCACTCCCGGCGGGAGATTGAACGGATCGACGATCAAGTCGTACACCCCGTTGCCCAAGGTCATCGAGTAGCGCCCAGTGCTCGGCTGAACGGGGGCGTCCTTGATGAATGCGCCGGTGCTGGCGTCGACGGCAAAGACGAAGGTGGGAACCGGGTTGCCCATGCCATTGCGCACGGAGCCAGTCACACCGGTGGTCGCGGAGGTCAAGCGCAACACCGCGTGAGTGTTGGCACCGACCATGGCCGTTTCGGTGCCGGCGGCAAAGCTCACCGCCCCGCCCGCGACGGTCACGTTGACGCGAGCCGGGGTTTGAGCATCGGGAGGGACGCTCCCCGGATCCACTTCGAGGAAGTAAGAGCCACTCGCAGCGGCGAGGTTGACGTTGCCCGTGGCCGGCTGCGTGGGAGCCCCAGCGACGAAGAAGGGCGGGTCGTTCGGATTCGGCGCGGCCTGCAACAGGGCCACGAACGCGGCCGCGGGATTGCCGGCGCTGTCGAGGACCTGAGCGTAGATCGAGATCCCACCGCTGAGAACCACCGGGTTGATGGTGCCGTCGTTGGCGACGTTGTTCGAGCCTGCGGTGTTGGCCTCGGTCACTGTCGCGCCGAGTACGGAGAAGTTACTCGGCTGCGGCGCCACGTAGCCGGGGGGCACCGAGTTCGGGTCCACCCATAGCTTGAAGCTACCCTCACCGATCGGCAGGAAGTAGTCCCCGTTCGGGCTGGTGGGAACGCCATAGGTGAAGTTGGTCGGGAACTCGGTCACGGTGGAGTTGGTCACCACCAAGAAGGCGCCGACGCCCTGGCCGCTCGCCGTTTGGACGCGGCCGTGGACAAGACCGCTCGCGCCGGAGAAGTTGAAGTTCACGATGCCGTCGTCCGCAACGTTGCCGGTTCCGGCAACGTTGGTCTCGGCGACGTCGGTGCCGTCCACCGAGACCAGAACATCTGGCAGCGGCACGATCGGGTAGCCGATCTCCGCTTGGAACGGATCGACCGAGATGCGGTACAGACCGCTGGTCGCAAACAGCGTGTACTCGCCGGCAGCGTCGGTCGTGGTCGCCGCGAGCGGCGTGAAGTCGTTGTTGAGCAAGAGGACGACCGCGCCTTCGATCGGCGCGAGCGGGGTGGCCGCGTTGGGACGGGATTGCACGGTCCCTGTGATCTGTGCATCCGTCGCCGGGTTGAACACGACCATCGAGAAGTCGACCCCGGTGCACGCTTCGTTGGGACCGCCGGCCGCGCACAGGCCGGGTTGTCCCACCACCGAGATGTCGCCGGCAGGCGAGATCTGCACCTCGTAGGGTGGCGCCGGGATGGCGTCCGGAGCGAGCAGCGAGAGACCCTCGGGTTCGGGCAGAAGGGCGTAGAATCCTGCGGGCACCGCCAGCTCATAGTCGCCATTCATGTCGGTCGTGGCGCGGTTGGCGATGCGGTTGTTGAAGGTGTTGACCAGGATCACCGGCACGCCGGCGAGGGGTGCGGAGGCGACCTCGACCGTCCCGGAGATGGTGGCGGCAATGGCGGGAATGAAGACGTCGATCTGGACGCCGGCGAGCATCGGGTCGGCGTCCGGATTCTGAATGACGCCTCCGGTTACGGTGATCGGGGTGTTCTCGGGCAAGAGCACCTCGGTGCTATCGACGCCGGTGGCACGACGAAGGCGCAGCGCGTACGAGCCTTCTCCCAAGTCCGCCGCGTAGGTCGCGTCGCTGCCCGAGATCATGAGCGGCAGGTTCGGGCTGACGACGTTCCCGGCTCCGTCGAGCAGATCGAGCGCGACGAGCAATGAGCCCATGCTGACGGCGTTGTAGATGGTCCCCGATAGGCTCGTGGCCGTTAGGCTGATCGTGACCATCGCGGGCATGGCGGTGCCGCCGGACACCGTAACCGCGGTCGGGTCGGGTATCGTCAGCCCTGGTGGCGTGCTCCCCGGGAGCACCGACAACGTGAAGCTGCCGTCCCCGAGCAGGATGTTGGCGCCGGCCCCCGTCGGTGGGACGAACAGCACGAACAGAGTGTTGCCTGCGCTGTCTCGAACCCGCACGTTCGCGGGGATGTCGTTGCCGCTACCGTCATCGACGATGACGTTGACCGTCGCGGCGACCGAGATGCGCGTCGCGGTGATCCGCAGCCTGCTGTTCGGGTCCAGCTGACCATCCCCGGCGCTCGTGATGGTCACCGTCGATCCGCTCACCGTCACCCTCGTGGGCACTGGCGGCACGACGTCGAGCGGCAGGCTGGGAGGATCGACCAGAATGTCGTAGGTGCCATTCCCCAAGGGTAGATTGAAGTACGAGCCCGGAGCCGTCGGGGCCTGAGCCGCGACGAAGCCGTTCGTCACATCGAACGCCTTGACGAACGCGAACATGCGATTGTCGGTGTCGTTGGCGACGTTCGCGTTCTGATCGTCGACCACGTAGCCCTGCAGCGTCGCTCCGGATTGCGACAGCGTGAAGTTGACCACGCCGTCATTCGCCGTGCCTTGGCTCTCCGAGACGAATCCGGTGGAAGCGGTCAAGTTGACGCCGGCAGGGGCGACGATGCCTGGGGGTAAGCTGAAACGATCGACTCGCAGTCGGTATGAGCCGTTCGGGACCAGCATCGAGTAGGTCCCATTGGCTGCGGTCGGCACGCCAAAGAACACCAGGTCCGTGTTCGTCGGGTCCACGAGCTGAACGAAGCAAGGGAAGCCGGCGCCGCTGAGGCTGACCGTGCCGGTCACGCTGTTCTGCGCCGCCTGGAGCACGAAGTCGATGGTGTTGGTCACCACCGGAACGCCTTCGATCTGCACGGTGATCGTGTCATCGGCCGCGACCGTGAAGAGGCGCGGGGGCGGCAGCGCGAGGCCAGGAGGCAACGAACCGGGCTCGAGGAAGAGGCGGTATGAACCGGCGGCGAGCGGCAGCGAGTAGGTGCCATCGACGGGGCTGCTGAACGTCCCGTTGACGAACTGGCCGGTGCCGGCGTCCTCCGCGAACAGGAACACGCCAAGCGGTGTCGTCGCGCCCGCCACGGTCAATGTTATGGTGCCGTCGAGTTGCGCGAGGTTGGCGACGGCTTCCTCCGAGACCCGGAAGTTGACGGTGCCGTCGTTGGCGGCGTTCATGGCGCCGGTGGCGTCGTTCTCGAGGATCGTCGCGGCGGTGATCTGCACGGTTACCGGGGTCGGTGTAATGGTCCCGGCGGGGAGCGAGTTCGGGTCGACGCGGAGTTCGTAGGAACCCGGCCCGGCGCAGAGTTCGTAGCTGCCGTCGGGCTCGGTCGGCACGCCGGCAACGAACTGCCCCGTCGAGGCGTTCTCGAGACGGACGAACGCCGTGAGCGGAAGCAGGTTGGCGTCCGTGAGCACGTTGCCCGAGAGGCACTGACTGGCTACCGACACCGTGAAGTCGGCCACGGGGTTCGAACTCGTCGCGTCCACGGTCGCCTCGGCAGGCGGCGTGAAGCCGGGAGGAAGGCTCGGAGCATCGACGCGAACCCGGTAGATCCCCGGGGGCACGATCATCTGGTAGTTACCGGTCGCAGGTGCGGTCGGGCGTCCGTTCACGAACGCCCCGGTCTGGGCGTTCTCCACGACCACGAAGCACGCGACCGGGTTGGCGCCGTCGGTGACCACCGTGCCGCTGACGTTGCGGTTCGCCGTCAGCAGCTGAAACGCGAGATCCCCGTCATTGCTGGTGCCACTGTTCTCGAGGATCGACGTCGAAGTCACCGTGACGGACAACGGGGCCGGAGTCACGACGCCGAGCGGTGTCGAGCCTGGATCGACGTCGACGAGGTAGGTGCCGGGTGCGAGCAGAGCTTGGAAGGTGCCTGCCACGTCGTCGGTCCAACGGCCGAGCACGAACTCGTCTGAGGTCGCGTCGCGTACGCGCACGAATACCCGCAGTCCGTTGCTCGATGGATCCAGCACCGTGCCGGTCAGGGTCTGACTCGCCGCGGTGGGCGTGAACAGGAACGGGTAGGCGCCGGCCATGTTGGCCATCACCACCACTCCGTTGTTGGTCGTGACTTGGATGCCGGCGTTGTCGACCGCAAGGATGCTCTTGCGGGGCGGGACCAAGTAGGTGAACGGCAGTGACGTGGGATCGATGCCGAGGAGGTAGCTGCCGAGCGGCAGCACGAAGTTGAAGCCCCCGCTCACCGGATCCGTCACCTGCGACGCCAGAATCGATTCGGTCGCCGCGTCTCGCACGCGCACCCGAACCCCGGGAATGGGGTTCATGCCGTCGAGCACGGTGCCGGTTACGGTGAAGCCGGAGCTCGCTCCGTCGCGGATCCGGAAGTTGATGGTGCCGTCGTTCGCCGCGTTGACGCCCATGCCGCCAACGAGCGTCGAGTTGGACTCGATGATGTTCATGCCCTGAACCGAGAAGGTCACGTTGGACGGTCGAATCGCGGTGGGAGGCAGGGACTGCGGAAGCACCGCGAGTTCGTACGTTCCGTCGACTACGCGCAACGCGAAGTCGCCATTCGCATCGGTCGGCACCGACAGGATGAAGTTCTGGTCGGATCCCGATGCCGGGTCGAACAACACCACCTGCGCTGGTATGCCGTTCCCGGAGGTGTTGTCGAAGACGGTACCCGTGATGTCGACACCGGCACTGCGGATGTCTTGCAGGCTGAAGTCGAGCGTGTTGCTGGCGACGCCGTCGCCGGTGACCGTGGTGCCGGTGACCAATACTTGGACCGGGATCGCAGGTTGAACGCCCGGAGGAATCGAGCTCGGATCGATACCGATTCGTTTCGAGCCGGGGAGTAGGCGCAGGAGATAGCTGCCGGTCGCCGCGTCGGTGCGCACGGTCTGGAGGATAGCGAGGCTCTGCGGGTCGCGCACGACGAGTTGGACGTCGAGCGGCAGATCATCGCCGGAGCGACTGACGGTGATCGTACCGGTGAGCTCGGCGACCACGCGGGTGAGCGCGATGTCGAGCGTCGTGATGTTGCCGGTGGTGGTGCTGATGGTGCCATTGGTGGCGACGCTCAACGGGATCGGGTTGGGCAGCGCGGTTCCGGCCGGGAGCGTTTCCGCGTCGACCCGCAGTTCGTAGGCGCCCGGGAACAGCGGCATTCGGTACGCGCCGCTGAGCGCTTCACTACGGACCTTCGACACGAGCACCCCGGCCGACGAGTCGACCAAGTCGAGCGCGATCGAGGTCCCGCGGGCGTTGATACTGACGACGCCGGTGAGGGTGGCTGCGCGTCGTACCAGCTGGAAGTCGATGGTGGCGGTCGCGTTGGTGTTGCCATCGGCGGTGCTGACACCGCCCGTCGCCACGGAGATCTGCTGGCGCGGCGGCGCTGCCGATCCGGGTGGCAGGCTCTGCGGGTCGAGGCCGACGACGTAGGTGCCGTCGGGGAGGGTCAACGCGTACTCGCCGTTGGTCGGGTTCGTCGGCGTGTCGAACAGGACTCGTTGTTCGCTCGGATCCCAAGCGATGACGCGACAGCCGACGAACTCGGAGGCTTCGACGGTGCTGTTGCCGTTGAAATCGAAGGTCACCGCGCCCGTGACGTTGGGGGCGCGGCTCGTGAAGGTAATGTCGAGGCTCGTGAGGACACCCGTGGGGCCGGTGATCACCGGGTTCGCGCCGGCCAATGCCACCTCGACGCGCGTGGGCTCGGGGGCCAGCAGGCCGGTGGGTACGGTGTCGCGGTTGACGGCGATGTCGATGGTACCGAGCGGCAAGCGGAGCGTGTACGCGCCGCTCGAATCCGACACCGCGCGGGCGATCACCTCAGACCCCTTGAGCGCGCGCACCCGGACATCGGCGACCGGGTTGGCCATGCTGTCGCGCACGACGCCGCTCAGGGCCACGTTCGTCGCCGCGAGAGCGAAGTCGACGACGCCGTCGTTGGCGGTGCCCGCAGCCTCGAGGAACGGAGCGCCTGGGCTGGCAGCAGCCTCGACGGCGACCCGCACGGGCAGAGGCGGCACGAGCCCGGGGGGCAGCAAGTTGCTCGGGATCGTGATGTCGTACGAACCGTCAGCGAGTGGGAGGCTGTAGGCACCGGCAGCGGTGGTGTCCGCCGAAGCGAGCACTCCACCGGTCGTGGGATCGACGGCCAGAACCCGGGTGCGCACGGCGGTACCGCCGCGCGTCACGCTGCCGGTCAGCGTCGCGGAGACCTCGGCCGCCGTTGGGCTCAGCGAAGCCATCGTGGGGTCGAACGCGGTGTCGGACTCGTCCGTGTAGACCAATCCGTTCTGGACAATGATCCTCGTTGGCGGGGGGGCTACGACGTCGGCTCCGAGGCCCTGGAACACGAGCGTGTAGGAGCCATCGCGCAGGTTCAAGTCGAAGTCGCCATCGTCGGTGATCGGGAAGCGCGCCACTTCACCGAAGCCGGTCTCGAAGACGACGACTTCGGCTCCTGGGTTCACGGTGAGGGGTGCCTCGGGAAGGAATGCGGGCTGCAGGCCTCCCTGCGGCGACAGACCCGCCACGGGCGCCAAACCCGACGTGCTGGTGATGGTGCCGGAGGTCACGACGGCGGTGGCCAAGGTGATCGTGACGCTCGCCGGACTGATGCCACTGTCCGTGACGGCGACGATTTGGGGTGTCGGTACGGCGAATCCCGATGGGACCGAGCTCGAGTCGACCTGCACCGAGAAGCGACCGATGGGCAGCGTCGTCACGCTGAACGAACCGTTGGCTGCAGTCGTTTCCTGGAAGCGGGCGAGCCCGGTCTCGACGTCGACGAACTCGACCACGACTCCGGACGCGCCCGTCATGCCGGCGTTCACTTGGCCGGTCAGGGTCTCGAGCGGGGCTGGAACCTCGAAGTCGAGCGTCGGGGTGCCGCCGACCGTCGTCGTTCCCTGTACGCTCGTTCCTTGGACGATGACGGCTTCGCGCAGCGGGATGAAGTAGTCGGTCGTTCCCACGCGGATGCCGAGTTCGAAGTTGCCGTCGGGCAGGCGCAGGGTGTAGTCGCCGTTCGCGTCCGTGGTCGTGGACGCGATGACATCGCCGTCGGCGTCGACGGCTTCGACGGTGGTCCCTTCGACCCCGGCCGCTGGGAGCCCCGCGGGCGTCGCGGGCGAGCCGCCGAGCGTTACGCTGCCGCCAACGAGGGTGCCGGTCGTTGCAGCGCCCCCGCCTCCGCCCCCGCCGCTGCCGCCGCAGCCAACCAAACTCGAGAGCACGGCCAGGGCCAGCAGGCCACCGAAGACGCGACACCCAGTGCGCTCGAAGAGGAAACTCCTCATGTCGTGAACCCCGCAAATCTGTGACGAGATGAGAGCCGCAGCATGGCATTGCGACGGACTCTGGGTTTGAGAACCGATACGCGCGGTATCGGCGCTGCCTGCGGACAGCCTTGAGCTGCACTCCGCGGAAACCGGTCGCCGTCGGGCCCAACGGCCGAGAAAGTGAGATCTCTCCGAGTTTCGGTCAGTGGCTCTTGCGTGCGCCGAGCCGGTGAGGACAGGGAGGACGGAGCGGTGAGAGGGAGTAGGTTCGCGGACGGCGTTTCGTCTTCAGGGCTTGGCCTTCGAGACGAAGGTCAACCACCCACTGAGGACGCTTTCGATGGGCAAGCGGACGAGGGGTTGAAGCCGTGGAGCACCATCAGGATGGCCCGCAGAACCAGCGCGTCGTTGACAGCGGTCATCCGCCGACCAGGCGGTCGTAGAGCGAGACGACGCGTCGCGCTTGTTCGCTGGGCGAGAACCGGGCTTCGGCGTCGAGGCGGGCGCAGCTTGCCATCGCGCTTCGCCGCTGGGGGTCGCGCTCGAGCTCGCAGACTGCGGCGGCGAAAGCCTGCGGAGTTTCTTCACACACGAGTCCCGTTTCACCATGGCGGACGAGCTCCGTGAGCATCCCGCGAGCGGTGCAGATGACCGGTAGTCCCATGGCCAAGGCCTCGCGCACGGCCCGGGCGGTACCGTCGGTGCCCGGCACGAGGAACAGCTTCACATCGAGCATGCGCAGCGCCGCGACGTATCGGTCCCCCTCGAAGAAGCCCGGGAAGAACACGACGCGGTCGAGGAGGCCGCGTTGGCGAGCGGGTTCTCGGGCCACGGTTTCGAGCTGGCTACCCCGGCCGAGAATGAGCAGTCGGAATCGGGGGCATGTCGCCGAGACCTGTTCCGCGAGATCCAAAAGCAGATCGAAGCGGCGTTGCGGTTGGACGCGGGCCACGATCCCGACGAGGAAGTCGTCGGGGCGAAAGCCGAACTCGGAACGCAGGTCGGCGAGCGGCCGGTGGGGCGAGAATCGGTCCAGATCGATCGCCGGATCCAGGGAGTGGAGGCGATCGGCCGGCAAGCCCAACTCGAGCAGGCGACTCTGGACCCGCTTCGAGAACGCGAGAACTGCCTGCGCCTCGGCGAGGCTCTCGACCCAACGCGCGTCGATCGCCTCCGGATCGGTCTCGTACACCGTGCGCACGAGCAAGGGGCGGTGTCCGCGCAACCGGCGTATGGCCTGGCGTGCGATTCGAAAGTCGTTGTCGAGGTGGCAGTGGACCAATGCGAACGAGTCTTGCGCGAGGATCCTTGCGAGTTTTCTCACATCCGCGGGGTTGCGCAACCACGAGCGGTGCTTCCCCAGGTGGAGGTCGGTGATCGCTTCGACCCCGAGCGCGCGCGCTTTCACGGCCAGGTAGTTGAACGGAGCTCGGCGGAGATAGCCGCTGCTGCGCAAGGTGACATCGACGCCTTCGGCGAGCAGGCTTGCAACCAGGCTCACCGCCGGGTCGGATGGTCCGGTCCACTTGTAGTTGCTCAGGAGGTGCAGTACGCGCACGAATGGGCCTTTGCGGTCAAGAAATCCCGGAGGCGATACCGTTGAGCGGGATTGTCGTGTTCGCTCCGGTTCGCGCAAGGCTTCAGCAGCGGTTCAGGGGGTCGAACTCGGCCAGCAGGCGAGGTTTCCACCGGGGCGGCCCCGCAACAGGTCGGCTGAGCCTCCTCGGGGTTTGGCACCAACGTGGGTCAGGACGCGGGCCATGTCTCCTACTCCGCGAACACCCCACCGGAGTCGGGTGCGACGAACATCGCAGATGGGGTCTTCACCGTGAGCTTCCTGTTCCCCTTCGGCGCGCCGCCCACCTTCAGCTGCGAAGACGCCTGCGACGCGAACGACGATGGCGCGATCGACATCGCTGACCCGCTTGCACTTCTTGGCTCACTCTTTGGGGCACCCACGGTGCCACTGCCTCACCGATGTTCTGCGACGTCGATCCGACCCCGGAGACCCTCACCTGCGTCATGAGTACCGCGACGCGTTGATCGAGAAACTCCTCGGGTCCGCGAGGTCGGGTGCCCCTGGGCCGAGCCAAGGGTTCGCTCGAAGCCAAGCTCCTTGATGCTCTCTTGCCCTGCAGAGTTGCCATCGTCTCGAGGCGCTGATGCCCCACCGGGCGTCACGTCGATCGGCTGCTCATTCCACGAAGCGACTGCGCTCCGCCTCCGTTGGGACGCGACAGGTTCGCCGGTGGCCGAAGAGCCGATACCGTGAGCGGGCGACGATTCGATAGGCCGGATTGCGCAGCCAGCGCGGCACGATCGACAACCACGACAGGAGCGGCCACGGCATGCGCAGGTGCCGGAAGGCGCGGAGGGCCGCGTCCGAGCGGATGAAGACGCGGTCGCCCTCGACGACGACCATGCTTTCGAGGTCGCTCGGAAGATCATGCCTGCGGAGCAACGCCTGACCCGCGGCGGACTGCCGCGATAGGAAGCGGATTTTCCCAAGAGGATCCCGACGAAGGCAGAAGTCGACGAAGCCGCTGCACAGGTTGCACTCGCCGTCGAACATCACGAGTACGCCCGGGGCCTCGGCAGCCGTACGGATTCCGCGATCGTTTTCCCGTGCTTCGACGATGGCCACGCCAAATCCTCCAAGAGTGGTGCGCTTCTCCGCGACTCGATTTTGTCCAAGGGGGCCTTCAAAAAACCCCTTGCGGCTGCAGCCGAGCCGCACCCGCTTCACTCGAAAACGCTCGCTTTCGACTCGCCTTCGACTCTTAGCGCCAAGCGCGAGCCGCAGTTGCTCGCGAATGGGCTTGATTCGAGGCAGTCCCTGCTCGGGAAACCGCTCGCTGCGCGCCGGGTTGCTTCGCACCGAGTCGCTTCGAGAGCCACGGTCGCCCTGCCGTCGGTCCGGACGGGACGCCCTTGGCCTGCTCCAAGTGTCGCGGGCGGCTCGCTCGAGCGCAAGACGGTCGCGATCGCCATGGGTCTCGCGCGGGTCTTTCGGTTGCCGGCGCCGCAGGCATCGGGCACCCTGCGGCACCTGCGAAGAACGTTGACGATTCACGGTAACGGCAAGCGAGCCGCAGAGGGGAACGAGCATGGTCGCGCTCCCGCGCGCGGAGGATGTGCTTCGGACTCGATTCGGACACCGGGAGTTTCGCGAGGGGCAGCAGCAGGCCATCGAAGCCGCGCTCGCAGGGCGCGATCTGCTCGTGGTCATGCCGACCGGCGCTGGGAAGTCCTTGTGCTACCAGCTGCCCGCGGTCGTTGACTCGGGCTACGCGCTGGTGGTGAGCCCCTTGATCGCCCTCATGAAGGATCAGGTGGACCAGTTGCGCGCGCGCGGGATCCCGGCCGCGAGCGTCCACTCGGGTATGTCACCCGACGAGAAGTGGCAGGTCGTTCGCAACTTGGAGGCCGGGCGCCTCGAGTTGCTGATGGTCGCCCCCGAGCGCTTTCGCAATGAGCGCTTCCTGCAACTGATCCAACGCGTGCGACCGCATCGGCTCGTGGTCGACGAGGCTCACTGCATCAGCCAGTGGGGGCACGACTTTCGTCCCGAGTACCGGCGGCTGCGTCAGGTGATCGAGGCGCTGGGTGAGATCCCGGTGAGCGCGCTCACGGCGACGGCGACGCGGGATGTCCGGCGCGACATCGTCGAGCAGCTCGGGCTCCACGAGCCGGTCGAGATCCTCACCGGCTTCTTGCGTCCGAACCTGTCGTTCGAGGTGGAGTGCCTGGAGCGCGCCGATCGTCGGTTGGCCGTGGCGGAGGCGGCCGTGCGCGCCTCGCAGGGCTCCGCGGTGATCTACTGTGCGAGTCGGAAGACCGTCGACGAACTGACCACGTACTTCGAGGCGAGCGGAATTCCCACCGCGGGCTATCACGCAGGGCTCGCGGACCGACAGCGCACGCGCGTGCAGGACGCCTTCATGAACGGCGAGGTGCAGTTGTTGGTGGCGACCAATGCCTTTGGCATGGGGGTCGACAAGCCCGACATTCGCGTGGTGCTCCATTACGACATGCCGGGGTCGCTCGAGGCCTACTATCAAGAGGCTGGCCGCGCCGGCCGCGACGGTCTGCCGGCGCGTTGCCTGTTGCTGCATCACGCGAGCACGTACGTGCTCCAAAGGTTCTTCTTGGACAACTCCAACCCGGACCCAGCCTTGGTGTTCCGAGCTTACTCGGCGCTGCGTCCGAAGGTCGGCGTCCCGCGCGAGGCCGTGCTTTTCAGCGAACTCCTCGAGCGCTTGGGCGAAACGAAGGACGGACCGCTGAGAACCGCCTTGTCGATGCTCCAGCATGCGAACCTCGTGCAAGCACAGGGCGACTTGATCGTTCCGGTCGCGGAGTTCCCGGCCCAGTGTCCGGTAGACCTCGAGTACCTGCGGGAAAAGCGTCGGCGAGACGAGGCTCGGCTGAACGCCGTGTCTGGGTACGCGAAGCTGCGCTCAGGCTGTCGCTTCGCGCGCATCCGCGCGTACTTCTTGGGTGACCGGGAGGCTGCGTTTCGCTGTGGAGTCTGCGATCTCTGTCGCGGTGTTGCCCTCGCACGTCCTTTGACGGCGGACGAGCGCGACCGGATTCGTGGCTCGTTGGCGGCCATTGCGCGCCTGGATCGTCGCTTTGGTCCATACCGCTGGGCGCAGGTGCTCACCGGCAGTCGCGTGCCCGAGGTCCTCGACCGTGGTCTCGATCGTCTGCCGGAGTTCGGCGCGCTCGTGGGTGAAAGCGAGTCCTCGTGTCGGCAGCTTCTCGACTACTTGGAGGAAGTGGGGCTCGTCGAACGAGAAGCGTTCGAGCCAGCCGATGGGTCGCGCGGTGGATCGTTGCTGGGCGTCTCCGCACTGGGACGCCAAACTCTCACCGCGGGCGTCGACGAAGGACTAGCACCCCCGCCGCCACCGACTTTGCGTGGCGCGTCCGGGCGTCGCGCAACCTCGGCGCGAACGGGCCAGGAAACGACCGGCGCGGGCCAATCCCTGGACCTTACTGCCTTGGATCCGGTGCTCTGCGAGCGCCTGCGAGAGTTTCGACAGGAGATCGCCAGTCGTCGCGGAGCCCCGGCTTACACCGTGTTCAGCAACTCCACCCTGGAACAACTGGCTGCGAGTCCACCGCTGGATCAGGCATCGTTTCTCGAAGTCAAGGGACTGGGACCCAAGCGATGGGAGACGTTCGGCGCGGAACTCCTGGGTGTCATCGAGCGCTGGCGCGAGGCCAGCCGCAGCTGAGCGCACGACCGTCTAACCTGCTTGGAGTTCGTGCTGTAGTCGAGCGAGGGTGTGACGCCCGTGCGCTTCGTAGGCGCGGTCACCGTGCTCGCGCGCCCAGGTCGTGGTCGCGATGGCATGGAGCACACCGAGGCGCGTCAGGCGCTCCCGGTCCAGATCGGTGAGGTCTGCTCCATAGCCCAAGAAGAAGGCGCGCTCCCGGTCCGCGCGCTCGACCCAGGGTCGGTCCCAGAGCTTCAGGAAGTCGACCAGCCACAGGTCGGCCCCCGAGTGCTCGAAGTCGATGACGGTCCAGGTCAGCGGCTCGGTGCGCGTTTCGACCAGCCAGTTCCGCGGCTGATAGTCTCGATGGCAGGCAACTCGTCGGAGGCCAGCGAACCAACGGTTCGGTTCCAGGACGGCAAAGGCCCACGCCCGCAGGTCCTGCGAGATCCAATCGCGGCCCCGGTGGCACCACGACGCCAGGCGGTCGTGGAGTGCGGCGGCAACCGGCACCGGATCGCGATCGACGAGCGGCAGCTCGTGTAGGGCTCGCAGGAATTCGCCGGCTTCACGGTAGGCGCGGAGTTCGTCCGCAACCGAGAGCTGCGCCGACTCGAGGCAGCACCCCGTGCACGATCGGAGCGCGAGCGCCAGGAGCTCATCGCTTGCGCCCAACAACGTCGGCGCTTTCGGCGGGAGCCGCGGAATCCAGTCCCGATAGGCCGTTCGCTCCTGGAGGAACTTGCGTGGCTGTGCGTGGACCTTGAGGAAGCACGTGTCGCCCGCAGCGAACGACGCCTCCCATACCGCGCAGACGCCAAGCGGCCAGCTACGATTTCGCCAGGCCGCGACGGGGCCGATCTTGGACGAAAGCCAAGCCGCGATTTCGGCTGGCGGTGTCGGCTCGGGGCGCGAGGAGGGCTGCATGAGGTGCTTGTCCACCAACCTTCGCGGCGCGCGCGGACCGGATCTGCGACCGACGCCAGACTGCCGACCTCCGGCACGATCCGCGTTCTTGACCCCATCTGTCCGCGGCGAGGAGGCCGTCGGGAACCTGCTCTCGACAAGCGAATGGGCGAAGACGCACCGGGTCGGACGAAGCGAGGCGCAGTCGCATCGGTGAGAACCGTCGAGCTGAGCATCGATCGAGCTGGCGCAATCATCGGCGACTCGCGTCGGAATGGTTTCCCGACAGCCTCTGGCCCCAGTCCGTTCGCGTCACGTTTCCGGCTGCCGTGCCGGCCTCGGGAGCGCGGACGATTACGGGCCGGTGTAGGGGACCGCCGTAGCGCTGAAGTTGAAGTAGACCCACCACCCGAGGGTACCCGTCGGTCCCATGTCGCGGGCGTCGATGCTCGAGCAGTTGCCCATGCCACCCGGGAGCAAGGCGGACAACGGCATACCCCCGACGAGCGGAATGGTCGCGGGGATGGTGATCGCGTTCGCACTGGCCTCACTGACGAAACCACGGCCGAGGCCGTTCGTGATGCTCGTCGCCGGGTTACCGACGTACGAGCCCGCGATCTGCCCCTCCTGCAAGGTGACCAGGATGCCGCCGAGGTCCAACGAGATCGTGGCTGGGTCGGTCACGAAGCAAGGCGTCGACGGCACACTGGGTGCAGGCGTGAAACTGCCCGTCGTCGTCCCGGGGAGAAGGCCGAGGCAGGACCCGGCACCGGGGTTGGTGTACGTGAGCGCGACCGAGGTCGAGAACGCATCGAGGTCGCAGGTCGTACCGGCGGCGGGCGCGGTGCAGTCGGCCGCGAGCACGAAGTCGAGGTTGCCCATGGCGCCGGCTTGATCGAGCGGGCGGAAGATGAGCAGGTAGCTGAGGTCCAGGCTGCCGTCCATGTCTTGGTCCTGCGTGAACGTGTCGTTGATCAAGCCGTTCAGGGTTGCCGTCGAGTCGAGACACAGGATCACTTGTGTGAAGGCATGCGGGTCCCGAAGGTTGAGGCTCGTGATGCGAAACGCTGTCGGTATGGGGCCCGTCGGACACGCCGGTACGGGCCCGGCGCAATCGATGGCATCGACCGTCGGGTCGTTTCCGCAAGCCGGGAACGGAGCGGTCGGCGACATGCCGCCACTGAATTGATAGGCCAGGCTGAACACGGGATCGGCGAGGTTGACTTGACCGTCGTCGTTCGAGTCCTGGGCGTCGAGGCAGATCGGCGCGCCGCCGTTGAACAGGAAGTCGAGATTGAACACGGCGTCGGCGATGTCGACGCTCCCGTTCGCGTTCGCGTCGCCACGAATGAAGGCCGACTGTCCATGCAGCACGCCGCAGGTCGTGATCATCGCGAGAGTCAGGATCCAGGGGCTACGCAGATACACGGCAACTCCTTCGAAGGGTGATGGGAAGCGCGTCGAACGGTCGCGCACGGGGAGCCGATCCAGGGGCTTAGCGGGTTCCAGCCCGCGGACCAGCCGCCGCCGGCCGGGCCAACGCAAGCCGACCGGTGCGGCGGAGCTGAACCCTCGCTCCGGAGGTTTTCACTCGGAAGTGGCTTCGAGCCCGTCGCACGACGGTCCCCAAGGTACCCACGGATCCTCCCGCCATCTACTGTCGAACCGGCGAAGGCCGCCCCAGCGAACACGAACTGGACGGATCTCGCCGCATCGGCTCGCCGCGAGGCCTCGCTAGGAGTGGTGGTCGGGGGGGTGGTCCGGGGGGGGGGGGGTCCGAGTCGCCGGATTCCGTAGGTCCGAACCCGTAACCAACTGCTCCCGTATGGGTTGTGAAAATGGCCAGAAGCCCGAGATCGTGTCATACTGAAGGTGGACCGGATGGCAGCCGGGATCAAGAAACTCGAAAGGCGAGCACGGACTAGCCCGTGCGCCGGGGGGTCGCCTGCGTCACCCAACCGAAAGGCGCAGTCGCTTGGCTTCTGGAAGGTTCGCGTTCCCCATGAGTGAGGCCAGCCCCCAGCGGGGCAACACCCAGGATCGGAATGCCGTGCGCGTGCTCGTGGTCGACGACGATCCAACGAATCGAATCGTTGCCCGCGCCATCCTCGGGCGCTTCGGGTGTGCGGTCGAGTTCGCGGAGAACGGTGAGGACGCCGTCCGTATGGTCGCCGAAGGCGATTACGACTTGGTGTTCATGGACTGCATGATGCCGGTCATGGATGGTTTCCACGCAACTCAGGCCATCCGCGCCAATGAGCTGCGCGGGCGCAACTCGCACACTCCCATCATCGCCTTGACTGCGTTGTGTCGCCCCGAAGATCGCCAGCACTGTCTGGACGTCGGTATGGATGACTTCATCTCGAAACCCGCGCGCGCCGAGGTCTTTCGCCAAGTGATCGACCGCTGGAAACAGCCGGATCGGTGCCCCCGCGACTAGGGCCAGCTAGCTCTGTCCCCTTCATCTCCCGTCCATTCCGCATCGCGGCGCATCCTCTGAGCCCAAGGTAGATCCGATGCCCTGGCGCGCCCTGGGAGCGCGGACAGCCTGTCCGCATCCGCCCATGCACGCACCACGGCACCATCGCGCGCCACCGCCAGCACGCAAACTCGAGAACGCTTGATTGAGGACTAGGGTTAGCGCTAGCGATAGCTATAGCTAGCTCTGTCCCCTTCATCTCCCGCCCATTCAGCACCGCGGCGCATCCTCTGAGCCCAAGGTTGATCCGATGCCCTGGCGCGCCCTGGGAGCGCGGACAGCCTGTCCGCATCCGCCCATGCATGCACCACGGCACCATCGCGCGCCACCGCCAGCACGCAAACTCGAGAACGCGCTTGATTGAGGACTAGGGCTAGCGCTAGCGCTAGCGATAGCTAGCTCTGTCCCCTTCATCTCCCGCCCATTCCGCACCGCGGCGCATCCTCTGAGCCCAAGGTTGATCCGATGCCCTGGCGCGCCCTGGGAGCGCGGACAGCCTGTCCGCATCCGCCCATGCATGCACCATGGCACCATCGCGCGCCACCGCCAGCACGCAAACTCGAGAACGCGCTGCTCGAGGACAGGCTCTGCTCTCGGGGAGGGGGCTTTTGAAAGCCCCCTCGTCGCGGCTGCACACCCGCGTCCACTTCACCCACCCACGCTCGCCTTCGGCGGGCGACTCCTAAGCGCGAACCGTCGGGTCACCGCGGATCGGGCTACCGCTTCTGCCCTTCGAGTGACTGGACCTTCTCCTCGAGCGATTTGCTCTTGGCCTTGAGCTTCCCCACTTCCGTCGCCAGTTCGTCGAGGGTTCCCGGCTTGGCGATGGCGGCGAGGGCGCGGTCGATCGCGTCGCGCATGTCCTCGCGGGTTTCGTAGGGGCGTCGACTCTCGAGCACTCGCTGTGCATCTTCGCCTCCGAACGTGCCCAGCGCTTCGAAGACCACCGCGCGGGTGGGGCGGTGAGGGTCGCTCACCTGGGCACCGAGCACGGCGAGTACCTCCTCGCGTCCGGCTCCCAGCTTGGCGAGCGCGCGGAGGGCAGCGTCGCGTGCAGGCCGCGGCGCCCCAGGGCGAGCCAGTTCCAACAGCGGCGCAATCGCGGCCACGTGATCGTGCTTCTCCAGAATCCGTATGGCCGTCGTACGGACTCGTTCGCGATGCGAACTCATACCCAGCCCCTCCAGCGCGAGCTCTACGGTCCGGTCCGGGGCGACTTGCTCGTGGGCTTCCAAGGACGCAGCCCGCACCCACGCCGACGCATCGCTGCGGAAGGCGCTTGCCAGTGCGTCGGCTACCCGCGGGACGTGAGTGCGTCCGAGCGCGCGGGCCGCGGCGTCGCGCACCCGCGGGTCCACGTCCGCTGCGAGCGCGCGCTCGAGGGCGGCGGCCGCAGCGTCGCTGTGCGCGTTCCCTAGGGCGGTGGACACCTCGCGCCGCACACCCCAGAAGCTCTCGGCGGCCAACGCACGCGTCAGGGCCGACTCGGCCGCGGCGTCGCCGACCGCCTGCAAGCGCGCCCCGAGTGCCCGGGCCGCGAACACGCGTCCGAGTGCGTCGGGATCGTTGGTGAGCTGAGCGCTCCACTCGGGCACTGTCTTCTCGTGGTCGAGCTTCATCAGCAGGACGCTTTGATGATCGAAGCGGACGAAGGCCGGGCGCGCCGCGACGTCGAACGTGAACGTCTGCTCGGCCGAGTCGACTCGCACTTTCTTGACCTGCACGTGCCCCTGCTCATCGTAGATGCCGATCGAGACTGGCAGGCTGTAGAGCGGCGTGAGGTCGTCGACCTTCTGGCGCTGACGTACCTTCAACTCGAGGCTGCGAGTGGCGGAGTCGTACTGCTGCCGCACCTCGATCTCGGGGTGTCCACCCTTGTACACCCAGTCGTCGAAGAATCGGGCCAACGCGGCCCCGGTCACGTCTTCGAGAGTGACGCGCAACTGGTCGGTTACGACGGTCTGGTGACGGAACCGCTGCAGGTAGCTCCGGACGGCACGAAAGAACGTCTCGTCACCCAACTCGTGCCGCAGCATGCCCAGAACGCGCGCGCCCTTCGGGTACGAGTGCGAGTCGAACACGTTGTCGGGATCCTGATACGTCGCACAGACGAGCGGTCGCCGATAGCGGGTGGCGTCTTCCGCAAAGTAGTCTTCGGCTTGCGCGAGCCATTCCATCTGAGCGTCTGCGCGCCCCAGCGCGCTCTCGGTGTAGAGCGTGGCGCAGAACGTCGCGAAGGACTCGTTCAGCCAGATGTGGGACCAGTCGCGACAGGTTACCAAGTTCCCGAACCACTGGTGCGCCAGCTCATGGGCCACGAGTTCGACGCTGGACGCCTGCGGTTCGTCGGCATCGTCGTGCAGGGTGCGATCGGTCAGCGTGGTTGCGGTGATGTTCTCCATCCCGCCCCACAGGAAGTCGCGCACCACGACTTGGTTGTAGATGTCGAATGGGTAGCGACCGAATCGCTGGGAGAAGAAGTCCATCATGTCGGCCGTCAGGCCGAACGACAGCGACGCCCGGAGCTGATCGCCGGGGTAGTGCCAGCTATGGATGGGCACTCCCTGCCAAGTGTCCTCGAGGCGCTCGAACTCGCCGGCAACCAGGGTGATCAGATAGCTCGAATGCGGGTTCTCGCAGACCCAATGGTACGTGCGCTGTGCGTTCTCGCGGGGGAGCACCTGCTTGAACAGGCCGTTCGACAGTACCTCGAGTGGATAGGGCACGGTCGCGATCATCTCGGAAGTGATGCGTTCCTCGGGTGCGTCGAAGCATGGAATCCAGTGGCGGGCCTCGTGGGGCTCGCCCTGGGTCCAGATCTGCAGGGGCCGATCCGGGTACTCGGGAATCGGGCGGATGAAGTACAGCCCCTTCTTCGGGGTGGCGCTGTACACCAGATAGATGTACCCGCTCGCCCCAGCCGGCATCGGTTCGGCGAGGTCGATCTCGATGCGACCCTCGAGGACCCGATGGACGAGATCGCGCTGCTTCGAGTCTTTGACCACCTCGAAAGCGATGTCCACCGCATCGAGCGTGATCGTCTCGACTTGGTCTCGCAGGGCAGTGAAATGGTGCGTGACGCTACCCTTGACCGACTCACGTTCGAGATCGAAAGAACACTCGAGTCGAAGGTGGTTGAAGTCCACCGGCCGGGAGCGCGCATACTGGCGAGCACCGTCGAAAGGTGCTGCGAGCGGCGGGCCGGCGAAGCTCGCGACCGGGGCGGCGACGAGCGTGGTCATGACGCCAAGAGCAAGAACCCAACGAACCGAGCGCATGGGAATCCTCCGAGCGAAGTGGGTCGGACAACGAGCAACCCGTTGGCGCTGCGGCGGAGGTTCCGAGCCGCGCGCTCACCGGTGCACGAAACGAAAGGGGGGAGTCTAGCCCGGATCACTCCCGAGCGCACGAGTCAAAGCGGCTCGGGCTCCGTGATCCTTCGTTGCACCGCCCGATTCGGTCCTCAATGGGAGTCGGTGCGACCTCGAGCCCGTCGGCGTGCCGCATTGTTCGAGTTCCGGGCCCCGGCTACACTCCGCGGCGAGTTCGTGGAGAGGAGAAGCCTTGCGCAAGATCGGCACGCTCGAGTCAGAAGCCGACGCCCACGTTTTCGTCGACTACCTGGCGACGCAGAACCTCGGTGCGCAGGTGCGCCAAGGAGCGGGCGGCTGTGCCGTGTGGATCGTCGAGGAACGCGACGTCGAGCGCGCGACCGCCGCCCTGGAGGAGTTTCGGGCGAACCCAGGTGCGGACCTCTACCGGCGGGCCGGGGACGAGGTTCGGCGCCGCCGCGCCGCCACCCAAGCGTCCGAGAAGGCCCGCAAGAATCGGGACCGGGCTGGCACCCGGACGTGGGCCGCGCGCGGCGAGAATTACCTTACGTTCGCGTTGATGGCACTCTGCATCGTGATCACGCTGGGCGTGGATTTTGGCAAGGCGCTTGCCGATAGTCCGTCCGTGTGGTCGAACTCGCAGCCCATCTGGTGGTTGCTCGCGGTCGATGCACACACGCGGTTTCCCGAAGCGATCCTCCAGGGTCAGATCTGGCGCCTGCTGACACCGATCTTCGTGCACTGGTCGTGGGCGCACTTGATTTTCAATCTCTACGCCCTGCAGCACTTGGGCAGCATGATCGAGATGCGCCGTGGGTGGCGTTACTTCGGCGGGCTCGTTCTGGCGATCGCACTGATCTCGAACGTCGCGCAGGGTTTCGTCCAGGAATACCACGGCGGGATCTCCGGCGTCGTCTACGGGTTGTTCGGCTTCGTGTGGATGCGAATGCGCTATCAGGGGAACGAGGGCTACTACCTGGAGCGAAGCTACGTGCTCATCATGATGGGGTGGTTCGTGTTCTGCTTCTTGGGACTCATCAACATAGCGAATGCAGCCCACGCATTCGGGCTAGCCACCGGCGTCGTGCTCGGCGCGGGGCCGTTTTGGTGGCAACGCTGGAAGCGCTCGCTCCGCCAGAAGCCGTAAGCGCCATTCCCCGGGTACCGCGCCCCCGGTTACCGCGACGCGTCTTGCGCTCGCACACCACGACGCATCGTTGGGGCCTGAGCCCCACGAAGACCCCGGCGCGCCTCGGGAGCGCGCACCGCCTGTCTTGCATCCCCCCGGGATCTCGCGCGCCCACCGTCGCGCGCCCCCGGGTAGCCAAGACTCTAGACCGTGGTTTCGAACAGAGCGTCGACGAAGCGCTGCGACTGGAACTCCTGGAGGTCCTCCATACCTTCGCCGACGCCGACGAACTTCACCGGCAGGCCGACTTGCTCCAGGATCGGAAAGATCACCCCGCCGCGCGCGGTGCCGTCGAGTTTCGTCAGCACCAGGCCGGTGACCGCCATGACGCGGTGGAACTCTCGCGCCTGCTGGATGGCGTTCTGTCCGGTGGTGGCATCGAGCACTTGCAGGACTTCGTGGGGCGCTTCGGGGATACTCTTCTGGATCACCCGCACCATCTTGGACAGCTGGTTCATGAGGTTCTTGTCGGTGTGCAAGCGGCCCGCGGTGTCGACGATGATCACGTCGAAGTTCTCGGCCTTCCCGCGGGTCATGGCGTCGAACACTACCGCCGACGGGTCGCTCTCGGCCCTGCCGGTGACGATGTCGACGCCGGTGCGCTCACTCCAGATCGTCAGTTGTTCGACGGCAGCGGCACGAAACGTGTCGGCGGCCGCGAGGATCACCTTGCGACCTTCTTGTTTGAAGCGGTGCGTGAGCTTCGCGATCGAGGTCGTCTTGCCGGTGCCGTTGACCCCGGCGACGACGATGACGGTTGGCCCGTTCGTGGCCCAGCGAATCGTGGTGTCCTGACTCAGGCGCCGCGTCAGGCTCTGCTTCAGGAAGGGTACGACCTGATCGCTCGAGAACTCCTTGCCGCGGTAGGCCTCACGGAGTTCATCGGTGAGCGCCATGGCCGTGACCGGCCCAAAGTCCGCCTGGATCAGTGCCGCCTCGATCTGCTCGAGCGCTTCCTCGTCGAGCTTACGCCCGAACGGCAGGATCGCAGTGAGCGCCTGGCGGGTCTTGGCGAGGCCGCGCTTGAAGCGCGCGAAGACCCCTTCTTTCGGAGCCGGCTCAGCCTGTGCGCCGGCCGTCGGGGGTGCGCTGGCTGGGGCTGCGCCGGCTGGGGCAGCGCTGGCCGCCGGAACTCCCTGAGCCGGGGCGTCGGCGACCGGCTTCTCCTTCTTTCCGAACCACTTACCGAACGCCACTCTTGCCCTCCTCGGCCAGGATACGATCCAGGATCCCGTTCACGAACGCCCCCGACTGCTCCGTCGAGAAGCGCTTCGCAATCTCGATCGCTTCGTCGAGCGTCACGTTGGCGGGCACGTCGGCGATGTACAGCAGTTCGGCGACCGCCAAGCGCAGCACGTTTCGGTCGACGATGGCCAAACGCTCGAGCGACCAGTTCGTGGCCACCCGGGCGATTCGCTCGTCCACCTCGACCCGATGCTCCCAATAGGCGTGGAGGAGCTGACGAGTGAAATCGGCGATCTCGGTCTCGGTCGTTCGCGAGTGAATCAGCTCCTCCGCGAGTTCGACCCCGTCATCCGGCCCGCGCACGTCCCACTGGTGTAGGCACATCAACGCGAGTTCTCGGGCCTCCCGGCGTTTCCCCATGCGACTGTCGTGCTTTCTCTAGAAGTGAACCTCGAAGCGCGCGCCGGATGTCGTTCTCACGTTTCGTCGATTGCGTTCATCAAGGTCGCCATCTCGATTGCGGCCACCGCTACATCTCGTCCCTTGTCGCCCGCATCGCCGCCGCTGCGAGCCAGGGCCTGGGCCATTGTGTCCGTCGTCAACACGCCGAAGAGCGCCGGGATTCCGGTGTCGGCGGCCAAACGTCTCAGCCCATCCGTGACCGCCCGACACACGAAGTCGAAGTGCGGGGTCTCGCCGCGCACCACTGCGCCCAGTCCGATCACCGCGTCGAGGCGTAGGCGTTGCACGAGTCGGCGGGCCGCAATCGGCACCTCGAAGGCTCCGGGGACGCGCGCGACGAAAGTGTCCTCGCTCCTCACGCCGCGGGCAGCCAGGGTCGCGAGCGCGCTCTCGAGCAGGCGCTGACACACCACGGCGTTGAAGCGCGCGGCAACGACGCCGATCCGCAGGCCGGCGCCAGCTTGGGTTCCTTCGAGCATGCGAGCCATGGGGTCATCCTTCGGAGCGTGGGATACACCGGTTTCGGCCGTGCTACTCCCACTCGATCGTAGATGGCGGTTTGGACGAGATGTCGAGCACCACTCGGTTGATGCCCGCGACCTCGTTGACGATCCGACTCGAGATGCGCCGCAACACCGCTTCCGGCAAGTACACCCAGTCGGCCGTCATGCCGTCGGTCGACTCGACGACGCGTAGGGCGGCGACGTTCTCATAGGTCCTCTTGTCGCCCTGGACCCCGACGGTGCTCACCGGCAGGAGTACCGCGAACGACTGCCAGATTCGCCGGTAGTCCGAATGCTTGAGGATCTCTTCCTGAACGATCAGGTCCGCGGCCCGCAGCGTGGCCAGGCGCTCGGGGGTCACCTCGCCGAGAACACGGATCGCGAGTCCCGGCCCAGGGAACGGCTGCCTGCGGGTGATCTCGTCCGGCAAACCCAGTTCTTTGCCGATCCGTCGCACTTCGTCTTTGAACAACAGCCGCAGCGGTTCGACCAACTCGAACTTCAGATCGGCGGGCAAGCCTCCCACGTTGTGGTGCGACTTGATCTTGGCCGAGGGACCGTGGAACGGCGAGATGCTCTCGATCACGTCCGGGTACAGCGTACCCTGCGCCAGAAAGCGGGCGTCGGCGATGCCCCGCGCGCCCTCGGTGAATTCGTCGATGAACTGGTGCCCGATGCGGATGCGTTTTTCCTCGGGATCGGTCACACCGCGGAGTCGTTCCAAGAACCGTTCACTGGCATCGATGGCGCGGAAGTCGAGCCCAAAGCGGGAACCGAAAACGTCTGCGACCTGCGCGGCTTCGCCGTGCCGCAGCAAGCCGTTGTCGATGAACATGCACGCGAGGCGATCGCCGATCGCACGGTGGATCAGCAGCGCGACCACGGCGGAGTCGACGCCTCCCGACAGTGCGCACACGACCCGTCCGTCGCCTACCTGGCTGCGGATCGCAGCGACGGTCGAGTCGATGTAGTTCGTCAGCTTCCAGTCCCCCGAGAAGTGACAGATACGATAGAGGAAGTTGTTGATGATCTTGCCGTCGTCGCGGGTGTGTGTCACCTCGGGGTGAAACTGCAGTCCGTACACCGGTCGCTGTTGATCCCGCACGGCGGCGTAGGGGGAGTGTTCGGTGTGGGCTATCGTCTGAAAGCGATCGTCGACCCGCAGGACCCGATCGCCGTGACTCATCCACACCTGGAGTCGCTCGCCGAGCCCGTGCAGGAGTGGCTCACCCGGTTTGTCGATGAAGAGCGTCGTATCGCCGTACTCGCGTTCGGCCGCGGGGACGACCTCGCCACCGAGGGTGTGACAGGCGATCTGCATGCCGTAGCAGATTCCGAGTACCGGCACGCCGAGATCGAAGATCTTCGGGTCGATCTGGGGGGCTCCGGCTTCGTAGACGCCGCACGGGCCACCCGACAGGATGATCCCCTTGAGCGGGCGCGAAGCGAGGTCCGCCGCGGTGATGTCGTGAGGTACGATCTCGCAGAAGACTCGGTTCTCGCGCACCCGCCGCGCGATCAATTGGCTGTACTGAGAGCCAAAGTCCAGGATGGCGCAGAACTCGTTTCTGTCGAACCGGTCGCTGCTCAAGTACCCTCCATCCGTTCGGGGCTCAGGATCGTATGGTCGGACAGTCTCAGGATCCGAATCCCGAGCCGGGATCCGCGGAGTCCCGCCGCGTGCGGACTCCCGAGTGGCCGGCAGGTCGGGTCGTGGGCCACCCGGACGCCAGCGCCGAACCTCACGCGTCTCAATCGAGGAGCTTGCGCACTCCGAACGACGGTTCCTCGTAAGAGTACAGGTCGTGGACCTTGCCCTCGCGCTGCGCCGACGCCGTGCGCATCTCGAACTGAAGGTCGTCTGCATCGAGGCGGGAGTGCAGTTCGCCGATCGACGTCACGCCGATGTCCTGGAAGGAGTGGCGCAGCCCTTGGAGCAGGTACGGCACCAGGTCTCGCACCGAGCCCTTGTCGACCACCAACCCCGAAACTCCTTGCGCCACGCGGATCGGCTGACCCTCCGTGAAGTAGCGTTTGCCGCCGCCCTTGTCCATGGCCTCGATCGACGCCATGCCCCGGTACTTCTTCAGCCGGATGCCGTTCTTGTAATAGTACTCCCCCGGCGCCTCCGTGGTACCCGCGAACATGCGTCCCATCATCACGGTGCTGGCTCCGAGCGCCAGCGCCTTCACGATGTCGCCGATGTCGCCGATGCCCCCGTCGGCCATGACCGGCACGCCTTGCTCGCGACAATGCAGCGCACAGTGATACACCGCCGCCGCCTGGCCGCGGCCGACCGCCATGGTCTGCTGGGTGGTACAGATCGATCCGGGGCCCATGCCGACGCGGATGCCATCGACGCCGGCGGCGATCAACGACGCGCACTGGCGTTGGGTGACGACGTTACCGCCGATCACCTGCAGGTCTGGGTACTTCGCCTTCACGTACTGGATCATCTGGATCTGGTAAACGGAGTCGCCCTGCGCGGAGTCAATGACGACGACGTCGACCCCCGCGGCCGCCAGCGCTTCGAGCCGGTCGCGATCCTCGGGTTTGGTCGACAGTGCGGCCCCCGCCATCAGCTGGCGGTTGCGGTTCTTCGACGCTTCGGGGTAGTCGCGGTTCTTCTTGAGGTCGGTGCGTGAGACCAGGGATACCAGGCGACCCTCGGCGTCGACGATCGGCAGCTTGCCCTTCTTCGATCGCTTGAGGATTCCGTTCGCCTCCGCCAGGGTCACCCCCTGCGGCGCCGTGACGAGCTCGGTCGTCATCACCTCGGCCAGCGGGCGGTCGCGGTTGCGCTCGAAGTCGATGTCGCGGTTGGTGACGATGCCGATCAACTTTCCGCCCAAGTCACCCGTATCGGTGATGGGAATCCCGGAAAAGCCGTGGCGGCGGCGGATCTCATCGACTTGCTGGATCGTGTCGCGCACCCCGAGCACGATCGGTTCGGTGATGAAGCCGTTCTCGAAGCGCTTGATCCGACGGACCTCGGCGGCCTGCTCCTCGATCGAGTTGTTGTAGTGAACGAAACCCACGCCCCCGAGGAGCGCCAGTTGGATCGCGAGCTCCGACTCGGTGACCGTGTCCATCGGCGACGAAGTGAGCGGGGTGTTGATCGTCAGGCCACGGGTGAGCTTGGTCTGCAGCGACACGTCCTGCGGGCTGAACGAGATGTGGCCGGGCAACAGGATCAGGTCGTCGTAGGTCAGGCTTTGGCGAGCCTTGAAGAGTTCTCGGGCGGTGACGCCATCCATGCGCTTCTCGCTCACTGGTGTTGGTGACTACCCGCGGGCGAGCCTCGAGAGGCATCGGCCAAAACGATCCGGCACGCCACCGACGAGCGCGAACGCCCAGGCCTGGCGACGAAACCGCGCCGCGCACGTCGGCTTCGGCCAGCCGCGTGTGGGTGTGGCCGATCGCTTGGCCGTGCGTGCCGCTCGGCCGCGCGAGGCGACGCCCGCTGAACCGAGCTCGACGGACGGGCCAGCCGTACGGGCCAGCCGAACGGGCTCGACGGACAGGCCAGCCGAACGGGCTCGACGGACAGGCCAGCCGCACGGACCAGCCGGACGTGATCGGGGGGAGGCCCCTCGGGTGCAGCGCTCCCGCGAGGCACCGGATCTTAGGGGAAGCACTCGTCCTGTCAACTCAAAGGGGGTTCGAGTCCAAAGGGGGTTCGAGTCCGATGGGCGGCGGCCCCTTTTGAGGCTGCTCACGCCCCCGCGGGTGCGCCCACGGCGCGGTCGTCCGGCGCAACTTCCCGTTGCGTTGCCTCGGAGGGTCGCTTCGGCAGTGACTTTCTAGGCGTGCGTGGTCGGCGGTTTGCTGGTCGGGACGCGTCGATCCGGGCGAGTATGGCGACTCAACTTGAGTCTCCCCCTCGGCCTTGTATGCTGTGGCTTCGAGTGTCGTCGCCCTGAAATGCGTGCGCCCTCGTGGGTCGCGGCCAGCGCGAGCCAGGAAGGGCGGCGGGCCGCGCTCGCTCCCCGGGGAGGCGGCCGAGGAGGAGGCGCGGTTCGGAACTTGCTCGGGGACGCCCGCCGAACGAACCGAAGAAGACACCGAAGAAGACACCGAAGAAGACACCGAAGAAGACACCGAGCCGAGGATCGCGCCGCAGAGGGGAAGAAGGAAGGACAGGACGCCGCAGCGCCCACCCGGGCACCTCGAGACAGGGGTGCTGGGAAACTGGGGGTGCTGGGAAACCGGGGGTGCTGGGAAACCGGGGCGGTGTGAAGCCCTGGTGGCGCCGTGAAACCGGGCGCGCAGCGCTTGCGGATCGGCATCTGCCCGGGCGCGGGAGGCTCCCGAACCCCTGGTGCCCGGGGGGCTGTTCTTCGGTGCGAAGGCGCCCGCAAGGCGCGAAGTCGATGGGGCCGGGAACGTAGATCGAGCGCGGCGGGGAGTCGATCGATGGTCGACTTCGCGCGCGGAGCGGCCGAATGACCGTGTGCAAGCAACTCCAGCAGGAACGGTTCGCATGCATCAAGAACGCGAAGTGTCCGGTGCCGCCGACGAGCAGCAGGACTTCGAGCAACTCCAGGCCGCGGCCCACCAGATACGGACCGAACTCTCACAGGTCATCGTCGGGCAGAGGGAAGTGCTGGACGAGCTACTCGTGGCGCTCTTCTCGGGAGGACACGCGTTGCTGGTCGGCGTGCCCGGGCTCGCCAAGACGTTGATGATCAGCTCGCTGGCGAAGACCTTGTCGCTGTCGTTCTCGCGCATTCAGTTCACGCCCGACCTGATGCCGTCGGACATCACGGGAACCGAGCTGATCCAGGACGATCCGGCCACCGGCGAGCGTCGCTTTCAGTTCCTGCCCGGTCCCATCTTCGCCAACGTCGTGCTGGCCGACGAAATCAACCGCACGCCACCCAAGACTCAGGCCGCGTTGCTCGAGGCGATGCAGGAGAAGCAAGTGACGGTGGGTGGCGAGCGTCACGTGCTGACGGCGCCGTTCTTCGTGTTGGCGACGCAGAACCCGATCGAGCAAGAGGGAACCTACCCGCTTCCGGAAGCCCAACTCGATCGCTTCATGTTCAACATCTTCGTCGGCTACCCGAGTGAGGCCGAGGAGATCGAGATCATGCAGCGGACCACCTCGGATCAAGAAGTCCAACTGCGTCCGGTGCTGGCGGGCGAGGAGATCCTGCGACTCCAGCGTCTCGTGCGGCGCGTGCCCGTGGCCGACGACGTCATTCGATACGCCTTGCGCCTCACGCGCTCCACACGGGTGAGCACCGCCGAGGCCCCGCAGTTCGTGCGTGACCACGTGCAGTGGGGGGCCGGGCCGCGCGCGGGTCAGTACCTGATCCTCGGCGGCAAGGCGCGCGCGATTCTGGGCGGGCGTTCGCACGTGACGATCGACGACATCAAGAAGGTAGCCCACCCGGTCTTGCGCCACCGTATTCTCACCAACTTCGCCGCCGAGGCCGAGGGCGTCACGTCCGACTCGGTGATCTCACGCTTGCTCGAGGAGACCCGTACGCATGGCGCGTGATCCGGCGCTCGCCTATCTGGACCCCAAGGAGCTGTCCAAGATCGCTCGTTTGGAGATCCGTGCGAGGCTGATCATCGAGGGCTTCGTGTCGGGCCTCCACAAGAGTCCGTACCACGGCGCGAGCGTCGAGTTCGCCGAACACCGTGAGTACGTTCCCGGCGACGACATCCGTCACATCGACTGGAAGGTGTACGGCCGCTCCCAGCGGTACTACATCAAGGAGTACGAGGAAGAGACCAACCTTCGTACCGAAGTCCTGCTCGATGCGAGCGAGTCGATGACGTACAGCTCGCACGCGATGTCCAAGTTGGAGTACGGCCGTACGCTGGCTGCCGCGCTGGGGTTCTTGATTCTCAAACAGCGCGACGCCGTGGGCGCGACGGTCTTCGACAAAGACATTCGCGCGGCCGTACCGGCGTCGTCGAGTCCGAGCCATCTGCGGAACCTGGTTACGGTGCTGGCCGCCGAACCCGGAAAGGACGCGACCGATCTGGGGGAGGTCCTGGCTCGGGTGGCGAATCGTCTCTCGCGCAAGAGTCTCGTGGTCCTGATCAGCGACCTGTTCGACGACGTCGACAAGATCGATCGCGGCCTCAGTCAGCTTCGGCACTCCCGGCACGAGATCATGCTGTTTCACCTGATGGATCCGAACGAGATTCGCTTTCCGTTTCAACGCATGACGATGTTCGAAGGGTTGGAGGACTATCCGGATCTGCTGGCGAATCCGAACAGCCTGCGGGACGCGTACCTCGAAGAGGTCGCAACCTATCTGAATCGGGTGAAGCGCCAGTGCCGCAACAACCGGATCGACTATGTGCACGTCGACACTTCTAAACGGTTCGATGTCGTGCTCACCGAGTTCCTGGCGCGCCGCGCAGGGTCGATTCGATGATGGGGGCGTTGGCCTGGCCGGTGCTGGCGGTTTCTTGGGTCAATCCGTCGCTACTTGGCTTCCTGTCCCTGACCGCCATTCCGATCATCATCTATCTCATCAATCGCCAGCGCTTTCAGCGCGTCCCGTGGGCGGCGATGGAGTTCCTGCTCGCGGCGATGCGCAAGAACCGTCGGCGGCTGCAGCTCGAGAACTTGCTGTTGCTGTTGCTCCGGATCCTGATCATCGCCCTGTTCGTTCTGGGCATGGCACGCCCGGTGTTCGAGTCTGGTGTGCCGGTCCTCGATACCTCGACGCGCAGCGAATTGCTCGTGCTGGATCGGTCTTTCAGCATGGGCTTTCTGGAGGGGAGTCGTTCGATTCTCTTTCAAGCGCGCGAGAGCGCGAAGGCTTTCGTGAAGTCGCTGAGCAATCGCGACCGCATGGGACTCATCTTGGCCGGTGGGTTCCCGGAGGTCGTAGTCAACGACGCCCAGTTCTTGACTCAGGCCAAGGTCGAGGAGCTCATCGAGCAACTCGAAGCGGTCGAGTTGACCTACGAACCCTTGGACGTGGTTTTGACCCTACAGTCCGCCGCGCAGTGGATCGAGACTCAACGGCAGCGGGGGGCCGAGGGCACCTGGCAGGTTCGGCTCTACACCGATATGCAGGAGAAGGACTGGCTTGCGCCCGGGGATCCGGGGCTGGGGAGGGTTGCCGACCCGGCGATCGTCGACGCGTTGAATCGCTTGGGGCAAGCCGAAGCCCACCTGGTGGTGTATCCCATGGGATCGCCGCGGGCCCGCAACGTCAGCGTGGTCAGCGTCGACTGCACGAGCCCGCTATTGACCGTGGATCTACCGACCAGTTTTCAAGTCAGCCTCGTCAATCGCTGCGGCGACCCGATGGCGGGACTCGAAGTGGAGTTCTCGGTGAACGGCGAGGTGCAGGGGTCGACGCAGGTGGCGCTCGAGCCCGACGGGCAGAAGCAGGTCACGTTTCCGTATGTTTTCCGCGAGCCCGGCGCGGCCCGAGTGTCGGCGCGCTTGCGGTCCGACGGCCTCGACGAAGACAACGTTTCCTACGCCGTGTTCGAGGTTCGGGAGTCGGTCAACGTTCGCATCGCAGACGGCACGGCGGGAAGCCTGGTCGATGACACGGAAGGCTCGTGGCTGCGAGCCGCATTGACCATGCCGACTTCGGCCGGGAACCTTCGGCTCACTCCCTACGACGTGCAAGTGGTACCCGCGAAGGACCTCGCTTTGACGTCTCTTTCTGGAGTCGATGTCCTGGTGCTCGCCGACGTCCCGACCTTGAGTGCGCATGAATCCGACGCCATCCAGGAGTTCCTCCAGCGCGGTGGCGGCGTGCTTACGTTCCTCGGCAGTTTGGTGGACCCGACCAGTTACGTCGAGAATGCATATCGTGACGGCCAAGGGTGGTTCCCCTACGCGCCGGAGCAGCAGCTGTTCGACGCGACGCGCCAGACCTACTTCAAGTGGCGTATCCTGCAGAAGGAGCACCCCGTGCTCCGCTACCTAGCGAGCGAACCGCGCGCGGGCCTCGAAGAGCTGCCGGTGCA
Organism: Planctomycetota bacterium; assembly: GCA_050246115.1. Lineage (GTDB taxonomy): Bacteria > Planctomycetota > UBA8108 > UBA1146 > JAJFFE01 > JBFWWP01. The sequence goes on from JBFWWP010000001.1 coordinate 232,850, forward strand.
GGGTTGGGTGCCGACGAGCACCGTTTTGCCCGAGGGCGCGGTGCTCATGGAGTTGTCGGACGCTCGCAAGAGCCCCGCGCTGGTCGAGAAGTTCGTCGGTTCTGGAACGGTGCTGACCCTACACGTCGGCGCGGGCCGCACCTTCAGCGAGTTCCCGGTGTGGCCAGCCTATCTGGTCTTCCTGCACGAGGCCCTGCCTTATCTCACGTCACGGGGTGAAGAGCGTCGGAACCTACGCGTCAAGGAGCCTTTCTCGGCGCGGATCGCGGCCGAGCGTTTCTCGTCGCGGGTTTTGCTGATCAACCCGGACGGCAGCGGTCACCCGGTGAACCTACGACCGGTCGTGGGTGACTCGGGAGAGTTCGCGCTCGAGGTCGATCCGCGCGAGCGCCCAGGGATTTACGAAGTGAGATTCGGCGAGGCCGGAGCCGAAGCGTCGCGCTCCGAGTGGTTCGCGGTGAACGGTGACCCCGCCGAGGGGGACCTCCGGCGGGTTGCGACCGAGGAACTCAAGGACACCTATCCGGGGGCGCCCTTGTACTTCGTGGACGAAGCGCGCGCGGCGGCTGGCGATGAGCCGACGGCGCCCGAAGGGACCGGCGAGGCCTGGCGAAGCCTGTTTTGGTTGGTCGTTGCCCTGTTGGTGGCGGAGAGCACGCTGGCGCGGTTCTTCGGTCGCGGGAAGGTTTGAGCACGGACCCGAGACCGAGGTAGCGGTCGGATTGGGATGCGGGTGGGTCACGGGCCGTCGCGGCCGGACCCGCCGAAAGGAACGAGATGCTGCTCGCGCTTCAAGAGGCCGTCACGGAGATTCAAGTCGACTGGCTGCACGCGCCAGCCGCCTGGGTCATCACGCTGGTGATCGTGCCGGCAGTGGTGCTGTTCGCGTTCTGGGTCTACCAAGGCGAACGCGGCAACCTGAGCCTCGGGCGACGTGTGGTGCTCGGCGCACTCCGCGTCCTCGTCGTGCTGGGCATTCTCGCGTTCTTGGCGGAGCCGATCCTGACCAAGACTCGCGTTCAGCGGGAGAACTCGTTCGTGCTGGTCGTGATCGATGATTCCTATTCCATGGGGATCGTGGATCGCTATTCCGACGAGGCGTTTCTCTCGCAGTACGAGCAAGCACTCGGTGAACCCTTCGATCCGACCGCGACTCGCCTCCAGATCGTCCGCAAGATCTTGACCGACGAGCAGGTCGGCCTGATCGACAAGATCCGCCGCAAGGCGAACGTGCGCATCGTCGCCGGATCCGAAGGCTTGAAACAGATCGTCGACCTGCCGCGCCTGGAGGAAGGCGCATCGGGGGCTGGCGACCTGGCTGCATTGACCCTCGAACTGCGCGGCAAAGAGACTCGGCTGGGAGACTCGATCTACGAAGCCGTCAACGACCTGCGTGGCGACATGATCGCCGGCGTCGTGCTTCTGAGCGATGGTCGCGACAATGGCGGCGTCCTGAGACCCGAGGAAGTGGCCGCCCGCTTCCAGCGGCGCGAGATTCCCATTCATACGGTCGGGGTGGGGAATCCCGACGAGCCCAGAGACATCCGCGTGTTCGGATTGACCCTCGCGGAGGTCGTGCTCAAGGACGACATCGTTCCGGTGGACTTCAACATCGTGAGCGAGGGCTTCGAGGGGCGCCGAGTCGAGGTGCGCTTGAAACTCGTGAACACCGAGACCGGGCGTCCGGAACGAGGTGAGAGCGACTTCGTGGCACTTCGCGGCAACGCCGAAGTGCAGACGGTACGCATGCAGTTCCGGCCGCTCCGGGAGGGCAAGTATCGCGCAACCGTCGAGGTGGAACTGCTCGAGGGTGAGATCTTCGAGGACAACAATCGTGTCGAGAAGCTCGTTACGGTGCTGGCGCAGAAGATCAAGGTGCTCTACGTCGACAGTTCCCCGCGGTGGGAGTACCGATTCCTCACCTGGGCGCTGGTGCGCGACCCTACCATGGAGGCGCAGGTGCTGCTCACCAGCGCCGACTCGGAGTGGATTCCGGACTCGACCCCCGGCATCCCGCCCGTGTTCGAGTTTCCGAGGACCAAGGAAGAACTGTTCGCATACCACCTCGTCATCGTGGGTGACGTGGAGCCGAACGCTCTGACGCCGGAGCAGAAGGAGTGGCTGGTCGAGTTCGTGGACGACCTGGGGGGCGGCGTCGTTTTCATCGCCGGGCCGTGGTACCTGCCGCAGAAGTACCGAGGCGACACGCTCGAGAAGCTGTTCCCGGTCGAACTACAGGAACTCGAACCGTCGTTCTACGAAAACTCGGCGAAGGAGTTTCACGTCTTGTTGACCCCGGAGGGGCGTGAGCACCCGGTGATGCAGCTCGATCCGGACACCGAGCGCAACGTGCGAATGTGGCAGAGCAGCGCTCGCGCCGAGGAGACTCTCCCGGGGTTCTATTGGTACGCCAAGGTCAAGAAGTTGCGGCGCGGGGGAGTCGCCCTGGCCGTGCACGAGGACGATCCCGCGCTCAACTACGGGAATCGCCCCATCTTCGCCTACCAGTACCTGGGGCGCGGACGGACCTTCGTGTCGTTGGTGGATAGCACGTGGCGCTGGCGGCGGTTCCGCGGCAATACCGTGTTCTACCGGTTCTGGGGGCAGGTCTTCCGGTTCGCGAGTGCCGGTCGCTTGCTCGGCAAGACCCAGCGCTTCGCGGTGAGCACCGATCAACGCGAGTACACGCTGGGCCAAGACGTGCGGGTCCTGGTGCGAGCCCTCGACCGCGAGTTCAAGCCGATGAAGGAAGCCGATCGACCGGTGTTCCTCGAACGCGTCGACCCGCCGCTGGCCGAGCGCAAGGAAGTCGTGGCGGTGCAGGTCGCTGCGCGCCCGGAGTACTACGAAACGGTGGTCCCGGCGCTCGAACTGGGTGAGCACAAGGTGTGGATCGAGGACCGGGAGGAAGACGTTGCGTCGGCGAACTACCGGGTGGTCGTGCCACAGCTCGAGTACGCCGAGCCGCGTATGGACCGTCCTCGACTCAGGCAAATTGCGGAGCGTTCTGGCGGGTCCTATCATGAGGTGTACGAAGTAGGCCGCCTGGCGGATCGCATCGAGTCGGTCGAACGGCAGATTCCGATCTCCTCGGAACACCGGTCGTTGTGGGACTCGTGGTGGCTGTTGGTGTCGATCGCGGCGCTGTTGACCTTGGAGTGGGTGTTGCGGAAGGTGTTTCGACTGCTGTGAGCGTCCCAGGAGCGTATACCCCACGCGGTGGATCGACGTGGCGGAAGTGGGTCGTGGTGGCGTCGCTGGTTACGGTGACGCTCGCGCTGGCCCGCGGGTCCGCTACCGCTCAGTTGCGTGGCCCCAGGGCGGAAGGCGAGTCACGGACCGACGTTCGGGGGACCGTCATCAACGCGCGCGACGCAGAGACGGAAGACAAGCTGCACGAGGCGCGAGCACTCCTCGATGCTGGCAACGTCGACCGCGGGTTGGAGATTCTGCAAGCGGCCAACGAGGCGACGCTGGGACAGGGGTATGTGGTCGAGCGTCGTGGGTCGAACGCGAACGGCCTGGGCGCTCCAGTGTTCGAGTCTGCGACCGAGGCGATTCGGACGTTGCTGCGCAGTTACCCGGACACGGTCGACGACCAGGTGACTCCGAGCCGGATTCGGGAGCGGTACCGAGCCCAGTTCGAAGGCGCGGCGTCGGCGGTCTACGAGCGGGCCCGAGCCGCGGCCGACCTCGAGGAACTCACGCGGTGCTACCGACTCTACCCGCTCGCGCGCGTCGCGTTCGATTCCGCCCTCCTGGCCGGGGATCTCCATCTCGAGCGGGGTGACCTCGAGGGGGCCGAGTTGGCGTGGTCGACGATCGATCTCTCGGAGTTGACCGCCGCTGACGATCCCCGCGCGCAGTGGGTCGCGCAACGCTGGTTGCTGCTGGCTTCGGTTGCGAATCGGGTGCAGTTGCACGCGCACTGGAGCGAGCGCTTGGCGTCGATTCGGGGTGAGACACCGGCGGCCGAGCCCGGCTCGTTTCCGTTGCCGAGTCCGGGAGCTGTAGACGTCGCCGAGACGTCGGCGAAGCGGCCGCCACTGCCGTTTCGGCGTGGGGTGCTGGAGTGGCGCACCTTCGGTGCCTTCGACAGCGGCGTCCGAGCTGCGGCTCGGGGTGGGCAGGTTCCGTTCGTGCGGCAGGTCGGTCTGGGCCAGTCCATCTTCGCCGTCACGCTGGATCGCGAGTTGAAACTCTTCGATCTGGACACCGGCAAGCACGTCGACGAGGTGGCGTTTCCCAAGGTCCGCTCCCTGCTAGACCCGCACCAAGTCGAATTCTTCGCCGAGGGCGATCCCTGTGTCCGGCTGCAACCAGTCTTCGGCGAAGGGTTGATCGTGTCGAGCTACGTCGCTCGGGTCAACGAGCGTCGCCAGTACTTGGGCTACATCATCGAGGAACCGATCCCACGGCGAGCGCTCCTGGTCTGCCAGGACGACGGGGGACGCTCGACGTTGTGGACGTCAGAGCAATCCGAGGACCCGGAGATCTCTTCGCTCAGCTTCAACTCGGTTCCGATCATTCGCGATGGACGGATCTACGCGTTGGGGTGGCGCGATGCTGGCTTCGTCGAGTCGCACCTCGTTTGCTTCGACGCCGTGGACGGCCGTGTGATCTGGTCGACCCAGTTGGTAGCGAACCAGGTCGAGCTGACCATGTTCGGCCAGATCAGCAGCGAACCCCTCATGGGTGGACTGCTCGTCGAACATGGAATCGTGTACGCGCTGACCAATCTCGGAGCCGTGGCGGCGGTGCGAGCGCGCGACGGTGAGCCCCTCTGGATCACGTGCTACCCGAGCGTCAAACCCGAAGCCGCGACGCAAGCGCAAGGATCTCGGGTTCGACGCTACGCTTGGTCGTCGAGTCAGCTGGTCTCGTTTCCGGACCGCTTGGTCATGACTCCGCTCAACTCGATCGCCGCACTCGTCGTGTTGAAGGCGGACGGAACTCTGGTCGCGAGCCGGACGAGCCTGAGCGGCGGGCGTCGAACTCGCTACCTGGTGGGCCGGTTCGGCGACCATGCCGTGTTCACCGTCGGCGACACCGTGCGTCTCGCGCCCGGAACGGATCTCGAGCTCGACGGACAGCCGATCTACAAGCTGGACGCGGGCGAGGTCGAGGCGATGCCCGCCCTCGTGGAAGGCGGGCTCGTGTACTGCACGGACAAGGGACTCTACTTCCAGCCGTTGTTGGGGGCGCCAGGGGTCGCCGGTGCGGAACTCGTCTCGTTTCGCAAGGACGGCAGGTTCGACCTGTCGGGCGCGCGCGAGGCGGGCATGGTGACTGTGGCGGGCGAGGCCATATTGGTTGCGAACGCGCGACAAGTGGCATGCTATCGGGAAGCGCCCGTCGACGAGCAGGGGCCCCGATGAGTGCGAAACCGGAGAGAGGAGCCTGATCATGGACCGCTTCGAGCCCACCGTCGGGATGCCGCGAGAACCGAGGAAGCCGAGTTCGTCAGGCGGAGCATTCCCGCGTGCTCTCGTTGGCCCGGGAGTCTGCCGGGCCCCTGGTGCGGGGGACTTGCCCACCGGTCGCCGTTCATCCAAGCGGCAGCTGCTGGCTTGGGTGGTGGGCGCCCTGGTGACGACCGGAGCCGTGATGCCGCTCTCGGCGCAGTCTGAAGTCCGACTCGCGCGCATCGAAGCGGAGACCAAGCTTGGGGTCCGCAGGGGGCTCGACTACCTGGCCCGACGGCAGAATCGGGACGGCTCGTGGACGGAGAAGATCGGTCGCAAAGTGCACGACCGTTACGAAGGCGAACTTGGCGAGCACGTTGGGGTCACGGCGTTGGCGTGCATGGCGTTCCTCGCGCACGGCGATCAGCCCGGTCGTGGCACGTACGGCACCCACATCGACTTGGGATTGGACTTCATCCTTCAATCCGTCGAGTCCAACGGCTTCATCGTGGCGAATCGCTCTCGCATGTACAGCCACGCGTTCGCGACGTTGTTCCTGGCCGAGGTCTATGGCATGACCGGTCGCGACGATGTCCGCAAGAAGCTCAAGTTGGCTGCGAACCTGATCGTACAAGCCCAGAACTCCGCCGGGGGTTGGCGCTATCAGCCGGGCGCTACCGACTCGGACATGTCGATTACGGTTTGTCAGGTGATGGCTTTGAGAGCGGCCAAGAACGCGGGGATCCACGTCCCAAAGGAGACGATCGACGGCGCGATCGCGTACGTGAAAGCCTCGTACGTGTCCACCGGCGCCTATCTCTACCAGCACGAAGTCGACACCAACGGGCGACGGCAGCGGTCGCGAACGTCGTTTCCGCTCACCGCGGCGGGCGTGACCGCGCTCTACGGCGCTGGCGAGTACGAGGGCGAGTACATCCGCAACGGTCTGGCGTACATGCAATTCAGCCGTTTCAACAAGGGCCAGGCCCGGAACAGTTTCGACTACTACTACGGGATGTACTACGGGACCCAAGCGGCGTTCCAGGCTGGCGGCGACTACTGGAACGAGTGGTACCTTTCCGTCTGGCCCGACATCCTCGCGCTCCAGGGTCGCGATGGCGCGTGGACCGACCTGGTGGGCTCCAACTACGCAACGGCGATGGCCTGCGTCATTCTACAGATCCCGTACCAGTACTTGCCGATCTTCGAGAGGTAGAGTCGTGTCCGCATCCGTCGCGAAACCCGAGCGCGCCCTGCAGTTGCTTCAGCAACTTCGGGCCCGGCGTCGGCGCCTCCGGAACCAGAACGGATTGACGCGCCTGTTGGGCTGGTTGGCGGCGTTGCTCTGGCTCAGCTTCCTGCTGGACTGGACCCTGGAGCTACCGGTAGCCATCCGGGCCTTTCAGCTCGTGGCAGGCATCGCGCTGGGTTGCGCGGGGATTCGCATTCTGTGGTTCGGCCCGCGCCGGCGAATGACGCTGCAGCAACTTGCTGCGAGCGTGGAAGATTCGGTGGGGACCTTGGAGCAGTCCCTGATTACGGCGATCGAACTCACCGATCCCCACAACCCACGATCGCAGTTGTACTCACCCGTGCTGCTCGCGCGGACGGTGGCCGAAGCCGAGCAGCGCATGGCCAACGTACCCTGGGATCGCATCTTCTCACGGCGTGAACTGCGGGCATCTCTGGCTGTCTTCCTGGTACTGGCCGTCCCGATGGGTCTGCTCGTCAGCGCACGGCCCGACCTGGCGAGTACCTATGTCAGTCGCAACCTTTTGCTCGCCGATGTGCAGTGGCCCCGGGAGTACCTGTTGCGGCTGCTGGAACCGACCTCGGAGTCGGGTGAAACCTTGCTCGCAATGGGGGACCCGCTGACGGTGTTGGTCGAGAAGGTTCGTGGCGGCGAGGCGCGAGTGTTCCTCCGGGTGCTTCACGAAGGCGGCGACCGCGAGACCCTGGCGCTCGAGCGCAAGGGCGACGACCGCTACCGCCGGCTCTTTCGGAATGTGACGCGCGACTTCTCTTTCGTGGTCGAGGCGGGCGACTTCCGTAGCTCGAGCCATCAGGTCACGGTGCGGCTGCGGCCGCGAATCGAGCGAATCGAACTGAGCTACGAGTATCCGGAGTACACTGGACTTGCCAACACGCAGGTCGACACCCCGAATCTCGGCGGGCATGTCAAGGCGCCGGTGGGCAGTCGGGTGCGCTACCTCGCCCAGACATCGATTCCGGTGCGGGCGGCGACTCGCGTCGAAACGAGAGTCAGTGCGCGTGAGGGTGACGTCGAGCCGCTCGAACAACCCATCGAGGTCCAGGATCGTCGCGTACTCGCGGGCGACTTCCGAGTCGAGAGGGACGGCTACTACTCCTTCAAGCTCGAGTCGGAGGACGGTTTCGCCAATTCTACGCCGATTCGCTACCGGATCGCGGTGGTTCCCGATCAGCCTCCCGAAGTAAACGTCATCAAACCGGGCCGCAACCTCGAAGTGGGAGTGCACGCGGTGTTGCCGATTTGGGTCGAGGCCCGAGATGACTACGGTGTGGTCAGCGGCGACCTCATCGTTCGGACTGCGCTGCAGGGGGATGAAGCCGCGGAGCTTCGGGTGCCACTTCCCGAACTGGCGCTGGCCGCGGCTGGAGCCGTGCCGCCAGGGCCAGGCAGACGTTCGGTCGAAAGCAGCGCGGCCTTCGAGCTGGATCTCCAGAAGTTGTCCGTACTCGCCGACTCCGAGTCTCGGTTTCCGAAGAAGTTCGAGCCCGGTGCCCGCATCGAGTACCAGGTTCGGGTTCAGGATGCGATCGCGCAAGAAGGCTTGTCACGAACCTACCTGTTGAACGTCGTCAGTGTGGAAGACCTCGTTCGAATCATCCAGGACGACCTGAACAACGCACGGGAGCGACTCGAGGAGACGCTCGACGTGCAACGCGAAGCCCGACGCGACATGGAGCGGATTCTGGACGACACGCAATTGTCGGGGTCGCCGACGGTCTCCAAGACGGAGTTGCCGAACCTCCGCCACTCCCGTTTGAATCAAGACAAGGTGGGTCAACGCCTCGACGAGACGGACGAGAAGTTGCAGGAGATCATCGGCCGGGTTCAGTCCAATCGCCTGAACGACATGCAGGACCTCCCCTGGATCGAGAGCCGGCGCGAGGACGTCGCGCGTTTGTCGCAGGAAGCAGCCCCGCAGGCACTCCGTGCGTTGGATGATCTGACGCGTAAGGCCTCGGCGGGAGAGGCGGAGACGTCGGAGCTGCGGGCGGCGGTCGACCTGATGAAGGCCAACGAGAAGGCGTTGCGAGACTTGGCGCAGGAGTTCAATCAGTGGGGAGATCTGCGCAAGATCGTGCGGAGGCTCGAGGAGTTGCTGAGGACCGAGAAAGAACTCGAGGAGCGAGTCCAAGAGCACGTGAAGGGATCGCTCGGGAACTGACCGAGCCGTTCCCGGACCCGACGGGCCCGTGAGCAAGGAGCCCGAGGGTCGGTGAATCCACGCATTGGCGGCCCTGATCGCCGGGCCGGCGTGCGGAGAGTTTCGGTTGCGGTGGTGAAACGACCGCTGCCCACGAGGAAGGCAACGAGAATGAGCAGGCTGGGTAGTAGACGCGCCTATCGGTGGGTTGGCTTGCTGGCCGTGATGGCGTGGTGCTTCGTGGTCTCGGGGCCGGCCTCCGCTCAGGAAGGGAAGCGCCTGTCGCGCCTTCAGCAAGAAGCCCGAGACTATCTGCGCGAGATCGAGAAGCAGATGGAGGTGCTGTCGGAGCGGCTGAGTCAGACGGAACCCGAAGATGCTCGTCGCATCGAGAATGCGCGCGGGCGTCTCATCGAAGAACTCATCTATCACGACATGCAGCTCGTCTCGGAGCACCTCGATCGCGAGGAGTTCATCCCGGCTTTGCAGAAGATCGGCGGAGTGACCGAGAACCTCACCGCGATCCTGGCGATCTTGGAGAACCGTACGCTCGACCAGAACCAGGTTCAGGAGCGATTGGACCAGCTTGCGGAGCAACAGCGAGCGATCGCCGAGCTCACGGATCAGCAGAAGGAACTGCGCGAACAGACCGCGCGCTGGGAACAGTCGCAGCAGGACGTCAAGGATCTGAAGCAAGCCAAGGAGGCAGTCGAACGGCTGCAGGCAGAGCAGGAGCAACTGCGCGGACAGAACGACTCGAAGGACTCCACCTTCGATGCGAGCGCGCAGCGGGACTTGCAGCAGTTGCAGGAAGAAGCGCGGCGTCTTGCAAGCGCGTTGCGAGATCGCGCGGAAGCTCAACAGGCCCTTGAGGACCTGGCGGCACACGTGAGCGAACTCGAGCGCGAGGCTCGCAATAGCGTCGCGGATCGTGGCGAGATTCTCGATCGGCAGCGCGTTGCCCTGACCGAGCCAGGGCGACCCCCGGTCGATCTCGGCGAGTCGAAGGAGTGGGCGTCGTGGGGGGAGCAGGACGCAGCTCGCAGTCATGAAGCCCAACGCTTGCAGCAGCGCCTCGGCTCGGCGCGCGAGCAGCTCGAGGCGAGCGGGGCGGCGAAGTCGCCGGGCACTCGGCAGGCACTCGACGCCGCGGCGCGGGCGCTGGCGGAGGCGGAGCGGGCGGCCCAAGAAGCCGAGCGCGCATCCGCCAGCGCCGCGGCGGCCGAGAATCCGGAGGCTCAAGCCCGGGCGGGTCGTCAGTCCGTGGAAGCCGAAGGCCGGGAAGCCGACGCGCTCGCGCGAGCGCGACAGGAACTCGGGGCGGCGGCAAGGGAGTTCGCGGGATCAGGGCGGTCCGGGCTCGAGGATCGTCTGAGTCAACTCCAACAGCAGGTGGCAGCCTGGAGCGACCGACAGCCGTCGATTCGCAGCGACGCGGAAGCCCAGGGTCTCGTCGAGGAGGCCAAGTCGGCGCTCGCCGAGGCAATGGTTGCGACGGGCGTGCGTGCGGCGGGTCAACAAGGCCAGCAGGGCCAGCAGGGCCAGCAAGGCCAGCAGGGTCAGCAGGGTCAGCAGGGTCAGCAGGGTCAGCAGGGTCAGCAGGGTCAGCAGGGTCAGCAGGGCCAGCAAGGCCAGCAAGGCCAGCAAGGCCAGCAGGGTCAACAAGGTCAACAAGGTCAACAAGGCCAACAAGGCCAACAAGGCCAACAAGGCCAGCAAGGTCAACAGGGTCAGCAGGGTCAGCAGGGTCAGCAGGGCCAGCAGGGCCAGCAGGGCCAGCAAGGCCAGCAAGGTCAACAGGGTCAACAGGGTCAACAGGGTCAACAGGGTCAACAGGGTCAACAGGGTCAACAGGGTCAACAGGGTCAACAGGGTCAACAGACTCAAGCCGAGAGAGACCAGCAGGCGGCGCAATCCACGGATCGTGCCGCGGATTCGCTCGATCGCCTCGCGGACCGGATGCAGCAGTCTGGGACGCCGTCCGGACGCCAGGGTCAGCTGGCGACCCAAGTCGAGCAGCTGGAGGAGCAGGTCCAAGAGCTCCGCAAGAAGCTCGCCACAGACCAGGCCTCGCGCTCTCCGGCAGAGGACGAGCGGCTTCGCAAGAAACTCGAAGAGGCCGCAAGCTCTCTGGGGCGCGCTCGCGACGCCATGCAGCGTGCGGCTCAGCAGATGTCGTCGGAGTCCGGTTCCTCCTCGTCGCAGCAACAGGCTGCAGAGCAGCAGGCAGCAGAACAGGCCCTGGCCGAGGCGGCCGACCAACTTCAGTCGGCGGAACCAGACAGCCTCGAGCGGCTGAAGCGCAATGAGGAAGCCGTGGCGGAACAGGCCGAGAAGCAAGCCGAACTCGAGCGCTTGACGCGCAAGGCCGCCGAGCAGTTCAAGGAACAGGATCCAAACGCGTCGGAGTCCCTCTCGCGAGCGTCGCAAAGCATGAAGGGGGCCGAGGAGGAACTCTCCCAGCGGCGAAGCCAGTCTGCAGCGCAGAAGCAAGACGAGGCCATCCAGGAGCTCGAGCGCCAGCAGCGGGAGCAGCAACAAGAGCAAGAGCAACTCGCCCAACTCAAGCAAGAGCAGGATCTCGTCGACATGTTGCTCGAAGTCGACCACATGCTCGAGGAGCAGCAGACAATCCACGACGAGACCGTCGAACTCGCCAAGGAGATCGGTGAGCAACGCGCGAACCGCGCTCAGAAACTGACGCTCAAGAAGTTGGCGGATCGGGAGCGAGCGCTGAGCGAGAGCGGAGGTAAGGTCGCGGTGAAGCTCGAGGAGGAACGCGCGCGCACCTTCAGCTACAAGATGAAGGGCATCCTCACCGACATCGTCGAGGCCGCCGAGTCGCTCTATCCCAAGTACGACCCCGGAGATCTCACGCAGCTCTTGCAGCGGGAGGTCATCAACGGCCTCGAAGGGATGAAGGGTGTGCTCGAGGAGGAGTTGAAGCGACGACAGCAGAAGCCGCCGTCGCCCCCGAGTGAGTCTCCGCCGGGATCCCAGGGTTCTCCGCCGCTGGTGCCGATCGTTGCCGAACTGCTGCTCCTCAAGGAGATGCAATCCGAGGTGCAAGACCGCACTCGGCGGCTCGAGATGGCCCGCGAGTTGTCGGGCGGAGATCTAGACCCCGTCCAGCTGCGAATGCTCGAACGCCTGGCTCTCAAGCAGGGGGCGATCTCAGAACTGACGCAGAAGATCCAGGCCGACGTGAAGGAACGGTTGCTGCCCGCGCCCGAGGCGGAGCCCAAGGTCGATCCTGGCGACGAAGGCGGCTCCGACAAGGGCGGAGGGTAGCCTCCAGGGTTGTCGATAAGTGCTTTCCGGGGAACGGTTTTCGCTGCCCGTTGGGGCGCGGTGCCGGAGGCGCTATACTCGACCAGCTATACTTCGAGTGGGCCGGCGCGTACCATGCCGGTACTTTCGCCGCTCGATCGCCGCTCGGGCCCTCCGGGTCGCAGCGGCGGTCGAGTCTGGCCGATACCAACAGTAGGTCCCCGTTGGCGGGGACCGAGGAGGACGTGTGAGCCAGCCATGGGGACGAGTGGTCGTGACCTGTATTGCGGCGGGCTTCTTCGCCGGGCTTGCGACGGTCGCGTTCGCGCAGTCGGACGCGGACAACCAAGCCGCCCAAGGGGGCAAGGACGTCAAGGTCCTCACCCCACCCGTGCCCGTCGACGAGCCAAAACCGAGCGGCGACTCCAAGGGTGAAGAGGACGAGACCCGTAAAGCCCTCGAGGGGCTTGGCCAAGGGGGCGCGGGTGGCAACGATCCGATCATCGAGCTGCTCGACGACATCGGCAAGAACATGAAGAGCATCGAGGAGTTACTGAATCAACCCAACACCGGTTCCTCGACGCAAGGGCTCCAAGGGAAGACGCTCGACCAGATCGAGAAGTTGATCGAGGAGATCCAGAAGCGTGGCACCACGTGAAGTAGCGGTAGCGGCTCTGGTCAGAGCCAAGGGGCACCGCAGTCCGGATCGAAGTCGGGCCAACCCTCGGGGTCCGGAAGCAAGCAAGATCAAAAGCGCTCCGAGACTCAGGACTCTGTGGGGAACGAGCACAAGAAGGAACGTAGCTCCATGCCAACGGGGCCTTCGGGTTCGAACCCGTCCGACGAACCCCAGCAGGTTCCGAACGACAAGACCGCCGAGGGGCGGCCTCCACAAGACGAGGCGGGTCGCCTGAACCAGCGGGACGGCAAAGGGCGATGGGGCCGGCTGCCGGGCAAGGTCGTGGAGCAAGTCTACGACAACGGAACACGGCAGCTGCCGGAACGATATCGTTTGCTGCTCGAGGAGTACTTCCGGCGCTTGCCGGGCAGCGGCCAGTAATCCGACGAGCGAACCGCTCGTTCGGCTCGCGGTCTGCCGACGGAAAGCAGGACAACCGGAGTGCCTGGCCGTAGTAAGACGGCGGTGAGGTACCTCGACGGAATGCCAAAAGTAGCGATGCCTTTGCTCGAAACACGCGATCGCGAAGAGGAACCTCCGGAACCGAGAGGTTCTTCGGTCGCGTATTGCCTCGACCCAGAACCGGCTCCGCCACCGACACCGGGCGTTTCCGTCCGGCGCTCGACCCGACTTTGGCGAGCCGTCGCCGTGGTGTGCCTCGGGGCCCTGTTCGCCGCCGTTGACCGCGATGGAATGGCCCAGTCCTCGACCGCTACTTTGGCCGAGGACCGTGGTTCGGTGAAGCGGCTCCGCTTCACCGAGGCGGAGGATCAGAGCATCCGCCGCGGACTCCGGTGGCTGTCCGAGAGCCAGAAGGACTCGGGGGCCTTTGGGTCCGATCACCCCGTAGCGGTCACTAGCCTCACCGGACTCGCGTTCATGGGGTACGGCGAGCAGTACAACCGCGGTCGCTACGGCGCGGTGCTCGTTCGGGCCGTCAATTACTTGACCGACCTGGAACTGCGCAAGCAGGGGCGAGGGTACATCGACGACGGCGCCTCACGAATGCACGGGCATGCCTATGCGATCCTGTTTCTCTCCCAAGTAATCGGCACGATTCCCGACCCCGCCACCAACGAACGAGTCTACGAAGTGGTTCGCAAGGGAGTCGAACTCATCGCCGGGGCGCAGACGATCGACGGCGGCTGGGGGTACGGCCCCGGGGACGCGTTCGATGAGGCCTCGATCACCGTCTGTTGCCTGCAGGCGTTACGGGCCGCTAAGGACGCGGGTATCGACTTGAGTCCGCTGGAGCCAGGCGGGGAGTCTCGCATCGCCGTGGCCGTGCGCGGCGCGGTGAGCTACCTCACCCGGTGCTGCCTCGAAGACGGTTCGTTCAAGTATTCGCTCGCGCGGGGCGTGGACCGATCGAGCTACGAGCTCACGGCCGCAGCGGTGTCGACGCTGGATGCGGCTGGGGAGTACTCCGGGGACGCGCACACCCGTGGTGTCGGCTACCTGCTCCGGGTGCTGAGTCGGTGTGGCGCCACCCCGCTCCGGGCCAGCTCCAACTATCCGTTCTACGGCAACTTCTACGCTGCCCAGGTTTATCACCAACTCGGCGGTGCCGTGTGGGCGGATTGGGAACCGGCCGCGCGCGGGGAGTTGATCGCGCAGCAAAACCGAGAGCACGGGTACTGGGATAGCAAGTTCGGTCGTGAATACGGTACGGCCATGGCATTGCTCATTCTCGAGGTCCCCGTCGCCTACCTGCCGATGTACGAACGATGAGTACACCGGAGAAAGTGCGGCGGTACGGAGCCAGCACCCCCCGCGTACGCGAAGTCGTGATTCTGGCGGGATCCGGAGAGTGGCTCGCCGCTGCGAGTGACGGATCGGCGCCAGCGGAACTCGATTGGGTCGAGCGCTGGATGTCTGATCCCCCGGTCAAGGGGACCGTGGACCTTTTCGTTGCGCCGCCGATGTTGCCGGTGCCCGTGGTGCGGTCGTTGCGCGAGACGTTTCCCTGCACCCCGATCTTGTTGGTGGTGCAACCGGACGACGGCAAGAGCGATGCGTTCCTCGGTGACGAGGAGGTGTTCTTCGTTCCGCCGCCGACTTCGGTCGGGCTGCTGCGGACCTGCGTGCGCGAAGTGTTGGCGTTTCGCAGCGCGCGGGACTCCAGCGAGGCGGCGGGACAGGATATCCCCGTCGTGTGTGCGACCGAGCCGGTCAGCGGTTGGTTCGAGTTGACCGGACCGACGCACCCCGTCTTCTTGCGGCGATTCCACGCTTGGATGGACCTGCTCCGGGGCGCCGGCATCGAATCGGACGAGTTTCGACGGCTCGCCCATGCGGTACGGGAGATCGGCTGGAACGCCATCGAGTGGGGCAACCGGTTCGACCTCCGGAGGACCCTGAAGCTATCGTTCCTGCGCCTCGACGATCGTCTCTTGTTTCGGGTCGAGGACGAGGGGCGGGCTGGTGATTGGGTCTCGGAGCGCGGGGCCGGCAAGACCGCCGTCGAGGATCAACGGAGTCGAGTGCGTGACGGGCGTGGTTACGGGGGATTCGGGTTGATGCTGGTGCAGAGAATCATGGACAAGATCGAAGTGAGTTCGGGCGGGAACATCGTCGTCATGGAGAAGCATCTGCCCGGAATGCGACCGGGAGGGGCCGGCTGATGGGTGATGGTTGGCCGATTCACGTAATCTGGGTCGCAGCCTTCGTGATCACATGGGTGCTGTCGGTCTGGCAACGAGTGCTCGCGGAGACGCCGTTCTCTGCTTTCTATCAGCGTTTCGAAGCCTGGGGCAAGGCCGAGGAAACGGCGGCCGAGAGGCTGCGGCGGATTCGGCTGCTCAACGGCATGTTGCTCAACGTGTCCCGGGTCGCCTGGATCCTGCTGTTCGCCCGAGCTTGGCTTGGCGGAGGCGCGGCCCTGGAGTGGCCGCGGGTCGGGGTCGTCTGCGGGGTCGTCGCGCTGCTCTCGGTTCTCGTCCTGGACTTGACCCCCCAGGTGGTTTCGTTGTGGAAGGGCGAGCAGATCGCCATGGGGAGTCTTCGCACTCTGTGTGCGATCGAGACCTTGTTGTCTCCTCTTTCCCGCGGTGCTCGCTGGCTCGTTCGATCCGCCTTGGGTGTGCTCGGGGCCCGCGGCGATCGCAGTGACGCCGACATGATCGAAGAGGGAATCCTGGCGGCGGTCGAGCAGGGCGAGCGACATGGAGTCCTCGTCGGCGACGAGAAGAGCATGATCGAATCGGTGCTCGAGTTCCACGACGTCGAAGTCCGGGAGGTCATGACCCCGCGAACGGCGATGGTGGCCGTGGAAGCCGGGACCACGGTCGAAGAGATGATCCAGCGCGCAATTGCGTGCGGGCACTCGCGAATTCCGGTCTACCGCGAGAACATCGATGACATCGTCGGGATCGTCTACACCAAGGATCTGCTGCGCTACGTCTCGGACGCGAAACAGAGTCAACTGCGAGTCGAGGACATCTACCGCAAGATCTACTTCGTCCCCGAGACCAAGAAGATCAAGGAACTGTTGGCGGAGTTCCGAGCCGAGCGGTTCCACATCGCGGTCGTGCTCGATGAGTACGGTGGTACCACGGGACTGGTCACCATCGAGGACATCATCGAAGAGCTGGTCGGCGACATCGAGGACGAGTACGACACCGCCGGCGCGGCGCTGATCCGCAGAGTCGACCAGGACACCTTCGACCTCGACGGACGGGCACACATCGACGAGGTGAGCAAAGCGCTCGACGTCGAGCTTCCGGAGAGCGACGACTACGAGACCATTGCGGGTTTCGTGTTCAGCTCGCTCGGCAAGGTTCCCAAGGAAGGGGATCACTTCGACCTCGATCAGCTGCGCTTCAAGGTCACTGCTGCCGACGAGCGCAAGATCAAGCGGGTTCGGGTGCAGCTCATGCGCGTGCAGGGACAAGAAGTCGCCTGACTGAGTTCTGATGCGGCCGCCGGTCAGCCTTCGGGCCCCAGGATGGGGTGAGCGCGGGAGGCGCTCGAGCCAGCGGCACGAAGCCCTTGGCTCGGGCCGACACGAGGCTTGGCTCCGGGGCGAGCATCGCTGACGATCCTGCCGCGAGTCGCGGCGGCGGAGTGCGCGATCGCGACCTGCGGCCCCGCCGCCTCGAGGAACTCCCGTCCTTCAGCGCGACCGCCGATGCGCACGCCAACGAACTTGCGGGCCGGACGTTGGGTTTGGGTCACTCCTCGTGCGTGGAGGCAAAGTGGTTCGAGCCCTGTCCGGCAAGGCGTGGGGGGCGATGCGATCGGAGGCGGGGCCGTGTCTCGGTTGAGCACTCGGGGCCTGGTGCTGCGGCGGCTGCCCTACTCGGACACGTCGCAGATCGTGTGGGTGTTCACCCGCGACTACGGGGTCGTGCACATGATCGCCAAGGGCGCGCTGCGATTGGCGCGCCCTGCCTCGCCGTTTCCGGCCCCGTTCGACAGCGCTAGTTGGTATGACCTCGTGCTCCGTGGCGGACGGGGCGACTTTCACTTGGCGCTCGAGGGACGCTTGGTCGAGGGATTCGCGCATCTACGCCGTGAGCTCGAGACCTTCCTGGATGTCGAACTCGCCCTCGAAGTCATGCTCAAGATGTTCTCTCCCGGAGACCCGCATCCGGAGTTCTTGCGAGGCGCTCTCTCCTATTTCAAGCTGTTGGGGGTCGGAAAGGGGCGGCTCGCGCTGAGGAATCACTTCTACGCGTTCCTGCTCCGCATGGTCGGTCTCGGCCCCGAGTGGGAGGTTTGCTCCGAGTGTGGCGACCGCGTCGCCGCCGCGTCCGTGTTCGTCAGGGTGCCGCGTGGATGGGTGTGCGATTCGTGTCGCCGGGGCGGTGAGGAACGGGTCAGCCGTGAGACCGTTCGTTACCTGGCCGCCGACGCCCAGCTGGGATGGGGTCAGGTGCCCGCTGCCTCGGTCGGCGCGGAGACGACCCGGGAGGCTTGGCGAATTCTGCGTCTGACGCTTCTATACCACTTGGAGCGTCCACCTCATTCGCTAAGATACCTGCGCGATGGGTGAGCATCCGAGATTTGGGGTTCCGGGTTCGAGTGAGGTTTTGTCCGTGGGTAGTTTGCGGAGACGACGATTCCCGGCGGAGAGCGTGCGCGCCGCGAGCCTCGTGGCGATCCTCCTCGCCGTGATGCTTGCCGACGCTCGAGCCGACTTGGTGTGGACGCCCGAAGGGGGTTGGCGGAACCCGGCGAGCGATGTGCGGGCCACCGCCGTCGAGTTGCTGGCGAGTTCGCAGGCAGCGTTCGAGGCCCGCGAGTATCGTGACGCGGCAACGGGGCTGCGCTGGCTCCTGCGGAGGTATCCGAACTCTCCCGAGGCGACCCCGGCCCTGCGGTTGCTGTTGGACGCCCAGTTTCTCGGTCAGGACTACGAAGCGGCCCTGGTCACCATCGAAACGCTCCTCAAGGCCCGGCCGGACGCCGACACGGTGTCGGAGGTCGTTTGGCGCAAGTACGAGATCGGCTCGGCGTTCCTCGCAGGGCGCAAGCGTTCCTTCCTGGGTATCCCTTACGCCGGCGGTTCGTATGGAGTCGAGATCCTCGATAGCATCGTACAGCGGTTCCCATTCCTGCCGTTTTCCGATGACGCGCTCTTTCACATCGCGGGCTACTACTTTGGGCGTGAAAGCTACGACGAAGCAGAGCTGATCTACGAGCGCCTGATTCGCGACTACCCGCAGAGCGAGTGGTTGGGCATAGCGGCGTTTCAGATCAGCGCCTCGGCGTTGAAGCGTCTCAAGGGTACGGAGTACGACATTGAGCCCCTCGACAAGGCCGAGCTCTATCTGCTCCGCTACCAGCGGACCTTCCCGGACGGCGACAAGGCCGAGGCGGTCGCGGCCGAGCTGAAGCGGATCGACGCCTACCGCGGGGAGCGGTTGTTGAACGTAGCGCGGTTCTATCTGCGGGACGACAAGGTTCGTCCGGCTCAGATCTACCTGCACAAGGTGATTCGGGATCACCCGACGACGGCGGCTGCCGAGCAGGCCAGGGAGTTGATCGGATCCTCGAGGGGGAATCGTTGAGACCGTTCGCACCGCGGGTGGCGCTGTGGGTCGTAGCCGCCAGTATTGCCGGGTGTGGCTACACGTTGGGCTTCCGTGAGCCTGCTGGTGTCGAGCGCCTCGCGGTGCCAACGTTCCGCAACGAGACCTTTCCCATCCGACGGGAGATCGAGTTCGAACTCACGAGAGCGGTGCGCCAGCAGTTGGAACTCGGCACCGACTTCGTGCTCTCGTCCGAGGATCGAGCCGATGCCACCCTCGAGGGGACCGTGGTCGGCGTGCAGCAGCGCGTACTCACGGAGGGGCCGCTGGACCGCGTGGAGGAGACGAGTCTGACCGTGACCGTCCACATCCAACTCGTTCGGCGCGACGGCGCGGTGCTGCTCGATCGCTGGGTCACCGACAATGCCGCGTTCTTCGTTACCGGCGGCGAAACCGAGGACGACGCTCGCCAGGAGGCGGTCGCGCAGCTCGCCGAGCGGATCGTGGCCAGCTTGGAGGACGAGGGCTGATGCTTCCTTTCGGCGCTGCTCCCCCTCGATTCGACACCCGGTTCGCGGTCGCTTCGCCAACGGGCGACCTCGGGCAGCCCGAGGACCACGAAGGCCGGCGTGCGTGGCCGGCTCCCAGCCCCCGCCCTGGAGTGCTTGGGCCATGCTGGCGGCGAGCATGAGTCGGCGCCGCCCCGCATACGCCGCCGAGGCGCTGGGTCCGTCCGCTTCGCCGGGAGTCCGGCCCCCCACGCGCGTCCTCGGCATTCTCAACGCCACCCCGGACTCCTTCTCCGACGGCGGCGGCCTCTGGGCAGCCGGCGCTCTCGACGTGGAGGCGGCGCTTCGCCGGGCCCGGGAACTCGTCAACGACGGTGCCCATGCTCTGGACATCGGGGGCGAGTCGACCCGCCCCGGTGCCCGGGAGGTTTCCGTCGACGAGGAACTTCGCCGGGTGATCCCGTTGCTCGAGGCGCTCGGGCGCGACTTCCCCGTGCCGATTTCGATCGACACGCGGCGCGCCTCGGTGGCTGCCGCCGCGGCGGATCTCGGTGCCTCGATCGTGAACGACACTTCCGCCCTCCGCGACGACCCCGAATTGGGGTCGGTCGTGGCGGAACGAGGTCTCGGGCTGGTGCTGATGCACCGGCAAGGGACGCCAGAAAACATGCAGAGGAACCCGCACTATGACGATCTCATTGCAGAGGTGGGGGAGTTCTTCGAGGAGCGGATTGAGGCAGCCCTGGCTGCCGGCGTCGCGGAGTCACGGCTGATCCTGGATCCAGGGCTCGGTTTCGGGAAGGCGCGGGACGACAACTATCGCCTCGTCGCTCGGCTTGCCGGAGTCCGCCGCCGAGGACTGCCGCTGTTGATCGGCGCGTCCCGCAAGTCGTTCCTGGGGCGGTTCGACGTTCGCGAGTATCGGGATCGGCAGCCCGGGTCGTTGGCGTTCGTGGCTGCGGCCCACATGGCCGGGGCCGAGTGGGTTCGCGTGCACGACGTACGGGAGACAGTCCTGTTCTTGGAAACCCTACAAGCGATCGAGGAGGCTCAGCTTTGTTGAGCTTGGTAGCACCGACCTCGATGGCGGCTTGCGGGGTGTTCGCCGCCGGCGACGGGGTTCCCTGGTTGGAGACGTTGACGCAGTACCTCGGGCAGTTCGTCGATCTCGCCTTCTTCGTCGAGGTGAGCATTATCTACCTGCTCATCTACTACTTCATTCGCTTCTGTGAAGGAACCCGCGGAGCCGGAATCCTCAAGGGACTGGCGATCCTGATCCTGATCGCTGCCATCGGCTTGTTGGTCGTGGTGAAACTGCTCAATCTCGAGCGGATGCAGTTCCTCCTCACCATCTTCACGCCCACTTCCATCATGGCCTTGATCATCATCCTCCAGCCCGAACTCCGCCGCGGCCTCGTACGCCTCAGTCAGACGCCGATCTTCGGGGAGTTCCTGCGCGAGGAGCACGAGATCCTGGATGAGGTTCTCAAGGCCGTGTTCCGTTTGGCCAAGAACCGCGTGGGCGCGTTGATCGCGATCGAGCGCGAGGATCCGCTGACCTCCTACGCGGAACGTGGAACTCCCATCGACGCGGAAGTACGGACCGAGCTGCTGACGACGATCTTCTATCCGGGCACCGACCTCCACGACGGTGCGGTCATCATTCAGCGAGGTCGCCTGGCAGCCGCTGGTTGCTTGTTCCCGCTGTCGGAGAACCAAGAACTCGGGACCTGGGCCGGAACGCGGCACCGCGCCGCGGTCGGCCTGTCGGAGGAATGCGATGCCATTACGCTCGTCGTCAGCGAGGAGCGGGGTGAAGTCTCCCTGTGTGTGAAGGGACGCATTCATCGGGATCTCGACAAGGACGAGCTACTCAGCGAGCTGCGAATCTACTACGCCCAAGAGGAACCGGACGCCGAGGTCGAAGGGACCGATGAGGCGCTCGCGGACCCCGCCGCCGCGGACGCAGTGGACGAAGATGGCGAACGCGTAGCGTCCACCAACGCGACGAAGGTGTAGACGATGATCAAGCGTGGCAACTTCGCCGACTCGCTTCGCGAGATGCTGTTCGGTAACTGGAAGAACAAGGGCGTAGCGCTGTTCCTGGCCCTCGTGGTCTGGGCGTACGCCTTCGGAGCGACCCAGGAGGAGCAGAGTTTCTCCACGGAAGTCGAGCTCCGCGTCAAGGAAGCGGCTTTCGCGGTCAAGGAAGTTCGAGCGCTTCGGGGAACTGCGGTCACGGGTCTCGACGTGAACGATCCACGATTCACCGTTGCCATCAAGCTCAAGGGGCCTCGCAAGCTGCTGCGCACGTTCGTCGAGGCCACGATCCGGGGCTACGTCGAGGTCGGCTCGGAGAGCCAGGAGTACGACCTCGTGCAAGACCTAGCGATCAACGACCTGCCCCAGGGAGTGAGCATCGAGTCCGTGGATCCGCCGCGGCTGAAAGTGTTGCTCGAACCCATCCGCATGGAAGTGAAAGAGATTCAGGCGCAGTCGCGAGGAGTTCCGGACCCGAGTTTTCGCTCCAAACCGCGCTTCGACTTCTCGCCCAGCAAACTCACGCTCGTGGGCCCGGAGAGCGCGCTGGCCGGGGCGCGTGTGGTCTGCGAAGTTCTCGATGTCGCTGGCATGACCGAGCCGCTCGAGCGCAGCGTGAAGGTTTTCGTCGACGGCAGTGACCGTGTTCAGATCAAGGACGGCGAGCGGCAGTCCGTCACGGTGCGTATCACGCTCGAGGACGCTACCGAGATTCGCTCGATCCGGGTGAGTGTTCAGTTCGGCATGCCGCCTTTGGATCGTCAGGTCGCTATCGAGGCGGCGTCCGAAGTCGTGATCCGCTTTCAGGGCACCAAGGCGGCGCTCGACCAACTCGCCGCCATCGCCGCGAAGCGCGAGGCGGCCTTTCACCTGCTCTACATGTTGGAGCGCGAGGATGTGAGCGACGATCGGGTCTTCAGTGTGCTCCACGACGAGTTTCGATGGCTTCAGGGCGAGGCTCCCCCCGGGATTCGCATCGTCGGGTTCGGCGAAGAGAATCCGTCCTACACGGTGGCGCTGAGCGTGAAGGCGGGGGAAGCCGGGAACTGAGCGAGATTGCGTCTGCGGTTCGACTCGATCGGCGTCGCCGGACGCTGGGTCCGGAACCCTGGAACCCATGACTTGTGGACAAGGACGTCGCCGTGGAGAACTTGTTCGGGACCGACGGAGTGCGGGACGTGGCTGGCACCGGTTGGCTTGCCGCCGACGGACTCGCGAAGCTGGGTGCGGCGATTTCGGGTCACCTGCGCGCGCACGGGGTTTCGCGTCCAAGAGTCCTGTTCGGACGCGACACCCGAGTTTCGGGCGCCGACCTCGAGTCGCAGCTCGCCGGCGCACTCCATGCGTCCGGGTGCGAGGTCGCCAGCGCCGGGGTGGTCCCGACCCCTGCGGTTTCCGCGCTCGTTGCGGCGGCCGGGTTCGATCTCGGCGTCGTGATCTCGGCGTCGCACAATCCGCCCGAGTTCAACGGAGTGAAACTGTTCGACGATCGCGGACGCAAGCTGCCGGTGGCGGACGAGCTGGCGGTGTCCGAGCGGGCGCGCGCCGCGGTGAGCCCGCCGGTCCGTCTTCGCATCGAGGAGGATCCCACCTGGCGCGAACGCTACCTGGACTTGCTCGCAGAGCAGGTCGGCGCGTCGTTCTTGGGTGGCATGCGAGTGGTTCTCGACTGCGCTTGCGGCGCCACTGCGACCGTGGCGCGACGCGCCTTCGAGAATGCCGGCGCGGTGGTCACGGTCCTCAACGAAGAACTCGATGGCCGGCGGATCAACGCGGGGAGCGGGAGCACGCACCCGAGCGGGATCGGGGCAGCGACCGTGCAGCAGGGCGCCGCGCTCGGGGTTGCCTTCGATGGCGATGGCGATCGCGCGATCCTGGTCGATGAGTCTGGCGGCGTCGTCGACGGCGACGAAATGCTGTGCTTGTGGGGGATGGACTTGAACCGGGATGGTCGTTTGGCGCCCGCGGTGATCGTGGCGACGGTGATGTCGAACGCCGGCATGGAGCGCTTCCTCCGGGAAGGTGGAATCGAGCTCGTTCGGACGGGCGTCGGCGACCGGGAAGTGTTCCAGGAAATGGAGCGGCGCGCGGCTGTGCTCGGGGGCGAGCAGTCGGGCCACATCATTTATCGGCCCGAGGCCAACACCGGGGACGGGCTACGAACGGGGCTGCACTTGGCGCGTGTGCTCCGACGTTCCGGTCAGAGTCTGTCGCGCCTGCGCGCGCAGATCCCCAGGTATCCACAGGTTCTTCTGAACCGCGAGGTTGCCGAGAAGCGTCCGTTTGCCGAGTTGCCCAGCGTCTGCTCCGCCCTGGACTCGGCGGTAGCCCAACTCCAAGGGCGTGGCCGCGTCTTGTTGCGCTACTCAGGAACCGAGCCGCTGGTTCGCATCCTGGTCGAGGGACCCGATGATCTCGAGAACCGAAGCCTGGCCGACGCGATCGCGGCGGGCTTCTGAGGCGCGCAGAGCCGCTCCACTCGGCTGCGCTGACGGGCCGCCGCCGTCGCGAGCTGTTGCCGGTTGCACACGGGTCGGCCATAGTCATGACCGAGGGCCAGGGCCGTCCGGATCGGACCCCCGAGTGCTGTCGCTCGCGTGCCGCGCGACGTGGTGCGCGGGGGTGTCGGCGTCGGCGTCGTCCTGATCGTGATGGCTTCGATTCACGGCAGACGCGTCGAACTTCGGTCGCTGCGGTGGCTGGGATAGGCAACGGAGAGAGGGGGCAGATCCATGTCGACCATGTTGGAGGGGGTGTTCACCGCGCTCGTCACGCCGTTCTCGAACGGCGAGATCGACTGGGCAGCTCTCGAAGGTCTCGTCGAGTTTCAACTCCGCGGTGGTATTCACGGACTCGTCCCCTGTGGCACCACCGGCGAGAGCGCCACACTGAGCGCCGACGAACACGATCGTCTGGTGCGATTCGTGGTCGAGCGCGTGGCGGGGCGTGTGCCGGTGCTCGCTGGCACGGGATCGAACTCGACCGCTGAGGCGGTGCGTCATACGTTGCGGGCGCGCGACTGCGGCGCTGACGCGGCACTCGTCATCACGCCGTACTACAACAAGCCCACGCCGGCGGGCCTGCTGGAGCACTATCGCCAGGTCGCTGCGGTTGGGCTTCCGGTGGTGGTCTACAACGTTCCGTCTCGAACCGGGGTGTGCATCGATGCCGAGACCTACTCGCGCCTTGCCGACATACCCGGCATCGTGGCCACCAAGGAGGCGAGCGGTCGCTTCGATTTGATCGAGGAGGTCTTCGCGCAAGGACGTCTCGACTTGTTCTCGGGAGACGATGCGTTGACCTTGCCGCTCTTGTGTCTCGGCGCTCGGGGTGTGATTTCAGTCGCCTCGAACGTCGCTCCCCGCGCCATGGTCGATCTCTTCGACTACGTACAGGAGCACCATCTCAGCGAGGCGCGTGAGCTCCACCGGCGGCTGTTGCCGTTGTTCGGGGCCCTGTTCGCCGAAACGAACCCGACGCCGGTGAAGTCCGCGCTGCACTCGCTTGGCCTCATCCGGGACGAACTGCGGCTCCCGTTGCTCGTCGCCAGCGCGGCGACCCGCGCGCGGCTCGAGGACCTCCTCGAAGATCTCGAACTCACCCCAGACTTCGCCGACTGAGAAAGTCGGCGGTGACCCGAGCGCTCGCTATGAGTCGAAGGAGAGCTCGCCCTGCGGCGCCATCGGGCCCTGCGACGCCATCGGACCCTGCGGCGCCATCGGACCCTGCGACGCCATCGGACCCTGCGACGGCGGGCGTTGGGGAAAGAACGCCCTCGCCCCGAGGATCGGATTGAACTCGCTCCACCGATCGGCCTGGGCGGAAGGCAGTTCGCGCTCCAGCTGTTCGAGGGCAGCCAGCTTCGCGTCCAGGTTGTCGAGGAAGTGCAGGGCCACGGCCTCGGCGGTCATCGGCACCTTGGGAGATCCGTAGTCGAGACGGCCGTGGTGACTGGTGATCAGGTGCTTGATCTGGGTGAGTGTGGCCGCGTCGAGATCGGGAACCGCGGCGGCAGACTCTTCGACCCAGCACAAGGCGATCACGATGTGGCCCAACAGCTGGCCGGCGTCGGTGTAACCGAAACCGGCCTCGTAGCTCAGCTCCTCGACCTTGCCGATGTCGTGCAGTAGCACACCCGCGAGCAGGATGCTGCGGTCGAGCCACGGGTAGTGTTCGAGGATCCGGATCGCGAGCTTGGAGAGCGACAACACGTGCTCGAGCAACCCGCCGACATAGGCGTGGTGCAGGGACTTCCCGGCTGGGGCCAGCCGCAGGCCGCGGGCCACGGCCGGCCGCGCGAGCACCGCCTCGACCAGGGCGCGCACCGGTGCGCGTGGGATGCTGCGGACGATCTCGGAGAGTGCCACGCTCATTTGGTCGATGTCGAAGCGGGAACGCGGCAAGAAGTCGCGTGGATCGACCCGTGCATCGGCTGCCGAAATCGGTTCGAGCTGATCGACCACCACCTGGAGGTTCCCCTGGAACTCCTCGACCCGCCCTTGGACCGAGAGAAAGGGGCAGCGCTCGAGCGCGCGGAACTCTTCTTGGCTGGTCTCCCACCGGACTCCCCGCAGCGAGGCGGAGGCGTCCCGGAGAACGAGCTGAATGAACGGTTTGCCGTTCCTGGCTTGCTTGAAGTTCGCGGTCTCGACCAGGTAGATCCCATTCAATGGGTCGCCGCGACGGAGTTCGCTGAGATTGGGGCCAGGCACTGGAGTGTCCGTTCTCTCTCGGGTCGGTGGCCAACGCGTCGGCGGTCGTCGCGACGGCGCTTCACGGGACGAGGTGCCCCGGCGAGTCTCGATCGCGCGAGGCAGGCGCCATGATCCCGGATGCCCTACCGATGGGAAGTGAATCTCGGGCGCCGGGTCGCTTCGTGGCGTGCTCGCTCGCGGCTTGCGCCACACCGCGGAGAGACCCCAGGCCACCGCCAGTCGCGGACAGCTTCCGCCTTCTTCCCCGCCCAACGCACCCACGCGGCGCAACTCCAAGAGCCCGCGTCGTTCGGCACGCGCCGGGAGCGCGGACAGCCCGAGCGCATCCGGCCTCGCGCCATGGGACCTCCGCAGACTCCCCCGGGGCCCCACGCCTCCCAGCACTCGGGCGCGGCGAAGCCGCATCCCCTTCGGCTCCAGCGCCCTAGAGTTGCTTTGAATGCGCTTGATTTGGCGCTCGTGCGAGGCCGAGAATCGGGGCATGAGCGACGCAGCCATCGATGGCGCGGGACGACCCGCGAAAGACGGAGCCGCCGGGAACTCGCCTGCGGCCGGGGACGGCGATACGCAGCGGCTGCTCCGCGAGGATCCCGGGCAGGCGGCGCTGCGTCTCGAGCGTCGGCTTGCGCGCGGGGATGTCGATGGTCGCACGTGGCACAACCTCGCGGTCGCTCGTGCCAACCTGGGCGACGTGAGTGGCGCGCTGGCGGCCGTGGACGCGGGGCTTGCGCTCACACCAGGTGCCGTCGCCACTCGCTTCCTCCGCGGGAAGATCCTTCAGGGCGCCGATCACTATGCCGAGGCGTTGGTCGCCTACGATGACGTGGCGCAGTCGGATCCCAACCATCCCGGACTGCTCGCCAATCGCGGGGTCGTCCGCTTCTTCACCGGGGACCACGCCGGGGCGGTTCAGGACTTCGAGGCAGCGGTTCAGCGCGACCCGGGGGACGCGTCCACTCTGTTCAACCTCGCCGTTGCCTACGTCGCGACGAGATCGTTCCACCGAGCGGAGTGGGCGCTCGGGAGACTGATTGCCCTCGAGCCAGAGCGAGCACAATACTACTACCAGTTCTTCGTGGAGCTGGGCCGCCTCCAGGTTCTTCACGAGACTTCGCATCAGAACCACCGCCTCAAGAATTTCATGGGGATCGTCGGAGACCGACTGCGTCGGGTCTGCGAGAGCGACCTTTCGCATCTCGAACCCGAGTTGCGCGAGGACCTCCTGGGAGTGCGCGACGACTACCAACGTATCTACGGCGACCTCGTGATCTTCCTGCGCGCGATCCAACAACGTCCCATGCGGCTGCAACTCGTGGATCTGCGTCGGATGATCGAACGTGTGGTGTTCGTTGCCATCGAGCGGGGGGGCAAGGTCACGGTGCGTCGTGAGTTTCCGGAGCACCTGCCTGAGATCCGCTGCGACCTCGATATGCTCCAGGAGGCATTGCTCAACCTTCTGATCAACGCCTTGGACGCGATCGAAGCGGCACCCCATGATGCGGGTCTGGTGATCATTCGGGTCGAGGCGGAACGAAACGACGTGGTGGTCACCTTCGTCGATGACGGCTGCGGGATTCCGCCGGGTGACCTTGGGCGCATTTTCGAGTTCGGATTCACGACCAAGAGTCTGGGTACCGGCATCGGCCTTGCCTTCACGCGGAGGGTGCTCGAGCAGCACGGCGGGAGCATGACCGTCGAGAGCGCGCAGGGCCAAGGGACGACCATTCGCTGTGTCCTGCCCATGGCCCCTCGCCTCAGCGAGACCCTCACGAATCTCGCGTTTCGTGGCGGGCTCTCCCGCGACCTGCGTGAGTTGATTCTCGAGGAACCGGGTGGCGACCTCGGCATTTGAGGTGCTCGGGCCCAATGACCCTTCGTGGTTGCAGGGCGCGGTCGTCGAGATCGCGGCCGGTTCGCCCAGCGTTCGGCGGTACGCGCCGCTGCGCGGGCGTGGTATGCTGCGCGGGACTCGTCAGGTAACCTCGTGCCCCAGTTCGGGCTCGTAGCGCCGAGCGCGAACCGGAGTTGCTCGTGAATGCGCTGGATTGGGGACTCGCCTACCAGGGGCCATCCCGGCGGCCGGACTTCGACTACGGCCAGACGCAAACGGTGGCAGTGGCTCGCGGGGCTGGTGTCTCCAGGACGCTGGTGTCTCCAGGACGCTGGTGTTTCCAGGACAAGGAGCTGTGTTTGGTTTCATCGTCGTCCCTGCGCATTCTGATCGTCGACGATCAGACCGAGGTGCGCACCTACGTCCGCCGTGTACTCGAGGAAAAGGGCTACGAGGTGTTGGAAGCCCCTCAGCCGAGTGCGGGACTCGCTGTGTTCGAACGGGAAGTGGACACCCTTTCGCTCGTCATTCTCGATCTCGATCTCGGTGCGGGTGTGCCGGATGGTCTCGAGTTGCTGCGAAGCATGAAGCGCATTCAAGAGGCCGTGCCGGTCCTCATTCTGACGGGGAAGGGAACCGCATCCTCCGGTGCCGAGGCCATTCGCTTGGGCGCCGCGGACGTGCTGGAGAAAGATCTGTACATCGAGGAGAGCCTCGAGGCCTCGGTGGAGAAGATCCAGCGGTTGCAGAATGTGGTCGGTGAGAACCGGCGACTCGCCGCCGAGAATGTCGCCTTGCGGCGCACCGTAGACTACTACACGGCCGAGTTCCGACGCCGCTATACCATGGTGGGGGACAGTCCTGCCTTCCGCAGCACGATCGAGGAGTCGAAGCGCGTAGCCAACGTTCCGCGGCCGGTCCTGATCCGGGGCGAGCGGGGAACGGGCAAGGAGCTGATTGCGGCCCTCATCCACTACCACAGCGACCGCCGCGACCGACCCTTCGTCACGGTGAACTGCGCTGCGTTCCACGGCAACTTGCTCGAGAGTGAGATGTTCGGCCACGAAAAGGGCGCCTTCACGGGCGCCGACAAGCGCAAGGTCGGGCGCTTCGAGCTGGCGAACGGCGGCACTCTGTTCTTGGACGAAGTGGGCAACATGCCCATGGACTTTCAGGAGAAGGTACTCCGAGTGCTGGAGTATCAGAAGTTCGAGCGCGTCGCCGGCACCGAGACGATTGCGGTCGACGTACGGGTCGTCGCAGCGACCAACAGCAACCTCGAGCAGATGATGGAAGCGGGGACCTTCCGACCCGATCTCTACGATCGACTGGCGTTCAAGGAGATTCGATTGCCGCCCCTTCGCGACCGCGGGGAGGACATACCGCTCTTGGTCGAGCACTTCCGTCAGCAGTTGACCGAGGAGATCCCGTGGGTAGCGCGCCGTATGTTCACGCCCGAGGCGGTCGAGATGCTGCAGCGCCACGCTTGGCCCGGGAACATCCGGCAACTCAAGAACGTAGTCGAGCGACTCTTGTGCGCGAGCGAGTCGCCGCGGATCGCGGGGACCGAAGTCGCGCTCGAGATCGGCGATCGCGTCGATACCGCCCACACGTTCCAGGACAAGGTGGCTCAGCTGGAGCTGCAGCTGATCATGGAGGCGCTACAAAGGGCTGGCGGCAACCAGCGTTTGGCCGCCGAGTCCATGGGCCTCACCTACGATCAGTTCCGGCACCTCTTCAAGAAGTACCGCATCAAGGACCGGGTCGACTGACCGACTCGGGACGCGGCCGCGATCACGGGCCGAACGCCGACGGTTTGCTGGGAGCCGTCTGCGGTGACAATTGCTTGACACGCTGGGTTTATGGTTCAGCCTGGACAGTCATGGACCGTTGGGCGCGATGAGAAAGTGTACCGCATGTCGGTGGTTCGAATGAAATGCGCGACGAGACTTCCCGGCGACGGGCTCCGCGTCCCCGTTTCTGGTCGGCCCGTTGCCGACCGGACGCGAGGTCCGCGTGCGCGGCGGACAGGACGTCTGGGGCTGTTGGTCTTGGTGGTGGTCGTCGTCGCTTGGGACGGGCTGCACGCGATCGAGAAGACGCGCTTGTCGCTCGCAGGCAAGCAGACCGTCGAGGGGCGAGTGTTCGATCTGGGCGGCAGCGCTTTGGATGTGGTGCTGCGCCATGGCAGTCGGCAGGTCCCCAAGTCCAGCGTCGAGCGTTGGCAAGTCGTCGATGGCGGCGAGACCGGGCCGGTGCGACCGGTGCTGGTGCTCAAGAACGGGCATGAGGTGAGTGGGGACATCACCTTCGACAGTTCGCGTGGCGACTACGTCGTCAAGGTCGAGGTGGGGGAGGCGCGCTACCCGGCTCAGGATGTCGTGCGTCTCGTCCAGCCCAATGGCATCTGTAGCGATGGGGCGTTCTCACCGCGTCGTGGTCTCCAGGACCGACTCGATGAGGCCGTGGACAAAGTGCGCAAGGGTACCCCCCGCGAACAGTCCGAGGCCTTGGAGTACCTCGCGAAGTGCGGCTACTTCGCCCTGAAGACTCTGCAGCGCGAGGTCGGCATCGAGGCGGACTCCCGGCTGCGTCGCCTCCTCGCCTCGGGCCAGGTGCTCGCGTCGGTACCGGCCGATGTGGAGAAGTCGATTCCCGACTTCTTTGCAGTGCTTACGACCGGGCTCGAAGCCGATCGGGTCGGGATTCTGCGAGACGCGTTCCTGTTGCAGGGAGAGGAACTCTTCCCGTTGCTCGGGGCGCTCCTGCTGGACGAGACTCAGCCCGCTGCAGTTCGCAGCTTTGCTGTCGACATTCTGCAGCGACTCCAGCGCGTTCCCGAACTCGTGCAGGCCTATCAGCTCGCGCAAGGACCAGCCCAACTGGCGGTCGCGATCGCCCTCGGCGACGCCGGCATCTATGTTGGGATCCCGACTCTCATCGAGGCCTTGGCGCTCGACAGTCCGGGGGTGCGCGAGTTGGCCGCTGCCAAGCTCGAAGAGTACACGGGCGAGAGTTTCGGCTACCGAGCGGGAGATGCCTCGTTGGCGCGGACCGCGGTTGCGCAGTGGCAGGACTGGTGGCGCTTGCACGAGCCCCAGGTGACGGAGCAGCTTCAACAGCTGCTGACTCCAGGCGTGCGAACCAACGCGCGTGCGCGCGCGACCGCGCTGTGGCGACAAGGAAACGAAGCCTGGGATCGCAACGAGAGCGGGCGCGCGTACGATCTCTTCCGCTCGGCGGTCGACGAAGACGCGACGTTCTTACAACCGTTTCTTTGCCTGGGGATCATCGATTACCAGCAGCGAGCGCGTTTCGAGGAAGGCAAGACCTGGTTCCTCCGCGCCCTCCGCCGTGCACCCCTCGATGCCGACCGAGACGTCATGCGGCTTTTGTACTATCACCTTGGCCGCGTACACAAGAAGGTGCTGGAGAGCGAAGAAGCTCGTAGTGCATTCCTGCGCTCCATCGCCATCGATCCCTATTACGCCGATGCGTGGTACGACCTGGGAGACACCATCTACGAGGACGCCTTGCTGGCGAAGTCCCCCGAGGACCGCAGGGAGCGGTTCCGCGAGGCGGCCCAGACCTTCGAGCAGGGATACACCAGGCTCCAAGAGTATCGCAATAGCTTGGTGGTGCTCACCCGATCCAACCTACCGGTTGGAACCGACCTGCCATTCTCACCGCGGGAGCACAACCGCAGTCTGAAGGCGCTGAAGGATCACCTGGTGAAGTTCGAAGGACGTCTCGCCTGTCGGGTGGCTCAGGCCCACCTCGCCCTGTCCGATCTCGAGCGAGCCGTTCTGTGGGCCACTCGGGCGGCCGAGAGTCCTTGGGCGCGCCCTGACGATTGCTTGCTCCTGGCCCTGATCTATGATGGGCTCGGTCGGTCGGCCGAAGCGAATCGGGAACGCGAACGGGCCAAGCAAGTTCGGCCGCCGGATCCTCAGACCAAGGAGTGATGGCATGGCAAAGCCTCGGATCGTGGTTTTCGGCGGGAGCGCCCGACGGGCGTCCTATTCGAAGCAGCTGGCACGTGCTTGCGTGGCGCCGCTGGAGGCCGCGGGCGGCGTCGTGGAGTGGCTGGACCTCGCGGACTTCCCGGCACCGCTCTATCACGGCGACTTGGAGCACGAAGCGGGGCTGCCCGCGACGATCGTCGACTTGCAGCAGCGCTTGGCGGCGAGCGACGGCTTGTTGGTCGTCAGCCCCGAGTACAATGGGTCGGTTACGCCGCTGCTGAAGAACACCTTGGACTGGTGCTCTCGTCCCAACCCAACGGACAAGGCTCGTTCCGGCGTTGCCGTCTTCGGCGGTCGCGCGGCCGCCGTGATGGCGAGCTCACCGGGACCCCTGGGCGGCATTCGGGTGCTGTTCCATGTCCGCGACATTCTCGGGTACCTCGGAATGCTGGTGATTCCGCAGCAGTTGGCGGTCGGCAAGGCCGCTGAGGTCATCGGCGCCGATGGCCGGCTGACCGACGAAAAGCAGCAGGGTGCACTCGAGTCGGTGTGCCGGAGCCTGGTCGACGCCGCCCGCAGCCTGCGGGGCACTGCCGGGTGACCCGCTCCTGACGCCACGGCGCGGACGGGCCGGTTCCGCAGGGCCTTGGCCGCGGTGCTCGTTCGCGCCAGCCCCTCGGCGTGGCGCCATTTTGCCTATTCGAATCTCACACCATTCTCGAGCACCCCGAGCTTGTCGATCTCCACCCGTACCACGTCGCCGTCGCGGAGAAACCGCGGCGGGGTGCGAGCGAACCCGACGCCCGCGGGCGTCCCGGTCAGAATGACGGTGCCGGGCACGAGAGTCAGTCCCCGACTGATTTCCGAGATCAACTGGGAGACGGAGAAGATCATGTTGGAGGTATGCGCTTCCTGGCAGGTCTCGCCGTTGACGGTGGTGCGGAGCCGCAACGCGTTGGGGTCGCCGACCTCCCCGGCAGGGACAACCCCAGGGCCGAGCGGGCAGAAGGTGTCGAACGACTTGCCCCGGAAGAACTGACGTCCTGAGCCCTCCTTTTGCCACCAGCGCGCCGAGACGTCGTTTGCGCAGCAGTACCCCAGCACGAAGTCGAGGGCGTGCTCGACGGGTACGTCCCGTGCGGGTTTTCCGATGAGGACCGCGAGCTCGCCTTCGTAGTCGACCTGGTCGCGGTCTTGGCACAGCTTGGGGACGACGATGGAGTCGCCGTGCAAGCACGCCGCGGCGGGATTCTTCGTGAACAACAGGGGCCGCTCGGGAATCGGCACCCCTTGTTCGCGGGCGTGGCCCACATAGTTGAGACCGACGCCAATGATCTGAACGATGGGTAGCCGCCGAGTTGCGTCGACCTCGACGGCGAGGCAGTGATCGTGTCGCACGAGTTGCAAGAGATCCCCATTTCCGCGAGGAGGTGTCCGGACCCTAACCCGGACGCGTCGTGAACGTCGAGCTGAGACCGACGTTCCATGCCCTTTGTCAGCCGACGGCTCGTGAATCGTCCGGGCTGGAATCGTCCGGGCTGGGCGCGGCGGGAATGGTGCCGGATGTCGCAGCGCTTGGCTACCGATGGTGCCCGACTGGCGATGGTGCCCGACTGGCGATGGTGCCCGACTGGCGATGGTGCCCGACTGGCGATGGTGCCCGACTGGCGATGGTGCCCGACTCGGAGCCGATCCCGCGCGGGACCGTTCCGGGCCGGCAACGGCGGTGGCGGTCGACGGTCGATGCGGCCAGCCGCCGCCTGGGCCGTTGCCGCGACAACGGTCCACCGCGTGAGTTTGGCGAGCGTGGGCACCGTGCGTGGCGGAGGCCCGCGGCCAAACCGCCCCGGACCCCAAGACCCTCGCCGGTCGCGTTGCCCTCGCGCGCCGGGCGCTCGATGGCGCTACCCATGAACGCAGCGGATCGAGGGCTACGGCGTCTCGGTCGGCGTCTCGGCGGTCGAACGGAGGAGCTCTCGCACCAGGCTGGTAGTGCCGAGCTGCTGGATCTCGCGCTTCACTTCGCCGACTTCGGGGGCCAGCGTCAACAGCGTTACCTCCTGCGGCAGCAGGCTCGAGGTGAGGCGGACCCTGATGCACCCAGAGTAACGCTTACTCTCGATGGTGACGTTGGCATTGGTTTCGATGACTTCCGCGCTCCAATCGCCATCTCCGAGCTTGTAGGTGAGCGGCGCGTACGGTGGAGGACCGGCGACACGAGTCGGGATTCGCTCTTCGCCGCGACGGGTCTTTCGAACCCAGACGTCGTCGCGGACCTCCCAACGCTCGCTTCCCGGTAGGTTCTGCTCGGTCACCTCGAAGCCGCCGCTCGACCAGTGTAGCGATTGCTCGATCGTCCGCGTGTCTTGCGTTCGCCCTTGGCTGTCCATCTCGGTGACGCGGTAGCTGCGCGAGTAGTTTCCGGGTGCGGGCAAGTAGCTCCCGAAGCGTGCCCACAGCGGCATCAGCTGTTCGGTCGCGCTACCGGGATTGTTGGTCTCCAGATTCTTCAGGAGGACGAACGCGTCGGCGTCCGCGAACAGCGGCGCGACCTTGGAAGCGATGTCGGTCGCCAGGCCGAAGGAGACCTGGGGTACGCGGTCGACTCCCTGCAGCTGAATGAGCTCATAGATCTGCTCGATCTGGCCGGTTTTCAGGAGGCACTGGAGGTACACCTCGTGGACCGGCGGGAGGCCGAGCTCGTTACCGTCGAGGTGTGCACTGAGCAGATCCAAGGCCGCCTGGGGATTGCGTCGCCGCAGCCGAATGTTGGCGGCCTCGAAGCAGGCGCGCCGTCGAATGGCGCGGAACTCGTCGGGCACGGGGTCGAGGATCAGCATGCGAGCCAAGATCGCATCCCAGTTCTTCTGTTGCTCGAGCGCCTGCAGATAGGCCTCCAAGGCCGAGCCTGCGAGGTGTCCCAACGGCAGGCCCTCGAGCACGGTCAGGGCTTCGTCCGAGCGCCCCGCTCGAGCGAGCAAGATCCCGTGGATGCGCTGCAGCCGTGGCTGGGTGAGCGGTCGTAATCCGTCCAGGAGCGACAAGGATTCTGCGGGCTGCTGGGCCAGGAAGAGCGCCTCGGCCCGCATCTCGCGAATCTGTCGTCCCAACGCAGTGGGGATCCCCGTCACGTCGTCGATGCCGTCCAGCAGGGTGAGTGCCGCGCGCGCGTCTTGTTTCTCGAGCGCCTGCTCGACTTGCGTGAGTTCACTCGCGAGGCGCGAGCGCGCTTCGGTCATGGCGAGGTCTTCGGTGAACGCGCGGACTTGTTCAACGAGCTCCGGCGGCAGCGACTCGCCGGTGATGCGGAGTAGCTGATCGGCCGACTCCCGAGCGCCCGCCGTGTTGCCCTGCGCCAGTAAGCCGACTCCGGTCTCGACCAGTGCGGAGACCCACGCCGTGGCGACCGCTCGTCGCTCGAGCGCTACGGTCGGCAGCTCGGGCGGCAGGGCCTGCAGCAGGCTCCACGCGTGATCCCATTGACCGTGTTCGCGCGCCGCAGCGACGTCCCGAATCTGCCGAGCAATCTGTCGCTCGCTCCAGTTCGCGGCCGAACGGCGCTCGTTCTCGAGCACCCACGAACGGATCCTCGGGCTCGACTCCTCGGTTCGCGCCATGCGAACCAAGTTCCCGCGCACGTTGTCCCGCGTGATGTCATCCAGGTCCGACTCGTCGACCAAGAAGATCAGGTGTGCGGCGGCGAGGGTGCGAATGGACTCATCGTCGCAGTTGGCGAGGTCGCAGAAGCGACGGATCGCAAGGTCGTCGATGCCCCGCTGGTGTTCCGTGATCAACGCACGAAGGTAGCCCACGAGCGGGTCGTTCGGATCGTCGCGCAGTAGGGAGTCGAACTGCTCTGCACCCTCGAGGTGACGTCCCAATCGATAGAGTAGCTCGCCCCGCTTGATCCGAAGTTCGCGGCTATGGCTCTTCCTCATCAGCAAGGCGTCGCAGGAAGCGAGCGCCGGCAGCAAGGGGGGGGCCTGCGCGGAAATCGCCGTCACTTGGTCGGGTATCGGGCCCAGCATGGAGTCGAGGGTTCGCAGGCGCCCGAGGTGCGCCGCCCACAAGTCGTCTTCATCCGAGTCGTCGTTGGCGAGCACGAGTTCCCACTCGCGACTCGCGGCGTCCATCTGTCCCAACCCTTCGAGCGCGAGGGCTGCGAGCCGTCGCGCCCCGACGTGGCTGGGATGGCGCTGGAGTACGCTCTGCGCCTCGGCGAGGGCGGCCGCGGGTTCGTTCTGGACGATCGTTCGGGCGCGCCGCATGGCGTCGCGGCTTGCAGAATCCAGCGACGAGCAGCCGACCGAAGCCAACAAGACCACGAGGATGACTCGACCGCCCACCGCACTCGCTCGTTCGAGTTCTCGTGTGCGCTGGCGCGAAATGGTGAACATCGGCGACTCTCCTTTGAACTGACTTAGTTGCGGCGGGCCCCGGTGGGGCGGAGCTGGAATCGAAGCCACTCCGCCGGCAGGTCTCCGAATGCCTCGCGTTCGATCTCGACGATCACCCGACAGTCGAAGGGCACGAGGCGAGCCGCGGCCTCCGGGCCGACGTCGAAGAACAGGATCGAGTTCTGAATGGGACGCTCCCGACCGACCGTGCAGTCGCGAAACACTTTGTTCTGGAGGTCGGCGAGAAGGTGCTCGTTTTGCTCGTTCACGCGGTTGCCGAGGAAGAAGGCGGGCAGAATGCCGAACGGCAGCCCCCATAGCGCGGCGCCTTGGGAGAACCGGAGTCGATCGTGGACCTCGGCCAGCGCGAGCAGCCGGTACGAGCCCCCGTGCCCAGTCTCGAGTCGAATGCCCGCCGAGCGCACGTTGAACGTGCACTCTCCGGAGTTCTGGATCAGGAGCACGAACGGAGCGAGTCCCTTTTGCCGCGCGGGGCGTCCGATGAGTGCGCTCTCCTCCGCGAGCTCCGCAAGTGGGCGGACGCCGATCGTGAGACCGTTCGCGCCTTGCGGCATCGCGAGCTGCGAAGCCGTCCAGTCGGGCGCCAAGGGCGCCGCGGAGAACGTCAGGCAGCCGGGGGTCGCTCCCAGCACCAAAGGGATGAAGAGGGCCAGAGGCCGGTGCCTCGACAACAACGGGCACTCCTGTCCGGAGAGAAGGCGTGTTCCTTCGTTATCGGGACGCCGGCTGAGTTTATTGACCGACCTTTCCCGAACCCCATCCCCCGTGGGAAGCGAGGCGGGGGCCGCCGAGTGCGGCGACGGCTTCCGCGCCGCGCCCTCGCCCAGGGACGGTCCCCTCGCACAGGGACCGAGGATGGGTGACCTCGGGGGGGGCCCGGGGCGGAGCGGCGGCCTCGGTTTCCTCGCGGGCCCGGGCGCCGGTCGGCGCGCGGCGGCTGCCCGGGCCGCGGCACCGTTCGGGTTTGATTCCCGCGGAGTCGAGACCCTATAATCCCGCCCCTTTCGCTAGCCCGGTCGTGGTCCGTTCGGCGGGCACTCCGAAGGCCGTCGGCCCCCCTGGGCGCTGGGCCGCAGGGTCCTGAGGGTAGCGGAGTGCCGCGCAGTCGCAGTCGATCCGAGTTCGTTGCTCGCAGGAGAAGGGGCCCTCGTTGGACGGCGGAGCCTCGTAGGAAGGTTTGTTGTGAAGATCCACGAGTACCAGGCCAAGGGCCTGCTGGCTCGCTACGGAGTTCCCGTTCCTCACGGGCACGTCGCCGACTCGGTGTCTCAGGCGCGTTCGCATGCCGAGGCGCTCGGCGGCGAAGTATGGGTGGTCAAGGCCCAGATTCACGCGGGCGGGCGGGGCAAAGGCGGAGGGGTCAAGGTCTGTCGGTCGCTCGCCGAGGTCGAGCAAGCGGCGAAAGCGATCCTCGGCATGCAGCTCATTACCCATCAAACCGGGCCGGCAGGGCAGCAGGTTCGGAAGGTTCTCATCGAGGAGGGCTGCAAGATCGACCGCGAGTTGTATCTCGGGCTGGTCATCGATCGCCATCGGGAGGCGCCGGTGCTCATGGCGAGTGCCCGCGGCGGAATGGACATTGAGGAGGTGGCCCGCGACGAGCCCGGAGCGATCCTGTTCGAAACGGTCGCGCCGGAGGCTGGCCTGGCTGAGTTTCAAGGCCGAAGGTTGGCGGAACGTTTGGGTTTGCCCAATGCCAGTGTGACCGAGTTCGCGACGCTAGCGGTCGCATTCGCTCGTGCCTTCGTGCAAGAGGACTGTTCGCTGGCGGAGATCAACCCGTTGATCTTGACCGGCGACGGCAAGTTGCTGGCTCTCGATGCCAAAGTCACCTTCGATGACAACGCGCAGTTTCGACATTCCGCTCATGCCGAGCTCCGTGACCTCGACGAAGAAGACCCGATGGAGATTCGCGCGTCGAAGCACGACCTGTCTTACGTGAACATGGACGGGAACATCGGCTGCATGGTCAACGGCGCCGGTTTGGCGATGGCCACGATGGACATCATCAAGCTCCACGGGGGCGAGCCGGCCAACTTCCTCGACGTCGGGGGATCCGCGACCCGCGAACGGGTCACCGAGGCGTTCCGCATCATTCTCTCGGACCCCAAGGTGAAATCGATCCTGGTGAACATCTTCGGCGGCATCGTTCGCTGCGACATGATCGCCGAGGGGGTGATCGAAGCGGTGCGCGACGCGGGCATCGAGGTGCCCTTGGTGGTTCGTCTAGAGGGCAACCGCGTCGCGGAGGGAAAGAAGCTCCTCTCCGAGTCGGGTCTCAACATCGTGGCGGCCGATGACCTCGAAGATGCGGCCAAGAAGGCCGTTCGGACTGCGGGAGGGGTGAGCGCATGAGCGTGTTGGTGAACCGTGAGACCAAGGTCGTCGTCCAGGGGTTCACGGGCAAGGCGGGGACTTTTCACGCCGAGCAGTGCCTGGCGTACGGCACGAAAGTCGTTGCCGGCGTAACGCCGGGCCGGGCGGGGGAGTCGCACCTCGGTGTGCCGGTCTTCAACACTGTGAGCGCTGCCGTGGCGAGCACCGGGGCCGAGGTCTCGCTGGTGTTCGTTCCACCGAAGTTCGCTGGGGATTCCATCGCCGAAGCCGCGGAGGCCGGGATTCGGTTGATCGTTTGCATTACCGAAGGAGTGCCCACGCTCGACATGGTGCGAGCGAAGGCCGCCGTGAAGGCCCACGGCAGTCGACTGATCGGCCCGAACTGCCCGGGGATCATCACGCCTGGCGAGTGCAAGATTGGGATCATGCCAGGTTTCATCCACAGCCCCGGCAGGGTTGGCGTGGTTTCTCGGAGCGGTACGCTCACCTACGAGGCGGTGTATCAGCTGACGTCGCGGGGGGTCGGGCAGTCGACGTGTATCGGGATTGGTGGTGACCCCATCATTGGCACCACCTTCACGGATGCTCTACGCCTGTTCCAGGCCGACCCCGGAACCGACGCGGTGATCATGGTGGGTGAGATCGGTGGCACGGCCGAGGAGGAGGCCGCCGACTACATCGCGCGCGAGATGACGAAGCCGGTGGCGTGCTTCATCGCCGGCCGGACCGCGCCGCCAGGACGGCGCATGGGGCACGCGGGGGCGATCGTGAGTGGCGGAAAGGGCACGGCTGCGGAGAAAGTCGCCGCGCTCGAACGTGCGGGCGCCGCCGTGGCCGACTCGCCCGCGAGGATCGGCGAGACGTTGATCGGACTGTTGGGCGCGCGTTAGGGTCGCCAAGGGCCCCGCCCGGGATGCTCTCGGGGCCGGGGCACCAAGAAAAAAATAGATTGTCGGTGGGAGGTTTCGATGTCACGGCCCAAGATCGGTGTGATCGGTGCGGGTCATGTGGGGGCGACCACGGCCCAGCGCTTGGCTGAGCGTGAACTCGGGGACGTAGTGCTCATCGACATCGTCGAGGGGCTTCCCCAAGGCAAGGGCCTGGACATGGCCGAGTCGGCGCCGGTCGAGGGCTTCGATGCGCACGTAGTGGGGTCGAACGACTACGCTCCGCTCAACGGCGCGTCGGTCGTCGTCATTACTGCGGGTCTGCCGCGTAAGCCCGGCATGGATCGCTCGGACCTACTCAAGGTCAACGGCCAGATCATGCAGAGCGTGGTGCAAGGGATCCAGAGCGCCGCCCCTGCCGCTATCCTGGTGGTCGTGTCCAATCCTTTGGACGTCATGTGTTTCGTGGCTCACCGGCTGGCTCGCTCGTCGAAGCAGAGGGTGGTGGGAATGGCGGGCGTGCTGGACTCGGCGCGCTTCCGGTACTTCATCGCGCAAGAACTGAAAGTCTCGGTGAAGGATGTCCAGGCCATGGTGCTCGGCGGGCACGGAGATTCGATGGTGCCGCTCCCGGGCTACTCCTCGGTGAGTGGGATTCCGCTGCGGGCACTCTTGTCCGAGGCTCGCCTGCAGGCGTTGATCGAACGCACCCGGCATGGCGGGGCCGAAATCGTCAATCTGCTGAAGACCGGGAGTGCGTATTACGCTCCCAGTTCCTCTGCGGTCGACATGGTCGAATCCATCGTTCGCGATCAACGCCGTGTACTCCCGTGCTGCTGTCTGCTCAGCGGGGAGTACGGCATCGACAACACCTGGGTCGGCGTGCCGGCGGTGTTGGGAGCAAATGGCGTCGAACAGATCTTGGAACTTCCGCTGACTGACGCGGAGCGTGCCGCACTCGAACAGTCGGCCGCTGGCGTCGCCGAGGGCCAGAGGATGGTCTCCGAACTGATTGGTCTGTGACCGACGCGCAGTCCACCGGAGGCGACCGGCACTGCCCGCCCGACCTGGCTCGAAGCCTCGAGTGAAGTGGATGCGGCTTACGACAGCCTCGAGGGGGCTTTGCGAAAGCCCCCTCGAGAAAGAAAGCCCCCTCGAGAAAACAGCCGGGCCCGAACTCGCGGCTACTCCGACAAGCGCGACCGGAAGCGCGAGAGTTCATCGGGCTCGAGGCCCGGGAGGTCGGCTCCTGCCCCGAGGAGGTAGGCTGCGAAGCGCACTTCTTCGCGCGGGCCGGCGAGAACCGCTTCGAGCGCCACCCGCCGCTCATGGTCGAGCTTGCGCATGGCCTCGAGGATCGCCGCCTCCCGCGAGGAGACCAGAACCCGCTCGGTCTTGGCCTCGTCGTCGTTCTTGGATCCGATGTTGGCGAGGATTTCTCGGCCTGGGGGTGGGTACGGCGCGTCGTTGTCGAGTAGGTAGTCGGCGGTGACGCCCAGGTGGCGGGCGATCCTCAAAGCCACCGGTCCGCGCGGCTGGTGGATTCCGGCTTCGATTCGGGACAGGGCACTGGGTGTGACGGCCGTCATCTCGGCCAGGGTCTTCTGCGGGACTCCCAAGTCCTTACGGAGGTTCAGAATCTTGCGTCCGGTCTCCATTTGCCGTTCCTCGTCCTTTCAATCCGACCTTGGTCGTCGTTCTCGATTGCCGGTCCCTGGTGCTATCGCGTTCTGTGAGTCGAGTTGCCGAGTGTCGAGTCGTCGAGCTATCGAACCTGAGCCTACCTGTCGAGCGTCGCGAACCGTGCCCCATCCAGGCGAGTCGCAAGACGGGATCCCGACGCCATCCGCTGAGCAGTGCGAAGCGCTCCGGAACCGAGGTTTCGACCCCGCCTCGGCGGGCCACTGCAGCAAATCCGTACGGCCGGTTCGAAAGCCAACTCGACCGGTCGTCCGGACCGGAAACTCCGAGGGACCCGACCTCGAAGACACTTCAGGCGAAGACACTTCAGGCTTGGGCCCCTTTGCGGGCCTGGGTCACTTCAGGCCGGGCCATCGCAGCTCGGGGAACTTACGTTCGGGACAGAAAGCGGGAAAACCGCTGGAGTCCTCAAGCGCTTCGAGCCAGGATTCTATAGCTGGCAAGAAGGTTCGCAAAGGAAAACATTCTCCGTGACAGACTGCCGCCCCCAGCAACCCGATCGTCCCGCACTCCCCGCCGGACTCGTGAGCGCGCTTCGTAAGTGTCGGCGCCCGACGGTTTTTGCCCACGTGAACCCGGACGGTGACGCGGTCGGCTCCGAGCTGGCCATGGCGTATGGATTTCGTTCGCTGGGTGCCGCGCCGCGAGTTCTGGCCGCCACTTCCGTGGCGGACCGTTTCGGCTTCTTGGATCCCGGCGGGCTGATCGAGGTCGTGCCCGAGGGCGAGTCCACCGACGCCATCGGTCAGGCGGACCTCATCTTGATTCTGGACACTTCGGAGCCAGCCCGGATCGGTCACTTCCAGGCCGAGGCTTGGGCTCGTCCCGTCCCCCGCTGCGTGGTCGACCACCACCTCTGCGAGGCACCCGAGGTGTTCGACGAGGCCTGGATCGACACGTGCAGCCCGTCGACGGGCAATCTGATCCTGAACCTCCTCGACGCTCTCCAAGTACCGCTCACCCCGGAGATTGCCGACGCTCTGTTCGTGGCCGTGGCCAGTGACACGGGTTGGTTTCGGTACGGCAACTCCACCCCCGAGGCCTTCGCCGCCGCCGAACGCTGCGTGGCGGCGGGCGCGAACCCCGAGCGGCTCCATCGGCTGCTCTATGAGACCTCTTCGCCGGGCCGAACGCGTCTACTCGGGCAGTTGCTCGCGCGCCTGTGCCTGGCGGGCGCGGACCGCGTCGTTTACGGCGTGCTGACCCACGAGATGGTCGCTGCATCCGGCGTGGGACTCGCCGAGATCGATGGGTTCGTCGATGTGTTGCGAACCGTCAAGGGAGCTGAAATCGTTTTCCTCGCCGTTGAAGTCTCTCCTGGACACTTTAAAGTGTCGCTTCGATCGCGCGGCCGTTTGAGCATTCACCCGATCGCCGTGCGTTTCGGCGGTGGAGGTCACGCGCAAGCTGCCGGATGTCGGCTTCGCGGAACCGAGTCCGAGGTCGTCGCGGAGATTCTCGCGGCCGCTCGGCAGGTCCTGGGCGACGTCGGAAAGGGACACCTGGCTTGAACCGAGAGCTTGCTGCCTTCGCGCTGAGTTCGTGTCTCGCGGTCTTCGCACCGATTGGCTGCTCGCAGCGCGCGGCGGCCCCGGTCACCGAGCCGGAACCCGAAATGACGGAGGCCGAGAAGAAGGCCAGCCGCGACGCCGCGAGACTCGCCCAACTGGACACACGCCTGAGCAAGGCGCGCGAGCGCATCCGGGCGAAGGTCCAGATCGAGGACCTGCTGGGCGAGTTGGAGGCGCTGCGGGCCAGTGCTGTCGGCACTCCCTTTGAGGCCGAGGCCCAGAAGCTGATCGACGCCGAGAAGGCGCGCTTCGCCGAGTTCGCGGAGGCCGAGTTCGAGAAGCTCCTCCCCGAGGTGGACCGGTTCATTGCCGCGGGTGAGTTCTACGACGCGGACAACCTGCTCGAGACC
The DNA here is from genome assembly GCA_050246115.1 of Planctomycetota bacterium. GTDB lineage: Bacteria > Planctomycetota > UBA8108 > UBA1146 > JAJFFE01 > JBFWWP01. The sequence continues at coordinate 275,916 of JBFWWP010000001.1, forward strand.
TTCGACTACGATCGTTTCGCCGAAGGCGTCATGGGCGAGCAGCCGGTCATCAAGCGCTTCAAGGAGAAGCGTGCCGAGATCCGGCTGCACAGCGAAGCCACGACTGCCGCGGCCACGCTTCGCGACCGCGCGCGGAAGTTCCACCAAGAGGGCGACCTCGTGCGGGCGATCGCCGTTCTCGAGACGTTTCCGAACCGCTTCGAACGCACGTCGCACTTCAAAGAGATCCGTCAGCAGATCAAAGAGTACCTTTCGGAGTACAAAGCCGAGAAGGTCAAGGAGACCGAGAAGCTCGCCATCGAGTGGGTCGATCTCGACCCGTACGGTCTGGTCCCGCACGGCGCGGATGGCATTTTCACCGAGATCACCGGCGGGTGGCAGGGTGAGAACAACACCGAGGGCAACGCCCAGATCGCCGGCGGCGAAGACGGTTGGCTCGATTGGTTCTTGGAATTCGACGCGAAGGTCCCGGACGGCCAGGAACTCAGCGTTGGAATCCGCTTTCGCCCGGACAACCGGACGAACCAGAAGCGTTACGAGGTGTTCTCGATGCCCACTGGCTCGGACGACTGGGTTCGCCTGCGGATCGAGGTCCAGGAGGCGCACGCACGCCTGATTCGTGTTCGTGGCGAGCAGGTCGAACTCATCGAAGTCGTCCGTCTCAAATTCCCCTCCGGTGGCTTCGCCTTCAATCTGAAGCCTGGCGACTCGTTTTCGGTCCGCAACTTCCGTCACAAAGTCTTCAAGATGGAGGAAGGTCCCGGGGCGGGCGACGGGGCTACGACCGAGGACGCTGGCGGCTGACAAGCGCTCGCGCGCCGGCACGATGACGGCCGGTGAGGCCCAAGAGGGCCCTGGCCGGTCGGACTTTGCGGTCGACCCGTTGCAGCGTCGAAGAGTGCTCGATCTCCCGGTGCGAGCGCGAAGTGCGATCGGGCTCAGGGTAGGGCGGTAGGCATGGCCCGTTTCGACACTCAGGAACTCGACGACTGGGAGCAGGACGTTGCAGCACTCACGGGCAGCTTCGTGCATGAGGTCAAGAACCCGCTGTCGACGCTGAACATCAATGCTCAGCTCCTACTCGAGGAGTGGGCGCACCCGCAGTCGCCACGCGAGGAGCGAACCGTACGTCGCTTGGGCGTCATTCGGGCTGAAGTTCAACGCATCGAGGTCATCGTCAATTCATTCTTGCGCTTCACGGAGCGTCGTGGGTTGGAGAAAGTCCAGTGCGACCTCAACGACGTGTTGGCCGATCTCGTTCGCCATAACACCGAGGGGTTGGACCGAAAGGGCATTCACCCGCGCTTTCAACCCGATCCGGAGTTGCCCGTCATCGCGGCCGATCAGCGGCTGCTGACTCAAGCGCTTCTCAACTTGATCCGGAACGCGGAGCAGGCCATGCCCACCGGCGGCGACTTGATCGTCCAAACGCACGCCTTTGGTGGGGAGGTCCAGGTCGAAGTGGTCGACACCGGTGGCGGGATAACCCCCGAGAACCTCCCGCGTGTGTTTCGGCCCTACTTCTCTTCGAAGTCCGACGGCAACGGCCTGGGGCTGCCGACCACACTCAAGATCGTTCGGGCTCATGGCGGCACCATGTGGGTCGAAAGTGAAGTGGGCAAAGGGAGTCGTTTCGTGATTCGACTGCCCCGAGGGGACGCGATTCGTCCATGAGTGAGCCGCGACCCGAGGATATTCGCGTGCTGATCGTCGACGACGAGCTGCCCCACGCCGAGGCCACGGCGGACGCCCTGCGCGTCGTCGGCTACGGAGTCGATGTGGCGGGCTCTGGCCGCGCGGGTCGGGAGATGCTGCGGGCCAGGCCCTACGATTTGGTGATCACGGATCTCGTCCTGGGCGACGAAGACGGGATCGACCTCGTCCGTGAGTCGCGCTCGATTCACCCGTTCACCGAGGTCATCGTCTTGACGGGGCATGGGACGGTGGAGTCCGCGGTCGAGGCGATGCGCCGGGGGGCCACGGACTACCTCGCGAAACCCGTCGACATTCAGTCGCTGCGGGTGCGCGTCAAGAAGGCGCTGCAGGGGCAGGCTCTCAAGCGGCGCACGGACGAACTCGAGCGAACGATCGACACGAGGTTCGGCTTCGAGGGGATCATCGGTTCGAGCCCCAAGATGCATGCGATCATTCAGAAGCTCTCGCAGATCTCCCCGACCGATGTCTCGGTGTTGATCCTGGGAGAGACCGGGACCGGTAAGGAACTGATCGCGAAGGCCATCCACGCAAACAGTCGGCGCAAGGAGAAGCCCTTCGTCCCGCTCAACTGTGCTTCTCTGTCCGAAGGAATCCTCGAGAGCGAGCTCTTCGGCCACGTCAAAGGGGCCTTTACCGGCGCGGCGTACACTCGCAAGGGGAGGTTCGAGTACGCCAGTGGCGGCACGCTGTTCCTGGATGAGGTGGGCGATATCCCACTGGCGACCCAGATCAAGCTGCTGCGGGTGCTCGAGGATCGACAGGTCTATCGAATCGGCGACAACGACCCCATCCAGGTGGATGTGCGATTGCTGTCGGCCACCAACCGGGATCTCTCGCAAGCGATCGCTGCCGGAACGTTTCGCGAGGACTTGTTCTTTCGACTGAACGTGGTGACCGTGGAGCTGCCAGCCCTGCGGGAGCGGACGGTGGACATTCCGTTGCTCCTCGATCACTTCATCCACGAGTATGCGAGGGTCCACGGCAAGCACGTCGAGGGACTCGATCGCGAGGCCTTGCGAATCTTGAATCGCTACGCTTGGCCGGGCAACGTCCGCGAACTCAAGAACGTCGTCGAGAACATGGTCGTCACGTCTCGGGAGCCCGTGCTCGGCGTGGCCGACTTGCCGGTGCGCTTGCAGGCTACCGCTGAAGTGTCGGCAGAAACCGGCTTTCCGCCGGTCGGTACGACCCTGCGCGAGGTCGAAAGGGAGATGCTGCGCCGGACCCTGGAGGCCGTGAAAGGCAATCGCAAGGAGGCAGCCAAGCTCTTGGGCATCGGAGAGCGGACCCTCTACCGCAAGATCACCGAGTACGAGCTACGCTCCTGACTCGTGCTGGAAGCGGGCTCTCGCAAAGCCCGGTCGTGGCTGCGGCCAGCCGCATCCACATCACCCACGAACGCTCACCTTCGGCTCGGGGTACGACGACCCGGAGATGCGCTCCCGTCCGACGTTGTTTCGGTGCGGGCGGACCCCGGAGTCGGTTGGCTGCCAAGGTGGCAGTGCCTGAAGATGGGCCCGTCACTCACCGCCAAAGTGGCAGCGGTGGTTTTCGACATCCCAATGCAAGTTGCTTCAGAGAAACATCTTACAAAGTGAGCTCGGTGGGAATGTCGTTTGCGCGGGGAGCGGCGTAAGTCGGACGGCGGGCCACAGTGGCCAGCAGAGGCCGTTCGACCCGGTGCTGACGTGGAGGAACTCGCGATGAGCAAGATCATAGGTATCGACCTCGGCACGACCAACTCTGTGGTCGCGGTGATGGAAGGCGGCGAGCCGACCGTGATTCCCAACCGGGACGGGAATCGGGTGACTCCCTCTATCGTGGCATTCACCGACAAAGGGGAGCGGCTCGTCGGCCAGATCGCCAAGCGCCAAGCGGTGACCAATCCGCGCAACACCATCTTCTCCATCAAACGTTTCATGGGCCGTCGCCACGGCGAGGTCCAAGAAGAAGAGAAGATGGTGCCCTACTCCGTGATCGGCGGGCCCGATGAACTCGTCCGCGTTTCCGCCAACGGCAAAGAGTACACGCCGCCGGAAGTCTCGGCCGTGATCCTGCGCGAGTTGAAGGAGACCGCCGAGAACTACCTCGGGCACGAGGTCAAGGAAGCCGTGATCACGGTGCCCGCGTACTTCAACGACAGCCAGCGGCAGGCCACCAAAGACGCCGGAATCATCGCCGGACTCGAAGTGAAGCGAATCATCAACGAGCCGACGGCGGCGGCGTTGGCCTACGGACTCAGCAAGAAGGGCAGCGAGCGCATTGCTGTCTACGACCTCGGTGGCGGTACCTTCGACATTTCGATCCTGGAGATGGACGAGGGCATCTTCAAAGTTCTCGCCACGAATGGCGACACCCACCTGGGCGGGGACGATTTCGACGAGGCGGTGATCCACTACATTGCCGACCAGTTCAAGCGCGACCAAGGGATCGACCTCCGGAAGGACCTGATGGCCTTGCAACGCCTCAAGGAGGCGGCGGAGAAGGCAAAGTGCGAACTCTCCTCGCGGATGCAGACGGATATCAACCTCCCGTTCATCACTGCCGATCAGTCGGGACCGAAGCACCTCCAGATGGAAGTGACCCGGGCCAAGTTCGAGCAGTTGGTCGCCGAGTTGGTCGACCGGACGCGACGCCCGTGCGAGATCGCGCTCTCCGACGCTGGGTTGAACCCCAGCGACTTGGACGAGGTCATCCTGGTGGGAGGCTCCACGCGGATTCCGGCGATCCAGGAGATGGTGAAGAAGATCTTCGGTAAGGAACCCAACCGCTCGGTCAACCCAGACGAGGTCGTGGCCATGGGCGCCGCGATTCAAGGGGGGATCCTTGGCGGCGACGAGCGGCTCAACGAAGTTCTGCTGTTGGACGTGACCCCGCTGTCCCTCGGAATCGAGACGTTGGGCGGGGTCATGACCAAGTTGATCGAACGGAACACCACGATCCCGACGTCGCGCAAGCAGGTGTTCTCGACCGCCGCCGACAGCCAACCGGCGGTGGACATTCACGTGCTTCAGGGCGAGCGTGAGATGGCGCTCGACAATCGCCCCCTGGGCCGCTTCAAACTCGACGGCATTCCGCCGGCGCCCCGAGGCATGCCGCAGATCGAGGTCACCTTCGACATCGACGCAAACGGCATCCTGAACGTCTCGGCCAAGGACTTGGGGACCGGCAAGGCACAATCGATCAAGATCCAGTCGTCCTCGGGCCTGACCGAGGACGAAGTGGAACGGATGCGTCGTGACGCGGAGGCCCACAAGGACGAAGACCGGAAGAAGCGTGAGCTCGTCGACCTCAAGAACGGCGCCGAGCAGCAGGTCTACCAAGCGGAAACCCTGCTGCGGGAGCACGGGGACAAGGTCACCGCGGAACTGCGCACCGGGGTCGAGACGGCGATCGAAAAGGTCAACCGTGCCAAGGAGGGCGGCGACGCAGAGGCCTTGAAGAACGCGTTGGCCGGCCTCGATCGAGCGGCCCAAGCGGTAGGGGAGAAGATTCATCAATCGCACCCGGGCGGACAGCCCGGTGCCGGTTCCGCCGGTCAGGGGCCGGGCCAGGCCACTTCCGCAGGGGGCGACGACAACGTGATCGACGCTGACTTCGAGGTCAAGAGCTAGAGGCTCGACGGACGACCGCGGGGACGCGGTGGTCGCAACTCCAAGCACTCCGTGATGTGGGCCCGCGAATCGACCTGCCGTCGGTTCGCGGGCCTTTGTCTTTGGCGCAGGTGCTCGCGCGGACTCGACGCCGGTTCGTGTACGTCGACGGTCGCCGAGCTTGCGACCAATGCAGTGGCAATCTACACTCAGGAACGTCCAGTCGGTTCCCGGCCTACTCGCGTGCGCCGGGGGCGCAACGGTTGAGACGCGGAGGGGGATCGAGGTGCGGGACCGTCCCATGGCCGTTGACCGGCCGTGCCGGGCGACCTTGGGCGCCAGCCCGCCGCTGGGTTCGACCGGTCGTGCTCAAAGTCGCCTGGCGCGGTGGTGTTTCGCCAAGGTAATGACCGCCGTCTCGGTACCGTGCGAGGGGAAACGGTTTCTCGGGGTCCGGTAGCACACGCCGCGTGCGCTCTGGGTCTCGACGGGGTGGTCCATGCTCTCGGTGGCGGGAGCGCCGCCCCCGAAAGAGAATCGACCGGCCGTGCAACGCCGCCCCCCTTCCCTGACGTCCCCCCTGTTTTCCATTCAAGGGGTGATGACCCGGGTCCGACGATGGTGTTGTGGAGGTAAGGCATGCCCAACAATGCGGATCTCTATTCCCTGATCAACGCCCATCTCGATACCGAGAAGTATCGGGAGACGAATTGGACGGGCACCTTCCATGACTACCTCACGATCCTGCACGAGGATCCGAACGTAGCGCGGAATGCCTTCCAGAGGACTTACGACATGATCATGTCGTACGGCACCACCGAGAAGGTCTACCTCAAGGAAGCATACGATCACTACAAGTTCTTCGACGATCCGATCGACGGTGGCCGGGATGCGGTCTTCGGCCTCGAACGCCCGTTGATGCGCTTGGTGAGCTTCCTCAAGTCTGCGGCCCACCACTACGGCACCGAGAAGCGAGTGTTGCTCCTGCATGGTCCGGTGGGATCCGCCAAAAGCACCATCGTGCGTATGGTGAAGAAGGGACTCGAGCACTACTCGGAGTTGCCCGAAGGTGCCCTCTACACGTTCCAGTGGCAAGACGAGAACGGGGAGTGGGTTGACTCGCCGATGCACGAGGATCCGCTGTACCTCGTACCCAAGAAGTCGCGCGACAAACTCGCCGAGCACCTCAGTTCGCGGCCGGGCTGTCGCTACCGGCTCAAGTTCGACGGCAACCTCTGTCCGTTCTCGCGCTGGTACTACAACTTCTACATGGAGAAGTACGACGGCGACTGGAATCGCATGATCAATCATGTCCGCGTCCGTCGCATGACCCTCTCCGAGAAAGACCGCCGCGGCATCGGGACCTTCCAGCCCAAGGACGAGAAGAACCAGGACTCCACCGAGCTCACCGGAGACGTGAACTACCGCAAGATCGCGCTCTACGGCTCGGAGTCTGATCCGCGTGCCTTCAACTTCGACGGCGAGTTCAACATCGCCAACCGTGGCATCATCGAGTTCATCGAAGTGCTCAAGCTGGACGTCGCTTTCCTCTACGATCTCCTCGGAGCGAGTCAGGAACACAGCGTCAAGCCGAAGAAGTTTCCGCAGACGTTCATCGACGAAGTCATCATTGGGCACACGAACGAGCCGGAGTACCGCAAGCTCCAGAGCAACGAGCTCATGGAAGCCTTTCGTGACCGCACGGTGAAGATCGACATTCCCTACAACACCACCCTGAAGGAAGAAGTCCGAATCTACGAGAAGGACTTCTCCCGCGACCGCGTAGCCAAGCACATCGCGCCGCACACGCTCGAGATCTGCGCGATGTGGGCAATTCTGACGCGCCTCGAGGAGCCCAAGAAGGCACAGCTCAACCTAGTGCAGAAAATGAAACTGTACGACGGGAAGACTCTGCCTGGCTTCACCGAGGAGAACGTCAAGGAGTTGCGAGACGAAGCGCGCCGCGAGGGGCTCGAGGGTATCTCGCCGCGCTACATCCAGGACAAGATCTCCAATAGTCTTGTCTCCGACTATGACTATGTGAACCCGTTCATGGTACTGAACGAGCTCGAAACGGGACTGAAGCACCACTCCCTGCTCAGCAATGACGACCTGCGGGCACGTTACAAGGAACTGCTCGCGGTCGTGAAGCAGGAGTACGAGGACATCGTCAAGAACGAGGTCCAGCGCGCCATCAGCGCGGACGAAGAGGCGATTTCGAAGCTCTGCTCGAACTACATCGACAACGTCAAGGCGTTCACTCAGCGCGAGAAGGTGCGGAACCCCTACACCAACCAGCTCGAGGAGCCCGACGAACGCCTGATGCGCTCCATCGAGGACAAGATCGACATTCCAGAGAACCGCAAGGAAGACTTCCGCCGCGAGATCATGAACTACATCGGCGCCCTGGCAGTGGACAACAAGGTTTTCGACTACAAGACCAATGCACGCCTGCAGAAGGCACTCGAGCTCAAGCTGTTCGAAGACAAGAAGGACTCGATCAAGCTCACGAGTCTCATCTCTGACGTCGTGGATCGGGACACGCAGGAGAAGATTGACGTCGTCAAGAACCGCTTGATCAAGAACTACGGCTACAACGAGGACAGTGCCACAGATGTCCTCAACTACGTTGCGAGCATCTTTGCTCGCGGCGACGCCAAGGACACCGGCAAACGCTGAACGTGGCGGCGAGCCACGGGAACGGATCCGGCTAGCCGCTCGGAGTGCCTTGCGGGGCACGACGGGTGCAGCCACGAGGCGACAGCGACGGGGCTGGCCCGGGCCTCGCTTCTCGGGAGAAGGCGGCGCGAGAGGAATCGCGGGAGACATGGCGACCGTCAAGCGGATCGAGCCTGACCGAAACCGCTTCCAGCAAATCGTACGCGGCAAGATCCGCGAGAATCTTCGCCAGTACATCTCGCGGGGGGAGCTGATCGCACGTCAGGGCAGCGATACCGTGAGCGTACCGTTGCCGCAGATCGACATCCCCAACTTCCGCTATGGAACGCAAGAGCGTGGCGGCGTCGGGCAAGGGCCCGGGGACGAAGGTACGCCGATCGGTGGGGAGCAAGCGGGAAGCGGGCCCGGCGCCGGCGACCAGCCGGGAGACCATATCCTGGAAGTCGATGTCACCCTCGAGGAACTGGCGGGCATTCTCGGGGAGGAGCTCGAGCTGCCGCGGATCGAACCGAAGGGCAACAAGTCCCTGCGTTCGAAGAAGGACTACTACACCGGGATCAACCGCACTGGGCCCGAGTCGCTGCGCCACTTCAAGCGGACCTTCAAGCAAGCGCTGCGGCGACAGATGCAGCTCGGGACCTACGACCCGAGCGCGCCGATCATCGTTCCCACTCCGTACGATCAACGCTACCGTTCCTGGAAGCCACAGACGATGCCGCAGTCGAATGCGGTCATCGTGTACATGATGGACGTGTCCGGCTCCATGGGCAGTGAGCAGAAGGAAATCGTTCGCATCGAGAGCTTCTGGATCGACACCTGGCTGCGCTCGCAGTACGAGCAGATCGAGACGCGCTATATCATCCACGACGCGACCGCGCGGGTGGTCGACCAGCACACCTTCTTCCACGTCCGCGAGAGCGGTGGGACGAAGATCTCGTCGGCGTACAAGCTCGCGTCGGACGTGATTCATCGCGAGTTTCCACCGGACGAGTGGAACATCTACCCGTTTCACTTCTCCGACGGTGACAATTGGGGAGGCGACGACACCAAGCTCTGCATGGAACTCCTGCGGGACTCGCTGCTGCCGGCGTCCAACGTGTTCTGCTACGGGCAGGTCAAGAGCGCGTATGGGAGCGGACAGTTCATCAAAGATCTCAGTGAGGCCTTTCCGAGCGAGGAGCGCATCGTGCTGTCGGAGATCAACAGCCGGGATGAGATTCTGGCGTCGATCAAGACGTTCCTTGGGAAGGGTGCCTGACATGAAGGGCGCCACTCTTCCTGAGGACCTGGCGGCGCTGCGAAACGAGATTCGCGGGTACGCGGTCGACTTCGGTCTGGACTTCTTCGAAGTCGTCTTCGAGATGGTCGACTACGACGAGATGAACATGATCGCCTCCTACGGCGGTTTCCCGAACCGATACCCACACTGGAAGTTCGGGATGCAGTACGAGGAGCTGCAGAAGAGCTATTCTTATGGGTTGTCGAAGATCTATGAATTGGTCATCAACAACGACCCGTGCTACGCCTACCTCATGCGGGCCAACTCCTTCGTGGCGCAGAAGCTGGTCATGGCTCATGTCTATGGCCATAGCGACTTCTTCAAGAACAACGCTTGGTTCGCGAACACGAATCGGAAGATGGTCGACGAGATCGCCAATCACGCGACGCGGGTGCGGCGCTACATTGACGAGCACGGACAGGAAACGGTCGAATCCTTCATTGACTGTGTCCTCTCGCTCGAGAATCTCATCGACGTCTACGCTCCGTACGCGGTCCGCGAGAGCACGCCCAACGAGGATCAGCAAGAGGCCGAGAAGCGTGACGTACAGGGACGCAAGTTCCGGGCGAAACCGTACATGGAAGCGTTCATCAACCCGCCGCACGTGGTCGAGGCGGAGCGGCGCCGGAAACTGGAAGACCTGGCGCGGCAAGAGCGGTTTCCGACACGCCCAGCGCGTGATGTGCTCGGCTTCGTGATCCAGCATGCTCCGCTCAAGCGCTGGCAGCGCGACATCGTTTCCATCATTCGCCAAGAGAGCTACTACTTCGCGCCCCAGCGAATGACCAAGATCATGAACGAGGGCTGGGCGTCCTACTGGCACTCGCGGATCATGACTTCGAAGGCGATGAAGGCTTCGGAGGTCGTGGATTACGCGGAGATGCACTCTGGAACCATGGGCTCCAGCCCGGGAGTGCTGAACCCCTACAAGGTTGGGCTCGAGCTGTTTCGAGACATCGAGGAGCGCTGGGATCGGGGTCGCTTCGGGGTGGAGTACGACGAGTGCGACGACTACGATCGCAAGCGCAACTGGGACCTGCGAACCGGGCTCGGAAAGCAGAAGATCTTCCAGGTCCGGAAGATCTACAACGACATCACCTTCGTCGACGAATTCCTGACGGAGGAGTTCTGCGAGCAGCACAAACTGTTCACGTACCGGTTCGACCGGCAAGCCGGAAGCTACGTCATCGACAGCCGTGACTTTCGGGCGGTCAAGACCAAGCTGCTCGACGGACTCGCGAATTTCGGCCTACCCGTGATCCTGGTGGACGACGGGAACTTCCGGAATCGCGGCGAGCTGCATCTGACTCATGAGGAGTCGGAGAGTCCGCTGCGGATGGACTACGCGCGGGCGACGCTCGAGAACCTGTTCCGGATCTGGGCGCGGCCCGTGCACCTGGAGACCACCGCCGAAGGCAAGAAGAAGCTGCTGTCCTTCGATGGCGCCCGCCATGAAGAGAAAGTGAGCGGCTGAGTCCCGCACTCGCTTGTACCGCAGCAAGGTCTCCGAGGGGGCTTTGCGAACGCCCCGTCAGAAGAACTCCGCGCTCACCCCCCCGTTGAGGATCGAACTCGACGCGGCGGAGCGCGATTCGCCTGCGGCGAATCGAGCACCCCGTCAATCGACACTCTTGCCCCTCAGCCGACGGCTCATGAATCGTCCGGGTTAGGAGTCGCCCAAGAATCACTTCACCCTCTTGCTCGTCGCTTCGGGCCATCTTCGACCGATCCGAAAACCTCGAAATCCTGACCGGAACTAAGGCTACGCCTCCGGTTCCGAGCTTTCCGGATCGGCCGAATCTGACCCAAATCGACGGCAAGATGTCGCAGTTATTCTTGGGCGACTCCTTAGCTGGACGCCGACGCGTACGCGCGCAGTCCCGCGCGCCAGAGCCAGAGCATGACGCCGAAGGCGACGGCGTTGACTCCCAGTATGTGGAGCAGCAAGGCCGGGGTGGCGCCCTCGAACAACAGGTGCGTGGGGTACGACGCGATCAGCGCGAACGGGATGACCGTCGTCAACAGGCGGCGCGTCCAGCCGGTGTAGATCGCGTGAGGGCGGTTCGCGAGGGTCTCGAGCCCGAAGTACAGGTCGTGGATGCCCTCGGCGGAATGGGTCCAGAAGACCGGGATGATGAAGAGCATGTGGAGCACGTAGTGCAGGAAGAGCCCGGCGAAGAGAAGCAGCACAAAGAGGGCGATGTTGAGGGTGCCCAGGGGCTCGGGATAGCGAACGAGCGACCATGTGAGGATCGCGCCAGCGAGGAGCAAGTTCAAGAACGAGTTTGCAGCGAAGTCGCGGCAGCTCAGGAAGAACAGGGAAGAGACCGGGCGCACGAGGTAGTAATCGAGATCGCCGTTGTTGATGAAGGTCGGAAGCCACCACGAGTTGTTCGAGAACAGGGTCATGTTGAGCGCGTCGATGAAGAAGTAGCCCGCGGCGAAGACGAAGACCTGGTCCAGGGTCCACCCCCCGAGGGTACCCGTGTGCTGGAACAGTACGGAGAAAAAGGCGAGGTGGGTGAGATAGAAGACCCCGTCCATGATCACGCGAAAGAAGAAGTCCACTCGGAACTCGAGCGCACGACTGAACGAGAAGCGGAGGAAGTACCCGTACAAGCGCAGGTAGCGAATGAGGGGCGCCTTGGCGTCGTCGGTCACGTCTTGACTCATATGCCGACTCCGGTGTAGCGGCGCTCGCCGAGCTTCCAGACCAGATGCGCGAGCAACGCAAAGAACCCGCACCACACCAACGTAACGGCGACGCCGAGTGCCCATTCGCCGGGGTCCGTGCGTCCGAGCAGAGTTTGGACCGGCTGGTAGAAGAGGTATGGGAACGGGAGCAGGGTCAGCAGGTCTCGAACGCCTTGTGGGAACAAGTCGAGCGGGATCATGCCCCCGCCGAGGAAGCTGCTGGAGAATCGCAGCAGAACCGCGAGACTCCACACGTTGTCCGCCCAGAACGCGACCGCGGTGATCGGTATGGTCATGAAGTAGTAGACGAGGTGAGCGAGCAGTACCGACACCAGAGCGCGACTGACGCTGCCGACTCCGATCTGGAGGTCCATGGGCAGCTCGAAGAAACAGGCGAACACCGTGGCGATGGCAGCCGCCTGGAGCAGCAAGGGCAGCATGTTGCCGAGTTGTTGCGCGTACTTGAAGACAATGACCTGTGTGGGGAACACGAGGTAGCGGGTGAGCGTGCCTTGATAGATCTCGCGCGAGAGTCCTAGTCCCATGTCGGAGCCGCGCACGACCTTGCTGAGCAGCGATACGACCACGTAGTAGAGGATCATCGCGTTGAAGGTCAGTCCGCCAATGCGCTCGACGCCCTGCAACTCGAAGATCGATCGCCAGAGGAACCACGGAATCGCGAAGCCGGTCACCAAGCCGACGACCGCCGTGGCCCAAAAGGCGGCACGGTAGCTCATGGCCTTGCGCGCTTCCATGCTCGCAACTTGGAGGAAGAGGCGTGGGCTCATGTCGTCGACCTCGCCGCTGAATCGCTGCGGCTTCCCATGAGGCCCTCAATGATGGTGCCGATGTCCGTCTCCTCGATGGAGAGATCGGCTACCGGATAGCGGCGCAGGATCTCGGCCGCGGAGCGGGCAACCGCGGCCCGCGGGACCTTGGCTTTGATGAATCCGTCCGTTTGCTCGAGGACATCGCCCAGGCCGTGGTCGAACGTTCCGGCAGCCGGGACCGCTTCCCCAGGGCGAAAGTGGGCGGTGAGTACCTTGTGGGTCGCGAACTCCTCGACGACGCGCGCCAAGGGACCGTCGTAAACCAGTTCACCGTTGCGCATGATCAGGATGCGACGACAGAGTTGCTCGATGTCCTCCATGTAGTGGCTGGTGAGGATCATTGCCGGCCGAAACTCACGCTGATAGTGAAGAACGAACTCGCGAATGGCGCGCTGGGCAGTGATGTCGAGCCCAATCGTGGGCTCATCGAGGTACACGACCCGAGGTTCGTGCAGCAAGGCGGCGATGAGCTCCATCTTCATCCGCTCGCCGAGGGAGAGGCGGCGGACCTGGATGTGCATCAACTGGCCGACACCGAGTACCTCCTGGAGGTGTGCGAGGGTTCGTTGGAAGCGCTCCGGGGGGACCTGGTAGATTTCGCGAAGCAGCAAGAAACAGTCGGCGGCGGGCAGGTCCCACCAGAGCTGCGCCTTCTGTCCCATGATCAAGGCCATGCGGCGCCGTAACCGGTTGTCTCGTTGCCATGGACGGTAGCCGAGCACCTGGGCGTCGCCGCTCGTGGGGTGAATGATGCCCGCTAGCATCTTGACGAGCGTGGTCTTGCCAGCGCCATTGGCACCGACGAGTCCCACGATCTCGCCCTCGCCGATGTCGAACGACACCTCCCGGACAGCGTCGTTGATGACTCGCTGGCGCCGGACCAAAGCCCGCAACGACCCCAAGAACCCCGGCGCCTTCTTGTGCACCACGAAGGTCTTGGAGAGCTTGGTGACGTGAATCACGGTGGCGCCCTTTCGAGGCGGAGAGTACGGCTGCCCATCGGGGGGCTTGCGACGCGTGCCGCAGCGACGGACCTCACGTCGAGTACGTCCCTGAGGCACGGGCCCGGAGAGTTCGTCGGTTGGTCAGCGGCGCGCCGGGCATGCGCGGCCCACACGACCCGAATCCCGGGGATGGCACCTCGCTCGGGTGACCCAACGCCAGGACCCCCCCGAGGGGCCGATCATAGTGCCGCGGGTCGTCAGTGGGCATGCTTTCTCGGCACGAACTGCGCGCCCGTGGGATGGGTCGTGGAAGCGGAGTTGGGGCACCTCGAGCACGAGGACCCGTGCTCAGCCACCCTTGCCGCCGAGCCGCCGATTTCCTAGAATCCCGGCCCCCGCAAAGCTCCCTTCGAGTCCCGAGGGCCAGGCCCGCACCTTCCTGAATTGGGAGCTTGGAAGCCGCGGAAGGTGGGAGGCCGGGCGGCTCCGGCCTGCTCGAGTCGCGGTGACCCCGGAGCGAAGCGAACTCACGGTTGTCGAACGAAGGGAGAGATGGGTTGCCGTCAGAGGATCCGCGAAGAGTCGCCGTCATCGGCGGCGGGACGATGGGAACTGGAATCGCCCAGGTGTTCGCACAGGCGGGGCACCGGGTGACCCTCATCGACTCGTTGCCCGCCGCGCGGGAGCGGGCTCGTTCCACCATCGAGAAGAGTCTGGGTCGCCTTCAAAGCAAAGGCAAGCTGAGCGCCGATGACGTCGCGCGCGCCTCGAGCCGCCTGTCCCTGGCGACCGACATCTCGGCGGCGGCGGATGCCTTCCTCGCGATCGAGGCCGTGCCCGAGAGTCGGGAGCTCAAGCTCGAAGTTCACCGAGAGCTCGATCGCCACCTCCCCGAAGGAGCGATTCAAGCCACCAACACCTCCTCCTTGCCGATCACTGAGCTCGCTGCAGCGACTCGCCGACCGGACCGCTTCATCGGGATGCACTTCATGAATCCCGTCCCCATTATGCGCCTGGTGGAAGTCATCCGTGGCCACTTCACGAGTGACGAAACATGCGCCACCACGATGGAGCTGAGTCGCCGACTCGACAAGGTACCGGTCGAGGTGAACGACTACCCTGGGTTCGTGTCCAATCGGGTTTTGATGCCCATGATCAACGAGGCGGTCTACTGCGTCATGGAGGGGGTGGCAACCCCGGCGGCGATCGACGAGATCATGAAGCTCGGAATGTCGCACCCGATGGGACCGCTCACGCTCGCGGATTTCATTGGGCTCGACGTTTGCCTGCACATCCTCGAGGTGCTGCACTCGGGCTTGGGAGATCCCAAGTACCGTCCGTGCCCGCTGCTGAAGAAGATGGTCGCTGCCGGATGCTTGGGCAGGAAGACCGGGGCTGGATTCTATGAGTACGACACGGGACCGTGAGTCTCGCCGAGGCCCGAAGCAAGCGCGAACTAGAGTTGCTTGTGAATGCGCTTGATTTGGGTCTAGGTATGGGGTCCGCGGGGTATCATGACGAAAAGCCTGGGGTCGAGCGAAGGACCGCGAAACGACCCCTTGGCGCTGGAGGAAGGGCCCGGTAGCAAATGCTGTTCGAGCTGACCGAGTCTCAGAGGCAGTTTCGAGACACTGCGCGGGAGTTTGCGGACAAGATCCTCATCCCCAACGCGGATCGCTACGATCTGCACGAGGAGTTTCCGGCTGACAACCTGCGGAAGCTGGCGGAGCTTGGCTTCATGGGAATCTGCATTCCCGAGGAGTACGGGGGCAGCGGGTTGGACAACACGACGCTCTGCGTTGCGCTGGAGGAGATTCAGCGCGGCTGCGCGTCGACCGGCGTGACGCTGTCGGTGCACAACTCGTTGCTGACGGGCCCCATCCTCAACTTCGGGGCCGACGAGTTGAAGCAAAGATACCTCCCGAAGCTCGCTTCCGGCGAGTGGCTCGGGGCCTACGCGATTACCGAGCCAAACTTCGGCTCCGATGCGGCGCGCATCGAGTCCACCTGCGTACGTCGGGGCGACAGGTACATCCTGAACGGGACCAAGGCGTGGATCACCAATGGCGGCCACGCACAGGTTTTCATTCTGTTCGCGAGTTTGGACCCGTCACAGGGGCCGGGTGCGATGTGCGCCTTCGTCGTGGAGAAGTCGTTCCCGGGCCTTCGGATCGGCAAGAAAGAGGAGAAACTCGGCATTCGTGGATCCGACACGGTGTCGCTCGTCCTCGAGGACCTCGAAGTGCCCACCCAGAATCTGCTCGGGGAGGAAGGGCAAGGCTTCAAGATCGCGATGCACACGCTCGATGGCGGGCGCATCGGGATCGCAACCCAGTCGGTCGGGATTGCGCAAGGCGCGTTGGACGCAACGGTCAAGTTCGTGAACGAGCACGAGCAGGACGGGAAACCCTTGAAGCGCTCGCAGACCGTGCAGTGGAAGGTCGCCGACATGGCCACCGAGATCGACGCCGCGCGGCTCCTGACCTTGCGGGCGGCGCGCCTGAAGGACCGGGGACAACCGCACTCCAAGGAGGCGTCGATGGCGAAGCTGTACGCCTCGGAGATGTCGAATCGGGTCGCTCGTGAGGCAATTCACATCCAGGGTGGCGTCGGTGTTTGTCGCGGGCAGGCCGTGTCGCGGCTGTTTCGGGATGCGAAGATCACCGAGATTTACGAGGGTACCAGCGAGATTCAGCGGCTGGTCATTTCCCGGCGCGTTCTCGAAGACTGAGCTCGTCAGGCGGGTGTGCATCACGTGCATTCGGGGCACGTGCGAAAGGACTCATTGTGATCAGGTTGAACGAAGACCACCAACAGATCCGCGAGGTCGTCGCTTCGTTCTCCGACAACGAGCTTTGGCCGGGCGCGCCGGCCATCGACAAGGACCAGCGGTTCCCGACGGCGGCACTCGCTCAGCTGGCGGAACTCGGTGTCCTGGGGATTCCCGTGTCCAGCGAACACGGTGGCGCCGACGGCGATCTCTTGATGTTGACCCTTGTGCTCGAGGAACTCGCCCGCGGCTGTGCGGCTACGAGTGTCGTCGTGGCAACACACGCGGCGGCAGCGCTGGCGATCCGTCAAACCGGCAGCGCCGAGCAGCAGGCCATGTATCTGAGCGGGGTCGCGAGCGGTGACACCGTGGCGACCCTCGTGCTCGCGCAAGTCCGGTCGGGTGGTAAGGGCTCCGAAGCGCCGTGCTTGGCGACGCCCGATGGGGATGACTGGTTGCTGGACGGGAGTGCGAAGTTCGTCATCGGCGCGTCCGAGGCCGGCCTGTACGTCGTTTTCGCCCGCACGCCCGAGGCGCGAGGGGGAGACTGCCACGCCTTCGCGATCGCCGGTGGGGCGTCCCACCCCGGCGTGCGCATCGAGCGGGTCGAGGACATGTTGGGCCTGCGCGGCGGACGATTTGCCGAGGTCGTGTTCGACGGTTGTCGGATACCGGGCAGTGCCGTCCTGGGAGCCGGGCGACCGGTGAACGAGGCGTTGAGCACGGTGGTGGCTGGCACGCGGATCGCCGCGGCCGCGATCGCAACCGGCGTTGCTCGAAGGGCGATCGACTATGCCCGTCAGTACGCGGGGGAGCGGCGAGCGTTCGGGAAGTCGATCGATCGCTTCGAGGCGATCCGCAACTTGTTCGCGGATGCGGTGACGGGCACCGAGGCCGGGGCCCTCCTCGCCTACCGCGCAGCGTACCTCGCTGATCAGAAGCAGAGCTTCGACGCCGAGGCGAGCATGGCCAAACTGTACTGCACGGAGGCAGCGTACCGAACCACGAAGAGCTGCGTCCAGATTCTGGGAGGGAATGGCTTCTCTCGGGAGTATCCGGTGGAGCGGATGTACCGCGACGCGGAGAGCCTCGAGGTGCTCGAAGCCCAGGCGAGCGTGCAGCGCCGAGTGATCGCCGCTCGCCTACTCGAGGGGATTTCCTGATGCGCGTGGCAGTGCTCGGTGCGCGCAGGACTCCCATCGGCAAGTTCCTCGGTGCGCTCGCAGGACTGAGGGCGGCGGATCTCGGCGCCTCCTTGGTCCCGACTCTGCTCGCCGACGCGAAGGTGCGAGCCGATCAAGTCGACGAACTGGTACTTGGGGTTGCGCGGCAGGCCGGCGGTGGCCCCAACCCGGCGCGTCAGGTTGCGATTCGTTCGGGCATCCCCGCGGACCGGACTTCCTACACGCTGAACATGGCATGCGGCTCGGGTCTGTTGGCCGTGATCCAGGGGGCACAGGCCATCCTGCGCGGCGAGGCCCGTCTGGTGGTCGCCGGCGGGGCCGAGAGCATGTCGCGAGTTCCATACCTCCTGGAGCAAGCCCGCGAAGGTTATCGTTTGGGGTCCGGCGAACTCGTCGATGCGATGTATCGGGACGGATTCCAGTGTCCGCTCGCCGACCAACTCATGGGACGCACGGCAGAGAATCTCGCCGAGGAGTTCCACATCGACCGGCGCGAGCAGGACGAGTATGCCGTCGAGAGCCAGCGGCGTTGTGAGACGGCACGTAAGGCCGGCTACTTTTCGCCGGAGATCGCACCCGTCACGGTCACGGGCGCTCGGGGGGCTCCGACGCTCGTCGCGGTCGACGAGCATCCCCGGGACGGCACCACTCTCGAGTCCATGACGAAGCTGAAGCCCGTGTTCAAGGACGGGGGCACCGTACATCCCGGGAACTCCTCGGGCATCACCGACGGAGCGGCGGCGCTGCTCTTGGCTTCGGACTCATATGCCGCACAGCTGGGCGTCGAGCCCTTGGCCTGGCTGGGCGCGTCGTCCAAGGCCGGCGTCGAGCCGCGGCGAATGGGACTGGGTCCAGTTCCGGCGGTGCAGAAACTGCTGGAAGCGACCGGCCGCGCGCTCTCGAGCTACGATTTGGTGGAGTTGAACGAGGCCTTTGCTGCTCAGGTGCTCGCCTGTGAGCGACAGCTTCGGATCGGCGACGCGCGCCTGAACGTCAACGGCGGGGCGATCGCCCTGGGACATCCCATCGGCGCGACCGGGGCGCGGATCCTGGTCACCTTGATTCACGAACTACGGCGTCGATCGGCGACGCGCGGGCTCGCGACCCTGTGTGTTTCGGGCGGTCTCGGGTTGGCCCTCGAGGTCGAATGCCGGTAGCGGGCAACGGGCCTCGTATCCCCGGCGCGCAGTCGATTCGCTAGTCGCGGCCGGTCCCGTCCACTTCCCGAGGTCGCCACACCTCTTGGTCTTCGACGTCGTCCGTGATCACGACCGGCAGCCGCTGGGGGTTCGAGACGACCAGTTGCTGACGCCCCTGAGGTTCTCCTCGCCCATACCGCTCCAGCACCCGGATCTCGATTCGATCAGGAGTCGTCGTGACGCTCGCACCTGCCGAGCGTGAGAACTTGGCATAGGGTGGGACATACGTGACCAGCAGGTGCTCGCCGGTGGTCCACTGGACCCGTTCGATTCGCACCGACGTGGCGGCGACGCAGATGGGCGGGAAGCTGACGCAGGCCGGGACCGCGAGCAGCAGCGGAGCGAGGCACGCGAGGCGCACGAGGCCGCTGCCGATCACCGGTAGAGTTCCAGACTGAGCCACGAGTTCTCTTTCGCCAGACGATTTCCCGTCGAGCAATCCACGACCTCGACGGACAAGAGAATGCGAGAGGTTCGATAGCCGGGTCCGGTCTTCGTGTTCTGTTGGTTCAGTTTCGCGAGGAGTAGGATCTCCGGGCGCTGTTGCTCTTCGTCGAGGATCGCGAGGAATCGTTCGCGGTCCCCGCGCGTGTGCAGATCGGCCGGTTCGAGGTTGGCCTCGATCAGGGTTCGACGGACCAACTCGGGGCTCACACTGGTGCAGCGTGGCGTGTGGGTCACGGCTCGGTCGACGAACTCCCATGTAACCTCCCGGAGGGCTTGGGAGGTTGCCGCGGAACCGCCCTCCGAGTAGGTGATCGCCGCGATCCGGTGGTCGCGCCCGTTCGCGGGGAGGGAGGTCGTGAGCGCTCGCTCGACCGTGTCGCCAACGGTTTCGGAGAAGGTACTCTGGCAGCCGCTCGCGAGAAGCGTGACCAGGGCGCCGGCGAGGAGTCGTCGGCAGCGCCAGAACCCCGTGACTCGGCTCGCGAGTTCGTTCTCGACAGGATGCAACGCGTTGCGCCTTTCGGGGAGTGGTTCACGAGCACGCGCGCTTGATTTTGGGCCCAGCGCTCTGTCGCGACCGAACTTCGACAACGAACTGACGAGACGGGCACTCGACCGACATCGTCGGGTGCGCCCGACCCCCCGCGAGTCGGATCGGCCGCCACGCCTCGGGCCTTAGGATCGGCCACGACGGGGATCGGCCACGACGCGGATCGGCCAAGCCGGAGAGTCGGCCAAGTCGGAGAGTCGGCATAGGGTAGCTGGGTTCGAGCCAATTGCCCAGGCCGCTGTTGCCGGCGTTCGCTGGGCGGCTCGAGTCTCGTCCGGTACTCTGAGCCGGCGTCGAGCGCGTTTGGCCTCGGAGCCATTCGCCACGCTTCGTCGCGCTCTTGGGCTCGAGTCTCGACGCCAGTGGACACTCGGCCGGCCCCGCAAGACTGGGCGGCCCCGCTCGATGAATCGCACCGCAGCACGGCGCCCCTCACTTTCGAGAGGGGCTGTCTGGAGGCGAGATACCACCCGTGACCGACCCGAACTCGACGAAGCGGACCGTTCGGTGGAGCGCCGTCGTCATCATCGTTCTCGCGGCACTCGCCCTGCGCGTCGGGTGTTGGATCCAGAGGCCGCTCATCGGCGCGGACTCCGCGAGGTTCTTGTATGCAGCTCGCGCGTTCGAGCAAGGGCGTGACCTCGACGCGATCCAGGACGCGTACCATCCCCTGACTGGATACCTGATCGCGTGCGTGCATCGGCTGGCCGGGGCTGTGGCCTCAGAGTCCGACGATCCCGTGCGGGAGCGCGACCGACGCGAGCGTTGCGGTTACTGGGTGGGCATCGTCAGCGGATTGGCTGTAGTGCTGCTCCTCATGGAAGTCGTGCGTCTTGGGTTTCCGGGCTTGTCCACGGTTGCCGTGGGTTGGTTGGCCGCGTGCCATGTTTTTCTGATCCGCTCGGCCGCCGACGTCATGAGCGACAGCGTTTTCCTGATGCTCGTGCTGCTCTGCTTTCGGCAAGCATTGGCGGCGGGCACTCGACGTTCGTGGAGCGCCGCGCTGTCTGCGGGCGGGGCCGCGGGAGCGGCCTACCTCGCGCGGCCCGAGGGGCTGATCCTGCTGGGCGTCGTTCCGGTCTACTGGTGCTGGTGCGCGCGGCGCGAGCTGCGATCCGTAGTCGCTTGGTCGGCCGCGTTTCTGGTGGCGGCCGCAACGTTGATCTTGCCGTATGCCGTGGCGATCAGCCTGGTGTCGGGGTCACCCACCCTCACGCTCAAGAAGGCCCTCGTTCCGCTGACCGGCGTCGCGCTCCCCGGACTCGGCACGATCCCCGGCGGCGAGGTGGCGGCTCAACTTGCGGAGATCGTCGAGCGTTGGGGCTCCACGTGCACGTGGCCCATCGCGCTCTTCGTCGGGGTCGGTCTCCTCGCCACCGTGCGCCGCAACGGGCGCGCGCTCGAACCGGGCACGGTGCTGTTGGGCGTCGCTGCCGTGGCCATGGGCGCTGTGCTCTGGCGTTTGGTCACCGTCGCGGGGCCGGGCTACTTGAGTCGGCGCCACATGCTGACCCTGGTTGCGTTTTCGCTGCCGTTCGTGGTTCGCGGCGTGGAGTGCGTGGTGCAGCGGTTCGCGCCGCGCCGGAACTCCTCGACCCCGATCTCGGAGCCAGGCACCGCAACCTCCGGTGCTTGGCCCCGGCTGAGTGTGTGGGTGCTCGGGGTCTTGTGCGTGACCGGGGTGCCCCGAGCCCTCTCGCCCGACCGCCACGACCAGATCTCGCAGAAACTCGCCGGCGAGCACATTCTGCGGGCCGAACTCGGCCGGCCGGGAGCCGTCGTGTTCTCGTCGAGAGAGAAGGTTGCCTACTATGGACTCGCGGATTTGAGGTCGATCGCGGAACGCCCTCTCGAGACCCTCGATCGGGCTCGAGCGCTGCCCAAAGCCTGGATCGCGTTCTATCCCGACGACCTGTACGGAGACGACCCCGTTGCCTTCGAGCGCGACTGGTCCATGCTGCCCGACGGGTTTCGTCATGAGCGTTCGTTCGGAGGCGAAGCCGGTTCGAAGCGACGACGCCTCGAGCTGTTTCACTGGCAGCAGCCCCATTGAGTCTTCTCGGCGTGCGAGCACTTCTCCGAACCGCCGCCCCCGCGGGTACCTGTAGGCCGCGGTTCCGGGAAAACTCTCCTTGGCCCTCGTGGGGCCGAGGGCTATAATGCCCGGCTTTCGCTGAGCCGCGATAAACGCTTGCCAACGAAGCTCTTACCGCCGATCGATCTTTGGAGAGGCTACGCCGACCATGGCCAATCAGACTACCTTTCGCCCCGTCACGGAGTCGCGTCCGGCCGCGCGCCGGGCTCGTTCGTCGACCCGCGCTCTGACAACGTTGATGACGATGACGCTGACGCTCGCCGGGACATTTTGGGCGGACTCCGCGCCGGCGCAGGAGTTTCGTGAGGTCGAGAAGCGGCATTTGCGGCACATCTTGGTCCGTAGTGAAGCCATCGCCGACCAGGTGATGGAAGAGTATCGGGCCGGGGCGAAGTTCGCGGATCTGGCGCGCAAGCACAGTTTCGATGCGGTCACGAAGCGACTCGGCGGAGACCTGGGCTTCTCGAATCGCGGCACGTACGAGTTCGACGACGTTGCCTTCGCCATCCCGAAGACCGGTGACATCGCGAAGGCCAAGACTCAGTTTGGTTGGCACGTGATCTACCTGGAAGACGTCAAGGTCGAGCGTGTTCCCGTGCGACCGCCGGCCCGGCCGACACCCGAGCGCCCGGAGCCTCCCGCGGTTCCGCCCGTGACCAAGGTCAACAAGGACATTGCGGTATCACTCGCCTTCGAGAAGAAGGCGTATCAGCCGGGTGAAGACGTGTTCTTCACCATCTCCATGCGCAACGCCTCCGGGCCAGAGGCCGATTCGGAGGCACGCAAGCTCGACGTGCTGCACCCCGACCTGTGGCCCTATGGGCTGACCGTACGCTACGAGAAGGGGAGACTGAACACCGAGCTCAGTTTCCCGCAGGCCGGTCAGGAGCCGGACGGCGGCTACCTGTTCACCCTCGAGCCTGGGGAGTCGCGTTCGATGCGGTATCGACTGCAGGATTACGCCGGGGACGTGCAGCAGTGGCCCATCATTCGCACCAACTGGCGCGGCAACATTTTCATGGGGCGGGTAGCGGCGCTGCACGAGGAGTTTGCTCGTCAGGAGGGGTTCGAACCCCTACGCGACGTGTGGCGCTTCTATGCGACCGAAGAGAGCCATCTGAACGTCTTGCCCACGTACAGTAGTGCCGAACCGTGGTACGCCCTGTTGTACATCAGCGGCGGGACCGCCTGGGTGCGACTGGACGACGCCGGCATGCCCGGCGTCATGTCGGCGTGGATCGATCGTGTGCGCGCCGAGTTGTACGACAAGGTGATGTTCACGGTCTACGAACCGGGTAGCCACGTTGCTGGTGGCGAAGGGCTCGAGAAGGTGATCTCCACGCTGCCCGCCAAATGGAGGGGCCAGGTCGGCAGCCTGCAACGCGGAGTCGTCGGCTTGGCGGTCGCTGGGGTCGCGGGGCAAGAGTATGTCGGATCGGGTCTGACCCTCTGCCTCGGAAGTGCGCCGACCCTGGAAGGCAAACTGCTCCCGCTCGGCCGCATCGCTCTCGGGGAGGGCGTGCTCGGGCGCCTGGAAGAGCTCTGCTCGAAGGATCCATCGAAGGCGCGCACTCTCGGAGTTACGCGCATCGACGTGTATCCCTCTGCGATCGTGCCGGAGAGCGTGCGCGCGAATCTGGAGAAGGGCCCCGAGCAAGGCGAGCCCAAGAAGGCGACCGTCGACCCGCAGGAGAAGGAGCCTCGCGAGAAGTCCGCGAGTTCGGTTCTGCCCATGGTGCAGTTCTCGACCAGCCATGGCGAGTTCGTGATTCGCCTGTTCGAAGATGAGGCGCCCAACACCGTCGCCCATTTCATTTCGCTCGTCGAGAGTGGCTTTTATGACGGTCTGCAGATCGATCGCGTCGATCCGGAGGGCGGTCTCATCTTCGCTGGGGCCCCGGCGGAAGGACGCGAGCTCGACTACGTCGTTCCGGACGAGCCCAATGTGCACCGTCACCAGAAGGCCGCAGTCGCGTTGGCTCGCCGACGTGACCAGAAGAACTCCGGGGGTAGCCGTTTCTACGTCTGCTTGACGGAGCGGCCTGACCTGGACAAGGAGTGGACCGTCTTCGGGGAAGTCGTGTCGGGACTGGGCTCGGTGGCGAGTTTCCCTCCAGGCACCGTCTTCAAGCAGGTGACGGTGCTCACCAAGCGCGAGCATCCGTACACGTTCAACCGTTTCGGGAAGAAGGAATAGTGGTGTCGGATCGCGGCTTCGAGAACCTGCGCGTCGAGTGTGACCCCGACGGCATCGCGTTGGTGACCGTGGATCGTCCCACGGCGCTCAACGCGCTGAACGACGCAGCTATTGCCGACCTCGATCGCTGCTTCGAGAACCTCGAACGAGACCCTGCGGTTCGCGTCGTGATCCTCACCGGTGCGGGTCCGAAGGCGTTCGTTGCGGGCGCCGACATCAAGGAACTCGCGGCGCAGTCGGTGCTCGAGGCACGGGACCGAGCCGCCCGGGGCCAACGAGCTTTCGATCGGATCGAGGCGCTCGGCAAGCCGGTGCTGGCGGCCATCAACGGGTTTGCGCTCGGCGGAGGTTGCGAACTCGCGCTCGCGTGCCACCTTCGTTTCGCGGCGACTTCGGCGCAGCTCGGCCTGCCCGAAGTCGGTCTGGGGATCATTCCCGGTTACGGTGGGACCCAACGCTTGCCGCGATTGATTGGTCAGGCGGCGGCCTTGCGCCTGATTCTCACTGGGGAACGGGTCACGGCGGAACAGGCCTTGGAACTTGGCCTCGTGAACGCCGTGTTCGCCCCCGAGCAGCTGCTCGACTCGGTGCGAGCGGTGGCACGGGTGCTCCTCTCGCGTGGGCCCGTGGCCCTGCGGCTCGCCCTGAACGCGGTGATCCAAGGGGGGCAGCTTCCCTTGCGGGACGGCCTAGCTCTCGAGGCCGACTCGTTCGGGCTCGTGAGCTCGACCGCGGACATGCGCGAAGGGATGCAGGCGTTTCTCGAGAAACGACCCCCGAGTTTCACTGGGCGATGAGGCGATGAGGCGATGAGAAGCCTTGCTCGATGCCCGCGGTCGAACACACCATGAGCCCCAAGAACAGCAGGAACGGAAGAATCTTCAATGGCATACCGAATCGCGGTCATCCCCGGCGACGGGATCGGGCCCGAGGTGATCGAACAGGCTCTGCGCGTGCTGCAACGGTCTGCGGAGCTAGGTGGGTTTGCCTATGAGACCCAGCACTTCCCTCATGGGTCAGAGCACTACCTCGAGACCGGGGTGCTGTTTCCACCCGAGACGCTCCAAGAGATCGCAGGATTCGACGCCATCCTCTTGGGGGCCATCGGCGATCCTCGCGTCGAAGTAGGGCTCGTCGAGCGCGCCGTGATCTCGGGGCTCCGATTCAAGCTCGATCTGTTCGTGAACCTGCGACCGATTCGTCTCTATTCGGAGCACCTTTGTCCGCTCAAGGGGAAGGGGCCGGCGGACGTCGACTTCGTCGTGGTCCGCGAGAACACCGAGGACGCCTACGCCGGGATCGGCGGCCACCTGAAGAAGGGAACGCCCGACGAGGTTGCGATCCAGGACATGATCTTCACCCGCAAGGGGGTAGAACGAGTCATCCGCTACGCCTACGAGCTCTGTCGCAAGCGGGCGAAGCGTAGGAAGCTGACGTTGGTGGACAAGGCCAACGCGATCCGCGCGATGGACCTCTGGACGCGGACTTTCGCCGAAGTGGGTCAGGAGTACCCGGATATCGAGCAGGACCATGCCTATGTGGACGCCGCTTGCATGTGGATGGTCAAGAGTCCGGAAGCGTTCGACGTGATCGTGGCGCCGAATCTCTTCGGCGACATCATCACCGATCTCGGAGCGATGATCCAAGGCGGTATGGGAGTCGCAGCGAGCGGCAACATTCACCCAGGGCGGGTTTCGATGTTCGAACCGATCCACGGTTCGGCGCCCAAGTACAAAGGCAAGGGCGTCGCGTGCCCCGTCGCTGCGATCTGCGCCGTGCAGATGATGCTCGACTTCCTGGGGCAGCCGGCGGCGGCTGCACGGATCGAAGCCGCCGTCGAGGGGCTCGCGCGTCGCGGAGTCATTCAGTCATTCGATGCTCGTAGTGGGTTGAGCAGCGTGCAGTTTGGTGACCTGATCCTCGGTGAGATCGGCAAGGGCTAGGCGATCCGCTCGCCTCCGTTTCCGGGTGGGGGTCGCCAACGTCGAACTGCGCACGCGGATCACGCACTCGGCGGCGTGCCGCGCGCGCCGAGCGTGCGAGGGAGCCGGATCGTGGTACCCGAGATGCCGGGAGCAGCCTTGGACGTCAGTGCGGGCGCCCTGCTCGTGTACGCGGCTCGTTGGCGTCCGCCAGTAACGCTGTTGCGAGTCCGCGGGGCTACCGCCTTCGACTACCTCCAACGCACTGTGTCCGCGGACCTCCGAGCGTTGCGACCCGAGCAGGGACTGCTCGCGACCGTGATGACGGGCAAGGGGAGGCTCGTCGCGCCGCTCGACATCTACTCTATGGCTGCGGACGAGACGAACGCGAGCGTCGCGCCGAGTGAGCGCCCGTCGTCGTTCCTGCTGATCACCGATGCGGCCGCGGCCGCCGCTCTCGAGTCACACCTGCGCCGAACGATCATTCTCGACGACGTCGACGTCGAGGTTCTTTCTCCGGCTCACGTCCTGTTGACGGTGCAAGGGCCGTCGGCATCCGCAGTGCTGGCCAAGTGGCTCGACGTGGACGACTTGCGCGCCAGCGAGCGCAGCTCACGGAGGTTCGGTGCCGGGTGGCTGATGCGCCGCAGGCGGTCCGTCCAGGCAGGTTGGGACCTCGTTCTTCCGGCCGGTGACGCGCACGATGTCGAAGCGGTGCTGACCGAACGGGCGGGCGTTGTCGAGGCCACTGCGGAAGCCGCCGAGGCGGCCAGGATCGAGGCCGGCGAACCCCGATTCGGGGTCGATGTCACTTCCGACAACCTCCCACCGGAGTGCGGCTACGAGGGCGGGCTCAGCTACAGCAAGGGTTGTTACGCGGGTCAGGAGGTCGTCGCGCGGGTTCGCACGTATGGACACGTCAACAAGCTGCTGCGGCGCGTTCGACTCGACACCGCGGTGCTCCCTGAGGCCGGGAGCGAGCTGACCGCTGACGGCAGAGGGGTGGGACGGCTCACGTCCGTGACCCGCACCCTGGACGGTCAGGGCGCGATGGGACTCGGATTCCTGCGCCTTACCGGGGCTGAGGCTGGCACCCAAGTTCGAACCGTTACCGGCGCCGGTGACGACGTGGTCGGCACTGTCGAGGAACTGCGCCCCTCGGTGCTGAAATGAGTTCGTGGCTCCCCGACGCGTTTGCGCATGTCCGGTAGGCCAAGGGTGCGTCGGGCATCCGGTGGCGCGTCAACGCCTCCGGGTCTCGTCGAATTGCTCGGCTCGTTGGTCGACGATCCCGCGGAGCTGGGTCTCAACGCCGTCTTTGAGCTCGAAGGCCTGCTTGCCGGTAAGGCCATCGGTCACGACGTTGACCGCGTCAGCCGCTGATTCGCACCCCGACCGGCCGACCCAGAGCGCCACGATTGCGAGCAAGGAGAGAACGAGCCACAGTCCCCATCGGGGCTTCTCGTCGTCCATGGTGATCTCCGTTCAAACCGACCGCTGGCTCCAACGCTCCCGTGCGCGTTCGCCGGCGGTATGAGGATTCTTTCGGGTGGGCGCGACCGTGCTCTGAAGGGGCGAAGTGTGTCGCCTCGATCGAGTGGGCCGGAGGGAGCCGGGAGAGCGAAACGAAGAACGGGCGGGGGCCTCGTCGTGGGAGGCCTCCGCCCGCTCGCGAAACACTCGGCGTGTCTCGTCGTAGTTACTGGACTTGCGTGAAACTACCGCCGTTGGCGCTCGCGATCTGTTGCATGCAGGCCGACCCGCCGGCGTCGGCGCCGATGAACAGCGTGTTCACCGGGTTGCGTTGCCAGTTGGCCGAGGTCACCGCCGTTACGGTTTCGCCGCAGTTGGGGCAGTTCGGCACGCCGTCGCTGACGATGATCACGGACTTGTGGCGCAAGCGGCTCTGGTTGCAGATGTTGATCGTGGTCACGGCGGCCGGGGCCATGCAGGTCAAGCCGCCGGTGGTGAGAGCCTGGACCCACGCGGTCGCCGAGGCCTTGTTGGAGACCGTTGCTTTGACCGGAACCGATTGCCACGAGATTTGGCTGTCCTCGAAAGCCACCAAGCCCAGTTCGGCGCGGTTGGTGAGTGTGCTGATGGCCGAGGTCACCTCTTGCTTGAGGGTGGCCAGCTTGGCTCCGGCCATGCTCCCCGAGCGGTCGAGGCACCAGAAGAAGGCGTCGGCTTCGAACTCGGTCCCGTAGAAGATGATGGACTCGGTCTCGTCCTCTTCGTCCTCTTCGTCACGGCCGATTTTGCCCGCAGGCAAGTCGAGCGGCCGTTTTGCGTCACCCGGCGACTGCCCGACGAGCGCCGTACACACGGCAAGGCCTGCGATCACGCTGAGAAATGCGATCCGATTGCGAACCATTCCAAACCTCCTGACCTTTTGATCTCCGAAGTCCCAATCCAGGGCATCCTCGGGTCCGGTATCCTTGAGTCGACCGTCGAGCGCCGCTTCTTGAAGCTGCTCGGCCGAGCCGCGACTGATCCGGAACCCAAGAACCACCGGGGAACCCACTACTCGCTCCCGCTGGCTCGGCGAACGGTTCCGGGGCGCAATCGCGTTGCCAGGATGACGTT
Organism: Planctomycetota bacterium; assembly: GCA_050246115.1. Classification (GTDB taxonomy): domain Bacteria; phylum Planctomycetota; class UBA8108; order UBA1146; family JAJFFE01; genus JBFWWP01. The sequence goes on from JBFWWP010000001.1 coordinate 304,601, forward strand.
CGGGGTTGCGAGGATCCCGCGGAGTTCTCGGCGAATTCTTGGAGTCAGCACTGTAAGTAAAATCAAGGTAATCTCTTATGGGATCAGAACCGGCCGCTCTGAGGAGTCGCCCAAGAATAACTTCGACATCTTGCCGTCGATTTGGGTCAGATTCGGCCGATCCGGAAAGCTCGAAACCGGAGGCGTAGCCTGAGTTCCGGTGAGGATTTCGAGGTTTTCGGATCAGTCGAAGATGGCCCGAAGCGACGAGCAAGAGGGTGAAGTTATTCTTGGGCGACTCCTAAGGGCCGATCGCGGTCGGTTGGCCCAAGGTCCGAGTGCCGCGGTTCGCCACTGGGCGGGGGCTGAGGGCGTCGGCCGGAGGTCCGCGTCTCACGGTCGTCACTGGCTCGTCGGAGGCCCGGGGAGCCGCCTGCGATGGGTGTCGCGGTCGAGCAGCTCGAGTCGCGAGCCCCCGAGCCCCGAGGATGCGAAACGCGCGGTGCCTCTCCGAGGGAGAAACGCCGCGCGTCGCTGGAATGGATCTCTGCGGGACTACGGCCAGGGAGGCGCCTACTGGACCTGCGTGAAGCTGCCGCCGTTCGCGCTCGCGATCTGTTGCATGCAGGTCGACCCCGAGGCCTCGCTCCCAATGAACAGCGTGTTCACGGGGTTGCGCTGCCAGTTGGCGGCGGTCACCGCGGTCACCGTCTCGCCGCAACCGGGGCAGTTCGGCACGCCGTCACTCACGATGATCACGGCCTTGTGGCGCAAGCGGCTTTGGTTGCAGATGTTGATCGTGGTTACAGCGGCCGGGGCCATGCAGGTCGCGCCACCGGTCGTAAGAGCTTGCACCCACGCCGTCGCCGAGGCTTTGTTCGACACGGTCGCCTTCACCGGAATCGTCTGCCACGACATTTGCCCGTTTTCGAAGGCCACCAGGCCCAGTTCGGCGCGGTTCGTGAGGGTGGTTATGGCCGACGTGACCTCCTGCTTGAGCGTGGCCAGCTTGGCTCCGGCCATGCTCCCCGAACGGTCGAGGCACCAGAAGAAGGCGTCGGCCTCGAACTCGGCGCCGTAGAAGATGATGGACTCGGTCTCGTCCTCTTCGTCCTCTTCGTCACGGCCGATCTTGCCTGCCGGCAAGTCGAGCGGCCGCTTGGCGTCTTCCGACGATTGACCAATCACTGCCGTGCACAACACGAGCGCAGCGGCCCCGCTCAACATCGCGATCAACGTGCGGATCATTCCCAATCTCCTCATTTCTCCCGCAGTTTGCCGCCGAGACTCGGTTCCGCTCGAGCGGACCAGCACTCAGGGGCCTACTGCTGAACACCCACTTACCGCGGGAGCTCGATCCGGTCCTCGATCTGGCCCAGCCGCGATCTGGCCCAGCCGCCAGTTCGATCCGTCGACACACCCGGGTTTCGCCCATACCCCATGCCCACCCGGGATGACGTCCGTGGCGTCGAGGATCCCGCGCGGCTTCTCAGAATCTCGGGAAGCGTACCGTAAGTCCATAGATTTCGGGATGACCACCGCTCGGCGTTCCCGCGCAAACTCGAGTCCCGAATCAAGCGCATGCCGCGGGATTCGGGACTCGATTTCTCTTCGAGGGGGCTTTCGCAAAGGCCCCTCGCGACCGCAGCGAACCGATCGGGATCACTCGTTGACGGCCGCGAACGTGCCGCCATTCGCCGAGGCGATCTGCTGCATGCAGGCCGCACCCGTCGAGCCAGCACCGCCGACGAACAGCGTGTTGACGGGATTGCGCTGCCAGTTCGCGGACGTGACGGCGGTCACGGTCTCCGCACAGAACGGACAGTTGGGCTCGCCGTCACTGAAGATGATCACGGTCTTGTTGCGGAGTCGGCTCTGGGTGCAGATGTTCACCGCCTGCACCGCTCCCGGCGCCATGCAGGTGCCGCCGCTCGCGACGAGGGATTGCACCCAAGCCGTGGCCGACGCCTTGTTCGAGACCGTCGCCTTGACCGGCTGTGTGTTCCATGCCGTGTGGTTATCGGCAAACGCCACGAGCCCGAACTCCGCTCGATTCGTCAGCGTGGCGATCACCTGCGTGACCTCTTGCTTGAGCGTCGCCAGGCGCGCGCCGATCATCGAGCCCGAGCGATCCAGGCACCAGAAGAACGCGTCGGCCTCGTACTCCTGACCGTAGAAGATGATCGACTCGGTCTCGTCTTCCTCGTCTTCCTCGTCGCGTCCGACCTTGCCGGCAGGGAGATCGAGCGGGCGCTTCGCATCCCCCTGCGACTGTCCGACCAGCCAAGACCCGCCTCCGAGCAGCGCCACCAACGCGACGAACAGGACCCGGTTGCTCAACACTCAGCACCCCTCTTCTTCTTCTTCGCCAGAGACTCGCGACTTGGGACTCGACCGTGGGACCCCCCCGCCGGATCGAATCCCGCTGAGCGACCCGCGAGTAGCGCGCCATCATACCGACGACTCGCCGCCGCGGGAACCTCCGCTGTGAGCGACACTTCGAACGAAAACAAGACGTTCCCGGTGGCCAGCTCCCGCGGCGAAACTCAAACGAGTCTGCAACTGATCTTCCGGTAAGGGGTTGTGGCGGTCCGGAGCGGGCCGCACCCGGAACGACGGAGCGGAGCCCGCGTTCGACTCCCAGACGCCGAACGGCCGTTCGACGCGGCGGCGCCCAGGCTCACGAGCCGGTCGTCAGGTACGCGGCAAGAGCGCGAGGACCTCTTCGTCGGTGAGCAAGCGGTGGCTCCGCTTCGCCGCGTCGAAGATCGTGGTGACGAGTCCGTCGTCCGCGGGAATCTGGCGCTTTTCGAGCCAGAACACGACGTTCGATCGTCCGCTCATCGGGCCGATGCTGATCTTCTGCTCGAGACCGAACTCGTCGGCGGGGACCCCGGAATAGACCCGATTCGCGAGCCACGTGTCCTGTTTGCGGAAGGCCTTGATCACCGCGGCCGCGTGCACCCCGGTTGCGGTCTCGAACGCATCGCTGCCAAACACCGGGTAGTTCTTGGGGATGGGCACCCCACAAGCCGTGCTGACCGCACTTACGTACGCAGGAAGTCCGCGGAGGTCGTTGTCGATTGCCCCGAGCAGTTTGAGGTTGACGAGCAGCAGGTCGAGCGAAGTGTTGCCGCAACGTTCGCCGATGCCGAGGGCGGTTCCGTGGATGCGCCGGGCGCCCGCCTGGGCGGCGGCGATGGAGTTCGCAATGTCGAGTCCCCGGTCGCGGTGCCCGTGCCAATCGATCCCGACTTCGGGGTTGCCGGCCTCTGCAACGATCCGACCGATGAACCGGATCACGCTGCGAACGCCCGGTGGGGTGGCGTGGCCCACGGTGTCGGCAACGCACACGCGCTTGGCGCCGTTCTGGATGGCCGCGGTGTACAGCTGGCGCAAGGTGTCCGGGTGTGCCCGCGTCGTGTCCTCCGTGACGTACATCTGCGGCAGGCCTTCGCGAGCGCAGAGTCGACTCGCTTGGATCGTGTTCTCGAGCATCTGGTCGAGGGTCCAGTTCTCGGCGTACTGCCGGATCGGGCTGGAACCGATGAACGTGCAGACCTCGATCGGGACGCCGGTCTTCTGCGTGATCGCGACCACCGGCAGAATGTCGTTCTCATGCGTGCGTGCCGCACAATTGGGGCGGATCCGTAACCGACTGTCCGCGATCTCCTGCACCAAGCGAGTGACGTCCGCGACCGCCCGCGGCCCGGCTCCCGGAAGCCCGACGTTGGCGGTATGGATCCCCAACGATTCCATGAGGTGCAGGATCTCGATCTTCTTCTCGATGGGTGGGTCGGTCACCGATGGCGACTGGAGGCCGTCGCGGAGGGTCTCGTCATCGAATTCAATGCCGCGGGGCAACGGGGCGTCTGGCTCGACGGTGTTCCAGTCGTAGATCAGGTCGCTCGGTCGGCTTGGCTGACGCTCGTGCATGGTCTCCCCTCGCTCGTGCAGATCCGGTCTCGGGTTCGTGAACGCCGATCGTCGCGTGGATCGCGGCGTCGATCACGGGCGTTCGCTGTCCCGACTGTAGCGAAGTTCGGCCCGGATTGGAATTGTCGGACCCGCATCGGAATCGAGTTGCAAAAGGAGCCCCCGCGCCGAGAATCGCCGCCATGGCGCTACCGCGGTGGGTGATGAAGTTTGGGGGGACATCGGTCGGCGACGCGGCATGCGTTCGTGCCGCGGGGGCGATCGTCTCGGGTCACCACGAACGGTCGCCCGCGGTCGTCGTGTCCGCGGCTTCCGGGGTTACCGATGAGCTGATCCGTTTGCTCGCGCACGCCGCTCGAGGCGGCTCCCAGCAGCAAGCTGGGCTCGCATCGTTGGTCGCACGCCATCGTACCTTGCTGCGCGAGCTCGAACTCCCCGCCGAGCTTCTGGACTCGCTGTTCGGCGAGCTCCAAGAGCTGCTCGAAGGCGTCGCGGTTCTCCGCGAACTCACCGATCGCACCCGCGATCGCGGCCTGTCATACGGCGAGAGGCTGTTGGCTCCGGTGTTTGCGGCCCACCTCGTTCGGCTCGGGTACGACGCGCGTCCCTGGGACGCCGGTGAACTCGGGCTCATTACCGACGATCGCCATGGTCGGGCACGGCCGCTGGCCGAGGCGTACGCCCGCATTCCGAAGACCCTCACCCGTGCTGGTGCCCATATCCCGGTGATCACGGGCTTCATCGGACGCACCGCGAGCGGTGAGACCACGACCCTGGGCCGAGGCGGCAGCGATTACTCGGCGAGCATCGTCGCCCGGGCCGTTGGGGCCGAAGTGTTGCAGATTTGGACCGACGTCGACGGGATCATGACCGCCGACCCACGCATCGTCGCCGGCGCGCAGGTGCTCTCGACGCTCAGCTACGGCGAGGCCAGCGAACTCGCCTACTCGGGGGCCAAGGTCCTCCACCCGTCGACGATTGCGCCGGCCATGGAGGCCGGAATCCCCGTGCTCGTTCTCAACAGCCGCCAACCGCACCTGACGGGCACCATGATCCTGGGCGAGCCGGCCCCGGCGCCGGAGGGCGTCGTGCGCTCGATTGCGCACAAGCGAGGCGTGCAGGTCGTCACCGTCGTCAGCCCGCGAATGCTCGATCGCCACGGCTTCCTGTCGCGAATCGCCGAGGCGTTCAATCGCCACGCGGTGTCCATCGACATGATCTCGACTTCGGAAGTCTCGGTGTCCCTGACCACGAGTGAGGGCGAGCACGAGTTGGCCCCAGTGCTGGCGGAACTCGAGGGCTTCTCCGCCGTGACCTTGACCCGCGATCGCGGCATGATCAGCGTGGTCGGTGCCGGCCTGGGATCGACCTCGGAGATCATCGCCAACTTGTTGCAGTCCGTGGCCGCGATCGGGGCGCAAGTCGAGATGATCAGCTACGGGGCGACGCGGCTCAACTTCTCGTTCCTGGTCGCCGATCGGGAAGTCGATCGCGTCGTCCGTGAACTCCACTCGGTTTGCTTCGGGAGCGCTTGAGCCCGGGCGCCACTTGCTGATCCGGTGCAGCGTTCGCATTGCATCGTGATCGACCGGCCTCGCTCGGACCGGGTTTCTCAGCCGCTACAGCCCTTGGTACCCTACAGCCCTTGGTACCTACAGCCCTTGGTACTTCGGCCCGCCGGCATCGCTGGGGACCGTCCACGTGATGATCTGGTACGGGTCGAGAATGTCGCAGGTCTTGCAGTGTACGCAGTTCGAGTGGTTGATCCGGAGCTGTTTGCCGCCGCGAGGATCGTCGACCATCTCGTACACGTTGGCCGGGCAGAAGCGCTCACACGGGTTCCCGAACTCGGTCGCACACCGAGTCCGACAGATGTCCGTATCCGCGACCAGCAGGTGCGAAGGTTGGTGCTCGTCGTGGATGGACCCCGCGTGGTACACCTGCGTGACCTTGTCGATCAGGTACTTCCCGTCGTAGGTCAACGGGGCGCGCTTGCCGGGCGCCCGCGACAGCGGCTTCATTTCTCGGTAGTCCGGCTCGATCTCCTTGCGTTCGCGGCCAATTCCACCGAGTACGTACTTGATCCCGGCTTTCATGCCGCCGAGCCAGAAGCCCGACTTGAACTCCTGGCGATAGTTTCGGACTCGGTATAGTTCTTCCTTCAACCAGGACTCCTGGAAGCGGCGTTCGAATCCAGCCAGGGTCGCCGCCGAGAAGTCGCCGCGTTCGGTGGCTTCGAGCAGGGTCTCGGATGCCAGCAGGCCACTTTTGATCGCGGTGTGGATGCCCTTCAGCCGGCTGATGTTCAACAGCGAGGCGCCGTCCCCAACGATGAGAAATCCATCGCCGTAGCCGCGTGGACGCGACCAGTATCCGCCTTCGGGCACAGCCTTGGCGCCGGCCTTCAGGATCTCTCCTCCTTCGAGGATGGCGCGCACGAAGGGGTGGGTTTTCCAGCGCTGGAAGTTCTCCCACGGATCGTTGTAGGGAGAGCCACTATCGAGCGCGGAAACGAAGCCCACGGACACCCGGTCGTTCGGGAGACCGTAGATCCACGAGCCCCCGTACTCGTGGCCGCCGAGCGGCCAACCGGCGGTGTGCACCACGCGACCGGCAGCGAAGCGCCCCGCGGGCAGCTGCCAGAGCTCCTTGCAGCCGGTGCCATAGGTCTGCGGGTTGGGTCCGTCGAGGCGCAGCTTGTCGACGAGCGCACGGGTCAACGAGCCGCGGACGCCCTCGCCGAGGACCGTGCAGTTGGCGATGAGATCGGCGCCGGGCTCGAACGCTGGGCCAGGGCTTCCGTCCGCGTTGAGCCCCTTGTCGACCGTGCGGACTCCGGTCACGCGATCGCCCTCGAACAGGAGTTCCTTTCCCGGGAACCCCTCGAACACCATGACGTCGAGTGCTTCGAGCTTCTCCTTCAGCCAAACGACGAGTTCGGACAAGGTGACCATGAAGTAGCCGTGGTTCTTCAGGAACGGCGGTACCGGCAGGGTCCGTGCGGATTGCTGGCCGAGGAGATGGACGCTCTCGTGGGTTACCTTGCAATCGATCGGGCAGCCAGCGGCTTCGAGTCCCTCGGGAAAGAGCTCCAGGAGGGAGCGCGGGTCGAGGATCGCCCCCGAGAGGGTGTGGGCCCCAACGCTCTGCGCCTTCTCGATGACCGCGAGTTGGAGGTCCGAGCCGCGGGCGCGCGCTGCGCGAGCGAGGTGGTATGCCGCCGCCAGGTTCGCGGGCCCGGCACCGACGAACAAGATGTCTACCGGCAGTTGCTCGCGTTCCATGTGCTACGGTACTCCTCATGGCTTGGATTGGGCGACGTGCGCTTTCACCCTCGAGGGGGCGATGTCCGCTGCATGCGGGATGCGGTCCCAACGCTGCGAAGCAAGGCGCCTGCAAGGGAATGAAGCAAGGCGCCTGCAAGGGAATATGGGGTGAGGCGACCGACACTGTCAATGGCGAAGGCCCAGCCAACCGCAGACCGTGGTGCTCGGCACCGACCGCTGCCCGAGCCGGCGACAAGGATGGCACACGATTCGCTTTCCGAACGTTCTTCGGACCGGCAAAGTGGGCTCCGACGCAGCCGCCGGGACGAGGCGACAATCAACACTGACCCGAGCGCGGTCCCGAACCCCGAGGAGGTCCCATGGAGTCCCACCCCGCAATCCTTCGTCAGCGTTTTGCTCGGAGTCAAGGCCGAACCACGGTCTTGGGTGCCGTGGTGCTCGCACTCTTGATCGTCGCCGGGGTGTCGTTCTTCGTCTGGCGGACCACGCCGGAGGCGCCTGTCCGGGTTCCCGACTCGGAGACGCAGGAGGCGATGATCGAGGCGTCGACCGCCAAGGATGCGGCGTCAGAGCCCGAGTTCGGGGCGACTCCAGACGCCGCGGCGCCGGTTGCGGACCTCGGCAGCGAGGCCGGGAACGGCACGAAGGATCCGCACCTGGTTCTGACCGGCGTCGTCCGCGGCGCCCAAGGTCCGATCGCGGGCGCGGTCGTCCATTGGCTCCCGAGCGACCGCGGCGACTGGGACGCCGTGCGCTACGACGCTTCGTTCCTGTCGGATCTCGACGTGGGGAGTTCGAGTCACGCCACCGCGCGGGCTGACCGGTTGACCGCCCGGAGCGGCGAAGACGGCACGTACCGGTTGGTCGTCGCCAAAGCGCGAAACCCCTCTGGCGTGGCCTTGGCCTCGCACCCGAATCACACCACCGTGGTTCGAGATCTGGGTGCCGGCCCCGACATGCCCGAACTGCAAGTGGGCGGAGCAGGCGCACAGAAAGACGACGTCGGCGCCGATCCGGTTCGCGATGTCATCCCCAACGAGAACGGCGAGGTCGTCGTTCAACTCGATTTCGAGCTCGCTCCCGCCGGCCAGATCACGGGTCGTGTCGTCGACGCTCGTTCGGGCCAGCCGGCCGCGGGCATGAAGGTCACTGCGACCCTCCACCGATCCGACGACTCCCCGTGGGCTCGCCTGTTCTTCAACCAAGGTCATCAGGGTCCGCAGGCGAGTGTGGCCGAAGATGGTTCCTACCGCCTTCAGGGGCTGAAACCCGCCGAGTACCGGGTCGTCGCCGAGACCGGTGACAGTGAGTACGTGCCCACCCGTGGGGGAGGATCGCGCAAGGTGTTGCTGGCAGCACACACGGTCGTCGACGGCGTGGACCTCCTCGCCGAGCTGGGAGGAGTCATCGAAGGCCGAGTGGTGGATGTGCATGGCGCCGGCGTCGGGGACGCCCGGGTCATCGCGATCGCATCGGACCTCGTGCAGGCCATGATGAAGGGGGACACGGAGGGGCTAGGGCTCATGGGCCGTGAACCGGTACAGTCGGCACCCGACGGGTCGTTTCGAGTTCGAGGACTCGCACTGGGCAAGACCTATGAGGTGAGTTCCGCGCACGAGGGATTGGCCTTCGCCACGAGCCCCGGTGTGGAGCTTACCGAAGAGCAACGACTCGCGGTCGTCGAGATCGTGTTGACCGAAGGTTCGACGATCTCGGGGATCCTCCGCTACACGACCGGAGAGGTGGCCTCGGACGAGACGGTCGGCTTGACGCCAGACTTCACGTCGGGTTGGGCCAACTCGGCCATGATGTTCTTGGGCCAGGGCGTGAACGGCAGTCTCGAGACCGGACCCGACGGGAGCTTCGAGTTCGCTCACTTGCGCGCCGGCAAGTATCGGTTGCAGGCTGGCGACTCGGGCGGCTTTGCGTTCTTTGGGCGCGACAGCGACAAGGTGAAGACCATCGAGGTCGACGGGGTCACACACGTGGCAAACGTCGAGCTATCGATCGAGCGCGAACCTGAGGTGCTCCCCGAAGGAGCGCCCGGGACGCTGAGTGGGATCGTGATCGACGACCTGGGCCAACCTGTCCCCGGCGCGAACATCCAGGCCGTTTCGCTAACGGGGGGCGGACTCCAAGTGACGTCCGCCGAGGCCGATGGGCGGTTTCGCATGGAGGTCACGGGATCGGGTTCGTTCCACGTCACTGCCGAAGCGAAGGGCTTTGGTGGCGCGAGTGAGCAAGCCGAGCCGGGCACCACCGGACTGACGCTCGTGCTTTCGCGCTTGGCGCACGTCAGCGGGCGCGTGCTGCTGCCCGATGGAGCCGTCCCCGGCCTCGTGTTTCGAGTTTCGGCCGAACGAGTGGAACCCGAGGGTGACCCGACGGCCCGCCTTCGTCGCGTGCAGTTTCAGGGTGAGGACTCGGCGGACGGGAAGCCAGACGGCACGTTCACCCTCGCGGACGTGGACGTCGGTCGGATCCGGTTGGTCGCGACAGTCCCCGGTTTCGCCCCGACCGCCAGTCACGAGTTCGAGGTTGCAGCCGGCTCTTTCGTCGAGGGGATCGAGTTCACGGTCACCCGTGGGGGGGTGGTTGCGGGGAGCGTGCAGCTCACGACCGGTCAGCCGTTGAGCGGCGCCCGGGTGATTCTCGTTGCCGATGACACGAGCGAGGCAGAGGAGGCGATGCGTCTCTTCATGCCGGGGATGGGAGGGCAGGAGTTCGAGCTGACCGACATGGATGGCCGCTTCGAGATTGCGCGCGTCACTCCCGGCGCCTACCGGATTTCGGCCACGCACCCGGAGTATGCAGCGAGTGAACCCGAGCGAGTCCGGGTCGGGGAAGATCAGCGAGTCGAAGTCAGGCCGTTACGCCTCTCGCCAGGCGCGACCGTTCGAGGGGTCGTGCGCTTCGGCGACGAAACGCGGCAGGGCGTCATGGTGCAACTCGTGAGTTCCGAGCACCCGTTCCAGATGGCGAACACCGATCCTCGAGGAAGCTACCGCTTCACAGGCGTAGCGCCCGGGGAATACGCGCTGCAGGTCATCGACCTCGCGGGGTCCCGCACCACCGGAATGGCCATGCGCATTCGCACCCTGCAAGTGGAGGGCGACGGTGAGATCGAGCTCAACTTGGACTTCAAGGCGGGTCGGACGGTGTTCGGCAACATCCGTGGCGTTGCCGGCGGCATGCGCATGGTGACGATTCGTCGCCCAGGGGGGCCACTGCCCGAGGAGATGAACCCGATGGACATGAAGGCCCAGGTGGAGTTCGCGAAGTACACCGCGGGGATGACCATGGTGACTGAGGACGGCGAGTATCGGGTCGAGGGCGTCGAGCCCGGAGAGTACGTGCTCGAGGTCCCGTTCATGCCCGAGAATCCACTGGCTGCCGAGGCGCAGCAAGGTGTTGATCGCACCCCGTTCTTCCGCAAGGAGATTCGGGTCGGCGACGCCGACGTCGAGGTGGACATCGAGCTCGAGAAGTAGCCCCTCGTCCGGTGTGGCCGGCGAGCCTCGTCTTGCAAGCCGCGTAACGCAGCGCTATGCCATATTGCCCCGCGAGTTTCGCTCGACCGCACGGATACGAAACCGCCGACTGGCCTGGTGTGGCCCGTGAGCCGCGGGTCGGCACCGGCGGCGGCCGCGGGCGGTGCGTGGACAGAGGAGGGGCATTGGCCAAGAAGAACACGCTGAGGATGGACGGCGGGCGGTTGACACTCGCCGACCTCGCCGCGATTGCCGATCGCGAAGTGAACCTCGCCCTGACGGCCGACGCGCGCAAAGCGGTGCGCCGGGCCCGCAAGGTCGTCGATGGTTTCATCGATCGCGACGAAGTGGCGTACGGGATCACCACCGGGTTCGGTCGCTTCTGTCGGGTTCGCATCTCTCCGGACCAGGCGCGGGAGCTGCAACGGAATCTGCTGCGAAGCCATGGCGCCGGGGTGGGTGAACCGTTTGCTCCCGAAGTCGCGCGGCTGTGTGTGGCCTTGCGTGCCAACACCTTGGCCCAGGGCCACAGTGGGATCGGCCTACCCACGCTCGAACTCCTGCTGGCGATCTACAACGAGGACATCGTCCCCTGGATCCCGTCGCAAGGGTCGGTCGGTGCTTGTGGGGATCTGGCGCCGTTGGCGCATCTGGCCCAGGTGCTCATCGGCGAAGGGCGCGCGTTCGTGGACGGCGCTTGGATCAGCGGCGGCGAGGCCCTCGAGCGTCGCGGGCTGCGACCCGTGGAACTCCAGGCCAAGGAAGGTCTGTCGTTGATCAATGGCGTCCAAGCCTCGGCCGCACTCCTGGCTGTCGCCCTGATCCGCGCTCGGCGACTACTGGCCGCGGCCAATTTCGCGGCGGCAATGAGCTTGGACGCGCTGCTCGGTAGTTTGATGGCGTTCGATGCCCGTGTGCAACGGGTGAGACCGCACGCGGGACAAGAAGTCGTCGCCCAACGCGTGCGCTCGTTGCTCGCGGGAAGCGCCATCCACCGCTCGCACCGGGACTGCGGCAAGGTGCAGGATGCGTACTCCCTGCGGTGTGTGCCCCAGGTCCATGGCGCGGTGCACGATGGATTGGCCTACGTCGAGCAGGTGCTGGTGAGGGAGTGCAATTCCGCAACCGATAACCCGCTCGTCTTTCCGGAAGAAGGTGAGATCGTATCGGGCGGCAACTTCCACGGTGCGCCGGTTTCGTATGTCGCGGATCTCTTGAGCATCCTGATCACGGATCTCGCTTCGATCTCCGAACGGAGGATCGAGCGACTGGTCAACCCGGACCTGAGTGGTTTGCCCGCATTCTTGAGTCGGAGCGAGGGTTTGGAGTCGGGCTACATGATGGCCCAGGTCACTGCCGCAGCGCTGACTTCGGAGAACAAGGTGTTGGCTCACCCCGCCTCGGTCGACAGCATTCCGACATCGGCCGGGACCGAGGATCACGTGAGCATGTCGACGCACGCGGGGCGCAAGGCGTTGCAGGTCGTCGGCAACGCCGAGCGGGTGCTCGCCATCGAGCTCCTGGTCGGTGCAGATGCTCTCGAGCTCCGCCGGCCGCTCCGGTCCGGCGCCAAACTCGAACGAGGCTTGGCGCAGTTTCGAAACGAGATCCCGGCGCGAGTCGGGGATCGCGACCTCAACGGCGAGATCGAAGGCGCGGCTCGGTTCATCCGGGTCGGTGGGCTCGAGCCCTGAGCCACGAGAGTGTCGCCGAAGGCGAGCGTTCGTGGGTGAAGCGGTAGCGGCTTGGCCGCGGTCGCAAGGGGGCTTTCGAAAGCCCCTTTGAACTGGCAACCTGGTCCCCCTTCAAGCTCCCGCAAGCGCTTGATGGGAGACTTCGACGAAGCCCGTCGGGTGCCGAGTCGACGATGAGCTCCGACCGCGGGGCCCGACGCTTCGCCCCCTCGGCTCCTGGATGGAAGCAGCGCCAAGATGTCGGTCCTGCGACTACGCCCCCTCCAAGACGACAACCTTCCCGTTGCGATCGAGATTCCCGAGTCGGGTACCACGTTCGGCCGCGACGAGGGCAATCAGGTGCGTTTGTCGGCTACCCGGTACCCCCATGTCTCAGGGTTTCACGCCCGCGTATTCTCGGACGTGACTGGCGTGACGGTCGTCGATCTCGGATCGAAGAACGGTACGTTCGTGAACGGTCGGCGTGTCGATCGGGCGGAACTGCGCGCCGGAGACTTGCTGCAGTTCGGTGGCAAGCTCGGACCCCGATTCGCGGTGGTCCACCGGGATGCCGGCGACTCGACTCTCGCTCTGCTCGCGGGCAACTCGACGGCCGACCGTCCAGTGCCGGACCGAGCCGGGGCAAGCAGCCCAGCGCCCGCCGCGGCTGCTGCGGTTGCCGAACGGGGGAAGCGGGGCCGACGTCGCTTGCGCCTGGGCATCTCGTTGTTCGGGGTTCTCGTTTTCGCGGTGGGCGTTGGCGTCGTGCTCGCCCGTTGGGGCGGACGGCTCTTCGACCCGGGCGACGCCACGCCCCCGGAGGCGTCGCAGGTTGCGTTGCTCGAGCGTATCAACGACATCCTCGAGCAGCGCTTCCAAGAGTCGGAACGACGCCAACGCGAACTCCTCGAGCGGGTCGAGGCCGAAGGGCAGTCGTTGACCACCGAACGCGATCGACTGGTGGCCCGGTTGGCGATCCTCGAGGAGCGGGGGGACGTCGACTCTCCGGAGGGGGTCGAGCTGCGCGCCCTACTGGCCCACATCCAAGATCGCCTCGATCGCCGCGCGCCCATGGAGGTCGAGTCGCTGCCGGAAGGGGAGTTCTCCCAGGTCCTCCGATCGGTGGTTCTGCTGGAAACGACGACTCAGTTCCGGGATGTCGTCAGTGGCCGTATTCTCCACGTTTCCGAGGAGGCCGAGGGGCGCCCTCCGCTGCCAAACCTCGACGACCGGGGCGCGCCCCTGACGCAGCGGCGGACGGGATCTGGCTTCTGCGTCGCGGGCGATGGCTCGATCCTCACTTCCGCTCACGTGGTGGCCGGCGACGAGTGGGAGCGCGACCTCCCCACCGACTGGCAACTCCGACCCGAGGTCAGAGTCACGGCAACCTTCGCCGGGAGTTCCGTACGGGCTCCAGCCGTGGTCGTCCGGGTATCTCCGGAGCCCGCCACCGATCTCGCCGTGGTCCGGGTGAGCCCGTTCCCCGAGATGCCTTTCATCACCGGCTTTCGTTTGGACCAACCGACCCCGTCGGTCGGCGCAGCCGTGCGAATCGTTGGTTTTCCCCTCGGAACGCAGGTCCCGCACCGAGGCGACGAAGTCCTGCCATCGGTCTTCCAGGGAATCGTCAGCCGAGTCGTGGACCCGTACCTGCAGATCGACGCTGGCGTTCACCCGGGTAACAGCGGCGGGCCGTTGGTCGACAGTCGCGGCCACGTGATCGGCGTGGTGACGGCCGTGCAAGTCGTCGGAGGAGGCGAGATCCTATCGGGTTTGGGTTACGCCGTCCCCATTCGGAGCGCACGTCTGGTCTGGTCGCAGTAGACCTGAGACAAGGGGGCGCGACGCGGCCGCCTCAGGCTTCCGGAGGGGAGTCGGCTGAGCGCGGAGCGCAGGCAGGGAGCCGGTAGAAGACTCGGCGCTCGCATTGCGCTAGAGTTCCCGTCGGGTGCGGCCGATCCAGGGCGCGGGGGCCTTCACCCGAGTGTCGCGAACGCGGCTCGGAAGGGGAGACGGTTGGACAACGTGGAGACGAGACGGGCGTTTGGCGCCGGAGTGCTGCGCCTCGATCTCGCGGATATCTTGAGCGTGCTTCCGCAGCGGCCGCCCATGTTGCTGGTCGACCAAGTTCTTTCGCTGGTTCCGGGTCGCCACGCGGTGGGCGTGAAGGCGGTCTCGGGAAACGAGTTCGGGCTCGCGCGCCGGCGTGTCGGGTTTGTCTTTCCGGCGACTTTGGGTCTCGAGGCTTTGACCCAACTTGCAGCGATCGTCTTGCTCTTCGACGGTGCGGCTGCGCACGCCGCTCCCTCGGCGGCGGCCTACCGCGTGACGGCGGTCGACCGGTTCGAGGTTCAGCGCGAGGTCGGGCCTGGAGACGCGCTACACCTCGCGGTCGACGTGATCGACTCGGCCGAAGGCGTGTTCCGGGTACGCGGTTCCGCCACGACGCGAGGGCTGCAATACCTCGATGTCGAGTTTTGTCTGACTTGCGACGCCGAGGGCTGAGCTCCCGCACTCCCGCTTGGGGCCTGGCGCCGCGCGCTCGCCTTGCCGTGCGGGGTAGGTGTGCGCGGGAAAAGGGTTCGCGTGGCCGAGGTCCTGCTTGCTCGGAGTTTCGGCGCCCGGGCCGGGGCTCGAGCGGGTGGTCGTTGGATCGACCATCGGCCACGCGATGGGGAGGAGTGTGTGTCTTGCGTTCACGTTTCCGTCAGCACGCTCGCCATCCTTGGCGCAACCAGCCGATGGCTCTAGGGTCCTTGCCGCGCTGGCTTCGGGCCTAGTCTTCGTCCATGAAGCCTTCGAGCGAACGCGACCGTATCGGGTGCTTCAGCTTCTTCAGAGCGCGGATTTCGATCTGCCGAATGCGCTCCCTGGTCACCTTGAACTTCTTTCCCAGTTCTTCGAGCGTGTAGGTCTCGTCGCGATCGATGCCGAAGCGCAGCTTGATGACCTCGCGTTCGCGGAGGCTCAGGGACTGCAGGATCGCCTGCAGTCGATCCCTCAGGGCGTCGAACGAAAGCCGAGCGTCGGGGCTCTCCTCGCGCAGATCCTGGAGGAAGTCGCCAAAGCTCGAGTCTTCGTCCCTCCCGAGGGGCGATGACAGCGAGACCGGGTTGCGTGACATCCGGACGATCTTCTGCAGTTCGATGGGAGAGATCTCCAGTTCGCGCGAGATCTCTTCGATCGTCGGTTTCGTGCCCTTACGGTGCATGTAGTCGCGGCTGATCGAATGCAGCTTCGACATGGTCTCGGACATGTACACCGGCAGACGAACCATGCGGGACTTCTCGGCGATTGCGCGCGAGATCGCTTGTCGGATCCACCAAGTCGCATAGGTGCTGAACTTGTAGCCCTTGCGGTGTTCGTACTTTTCGCAGGCTCGCATGAGGCCGGTGTTGCCTTCTTGGATGAGGTCCAAGAATGACAGTCCACGCCCGCGGTACTTCTTGGCGACGCTCACGACCAACCGGAGGTTCCCGGTCGAGAGCTTGCCCTTGGCTTGCTCGTAGCGTCGGAACTGGTGATCGA
The DNA here is from genome assembly GCA_050246115.1 of Planctomycetota bacterium. Classification (GTDB taxonomy): domain Bacteria; phylum Planctomycetota; class UBA8108; order UBA1146; family JAJFFE01; genus JBFWWP01. Next base: position 320,495 of record JBFWWP010000001.1, read on the forward strand.
TTTCACGCGCACGCTCGATGAATCCCGGATAACTCTCCAGCACGGCCCGGTTGATCTCTTCGAACTCGGGCAGCAGCGCTAGCTTGCTCTTGGCGCGCAGCGCGGGTAGCAGCCGCTCCAGGCGCCGACCGAGTCGCACGATGTCTTGTTGCCAGACGCTGATGTACTTGAGCTTGATCTCGTAGGACTCCAGCACCCGAACCGCGCGCACGACACGACGCGCGAGGCGACGCTCCACTCTGGGGCGCGAGCTGGCGTCGCTCAGGGGCAGCTGTTGCAGCAGGTGGAAGTCGCTCCGGTTCTCTGCGATCCAGCGCTTCAGGGTCGGGAGTTCCTTGGTGACTCGATCGTAGAACACTTGGCGGTCGCCCTTGCGCGAGAAAGTCAGATCGAGCGACTTCTCGACGAACTCGCTGTGATTCAGGATCTGCTCCATCAACTCTACGGCCAGATCCTGCCCCACGGCGGTCTGGTAGATCATGCGCTTCAGGCGGAGGCGGCTGTCCTCGATCTCCTTGGCGAAGTGGATCTCCTCCTCGCGGGTCAGGAGCGGGATGGTCGACATCTGCGAGAAGTACATGCGGACCGGGTCGTCGAGCTTGCGGATGGCGGATTCCTCGTCGTCGTCCGCCGGAGCTTCTTCGACGTCGTCGGAGTCCGCCGAATCCACCGGCTCCGAGAGGTCGCTGCCCGATTCCTCGGTCTCGCTTTCGCCGGCGAGGCAGGGCTCCTCGATGAGCTCGATCTTGGCCTTCTCCAGGAGGGCTACGACGCGGTCGAAGGTGTCTTGGTCGTTTCCGACTTCAGGCAGGGCTTTGACGAGATCGTCGTAAGCCACGTGCTGGGCGCCGTTGAGGGATCTGAGGTACTTCTCGACCCGGGGTTCCAGAGCTTTCGCGGCCAGGTTTTCCGAGGCCGAGCGTTTCAAGGCCGGATTCTTCAAGGAACGGGTCCCCTCTCACTGCCGCGGGTGGGCGAGAGTCGGCTCGAGCGGCCGGCAACCGAGCGGGCCGGGCGCAAACTGCTCGCCCAACTCATGATTTTGGCGGCTCAGGTGTAAGTCTCTCTCGCATATTGTCTTGCGGCCGAAACCCGGCTCAGCTCGAGCCGGGCAGTCCGTGATAGTTCAGTTACACTCGCCGTCCGTCGCTGTGATCGAGTCATTACACTCGTCGCAGAGAGGTGGCAGCGTCGCGTGGTCTACTCCGGGAGGGAAGGCAAGGTCTGGGCCTGCCCGACCCGATGGCGAGCGTTCGCGGTCCGGGGGGGCGAAGTCGTGAACGAGACCCGCCAGCGGGCTCCTTGGCGCAGAAGGCCTCGATGGTCGCGGGTCGAACTTGCAGGGTGCGCTTCCCGAAAGTGGGACGGGGTCGCCCAGTTTCTGGACGGATCGTCGTCCTGAACGGGTTTGTCACGGAGGCGGAAGAGACGGGAACTCGACCCGTTTCAGCCCCTGAACCCCGCCGAAGGCTCGAGGAGGCAATCGCGAACTGGAGTTGCGCGTGGATGCGCCGGTTCGGGGGCTAGGGGGTCGTGCTGACCGTCGGACCGGCCGACCAGCCGGTTTCGGGGTCGTAAGTCAGTAAGACGAAGTGAACCGCGGAAGCCTGAGAGAGTGATTGGAGGCCTACGAGTTCGTCGAACGACTGACTGGTTCCCGTCGCGGGTGTCGACGCGCTGGTGATGAGGTCGACTGCATCCGGGCGCGACAAAGGCAGGATGAGGCCGAACTCAGGGAAGTAACTCGCTTCCAACTTGTCGGCGGCGACGACGGCGTAGGTCTGCCCCGGGGCCATGCCGCCGCAATGCAACAACACCGAGTTCGGTGCGGCCGCGGCGAACTCCACCACCAGGGTGGGGTTCAAAACGTCCAGTGTGAGGCTCGCCGTGCCCAGCAACCCGCTCGGCCCGAAGACCTCGAACGTTACCCCGTTGAGCCCGTTGGGCAGCGCCGTCGAATCGATCGTGATCGAGTTCGGTCCGAACAGGACGAAGCCGCTCCAAAGGATCTCGGACCCTGAGGAGACCTTGCCCCAAGTGGCGGTGGGGAAGGTCTGGAGCACGTCGATCGAGTAGAGCCCGGTGATGTGCTCGCCGTCGGTGGGCTGCTGCGTCATGCACAGCACCGGAGGCGGCCACAGCGGGGCGCCGACGATACTCGGCGTCGAACCCAAGAGCGCGAGGAACGCCACGAGCTGTAGGCCGCACGAGCGCCCAACCCCACGGTCGCGGGTTCGCTGTCGGAGCGGGGAACGGGAACCGTTGTCGCCGGTGTCTACGCTGTCGCCGGTGTCTACGCTGTCGCCGGTGTCTACGCTGTCGCCGGTGTCTACGCTGTCGCCGGTGTCTACGCTGTCGCCGGTGTCTACGCTGGCGCCGGTGTCTACGCTGGAGTCCTCAGCCCGGTTCGCCCGCATGGTTCGATCCGCCCGTCTACACGTTCTACGAAGTGAACACTAGGAAGCCGCCACGTTGGTCACTGACCGGGCCGCTCGCGACCCGCTCGCACCGAACCCGAGAGACATCGCCCCCGAAAGGACATCGGCCCCGAAAGGACATTGCCCCTCAGGCGTCGCCTGCGTTCGGGATCGCCTGCCTTTCTTATCGGCAGTCTCGGGTCCGCTCGTCGGCGGTTTCTCGCGAGCCCGCCCGACGAGAACCCCTGGGCCGAAAACCCCTCGAATCAAACGCCCGAACGGTGCGACCGCATGCGGCTCCCAGCGGGCATCGAGGGCCGGCAGTGGGTCGAGGTCGTCTGCGTCGCGGAGAATTATAGAGCGCCGCAGCACGCGGGGCAACTCACCGAAAGATCGGTTTCGAACCCCGAACTCCGAGTGGCATGCCGGTTGTCTACCACCGAAGGCTCAATCTCGTTGGATCCCGTAACGCTTCATCAGCCGGTGAAACGATTCTCGGGTAATGCCGCTGCGGCGGGCGGCCCGGGCTACGACACCGTCGTACTGCTCGAGCAGCCGTTCCAGGTAGCAACGCTGGAACTCCTCCTTGGCCTGTCGCAAAGGGAGCGGTTCGCTGGTCGCCGGGAACCTGCCGGTGGCGTTCGACGCGAGCTCGCCGTCGAAGAGAATGTCCGCCTCTTCGATGCTCGATCCGGCACACAGAATGGCCGCCTTCTCGATCACGTTTCGGAGTTCACGGACGTTGCCCGGGTAGGGGTAGCTCGAGAGCTTCCGCAGCGCGGCTGGAGTGAACTCTTTCGGCTCGAGACGCTCGGTTTCGACGACCTTCGCCAGGAACGTGCGGGCGAGCAAGATGATGTCTTGGCCGCGCTGGCGCAGCGGAGGAAGATCCACGCGCAACACGTTCAAACGGTAATAGAGATCCTCGCGGAAAGCTCCCTGCTTGACGAGGCTGAGCAAGGGGCGATTGGAGGCGGACAGGATGCGAACGTTGGCGGTGCGGAACTCCTTACCGCCGACCGGGCGGTAGACTCCTTCTTGCAGGAAGCGGAGTAGCTTCTTCTGCATGTCGAGACTCAGTTCATGGACCTCATCGAGGAACAACGTCCCGCGTTCGGCGATCGCGATGAGGCCTTCGCGATCTTGGTCGGCACCGGTGAAAGCCCCACGAACGTGACCGAACAGCTCACTCTCGAAGATCGACTCGGCCAGGGCGCCACAGTTTTCGGAGACGAACGGTAGACGCTTCCGCCGACTGTTGAAGTGGATCGCGCTGGCCGCGAGTTCCTTGCCTGTCCCGCTCTCGCCCTCGATCAAGATCGGGAGCTCGGTTTGGGCGAATCGCTCCAGGGTTCGGTACAGGGCCAGCATTTGCGGTGCACGGCCGGTCAGGTTGTGAAACTGGAATCGGTCCTCCAACTGGTCGCGCGTGATCTCGATCCGGCGTCGTGTCTCTTCCAGTTCCTTGCTCTGTTGAGCGACGCGGCGCTCGAGCTGCGCGTTCAACTCTCGGATGCGAGTCTGCGAGGCCTCCAGCTCCCGCTGCCGGCGCTCGTTCTCCTCGTGCAGGCGCGCGTTCGCGATGGCCACCGCGGCCTGGTTGGAGAACGCCTGCAGAATGGGCAGCTGACCCGGCCCGAGGAGCTGTTTACGAAATCGGTTCTCCAGGTAGACGACACCCAGTCGTTGGTCGCGCCACTCGATCGGGAAGCAGGCGATGGCGCGCAGCCGGAGGTCGTGCACCGAGTGCGCCCCTCGGAGTCGTTCGTCGCGCTGCGCGTTGTCGGTGATGAACGAACGCCCCGTGCGCGCCACTTCCTCGGCGATGGAGTGAGAGTACTGGAACTGGGGGCTGGCGATCTCCTCCTGGTCCAGGTTGCGGGCGACGCTGACTTTGAAGTCGCCCTGCTCCAACAGGAGCAGGAACCCTCGCTCCGCTTGGAAGACGGCGAGCAGTTCGTCGATCAAACGGTGGAGCAGAACGTCCAGGTCACGCTCCGAGTTCAAGAGCGTGGCCACTTCCTGGAGCCGCAGCAGAACGCCAGCGGCCGGGGCGGCATGGTCACTCGTGGTCGCTGGCCCGGACTCGGACTGCGGATCCGTCGCCGGCGGCGAATCCGCCGCCGGTTGCTGCGACTCCTCGCTGCGAGCTGCCTGCCACTCGCCGAGGACCGCAGCCCGCTCCGGGGCCTTGATGTACGGGTCACGAAACGGGGCCGGCAGCACGCTGTGGATGGCGTGGATCGTTTCGACCGCGCGGGCGAGGTGCTGTTGCGCGGACTCGCGCTGGTCTTCGAGTAGGTCCAGGTGGGCTAGCTCACGCAGGAGGCGCCAGGCCTCTTCCGGTAGCTCCAGCCGTTGCGCCTCAGCCAGTCCGCGCTCCAGCAACTTGCGAGCGATGCCCCGGTCGGCTGCCTTGCCGCTCGCCGCCACGCTGCCCCGCAGGCGATAGTAGGTAGGGTATAGATCCGACAGGTCCAATTCGTCGACGTGTTCGTAAGCCTCGGCGAGCAGTGCGATGACTTGGTCCGCCTCGCCGAGGAGCAACGCCACTTCGGTTCGCTCGAGCAGTACTTGTGCGAGATCCCGGCGGCCCCGCTGTTGACGGAAGAGACCCTCCGCCTCGCTCAAGCATGCGGTCGCGGCGGCCAGATCGCCGGTCGCTCGGTGCAGGGTGCCGAGGCTTTGTAAGCTGATGGCGACGTAGTAGTCGACGCCGTGCTCGCGCGCGATCGCCAAGGACTTCAGGATGGAGTCCCGTCCCTCGTCGAGCAGGCCGAGTTGGCGAAAGGTATCGCCCAGGAGGGCCAAGAGCACCTGACGCCCCAGTCGATCGCCGAGGGCCTCGAAGTTCGACAGACTCTGACGCAGGCAGCGAAACCCGTCGGCGAAGCGCGCGCGGCGGCAGTGCAGCTCGCCGATCAACTCCAGCGAGTAGGCGAGGTTCAGCTTGTCGCTGAGATCCCGACGGATCGCCAGCGACTTCTCGGCGTAGTCGGCTGCCCGGTCGAGTTGCCCCTGGTTCTTGTAAATGCTGGCAATCCGGTAATAAGAATGCGCCATGCCGCCGGCGTCCTGCACGCTGCGGCGACGCTCGAGGCTCTCCTTCGCATACTTGAGGGCCAGGTCGTACTTGCCTTTGCTCAGAAGTATGTCCGAGAGGTTGTTCATGACCGCTGCCTGCGCGGATGCGACTCCGAGGTCGCGGAAGATCTCCTCGCTGGCGCGGAAACAGGCTTCGGCCTCATCGAGGCGATTCTGCATCTTGTAGACGAGTCCGACGTTGTTCTTACTCGCCGCGATCCCTCCGAGGTCTCGCACTTCGCAGCGCAGTCGGAGGCTACCGAGGTGGTGGTGCGCGGCCTGCTCCGGCTCGCCTCGATTGACGTGGATGCGCCCCAGCGTCGCCAACGTGAGAGCCTCGTGGTGTCGATTGCCCAACGCGCGATCGATGGGGAGGCTTGCCAGCGCGTGACTCAGCGCTTGCTCGTAGCGGCTGTTGTCCACCGCCAGTCGAGCCCAACGACTCAACAGGCGCGAGCGCCACGCTGGGGGCAGCTGCGGCCGAGTTGGATCCAGGGTCTCGCGGAGCACTTGCTCGGCACGCTCCGCGAACCCCTGGGCGGTGAGCAAGTCGACCGAATACTCAGCGACTGCGGCGAGCAGGCGGAGGTCACGGACGGACGGGTCAGATCCGTGAACGAGTGCCTTTGCGTCCGCTTCCCGCTCGCTGGCCTCGGCGATCGCTCCGGATCGGAGCGCGAGCTGGCCGAGCGCGAGGTGCACCTGCAGCGTCAGCTCCGCGTCGCCCAGTTCGCGCGCGCTCGCGAGCGCGAGCTCGAGTCGCTCTCGCGCGAGCGACGAGTCCGGCTCGGAACGCGACCGTCCGCGTCGCAGGAGTGCCTCTTGGCGGATCGTCGCGGGCAAGGGCACGGCGAGCAGCCGGTCCAGAATCGCGACCTCCTCCGAAGGTGCCTGCAGTTCCCGCCAAGCCTGAGCTTCGCTCAGCTCCCACTCCGGCTCCAAACCCTCCGGCGGCAGCGCCTCGCGGAGCCGCTGCACGACACGAGTGATACTCACGTGGCAGTGAAGCCCCTGGAGGAGCTGCAGGGCGGTGGTCACCAGCTCGCGTGGCGCGTCCACGGCCCCGACCTCCAACTGGAGCAGGAGCGACGGCACCGGGTTGCGTGGGTGCCGCTGCAGCCGCACGTCCGCCAGTGCCCGCAGGGTACTCGACCGAACGGCCTCGCCAGGGGGCTCGGGCAGCGGCCGCTCGAGTTCCCAGCGAGTCTCGTCGGCGTGATCATCGGCGGCAGCAATCCACCCGAGGTCGCCAAGTTGGTGGAGTGTCGCGGCGGGCAGCGGGTTGCCCAGCCGCCGCAATACCTCTTCGACATCGGGGGCTTCGAAGTAGCGTAACCCGAGGGCGATGACGTGTAGGGCTTGACGCTGCCACGAATCGAGACGGTCCCAGTCGGCGCGTCGGCGCGTCTCGAGCAATGCACTGACCGAATCCGCACCGTACCAGCTCCACACGCCACCCTGGCGTCGGATCAGGCCGAGCCGCCGGGCCTCGCGCAGCCGCTGCGTCAACGTCAGCCAGTGCCCTCCGGAGATCTGGTGGAACTCGGCGAGCACCCGCGCTGGGAGTGCTTGATCGCCGACGAGTTGGCGCACCAGCTCGCGGCTCCGCGCCAAGCTGAGGGATTTGATGCCGATGCGGGCTACCGAGGGTTCGGCCTCCAGGGCGGTGAGGGTATGAATGCGCCCAGGAACTACGGGTGCAGGCGCGGCTGCGCCAATGGCTCCCTCGTCGACGACCCCGAGGAGGAGTACGCGCGGGCGTGGATCGCGGACGAGTCCTGGGGCAACGGCGTCGTCCAGGTGTGACCTGGCCAGACGGTGCGCGATGACTCCGAGGAGATCGATCAATTCTGGGGCCGCACACTCGAGGTCGTCGAGCACGAACAGGTAGGTGTCTTCCGGCGCGAGTCGAAAGAAGACATCGCCCAGTCGCCCGAGCAAGCGCTGGCGCTCTTCGACGGACTCGACGAGCGCGGGTTGCTCGTCGGCGCTGGGCTCTCGGCCCTCCCCGATCCAGCGAATCAGGCGCTCGACTTCGATGCGATGGTCCGCAGACAGGAATCGCGGTTGGTCGATCTGCCGCAACCAGCGCGCGATCGGGTCGAGCGGCCCGTCACTCGCTCGGCAAGTCGTACGCAGCGCGATGGCCCCCTGCAGTCGGGCGAGGTCCATCAGCCTCCGGCACACGGCTCGTTTGCCGACCCCCGGTTCGCCCACGAGCAGGATCAGCGGGTGAGCGGCGTCCCCGACTTGGGTCTCTTCGAGCTCGCGGAGGATGGAGTCGAGGTCACGCTCTTGCCCGGTGAAGCGTGCTGGGGGGAGCTGCCACTCGGTTGGCGGGGCTGGGCACGATCCACGTTCCTCGATTTGGCGAATGAGGCTCGCCGCGGACGCGGGGCGTCGCTCGGGTTCCGGAGCGAGCAGGCGCGCGATCGTCTCCGCCCAGAACGCGGGAACTCTCGGTACCAGTTCAGTGAGTGGGAGCGGTCGGCCGAGGAGTCGTTGGCTCTCGATCTCATCCCGCGAGTGACTCTGCAGTAGCGAACTCGCGGTGAGGGATTGGTACAGCAGGGCACCCAGGCTGTAGAGATCCGCGCGGTTGTCGACCAGGCTCCGGTCCAGCACTTCCGGCGCGATGTACGGGTAGGTTCCGCGGACTCGCGTACCGAGTGGGGTGGACTCCGGAGCCAGCAGCCCCAAGTCGATCAAGCGAACGTGCGGCACGCCGGGCGCGTACTCGCGTTCGCCGTCGATGAGCAAGTGCTCGGGCTTGACGTCGAAGTGCACCAGATCTTGGTCGTGCAGGAACTGGAGCACCGAGAGGACCTGGATGGTGACCCCCGACAGGAGGCGGTCGAGTTCGTCGCCAGTACCGCCAAGGGCTACGCGCTGCGCCAGTAACTGTCCGACGTCGCCCCCGGTCAAGTAGGGCGTGACCAAGAAGAGTTGATTGCGGCGGGGTCCCGGCTCGATCCGGTCAGGCAGCTCCGCCGAGCGAGATGGGGTGCGTTCGAGCCGTAGAACTTTGCCGAGATCGGTTACGGGATTCAGGTGGGGGTGGCGCAGCGCGGCCAGGAAGGCGAGGGAGGCGCGTTGGCGGGCCGCGATCTCCGTCGCGGCTTCTTCGAGGAACTTGATCGCCTTCGGAATTCGCGGTTCGAGCCGGTCGTGCGCGCGAAAGGTCTGGCCTTCGGCAGTGGCGGCGAGCACGGCCTGGAGCTCATAGCGTCCGTTCACGATGCCGATTTCGGCCACGCCGCGCTCCTCTGCTGGTCTGCGAAACCTCGAGCGGGACCTCCGAATGGGCCGGGTCGGGTCCGCTCGGGTCGATAGGGTGTGACCGGAATGTTACAGGTGGGGCCCCGGCGGGATCAAGCACGGTTCCGAGAGCGGGCCGCGGGGTCAGCCGGCCCAAGGCGCTTGGCGAAAGCCCCGACTCGGCGCTGGGTGAAGGGCCAATGCTCAGTCCTGAGCTAGGCCGTAGCGCTTCAGCTTGGCGTAGAGCGTCGTTTTCGGGATCTGCAGTTGCTCGCAGATTCGCGCCTTGTTCCCGCGATAGCGGCGGAGCGACGCCTCGATGATCTGTTTCTCGAGGGTCTCCGTGGCGTCGCGGAGCGAGCCGCTGCCGAGCAAGGAGTCGAGGTCGAGGCTCGCGCTGGGGCCGGGGCTGCGAACGCCGTCGGGGCTGCGAACCGCCGGCGACAAGTGCGCCTCCGTCAGGCAGTCGTCGCTGAGCGCGACGGCCCGGCGGATCTCGTTCTGTAGCTCTCGGATGTTCCCGGGCCAGTGATAGCGCAGCAGCGCTTGCTCGAAACTCGGGTCGAGTCTGCGCACCTGACCGGACTCCTGGCGGAGCTGCTGGAGAAAGTGCTCGACGAGCAGTGGCACGTCCTGGCGCCGCTCGCGTAGCGGCGGTAGCACTACGTTGATCACGTTGAGGCGATAGAACAGGTCCTCCCGAAAGCGTCCCGCCCGCACCTCGGCAGCAAGGTCCTTGTTGGTCGCCGCAATCACCCGCACGTCGACGGGAATGAGCGCCGCTCCACCGACGCGACGCACCACGCCTTCTTGCAGCGACCGGAGCAGCTTCTTCTGCATGGTCGGGCTCGTGTCGCCGACTTCGTCGAGGAACAGGGTGCCGCCCGATGCCAACTCGAAGAGACCGGGGCGGTCTTCTTGCGCACCAGTGAACGCGCCCCGCACGTAGCCGAAGAGTTCGCTCTCCAACAAGGTCTCGGTGAGCGCGGCGCAGTTCTCCGAGATGAAGGCAGCGCCCGACCGATCGCTGTTGTCGTGAATCGCGCGTGCGACGAGTTCCTTGCCGGTGCCGCTCTCGCCGTTGATGAGGACCGGCGCGGTCGTGGGGGCCACTTTCTCGATGACCTCGAGCACTTCGAGCAGGTCCGGGGCCCGGCCGATCACTTGGCTGAAGTCGCCGCGGAACCCGCGGGGATCGCGGGTGACGGGCGTTGTTTCGCGCCGCTCCGCACCCGGCTTCGTCGGACGTCGTTCGCGCAGCAGTCTCCGGGCCTCGCGGAGTTCCTCGTCGCGCTCCTGCGCGAGCTGTTTGCGCTCGTCGTCCGCCTCGAGCAAGGCGAGGGTCAGGACGGTTTGCCCGAACTCGGCTTGCACCAGCGGGTGTAGCGTCAACGACTGGAAACGATGATCGACGTACAGGAAGCGCGACGATCCCGGGAGGGGCACCACCAACAGCGAGCGCGTGCGAGGCTGACGGTCGCGGCTGAGTTGCTCGTATGCCCGCTCGACCTCCAGGTTCGCGGTAAAGTAGCCCTGGCCGAGACTTCGGCATGGCTCCAGCAACGGCAGGATCAACTTCTCCAGCGGGTGGAGGACGTCTTCGCGCTCGCAGGTCCGGGCGGCGAGGACCCGCCAAGGCTTGTCGCCGCCGTCTGCGGTGGGCGCGACCACGAATACGCGCTCGGCCGCCGCGAGCTCCAGAACTCGATCGAGTAACTCGACCCGCGACTCGGGACGAGCGAATCGGCTCTCGACCGACGTGGTCGCGGCGAGGATCGCCTGAAAGGGTGAATCATCGAGCGGCGCCCGAAGCGTACTCGGAGCGGCCGGCGGCGTCGGGGTAGGCGGCACTGTCATCGGCTCGACGCGTCTCTTCTTCTGCGGGCTCACCCGGTTTGAACTGGAAAAAGGGTCCCTTTGAGGGAGAATCCCCAACTTTTTCGCACCCCGACCGGCCCGCTTGCCAGCAGCCGAGGCGCGAGAGGTTGCGAGAACACCGTGAAGGGACGACCGGAGCGGAACTCGGTCTCGCCGAGCGAGTCCGAACGAGGGCTCGCTCCTCGGGCCGCAGGCAGCGAATCTCCGCTGGCAGTCCGAGGAAGAATAACATCTTGGTGAGCCCCGCTCCGCGTCGGGGGGGGCGCCACCCGAAAGGAAAGTCCATGGAGCGTACGCTGATCTTGCTCAAGCCGGATGCCGTCCAAAGAAGGTTGGTCGGGCAGATCCTGGCGCGGTTCGAAAGCAAGGGGCTCAAGATTGCCGCGATGAAGCTCATGCGCGTGGCGAACGAGCAGGCGGAACGTCACTACGTGTCGCACAAGGGCAAGCCGTTCTATGCTGGCCTGGTGCAATTCATGACTTCGGAGCCCATCGTCGCGTTGGTCCTCGAGGGATTCAAAGCAGTCACGGTGTCTCGGAAGATGATGGGGAAGACGTTCGGTTTCGACGCCGAGCCGGGGACCATTCGCGGAGACTTCGGGATTTCGAATCAGTTCAATCTCGTCCACGGTTCCGATTCCGTGGAGGAGGCTCGCCGCGAGATCGACATCTTCTTCAGCCCGCGCGAGATCCTGGAGTACGGCTTGGCCGACGACTCCTGGCACGCGGCGGAGTAAGGCGTCGCCCAAGAATCACTTCGACTTCTTGCCGTCGATTTGGGTCAGATTCGGCCGCTCCGGAAAGCTCGGAACCGGAGGCGTAGCCTTAGATGTTCCGGTGAGGATTTCGAGGTTTTCGGATCGGTCGAAGATGGCCCGAAGCGACGAGCAAGAGGGTGAAGTGATTCTTGGGTGACTCCTAAGGGCACGGCTTCCCTCGGCGCAAGGCTGGAGTCAGGATCATTCATGGACGCCGAAGGACACGGTGCCGCGATGCGCTCGGAGCCGCGCGGCATCCGGCCCGAGGAAGTTCGACTCCTGGTGGCCGAACTGGCGCCGCTGGCGACTGGGGCCCGGATCGACAAGATCTTCGATCTCGGGCCCCACGCCTTCCTCGTGCGTCTGCGGCGGCCTTCTCTCAAGCTGAATCTGTACCTCACGACCAAGGCCCGCTTCGCGCGTTTCCACTGTGTCGCTGAGCCCGGGACGCTGCCGCCGGAGCCGTGCGCGCCGGCCGCCGAACTCCGCGAGTTGCTGGCCGGAGGGTTGGTGACGGGAGTCGACCAGCCGGGAGGGGACCGAGTCGTTCGCTTCGGCGTGCGCGTCGCGCGCGACGGGCGGGCCACCGAGCGACGCCTGGTCCTCGAGATGTTCGGGTCGAGTGGGCGCTTGGTCGTCTTCGACGATCCGGGGCGGCGCGTGCGTTTCTGCCAAGGTCGCGGTGGACTCGAGGTCGGAGACGTCTACCGTTTCCCCGACCCACCCGTACCGCCTCCTGCCGGGAGCGCCACCCTGCCCTTCGATCCGCGCCGGTTGATCGCGGCGGACGAGGCTGCGGAGGACGGGCTGTCCTTTCACCACGCGTTCGCGCGCGCTTCGGCCGAGGCGGAGCGACAGGCCGATGCTCGCGAGGAGCGCGAGCGGTTCGCGCGTAGCCTCGAGCAGGACATCAAGAAGCGTCGCCGGCTGCTCGAACGCTTGGAGCGGGAAGCGGCCGAGGCGAATGGTTGGGAGCGCTGGCAGCAACTTGGCGATCTGCTGAAGGCGCATCTCGGGCAGTTCGACCGGGGGCAACCATCGGTCGAGGTCGTCGACTACTTCGATCCCGCCCTGGCGAAGGTGACGATCCCACTCGATCCCGCGAAGTCTCCCGCGGACAACGTGGAGCAACTGTTTCATCGCGCGCGCAAGGGACGCCGCGGTCGCGAGCAGATCGTGGCGCGACGGTTGGCGTGCGCGGCCGCACTCGACGCGGCGCAGGCCGCGCTCGTCGTGCTGGCGAAGCAGCCGACACCCGAGGGGCTCGCGCGGGCCCAGGAGTTGGTCTCGGAAGTGCCCGCGCAGGGGCGGTCACGAGCGACCGGGCGGCGTTCGAAGAAGACCGACAAACCCGCGGGGCCGAGGGTCTTTCGCAGTCGTGAGGGGCTCGAGATCCTCAGCGGGAGGTCGGCGCGAGAGAATGACCGGCTGACGCTCCATCTCGCCCGCGGCAACGACTTGTTCTTTCACGTGGCGCGGCGCCCAGGGCCGCACGTGATCCTCCGCGTGCCCTCCGGGCGTACGGCAGCGCCGGAGAGTCTCGAGGACGCCGCGTTCTTGGCGGGCTACCTGTCGGGTTGGCGCGGCCCCGGCTCGATCGATGTCCACTGGACCGAGGTCAAGTATGTTCGTAAACCGCGCGGAAGTGCCCCAGGCCTGGTAGCCATCTCCCGCGAGCGCGAGTACCGGGTAACGTATCGACCCGAGTTGCTGGCGAGCCTGTCGGTGCGTGAGCCGCCGGTTCCGTGACAGTTCGGTGGCAGCGACGGGTTGCAATGGGCTCTCGGAGTTGGGCTTCGATCGCGAAACGAGGTCGTTCGATGGTGATGATGTGCGGTTCCGAACGAAGGGCTTCGAGGGGCTCCGTGTTCTCGATGCCGACCGCGTGGTTCGCGGCTTGCCTGCTGGCGTTCGTCGCGCTCGGGTGTGCCTCGACGGACAACCTCGGCCCGGTCGAGCGCGCCAAGCTCATCCATGAGAACGTCAGCGCTGGCCAGGAGACGTTGGTGGCGTTGCAGAGCCAGTTCTGTTCGAACAACCCAGACCGTGACCTAGAGCAGACGGTTCGGGGAATGGAGAAGGCTCGCCGGTCGTTCGAAGAGGCCGTGAAGCTCGGTCCCGAGTCGCACAAGGGGCGCCGCTACCTCGGTGATTGCTTGCAGCTCATGGGCTTCGAGTATCGCTTCGAGCACGACAAGCTCTTGCTGCGCGCGCAACCGAAAGCGGCCAAGGGAGGGCGGCCCGAAGGCAAGGAGGCGAACGGGAGCAGGGGGCTCAGCGCCGCAGACCAGGCGAAGTTGGCGCAGTACGAGGCGAAGTACAAGGAATACCTGCAAGCGTCCAACAAGGAGTACCGCTTCTACGAACGCTTCATCCATACGCGGCACTATCCCGACGTCGGGATCTTCGACACCATGCGAATGAACTACGAGCTCCTCGAGGACTGGGCCAACGCCATCGAGGTGGGGAGGAAGTTCATTGCGGAGACCCAGCTCCAAGGTCCCGCTCTCGAGCAGGCGGAGAAGATCCTCCGACAGTACGAACAGAAGCTGCTCGAGCAGCAGGGCGACGATCCCGAGCTGTAGGCCGCCGGTTCAAACCCAGTGCGTGTCGCGCTTGCCGTGGAACCCGATTCTCGGAGGGGCTTTCGCAGCGCGCCCTCGTGGTCGCGGCAAAGTCGCGTCCACTTCACGGACAAACGCCCGCCTCCCGCTCAATCCTTTCTAAGGAGTCGCCCAAGAAACCCGAACCGGCCGTGAGCCTCGGCTCCGTTACCGGCCTTTCGCGAACTCCGCGATTCGCGCGCTTGCCAACGCCGCCCCGCAGAGCCCCTCGCCTCGGCCCCGTGGTTGGTCGCCCCGGGTTTGCGGATGCTATACTTCTCGGCCTCACCTCCGAGGCCTCGTGGCATGAGTTCCAGTGCCCTGTCCCGTCGAGAGCTTAGACCTCGGCGGCACCCCAGGTCATGGCAACGGCCGGGCGTTCCGTGCGCCCGCGACGCTCGGTTCGATCGAGGCCCTCGGGCGGAGGCAGTGCGTTCGCTGGTCGAACCTGGGCCCCGCTGCGAGTCGAATGGACCATGACCGAACCCTTCAAATTCAGCGAAGTGATCGAGCAGAGCACTTCCGACGTCGCGATCTCCGAGCTAGCCCGAAAGGGCTTCCAGCGGGTCAAGGTGCTCCACCGCGACACGGTCGACGCTTTGATCCGTGAGGCTGTCAGCACGGTGGTGGAAGCCCGGATCGAGGAAGCCAGTCTGCAGGATCGTGAGAAACTGCAGGCGGAGGCCAAGGCCGAGTTCAACCGGCTCGCGGTCGCGCAGCAAGCCCGCGAGAAGGAGGCTCAGGACTACCGGGAGCAACTCGCCGAGTTCGAGGTGCGGTCCGCCGGGTTGCGCGACAAGCTCGCGCAGCGCGACGCGGAGATCGCCGCGCTCCAGGAGCAACTCGAACGAAGTCGAGCCGAGTCCGGCGAGCTGCGGACTCGTGCTCTCGAGTTGGAGACGGCTCTCGGTCAGGCGCGCGTGCAAGAGTCGGGTTCCACCGAACTCCAAGCATTGCGTCAGAGCATCGAGGCACTGGCGTCCAAGATCTCACAGGGCGGTTCGATGGGGAGCTCCGGAGACAACAGTCTCGCCGATCCGACGGCTGCCATCGAATCGTTGTTCTCGCAGCTCGGGGATCTCGGCATCGAGAGCAACCTGGGTCGCGTGAAGTCAAAGAAGGCCAAGGCTGGCGGCGTCGCTGCCTCGTTGAACAAACTGAAATCCATGCAGACTGGTGAAGAATAATGGAGAAGCAAGACGAACTCATCGAACTGTCGGAGGCGAATTTCTCGTTCGAGACGAAGGAGAGCGAATCGGTGAATCCCCATGTTGAAGTGACGTCCTCGGTAGGTGCCGAGCGAAACACGAAATCCACGACCCGGTTGGCCCTGGGACGAGGGCTCGACGTGGGTACGGCAAACCTCGTCGCGGCTGCGCAGACCGTTGATGGCGAAGTCAACATCTGCCTGCAGCGCAACGCGTTCATCGACATTGCACCCGAAGATCACACCCGCAACATGCTGAACCAGCTCGGGGTGCCCTACATCGAGATCAACGGCAACATGGTCGTGGTCGGTGATCACGCGTTCAAGTTGGCCAATGTCTTCAACCGCGCGACGCGGCGCCCCATGAAGGATGGCATGATCAGCTCGCAAGAGGCGGACGCGATGCCGATCGAGCAGCTGTTGCTCCAGAACCTACTGGGCGAGCCGACCCGGGAGGGAGAGGTGTGCTACTTCACCATCCCCGCCGATCCCATCGATGCCGACCTGAACGTCATCTATCACAAGGGTGTGTTCAGCGGGCTGTTGCGCGGGCTCAAGTACACGCCGAAGGCCTTGCTCGAGGGACACGCGGTCGTGTACTCCGAGCTGGCGGAGGATGACTTCACCGGCATCGGGATCTCGTGCGGCGGCGGCATGTTCAACATCTGCGTGGCATACCAGGCGATTCCGGCGGTCTCGTTCGCGACCACGCGGGGCGGGGACTGGATCGACAAGAACGTTGCCCAGGTGCTCGGGGTGTCGGCGTCGCGCGCCACGAGCATCAAGGAACGTGGCATCGACATCACCAAGCCGAAGAATCGCGAGGAGGAGGCGGTCGAGATCTACTACCGCAACCTGATCGCCTACACGCTCGAGAACATCAAGAAGCGCTTCATGCAGGCGGCCGATCGCCCCAACTTCAGCGAGCCGATCAGCATCGTGTGCGCGGGCGGGACGTCGTTGGTGGGAGGCTTCATCGAAGTGTTCCAGGACGAGTTCAAGAACATCAACTTCCCGATCGAGGTGAAGGACATTCGCTTGGCCGAGGACCCGCTCTATACCGTCGCCAAAGGCTGTCTGGTGGCGGCTCTGTCCGAGTCGGCCTAAGGAGTAGCCACTCCGTCCAGGTCTCGTTCGACGGGCTCGATCCTCCCTTGGCGGCGGATCGGGCCCGTCGTCGTTGCGGCCCCGGTGCCCGGCACTTTGGAGCCGTCGCGCGCCCGGCGGACGGCCGCTTCCCGCCCCTGGGATCGACCCTCCCGGACGCACTCGGGGCGCGCCTCTCGGTTCGAGAAACCCGCCACTTAGCCCACCGCATGTATTGACCTCGGTCGCCGGTTTTCTTAACTTCCGCCCAGGCTAGGGGCAAGGAACGGCCGGGAACGGTTCCCGGAAGTCACGGTTCCTGCCACCCACGGAGCCGGACACACTGCCCGGAGGGGGGAAATCCGGCGGCAAGTCATGGAGGCTTCTCATGCGGAATGTGGCACTGCTGCTCGCGGTCTGCGGTTTGTTGTTTGCGTCCGGTTGCGCCGGCGGCCCGAGCCCGGTCAACGGCTTCCTCTACTCGGACTACTCGTACCCGGGCTACTACGCCGGCGCGAGTGACAACGGTCCCGGCAGCAAGGAAGGCTCGGCGACGGCGAACAGCATCCTCGGCTGGGTGGCGACGGGCGACGCCAGCATCAAGGCTGCCTGCAACGATGGTCGGATCAGCAAGATCCACACCGTCGATCACCACCTGAAGAACATTCTCGGAATCTGGGCCGAGTGGACCACCAAGGTCACCGGCGAGTAGTCGCCGCGGACTCTCCCGAGCGATCTGACCTCGGGCCAGGGATCGTGAAGAGGGCGGCGGGCCATCGGCCCGCGGCCCTCTTTCTTTTGCGGATACGGTCGTGTCTTCGCGACCGACCCACGTCGATCGCGGTGCGTCTTCTCGGCGGGGCCATGCTGTTCGTCGCGAGCTGGGGTGCCAGCGCTTCGCCGGTCGCAGCTCAGGCGCTGCCGACTCGGGGTGCCGTCCCCGACGGGTACGACGTGGTCGACTTCGGCACCTGGCGTTGGGCGTCGCCGGGTGGACGCATCCCCCCCGAGCCGGAGTTTGGCGACTTCTTCGTCCGAACCGTGGATCGGGTCCGCAAGGCGCTGAATGCCCAGCAGCCGCGGATTCCCCTCGTCGTCGTGACCGCCAGCCGCTCGGCGTTCGTGGAGACGATCCGGCGTTACGGCGCGGACGCGCCTTCCGACGCGACCCTGGCCGTCGCGTTTCCACTGCGCGACATCATGATCCTCGACGGCGAGCGCTTGCGCTTCGGTTGGCTTCTGGAGTACCCGGAGACCGTCGCTCACGAGGTAGTGCACTTGGTGCTGGGTGAAGGCGGGGCCGGGGTTCCCCGTTGGTACCACGAGGGGCTCGCTCAGTGGCTGAGCGGGAGGCGGCTGGACACGCGCGCGACGAACGCACTAGCACACCTCGCCACCCGGCGCGAGTTGCCGCCGCTGTCCGACCTGTCGCGTTTCATGACCTCCTCCCACCACATGGAGAGCGTTCTGTACCAACAGAGCCTCTCGGTCGTGGAGGCGATCGAACGCTTGCATGGCCCCCAGGTCCACGCGCAGATCCTCGCGGGCCTGCGCGCGGGGCTCGACTTCGGGGCCGCTTACCAGGCGGCGACCGGCGGGTCATTGGCGACGGACGAGGAAGAGTGGCTTCGGCATCTCGCCGCGCAGTTCTCTTGGTTGACGTTGTGGGTGCTCGAGATCACGCTGTTTCGGGTGCTGGCAGTTGGCGTTCTGGTCGCGTTCGGGGTCGAGGCTTGGCGTCGGCGGCGGCGCCTGCGGCGCATGGCCGAGTCGGAGCGCGACGAGGAAGCTGGGGAGAGCGGGGAACTACCTTGAGTTTGTCGACGATTCCCTACCTTCGGTGGGCCAAGACCGAACAGCGTCGCGGCGAGATCTTGCTGACTCTCAGCGCGACCCCTGCGGTGGATTGGGCGGACATTGAGCTCGATCCGGCCGAGCTCGAACTCTGCCGATACAGCGCCTATGGCGACGCGGCGCTCCTCGCCGGACTGGCCGCCGAGGTCGGCGGAGCCGAAGACCAAGTGCTTCTGGCCGCTTCGGCCTCGCACGTCCACTTCTGTTTCGCTGCTGCGCACCTGAGCCCGGGCGATCGTGTGCTGTACGAGTCGCCGGGTTACCTTCCCTTGGTCGACTCGCTCTCCATGTTCCAGGTCGAAGCGGTGCGTTTCGAACGGCGCTTCGAAGACGGGTTCGCGTTGCCGGTCGAACGTCTCGCCGGGGTCGTCGAACAGATGTGCCCGCGTCTCGTCTTGGTCACCAATCTCCACAATCCCAGCGGCGTCGCCTTGACCGAGGCGGAACGTCGGTTTCTCGTCCAACTGTGCGAGCGCTTCGGCGTCCTGGTCCTGTGCGACGAGGTGTACCGTCCGTTCCTCGATCCCGATCCGGGGCCCCTGAGCCGATTGCATCCCGGCATCGTCTCGGTGAACAGCTTCAACAAGGCCTATGGGCTCCCGCAGATTCGCGTGGGGTGGGGCCATGGTAGCCGCACGGCCGTGGAGCGCGCTCGACGCGTGCTCGACGCCACGACGGTTCACAACTCTTGCTTGAGCGACCAAGTGGCGGCCGCGGCGTGGCGTCATCGGGACGCGCTCGTGCGCCGCAGCCGCGCTCTGGCGCAGACCTCCTGGGCCGTGACCGAACCGTGGCTGCGAGCGTCGGCCATCGACTACGTCGCCCCCGACGGTGGAGTCGTCTGCTTTCCGCGCGTTCCGGCGCCGTTTGCGGATGCCGACGCACTGCGCGAAGCCCTGCTCGAGGTGGGAGTGGGCGTCACCCCCGGCCGGTTCTTCGAGTCCCCGTCCCATTTTCGGTTGGGTTTCGGGATGCCGCCCGCTCGGCTGAACGACGCGCAGTCCCGAATCTCGGCAGTCCTTGCCGGTAGGATCTCCCGCTGACGGGCGCGACGCCCGTCCCTTCGGCCCCGCGCTGGCGTCGCTGCAGGCTGTTCGAAGCCGCAGTGTCGCCGTAGCTAAGGTCGGAATGCGGGCGCGCGCGGCGCGCCGGCCCCCGGCTTGCCATCCATCCCACGAAGCTCGATCCAAGATCCCGAGTCCACCCCCTTTCCCGTGGGAGCCCCGTCCGCCGGCGGGCTCCCTTTCTTCTTTTGGTGGGACTCGCTCGCCTCTCCTCGGAGTTCCGACTTTCCCCTGGACGCGTTCTCAACTATAGTCCTGAGCGTAGTTTCGCCGTGGCGTGCGTCCCCCGCGAGCGGTGCGGTCGCCGCGTCCTCCTCTCATTCGCAGTCCCCGCTGGAGGAAAGTTCCATGATCGACTCGGTGAAGAATCTGTTGCTCGCAGGTCTCGGCGCGATCAGCTACTCCCAAGAGAAGCTCAAGGGCACGATCGACGACCTGATCGCCAAAGGTGAACTCACCCGCGAGCAAGGGGAGAAGGTCGTAGCCGATTGGGTCGAGCGCGGTCGCGACGAGAAGGACCAGTGGTCGGAACGATTCCAAGACGAGGTTCGGAGAATCGTCGAGAAAGTGGGCGCCGTCAGTCGCCAGGACTTCGACGCGTTGCGCGCGCGAGTCGCGGAACTCGAGAAGAAACTCACACGGCACTAGCTCGGCTGGCGGACGACTCACGAGGCACGGGCTCGAGCCCTCGGAAGCACCGTCAGCGGGCCCAGTAAGCGATTCGGACAAGGCGCAGCGAGTGCGGCGGGCGGCGATGAGAGAGTGAGGGGACGAGAAGTGCTGCGGTCGATCCGCACGATTCGAAACATCCCTCGGCTCAAGGACATCTCCTTCATCCTGCTCAAGCACGGTTTCTATCAAGTCGGGAGCCAGCTCGGGGCGCCGTTTCGGCTTCGGTTGCGCGGCATGTTCCGGCTGCCGTCCACCAAGGCCCCTTTGACCCAAGCGGCGCGACTCCGTCTGGCGTTTCAAGAGCTGGGTCCCACCTTCATCAAGCTCGGGCAGCTGATCGCGAGTCGCCCAGACCTGTTCCCGGCCGTGCTCGTCCAGGAGTTCACGAAGCTCGAGGATCGGGTCAGTGCGATTCCCTTCACCGAAGTGCAGGCGATTCTCGACCGCGAACTCGGTAGTGGTTCGAGCCGCCACTTCCGTTCCATCGATCCCGAGCCGTTGGCGTCGGCGAGCGTGGCGCAGGTGCATCGCGCGACGCTGGTCGATGGCACAGAGGTGGTGCTCAAGGTCCAGAAGCCCGACCTCGATCACATCGTTCAACGCGACATGGAGATTCTGGCCTTGGTCGCCGACGGCTTGGCGCGAACGGAGGAACTCGAGGCCTTCGACCCACGAGGAATCGTTGCGGAGGCCAAGCGGGCGCTGCAGCGTGAGCTCAACTTCAACTTCGAACGCAACGCGCTCGAGCGGGTGCGCGCCAACTTCGCGGGCGACCCAGTGCTCAAGGTACCGGCGACCTACGGCGAACTGTCGACGCCACGATTGCTGGTGATGGAGTACATGAGCGGCGTCTCGGTGCGCAAGCACCAGGCGTCAGCGGAAGAGTCGCGAGTCCTGGCGCGCGAGTGCGTGCGCATCTTGTTCGAGATGATCTTTCGCGACGGCTACTTCCACGGCGATCCGCACCCCGGGAACATCCTCGTGCTCACCGATGGTCGCCTGGGTTGGATCGACTTTGGCTCCATGGGACTCTTCACCGTGGAGATGCGTGGACGATTGGTGCGACTGCTCCGAGCGCTGATCGATCGCGACTACACCCGTGTTGCTCGCCAGGTCCTCAAGTTCGGCCGCCCGCTCGGCGAGATCTCGCTGTTCGACTTCTCCCAGGATCTGGCGAGTCGCCTGGACCCGTTCTTTGGGTTGTCGCTGCGGGACATCAACGTGGGTGAGTTGTTCCAGACCGTGATGGACCTCGCCCGGGATCATCGCATCAGCATTGCCCCGGGGTTGGTCCTGATGACCCGTTGCTTGGTTCTGATGGAGGGCTTGGCCAAGCAGCTGGACCCGGATCTCGACACCATGGAGGTGCTGGAACCGCTTGCGTCACGGTACGTGCGCGAGCGGCTGCGGCCCGACCGGGCGCTCGAAGAGGTGGTCGACAAGTTCGCAGAGTTGGCGGCCACCGTCTGGGAGTACCCGCAGCATCTCTCCGAGATCCTGCGCCAGCTCTCGCAGGGGCGCCTCAACATGCATACCGAAGTGGAAGGGGTCGAAGGCCTGAACGAGCGCCTGGAGCACAGCTCGAACACGGTATCGCACGCGGTGATCTTCGCCTCCATTCTGATTTCGTCCTCCATGGTCATGAGCCTAGACGTGGGACCGTCGGTGGGTGGCGCGCCGGTCGTCGCGATCGTCGGCTACTTGATCGCGGGCTTGATGGGCCTCTGGACCTTGCTCCGGATCCTCAAGGAGTAGTGCCGCGCGCGCCGTCTTGCGGTACATTCAGCCAAACCCCCCGGAGCCTGGGCAGCGTGGCCGCAGGCTTGGCGTTGGTCGAGAGCCCAGGTTTCGACCAGGCCTTCGAGTTTGTCGGGCCGTGCGGCCCCACGAGCGACGAGAGAGACGAAACGTGACCGCGTTGGAACGCAATCAGACCGCGAGAACACCGTACCCAATGGCGCTGGCGCCCGCGTCGGCCGCCACCGTAGCGCGCGACCGTCGGGTGTACTTCGAGGTCTTTGGCTGTCAGATGAACAAGCTCGACGCGGAACTCATGCTCGAGTCGATGATCGAGCGCGGCTACGCCTTGACTCATGACGCGAGCGAAGCCGGAGTCATCTTGTTCAACACCTGCTCGATCCGCGAGCACTCCGAGGATCGCGTCTATTCCCGCATCGGGGCGCTCCGGCGACGCAAGGCGGCCGAACCCGAGCTCGTGATCGGGTTGTTGGGCTGCATCGCGCAGCACCGCGAGGAGCAGCTGCTCAAGCGTCTGCCGCACGTCGACTTGATCGTGGGTACGCGAGAGTTCCACCGTGTTCCGGACCTCGTCGACGAAGTCCGAGGAACGCACCGCCCGCTGGTGGCGACCGAGCTGGACTCGCCCTTCGAGTTTCAACGGCGCCGCAACCTGGGTCCCAATCCCTATCAAGCCTATGTGTCGGTGATGCGCGGCTGCGACATGGTCTGCACCTACTGTGTCGTCCCGACCACCCGCGGCAAGGAGCTCTCGCGACCGCCTACGGAGATCCTGGATGAGTGTCGGCGACTCGCCGACCAAGGAGTGCGGGAGGTGACGTTCCTGGGACAGACGGTGAACTCGTACGGCAAGCGACTCGAGTCGCCGGGAGTCGGATTGCACACGCTCCTCCGCGGGGTCGAGACCATCGGTGGTTTGGAGCGCGTACGCTTCATCACCTCGCATCCGCGCTTCATGCGGCCGACGTTGATCGAGGCCATGGCTCAATGTCGCAAGAGCTGCGAGTACTTGCACCTGCCGGTGCAGTCGGGGAGCGATACGGTGCTCGCTCGAATGAAGCGGACGTACACCCGCGAGTACTACCTCGATCGTGTCGAGCGGCTCCGCAGCGCGATTCCGAACTTGGTGCTCGCTACCGACTTCATCGTCGGCTTCCCCGGCGAGACCGAGCGGGAGTTCGAGGAGTCGTTGGCGCTGATCGGCGACGCTCGAATCGAGGGCGGCTATGTGTTCAAGTACTCACCGCGGCCAGGTACTGCCTCGTACGCCATGGTCGACGATGTCCCCGAGGAAACGAAGAAAGTACGCCACCAAGCAATGCTCGCCGAGCTGCAGCGCGTGCAGGAGGCCGCCCACCGACGCCGGATCGGTTGTCGTGAGCAGGTGCTCGTCGAGGGACCTTCGAAGTCCGATCCCACGCGTCTCATGGGAAGAACGCGCGACTTCCGGATCGTCGTATGGCCGGCCGGAGCGAACGACAAGCCCGGGGATCTGGTCGACGTCGTCGTCGAGAGCGTCACGTCACTGACGCTCTTGGGGCGGAGGGTCGACGGTGCCGATCGACGCGCCCAGGTGGTTTGAGCCCAGGGACGTTGCTGTGAGACCAAACTGCGGATCACACCATGAGTGAGGAAGCGCACGTTCGTAACGGGAATGCCGGTGACGGCGAGGCGCGTTTCATGGAGCGGGCGCTGCGCTTGGCGCGGCGAGGTCTGGGGGCGGTGTCACCGAATCCGCCGGTCGGCGCCGTTGCCGTTTG
This sequence comes from Planctomycetota bacterium, assembly GCA_050246115.1. GTDB lineage: Bacteria > Planctomycetota > UBA8108 > UBA1146 > JAJFFE01 > JBFWWP01. Next base: position 343,894 of record JBFWWP010000001.1, read on the forward strand.
TGGTGGAGTCGTGATCGGCGAAGGCTGGCACCGGCGTTTCGGTGGACCCCACGCAGAAGCGGATCTCGTCGCGCGCTTGTCGGCGGGCGCGGGCCGAGGCGCGGACTTGTACGTGACCCTCGAGCCCTGTGCCCACTTCGGCAAGACTCCGCCGTGCACCGTCGCGATTCGCGAAGCTGGCTTCGCCCGCGTGTTCTACGCCGTCGCCGATCCCCATCCGGTCACGCGCGGAAAAGGACCGAAGGAGCTTCGGCGCGCCGGCGTGCAAGTGGCCCGCGGCCTGCTCGAGGAACCGGTTCGATTCCTGTTGGCGCCGTATCTCAAGGGAGTGCTGTGCGGGTTGCCGCTGGTGACCGCCAAGTGGGCCATGTCGTTCGATGGCCGCGTCGCGACCCGCTCCGGGGATGCCCGCTGGATCTCCGACGATCGGGCTCGAGCCTACACCCGGCGCGAACGTAGCACGTACGACGCCATCCTGGTCGGCCGGGGTACGGTTGCCCTGGACGATCCGGACTTGACCACTCGCACTCCGCGGCGGCGGAATCCGACCCGCGTGGTTCTCGACTCGAGGGCGCGATTGTCGCCGCAGTGCCGCTTGCTGCTCAGCGCGCGGGAGACGCCGGTCTGGGTTTTCGTCTCCGCTCGCGCGCTGGCCTCACAAGCGGCCGTGGCGCGCCGGGCACGAGGCTTGGAACGGTGTGGAGCGCGCGTCTTCCCGATCCCAGCTGGCGTCGACGGTCTCGACTTGCCGGCGACGCTCGCGGAACTGGGTCGACAAGGCGTTCGGCACTTGCTGGTCGAAGGGGGACCCACTGTGCAGGGTTCGTTCTTCGACGGCGGCCTCATCGACCGCGTGCAAGTCGTCGTCGGACCGCGCTTGATCGGCGGCGCCGACGCCCCCGGGCCAGTCGGCGGAGTGGGGCACCTGCGAATGGCGGGGGCTCCCGTGTTCGACGGCTTCACGGTCAAGCGGGTGGGCGAAAGCCTCGTGCTCTCCGGTGTCCTGACACCCGCGGGCTATGGTCACCCCGCGCCCTGAAGTCGACGTGGCTCTCGAGTGCTGGCCGATGACAGGCCTCGTCACGAAGCTCGTTCACGCAGCGTGAGCAAGCCGGCTCTCGAAGCCCCCATGAAAGAGACGACACGAAAGAGACGACACGAAAGAGACGACACGAAAGAGACGACACGAAAGGGACGACACGAAAGAAACGAGCCGCTACTCGGGCGCGGGTTCGCAGCTCGGCCCCGCGCTTCAGAGCCCGCGCTTCGTCGTCGCTGGCTCGGCTCCGAGGCGCTTCATCGCGTTGCGGAAGTTCGGTGACGACTCGATCTCCAGCCTCACGGTCGCGTCGAGCGACTCCCAGAACTGCTGCCACAGACCCAAGAGCGCATGCTTCTTGCTTTGCTCCCAGACGGACTTCCCAGCGCGCATGGCCTGAGTCTTGCGGTAACTCACGTAGCCCGAGAGGCGCGCGTAGTCGATGAGCGGGAACTCGACGGTGACCTGCACCTCGTCTCCTTGGCGAATGCGGGGACGGCCGCCTTGTCGGCTGGTCTTCTTACGCTTGTCTTCGGACATGAACTTCATCCCTCGTGGGAACTCTCCCGGTTTGTGATGGTGGGTGAGGGAAGTTAGCGTTGCGGCAGGTCGTTGTCAAACCGCCACCGCCCATCAAACGAGAGTGCTCGAAGGGCCGACGCCGAGCGTTTGTGGGGTGACGGGGACGCGGCTGTGCCGCGGACTCGAAGAGGGCTTGGCGAAAGCCTCCTCGAGAAAGCAAGTCGAGGGCCGGACGCGTTCGATCTGCGGCTACTGCTCAGTGCTCGCCGGCTGGTTCGCCGGCCAATGGCTCGGTCGGACGCGACAACCAGTACAACTGCACCGCGACGCCATTCGCTTCCTTGCGGACCACCACACCTTTCGCGAAGTGAGTGTCGGGTTTTCCCGGAACGCGAAACGCGAAGTCCACGAGATCGCCTACGCACAGGGCGCGGGCGGTCTCGAGGAATGCACCACCAAACGATGCCTCTCGCACCGCGACTTCGAACGGCTTCCAAAGAGTGGGCGGAACCCGCGACGCCTCGAGGCTCGTAATCCAATCGGCGGGAATGCGGGAATACCCTTTGTGCAGAAGTCGAGCGCGGTGGGTGACTTCGTCCATGATCAGTCCTCAAGTGATTCTGCTGAATGGCACACGGACTCGACGCCAGGCGGGCTAAAGCGAGTCTTCCACGAATTCGGGTTCCGCGCAAACGAGGCGACGCGCCGCTCACGGGGCCCGGGAGTTCGTCGCCCGGCCGCACCGGCCGGTTGTCGTTTCGGATGGTAGTCTTCTTCCAGCGGCTTCTCTCCGTCGCAGAAGAGAGCCGATCGGTCGGTTGCGGCAGATCGTCGAGGGGCCAACGGGCCGCCGCCGATGCGCCGGCGGACCGATTCGAACGGGTGCAGCGAAGCGCCCGTGGATTCGAATCTCCTGGACGAATTCCTCGGTCGGACCGTCGTCGATCGTGGACTTCGCCTCCTCTTGCCCCGAAGCCAGGGCTTCCTGCCATGGCGACGAGGGGTCGGGTCAGAGGAAGGTATGCGCCGTCGTCAATGTCTGTGCCGGATCCGCGTGCGCGCGGCCCCGGCCTGGATGACACTACCCATTGTCGGGCCACTCGTCCTCGGCTCGCTCGTGGGCTGCCACTTCGCATCGGAGCGGGCGGCCGGTGAGCGCCTGTGGGCCGCCGGCGAGTTGCTGTCCGCCCACGCCGCGTTCGAGCGGATCGCCGATGATTGGCGCGATCCGCAGGCGGCCGCATATGCGACGCAGATCGCCCGGCAACTCGCGCGCGAGTGTCACGACGAGGCGCTCTCGTTCTTGGCGCGTGGCTACCCGGAGCAAGCCTACCAGCGGTTGACGCGCTGCCTCACCCTCGATCCGTCCCACCCTCGTGCCCTAGCCCTCGCGCACGACCTCCACGACGAAGCGCTCGAGTTCGAGGACTGGTGTCGCCGTTATCGCGCCGCCGTGGACCACGGCCGTTGGGAGGACTGCGTCGATCTCGGCCGGGGACCGCAACTGCGCTACTTTCGTTGGCCCTATCGCGGTCGTTGGGCGGAACTGGCGGAGCTGGCCTGGACGCAGATCCGACAAGAGACCGAAGGCGCTCCCGATGCCGCACGCCTGCGTGCGGAGGTCGCCCGCGCTCGTGAGTTCCTCGATCGCTTCGGAGCACAACGCGAGCACGCCGGCGCCGAGGCCGTCTGTGAGTCGGTGTTGCCCATGGAACTCGAGAGCGAGTGGCGCCGCGAACTTGCGAACTGGTGCGAGCGTCTGGAGGTCCACGATCGCGTCGCGATGCTGTGCACCGCGGCCCGTACCGCCTCGGCGCGGAGCGACGCGGAGTCCGCCGTCCGCATTCTTGCGCGTGCCTTGTTCCTGCTGCCCGAGTCGGCGGCGGTACGGGAACTCTACGACGGTGCGCGCGAAGACGTCGTCGCGGGGTGGAGCGAAACGTTGGCGGAACTCGCGCGGCACGAACGTTGGGGCGAAGCCCTCGCGGTAGCGCGGCGCCTCCGATCCTGGGGGGGCGAACTCGTTGGCTCGCACGCCCTCGACGTGGCGTCACTCGAGCGACGGCATGCCGGCCAGCTCGTCGCCGAATCGGCAGCGGCCGAAGCCGCCGGCCGTGTCGGTCTGGCGTTGGTGCAGCGGCTCCGCGCGCGAGCGCTCGACTCCGAAGGGGAGAGTGTCGAGCGCGAGATCGTTCGACTGCGTGGGCGACTGCGACTCCTGGCGGTCGTTCGGGTGGTCGGCTCGGAAGCCGCGGTTGCTGACGACGCGAGCTGGATTCGTTGCGGTGAGCCGGAGTACGACGAGCAGCGGCGCTCGCTCGCCTTTCGCCAACGTTCGGAGTGGCGGGTTGGCGGCACCGTCGATCGGGAGAACCCGGCCCACGCGCTCGAGCAAACCCGTTGGTTGGCCGCCCGGGAACTCGTCGAGCGGCTCTACCTCGAGTGGCAGTCAGCGGCTCCGGGCGAACGCGGGATCTCTCGCGCGCGCTACGAGTCGGCGCTGTGTGAACTCACCGAGAGTCGTGAGCGTCTCGAACGTATGGATCCGCGCGAACGAAGAGTCGCCTGGGAGGCCGATCCTGCCGAGGTGGAGACGCGCGAACTCATCGCCCGACTGGACCTTCCCGTCGAGGTTCGTGGCGCCGATCGTGGCCGAGTCGAACTCCTCGTCAGCGAACACATGCGAATCACGGATCGTACCACGGCTCCTGGTGCCGGCGTTCCTGGGGATCCCGACGAGCTACCGACGGCCGCCAGCGCCCGCAAGCAGCTCGAGGATCGCTGCCAAGTCCGCGTCCGTGAGCTCCTGCGTTCGTTGGAACTCGAGGAGCGGCGAAACTGGCTCGAACGGGCGACCGAAGCGGCACGCACTGCGAGCTTCGAAGACGCGGTCGACCTGGCCGTCAAGGTGATCGTCTCGGCGCCGACCCACGAGGACTTGCTTCGGGCGGCGGCCATTGGGCTCCTCGTCGACTCCTGCGCCATCGAGCCCACGGTCGCCCACGAACTCTGACCCGCCCCGTCGAGGCGCAATTGGGCGGTAGGCGCAAGCGCGCGGCTCACCCGTGGGCACGAGGGGCTTCGTCAGTCCCGAGCGAGCCAGTCCCGCGCCTCGGGCCGCGCCCCGCTCGATTCCGAACCGGCGGCCCCGCGACCGTACCTCGCCGCAGCCGCCGGCTTGATCCTCCCCAGACTGTGCCCTATGCTTCGGCCCGCCTTCCAGCGCCTTCGAACCGCCGTCCGGACCTCCCGTGCCAGGACGGTTTCCGGTCGCTTCGCCGCGTACCGAAATCGTCGTTCACCCTGGCCTCTGGATTTCGGCCGGGCCAGGTGGGTCTCGGCGCGTTGGCACCGGAGTCGGGGCGCCTCGGGAACGAGGATCGGGTACGGGAAGAACACGAGTACGCGTCCGGAGGTACCGTTGGGCCGAGCCAGTCGCGCGGCCCGCGTCACGACAAAGGTCGGTGTTGCTCGAGAAACACGGGTGCGGACGATCGCTGTGATCGTCGGGCGGGCCGGGCCCCGAGTGGGCCCAAGGGGGGTGACACCTGCAACTACGACACTGCTGCGTGGTCGGTCTCCAGTGGGGAGACGAAGGCAAGGGCAAAGTGGTCGACGTGCTGACCGAGCGCGCCGACGCCGTGATCCGCTACCAGGGCGGGGCCAATGCCGGTCACACCGTGTATGTGGGCGAGCGCAAGTTCGTCCTGCACCACCTGCCTTCTGGCGTTCTGCGATCGAACACGCTCGCGATTCTCGGGAACGGCATGGTCGTCGAACCGCGAACGCTCATGGAGGAGGTCTCGCGTCTCGACCCTGAGGCACGGGAGCGGATCTACGTCAGTGAGCGCGCCCACTTGGTGCTCCCCCAGCATGTGGCGCTCGATCGCGCTCGCGAGGGGGCGAGCGCGCGTCCGATTGGGACTACGCTGCGCGGCATCGGACCGACCTACGAAGCGAAGTACGCGCGATCGGGCCTTCGAGTCGGCGATCTGCGCCGGCGGGACTTCCTGCGCGATGAGTTCCCCGAGCGTTTGCGGGCGGCCGGGGTGAGCGATGCCGAGGAGATCGACCGCGCACGCTCGGACTGTCAGCGACTTCTCGATGATCTCGGGGGGCGCATCGTCGATGCCCAAGCCTTGCTGCAAGACCTGGACGCCAAGGGCGCGCGCTTTCTCTTCGAAGGCGCGCAGGGGAGCCTGCTCGATGTCGACTTCGGAACCTACCCGTTCGTGACCTCATCGACGCCGTCATTTCTGGGCCTGGGGCCGGGCACCGGGTTCTCGCCACGGCGGATCGACCATGTGTTGGGAGTGACGAAGGTCTACTGCACGCGTGTGGGCGAGGGCCCGTTTCCGTCCGAGGTTCATGGTGAGACGGCGAATCAGCTGCGAACTGCCGGCGGCGAGTTCGGCAGTACGACCGGACGGCCACGACGCTGTGGTTGGTTGGATCTGCCCGCGTTGCGCTTCGCCATTCAACTGAACGACGTGGATAGCCTGGCCCTGACCAAGGCCGACGTTCTCGCGGGGCGCGACACCGTGCCCGTTGTCGTGGGCTACCGCCGAGGTGGCGTCGTTGCGAACGGGATTCCCTTCGACGCCCGGGACTTCGACGGCGTCGAGGCCATCGTCGAACAGTGGCCAGGGTGGAGCGTGGCGACTCCGGAGGCGATGGCGCCGTTCACTGCGTTGCTCGAGCGCCACCTCGAACGGCGGGTGTCGGTGCTGTCAACCGGGCGCATGCGTTCGGACGTCGTCTTGCGAGCGCCCTTCGGGATCGACGCCGCGCCAGCTCCTGACTCCGAGCCGTGGAGGCCGCGGTGACTTCCGAGGTCCCACGCCACATCGCTTTCATCATGGACGGCAACGGACGGTGGGCCGAGCGTCAGGGGCTGCCGCGGCTCCGTGGGCACGAGCGCGGAGCGGCGGTACTGCGCGAAGTCGTCCAGTTCTGCGCTCGCGCCGGAGTTTCCGAGGTCACGTTCTATGCCCTGTCCACCGAGAACTACCGACAGCGTCCGCCGGCCGAGGTGGAGCAGTTGATGGCCTTGCTCGAGTTCTTCCTGGTGAACGAACGCGAGGAAATCGCGCGCAACGACCTGCGGCTCCGCGCGATCGGCCGGATCCACGAGCTGCCATCGTCGGTCCGTCGAGAACTCACGCGCTCGCTCGCCGAGAGCAAGGACAATCAAGGGATGATCCTGCGTCTCGCCCTCAACTACGGTGGGCGCCGCGAGATCACCGACGCCGTCATTGCCGTGGTCGAGGAGATCCGCGCGGGACGGTCGCCCGATGAGTTCTTGAAACTCACCGAGTCTGAATTTGCGCAGTACCTCTACGACCCCTCGATGACCGACCCCGATCTCCTGGTGCGGACGGCGGGCGAGCTGCGTTTGTCGAACTTCCTGCTCTGGCACATCTCCTACGCCGAGTTGTGGGTGACCGATTCCCCATGGCCCGACTTCGGCCCTGAGCTGCTGCGCAAGGCATTCGCGGCCTTCGGGAGGCGCGTGCGCAAGTTCGGGTCGGTCGTACCATCGGTGCGCTCTCCCGAGGAGAGCGGTTGAGCGTCCTCGCGCAGCGTCTCACCTACGGCAGCTTGCTGCTGGGAGGTTCCCTGGGGTTGCTCGCGTTGGATCACTGGCTCGCCAGTAGCATCGGCTTCATCGTGTTGCTGACGGTGCTGGTCGGGCTGGGCTGGTTCGAGTGGACGCGACTTCTCGGCCTCGAGGGGCTGGCGGTGTCCTGCGGTGGTGCCATCCTGATCCTGGGAATCGCTGGCCTGGGGTGGATCCACCGCCGGCCGGAAGCGCTCGAGGCCACTGGCGTGCTCCTGGCCCTCCTGCCGTTGCTGCTCCCCGGCGTCTTGGCGGCCTGGGCACTGCGGCGCGCTCCGTCGCGTTCCGAGTTGCATCGCATCGCGCTCGCAGCCCTCGGTGTGTTGTACTTGGGGTTGCCCGCGGTGTGCTGCCTGCAGCTGCGCTGGCTCGAGAACGGCGAGCTCTGGGTGCTGCTGCTGTTGCTCGTGGTCAAGGGCAACGACATCGGGGCGTACTTGATCGGGCGCAAGTGGGGGCGCACCCCCCTGTGTCAAGTCAGCCCGAAGAAGACCCGAGAAGGGAGCCTCGCCGGCCTGTTGGTCGGCATGGGGGTGGCGTCGCTCGTGGCCTGGCGAGGAGGGCTCCCGGGAGGAGTCGCGGGCGGGCTCCTGGTAGGGGCGCTCGCGGGACTAGCCGGACAAGTGGGCGATCTGGCAGAATCCTTCGTCAAGCGGTCGGTGGGTGCCAAGGACTCCGGCGCCCTGATCCCAGCCTTCGGCGGCGCGCTCGACCTGCTCGATAGCGTGTTGTTCGGTGCGCCAGTGGTATTCGTGGTTGCGTGGATGCTCACGAGAGTCGCATGAGAGAACAGATCGAATTCAATGACGACCAGGAGGCCATGGATGTCGCTGGCGTCCAGGACCGAAACCTGAAGTTGGTACGGGACCACTACGGTGTGAAGGTCTCTGCCCGCGGCCGCATGCTTCACATCGAGGGCGATGAGGCAGCCGTGCGCAGCGCGAGCGACGTTCTGGGCCGCATGCGCAAGAGCATTACGGCGACCGGAGTCGACCCCGATCAGGTGCTGGATCGTGCGATCCAGGACCTGCGCTCGGCGGCGCGGACCGAAGTTCGGTGGGGTTCCCTCGCGCTCGACAAGATCGCGCGCACCGAGGGCCAGCTGCGCTATCTCGAGGCCATGGCCCAAGCTGCCATCGTGCTGGCGACGGGACCCGCCGGAACCGGCAAGACTTACCTGGCCGTGCTCATGGCGGTCGAGGCGCTGAACGCCGGTGCCGTCAAGAAGATCGTTCTGTGTCGGCCGGCGGTGGAGGCCGGGGAGAAACTCGGGTTCCTTCCCGGGGACTTCCAGGCCAAGGTCAATCCCTACCTGCGCCCGCTCTACGATGCTCTCAACGACCTGCTCGACTACGACCAGGTTCGGCGCTATTCGGACCGTGAGATCATCGAGATCGTGCCGCTCGCGTACATGCGGGGGCGTACGCTCAACCGCTCCTTCATCATTCTCGACGAGGCGCAGAATACGACGCGGTCACAGATGAAGATGTTCCTCACGCGCATGGGCTATGAGTCGCGAATCGTGGTCACGGGGGACGTGACCCAGGTCGACCTGCCGGCGGGGCAACCGTCGGGGCTCCTCCACGCTCGGCGCATTCTGACCGGAATTCCGGGGATCGAGTGGTCGGAGTTGGGTGCGGCCGACATCGTGAGGAATCCGTTAGTGACCAAGATCGTAAAGGCTTACGAGCGGAACGAAGGGGGCACCGAAGGGCCCGACCCGAAAGTACGGAGAGGGCCTCGGGGGCAGGATTCCGATACTATCGGGTAGGGCTACGGCCGGGTAGGGCTGTGGCCACGGGCCCGCGGCGCCCCTGGTGCCGAGGTCCCTGGTTCGCGAGGGTTCGGACAGCCAGGGGGTTGGCTGGAGAGCCGGGCACCACGCAGGGTTCGTCGTCGTCGACGCAACCCTTCCGTGTCTCGGATACACGCGGGCGGGAAGGACTCCCTGGATGGGTGCCAACAACAAGCGGAGCTCGCACCGGCTCTCCTTCGCCAAGACCGCGACCAAAGCGGATATCCTGGCGCGCGACCAGGCCACGTCCCACCGGGTCGTGCGGCTGCTGACTACGGTCATCTTCGCTGCATATGCGACGTTGATGGTCGGCCTCGGTTCGGTCGGAGTCACCGATTGGGAGGCTTGGGGAAGCCTCTTCGGGGTCGTTCTCGTCGTCCACCTGTGCATGTTTCTCATGGTGCGGGTCTATCACTCCGAACTTCTCGCCGAGCTGAACACGTTCGCCCACTACTTCATGTTGCTGGCCGTGTTCGTGCTCATCGCGAAAGTCATGATTCGCTCGGAGACCGACCTGGTCTTGCTCGTGCCCCTCCCCGTGCTTGCGATGCTCGTAGCGCTCATCTTCAGCCCCCCACTGGCCATCAGTACTTCGCTGGCGAGCGCCACGATCGCTGGACTCATGACGCAGCAGGGAGTCGGGGGGGAGTCGCAGGCGCCCTTCGTCATGTCGGTGACCTTGTTCGCGGGCGGGCTAGTTGCCGCCCTCGGGATGCACCGGATTCGCAACCGCACGCGACTCGTCATCATCGGTTTTGCCGCCGGCGTCGCGCAGTTCGTGACCTGCCTCCTCCTGGAGCTGTGGGCCCTCGGCGTTCCCACCGATTGGGCTGCCGGTGCCGACCGTCTGATTCACCCTGGCTTCGCGTTCCTGAACGGTCTTGGCGCCGGCATTCTCGTCACCAGCGCGCTGCCGTTCGTGGAGCGGATCTTCAATGTCACGACCGACATTCGCCTGATCGAACTCGCCGACGTGAACCTACCCCTTCTGCGTGACTTCTCGCTGTTGGCGCCAGGTTCCTGGGTCCATTCCCAAACCGTCGGGCAGCTGGCGGAGGAGGCAGCGCGCAGCATTGGCGCCAACGACTTGCTTGCGCGGGTCGGGGCCTACTACCACGACATCGGGAAGATGCTGAAGCCGCTGTACTTCGTGGAGAACGTCAGGGATGGCGAGAACATGCATGACCGCCTGTCCCCCGAGATGTCGCGTTTGATCATCATCGCGCACGTGAAGGACGGCATTCGGCTCGCGCAGGAAGAGGGGCTACCGAAACCGATCGTCGACATGATCCCCATGCACCATGGCACGTCGGTCGTCGAGTACTTCTATCACAAGAAGCGTCAGCAGGAGGAGAGCCGCGGCTTCTCGGAGAGCGGTCAGGGAGCGTTTCAGTACCCAGGGCCCAAGCCGACGTTTCGGGAAGCGGGCATCTTGATGCTGGCGGACTCCGTGGAAGCGATCTCGCGCTTGCTGACGGAGCCGACGCCCACTCGCTTGCGGCAGGTCGTGCGTGATGTGATCCAGAAGAAGATGTCGACCGGACAACTCGACCAGTGCGAACTCACGGTACGCGACCTGAAGGGGATCGAGGATGCCTTCGTAAGGGTCTTGGCCGCGATTCAACACGGACGCATTCGCTATCCGACGGATGACGACGGCGACGGAGGCACGGGGGTCGGTGTCGGGCCGCGGTCTGCTGGACCGGGCGGTAGCCGCGAGCGTGGGCCCGACAAGGTGGCACCGCCGCGTCCGCCGGCCGAGAAGAGTGCAAACGACCCGGGCACCAAGGGAGACGCTGCCGGTGTTCCCCGGCCCGCGGCCTCGCGACCTGGATCCGAAGTGTTGCGCGCGGCCGCCCGCCCAGCTCGGGATTGAGAGACATCTCGTGAAGCTACGTCCACGGAAGTCGACGCCATCGGGTTCTCCGACGCCGCCCCCGGTCCTTCCCGACATCGGGGTTACGAATCAACAGCAAACGCTGGAGATTCCGGCCGCGCGAGTTCGGGGCCTCGTTCGCTTCGTCCTCGCTGCCGAGCAACGGGAGGGGCGTGTGGAGATCACCTTCGTCGACGATGCGCGCATCGCGCAGATCCACCAGCAGTTTCTCGGGGTGAGTGGGCCGACGGATGTGATCACGTTTCCGATCGACGACGGGGACGAAGACGCACTGCGCGGAGACGAGCTCCCGTTGCCGCTATTGGGCGAGATCGTCGTGTCGACCGACACCGCGAAGCGCCAAGCACCGGACTTCGGCAACGAGCCGTTGCTGGAAGTGCTGCTCTACGTGGTCCACGGGGTGCTCCACCTCGTTGGCTACGACGACCGGGCACCCGCCGATCGCCAGCGGATGGAGAGCCGTCAATCGGAGCTACTCGCCGCGTGGCGCGCCCAGGAGTAGGCGCGCCGGCGGTCGTTCAACTCTCCTCGCTCGTCATCCATTGCTGGAGCCGCGGGGCCTCGTAGGCGACCATTCGGTCGATGAGTTCATCGTCGACGTCGGCCGCGAGCAGGAGCTGTCGGTACTCCGGTCGGATGAATCCCTTCGCGACGGCATCGTCGATCATGGTGATGAGGGGCGCGTAGTAGTCGAGTACGTTCAACAACCCAACCGGCTTGCGGTGGATTCCCAGCTGCGCCCAGGTGATGACCTCGAACAGCTCCTCCAAGGTTCCAAAGCCACCGGGCAGGGCGATGAACCCTTCGGCGAGTTCCGCCATACGTGCCTTGCGCGCGTGCATGTTGGGCACGATTTCCTGACGGGTGAGCGATTGGTGAGCGATCTCCTTGGTCGCGAGCCCTCTCGGGATCACCCCGTGCACCCGGCCACCGGCACCCAGGACGGCGTCGGCCACCGCCCCCATCATGCCGACGCTTCCGCCCCCATACACCAAGTCGATGCCACGAGCCGCTAGCCGCTCACCCAAGGCCCGCGCCGCCGTCGTGTAGCTCGAGTCGTTACCCGGATTCGCCCCACAGAAGACGCAGATACTCTTCACCGGTGAACACTTCCCGCTCGATTTCCCGAGCTGAATGGAGCAGACCTGGAGACCCAACGGCGCGTAGCGTACCAGCTCCGGCGGTGGGGAGAACAGCTTCCGCGGCCGGATCGGGGGCCGGCGCCTTCCAGCACGGCCAGCGAGGCGAGCGGCCGGGTCGGACCGAGCGATCGCGGTGGGAGTCGCAAGCTCACGGCTCGCCTCGACGAAGAGGCGACGCCGGCAGGGCGACTCCTTACGAGCTCGAAACGCTCGAACTTCCGGCGGTGGCGGTGGCCGCGGTAGCGGCGGCCGAGCGGATCATGACGCAGTCGAACTCGACCACACGCTGATCCTCTTCTTGGGCGCAGGGGAACAGCCCTGTGAGCTCGAAGCCGAGTCGCTCGTACTCCGCGATGCATTCGCGGTAGCCGAGCGCGTCGTGGTAGAGCGGTCGCACGGACACTTCGGACTGGAGTGCTCGGACTTGGGAGAGGATCCCGTTGGCCCCGGAGATGACGGCCGGGTCCGCCCCTTGGGTGTCGACCTTGAGCAGAGCCCGCACGGAATCCAGCTCCGGAACGAGGGACGCGAGGAATCCCGGGTCGTCTAGGCGTCGCGTGTTCACCTTCTCGGTGCGCTCGACCCGACTGCCGCGCCCGGACCAGTCCAAGCTGTACTCGTTGGGCGTCAACATCGAAGAGAACACCGAGTCGGTCGTGACGTGGAACGTACGTTCCTCGGAGCGATCGGCAAGTGCCCACCGGTGGCAGGTCCAAAGTGCGTCCGCCGCACATCGGCGCGCGAGGACTTCGTAGTTGGCGGCGATCGGCTCGAACGAGACGATGCGTCCCCGGTAGCCGAGGCCCCGTAGGGCGTTTCCGTACTCGCCATAGTGGGCTCCGACGTCGATGACGCAGTTGATCTCTTGTTGCGCAAGCAGCCGTTCCAGGTGGAGCCACAGAGGATTGAACTGGATCGGTCGGCGCACGATCTCGTACCCGAGTGCGTGTGCCCCGAGTCGAATGAGGCGGCGGAAGAGCTTGGGGACTCCGAACGTTCGCGACATGGACTTCTCCTGAGGCGGTCGCCGCGTGTGGCTCACCGGAGTGCCCGTCCGGGACCACGCCTGATTCAGTGATCGACCGTTCCCGGCGATCGCCGTTGCCGCGGCTCGCAGATTGCCCCGCGACCCAGCCCTCAGGAGGCGCCCAAGAACAACTTCGACATCTTGCCGTCGATTGGGGTCAGATTCGGCCGCTCCGGAAAGCTCGGAACCGGAGGCGTAGCCTCAGTTCCGGTGAAGATTTCGAGGTTTTCGGATCGGTCGAAGATGGCCCGAAGCGACGAGCAAGAGGGTGAAGTGATTCTCGGGCGACTCCTCAGCGGCGATCTCGGCCGGAGTACTTCCCTCGGGCCCGTGTGCGGGGTAGCCTCCGCCCACGGTTCGGGCGGCCCCGGGAATGGCGACCCCGACGCCCCTTTCGCGGCCCCCTGGCGGCGAGGCGCGCTCGCAGGGCCACCGGAGCCAGCTCAGCCGAAACTCCGCAGCCGCACCGAGTTGGGGGATTGGCCGCCACGGCGGAGCAATGACTCGTACGAGGAGTTCGATGGACCCCTGGCAAGCGTTGATCCTCGGGCTCGTCGAGGGCCTGACCGAGTACCTTCCGGTCAGCTCGACCGGTCACCTCCTGATCGCCCAACGCCTGTTGGGGATTCCGGCGAGCGAGGCAGCGAACGCCTATGCCATCGTCATCCAAGCGGGCGCGATCGTGGCCGTTCTCGGCCTGTACCGCCGGCGGGTGTCCCAGATGGCGCTGGGACTCACCGGTCGCGACGCCGACGGCGGTAGGATCGCGCTGGCCTTGGGCGTGGCGTTCGTGCCGGCCGCGACCCTCGGCCTGCTCGCAGGGGACGTGATCGAGGCGTATCTATTCGGACCCTGGCCGATCGCCGTGGCGTGGGCGTTGGGTGGCGTGGTGTTGCTCGGGATCGCCCCGCGATTGAAGCAGCGCCCCGGGTACGACCTCGAGATGTTGACCGTCCGCGTCGGCGTCATCGTCGGACTTGCCCAGTGTGCCGCGCTGTGGCCGGGCGTCAGTCGGAGCCTGGCGACGATCCTCGGCGGGCTCGCCGCGGGACTGTCGCTCACGGCCGCGGTGGAGTTCTCGTTCCTTCTCGGGCTCATCACGCTTGGGGCAGCCACCGCGTACAAGACCCTCGATAGCGGGGCCACCATGTTCGCCGCCTACGGTCTGACCGAGATCACCGTGGGCTTCGTGGCGGCATGGGTGTCGGCGGTGCTTTCCGTGAAGTGGATGGTGCACTACCTGAGCCAGCGCGGTTTGGGTCTGTTCGGATGGTGGCGTTTGGCCGCGGCCGCCGTCGTCGTGTGGTTCATCCTGACCGGGATTCTGTAGCCCCTCCGGTCAAGGGGGCGGCTCGTCCTCGGCCGAGTCGGACCAACCCTCCCACTGCTGTTCCCCGTCGAACTCGAGGACCTCGCGCTCCACGGCCAGCAAGATCGATCCGGGGTGGTGACGCACGAAGTCCTCGATCTTGCGCAGTGCGGAGTCGGCGCCCTGAGCGTCGAGCGAGACGTGCGCGATCCCGAGTTGCGCCCGCTGCCAGAGGTCTTGCGACCCGACTTCGGCGACGGACACGTTGAAGCGCGCGAACAGTCGATCCTTGAGGCTGCGGAGCACCTGGCGTTTCCCCTTCAAGGATCCGGCCAGCGGAATATGGAGATCGATGCGCAGCACGCCGACTCTCAATTCGCACCGCCTTGCTCGGTCCGTCCGCCACAGGGAAGGGGGAGGCTCAGGTCTTGGAGTTTCTTGCGCAGCGCGTCCGCCGGCATCGCCAGCGTGCGGGCGAGCTCTTCCGCGTCGTTCGTTTCGCTGCAACGCGATACGAACTCGACGTAGCCACGGAGATCCTGACGGAGCTTCACTGGACTCACCCCGAGTAGTTTGGCGGCCGGGCGCAACCGCCAGTCGGTGTAGCGGAGGGCCTCGATGATCAGTTTGCCCGAGAACTCCCGCTGCATGTGATAATACGGGCGTTCTTCTTTCGCCGCATGGTCCGAAGTCAGCGCGAACAGCTGCCGCGCCTGGTCTGCGTCCAAGGACATGCACTCACCACGAAACAGCGGGGCCGTACGCCGGTCACTCGCGGTTGCAGCGGACGCAACGGGCCGCGCCGGAACCTCCCCGCGAATCTCGAACGTGCGCAACATCGTGGCGTCGTCGATGACTGCCGACGAGGCCAGCGCGACGGCCAGTTCGACCACGTTGCGAAGCTCGCGAACATTGTTCGCTCGCCAGTCGCGCGCCACGAGCCGCGCTAGCGCCTCGGGCTCGATGGCGCGCACGGGAGGCCGCTTGTGGACCCCGACCTCGGCAATGAACTGGTCCGCCAGGATCGGGATGTCGTCCTTGCGCTCGCGCAGAGGCGGGAGCTGAATCGGGAACTTGTGGATGCGGTGGTAGAGGTCTTGGATGAACCGCTTCTGCTCGACTTCGACCTGCAGATTGCGATTGGTGGCGCAGATCACCCGGACATCCACTGGCCTCTGAACGGACTCTCCGACACGCCGGATCTCGCCCTCCTGGAGGACGCGCCGCAGCTTCTGCTGCAGGGCCAATGACGAGTCGCAGATCTCGTCGAGGAACAGCGTGCCGCCGCTTGCCTCCTCGAAGGCGCCGGGCTTGTCGGTGAGCGCACCCGTGAAGGCCCCCCGTTTGTGTCCGAACAGCTCGCTCTCCAAGAGATTCTCCGACAAGCCGGAGCAGTCGACGATCACGAACGCGCGCTTCGCACGTGGGCTGCGTTGATGGATCGCCCGCGCGAACAGTTCCTTCCCAGAGCCGGACTCCCCCGTGATGAGCACGGTTT
Organism: Planctomycetota bacterium; assembly: GCA_050246115.1. Lineage (GTDB taxonomy): Bacteria > Planctomycetota > UBA8108 > UBA1146 > JAJFFE01 > JBFWWP01. The sequence continues at coordinate 359,743 of JBFWWP010000001.1, forward strand.
GGTTCGAGGCCGCTGCGAGCGTGGCCAGCTGCAGGGCGGCGCGCATGGCTTCGGACCGGCCGAGGATCGTGGAGGCCGCCGACCCCGCCGCCACCTGCAGGCTGCGGATCTCGCGCATGTGTTGCTGGTGCAGCAGCGCTGTCTTCACGTACGGCGCGATGGTTGCCGCAAACTCGCCGAGGAAGTTCTGATCCTCGGAGTTGAACGGATGCGCGGCGTCCTGACGTTCGACGTAGATGGCGCCGAGGGGTGCGTCCTCGGAGAGGATCGGTACGGACACCAAAGATAGGCCGGGGAGATCGCGCAGGCTGTCGACGCTCTGGTAAAACTGGCTCGAATTCGTGGCACCGTACAGTACCGGGACCGCTTCGGTCAGCGTTCGCTCGACGACCGTGCGGCTGAAGCTCGAGTCCTCTCCGGCTTTCCAACCGCCGGTGACCTCGAGCGGCTCACCGTCGCCGCGGCGGACGATGAGGAGTCCACGGTCGATCGCTTTGCCTTCGCCGAACTCGAGTTCCTTGAAAGCAAGCCCGAGGATGCGATCCATGATCGCACGACTATCGTAGTCCTGGTCGATTTGCTGGCTCATGTAGAAGCCGTCGAGTTCGGACTTGATCCGCATGAGGGCGGAGCTTCTCCGGAAGGCGAATCGGTTCATGGGTCCTGTTCCTTTGGGAGTCGCCCAAGAATAACTTCACCCTCTTGCTCGTCGCTTCGGGCCATCTTCGACCGATCCGAAAACCTCGAAATCCTCACCGGAACTAAGGCTACGCCTCCGGTTCCGAGCTTTCCGGAGCGGCCGAATCTGACCCAAATCGACGGCAAGATGTCGAAGTTATTCTTGGGCGACTCCTTAGGCGCCTTGTCGTTGGCCGATGGCTGCAGCTCGTTCACGTTAGCTCCGCCATCTCACGCTGGATCCGCTCGAGGTGACGCTGCGCGCGTTGTGAGTGAAAGACGGTTGCTGCTCGCGAGAGGAACTCGCGCGCCTGCTCGACCTCATCGACGAGTCCCAGAAAAATCCCGTACTCGAGCTGAGTGATCGCGATCAAGTGGGATGCGCCCATGCGCTCGAACGCGGCGAGGGCGCGATCGAAGAAGCGCGCGGCTTTGTCGGCATAGTAGAACCCCATGTCCCGGTACACCATGCCGGCCGCCAAGCTGCTATGACCCTTGGCGAGGACGATGTCTTGTTGCTCGGCCGCCGCGAAGGCCTCGAGCGCGAGCCGCTCGGCACCCTCGAGATCTCCGCGGAGACGACGCACGCCCGCTTCCACGACCCGCGTGAGCGGCAGCGCGTCCGGCTCCTCCGAGCTGGCCGGGGACGAGTGGTCGAGCTGACAGAGTTCGAGCGCCTCGTCGAGTCGGCCCTGGAGCATCCGCACTTCGGCGAGTTTGATGCGGTTGCGGTGAGCGCCTTCCCGGTCGCCGGCGCGCTCGAAGCTGGTGAGGCTGCGTTCGAAGTAGCGCTCCGCGGCTTCGATGTCGCCACGTCCGAGCTGCAGCGTCCCCAACCCCAGGCAGGCATCCGCGATGCCGCGGGGAACGCCGCTGCGCTCCGAGTCCTTGAGGTAACGGGTGAACAAGGACTCGGAGGTGTCGAAGTCACCGAGGTAGTAGTGCGTGCTCGCGAGATTGCCCAGGCACAAGAGCAGTCCGCGCTTGTCGCCCAAAGCCTCGAACGCGGTCTGCGCCCGGGTCAGTGCGTCGAGTCCCAGGCGAAGGTCGCCGAGGAGTACCTGAGTGCGGCCGAGGTTCATCAGCGACACGGTCATCCCCTGGCGGTCGCCGAGTCGTTGTCGCAGCTCGATCGCGCGCTCGAAGGACGCGACCGCGTCATCCATGCGCCCGCGGTTGCGATGCAGGTTCCCGAGGTTGGTGAGGAGGCGAGCGGTCTGTAGTTCGTCCCCGACTTCCTCGGAGATAGCGAGCCCCCGCTGGAGACAGCTCAACGCTTCGCTGAGATTGCCACGTACTTTCTCGACCGCCGCCAGTCCGCCCCAGGCGCTCGCGAGACCCGGACCCGCCGAGAGATGCTGATACAGGGCGATCGCCTCGTGGTAGGCCGCGCTAGCCTTCTCGAAGTCATCGACGTAGGCAAAGGTGGCGGCCTGGCGCACCAAGCACAAGGCGATGTCATCCTTGGCGTCGATGCGGCGGGCGATCTGCTCCGCCTTGCGAAAGTTCTCGCCCGCAGGCTCGTAGTCGCCCTTGCGCACGGACACCTCGCCGAACTTGATGAGCAGGCGCACGTAGTTGCCCAAGGCGTGACACTGCTCGTTGGTGACAGGGTCGCGCTGCAGCAGGTGCCGCTCTACTTGGGTGAAGTGGCCAATGGCCTCGCGAAACCGCTGGATGGCGCGATCGAGTTCGCCGAGCTTGAGATGCTGGTCCCCGAGGGCGACCAGGAGCTGGGGGCGAACGGCGGGATCCTGACAGAGCTCGAGCGCCTTCTGGTTGTACTCGAGCGCGGCGCGGGTCGCGTAGGCGCGTTCGGCCTGCTCCGCGGCCCGCTGCAGGTAGCGAACGCCGTTGTCGTGATCGCCACCCCGATACATGTGGTCGGCGATCTCGCCGATGTGTTTCTCGGAAGTCTCCCCGTAGTGCTCGGCCAGTACGCGCGCTACCCGCGCATGCAAGCGGCGGCGCATGGGCTGTGAGAGCCGCGACAAGATGATCTCTTGTTCGAACGGCCGTAGGAAACGGAAGCCGTCTTGGTGTTCCTCGAGAATCCCGGCAAAGACCAGGTTCTTGCACAGTTGGTCGAGTTCGAACTCGTCGATGTCCAGCACCGCGAGCAGTACATCGAAGGCGAACGTGGGACCGAGTACTGCCGCCAGGTGCAGCACCTTGAGCTCGAGCGGGTCCATCTCGTCGAGCACCAGCAGGAAGTGGGAGCGGGTGCTTTCGGGGATGGGTAACGCGCGCACCGCCTCGAGGTCGACCTCCCAGTAGTCTCCCCGCAAGTCCACGAGCGAGCGGTTCCACAACGAGTTGACGAGATGCAGCAGGTACAGCGGCACACCGTCGGTACGCGCGCGCAGCACGTCGACGAGTTCGTCGCGGATCTGGCGCGCGGGGGCGAGCATCGACGATACCATGGCGCGGGTTTCGTCGCGGTCGAACGGCTGCATCTCGATCTCGATCAGGCGCTCCTCGGAGCGGATCTCGAGGAGCAAGCGTTCGAGTGCGGGGAGGCGGCCGTGGAACTCCGGACGGTGGGTCGTGACGACCAGGACCGGTAGCTGGATACAGTTCAAGATCAACCGGCGCAGAAGTTCGAGGTCGAAGTCGTCCCCGTAGTGCACATCCTCGAGCACCAGCGCACGGGGCTCCAGTTCGGCGTTGCTGGCTAGGACATCGATCACGGTTTGGAAGACTCGTTCCTTGAGGATCTCTGGCGGCACTTCGCTCTCGACTTCGGGGCAGCCTTCGAGCCAGCCTTCGAACTGAAGCTGCGGAAAGAGCGACGCCAAGTGTCGGCCCCAGCGACCGAGCGTTTCCAGCAATTTGGGTCGCTCATGGTGTCGATCGATGTGCCGCAGCACCGAAAGCAGGACTTGCTGGAAGCCCGAGTGCGGCTGCGCGGCGACGAAGGTCCCTTGATAGACGGTCAATCCCGCCTGGATCAACGAATGGCTCTTGAAGTCGCTGCGCCCAACGAGCCATGACTTGCCACTGCCGCGCTCGCCGGTGATCGACACCCACGAACCTTGTCCGCGGGCCGTGAGCTTGGCCCGTTCCCGCAGCGTCGTGAGCGGGGCCTCGCGTCCGCTGAAGGTGGGCTGGGTCAGTTTCGTGATGGTGACCGCATCGGTGCTGGCCTGAACGCGTCGGTCGAGTACCGACCGGAGGAGTTCGATGGCTTCGTCCGTACTCGTGGGGCGGCGGTGGGCCTCGAACTCGAGCAATCGTGCGAGCACCGACTCCAAGAGCTCCGGCAGTTTCTCGTTGAGCTCGCGAGCGGGCGGTGGGGGTCGGCGCGAGAGCGCGTCGGACAAGCGCTGGTAGGGGAGGTGCCCGGTGGCGATGCGGTACAAGATGACGCCAAGGGAGTACAGATCGCTGCGCTCGTCCGCGGCGCTGGCGTTCTCGATCTGCTCGGGTGCCATGTACTGGGGGGTTCCGAGCGTCGTACGGGTCAGCGCGCCGTCGCCGTCGCGGGTCTTGACCAACCCGAAGTCGGTGAGTGATGCGGACACTCCCGTGCGGCCGAGGTAGTCGATCGGATCCGGGGATTCGGTTCCGCCGAGTCGGAGGAGAATGTTGGACGGCTTCACGTCCCGGTGGATGATGCGACGCTGATGCAAGTACTGCAGTGCCTCGGCCACCTGCATCACGATCTTCAAGAACCAGTTGAGCTCCTCCGACGTCTGGACCCCGTGTTCGCGTCCGGCGAGCAAGTGCTCGAGGCTCGGTCCGGAATGCAGGTCCATCGTGTAGAAGATGGTGCTCCCCCAGAGTCCGAGGTCACGGAACGCGACGACATGGGGGTGATCGAGGGTTTGGAGAATGCGGATCTCGCGTTCGAATCGGCGACGATCCGAGTCTTCGAGGCCCTCGCGGATGACTTTGAGAGCCACCGGCTCCGCGCCCGAGAGGTCCTCGGCGACGTAGACCTGGCCCATGCCGCCTTCGCCGATCATGCGGACGACGCGGTAGCGGTTGTTCAGAATCTGACCGGTCGCGATCTGCGGCGCCGACACGATGCCTCCGGTCCGAGTCGATCTGCGGGCCAACGACGCCAAATCCGTCGTTGTCGTTACGACGTAAGCTCTTGCGCCCCCCGGCGGTCGCAAAGGCGAACGCGCGTGTGGCCAGAAGGTAGCCAGGATACCACGCGCGCCGGGTTCCGCAGCGGCCAAAAAGTGTACGCTGGGCGACCCGGCACTCGAAACCGGAAGGAGGCTGCGCTTGCGCCTGCTCATGCTCCACGTGCGGGACTTCTGGTACCGAACCCATCAACGCAATCTCGACTCCGAAGTCGAGCGGCAGGAAGAGGGTGGGATGCCTCAGGGGGGAGTGCTCGCCTGGGTGCACGTCGAGAGCCGCGATCTCGAGGATCCCGACGGTACCGTCCGCAAGGCGATCAAGAATCTGAAGTGGTTGGCGAGGAAAGTCGGCGTCGCCCGAGTCACGCTCCACTCCTTCGCGCACTTGTCGAATGACACAGCGAGCCCGGAGGCAGCTCAGGAACTCCTCGGGAGGATCGCGGACCGCCTGCGCGGAGTCGACTTCGAGGTCCTCGAAACGCCGTGGGGTCACTTCAACGAGTTCCGAATGCACGTCGAGGGGCCAAGTCTCGCCAAGGTCTGGAAAGAGTTCTAGTCCAGAGCCTCGTCTCCGATCCACTGGGTCGTCCCCAGCGCCTCGGCGTTCCCCTGCGGCCGCTAGCAGCCGTCAGGTGCCAACGGCTTGTTCGGCCACTCCGTGTCCGTGTCCGTGTCCGTGTCCCCGTCCGTCTCCCCGTCCTCGTACTCGTCCTCGTCCCCGTCCCCGTCCCCGTCCTCGTCCTCGTCCCCGTCCCCGTCCCCGTCCCCGTCCCCGTCCCCGTCCCCGTACTTGTCCTCGTCCCCGTCCTCGTACTCGTACTCGTACTCGTACTCGACCCCGACCCCGACCCCGACCCCGACCTCGACCTCGACCTCGCGCTCCGAACTGGTTCCGAAGACAGCCCGATCATCCAAGTCAGCATCGCCACGATACGAACCAGCAACCCCTTGCCCTGCTTCTGGCTCCCTGCCGATCGCGAACGAGTCCGTGTCCACGCTTCGCGGAGTCCGTGGTCGAGCCATCGCCCATCCCGCACCGGGCTCGAGTCGGTGGGACGCGTGCCTCCGGTGCGCAGCAAGGGAGGGTTCGTTGGCGCAACTCGTGAGTCGGTGCGATCGAGGTCTACTGACCCTGCGCCCACTCGGTGGTTCCTTGCGGGCTACAGTAGACCGTTCCCAAGGGACGCCACTCGCGTTCCGTGGGATCGGTTTGCACCTCGCCCTCCGCACTGCGGGTGTAGACGACGTGGTGCCCCGTGGGCAGGAAGGAAAGGTCTACGCTTCCGCGCCCGTCGGTGCGGCCCACTTCCACCCAGGTCGTCGGAGTTGCCGCGGTTGCGGAACCGTTCTCCATGGCGATGGCCAGGGGCACATCGACCCATGGGGCGCCATCGGTTCGGGTGACCGTGATGGGGGTGCTCGACCCGGGTCGCGGGGCGAGTTCGATCGCGACGCTGGGTTCGGTCGACCGAGGTTCGAGCCAGGATCGGTCCAAGGTGACCCGCTGCCAGCGGTGACCGAGGGGCATGAACAACACACGAGCGCCTTCGAGGTCGCTGACCTGGACCTGGTGATCGGTGTAGAGGAGGTAGGTGTCGAGATTCTGCCCGATGGTCCCGCGCCACACCTTTCCCCCCGCCTCGACGATCAGGGTCGGAGTCCACGTGCGGATCAAACGACCCCCGCGATCGACGAGGTCCACGTCGAGAGTCAGTGCGAGATCGCGATGGGAGGCCACGAGCTGAAGGTCCATATCGCCGGGAGTGATCGGAAAGGCTCCGGGAATACTGGTCTCGCGGACGGGCAGTCCGTGGAGTGCGAGTAGTTGATCGGGCGCGAAGGCACACAGGAACACCGCGGTCCGGCGCACTGGGCGTCCGGCTTCATCGCGGTCTCCAGTCAGTTCCTGATCGATCACGGCCGGAACGCCCACGAACTCGAATCGACCATCTGCGTCGGTTCGTGTTCGGCCGAGCACGCTCTCCATGCCGTTCGACCACAGCTCGCCGAGGTGAAGCACGACACCTTCCATTGGGGTGCCGAGAGGATCGAAGACGCGCCCGCCCGCACGAGCGCCTGGATCGAGGGTGAAGAGACGAGGGGACGCGTTCGACGACCCTACGAGGTGGATCTGGTTGACGTAGTGCGGATGGTGAATGAACAGGTACCGTTCGTTCGCACTCGTGACGGGGCCAACCTCGAACTGTCCACTCTCGGAGATTGGGCTTCGTTGCAGCGGCATGAGGCGCGTCCGCGAACGCGAGTTGGGGCGGGCGCGAGCCCTCGACAGCGCGCTGATCTCTCCGACTCGAACTTCCTCAGTGCCCTCCGCGCGGGCCAAAAAGACCAGGCCTCCCGTGACCGGAGGACCTCCCGCCGGTGCCACCACGCAACCGCGAAGGCTGACCCCGCGAGGGATTTCGAAGGCCCAAACCTCCCGTGGGTCGGGTGGCAGGCCCTGGAGTTGATAGGCCGGCAGTGCCGAGTGAAAGAACTTCACGGTGACGAGATCGTCGGGCGCGAGCGCGCCGAGAGAGAAACAACCCGAGGGATCGCTGCGCGTCCACTGCGGACTGCGGACCCAGCGTTCACTACTGATCTCGATGCCACAGTCGGCGACCGGGGCGCCGGTGTCATCCATCACCCGGGCCCGCACGTCGGACCCCAAGGCTAGGGTGATCGTGGTCTCCGGGAGTTCGGCGGGGACCGACACGCGAGCATACCCAGGTAGATCGATCTCCAGGGTCGCATGGTAGTGGCGCGCGAGGTACACGATCTCGCCGCGACCGTCGGTCGTGCGAGACTCCGCGGGCGCCGCGGGTTTGCTGTGGGTCACGGCGCGAACGACGACGGTCGCTCGGCGAGCAGGCTCGCCGTTCGGCAATCGCACCCGGACTTTCGCCTCGAAGACGGGGCGGAGGCCAACGTGTAGCGTCCCCTCAGCCGCAAGGCTACGGAGGCGCGCAGGCTCACGGTGCTCGATGTACCCGTCGGCGAAGACGGCGAAGGACTGCCGGCAGAGCGAGGCTCGCGGCACCCACAGGAAGCCGTCGCGGTCGGTGGATCCGACGGGTGTCGCGTCCGGGCTTCCGAGGTCGTGCAGCACGACGCTCGCGTTGGCCACGGGCCGGCCGGTTTCGAGGTCGGTAACGCACAGCGGGTACGAGGCTGCGAGGGCCGAGTCCGTGTCGGCGGTTGCGACCCACGACCCGGCCTGCGCCTCGTCGGGGCGACGCGGCGCGGGCGCGGTGCGGGGTGAGGTCGGGGCGACACCCATGTCGCTACGGGGTGACGGAGTGTCGGGCGCGAGCGTCCGCGGCTCCGGTGCGAGCGCGATCGGTGTGTCCGCGATCGCGCTGGGTTCGCCGGCCGGGACCACGCGGCTCTCGGGATTCCGCACGACTGCCGAGAGTCCGAGCAACGCGACCGCCGTGGTCACTGCGAGCGCGGCGCGAGCAAGGGTCATCCGGGTGCCGGGTTTCGACGGTACGTCGGCGCCGCCCGGTAAACCCGGATGGAGCGCCGGCAGGGCGAGCGGCAGGAGCGCGGCGCGCCATGCGGCGCGATCTCCGTAACGTTGTTCGAGTTGTTCGCGCAACCGCTCCAACCCGCGCGCGAGTTGGGTGCGCACGGTCGACGCGGGTACTCCCCGTCGCTCGGCGATCTCGGCCGGCTGCAAGTCTTCGTAGTACCGCATGTAGATCACACTGCGATACGGCTCTCCGAGCCTCAGGATCGCGTTGACCAACGCCGCTTGCGTCTCCAGCCGGTGCGCGAGTTCGTCCGGTCGCATGCTGGCCACCGGGCGCGGAGACTGTTGCTCACGGCGTGCGCGCCGGCGGCGGTCACGGTTCGCGAGGAAGGACAGATTCCGGACAACGGTGCGCAGCCAAGCGCGTAGCACTTCGGGTCGACCCGGAGGCCGCGAGAGAGCTGCGATCCACACGTCTTGGACCACATCCTCCACGGACTCGGGATCGTACAGGAGTTTCCGGGCAAGCCGACGCACCCAGTTCCCATTCTCCAGCAGGGCTTGGATGTCGCAGGGATCGGGCGCTGTCATGGAGCCTCTCGAAGAGACGCCCGGAGCGCTTGCAGCAGCTCCGGGCGTCGGCGTCACGAATTGTTGGGACCGGACATGTGCTGGAGATCCGGGAGAAGGCTCACGGATCACACAGCTTGCGGAGGAGAACGGCCCGCTGGTCAGCGGTTGCCATAGCCACAACCCAGCGCGGGGACGGGCCGTCTTCCCGGGCTAACAACCTGCGGCACAGTTGGGAAGGCTGTCGACCGTCGTATCGAGACGGCACTCCTCGTCCAGGGGGGCGCTACCCCCGAACAAGGCGCCCAACAACTGCACCGCATCCCCGAGATTCACTGACCCGTTGTCGTCGATATCCGCCGAGTCCATGCATACGAGCGACTCGCCCGCGAACAGATGAGCGAGCAGGCGCACGACATCAGCCACGCTGCAGGATTTGCTACCGTCGACGTCGCCGCGGATCAGCGGCGTCTCGTGGTCGATGGTGATGGTGGCGATCGTGGGAGTGCCCGATGTTTCCTCGATCTGAGTGGTTCCCGGAGACAACGCCTCGACGTCATAGTGAAGCACAATCAACTCCTGCCCGTGGACGCCTACGTCGTACGCGCCGGCCAGGACCATGACTATGTTCAGGCCGCTGGCGCTGGGGTAGATGATCGTGTCACAGGACGGGGGAGAGCCGAACTGGGCGATGTGACTCTGCATGCCGCTCCCGAGCGACCAGCCAGTGAAGGCGAGTTGGCCAGGATCGTTGGTGAAATTCAGCATGAGGAAGTTGATCGGCGCGGCACTGGTTTCGAGCAGGGCCGGCACCGACAGCGTGCCGCCGATCGGTGCCGTGGCGTCGTTCAGGGTGAGGGGCAGATAGCCACCGCCCGTAGGTTGAGCGAGCAATCCCGGGCTGATGGCCAACAGGAACGAACACGACATGAGCCTGCGAAGCATGGTAGTCCACCTTCCGAAACCGTGAAACCAACGCGAACCGAGGCCCACGCGCACCACCGAACCCGCCGCCGCCAGGCCGAACGAGTCGCACTCGCCCGCACGTCGCGGTGCGGTCGTTCCTGTGCGTCCGAGTCCAGTGAGCACGCGTGCGCCCCAGAGCCGCCGAGAACCTCCCGAGGTGCACTCAGGTCACCGAGACCCGATCCTAGTGCGTCCCCGCGCCCTCGGCGACGTGGTCGTTCGCCGGGTGCTGGAAGCTCCTCGCTCCTAGAGTTGCCATGCCCGGCGCTGGCGTCCCGCCCGGTTTCCGGATTCGGGAGCGGGAGCGGCCCCGGCCCCACGCGGCCAGCTCTCAGATCCTGGCTTGCAGGCTGTGGAGGTGGTGATAGCGGCCGGCGCGCGCGATGAGTTCGTCGTGGGTTCCGCGCTCGACGATGCGACCGCCGTCGAGCACCAGAATCTGGTCGGCCCGCCGGATGGTCGACAACCGGTGAGCGATCACGAAGGTCGTGCGGCCGAGGAGCAGGCCCTCGAGGCTTTCCTGGATGAAACGTTCGCTGTCGGTGTCGAGGCTCGAGGTGGCCTCGTCCAGTACGAGGACTCTCGGGGCCGCCAGGAGCGCGCGGGCGATGGCCACACGCTGCCGTTGGCCACCACTGAGTTTGACGCCGCGCTCACCGACGATGGTGTCGAGACCCTTCTCGAATCGATCCGTGAACTCGCGGACGTGCGCCGCCCGCACCGCCGACTCGAGATCCTCCTCGCTGGCACTCGGGCGCGCAAACCGGATGTTGTCGCGAATGGTGCCGTCGAACAGGAAGTCGTCCTGCAGTACCAAGCCGAGGCATTGCCGATAGCTCGGAAGCTCGACGGTGGCGAGATCGATCCCGTCGATGAGGATCCGTCCGGACGTAGGCGTGAGGAACGAGGCCGCGAGTCCGGCCAACGTGGACTTGCCGGAGCCCGAACTCCCGACGAACGCGGTCACGGTACCCGGGGCGGCCGTGAACGAGACGTCGTGGATCACCGGTGTCCCAGCCTCGTACTCGAAGCCCACGTGTTCGAAACGGAATTCGCCCCGGACTTCGGGTAAGCGCACGACTCGACGCGGGTCGTCGAGCTCACGGGGTTCACCGAGTAGCTCTTCCATCCGATCCAGTCCCGCGAACGCCTCGGTCAACTGCGTGCCGATCGCTGCCATCTGGATCAACGGGGCGACCATGAACGCCAGGTAGAGCGTGAACGCCAAGAAGTCGCCCACGGTCATGGTGCCGGCCACGATCGCACGACCGCCCATCCACATGATGGAAACGCTGGTGGCACCCAAGAGCAGGGTGGAGAGGCTCATCACCAGGCTCTGGGCGGTCAGCGTGCGCCGCACGTTCTCGAAGATCCGCTCGACCCCGCTGCCGAATGCGGCCTCCTCGCGGTCTTCGGCATTGAAGCCCTTGACGATACGAACACCTGCCAACGATTCCGTGAGGCGGCCGACGACTTGTGCCGTGATGGCGCTGCGCTCGCGAAAGATCGGGCGGATGCGACGAAACGCCTGCGATGAGATGACGGCGAACAAGACCAAAGGGATCGTGGCCAGCAGCGTGAGCCCCGGGTTGATCCGCAACAGCATCACGAGGGCCAAGACCGATGTCAGAATGCCACCGATTAGCTGCACCAGGCCGGTACCGACGAGGTTGCGCACTCCTTCGACGTCGTTCATGATCCGTGACACTAGTTCCCCGGACCGGGTACGATCGAAGAACCGAATCGGCAAACGCAGGACATGTCGCTGAATCTGCGCCCGCATCTCGGCGATCAGGTGCTGGGCCTCAATGCTCAACAAGCGCGTCAAGAAGAACGCGCTGGCCGCCTGGATCGCGATCGCGCCACCCACCACGGCGAGCAGGGGACCGAACTGCGCCGTGTTCCCCTTGCCGATCACGTCGTCGAGTAGGTACTTGGAAGACCCTGGCAAGACCAGACCGCACAGCCGGTTGATGACGATGAGCGCGAGCCCCACGGCCAGCAGTCGCCAACGGGGCCAGATGATCTTCCGAACGACGTGCCCGATGCTCGAAACCGACGGACGTCGGCGCCGGGACGGTCCGGAGCCATGCGCAGGGTGCGGCGGACGCGGGGTCATTCGTGGGTTCCTTCCGAAGGACGTTCGGGGAGATCGGCGGCCGCCTTGGGCTCGGTGTCGTCGGCCCTTTCTTCCGCCCGGGTGTTGGCGCTCGCGTGGCGCCAAGGCCAACGCGGTGGCACAAAGCACCAACTCGCGACCAGGGCCACCAGCAGGAGACAATAGATCAGCACGACGGCCCCTGGCGGCAAGGAGTACAGGATTTTACCGACCCAGTGTTCGACGAAACTCTCTGAGTAGACGCCGCCTTCGTCGGCCAGGTCACGCAAGCCCATTTCCCAAACCGTGAGCGGGCAGGGGATGTTCAGGAGCGACTGGACGGTGACGACCCCCATGACCAAGACGTGGCTTGCGCGAAAGTAGAAGTTGCGCACCCAGTCTCGCCGCAGGTACGAACCGACCCCGATCGCTGCGAACCCGAGCACCACACCAGCGACGATCGCGAAGTGCAGCATCAAGATGACGTCCGCCCAGAACGCGTACAAACGAGCGTCCTCTCCGGATCAGAACCGTAGGAACCCGAGCACTCGCCGTTCGATCGGTGACGCGAAGTCCTTGCGACTCGCCACGTACAAGAACTTGAGTACGGAGTGGTAGAGGTAGCCCGTGCTCGAATCTTCTTCCCAGGTGTGAAAGGGCTCGAACACGCGTTCCTTGAAAGTTCCGCGTTGGCGATGCAACACCAGGCGGTGGAGGAGGCGAAAGTCGTGGTCGTCGCTGGCATGGCTGTGTTCACTGCGCGCGAGGAACCACAAGAACGACCAGCGGGTGCTCTCCGTGTCCTGCAGGCGAGAGTACAAGTGAAACGCCTGGGGCAGCGTGTATCGAGCGAGGGCGTGGGTCTGCGTGGTGCGCGAGTACGCGAGGGGGAACAGGCTCCACCACGAACGGTCCGGAGCCGACGAACCCCAGAGGAGCCCGAGCGCGTGAAAGCGTGTGAACTCCCCCTCGCGCCGGTAGCGCACCGTCGACAGAAGTGCGTCCCACTCGCGGGCGTTGCGTTCGTCATCGTGATGCACGCCGAAGAGGAATGGTTGCAGCACGGTGGTTGCTGACGCTGGGCCCGAAGAGCGCCGCAGGAGCGCCAGCGTGAGGTACCCGTCGGTCGACCAAGGGCCGGCGACCTCGCGGTCGGTGCGGGTGCGACTGGCGACGGGCCAAAACCACCAGCCTGACGAGGCGGGACTACGACCCAGGCCCATGAACCAGAAAGCGTTCACATACAGCTGCTGGGGTCCGCTGCGAATCGACAAGAACGGCCATGGGTGGGCCTGGTACGTCTCGCCGTCCACGCGCGTGTCGCGCACGAAGAGCGGAAACAGGATGGAGCGCGTGCGACCGCCGTCGTCGAGCGAGTCGGTGTAGAATGGGAACAGGGCCGTGAATCTTCGCGTCGGGCTCTCCGGCGGGCCGAGCCGCGTTCGCCAGTAGATGGGGAACACGCGAAAGTGGGATACGTCGGCACCGCTGGCTCCCCCAGCGAGTCCGGCGAGGACGCTCCAGCGCTGAGAGTCGGGACGTCGGTCGAAGTCGGCGAGCGCGGGCAGGAACCAGGTCCTGTGGCCCCACTCGCCACGTTCCGTCGCGTACAGGTGGAGCCACCTATAGGGCGGTGGCGTGGGTGACGACGTGCCGAGGTCCAAGTTCAAGAGCGGCGTGAGGCGAAGCTGGAACCGCCCTGCATCGGTTGTGCGGTGATGATACACACCGATGGCCTGGAGCCAGGTCTGATGCGGGTCTTGGTGGTACCAGGTCAGCGGCCAGAGTACACCGCGGTTCACTGCTTCACCACGGCGCGTGTCGACCCAGAGGTTGCCGCCGAGCAAAGTGAGTCGGTGATCCCCAGCCGTTCCCCGGCAAGCATGGTTCACATAGAGCGGAGTCGCGATCGTCAGACGTCGATCAGGGCCTCGGTCGCGCCACCAAAACGGAAGGAGGCGGCTATGAGTCTGTCCGCTTACGTCGTCGCGGGAGTATCCGGCAAGGGGCCCGAGCACGTGAGTCCGAGTACTCTGCCGCTGCCGGTCGGGGCCGAAGGTGCGACTGTTCACCCAGAGGCCGGCGGCATAGAAGTCGCGCTGCAGCAGCGACCCCTCGTCGTCGATCTGGCGGCGCATCGACCCGTAGAGCGGAATCAGGAAGTGGTGCGAGTAGTCGGCTCCGCTCGCGCGTAGGTAGATCGGGCCGACGATGTCGAGTCGGTCCGCTCCGTTCTGATCGGACCAGTAGAGCGGAAGGATGTGAGAGTGCCGGCGGTCATCGGAACGTGCGTACGATGCCAACGGCCAAAGAACGGAGTGGTGCACCGACCCCGCGACCGGCCGGGCGTAACGGATGTAGAGCGGACCGAGCACCAGATCCAACCGCGAGTCGGGTGAGGTGCTTTGGTAGTAGAACGGGAACGCGGTGATCGTCCGCGTCGTCTCGGTCGCGAAGTCCCAGTAGAACGGGAAGGCTACCCGCGTGCTGGCGTCAGGCGAAGTGTGGGCGAAGTACAGCGGAAACAACAACTGCGAGCTTCGAGCGGGCGAGTCGGCGCGGAAGTAGAACGGCGCGATCGCGAAGTAAGACGCCTCGCCGTCGCGTCCAGCGAAGTAGATCGGGATGAAACGGCGGCGATACCCGACTGGGCTGCTCTCGAATTGGCCCAGAGGCTCGAGGACGCGGTGGACGCTGACTCCGGCCTCGGTGTCCCAGGAACGACCGTAGATGTGGGCGATGTCGATCGACCCCGCTCCTGCGGGGCCTCGCGAAGTGCGCAGCAGCGGTTCGAGGCGAAGCCAAGACCGTTCCCCCCGGCTGCCGCCCGCGAACAGTCCGAGTGCGGCGTTCCAATCGTATCCCTGTGGGTCGCGTCTCACGACACCGAGCATGGGAAGTACCCAGTCGCGCCGCGAGTCTTGGTCTATCGTGCGCAACCATCCGAGCCACGGGAGGCTGAAGTAACGTTCGGCTCGATACGCGTACAGCGGGAACAGGTGGCTGCGGATCACTCCCGAGGTCGAGTTCCGATCGTGTCGAAACAGCGCGAGAGAATCGCTCGACGGCCAACCCGGAAGCAGCGAGCCGGCAGCGACGGTCGTTCGTTTGGAGAACCGCGTGGCGTGGAACAGGTCGAAGAGCCCCGGAACTCCCAGCCGTACGTCGGCGCTGGAGAAGGTCTCGCTGCGGGCCGACGAGTAGAGGGGTAGGACTCCTGGAGCCCACAGCCAACTCGAGCGGTCGCTCGAGCGTTCTCCCCGACGGAGAGGGAGACTCCACAAGTCCCAGTGGTCGTCGCTGGTGCGGGAGAAGTAGAGCGGCATGAGGACCGACCAGGCCCGCTTCGACGAGTGTTCCCGGTTGGTGTAGTAGAACGGCGTGAGGAACAGCGAAGCTCCGTCGGTGCGGAGGCTGCGGTAGTAGAGCGAGAACAGGGCGTGGGTTTCCGAACGACCGTCCGGATAGGACTCGCGGTAGTAGATCGGCCACCCGCGAGTCTTGTCCGGGCGCACGAACTGGGGCTCGTCTTGCTGGCCGTTCGCAGGTGTGGTCAGCAGCGATGCCAGCAGCCCCCAGAGCAGGATCGCGGTGAGTTCGCGCCGGCATCGGTTCAATGGGTGGCCTCCATGAAGCGAAGTACGATCGCTTCGACGAGCCCAATGAGTACGCCGAGCACGCCGCCGAGAACCTCGATGTGGCGCAACTCCTGGGACGCGATTCGATTCACGATCTGCTCCAGCCGGTCGAGATCGTAGCCTTCGATCCGCGAGCGCACCATTTCATGGACGTCGAGTTGCTCGGCGATCCCCTGCCGCAGTTCTCCCGACATGCTCTCGATGAAGAGGATCACCTCTTCCTCGACCTTGGCTTTCAAACTGCTCACCAGGTCGCCCGGCACGAACATCTTGACCATGGGGCCGAGCTTCTCGATCTGTTGGGCGACGAGTCGGTCTACTCGCTCGTGAAGGAGCGCGCGGACACGTTCCCCTTTGACCATCCCGTGCACCACTTGTTGAACGTCGTCGACGGAGATCAGGTCGCGCTCGACGGTGTCCGCGACGCTGCGCGCGAGGTCCGACCGCCGGCGCGGAAGGAGCCCCTGGAAGGCGAAGCCGAGAAGGCGGACTGGCCGGCGTGGCCGGAAGATCATCCGCACGGCGACCCAGTTCGTGGCCCAGCCGATCAGCCCACCGATGAGGGGCAGCGTGACGAAGATCCATGGGGACATGAGGCTCGGCTCCACAACGGCAACCCGCATGCAGGGGCCTCCGCACTGCGCAAGGAGGCTTGGACCGGAGGACGGTACCGGCAACGCACGGCGCGCTCAAGAGCGCGAGCGCGGACTGGCAGCGCTCGCACCGCGCGCGGATCGCCGGTCCCCGCGACCGGGCTTCTCGCCCAAGCCGCATCCGCCATGCCCGGGCTCAGCGGTCGATCCAAAGGGGACTTCGAGGCCGCGCGCGCCGAGGCGGAGCCAGGAGCCAGAGCAGTGCCACCCCGGCGACGAACCCGCCCGCGTGGGCCCAGGAGGCAACGTAGGTGGCGGGTCCGAGCCCCTGCACCACTTGGAGCGCGAACCACAGGCCGAGCAGCAAGAGGGCCGGCACCTCGAGGAACGTGATGAAGAAGAAGATCGGCACCAACGTGAGGACCCGAGCCCGTGGGAAGCGCACGGCGTATGCGCCGAGCACTCCCGCAATGGCACCGCTCGCACCGATCGTTGGAATCGTGGAGTGCCACTCGATCGCCGTGTGGGTCAAGCTGCCCGCGAGGCCCGACGCCAGATAGAGCAGCAAGTAGCGTCGGCGACCCAGAGCCTCCTCGACGTTGTCGCCGAAGATCCACAGAAAAAGCAGGTTCAAGCCGATGTGGAGCCAACCGGCGTGGAGGAGCATCGATGTCAGGTACGGAACGAGGGTGTTCGCGGCCGCGGGTTCGAGCCAGCGCTGACCGACGATCACGTGCCGCCCGAGCGCGTCGAGCTGGACGATGTCGACCAACACGGGTTCACCGCGGAGCCAGCCGTGCAAGAACGCCGGTTTGACGCCGTAGATGAACTCCAACGAGTCCATGGGGAGAGCGCCAGTGTCGGCGTGCATGAGCTGGATCACGAACACAGCGATGTTGATCGCGATGAGCGTGTAGTTGACCCACGGTGTCGTGCGAGTCGGGTTGTCGTCCCGTAGTGGGATCATGACGCGCTCCCTGCGAGAGTCCTACGAAACCTCGTCCAAAAGGTCCCCGGTGGTCCAACGGCGCGTCGGTCTCGCTCCGCGTCGCAGGGTGGCCGAACGAAGCTGGCCATCGGGAGCCCACCGGTTCTCGACATGGACCGCGCGGCGGTCGACTCCGCCTCAGCCGCCGTTGGCAACCCAGCAAGCGACCGCGTGACCGTTCGCACCGCGCACCAGCGGGGGGCGTTCGGTTTGGCAGCGGTTCTCCGCCACCGGGCACCGCGCCACGAACGGGCAGCCTTGCGGGGGGGCGAATGGGTTGGGCACGTCGCCCTCGAGAACCGTGAGCTCCCGCCGCTCGTCGGGGTCGTTCACCGGGTTCGACCTGAGGAGAGCCAGCGTGTAGGGGTGTCGCGCGGAGTCGTGCAGGTCGTCGCAGGGAAGTTCCTCGACGACGAAACCCAAGTACATCACGAGGACACGATCGCAGAAGTGCTCGATCACCTTGAGATCGTGCGAGACGAACAACAGGGTCAGTCCGAACTCCTCCTTGAGGTCCATGAGCAAGTTGAGCACTTGCGCCTGGATCGAGACGTCGAGTGCGGAGACCGGTTCGTCGGCCACGATCAGCTCGGGCTTCAAGGCGAGCGCTCGCGCAATGCCGATGCGCTGTCGCTGGCCGCCGGAAAACTCGTGCGGAAATCGGTGCTTGGCTTCGGCCGGTAGGCCCACTCGGCGGAGCAAGTCATCAATGTAGGGCTCGACCTCGCTCTTGGGCACGATGTCGTGGAACCGGATCGCTTCGCGAAGGGCAGCGCGTACCGTCAGGCGCGGGTTGAGCGACGAGTACGGATCTTGAAAGATGATCTGAATGCGCTTGCGCAACGGCATCATCATCGAGTGGGGGAGCGTCGCGATCTCGCGCCCATCGAACGTGATCGACCCCGAAGTCGGTGGGATCAGCCGCATCACGGTCTTGCCCAGCGTGGACTTACCGCAGCCCGACTCACCGACCACGCCGAGAATCTCACCGCGCTCGATGGAGAACGTGACGCCGTTCACCGCGTGGACGTGCCCGACCACGCGGTTCCAGAAACCGCCGCGCACCGGGAAGTGCTTCACCAAGTCGCGAACGACGAGCAGTGGCACTCAGGCTTCCTTTCCGGTCGTCAGCGGAAAGTGGCAGCGCACTTCTCGGCTGTCGGCGTGCTGCACGAGCTGCGGTTCTTCGACCCCGCACAGGTTCTGCCGGGAAGCGCAGCGATTCTGGAAGCGGCACCCGGTGGGTAGTTGCGTTAGGGCCGGGACCATGCCGTCGATCGTCGGCAGCCGGCGTTTGCGCTCGGCGCGCCCCGATTTCGGGATCGAACCGAGCAACGCCTTGGTGTACGGATGCTGCGGTCGGTGGAAGATGTCGCGCACCGGCCCCGACTCGACGACTCGCCCGGCGTACATCACGATGACGCGATCGCAAACCTGGGCGACGACTCCGAGGTTGTGGGTGATGAGCATGATCGCCGTGCCGAGCTTCTGCTTGAGCTGCTCCATGAGACGCAGGATCTGAGCCTGAATGGTCACATCGAGGGCGGTGGTAGGCTCGTCCGCGATCAGGATCTCGGGTTCGCACGACAGTGCGATGGCGATCATCACCCGCTGGCGCATGCCGCCGGAGAGCTGGTGTGGGTACTCGTCGATCCGGCGGGTTGGGTTCGGAATCTCGACTCGTTCGAGCATCTCGATGGCTCGCGCCCGTCGTTGCGCCCGATTCAGGTTGGTGTGGTAGCTCAGGGCCTCTTCGATCTGCCAGCCGACGGTGAATACCGGGTTCAGCGAGGTCATGGGCTCCTGGAAGATCATGGCGATGTGGTTGCCGCGCACGGTCCGCAAGGTCGCTTCGTCGGCCGTCGCCAGGTTCTTCCCGGCGAACAGCACCTCGCTCTCGGGAGCGATGGAACTGGTCAGCTCGGGAAGCAGGCGCATGATCGATTTGCTGGTCACGGTCTTGCCACACCCCGACTCACCGACGATCCCGAGGGTTTCGCCCGCCAGCAGGTCGAACGAGACGCCGTCCACGGCCGTGACGATTCCGCGGTCGGTGCGAAACGACGTCGTCAGATTGCGAACCCGCAGGATCGGGGAGCCGTTGGTCGGCGGCGTCATGCGTGGCTCCTACACGTGCTTCGGGTCGAAGGCGTCTTGGAGCGCGTCGGTGAGCACGTTGAATGCCAGCACCAACCCGACCATGAACGCGGTGGCTGTCCCGATCTGCCAGAAGAAGCCGTTCTGAACCTCTTGGCTGGACTGGCTGATCATGATTCCCCAACTGGGCCCCTTCTTCACGCCAAGGCCCAGAAAGCTCAAGATCACCTCGGACTTGACGGCGCCGATGAAGAGCAAAGAGAAGTTGATGAACATCAGGTGCGCCGTGTTTGGCAGGACATGGCGCAGCAGAATGTACATGCGCCCGAAGCCGACGGCGGTAGCCGCCTGTACGTACTCGAGCTCTCGAAGCTTGAGCACTTCTCCCCGGATCACGCGGCAGGGCCCGATCCAGAAGGTCAGACAGAAGGCGGCATACACGGGCACGAGGGTTTGCTCGAGGCGAGAACCGGTGAAGGCAAAAGCCAGCACCGCCAGTAACACCAGATTGGGCACCGACGAGAACGTCGAGTAGAGCCAGGTGACCACCCAATCGACCCACGAGCCGAAGTAGCCGGCGGCCGCACCAAGCACCGCCCCCAGGAGCACCGAGATGAACGCGGTGACCAAGCCGATTTGGACGGCGACCTTCACCGAGTAGAGCGCGCGCATCAGGATCGAGCGGCCCTGACGGTCGGTGCCGAATGACAGCGAGATAGCACGGCGGGTCTGATCGCTCGCAGACAGTGGAGCGAAGAGGGAGGCGACCGAGGTCTCGAGTCGATCGATTTCGGCCAGCGCCTCCGGCGAGTCCAGCTCGTCGAAGGCGTCGATCGCCTCGAGCCGCGCCCAACACTCCTCGATGGTGGCTTCGAATCGAGCGTCATCGAGGTCGGCCAATCGGAGGGGGCCGAGGTCTAGATCCTCAGGATTGCGCTGCGTGCTCGCGAGGTGCTTTTCGACTCCTTGAATGTAGGTACTCGCCTGATCCAACCGGGCGTCTGGGGGGGGCGTGGTGCCGAATCCTCGCAAGTTCCCGGGAGCGACCCGGCGCTCGGTATCCTCGAGGCTGACGAAGCCCGTGAGCAATA
This sequence comes from Planctomycetota bacterium, assembly GCA_050246115.1. Classification (GTDB taxonomy): domain Bacteria; phylum Planctomycetota; class UBA8108; order UBA1146; family JAJFFE01; genus JBFWWP01. The sequence continues at coordinate 380,028 of JBFWWP010000001.1, forward strand.
CGGCCAACGCGATCATCAGATAGGCCGCCGTCACGACCAGGGACAAGACGGCGCTCTTGCTGCGCAAGAGCTTCCGCGCCTCCCGGCTGCGGAGGAAGCGCGGGATCACGACAGCCTCACTCTCGGGTCGACCAGCGCGTACATCACATCGGTGAGGATGTTGGTCAAGATGAAGAGCGCGGCGAACATGGCAGTGAAGACCTGGACGACCGGGAAGTCCTTGGCGGTGATCGCGGTGATCAACTGCTGCCCCATTCCAGGGATGCGGAAGTACCGCTCCAGCAGGATCGAACCGGTGATCAAGAACGGCAGGGTGATCATGATGCGGGTGATGATCGAGATCATCGCGTTCTTCAGCATGTGGACGAAGATGACCTTGCGCTTGGAGGCGCCCTTGGCGAGCGCGGTCAGGATGTAGTCCCGGTTGCTTTCCTCGACCATGACCGCACGGTAGTAGCGCGTGTCGTAGCCCATGGCGACGATTACGCTGATGATCACCGGTAGCAGGCAATAGTAGGCCCAGCTTTGGACGACGTTACGTTGGTTCTCGCTGAGGTCGTAGCCACTGATGGCGAAGAACTTGCCACCCGTGGCGGCGGCGCCGTAGTACTGGCCGAAGATGATGTAGACCAGGAAGCTGATGCTCATCCCGAGCACCGCCGCGACCATCAGGGTCTTGTCGATCAGTCGGCCGCGATAGAAGGCCGACAGGAGACCGATGAGGATCGAGATCAAGCTCGTGAGGACCAAGGCCGGCACGGTCAGCGCGAGGGTCGGCACCACCGACTCCCGGAGGAGTTGGCCGACCTGTTTGCCGGGCTTGTCCCAGCTTTCGACGGTGAAGTCGAGAGTGACCACCTCCCCGAGGAAGCGTAGATACTGGACCGCAAACGGGCGGTCGAGGCCCAGAGCCTGCTGCTTCGCCGCGTAGTCATCCTGGTTCGGGTTCTTGCCCAAGAACCCCATCACCGGATCCTCCACTCGCAGGGCACCCATCATGAGCGCAATGATGCTCAGGTACACTGGCAAGCTGTGCAGGATCCGACGGAGAACGTAGGTCCACATCGTTTGGCGGGCCCTCGGGGGTTGAGTGACGTGCTGCTCGACGGCTCGGCGCTAGGGTCGTTTGGAGTCGTCTACGTCCAGGTACTTGATCCAGTTGTAGAAATCTTCCGAGGGCTTGAAGTTCGCGAGCCACGGCTGCACCAGGTACTCGCGTGTGCGCGCCAAGCTGCCCGCTGCCGGGCAGTCGGTCAGCACCATGTCGCGCATGCGCTCGTAGATTTGCGTGCGCTCCGGCGACGGTCCCATCGAGATGATTTGCCGGTAGAGTGCGTCGTAAGCGGGGTTCTTGTAGTTGAAGTGGTTCGAGCCCGGGGACTCGTTCGGGCCGTAGAACAGCGCCAAGTTGTTCTCCGCGTCGGGGTAGTCCGAGCCCCACGCGAACGAGAAGAACGGCGCCTTCTTGTTATTGATGGCTTCGATCAACGCCGAGAAGTCGACCAGTCTCACGTTCAGTTGGATGCCGATTTTCTCCAGTTGGCGCCGGGTCTGCTCCGACTGTTCCTGCGAGTTGCCTCCGCGACTCACGTAGTACTCGACGGTCGGAAACCCCGCGCCTTCGGGGTAACCGGCGCTCGCGAGGAGCTCACGCGCCTTGTCGAGGTTGCCCTTCACGTAGCTGATCGGTGCGACGTGACCCGGCGGGTGACCATCGAGGTTGGGGGGGATCGGGCCGTCATAGACGATCGCCAGGCCTTCGTAGAAGGTGTCGTTCGTCTCTTCCCAATCGAGGGCGTGGCAGATCGCCTGACGAATCTGACGACCCTTGTCCGTGTACCCGCCCAGCAGCGGGTCCTCCATGTTGAAGCCCTTGAAGATGTAGTCGAGCAACGGAACGCTGTGGTGCACGATGCCTCGGCTCTTCAGCTCACGCTGAAGACGCAGGCGGTTGCCGTCGGCTGCCTTCGACAACTTGCGAAAGGCGGTGTTCGTGTTCTCCGCCGGTACTTGCGTGTAGCCGATCCGGCCGGCCATGAACTCGAGCCACATGGGTTGATCCTCGACGAACATCGAGATTTCGACCCGGTCGACGATCGGCAGGCGCTTGCCCGCCGGGATGTGGAAACCGAGCGCTTCGTCCCCGACTTCGTGCTCCGTCGGGTAGGTGCACTCGTGGTAGTTGACGTTGCGGTGGAAGACCATGCTCTTCGCGATGGCCCAGTCCTTCTCCTCGAGCGTGAAGGGGCCGGTGCCAACCGGGTTGCGACCGAACGCACTGCCGTAGTGTTCCACCGCCTCGCGCGGAACGATCGAGGTCTGGAACATCGCCAGCACCCACAGGAATCGATAGACCGGCTGCTTGAGCCTGACCCTGAACTCGTGGCGACCGATCAGCTCGAAGCCGGCGACGGGGGCTTCGTAGTCGAAGGTCGGGGCTGCCCGCTGCGCACTGCGGTACTCGTCGAAACCGACGATCGTGTCTTCGAAGAGCCACCAGCTCTTGGGGTCGTTCTTCGGATCTGCCATGCGCTTCCACGAGTAGAAGACGTCGCGCGCCTCGAGTTCGCGCCCCTTGCCGTCAGGAAAGCATGGATCGTCGTGAAACCGCACGCCGGGCTTCAGCTTGAAGTGGTAGGTGAGACGATCCTCCGAGACCTGCGGCATCTCCGTCAGCAGCAGGGGCTCGAGCTGGGCGGGGCGCGCGAGATACTTGTACTGCAGCAAGGTCTCATAGACCTGACACGCCGCGGTGTTGTCGTACGTCGTCGACCCGCGCACCGGATCGAGCGACTTCGGGCCGTCGGTCCTCATGGGGATCTGCAAGACTTTGGTCTCGCTGCCGGCCACCGGTGTCGAAAGAGCCGCGAACGCGGCGAGGGCACAGATCCCGATGAAGGCGGCTCGTCCGCGGTCGAAACGAGCGCGGGTGCGGGCTCGAAGCGGGCTGCCGAGGTGTTGCCCGGCCGCGAGTGAATCGCCCTGGAGTGAATCGCCCTGGAGTGAATTGCCCTGGAGTGAATTGCCCGCGAGTGGACTGCCCAGAAGTCGACTGCACAAGAGTCGACGGCCGGCGCCCTTGGCCATGACCCTCCCGTGGACGGTGAATTGCGGCATTCGGGAACTCCTCGTTCGACGTTGATGCAGCGTTCGGGGTCGCGACTGAACCTGTGGACGCGCAGCGGGCAAACCCGCGATCGCGCGCCCCAACGGAGCCGGCATGGTACCGAATCGTCGCGCTGGGGCCAGTGTCCTCGGTCCCGTTTTCCAACTCGCACACGGGGTCGAGCCGAGTGGTTTGACCCGCGAGGGGTTCGTCCGGTACCCTTCGCGGCTCGGGATCGCGACCTGAAGTCCGCGGCAACGGGGTTGCAGCCCTTGGGTGCGGCGCGCTTACGGGTGCGCGGTCGAGCGCAGGCTTTCGAAAGCCCGCTCGAACAGAATCTACGCCCGACGCCATCGCGGTGCTCGCCTGATTCGGGGCGGCTGCGGGCGCGATCGGTCTTGCCAACGAACCATGACGAACGGGTGGTGCCCATGTCGACCTGCCGGCGGTGGATGGCCGCGTGTCTCCCAGGGATTGTCGTTTGCGCGGTGGCGTTTGCGCAGGAGTCGAAGCCGTTGTCCGTCAAGGAGCGATTCGAGGCCCTGGACGCGCAGGGGGATCGAGCCGGTGTGGTCGCGCTTTGGCGGGAGCATCCGGATCAGGCGCTGCTCGTCATCGACTCGTACCTCGAAGGCAGTCTGTCCCTTCGCGAGCAGTCACCGACGCCCGACGCGACCCAGATTCGCGAGTTGCACGAGCGCGCCCTTCGGGGTGCGAGTGCCGCAGATGAGGCGCTGGGGCGCAAGATCTTCAGCGACTATGCCGCGGCCTTCGTCAGTTGGAACGCAGCCGAGAGGGAGCGCTTTCGCGCCGGCCAGAAGGCCTATGGCGATGCGCGCGAGGCGCTGCAGGCCGCCGATTACGAGCGCGCCCTCGCGTTCGGACAACGCTGCACGGAACTCGCCCGACCGTTGGGCGATTGGTGGGGATCCGCCATGGGGTGGTCGGCCATCGGCGCGGCGCTGGAGCCTCTGGGGCGGCTCGACGAGGCCGTTGCCGCGCATGGGGCTGCGCGCATGATCTACTCGGATCTGGGACTCGTGGGCGCCGAGTATCGCAGCTTGCGTGCTCAAGGTCGGGTCCTCGTCGAACTCGGTCGGCTGCCGCACGCCATTCTGAGTCTAGGCGAAGCCATTGTGCTGGCGCGCCGCCTCGAGGACGCAAAGGGGCTCGGCGAACTCGAATCCGCGCTCGCGAATGCGTTGGCGCTACAGGCTGCCAGGAACGGTGGGGCGCCCGCGGAGCCGACCACGAAGCCCAGTGCTGGCGGTCGCTGATGCATCACCCTCCGCCAGAGCCCGGCGCAGCGCCGACCGCCTTCGCTTGGACGGATCCGCTCGAGCACCTGCCGCTCCGGCTCGCGAGTTCACCGACTTGGATCGAAGTCGCGTTGGCGGACTTGGACGCCGTGCTCATCGACCATGCGTTCTGTGAACACAAGGCCGCGGTGAGCGCGCTCGCCATCATCAATCGGTACTCGGATGTGCCCGCGCTCGTGCGGCCGATGTTGGCCCTGGCCCGCGAAGAGATGATGCACATGCGCCAAGTCTTGGACGTGCTCGACGCGCGCAACCTGGTGCTCGGTAAGCCGACCTCGGACCGCTACGTGACCGAACTTCGTCGGCGGTTGGCCACGGAGGGCGAAGGGCTCGGGGGACTTGGCGATCACTTGCTCGTGCTCGCTTTCGTCGAAGCCCGTTCGTGTGAACGGTTCCGCCTGTTGGCGCGCGCGTTGTGCGGTGACGCCGACGCGGAGCGGGATCGATTGGGCCGCTTCTACCGCCAACTCGCCGAGGCAGAAGGGCGCCATTGGGAGTTGTTTCGCGACTTGGCTTGCGAGGTCTTGCCGCGGTCGCGTGTCTTGGATCGGATCGAACAGGCAAGCGGTATCGAGGCGGAGATCGTGCGTTCGTTGCCGGTCGAAGCGCGCATGCACTGAATCGATCCGCGCGACCGCGCTCGTTCCTTACCGGCAGCCGGCTACCCGGGGGCGTTGCTCTCGGAGGTCGCCGCCGCCGGCGGGTCGCCAGCCACCAGAGCGAGAACCGAGCGCTCGAGTTCGGCCGCGACCTGGGTCCAACCATCGCGGTTCGAGGCAATCGCGGCGAACACCCGTGGCGCCCCGAAGCGAACCTCGATCGCTACCGGCCGTGGCAAGCGTGCGTGCGGCGGCAGTGCCTCGTGGGTGCCGGTCACGCCGCACGGCACGACGGGCACCGGCGTTCCCGCCACCAGCATGCCGATGCCTTCGCGAAAGCGCTGGGGCCGGCCGTCTCGCGAGCGCGTTCCTTCCGGGAACAGGATCATGACGTCGTCGCCCGCGAGCACGCGCTCGCGCAGTTCGCCGAGAGCGTGGCGACCGCCACCTCGCTGACGCCAAACCGGCAAGGCATTCAGCAGCCGCGTGGCCAGCCATGAGCCCGAGGTCGTCTTGAAGAACACGTCGCCAGCGGCCAGGGGGTACGCTCGTATGCGCATCGCGGCCGGCAGGGCGGCGGCGATGCACAGGGCGTCCAGGTGGCTGCGGTGGTTGGCGACGATGAGGCACGGCCCGTGCGGCGGCAGCGTGTCGCGGCCCGTGACTCGGAGCCGGTGGTAGGTTCGTAAGTAGACCCGCACGATCGTTCGAAACAGCGCCTGGGAGATGACCGAGGCCAGCCCGCTCTCGCGCCGCGCGCTGCGGAGCCTTTCTCCGGGCGCGAGTCCTTGATCGCTTGCCGGGCGGTAGTGCCAGGGGTCGGACTTCGGGCTGGTGGAGGGGTCGTCGGTCAAGGGCGGGTCTCCCGAGGACTGCGCCCGCTCTCGGGTCCGTGTCCGCACTCGTTGATTCTCGGGTTCCGGGCTTCGCACGGGCGGTCCGCACCCGGCTCGCGACAGCTCCGGGTTGGTTCTCCGAGGAGAGTACTCCTTCTCCGAACCCCACGGGCCACGGGGTCACCCACCATTTCCGGTCCAGACACGAACTGGACGGTCGAGTCCGACGCCGGCGAAGTAGTGGACGTAGTGAAATGCCGCGGGTACGGCGAGCAGCAGGCTGTCGAAACGATCGAGTAGGCCGCCGTGTCCAGGGATCAGCTGGCCCATGTCCTTGATGCCGAGGTCGCGCTTCACGCTCGAGAGCACGAGGTCGCCGAGTTGGCCGGTGATGGAGATGATCACGCCAAGGGCGATCCAATGCCCGGGGTGGGCCAGCGGCGTCGCCGCGAACATCGAGTGACCCACCCAGCAAAACAGCGACGTGGTGAGCACCATCGCCCCGACACTGCCGGCGATCGTCTTGCCGGGGCTGATGCGAGGGACGAGCTTGGGGCCGCCCACGCTCTTGCCCACCACGAACGCGAAGACGTCGTTGAGCTCGATGCAGAGCAGGAGGCCGAGCAGGAGCGGGCGGTAGTGCGAATCGTTCGCGAAGTAGGAGTAGTGGGTGAGGCACACTCCAAACAGCAAGAACGCCAGGGACCCGAGGGCAACGCGTTGCAAGTAGCCGCTCGGGCTCGGCCCCCACATGCCGCCGATCACGATGGCGACGCCGACGATGGTGGTGAGCGCGACGTAGAGCCCGTACCAGTGGTCGAAGGCGGCGAACGTCAACGCGACGATCCCGACGACGACCGTTGCGCTCACGACCCGATCGCGAAAGAGGCCGGTCGCGCGAGCGAACTCGCGGTGGCAGAGGATCGCCAAGATCGCGGTGGTCGCGATCACCCACGTGCGGCCCAAGAGCACCGGCCCGACCAGGATCGGTATGATGACCAGCCACGACCCGGTTCGCTGGTAGACTTCGCGGCGTAGAACTCGGTCGATTCGTCCGACGCGATGCAGGGCCTCGACGACCACGGGTACGAGGAGCAGCAGAAGGCCCAAGCCGCTCAGAATGCCGAGGGTCGTCGGTTCGGTGGCGATCTCGCGTAGCCATGCGGTCACGGGAGTCTCACTCTCTCGGCGTTCGCAGTCGCTTGGCGATGCGGATCAGGCGCCGAAGCACCGTGACCAAGGTTCCGACCAGGACGAGCAGCAAGGCCCAGGTCCACGGTCCGCCAACGGCTCCCCGAGCGACCCACCACTGCGCGGGCGCAATCGCCTGCACCATGGCCACCGCCGCGATCGTCGTCATGCGCTGCTGCTTGGCGAACGGCCCGCAGTAGTCCTGGCCACCGGCGGCGACGGCCCCCAAGTAGCGCACGTACGCGCAGCTCACCGCGGCCACGGCAGCGCCCAGCCCGAGCAGCGGGCTGCTGCCCGTGGCGAGGCCCGCTCCGAAGAGAACCGCCACGTCCGAGACCCGATCCGGGAAGTCGTTGTAGAGCTCCCCGAGGGCGGACGCCTTGCCGGTTTGAACCGCGACCATGCCATCCAGGAGATTCGCGATCAGCCGCACAAGGATCAGCACGGCCGCCGCGACGCACAGCGCTCTCGCGATCCCACCCGAGGTGTGGGCGGAGGCCGCAAGGCTGACGCCTGCAAGAAGGGCCGCCAAGCAGCCCGCGACCGAGATGGAGTTGGGCGTCGCTCCGGCCCGAGCCAAAGCAGTCGCCAGGGATTGCATGACGCTCCAGTCGCGACTGGCCACCGGGCGTCGGTCCTTCGGCGCCGAGCCGGACTCGGCCGCGATGGCTGACGAGTCGAGCACCGAGTGGGTCGGTTTCACGCCGTCTCCTTCCCTCCGGGTACGGGCCGCGGGTCGCCATGAGCCGTCGGCTCTCACGACGGGCCCAGAAGCTGGGCCCCCGCGTGATCAGCCGGTTTTCGCGCGACTGCGCTTCTTGCGCGCGTTCGGCGATTTCTCGGTGGCCGACGTCTTCTTCGACGTCCTCGGCACCGCGACTTGGGCCTTCTTCCCCGCGGGGGCTTTGGAGGCCCCGCCTCGGGGGGCAGCCCGGCGCTCGGTGAGCTCTGGCCAGTACGCGTCCGGCCCCTGTTTCCGGAGCCGTCCGACTTCCTGGACCAACGCGTCCCCGTACTCTGCGGTCGTAGCGGTGCCGCCGAGGTCGCGAGTCAGCGGGGCACCACGGCTCACCACCTCCGCCACGGCTTTCCGCAGCAAGAAGGCCTCGTCGTCGCGGTCCAAGTGCCGGAGCATCATGGCCGCGGACAAGATCAAGGCCGTGGGATTCGCGATCCCCTTGCCGGCGATGTCGGGAGCGCTTCCGTGGACGGCCTCGAAGATCGCGTAGCGATCTCCCACGTTCGCGCCCGGGGTCACGCCCAAGCCGCCGACCAGGCCTGCGCACAGGTCGGACAGAATGTCGCCGTAGAGGTTCGGCAGCAGGATCACGTCGAAGCGGGATGGGTTCATCACCACCTGCATGCTGCAGTTGTCGACGATCATCTCCTCGTACTCGATCTGCGGGAAGCGCTTTGCTACCTTGCGACAGCAATTCAGGAACAAGCCGTCAGCGAGCTTCATGATGTTCGCCTTGTGCACGGCGGTGACCTTGCGCCGACCTCGTCGCTGCGCGTACTTGAACGCCATGTTGGCGATACGGCTCGACGCCTTCTCGGTGACGATCTTGATGCTCTCGACGACCCCGGGAACGATCACGTGCTCGATTCCCGCGTACAGGTCCTCGGTGCTCTCCCGAAAGATCACCATGTTCATGCGCTCTCCGGCGTAGCGGCTGGCCACACCAGGAATCAGCTGGATCGGCCGGATGTTCGCATACAGTTGGTACTCCTGGCGCAGCTGCACGTTCAAGCTGCGGTGGCCACCGCCGATGGGGGTGGTGAGTGGTCCTTTGATGGCGACTCGGTTACGCCGGATGCTCTGCTTGACGCGCGCCGACATCAGTTGACCTGTCTTCTCGAGCGCGCTCAGTCCCGCCTGCTGCACGTCCCACTCGATGCCGACCCCAGTGGCGTCGACGACTCGCATCATGGCAGCGGAGATCTCGGGGCCGATTCCGTCGCCGGGGATCAGCGTGATGGTTCGACTCATGACCGGAGTTTCCTTCCGTGGAACCGCGCGCGGTTTGCCCAGCTCGTCTTGGTTCGGGGTCGTCTGCTGCGCGGGCAGCGACGGAGCCTACCAAAACCCGCGGCCGGCGCCACGGATATCGGCCGTATGGTCCGGGCCGGGAAGCCCGGAGCGCGCCGTCGTCCGCGCACCCCTCGGAGTCGCGCAAGAATCACTTCACCCTCTTGCTCGTCGCTTCGGGCCATCTTCGACCGATCCGAAAACCTCGAAATCCTCACCGGATCTAAGGCCACGCCTCCGGTTCCGAGCTTTCCGGATCGGCCGGATCTGACCCCAATCGACGGCAAGAGGGCGAAGTTGTTTCTTGGGCGACTCGTTACTGGGGCGAGTCTTCGGTCTTCTTGCGCTTCTTCTTGAAGAGCGAGTCGAGGCCCTTGTCGATGGCCTTGTCGAGCAGTTCTTCGGGGGACTGCTTCGTCTCGCCCGCATCGGGTTTGCGGGTTTCGCGATCGAGTACTTCGAGGCCTGCGTCCAAGAGGCTGGGCACCAGAGTATCGGCCCGGAGCAACTCGGGCAGGATGATCCGTGGCTCGGCGATGGTGCCTTCGATGCGGACGGGCTGCTTCGCAAGCGCCGCGGCCACCGGCGCCCAATCCCGGCCGCCTTTCCCGTCCAGCAACTTGCCGACGGCGCGGTCGATCTGAACGCGGTGGGTGAGTTCCCCACCGATGGACGTGAAGCCTTCGATCAGCGCCGAAGCCTCGCTCGTGGTGAGCTCGAAACCCCGGTTGAGGATCTTCCCTTCGCGGATCTCGAACGGCTGGCGGACACCCGCGAGGTGGAGGTGCTTGCGGTCTTTCGCGGAGAGGAGGGCGACGAAGGGTTCGAACTCGGCCGGGACGGCGAAGGACGCATCCGATGTGCGGAGTTCACCGGTTGCCGTCAGCCGCTCGAGCGGTTCGACGAGCGTCGTCGCGCCGCTGAAGTCGGCGTCGAAGCCGATCCGGCAGTCGAGCTGAGCAGGAGATCGACGAGCCATCGCGAACAGCGGAGAGATGTAGGACAAGCCGTGGATGACGTCGCGCGTGGTCAAGATCTCCGCGGCATGAATCGTGGTTTGCCAAGCGTCGCGATCGAGCGCCGCCGAGCCGCTGACGGAGCCGCCGTTCAACTGCGACCGTTCGATGCGGAGTTCGGCGCGCGACTCCCGAACCGAGCCGCTGCCGGCGAGGTCGCTCACCTGCAGGTCACCGATCGCGAGTGCGGGCACCACCAGCGTGAAGCCGCTGGTCAGGCTTGCGAGCGCTTCGAGGTCGAGCGGCCAACCGGCGGACTCCTGGGCCTCGGCACGCGGCACGAAGTCGGCGACGCTGGCGTCGAGGTCGAGGCGCGACGGCTCCAGGGTCACCGCCCGCGTAGCGGTCCCGTCCGCGCGCGGGCGACTCGGAAGCGTCCCGGCCATGTCCCGCAGTTGGAGCGCGATGGACCCGCTCAGGCGATCGGAGCGGCTTCCCGGCCCCACGGTCGCGGAGAGGTCGATGAAGCTGCTCCAACGGGCGTCACCCTCCGTGTGGGTCGCCTGCAAGGTGACGGTCGGCCGAGCCACCTCTTCGAGGCCCAGCCCGGCGGCGAAGTTCGAGCCGAGGGCCACGTCGACCGGGGCGCCGGAGTGAAACTGGATCTCCTCGAGGTGCAACTCGCGACCTGCGGCCAACCAATGGAACTCGGCGTCGAGCAGTCGCACGCTCGGGAGACGCAGCAACTGTGGTTCGGCGGCGGCGGGCCGCGGCTCGGTCGGGCTCACTTCATCGGTCGCGGATTGCGGCTCCTCGGCGGGCGCCGCCGGCCGATAGACGACGCGCAGCCCGTCGATCACGAGCTCACTGCCCGCGTGAATGCGGGAAGCGGCGAGAGCGTCGGTGACGCTCACATCGCTGCGCACCGAGCGCCAGGAGATCTCGAGGCTCTTGTCGGGGCGCTCGAAGCGACCGGCGCCGACGTCGACGCCGCCGAACCAGCGCACCACGACCCCGTCGAGTTCGCCCGTGGCGCCGAGGGCATCACGCAGCGCCTCCTCTGCCGTGGACTCGACGTAAGGACTGGCGAAGTGCGGTAACAGCGCCAGTCCGATGGCCGCGACCCCGATCCCCGCGAGCAACGCTTTCAGGACTCGTCGGCGGGGTCGCGAGGGGCGCCGGACCGGGGCCGGCGATGGAGCAAGACTCATGGGTTACTTGGGCTCCGCGCCCGGCTTCTCCGGTGCTCGATCCTCGTGGGTGGCCGAGCCCGCGAGGGTGGAGATGCGCTCCTGCAGGCTGGCTTCGACCCGACGTCGGTACTCCTCCGGGAAGACCTGGCTCGACGCGCGTGCGACCTCCGCCAGCCGTGACCCAAGGACCGACGCGCGTACGGGCTCGTGCAGCCAAGTGTCCTCCCAGTGGAAGGTGGCGAGCAAGACGAGCCCGAATGCCAAGACGCCGATGGCCAGACCGAGCAGCCCACCCAGGAGCGAGTCGAGCACCTTCAGCGTGCGGCCGAAGAAGCTGCGAAAGACGAGGATGCTGAGGAGTGCGAGCAACAAGGGAGCGAGGACGATGGTGCAGAACGCTGCACACTCGGCGCCGGTGGCCCCGAAGCGCGCGTGCACGGCCTCGAACGTGCCCGATGTCGCGAGTCGGGTCGAGAACTGCCCCGCGAGGACGATGCCCAAGCCAAGCGCGATGACGATCGCGAGCTGACGGTAGAAACCCATTCCGAGTCCGACGAGGAACGCGGCCGCCAGCGCGAGCGCGAGCACCAAGTCCACCCAGTTCGCGGACTGCCACAGACTTTCGTTCACCAACCTCGAGCCTCCTTCGGCGCCATCGAGTGCGGTCCAACGTGCCGCGATGCGCCCAAACGAGAGCGAACAGACGAAGCGATCAGACGAAGCGATCAGAGTCGGCCGAGGAGACCCAGCCATGACCCATGCTGGTTCTGGCCGAGCCGGGGCCCGACCGCGGGCGCTCGCGTGCGTCGCCAGCTCGCCCACATGTCCGCTCGCCGCGAACAGCGAGGAGCGAACCAGGCTCCCCGAGGAGCCGTCGGAAAACCCTTTCCGACGCGAGTCGCCGATCGGCGCGCCAGCTCGCTGGACGGTCGGCTCGTGGGATCGACCCATCCGGCCGCGCTCCGCAATCGTGAGACCCGCTTCGTGCGACCCGCCGCGTCCTCGCGATTGGCCCGTCGAAACCGGCTCTCCGATTTCTCCCGCGGCTTCTCCCGCGGCGTCCGACACGCCGACGGTAGATCTTCGGAGCGCGCACCGCAAGTTGGCGACGCGGATTCTCCCGCGAGGCGCTGCCCCGGGGATCGACGGGCGCGGAGCGGAGCTGCGCGGGAGGTCCGATCGCGAGGGTACCCCCATGCCGGCCCGTGCCCCGATGCCCGTCCGCGGCAGCGCAAACTCGTCGTGGGCCCGTGGTTCGGCGCGGCGAACCCGACCTTTGGCCGGGACCGACGGAAGCGGGGAGCGGCCCCGGCTCGCGGTGCGGCCTGCCACCGGCGTGGGTCCAGCCGGCGTTCGGGGTTGGCGTTTTCCGGATCCCTGCTAACATGGCGGCGGGTCTGAGTCCATCGATCGACTGTGCGTCCGACAGGATCTCCGCCCGCGCGGCCGATCGCGCGGTATCGACACCGGAGTCTCCGGTTTGGCTTCGTTGTCGTTGATCGGGGCAGTCGTGACAGCGGCGTGCCTCAGGGCCCTGAGCCTCGTGAGTTCGTCTATTTTTTAGGCTTGCAGATCGTCGAGCTGCTTACGCGCTCCGTGGGGAGTGCTCGTTGCTGAAGTGGCACGGTCTCGGGCCAGGGTCTCAACCGATTGCGCATTCTGACAGGAGGATCAATGTCGATTCGCAGAATGCTGTGGGTACTGGTCTGCGGAACGGTGAGCGCGTGCGGGCTAGGCCTCGGGTCGCCGGTCAGCGCTCAGTATCGTTCGATCGACGGCACCGGCAACAACTTGGCGAACCCGGACTGGGGCGCGGCGCACACCGAGCTCCTGCGACAGGGGCCGGCCGCTTATTCGGACGGCATCTCGGAGATGGCGGGCGAGACCCGTCCGTCGCCGCGGATGGTCAGTAACAACATCGTCAGTCAGGCTCAGCCCATCGCCAACGATGAGTCGGGAAGCGACTGGATCTGGCAGTGGGGTCAGTTCCTCGACCACGATCTCGATCTCACCGACACCGGCACCACGGAAGTAGCGAACATCGAGGTGCCCGCGGGCGATCCGCAGTTCGACCCGTTCAACTCGGGCACGGCTGTGATCGCGTTCACGCGTTCGTTGTTTGCGGCCGGGAGCGTGCCGCGCGAGCAGGAGAACATCCTCACCGCGTACATCGACGCCTCGAACGTCTATGGTTCAGACGACGCACGGGCCACGGAACTGCGGACGCTCTCGGGTGGCAAGCTCAAGACGAGCGCGGGCCTACTGCTGCCGTTCAACGTGAACGGCTTCCCGAACGCGTTCCCGGGCGGGCCGCCGGGTTCGTTCTTCCTCGCTGGTGACGTGCGCGCGAACGAGCAGGCGGGTCTTGCCGCGGCGCACACGTTGTTCGTGCGCGAGCACAACCGGCTCTGCGACGAGTTCGCGCTGGCGAACCCGACGTGGGACGACGAGCAGCTCTACCAAGAGGCGCGGCGGATCGTCGGTGCACAGATGCAGGTCATCACCTACCGCGAGTTCCTCCCGCAGTTGTTGGGCGCTGGCGCGCTCGCGCCGTACGCGGGCTACGATCCGGCAGTGAATGCCGGCATCAACAACGAGTTCTCGACCGCCTCGTACCGCTTTGGCCACAGCATGCTCTCCCCGCAGATCCTCCGTTACTCGGAACTCGGGACGCCCACGGCGTTCGGACCGCTGTCGTTGTCGGGGGCGTTCTTCAACCCCGACCTGCTCATCAGCCAGGGCGGGATCGACCCGATCCTGCGCGGTCTGGCTTCGCAAGTCGCGCAGCGCGTGGACAACCACATCGTCAGCGAAGTGCGGAACTTCCTGTTCGGCCCGCCGGGCTCGGGCGGCCTGGACCTCGCGTCGCTCAACCTGCAGCGCGGGCGCGATCATGGCCTCCCGGATCTCAACTCGCTGCGCGTTTCGTACGGCCTCGCGGCGCACGCCGACTTCGCGTCGGTCTCGAGCACTCCGAGCGTGCAAGCGGCGCTCGCGGCCACGTACTCTTCGGTCAACGACATCGACCCCTGGATCGGTGGCCTTTGTGAGGATCACGTGGCGGGAGCGATGGTTGGCGAAACCCTCCTCACGGTGCTCAAGGATCAGTTCGAGCGCCTCCGCGACGGCGACCGCTTCTACTACGAGAATCAGTTCTCCGGGGCTGAACTCGCGGCGATCGAGGCGACGCGCTTGTCCGACATCATTCGGCGCAACACCATGATCAACGCCATCAGCGACAACGTTTTCGTCGTCCCGGACTTCGGCCGCGGCGACTGCAACCAAGACGGCATGCTCGATGTCGCGGACGCGGTCTCCATGATCACGTACCTCTTCAGCGGGCAGACGGTGAACATTGGTTGCGAGGATGCTTGCGACGTGAACGACGACGGCGCTCACGATATCTCGGACGTGATCTACCCGGTGAACTTCTTGTTCCAGGGTGGGCCGCAGCCGCCGGCGCCGTTTGGAGTCTGTGGCTCCGACCCGAGCTACGACACCAAGGGTTGCTATTCGTACGCGGGTTGCCCGTAGGACTTCGAACGGGGACCGGGGCCAACTGGCCCCGACGACTCCGTTGATTCTTCGGCATTCGAGAAGCGGGGAGGGTCCGGCGTTGCCGGGCGCTCCCCGCTTCGTTTGTACTGGCGGTTCGTACATGGCGAGCGAATCCACGACCGGTGCAGCGTTCCTTCGCGCGCGCTGGAAAGCTGGCCGCGGAGAAGTGCCTTGACTTGCCGCGTCGATACGCAAACTCTCTGGGGCTTCGGCGAGCTTCGGTCGCGCGGTTCGGGAATCTACTGGCCACGACCCGCGACTCGAAATGGCACGGGAGGGGTAGGGTGTCGTTGTCGATGTGGGATCGAGCATCGGTCGTGATCACCGGGGCGAGCGGCGGTATCGGCGCCGCCTTGGCTCGTCAGTTGGGCTCACGGGCGCGCCGCCTGATCCTCGTGGCCCGGGACGAGCAGCGATTGCGAGCCGTGGCGGATGGGCTCGCGTGTGAGACCCGCGTCATCTCGTGCGATTTGGCCCAAGCCGAGGCCCGCGATGACCTGCGAAGGACACTCGCCGGCGAGACCGTGGACGTGCTCGTCAACAATGCCGGCATCGGCGCCTGGGGCCGGTTCGCCGAGTTGGAAGAGGCCAGGCTGCGCGAGTTGCTCGCGGTGAACGTGACTGCGCCCATCGAACTGACTCGGTGGTTGTTGCCCGCCATGCTGTCGCGGGGTCGCGGCGCGATTCTCAACGTAGGTTCCGTGAATGGCTTCCAAGGAACGCCGTTCATGGCCGCCTACGGCGGGACCAAGGGGCTGCTCGCGAACTTCACCGAGGGCCTAGGCTGGGAACTGAGGGGGACCGGCGTGATCGCCGTGCTGCTCGCGCCGGGTAGCACGCGCACGGACTTCTTCGCCTCCGGCGGCGTGCCGATCGAGGGGATGCTCAAGTTCATGGGCGAGCCCGAGGCGGTGGCGAGGGCAGGGATTCGCGCCCTGGATCGACGCCGGCCGTGCGCAATTCCGGGGCTTCTGAATTGGCTCGCCGTCGCGAGCCAGCGCTTCGTACCGCGCTGGCTCGTCGGCCGCGTTGCTTACCGTCTCTTACGGCCGCCCCCGGCGCCCTGACCACTCACTTCGGCAACCGGGTGCCGATAGAGGTCGGTCGGGCAACACTCCTTGGTGGCTTCGAAGCCCCGCGTCACCCAGCCCGGGAACGTGATGTTCCCGAAGATATCGGTCTCTCCGAGGAAACCGCCGCGCATGTCGAACAGGTTCGAGAAGCCGGTTGCGGCCAGCAGGTCGGCGGCTTTGGCCGATCGCCCTCCCTTGTGGCAACCCAAGATGATCTTGTCGCCCTTCTCGAACGATTGCTCCATCACGACCTGGAACTCGTTGTTCCACAACAACCCAATCCCCCCGGCGCCGCGCCGATACAGGGGAATGTTGCGGGCCGTCGGAATGTGCCCCTCCAGGAACTCTTCCTCGGTGCGGACGTCGACGAAGACGTAGCCTTCGTCGGCGTCGAGGAGTTCCTTGGCTCTTTCTGCGTCGATTCTACGAACGCCCATGGGTGGATCCTCTCCGTTGTCTTCCTGCGCCTTCGGGTTCGGGCGCTTGGGTTCATTCGCGAGCCACACGGCTCCGCGCCCGACCCCTCCCTCCCGACAACGCCCCTCGCACCCCGCCACGGGAGTCAGCGGGGAGCCGTCGGAATCGTCGTGGAGCGCGACTCCCGGGCCGCGCCGAACGCGCCCGAGCCGTCCACTCGGCCCGATTCCACGAACGCACCTCCTCGGCCACGACCGATCCCGGGAGTTCTCCCCGACGCCCACCGGCGTGGGACCATGAATCTTCTCGGTGCGAGGCAGGCGGGCGGGCGTGAAAGGAGGCCGCTGGGCCGGCAGTGACCATCTCCTATGGAGAGACCCATGTCAACTCGTTGGCGGCTCAGAGTTTGAAACATGGAGGGGCGCAACTTCGCCGGCAGCGGTCTCCGCGGGACGCTCGCGCAGCCGGTAGAGGTTGACCAGATTGACCACGAAGTGCGTGGCGATGGGCGCCGCCAGCGTTCCGGTTCTCTCGTAAATGTAACCCAGTAGTAGACCTACAACGGACACGAAAAGGGGCCACAGGAGCAGTCTGCGGCTGAACGGAAAATGGAGCCCGCCGAACACCAGGGAGGTGATCCAGAGGCCTAGCTCGGGCTGGATCGTCGCCCGAAAGACGATTTCCTCGACCACGGAGGAGGTCGCTGCCAGGAGCCAGCAGGTGGCGGGACGAAGGGGACCGATGAGTTCGGTGAAGGCTTGCTCGAAGCGGCGCGCCGGGCGCCAGAACTGCGCGAGCCAGATCGACACGCCCAGTAGCCCGAGGCCCGCGAGCCCACCCAGCACGAGTCCGGCCACCACGTCGGTGCCGACGAGGCGGGCCCAGATCAAATCGGGACCGCCGCGCCACGCGAGCCAGCCGAGCGCCGCCGCCGCCGACGGACCGTAGACCAGGAAGGCTGCCCGGCGCCATGCGGTCGGCTCGGCGACCGATGACGGGGAGCGCACGCTGCGGATTCCGTCTGCGGCGGTCACGGTGGGTCGCCCGACGCGCCGAGGTTCGCGCGGGCATTGCGCCGCAGGCCCTCGACTCCGGTCCGAACCAAGGCGGTGCCGGCAAAGGCCGTCACGAAGCCATCCCGGTCG
The DNA here is from genome assembly GCA_050246115.1 of Planctomycetota bacterium. Classification (GTDB taxonomy): domain Bacteria; phylum Planctomycetota; class UBA8108; order UBA1146; family JAJFFE01; genus JBFWWP01. The sequence continues at coordinate 397,450 of JBFWWP010000001.1, forward strand.
AGTCCGGCGAGCGTGGTCAGGTCTGTCGGCAGCGACCTGGGTGTGAGATCGGGTAGGACCTCCGGGTGGGGGCGCTGGCGTCGTTGGTTGTAGGGACAGACCTCCTGGCACACATCGCAGCCGAAGACCCAGCCGTCGAGCTTTCCCGCCAGTTCGCTGGGCAACGCACCGCGATGTTCGATGGTGAGGTAGGAGATGCAGCGTTCGGCGTCGAGGGAGTGCGGCGCGACGAATGCGTTCGTGGGGCATGCGTCGAGACACGCGCGACAAGTGCCGCAGTGGTCCGTCGCCGGCGCGTCGACTGCGTAGGCTCGATCCGTAACGATCACCGCGAGGAACGTATAGGTTCCTACCTCGCGATCGACGATGAGGGCGTTCTTGCCGATCCAGCCCACGCCCGCGGCCGCCGCCCAGTCGCGCTCCAAGATGGGGCCGGCATCCACGGAGTACCAGGCGCGCCAGCGTCCATCGTCGCGGACGAGAGCGCAGAGTTCTTCGAGGAGTGGGGGAATGACCTTGTGGTAGTCGCGCCCGCGAGCGTACCGTGCCACCTTGCCGTGGCTGGGGTCGTCGGGGAATTCCACGCGATCCTCGTAGGGCAGCGACAGCGCGATCACCGAGCGCGCACCCGGGACCGTCTCGCGTGGGTCGACTCGCCGCGCGACATTGCGCGCGAGGTACTCCATGGAGCCGATACGTCCCTTGGCCAGCCACTCGAGGAACGGGTCCGCATGCGGGGAACGTCCCGCCGCGGCCACGCCGACTCGCAGGAAGCCGAGGTCGCGGGCGCGCTGTTTCAGGGCAGTGGGGTCTTCACGCTCCATGAGTGGCGCGACCCGTTCGGTAGGGACGGTAGGGAGGCGAAGTCGACATCGCGGGCCATTTTGCGAGCGCGGGCCTGCGGGAACAAGGGCCAGAGTGCCGAAGCCGCATGCGGCCAGCTCGACCCGGTACGTTCGATTCGGTACGAAGGCCGGCGGTTGCGTGCCTCTTGCAGTCCGGCCGGTTGCGAGGCGGGTTGCGAGGCGGGTTGCGAGAGTTGCCCGCGACGCGGCCCGAGGTGTGGCGTTCGCGTTCGGTTGTGTGGCCCGGCTGCTGCCTCGAGGATCTCGGGTGAGCGGTGAACGAACTGGATGGGGGACGGCGTGGCGAGGGGATCCAAGCCGAAACTCACGACCGGACTTTCGGCGCGTGCGTCGATCGGAAGAGGCGGAGCATGAGGATCCTGGTCAGCGGGGCGAGCGGTCTGGTCGGACGTGCCTTGGTCGCAGCCTGGGAGCGCCGGGGCGACTCGGTTTTCCGTTTGGTACGCCGCTCGGCCCGCTCTGAGCACGAGGTGGAGTGGAGTCTGGCCGAACGTCGCGTCGACCGGCAGCGGCTTCGGGACCTCGACGCAGTCGTTCACCTCGCCGGGGAGAGTGTGTTCGCTCCACGATGGACGGCGGCCAAGAAGAAGCGGATTCGCGACAGCCGCGTCGTCGGGACCGGCCTCCTCGCCGAAACCCTGGCTGCCCTGAGCCCGCCCCCCAAACGCTGGTTGTGTGCTTCTGCCGTGGGTTACTACGGAGATCACGGCACGGAGTGGGTGACCGAGGAGACGGGCCCAGGGAGCGGCTTCTTGGCTGAGACCTGCGTCGCCTGGGAGGCAGCGGCCGAGCCAGCCCGCAACGCGGGAGTGTCGGTGCGACACGCACGCCTCGGCGTCGTGCTCTCGGATCGCGGCGGAGCGCTGGCCACGATGCTGCCGGTGTTTCGGTTGGGATTCGGCGGTCGCTTGGGCAGCGGCGAGCAGTACATGAGTTGGATCCACCTCGACGACGTCGTGGCGGCGATCACGAAGCTCGTCGACGACGACGGACTGGCCGGCCCGTTCAATCTCGTCGCGCCACATCCCGTCCCGAATCGAGAATTCTCGGATACCCTAGGACGGATCCTTCGTCGGCCCGCGATCCTGCCGGTCCCGTCGGCGGTGCTTCGCCTGCTGGGCGGCGAGATGGCGCGAGAAGTACTTCTGCCCAGCATCCGGGTCCGGCCCCATCGGCTCCTCGAAGCCGGCTTCGCGTTCTCTCATGCTGAACTCTCTGGCGCCTTGCGTGACTTGCTCCCCCGCGCCCCTCGCGATCGCGGACCCTGAAGGCCCCGAGCGCGTCGTCCACGTCCGTCATTCCCTCTTCTTCCCCGCCCAACGCACCAACGCGACGCATACGCAGGAGCCCAGCCGTTCCGCTCGCGGGAGCGGTCGATGGGCATGGGCTCCTGATCTGCGTGACGATGGTGGCTCCACCGCCCTGCATCGCATGCTCGGCCCAACGTCGACGATCCTGTTCCCCCGTCTTCTTCCCCGCCCAACGCACCAACGCGACGCATACGCCCGAGCCCACGCCCTTCCGCACGCCCTGGCGCGCCCTGGGAGCGCGGACAGCCTGTCCGCATCTTGGCCTCGCGCCACGGACCCTCCCGAGTCACGGGCAAGGTGAAAGCCCGCAACCGATAGGGCCTGCAGTCGGGTCCGCTCCGCAGAGAACGGGCTCGGGGATCGGGAGCCCGCCCGAGAACAACGCGCTCAGGACATACACGGCATCGCCGATGTCGATCGATTCGTCGTCGTTGACATCGAGTGCCGCCTCGCAACCCGCGAGCTCCGCTGTGAACAGATATCCCAGGGTGCGGACCGCATCCGCGATGTCTACGTGGCCATCCCCGGTCGCGTCGCCGCGTTGGAAGTTCGCGCCGCACGGGGCGAAGACCAGCGATCCACCGGTCCATGCGGCCGAGAAGGCGCTCCAGTCGTCGCAGTCGATGTCCCCGTCGCCGTCGCTGTCGGCGGCGTAGCCGCTCGCGTCGGCGAAGATCGGCGCGGGGCAGAGGGTCGTGGGACAAGCCCCGGTGAACCGATCGGAGAAGCAGTCGAAGTCGGCCTGGTTCAGGAGGCCGTTGCCGTCGAAGTCGAAGGGGAGCGGGTAGATCTCCAGGGGAGCAGACGGATCGAGTGAGCGCCCAGCGAGTCCCGGGTGGTCAGGAGGGAGTCGATCAACCCGGAAGCAGGTACCGGGAATCGACTGCCCTTGCGAGTTCGCAGCGCCCGAGCCCGTAACGGGGTTGATGTAGGACCAAACCACGTCCCCCGCGTTCGTGACCTCGAGAAAGCGACCGGGAGGTCCGTCGCAGATGACGGTGTTGCCGTTGGGCAGGCGTCGTGCACTGCTCACGATCGATGCGAAGAGGTCCGTTGGGTTCGCGGCCACGTAGGTCCATACCGCCGTGGCGGGCCCGAAGGGTGCGTTCGGCGTGAGGGTGTAGGTTCCGCCGGGTTCGACGGGGGGAACGATCTCCTCGACACTCGAGTAGTCGGGTCCCGGACGGCCGACGCCGTTGTTGAAGATCATGATGTTCCCGCCTCCCGGATGGGATTGGGGAATCCACTCGGCACAGTGCTGGCGGAACAACCGATGGTCGCTGGCGGAGCCGCGACCGTAGATCGCCGGATTTCCCCAACGGTACAGCAGATCACCACCCCGGCCGCTGTTTCCACCGGTCGCACCGGCGGCCTCGGCCGTCGTCGTGCTGTGATCGATGATCCAGATCTCGTCGAAGCGGTTGGCGCTGATCAGGATCTGGTCGAGTTCGGCGTTGTAGTCGATCGAGTTCGCGTGGATCCAGTCGGCCGCGCCGTTGGGGCCCGCGTTGAGGTCCACGCGACCGGGGTGATCGGCGATCACTCCGAAGTTCGGTGCTGCGGGATCGAAGTCCTGGACGAGGTGATCCCAGAGATGCCATTCCCACACGATCTGCCCGCTCGTTGGACCGGTCGGGGTGACCTCGATGATGTGCTCGGGCCATACCGCTCCTTGCGTGATGAAGGCCGGGTCGCGTCCCAACGCGATGGCTTCGGCCGAGGTCTTGCGCTCCCATGCGAGGACGAGCACGTTGCCGTTCGGGAGCATCTCGACGTCGTGATGCTGCTGAACGGATGGCGAGGAGTACGTGAAGCGCCAGAGAAGGGTGCTGTCCCAATCGAGCAGTTCGACTCGGCCTCCCACTCCGCCTCCGTTCAGGGGCGGGAGCGGACCTGGGACTCGCGCCGGCCGGAGGAGTCGTCCGTCGTCGAGCAGGTAAACGGAGTTCCCAGGGAGAGTCGCGGCGGTCCACGTCTGGACGACCCGGCCATGGTCATCGACCAGGAACGCCTGGTTGGACGCCATCGGAGAGAAGAGCGTGTAGCCCGAGAAAGCGCCCGGCGCGCTGCCCAGCCAACCCACCGTCGGGTCACAGGCCGCAGCCGTCACGGTGCTGAAGATGCACGAGAACCACGCGATCGGCGCGAGGGCATTCACGGGAGCCTCCTCGTCGGTATGGCGATGCGGTCCACGAACGGCATTGGCGGAGTCTAGCCTCGGTCAAAGGGCAGGGCGAGGATCCGTCCGTGATTCGAGTGGAGCCGCCGCGCGTTGCAGACTCCAACGCTTGCTGGTCTTCACGCCATGGGCGCGCGCCAGCCCGCGGCCTGGCTGCGTCGGACGACTCCGCCGGCGCGGGGTCATCGCTGGTGCACGAACTGCTTCGCCGCCTACTCGACGGGCTCGTGGGTCCGTCCCTCTCCGGGGGCTCTTCCCACGCGCCGCACAGGCATTCGTGGCCCGTCGGTGGCCGGCTCCGTGGCTTCCGCCGCCCTTCGGATGCCGTCCAACATGCCGCGGAACACATAGCCGTGCAGCGGCAGGACCGCGTACCAGTACACCAGACCGAAGAGGCCCCGCGGCCGGAACCGCGCAGTCTGTACCAGCCGACACTCACGGGGCCGACTCGGGTCCGACTCGACATCGAACTGCAGAAGCGCCTCGCCAGGAAGCTTCATCTCCGCTCGGAGCGCCAGGCGTCGTTGAGGAGCGACCTCCGTGACACGCCAGAACCCGAGTGCATCTCCGTAGGCCACGGTCTCGGTGTCGCGACGATCCCGCCGGAGCCCAGGCCCGCCGACCGCGCGGTCCATCCATCCGCGCAGCCTCCAAAGCCAATCGGCCGCGTACCAGCCGTGCCCCCCGCCGATCCGGCAGACTGCGCGGTACACGGCGTCGGCCGAGGCGCGAACATCGACCTCCCAACGGTCCTCGAAGATCGTGCCCCCGGCCCAGTCGGGATCCCCCGGGACGACCCCGGCGGCAGACCATACGGTCTCTACGAGGTTGCGCTCACGCTTGCCGAGCGCGGCGGCGATGGCCGCACGAACCGAGAGCAGTGCTTGCGGAATGAGCTGACTCGCTTGGTCGTCGCGACAGATGACTTCGTTGCGCAGTCCTTCGGCCAATGGGCGCGCGATCCGCTGATGAAGGGGAGTCACGAGGTGGATCCACAACGAGCTCAGACGCGGCGTGAGCACCGGCAGCGGCAGGATCCAACGACGCGGTAAGCCTCGCTCCTCCGCCATGACCTGCATCAACTCGCGGTAGGTCAGTACATCGGGTCCGCCGATGTCGAGTGTCCGGCCTCGGGTTGCGTCGTGATGCAAACACGCGGTCAGATAGTGGAGCACGTTGCGCACTGCGATCGGTTGGCACCGAGTGCTCACCCACCGCGGCGTCACCATGATCGGCAGCCGCTCGACCAGGTAGCGCAGGATCTCGAAGGACGCCGATCCGGACCCGATGATCATTGCTGCGCGAAGGGTCGTGACCGGGGTCCCCCCAGACGCCAGTACGCTCTCGACCTCGCGTCGTGAGGAGAGGTGTTCGCTCAACCCGGCGCCGGTCTCGCCCAGACCGCCGAGGTAGATGATCTGCTGAAGTCGCGCGGCGGCCGCGGCCGCGGCGACGTTCGCCGCGAGTTCCCGGTCGTGTTCCCGGTACTTCGTCCCCACGACGATCATCGAGTGGACCAGGTAGTAGAGTGCTCGCGCACCGTTGCATGCCCGATCGAGGACTCCGCGATCCTCGAGAGCCCCGACCACGACCTCGAGCCGGGGGTGCGTAGACCACTTCCGGTGCTGGATCTTGCGCGGGTCGCGGACGATGCACCGAACCGAGTATCCCTGCTCGAGGAGCAGCGGAACGAGGCGACCTCCGATGTAGCCGGTCGCTCCCGTCACCACGATGGGGTCCGCACCAACACCGGGAGCTGGGTAGGGATCCGCGGGTAGGAGTCGTCTTGCTGGGTCCATGCCGGGAGGTAGCATAGCGGGGAGTCTGGCGGTAGGCCGATCCCGAACCGGAATGGGGAGTGACTCGTTGACCGATCCTCTGCGACGCCCCCTTTGGTCCGAGCGCGAGTTCGCTTTCGTCCACCCACCGTGGATGCTGGCGGACTTCGTCGAGAGGCTCGCAGGCGCACCGGCCCGGCTCGAAGAACGGGTCCGGGGCCTCGAACCGAGCCTGGCCTGCGAGCCGCTCGAGGGTGCTTGGTCCATCCAGCAGCATGCGGGACACCTCAGCGACCTGGAAGAACTCTGGCGTGCGCGCATCCTCGACCTCCGAAGGGGCGCAAGCGTCCATACCCCGGCGGATTTCGCCTTTCTGGCCGAACGTGCCCGCCGCCATCAGGAGCGCGGCATGGCGGAAGTGCTCGCCGAGTTTCGGGCGAAGCGTGCGGAACTCGTGTCGGTGCTTGCCGCGGCGGATCCCGACCTGCAGCAACGTTCGGCGTTCCACGAGCGCCTTGGCTGCGCGATGCGACTCGTGGATGTCGCGCAGTTCGCGGCTGAGCACGATGACCACCACCTGCTGCGAATCGCGCGCCTGCGAGAGCGACTGGGCGGTTGACATTGGCCGAGCCCCTCCCCATTTGCGAGCCGAGGTGAGGAACTCATGCTCTACATGATCATCGAGCACTTCCGGAACCGAGACCCCGTCCCCGTCTACCGACGCTTTCGCGAGCGAGGCCGGCTCGCCCCCGATGGACTGCGGTACATCGCGAGTTGGGTCAACTTGGAACTCGGACGCTGCTATCAGGTGATGGAGAGCGACGCGCCGGCGCTCGTCGATGAGTGGATCTCTGCGTGGAGTGACCTGGTCGACTTCGAGATCGTACCGGTCGTGAGCTCGGCCGACGCGGCGGCAGCAGTCGCCCTTCGCCTGGCGGAGTAGGTCGATCACGCGGACCACGGACGAACCTCATTGCCCGCAAGCTGGGATTGCCCGCGGCTCGGGGCTTTGGAGGACCTTGGGGAGCGGGATCGGCCAACGCAAGCTGGTGAATGCGGTTGATTCGAGTGTAGGCCCGACGCTTTCCCCGGGAGGCATGTCTCAGGTCTACGAAGTGGGAAGTAGCTACCGCTGCCCGTCTGTGCAGAGTCGTACTGCCAAGGAGAGCCTTCGATGAGTCGCGAACAACTTCGCTCCGGAGCCGAACTCTTCTCGTGGAAAGAAAGCGATGACCTCACGCATCGGACACTTGCTGAGAGTGGCGGCCACCGTCTGCGTCGTCAGTGGTCTCGTTGGGGGGTGGGTCTGGGGCGTGGATTTGATCGACAGGTCGGATGGGGACAGTCTACGCGGGGGCTTCTGGCGCAACCCATTCATGGCATTCGCTCCCTTCAGCGTGGTCTACCTCGACATCTCGATGTGGGTGCTACTGGCTTGCTCGGCAGCGGTCGGCGTCGGCGGGTTGCTATTGTGGGTCCCGCATCGATGGGCCGTTCCGCTGGTGACATGGCAGGCGCGCGTGTCGATCGCTACCAACGGCGTCATCGTCGTTTTCATCAGTCTGATGGCCCTTGGTGTTCTGCCGATGCAGTGGACTGGCAAGGCACTGGCCTTGCGGGTCGGTTCGATGGTCGTTGACCTGGCGCTCTTGACTTTCCTGAGCAGCAACGCAGTCACGCGCCACTTCGGTGTCGCCGAACGCCGCCCCCCGGGCTCGGCTGCGAAGCCCGGACCGAGGATTCAGCCACCGCGCCACCGAGCGCGCGACATCGGGCCATCAAGTCGCCGGGGCGCCGAATGACTTGGGGGCAGCTGGCGTTAACTTCTACGAAGCGTACATCGAACTCGGCGACATCGACGTTTGGGAGAAGAACCCGCAGAACGCGCTGCAACACTACGAGAAGGCGCTCGCGATCTACTCCGACTACCGCGTCGCCCATGAGCGCCTGTGCAGTGCCTACGTCCAACTCGGGAAGTTCGAGGAGGCCCTGAAGGTCCTGGACAAGGACGATGCATACGGGCCGACTCCCCGAAGCATCGAGATGCGCAAGAAGCTCAACTCGGTGACCCGTGGCCCGAGTTGGAGCGGCGAGACGATCACGCTCGAGAGCGACAACTACATCGTCAAGACGAACGTGTCCCAGTCCATGGCCCAGACCCTTTCGGATTGCGCCGAGCAGATCCGCGACCACTACGACGAGATGTTCCCCGACATCGACAAGCCGGATCGCAAGTACCTCATCTTCGTCTTCGATTCCCGCGAGTCATACCTCGCCGACGGCTCCCCCGAGAACTCCGGCGGCTACTACGACCCGCAGTTCCGGCGCCTCATGCTCTACCAGTACCCACAGCTGGACACGACGCTCCGGGTGTTCAAGCACGAGGGCTTCCATCAGTACTGCCACGAGTATCTCGACTACATCCCCTCGTGGTTCAACGAGGGTCTGGCGGACTACTTCTCCGCATCCGAGCCCGTGCAATCCAAGGGCAAGACGGTCATGCGGATCATTCCCAACGACGAGCGCCTGCGCTGGCTGAAGTCCGCCATGCGCCAGGGGCACGACTTCTCGGCCCGCCGCCTCATGAACATGACCCAAGCCGAGATGTACCGCGAAGACATGCACCTCAACTACGCCCACGGCTGGTCACTCGTCTACTTCAGCATCCACGGCGCCAACGGCAAGTACCGCCCCGTCCTCGTCAAGTACTTCAAAGAGCTCCGCAAGAAGACCCCCTGGACCGAGGTCTACGACAAGACCTACGGCCGCGTGAACATGAAGGCCTTCGAGAAGGAGTGGACCGACTTCCTGTTGGCGCTCTGAGCGAATCAGGAGCCACGGAGACGAATCGACGCGCGGTTCGCGGACCACGCAGCGCGCTGCAGGTCCGTCGAACGTCGCTCGCGAGGCCACGTGGGTATCTCGCGGAGAGGTCCCCGCGTCCTTTGTGATCTTGGTCGCCCTTGCGCGATCCTCTTCCTGCCCCGCATCGCCCCGCCCAGCTCCGGTTGAGTTCCTCCAAGGCGGGTGCCAAGATGCGCCCGGAGTGCTGCACAGAGAGGCGACAAAATGCGCAGGGTGTTCATCAGCTTTGCCGAGGAAGATTGTGCCCTCGCCGGAGACATCGCGGGGCAGCTCCGTAGCCGTGGACACGACGTCTTCGTCTACGACGAGCAGCGCGCGGGGTCCCGTTTCGCTTCCGTGCTGGAGACGCAGATCCGGGACCGGTGCGACGTACTCGTGGTGGTTTGCACCGAAGATTCGCGCAACAGCGAGTGGGTCGAGTGCGAGATCCTGTGTGCGCTTGGTGAACGAGTCCCCGTGTTTCCTCTCCTTGCAGTGAGCGGGATGGAGCCGTTCTTTCGGCTGCTCAATCGCGACCACATCCTGTTCCACTCCGAAGCCCGAGTTCTGGGCTACCAGCGGCTCCTTCGGTCCGTGGAAGAGACGCCGGCTCGCGCGGACCGTCCGAAGGGCAGCGCCCGGGAGATCGAAGATGCGTATCTGTATGGTCTTCTCTACGAAGAACTCCGGGAGACCCAGCTCTATGTTCCACTGGAAGGCGCGCGGCACCGGGCACGCCGTTCCCTCCGGCTGGTCCAGGCTCGCCCCGAATTCCAATTGCTCCCGGCACTCCTTCCGCTTCCGGGCCAAGCCTCGACCGAAGAGCTCGCTCGCTACGACGATGTGACCTGCGCCGTCGCCGAGAACCCGCGCGCCGTGATCCTCGGCGAGCCCGGCGCAGGCAAGACGACCACCTTGCTCCGCATCGCGAGGGAGTTGACCGACGAGCGGTTCGTCGATCCCCAGGCGCCACTTCCACTCTTCGCTCGATTGGGCAGTTGGGAGGGGCCCGAGGGACTGATCGACTTCCTACTCGGCCGGGTGGGCGAGTTCGCCCCGCGGCTCACGGAACTCGCGCTCGCGGGCGGTGTCTACTACATCCTGGATGGGTTGAACGAGCTTCCCGTCGCGGAGCGCGTCGGCAAGGCGCGTCAGGTCCGCGCCCTCATCACGGATCCCCGCCGGGAGTGGGCGCAGTGGAAGCGCTCGACCGGGCGTTCGACCCCGAGCGTCGTTCTCCCGGGTTCGATCGACCTGCCGCCCACCCTCCTCAGTTGTCGGGAGGGGGACTACGGCGCACTCGACCAAGGACTCGACCGCATCATCATCCGACCGCTCGATCCACCGCGGATCCTGGAGTTCTCCCGACGCACCCTTGCCGAGGTCATGGTCTCGGAAGGCGAGTTGGCGGACGACCCCGGCGAGGTCTTCTTTTGGAAGCTGTCGGGTGGCGATCCCGCGCGTTCGCTCTGGGAGGATTGGGAGCGTGCCGGCGGGGACTTGAGTGATTTCTTCGCGTCCAAGGCTCCACCTGAAGGTCAAGCGTGGACCTGGCGCAGAAAGACCGAGTGGGAACAGACGATTCGAGGTCGAGGCCGCCGTAGCCTCATGGGGTTGGCGGAGAACCCGTACCTTCTCGTCATGCTCCTCCAGGTCTACGCGAGCCATGGCACCCTGCCTCCGAACCGAGGCCAGCTCATGCGGAGCTTCGTTCTCATTCTCTTGGCACGGGAGCAACTCGCAGATCGTTCGACGGGCGCATTGACGGAAGAGGGGCAGGCGCTGTTCTACGCGGTGCTCCAGACTGCCCAGGCATTTCAGGATCTGCGCGAAGGAGCGAGCCGCGAGGCTGTCACGATGCTCCCGCTCCCTCGGATTCCCGTGGCGCTCACCGCGGAGCTGCGAAGGCGAGCCACGAGCGCCAGCCTCATCCAGGTCGACGGAGCCGAGCTTCGCTTTCGGCACCAGCTCCTCCAGGAGTACTTCGCGTCGGAGGCGCTCCTTCGCAGCGTTGCGGAGGGACGGCAAGCCACGGACCTGTGGCCCGTCGCGACGTGGTGGGAGAGAACCAACTGGGAGGAGGTCGCGCCCCTCGCGGCCGGTCTCGCCGATTCCGTTCCCGCCGAGCAACCCGTCGGCACCGATCCCTTCCTGGAATGGCTGGCATCCGCGAATCCGGAAGTCGCTGCGCAGAGCGCGCTCGCGAGCGGTGTATCAACGAGCGATGCTCTCTTGGGGTCGTGGGGGTCGCGGTGGGCGACAAGGCTCGGCGACAACGTGCGTGAACCCCAGCCGGAGGCGCGCGCTGCGGTGGGCCGCGCGATCGGCCTCCTCCGAACGAGCGACGGGACCCTGTTGGACGATCGCCCCGGCGTGGGGACGCGCCGGCTGAGTGGGGACGTCTGCGTGCCGGACATCGCATGGGTTCAGGTGGCAGGCGCCCGATTCCGGTGTCAGGAGAAGCCGGACGCCAGTCCTACCTTCATTCCTAACTTCTGGCTCTCACGGTATCCGATCACCAACGCCCAGTTCCAAGCGTTCGTCGAAGACGACACCGGTTGGACGAACCCGGACTGGTGGGAGGGCCTCGAGCACCCGGCCGGTCCGACGCAGGCGATGTGGACGATCCCGAATCACCCGCGCGAAACGGTGTCGTGGTTCGAAGCCGTAGCCTTCACGCGTTGGCTCGATCGTCGCCTTCGGGTGCTGGGCAAGCTCCCCGCAGGATCGGGATTCGTCGTTCGACTCCCGACGGAGGAGGAGTGGGAGTTGGCCGCGTCAGGCACGGAGCACCGCGAGTACCCCTGGGGCAAGGTGTACCAGGCGGGCCGCGCGAACATTGACGAGGTGAGTCGAGTACTCGGCGATGAGTACCGGGTCGGAATCCACGCGCTGGGACGCACGAGCGCTGTCGGATGCTACCCATCGGGGGCGACGCCCGCAGGAGTCCAGGAGATGGCCGGAAACGTTTGGGAGTGGACAGCGAGCCCCTGGGAGCACGGCAGCGTTTGGCGCGTGGTGCGCGGTGGCTCCTGGTCCAATCCAGCGTTCGTCGCGCGGGCGGCCTACCGCAGCTTCGCCCACCCCGAGTCTCGCAGCGGCGATCTCGGTTTCCGGGTGTGTTGCGGTTCCCCCATCTCCCAGGACCCCTGACCCCTGGAGCCGCGTAGCGGCGCCTTTCCGCTCGCGGGACCGCTTGCGCAATGTCACTCTCTGGTTCACCATCCCCTGGCCGGCGAATGCTGGTCGGGCTCGCTCGTACGTAAGGCGCGTGGTGCGCGGTGGCTCCTGGAACAATCCAGCGATCAACGCGCGGGCGGCCAACCGCAACAACAACCACCCCGAGAATCGCAACAACAATCTCGGTTTCCGGGTGTGTTGCGGTTCCCACATCTTCGCCCTCCTTCTTCGGGCGCGATCGAATGGCGGTCGCGCGAGTCCGCGTTGCCTCGGCTGGCCCGAGGTGCTGCTGGGCTTCCGGAAACGCTCGTCGGCTACGGCTCACGGGCCGAGGCGAAGGAGCAGAGATGGCGGAGCGCAGTCCGGTCCGAACGGGCACGGTTCCGTCGGGCGCACACTGAATCGAGGCGCTCCCTGGCGGTCCTTCGCCTGGAGCGCCTCACTCTTCGGTAGTCGTCCGCGTTCCGGCCCGGCGTTGGCTGCTGCGCCGCCACCCGCCGAGGAGTCGTCCCACCTCCGCCACCAGTCGGCTCACGTGCTCGATTGTCCGTCGTTGAGCCAATGCCATTGGTGGGCCAGGCGAAGGTAGACCCGCAGTTTGTCCAGGGACGCATCGGCAGATCTGAGGTGCCGCTCGCGGGTGCTTCCGCCCTGGGTCAGCGCGTCGCGGAGCTGTTCCTGAAGGTCGAGTGCCGCGCTCATCATGCGCGCCACGACCGTCCCCCGGTAGATTCGTGGGAACCTCTCGGTCTTGGGTAGAAGCCAAGTGAGCAGATCGAAGGTTCGGTGGAGGATCACGAGGTCGGTGGCCATGGCGAGTTCTTTCGATCAAAGGGTGCGCTTCGAGCACGTTTGCTCTTGGTCGGGCCTGCTCGCTGCGTATCGTGCAGCGGCCCGGGGCAAGCGGAGCCGGAGAACGACCGCCGGCTTCGAGCACCGGGTCGCAGATCGACTGCTTCAGCTTCAGAGAGAACTCCGCGATGCTCACTACAAACCCGATGCCTACGTCGACTTCGTGATTCACGACCCCAAGCGCCGCAAGATCTCAGCGGCTCCCTTTCGAGATCGTGTGGTGCACCACGCGCTGTGCGCGGTTATGGAACCCGCGTTCGAGCGACGGTTCATCGTGGACAGCTACGCGAACCGATTGGGCAAAGGGACCCACCGTGCGGTGGATCGAATCCAGGAGTTCTGTCGCCGCTACACCTACGTTCTGCGGGTGGATATCGTCCAGCACTTCGCATCCATCGACCACGAAGTGCTGCGGCGGACGCTGGCAGCCGTCGTCGACGATGAGCAGATGTTGTGGCTCATCGACCGGATCCTCGCGAGCGGTGACCGGATCCTCGAGGATCAGTACGACATGGTCTACTTCCCAGGCGACGACTTGTTTGCCACGACTCGGCCGCGCGGCCTCCCCATTGGGAATCTCACGCCGCAGTTCTGGTCGAACTGCTACTTGAACCCGTTCGATCACTTCGTCAAGAGGGAGCTACGCTGCCCGGCGTACCTTCGCTATGTGGACGACTTCGCTCTGTTCTCGAACTCGAAGCGCGAGCTGGCGAGTTGGCGTACCGCAGTGGTCGAGAGACTCGCGCGCTATCGCTTGGTGCTGCACGAGACGGCCGCACAGGTTCAGCCGGTTGCGCAGGGCATACCATGGCTCGGGTTCATTGTCTTTCCGACGCACCGTCGGGTGAAGGGGAGAAACGTGAGGAACTTCCGCCGCCGCTCCCAGAGTCGTTGGGAGGCACACTGCCGAGGCGAGATCAGCTTCGCCGAGTTCGACGCGACAGTCCGAGGCTGGGTGAATCACGTGCGGTTCGCCGACACGTGGGGGCTGAGGCGATCCGTGCTCGGGAAGGCCCTTGTGAGGCGATCCAAGGAATCAGATCGTTCCGGTTGAGCGCCGCGGAGGCCGCGCTACGCGCGGCCTCCCCAAAAGAGCCGCTACGCGGCTCCAGGGATCAGGGCTACAGGGAGATGGGGGAACCGCAACACACCCGGAAACCGAGATTGCTGCCGCGAACCCCGGGGCGGGAGCTGCGGCGGCAGGCCGCCCGCGCGCCGAACGCCGGACCGGACCAGGAGCCACCGCGCACCACGCGCCTTCCCTCGGCGTCCGCCTCCTCGCGGCCGTCTCCAGCCAGGTAGGGATAGGGGCGGTACAAGCTGTTCGTCCACTCCCAGACGTTGCCCGCGAGATCGGCGATGGCCCCCTCTCCGTCCCGGCGAAAGATCCCGATCGGAGTGGTGGTCCGGAGATGGCTCTCGTAGGTGTTGGCGCGGCCCGGTTCGAAGATGTCACCCCAGGGGTAGACGGTTCGGCCGAAGTCCCGAGCGGCGACCTCCCACTCGGATTCGAACGGGAGGCGAAACCGCTTGTCGGACTGGACGGACAACCACTCGGCGTATGCGCGGGCCTCGAACCACGTGATCCCGACCACCGGCACTGCGGGTGCAGAAAAGCCGGGCGTGTTCCAGAACCCGGGAAGTCGATGGCGGCCTGCCGGATACCACTCCGCGAGCACGCCATCGAACTCGTCCTCGGACAACTCCAGGAGCTGTCTGAGGTCGCTGCGTTGAAGTGGGGTCCAGCGAGGATTTTCCAACCGGGTAGGATCGGCGCGAAGCGACCTCATGAGCTCCCGGCGCTCCTCCCGGAGCGCCTCGGCCGTAGCCGCTCCCGAGCGCCAGGCCCGTGCTGCGGTCGTGGTCCACCACTGGTCGTCGTCGTATCCGCCGGACTCCACGAACAACGCGTACTCCGCGTTCGTCACCGGGAACTGGCCGATCTCGAATGGGGCGAGCGAAACCGGAGACACCGGGCGTTCATCCCGTTCGCCGTCCTCTTCATCGCTGCCGATCCGATAGTCCCCTCCGCGAATCGGCACCAGGGGCGGAAGCAAGTAGTCGCCGAATGCCCCCGTGCGCCGCTCGAATCGTGGATCCCCGAGTTCGCCGAGGGCGAGGCCGGCAGCAATGCGAGCGCGGAGGTCCGCCGCGGTTGCTTGGCTCCGGGCGACCAGTTGAACCGCGATCGTTCGGACCCCCTCCGCGTCGAGGCGCTCTCGAGTTTCCAGGGATGCGGCTGCGCGGCCCGCGAGGGGTAGGTTGACCTCGGCCAGACCTAGGACGAAGGCGCGGACGTCCCTGGCCATGGGCGCAGCGAGGATCATCGTCTCCTCCCACCCCGTGGGGCCAAGGCCCGGGAGTGGCTCGTGTTCTTCGAGCTGCGCGATGGTCGCGGCGAGCGACTCGGGGACTTCGCTCGCGCGCCAGGGGCTCCGTGCGAGCTCCGGATCCGGCTCTGCGGCGAGTGCCCTGGCGGCGAAGAACTCCTGGAAGAGCTGGTGGACGAACCTGACCTCTCGACGCCTTGTTCCCTCGAGCACGATGCCGAGATCCTTGGTGAGGCGGATCGCGGCGGCGCCGATCACCGGGGCCGAGTTCAGGGCCCTCGCCAGGTCGTCTGAGTCGAACGACAAGTGCGAACCGGCGCCGCCGCGTCGCTGCTGTTCCAGGGCAAAGTGGGCGAGTTGCTTGAAGAAGGGACCTTGGTCCGGGAGCTCGAACTTCTCGAGTTCCCCGCGAGTTAGCTCCGCGATGTCGCTCTCGTGAAACAACTCGCCAGCAGACACACGCGGATTCCCCCCCTCGAGCTCCCGGTGCAGCGCCTCGCGGAGGAACCCACAGAAGAGCCCGGCCCGCCCCCGCGGGACGGACCGAGATCGCGTTGCCTGCTCGGCGAGGAGCCGAAGGTAGAACGGAGCGCGGAGCGAGTCCCGAAGCTTCGCGTCCAGGCGCAACTGCTTCCAAAGGTCTTCCCTTTGCTCGGGGCAGTAGCACCTCAGGAACTCGAACATGGTGTCATCGTCGAGAGGTTCGACCCTCACCTGCGGTACGGGATGTTCTCGAGTCGATAGGGGAGCGCTGTAGTCGTGCTCGCGACAGGTGAGGATGGCGCGATTCCCCGGCCACCGTGTCGCGAGGTCCTTCAGGAAGTCGGCCCACAGTCGTACCCGCGTTCCGTAGTCGCTTTCTCCCGAATGGGGGAGTTCGTTCACACCGTCGAGCAGGAGGAGCACCCGCTGGTGCTCGAGCTGCCCCCGCAGCCCCGGAAGCTTCGGGAGCAGCTCGCCCCATTGCGCTTCGAGCCACTCGAGCGGCGCGGGCGAGCCGACACGGTACCGACCCAGATCGACGAGGAAGGTGAGGGTCCCGGCTTGGTCGGGTGGGGAACCGGGCGTTCGTGGCAGCCCGGTGTCGGGCCCGCAGCACGGCCCCCAGCCCCGAACCTGATCGACCGCGATCTCGAGTTCGAGCCGCCGGAGGAGTGTGGTCTTTCCCGCACCGGGAGGTGCGAGCACGACCACCGCTCCCTCGCTGCGATCGGCGAGAACCGCCCGCAAGTCGGGGTAGGAACGCCGTTCCTGTTCCTCGCGGGCCTTCGCTTGCAGGGTCAGTTTCACGAAGCGCTCGTCTAGCTCATGGTCGGGGCCAGACCACAGCGCGACTCGACCGACCCAGTACTCCCCCCACGTCTTGGCGTGCCGCGCCCCGTTGATCACTTGTCGAAGCGTCTCATCGTGCATGGAGAACGGCGTCTCCTCGGCCCGCTGGATGTGGGCTCTCAGTTGGGTCAGGGCTTCGTCGGTACCCGTCGGCGGGACGTCCCGATGGGTGCGTACTCGCACCTGGACCTGGGCGGCGAGGTGAGTCCGAAGGTGCCGATCGAACTGCGTCGCGAAGTCGTCGGCCGAGCCGTACTCGTTGACTCCGACGTCGAAGGAAGCACCGCCGCGTGAGCGGAACTTCGCGAAGAAGCGCTCCAACTGCTTGGTTTGCTCGGCAGTGGGTTTGGCTCGCTGGGGATCGCGAGTCGCGCGATACACGACGACCTCCGGTTTGGCGCGAGAGCTGTCCCTCTGTGCCTGCGAGCGACCGCGAAGCGCCTCTTCGAACTCCCACTCCGTTCCCGTGTAGGGTTCCCCGTCCCGGCGGAATTCCCCCTCGACGTTCTCGGGAAGCGGGCTCCCGAGACGTGACCACAGGATCACGACGACCAGGTCACAGGCAGAGGGTCGCGGAAGGTTCGTGGCGAGGAGAACCTGTGGTTGGTCGTGCGCGGTGAGCCAAACGTCGTCCCAGTCGAGGACTTCGATTCGGAAGCAGTGGGTCAGGAGCCGTTCCTCGTTGACCCGCTCGAGGATCTGACGTGCGCGTTCGCGCTCTTCGCCTACGTCTCCGGGCGACGAGAGGAAAACACGAAACGGTCGCCCCTCAGGCTCGTTCGAATGCTCTCGACTCATCGACTCATCCGTTCAAGAGAACTCAGAGAGAGGAGAACAGTAGACGGTACGCGCCAGGGCGCAGAGCTCGCGGCGTACGCATGTGGTCGTGGGTTCGCCCCACACCGCTCTCGAAGACCTGGCCGAGTTCTTGGCGAGAGCTCCGTGCGTTCTTGGCGAACTTGGTGCCCTTTGCGCGAACCTTTTCCCTCTTCTCTCCTCTTTTCTTCTCCTCGAGCGCCTCGCTCCTGCTCAATCACCAACGCGCCTCGCCAGCGCGGCGATGATCGCCGCGATCCCCGCGACACTCTCCCCGCGGGCGCGGCGCACCTCTTCGATCAAGCGGAGATTCCGGAGCGTCGTCTTCGGTTCCCACCTCTCGCGCACGCTCGCAAGTGCTTCCGATAGTGCTTCCGACGCGGCCTCTTCGTCGTCGCCGAGCACGGCGAGCTCGAGACGGGTTGCGTGATCCCAGTAGTCGGGGCTCTTCGCAACGAGCCGCCGCTCGACCGCGTACCGCACGACCGGCACGACCATGAGTTTCTCGCGAAGCGACTCTGCGTCGCCGCGCACCTCGAGCAGCGTCGCCAGGTTGATGCCCGGGTACGCGTCGCGCATGTCGGCGTGGAACCCGCGGCGGTAGGCTTCGATCGCGCGGTTGAGGTGGCCTCGCGCGACGACCGGGTCTGCGGCGCGCGCCTCGTCCCACAGGTCTTTGTGGATGCGCCCCATCAAGCCGCACGTTTCGGCGCTCGGGCCCTGCGCTTGCTCCACGGACGTGAGGACCTGGAGCGCGCGCTCCCGGTCTCCCGGGTGTTTGCTCTTGCCACTGGCGCGCCGGTTGAGCGCGAAGCCGAGCTGCTCGCGAACCAGGACTTGCCCCTGGAGAAGGACCGGCATGTCGTCGTAGAGCGCGACCATCTCATCCCAAGCTTCCACCGCTCGGTAGGACAAGTACAGATCCAAGATCGAGCCGACTTCGTCGAGGTCGAGCGATCCGAGGTCCGCGCGGACCGCCGCGAGCTCCGCGAGGGCCTTCCCTCGGTCCGTCTTGCCGAGAGATCGCGCGGCGACCATGCGCCGGCCGAGGGCGCTCTCGGTCTCGGCCCGCGCCCGGAGATCGTCGGTCTTCTGCCGCGAGAGGGGAGCCGGTCGCCACTCGCTGAGCAACTGAAACAGCGGACTGTCGACCGGCGCTTCGGAGACGATGGCGGCGCGCAGTTGTTGGAGTTGTCCCTTCAGTGTGTCCCGAAGCTGGGCGGCCTCGGCATCCCCGAAGGCGTTGTGCGCGCCGAGGTCGTAACGGATGGTCCGCATGTCCTTGATGTCGAAGGGAAGCGCATGGTGATTCGCACACAGGGTCACCGTGGTCCGCGGCCGCGCGGTGTGACGCACTCCAAGCTCGTAGTAGACGTTGGGGTTCGCGGTGGTCAGGTCGGCGACAGCGTACTCGCAAAGGAGCAGCCGCTCGTAGATGCTCTTCAGGATGAGCCCCCCGGCCGACTCCTGGTCCCCGCGAATCGGAGTCAACCCCGCCGCGATGACCGCGGGCTCGATCGCTTGCCGGTAGATCCGATCGAAGTCGATGTCGGGCCCGCCCGTGGCGTCGCGTTTCTTCTGAAACGGCATGAGCACGAAACACAGCGGACTCAGGTCTGACACGGGCGCCTCCTTGTCGACGAGTTGCGCAGGTTAGCGCGCCGGCCCCAGAAGTGGAACCGGGTACCCGTTGAGCATCGCCGCGGGCCTGCGTGTTCGCGGGCTACCTTGCCGCCTGCGATGGGCCCGCTACACTCCGACCCTTGCAGCCCTTTCGGAGTCGTCATTTCGGCTCGATGGGGGCCGGCGCCCAGTTTCGCGATGCGGATCTCGACGTATCGGACCAACGATACGAACCAGGTCCGCCTGACGAGGCTTGGCACCGACTCCCTCGTTCGGCTCGAATGCACTTCGTCAAAGGGCTGCTCGAAACCTACCCAAGGGCAATGGAGGTGCATCCCGTGTCCAAGGTTCGCGTACCGCTCTCGATCGGCGTGATCGGTGGGGACTCCTCGACCGCCGAGGTCGCTTCCATTTGCAAAGCAGTCGATCGGGTCTTGCGCTCGCTGTCCGAGGACGTGGCGTGTGCGCGCTTCTCTGGCCGCGAACGCGCCCTGCGTCAGCGGTTCGGGTGGCTGCCTGATAGGGCGACTCCGTTTCAGGTCCTCGTCGCGACGGGCAGCGCGACCGAGCGCGAGGTCGCCCGACACATCGCGGAGCGTTACCAAGCCGAGATTCTCCGCGTGGCCGCCGCGGGCGACGCCGCCGCGAGTGACCCCGAAGTCGCTGACGAGCCCGTTGGGGAGGGGCCCACCACGCGCGAGTGCGTGCTCGCGGAAGGCGGTTCCGAAGAAATCCCCGCGGGCATCGAGCGGACCGCGGCGCGAGAAGGCGCCGCGGTCGCCCAACCCCGAGCGGCGCCCGATCCCCAAAGATTCGCCAGCGCTGCTCCGAGCCTTGCTCCGAGCGCTGCCCAAGTCGCCGACCCAGCCCCCGAGACGATCGTTCTCGATGTCCCTCCGACTGCGACGTCCGCCGAACGCGTGCTGCTCGAGCGTGCGTTCGTCACGCGCTTCGCTCACGTTCTGCTCGTCTTGCCGGGAGCCTCCGCGGACCTCGATGATCTCCGCAAGTCTCGCGAGATCGGCCGCTTCGTCGGCCGGCTCGAGCGCATCCCCGAACCCACTCGCACCCAGCTCGGCCTGGGCTCGAGCCCGATCGAGTCCTGGGCCGGCGGGGTGATGTACGTGCTTCACACCGATGTCGTGGCCGGGGAAGCAGGGTTCCCGAAGGGTTACACCGAGGGCGAGGAGAAGGAAGCCTACGCCGAGAAGCTCCGCGCGATTCGGGGGAACGTCGAACGTTTCAACCTCGAGGTCGACCGGCTCGAGCGCGAGGACGAGGCCCGCTACCAGGAAGACGAGCGCAGAAGTGCCGAGAACGACTACGTGCGCAAGTGCCAGATCCGCCGGAATCGTGGGTACCTCCTGAGCGCGAGCCAGAGATTCGATGGTCAAGTCGCGGAGGATCCGAACGACCTGCCGCCCGCCTTCAGTTCGGTGAGCACCTGGGAAGACTTGTCGGAGCATCGAGGGATCCGTGGGCTCGCCAACTTCTACGCCCGCGCCGACACTCTCGCGCTCGAGTTCAAGGACCGTTGCACCCGCGCGCTCTCGGCGCTCTGCATCTGCGCCGGCCTCGCGGCGCTCGCGTTCGGGATCCAGTCGCACGTCTTGACCAGCGCCTCCGAACCGCTGGGCTTTGCGTTCTACTTGCTGCTCCTCTCGGTGGGAGCGTGCATCCACCTCTGGGTGCATCGAGCATCGCACCAGAAGAAGCACCTCGACTACCGCGCGGTCGCGGAAGGGTTGCGCGTTCAGTGGGCGTGGCGAGTCGCGGGTCTCGCCGACCATGCGGCGGTGCGTTACCTCGGAAGGCAGTCGAGCGAGCTCGATTGGATCCGGTACGCCATCGAGGTCTGGGGCTTGCGCGTTCGCCCGCTCGCGCGCGCCGCGGGCTTCCCGGCCCGAGCCTTCGTGTATCGCACGTGGGTCGTGGACCAGCTCACCTTCTTTGCGGGCAAAGCCCCCGAGAAGGGACGCCAGTCCCAGCGGCTCCGGATCTGGGCCGGGTCGGGGATCTTCGCGAGCCTCGCGCTCACCTGGTTCCTGACCTGGAGCCATGCGCACGGATGGCTGGTCCCCGTGGCGTGGGGCGTGCTCGCGGTGGGCGCCGCGTTCGTCCTCCACCTGATCACCGTCCACGTCGGGCGCAGCGCGAATGCACCGCATCGGCCGCCGATCGGCTGGTTCCTGGCCCACTACGGCATCGGCATCGGGGCCGCGGCGGCTCTGATCGCCGGGCTCTTGCTCCTTGGCCCGCCGCTCGTCGAGCGGCTAGCGGAGCCCGGGTACGCGTTCGCAGGTCTTCACCCTTGGGAGATCCTCGCGATGATCCTCCCCGTCGTGGCGGCCGGTCTCATCCACTGGTGGAGCGAGAAGATGGCGTTCGGCGATGAAGCGGCGCAGTACGAGCGCATGATCACCATCTACCACGCGGCGATCGAGCGGCTCGAGGAGACCATGGACACGAGCGTGCGGTGGGACTCGGATTCGCAGGACGCCCTACACGAGGAGATCCGAGCGATCCTGGCGGAGAAGTTCGACCGCGACGGAAAGCAGACGGCACCCCCGATCGCCGAGCCGTATTCCGCGGAGACGATCAAGACCTGGTCCGCGCGCGTCCGAAAGGCCGCCCCGCACGATTCGCAACTCTTCGCGCGCACGTGCCAGGCGCTCGCCGTGCCGGCGCGCGCGGGTCTTCAGGCCGAGTCGCTCCCGGTCTTCGACGCCACGCTGCGCGAACTCGGGCGTGAAGCCCTTGCCGAGAACGGGGACTGGGTTCTGATGCACCGCGAGCGGCCGATCGAGGTGGCGCCCCCGGGCGGGTGACGCGGTAACCCGAGCGCGCGCGACGTTTCGATCCGAGAGTGACCCGAGGCGATGGAGGCCGTGTGACGAGTGAGAGCGCAGGCTGGGAGCGTGCAGCGACGAGCGCAGACCTGACGGTCTGGCTGCCGGGGGAAGTGCCGGTGTACTTTCAGAAGCTCCGCGCGACCGACGAGGCTGGATTCCGAATGGGGGCGCGCGGGTTCGATGCGAGCGAGGAACCCGTCCACCGGGTGGTGATCGCGGAGGACTTCTACCTCGGCACGTTTCCGGTGACGCAGGCGCAGTACCGCGCGCTGGCGGTTGCGGGACTCGACCCGAGCCCGAGTGGTTTCGCGGGCGACCTGCGCCCCGTCGAACAGGTGAGTTGGCACCACGCGGAGCAGTGGTGCCAGGGTCTCGAGAAGCGGTGGTCGGGTCTTCGGCACGAGAGCCGGGATGGGTCGCGGGTGACGGTGAAGCGGCTCGGGCTACCGTGGGAAGCGGAATGGGAGTACGCGTGCCGTGCCGGAACTGAAACGCAGTACTGCTCGGGGGACGGCGAGACGGCGCTGCGCGAAGTCGGCTGGTTCGAAGGCAACGTGCCGAAGAAGGAGACCCAGCCGGTTGGACGGAAGGCGCCGAATGGGTGGGAAATCTACGACCTGCACGGGAGCGTGGTGGAGTGGTGTGCGGACGTGTACGACGCGAACGCGTATCGCAAACGCCCGGACGGGTGGAACGCGCGGGAGTGGTGCGTGGACGATGCGGGCAAGGACGCGCTGTACCGGGACGACGATCATCGTCGGAGGAAGGACCCGGATCGCGTGCTCCGGGGCGGCTCCTGGTACTTAGAGCCCTGGTGGTGCCGCTCGGCCTTTCGCGTCTGGTGGGGGCCCGGCAACCGCTACCACGACCTGAGCTTCCGCGTCTGTTTGGTTCCCGGTCCGGCGAAGCCACCGGCGAGGTAGAAGCGGAGCTGCCGTCGGGAGCCGGAGGCCGAGGGACGAGGCCGGGAGGCGGACGCGGCGTGCGGAGCCGGGCGTGCGGTCGGACACCCCACGAGCGGGTGCGACGAGCAGCGAGGTCTCTCGCAACTAGAAGACGCCAGCGATCGCGCGCTGACTCCGCCGAGTGCCACGGCGCCCGCGGGCTCCGCGACCTCGGGCGCTCGCGGCGCCCCGGAGCCCGCGCGCAGCCGAGACGCCTTGCGTTCGGTCGACCGTTCTTTCCATGATGTGCGCGGCGCCCCCGCCCGAGGGCTCCGTACCTTTGCGTAGGTTGCTGTTCGATGGGGGTGGCGGTGCGTTTCCGTTTGTTTCAGTACCCGCTGCCGGCGGACCCGGAGCTGCCGGATCTCACCGCATGCATCGCCAGCCATCGCATCGCGTCGGTTACGCACCACGTCGTGAGCACCGTCGGCGGAGGCATGCTGGTCTTCGTCGTCGAGGCCGTGGACGCGCGCACGCCGGACGGCAGCGCCGCGAACGGGGCGTCCAAGGTGGACTATCGCGAGCTGCTCAGCGAACCGCAGTTCGCCGCGTTCTGTCGCTTGCGCAGCCTGCGTAGGGCGATCGCCGAAGAAGAAGGCGTTCCCGTGTACGCCGTCTTCTCCAATGCCCAGCTCGCGGAGATGGTCCGTCGTCGCGCCCGCGCCGAGGACGACCTAATGCAGCTCGCTGGCGTCGGCCGGGCGCGCGTCGCCCGCTACGGCGCTCGCTTCGCCCCGCTCCTCGAAGAACTGCACAGGGACTCCGAGGCGGTGCCCGAAGCGGTGCACGAGTGAAGCGCGTGGGCGGGCTCTTCGCATCGATCGGAGATCGCGCGACCCTCGCCCTTGCGGCGTGGCGGGCCGCGGTGGGCAAACGATCGCGCCCGGAGGTTCGCGAGTTCTTCGCGGATTACGACCGGAATCTCCGAGTCATGAGCCACGAACTCCAGAGCGGCACGTACTCGTTCGCTCAGTACCGCAGCTTCGCCGTGCGCGACACCAAGTCGAGAACCATCCACGCCCCCAGCTTCCGCGACCGAGTCGCCCATCACGCGATCATGGCCACGGTCGGATCGGTACTCGAGCGCGGGGCGATCGAACGCAGCTACGCGTGCCGGACCGGGCGGGGACAGCACGCGGCTCTCCGCCAGGCCGCCGCTTGGACCCGTCGCGGAGACGGATACGGCAAGGTCGACGTCGAGAAGTACTACGACAGCATCGACCACGGCTTGCTCCGCGATCGACTCGGGCGTCGATTCCGCGAACGTCGACTCCTCCAGCTGTTCGAGCGTCTGCTCGCCTCGTACCAGGCAGCGCCCGGACGAGGCATCCCGATCGGGGCTCTGACCAGCCAGTACCTGGGCAACTTCTTCCTCGATGAGTTGGACCACCGGCTCGCGGCGACCGGGCTCGCGTCTCGCTACGTTCGCTACATGGACGACATCGTCTGCTGGGGGACGACGAGCGCGCTCGGTGAAGTCCGATCGCACGCGCACGGCGTGCTCCGCGAACTCGGCCTCCGCATGAAGCACGGCGGCGAGTGGAGCCGCTGCGAACAAGGGGTGCCGTTCCTGGGTTACGTTGTCTACCCGGACCGCGTGCGGCTCGGCAGCCAGGGTCGCCGGCGCCTTCGGAGGAAGCTTGGCGCGCTCGAGCGCGCCCACGCCGCCGGCGCGGTCGGCGAGCGCGAGCTCCAAGAGCGCGGCACATCGCTGTTCGCTCACGCGCGCTTCGGCGACGACGTCGCGTGGCGCCGTGCGGTGCTCGCGGTGCGCGCGAATCGAGATCTCTCGGTGGAGTCAGTGGAGTCCCTTGCAGGGGAAGCGCAGGAACCCGAATCGCGTGATCCGGGGCGGCTCCTGGAACAACGAGCCCAGGAGGTGCCGCTCGGCCTATCGCAACAGGTGGAGGCCCGACAACCGGAACGACAACCAGGGCTTCCGCGTCTGTTTGGTTCCCGGCACGGAGGCGGAGCGCCGCCGGACGACGCGCTTTCCCGTGCCCCGCTCGCCGAGGGCGGGGCCGAACCCTCGGGTAAGCCCCCGGCCGACGCCGACTTCTGCGGGTCGAGCGATCGCTCGACGTCCCCCGCGGAGAAGGCGGCGGTCGGGGCACCAACTCGGGGCGGCGATGAGCGCGAACGCCGGAGCGGCGACCGCTGGGAGTGCGAGTTCCCGACGCGGGGAGTGACCATCGCCTTCCGCTGGATCGAGCCGGGCAGCTTCCGGATGGGGGCTCGGGGCTACTACCCCGACGAGGAGCCCGTCCACTCCGTGCGGATCACGCGCGGGTTGTGGCTGGGGGAGACTCCGGTGACTCAGGAGCAGTTCGCGGTCTGGGTGAAGGCCACGAACACGAAGCACGGGAACGAGTTCGAAGGTCGCCCCCAGAATCCCGCCGAGAGTCTCGACTACTCCATGGCCGTTGCGTTCTGCGGATGGCTGGGCCGCGACCCCGAGCTGTCGACGCAGGGGCTGCGGGCGACCCTGCCGACCGAGGCGCAGTGGGAGTACGCATGCCGCGCGGGGACGGAAACGGAGTACTGGTCCGGGGACGGGCAGGCCGCCCTCGAAGAGGTGGGCTGGTTCAGCGGCAACCTGCCGCAGAGGGGAACGCAGCCGGTCGCGTCGAAGCCGTCGAACCCCTGGGGTCTCTATGACATGCATGGCAACGTTTGGGAGTGGTGCCGCGATGCGTGGGACTCCAACGCGTACAAGAATCGTGTCGACGGCGTCGCGGACCCGGAGGTCACCGCCGAGGACGTCGGGGAGAGTAAGCCGGGTCGCGTGGTCCGGGGCGGCTCCTGGCTCTACGAGCCCGGGAGGTGCCGCTCGGCCTATCGTCGCTACTGGGTGAGGCCCGTCCACCGCTTCCACATCCTGGGCTTCCGCGTCTGTCTGGTTCCCGGTCCGGCGGAGCCAGTGGAGCGGTAGAGGCGGAGCCGCCGCCGGGAGCCGGAGGCCGAGGGACGAGGCCGGGAGGCGGACGCGGCGTGCGGAGCCGGGACCGCGGAAGAGGTACGCGCAGTGCCCTTCGCGTTTCCGACTCTCGAGAGACGGGCAGGCGAGCGTGCAGCATTGGGCGACCGTTCACTTTCCGGCGAGGAGTTGACCGTTGAGAGAGTACTTCTTCGAAGCAGGACCCGAAGTGAACTGGGCGGGCCTCGACCCGACGCGGGTGCAGAAAGTGGTCATCGGGACTCTCGAGAAGTCCAAGACGGTATCTCTCGACGCCCGACGGTTGTGGGAGAGTCTGGCAGGTTGCTCGGCGCTGCGAAGCCTCTATCTGTGGAACTGCAGGGGCGTCACCGAAGTTCCCGACCTGCCGGCCCTGCGGAGCCTGCGCGTTCTGGATCTCCGAGGTTGTGAAGACCTCGTCTCGATTCACCTTTCGGGTGCGCAGGAACTGGAGACCTTGGACCTCTCTCGGTGTCCCGCCATCCGCGGCCTCCCGGACGTGGGTCGCGAGAGCCTACGGTGGTTGTACCTCGAAGGCTGCGTCGAACTCGACGAGGAGTCCCTTCAACGCTGGATCGACGACCGCATCGCTCTCGAAGAGCTGTCGCTCGCCGATTGCACCCAGCTCACGCTGTTGCAGTTGCCTCTGGATCACCGAGATCCGAGTTCGAAGGGACGACTCCGGAAGCTCGTGCTTCGCGGGTGTCGTGCCCTGAGGGAGCTGAGGCCCAAGGATCTCGGGAGGTTCCCTCACCTGGGGCACCTGGACGTGAACGACTGCGTCGAGTTGGAGCGGCTTCCCCGACTTCCCGTGCTCACCGAGCCGGACGACGATGGACGGACTGGGATCCAGTACTTGGTATGCCACGACAGCCCCAAACTTCGCGAGTTCTGCGGTCTCGACATCCGTGAACCCCACCGGAGCCAGGCCGCCGACGAGAACGTCGCCGAGTCGTTCCGTGCGATGCAGCTCCTTGCGGAACCAAAGGGGAAGATCCGGCAGGCAAAGCTACTGCTCTTGGGCAGTGGTCGATGTGGAAAGACCACGACCGCCATGGGGCTGCAGTGGGGGGCCATGGTCTTGAGCGGCAAGAACCCCGAAGCGGACGCGGAACTCAGCAGGACGCGGAATCCGAATCACGCCTTCTCGCGTGGCGAGCCGATTCCGCTCCACCGCCGATCGACCCACGGTGTGCAGTTCTGGGATTGGGAGGTTCCGAGCGCCCTCGACTCCGGGGCTGACGGACTCCATGCGCACATCTGGGACTTCGGTGGGCAGGAGATCTACCACAGCACGCACCGGGTCTTCGCCTCCCAGGGTTCGGTTTTCCTGATCGTCACGACCCATCGCACAGTCCACGAGGCTCGCGTCGAGAAGGAGTTGAACGAACGCGGTTGCCTGGAAGGCTCTCCCGAACGCCAGCGCCACCTTCTCCACAACGAGTATCGCGAGCTACCCTACTGGCTGGACTACGTTCGCAACGCCCTCCAACTGCGCGACGAGAATGAGCTCGCGGGTCGAGTGGCGATCCTCTACGCCGGCCCTGCCGGACCCGATGACCCAAAGTCATATCTGCGGAGCCAGGCCGGCGAACAGTACGGCCGTCTCCTGTCTGAGGGGCGCGTTCCGGTGTTTCGCGTGGGGTTCCTCGACGCGGATCACGAGGATGGCAAGAACGGCTACGTCAGGAGTCGTCACTTCGACTTCGAGCGACTCCTGCATTGGGTCGTGGAACGTCTCGTGGCCGCGACGGATCAGTTGGGACGAGTCGTTCCAGGCTACTTCGCGACTGCGAGCCAGTGGGCGCGTGAGCGGTCCCCAGCGGGGATCGGGACTGAGCGTGGACCTGGAGCCACCCTCGTGGGGTTCGCGGAGTGGCAGCAGCAGGTTGCGGTTCCACCCGCATTGGACTCGACGATGCAATCGCTGACTCGGGAAGAACCTCAGACGCGAGCCGTTCTGCGCTACCTGCATCACTGTGGCAGGGTCTTCTGGTTGCAGGATGCCTCACGAACCGGCGATGTCATCATCGACCAACGCTGGGGCGTCAAAGCGGTCTACGAGTTTCTCCGGCCGGAGAGTCGCGTGCAGGACTTGGCGAGCGACGGCCTCCTCAAGTGGAGTGAGTTTCGCAAGACCGACTTTTTCCTAAACGACCTCCAAACGGACGCCCTGCTTGGGAGGCAACTAGAGCGCGTGGATCATTTCCGGCGATTGCTCGATCAGTGCGCCGTGGCCATACCGCTTGGCAACGGTGAAGACCTCTTGCTCCTTCAGCGTGATGTGCTCGAACCGCTGAGCAAGGATCTCACGTCTCGTCTGGAGTCCGACTGGTGGCAAGCCCAAGTCACGGAGGCGCAGGCGCATCGCAATCACTCTTTCGTGGTGAGCGGGACCGACGGCACGCTGCTTGGGCGATCCGACTACGGGCAAGTTCTGGCGGTCCTCGCCCGCGCGCACGCGCGCGACCAGCTGGCCGAGTTCTTGTTGCCGGACGAGTGGCGAAAGGAGATGGAGAAGCCCGGCCGGGATCACGCCCATTGGGGGCGCGAGCGAGCCAAGAGCACCTGCCGGGTGTGGCAGGATGGGTGCCAGTTCTGGCTCGAGGTGGATCCGGAGCTCGGGTTTGGTGACGTGGTGCTTCGGATCGAGTGGCGCGCCGTGCGGCAGGAGCTTGGCGAAGAGCCAGGTGCCTTCGCCGGGCGTTTGTACGTCCAGCTCCTGAGTACAGACCCGGAAGCGACCGGGGAACGTCTGATGTCCACTCTCTTCGACGCCGGCGGACCGCTCGCGATCTTCAAGGACCGGGTCTCCATCGACGACCGAACACCGTCCGATCTCTCGGCAGCCGTGATGGCGTGTCCTCGAGGGCCGATGCTGCCGTGGACGGACCCCTCGCGGCCGCCCGACAACCGAGACCGACACCAGGTAGGCATCTCCTTCCGGAGCCCGGATCTCGCGGTTGCCGAGCAGATCTTCCGCTTCCTGGAGCTGAATGAGGTCGACACGTACTACTACGCCGAGGATCGGCGACTCAACCGCCGCCAGGACGGATCGCCGGCGCCGATCCGCGAGATCTACGGGTACCTGAATAAGGCTCGCGTGCTCTTGATCATCGCGTCGGCGGACTACTTCGCGCCCCCCGCGGCGGGGAACACCTATTGTCCGGTGGAGCTGGCGCAGGCGGTCACGGATCGCAGGACACCGAGCGTGGTGGTGGTGCACAGAAGGTCGGAAGGGTACTGCTTCCAGCAGACCGCGGACGACAGGGCGTTGAAACCTGCTGTGACGTGGTCACCGAGCCAGGTCGTGCGCGTGATCGAAGATGCCTACAAGATCCTGGACGCGAAGGACTCCCGCACACGAGGGGACTTCGAGAACCTAGAGTGGCAGTCCCTCAAGAATTCCGCCAGTCTCGACAAGGCCCAAGACTTCTTTCGTTCGTCCGCGGTCGATCTCGGCGACAAGTGTCACATTCAGGTGGAGGTGGAACATCTGGGCGAGAGCGACCTGGACAAGATCCTCGAAACCGTGAAGAGACTGCTCGGGGCAAGTTGACGCAGGACGGGAGCGGCTCCCTATGACCACTCGAATGCTCCCGACCCCCACCGCGATGATCGCCCATTTGGACCGCTTCGTGCGCGGGCAAGCCCGCGCGAAGCAGGACATCGCGGTCGCGGTGTACAACCACTACCTCTCGCAAGCCTACAGCGATCGCGAGGGGGTGGACCTCGGGCGTCACCACATCTTGCTGTTGGGGCCGACCGGGGTGGGGAAGACGCACATCGTTCGGACGCTGGCGGAGTTCCTCGGGGTGCCCGTGGGCTTCTCGAGCGCCGCGGGTCTGGTGGAGGCGGGGTACAAGGGGACGTCGGTCGAGTCCGTGGTCGATGCGGTGCTCGATCGGGCGGGCGGCGACCCGAGGAGGGCGGAGCGGGGGATCGTCTTCCTGGATGAGATCGACAAGATCCGACGCGGGGAGACCGGGGGCACGCGCGATGTCAGCGGCGAGGGCGTGCAGAACGCGCTGTTGACTCTGCTCGACGGGCGGTTGTCCACCGGGGTCGATGGCCACGCGGGGGCACCGATCGACACCGGGCGGCTGCTCTTCGTGTGCACCGGGGCGTTCGTGGGGCTCGATGAGATCGTGCGGCGGCGGACCGCCGTGCGCGCGCCGGCGATGGGTTTCGTGCGGCGCGGAAACGAGAACGTCCATCTGATCGCGGGCCGACCGATCTACGAGGCACTTTGCCAGGTGGAGACGCGGGACCTCGTCGAGTTCGGCATGATCCCCGAGCTGGTCGGGCGCTTCGCGACGGTCACGGTGCTCCACGAGCTGTCCGCGAGCGACCTGCGGGCGATCGCGAGCGAAGGGACCGAGAACTCGGCTCTCGAACGCCAGAAGATGCTGGCGCGGCTCCATGGGATCGAGTTGGAGATCGATGGGGACGCGCTCGACTTCATCGTGGCGGAAGCGGCGGCGCTCGGGACGGGCGCGCGGGGTCTGCACCGACAGATCGGTCGGGCGGTGGATGCCGTGGACCACCGCTGGCACGAGCTTGCGGCCGAGGGGGTGACTCGCGTGGTGATTCGCCGAGCCTGCCTCGAGACCGGAGCCGAGCCGGAGCTGGTGAGAGGGTCTCCGAAGGGAGCGAGGCTCGACGAAGCGCTTCGACGGGAGGCCCTCGCGATCATCCCGCCGGCCCCGAGGGTCGGGCGACCTCGCGCCGAGCCCCGCGACGCCGACGCGCGCGGGATCACGGACACTTCGGCATGGAGCGACGAGGAGCTTCGGCGAGCGACCGAGGAGCTCAAGCGCGACGCGCTCGGCTGGGACGAGACGACCGGAAGCGCCCGGAAGTGGTGGGAGGCCTTCGAGAACGAGAACGCGGAGCGCTTGCCGCTGGTGTACCGCGTGGCGGAGGAGCTGCGGAGTCGCAAGGCGACCATCACGGAGTTCTTTCTGGCCTACGTCTATTCCAACACCGACAACGTCCAGGCCAACCTCCACTACCTGGACTACCGAAGGCTGAAGTTGGAACAGGACGAGAAGAAGCGTCCCGACAAGACCTGAGGGATGACGCTTCGCGGCGCCGAGACGGGTTCGAGCCGATCGGGGAGCGCATGACGAACGAAGGCCGAGCGACGATGACCGAGAGCGAAGGCTGGCAGCGCGCGCACGGCGAGGCGGACCTGGCGGTATGGCTGCCGGGGGACGTCCCGCTCTTCTTTCAGAGGATTCAGGCCACGGACGCGCGCGGGTTCCGGATGGGGGCTCGTGGTTTCGACGGTCGCGAAGAACCGGTGCATCGGGTGGTGATCGCCGAGGAGTTCTACCTGGGGACCTTCCCGGTGACGCAGGCGCAGTACCGTGCGGTCGCGGAGGCCGCCGACCTGGACGCGAGTCCGAGTCGCTTCGAGGGCGATCTGAGGCCGGTGGAGCAGGTGAGCTGGCACGACGCGCGCCGGTGGTGCGAGGTTCTGGAATCGCTGTGGCCGAGTCTACGCCAGGGGAAGGGAGACGCACCCCGAGTGCGGGTGAAGAAGCTCGGTCTGCCGTCGGAAGCCCAGTGGGAGTACGCGTGCCGCGCGGCGACGGAGACGGACTACTCGTCGGGGGACGGGGAGGCGGCCCTGGCGGAGGTCGGTAGGTACTCGGGCAACTCGGGAGAAGAGACGCAACCGGTGGGGACCCGGCTGCCGAGCGCTTGGGGCCTCTACGACATGCACGGGAACGTGGACGAGTGGTGCGAAGACGTGTACGACGCGAACGCGTACCGCAAACGCCCGGATGGATGGGTAGCGACCGCGTGGACCGCGGCGGACGCGGGGGTGGACGCGGAGTACGGGGACGAGGAGCAGCGTCGGAACAAGGACCCGATTCGCGTGATCCGGGGCGGCTCCTGGTTCTTCGTGCCCAGGAGGTGCCGCTCGGCCGATCGCAACAGGTGGAGGCCCGACAACCGGGACGTCGACCTGGGCTTCCGCGTCTGTTTGGTTCCCGGTCCGGCGGAGCCAGAGGAGGGTTAGAGGCGGAGCCGCCGCCGGGAGCCGGAGGCCGAGGGACGAGGCCGGGAGGCGGACGCGGCGTGCGGAGCCGGGCGCAAAGCGGAGGCGACGATGACCCAGGTGTTCATCAGCTATCGTCGGTCCGAGAACCCGCACGTGGCGCATCGGCTCTTCGCCGAGCTCCAGAAGGTCGTGCGGGAGGAGGATCTCTTCTTCGACCGCAGCGAAGCCGCGCTGGGGCCCGGGGCGCTGTGGCCGCGGCGAACCGGGGGCGCCCTTCACCCTCCACGATGTGAGCCCGAGCCGGGCTTCGCACCGAGTATCGGTTCTCCCCCTTCGTCGTTCGGCTCACGGCTGCCGGTGCCAATGCACTCGCTCACGGGGGAAGGAAGTACCGCCGCTCGCGCGTTCCCCGTGACGATCGCCGAGTGAAGGGGACTCCGGGTCAGGGTTCTCACCCGAGAATCCGTGCGCAGTGCTCGACGCCTTGCCGAGCGACGTCATTGCGAGGAGCGCGGTGGATGGGTAGCGCGGGACGCCGACCGCAGGTCAGAGGAGCAGTCAGAGGAGCAAGAGGACCGAGCGCGCGCCGAAGCAGCATGGGCCCCCGGGAGCAGGAGGCGGCGTCACCCGTGCCCTCGTCGCTGCGAGGAGTCGCACCGGGAACCCTACCCGGCGGTCTTCGGTTCGTAGGGGGTCTCCTGCGTCTCTCGGGGAAGGGGCCTTCGCTGCTCCTCGTTGTGTCGATCCCTCGAATGGGACATGCTAGTGGCCGCCTCGATGCCGCGCATCGACGGCGTGTCGCACAGGAGCGGGACGAGCACTGGTCCGACGGGCCAAACCACTCTGGTGCGAGTGTTCCCCGGGTCGACTCCATACCCGGCGTCATGCGAGGAGCCGCGCCGTGAGCGAGCCCAGCCCAGGCCAGGTTCGGGTGTTCTGCTGTCACCGTTCGACCGACAAGGCGGCAGTGAAGGCGGTCGTCGATACTCTGCGGCAACGTGGAATCGACGCTTGGTTCGACATCTACGAGATCGACCCGGGCTCGGACTTCGTCGCGGAGATCGAACACGGACTCGAACGGAGCGAAATCGGGCTCGTCTTTCTGTCCGCGACCGCGGGCGAGAGCGTTTGGGTTCGGCGCGAGCTGTCCTACTTCACTTGGGCGAGCGTTCACGAGGGAAAGACCGTCGTTCCGGTGGTGATCGGCGCCGACGCGTGGATTCCTCCCCTGATGCGACCGCTGGACCGTGTGCCGATCGAGGACGTCGAGCGGCTCATCGACGCGATCCACGGACGCCCGAAGTCCCCGCGAGTCGGACACCGGGTCGACGGTCAGCGTGTCCATCGATTCGAACTGACCGTCGACCGCGACGGAGACGAGCTGACACTGTCGCCGCAGCTGGACGGACACGGCGCGCTGGGTGTCCGCCGAGCCACCGTTCGCCCGAGCGTGCAGCGGGCCGTCGAGGCGTTCGCGCGCGGCGAGTTCCTTCGGGGGACGCACCGCGGACCGGACGAGACCGCGCTGAGTCGGGCGGAACGGAGCCTGACAGAGCTGGGGCACGAGTTGTGGGGGCTCCTGCTGCCGACGGACGTGGGTGAGGCATTGCTGGCGCTGCTGGAGGGAGTCGGGGGCCAGATAGGGTCCCAGGTCGAGCTTCGCCTGCGCTCCGACGACCCGTGGGTTCTGGGACTGCCGGTCGACGCCCTGCGAGAACCGAACGGATCGCTCCTGGCTCTTCGTCCCACTCTCTCGACGCTGCGCGGACCGAAGAACGGGGCTGCGTCGGTGCCGGCTCTCGCCGGACCTCTGAAGGTCTTGGTCGCGGTGGCCGCACCGGACGAGACGAAGACCCAGAGCGCTGTCCTCGACCTCGAGCGCGAGCTCCAGAACATTCTCGATGCCGTGGAATCGGAGGCGCTTCTCGAGAACACCGAGGTGCAGATCCTCGAAGTCGGCCACCCCGTTCCGATCGTCAACGCCCTGAAACGCGATCAGTACCAGGTGCTCCACGTATCGTGTCATGGCGGCCCGGGAACCCTCGAACTCGAGACGGAGGAGGGCGCGCCGCACGTGGTCTCGGCGAGCGAGCTCGTCGATGCACTGCGTACGGCCCAGCGTCCGCTCCCTTTGGTGTTCCTCTCGGCGTGTCATGGAGCCCGCGAGGCGGGTGACGTTGCGAGCGTCACCGCGGCCCTCCTCGCCGGCGGCGTTCGCGCGGTCGTGACAACCCTGGGCCCGATCAGCGATGCCTACGCGACGGAGCTGGCTCGCCACTTCTACGAGGCCTTGGCGGTGGCGGAACGTCCCCTCGCGAGCCGCGCGTTGGCCGATGCACGCCGCCGCATCGAGAGAGCGCGCAGCGAGCGGCGGCAGCGCGCCTGTGCGCCCGAAGAGTGTCAGCCTGAGTTTGGGACCGTTGCGTTGTTCGTGGCCGGTGAGGAGTCGGGGCTCATCGACCGTGGCCTGGCCAAGGAGCCCATCCGTGAGCGATCGCGCCCGGCCGCGACGGGTCCCGTGCCGCTCCTGGGGCTCGGCGATCTCGTCGGCCGGCGCAATGAACTTCGCGACGTGCTCCGCATTCTGCGCGGGTCGGGCCACGCCGGGCTCGTTCTCCTGGGGATCGGCGGCGTCGGGAAGAGCTCGGTTGCGGGCCGCGCGATGGCGCAACTCGGAGAGCAGGGTTGGGCAGTCGCGGCGGTCCAAGGGCGTTTCGACATCGCCGCCGCTGCGCGGGAAGCTGTGGCTTCGCTCACGACCGCGGGTCGCAGCGATGCCGCGGCAGTCCTCCGAGCGGTGCAAGATGACGAGCTGGCGAGTCTCGCCGCGTTGCGTCAGATCCTGGGCCGGGAGCGCTTGCTGCTCGTCTTCGATGATTTCGAGCAGAACCTGCCGAGAGGCGGAGGGGGTTGGATCGACGGGTCGACGCCCGAGCTCTTCGGGGCATTGCTCCTCGGTTGTCAGCGGGGCCGCATCTTGGTCACCTCCCGCCATCCGCTTCCCGGGATGGCCCCACGATTGGCCGAGGTTCATCTCGGGCCTCTGAGCACAGCCCAAGCTCGGAAGCTCGTTCGGCGTCTACCCGCCCTTCATGCGCGCTCGCCGCAGGACGTGATCGATGTCCTGCGCACCATCGGCGGGCATCCTCGGGTGCTCGAGTTCTTGGATGGCCTCCTGCGCGGCGGCCAGGCGCGGCTCGCTCGGGTCACGGAGAAGCTCCAACGGTTGGCGAACGCCCAGCACTTGGACCTGACGGCCCCGCGTCCGAATTTGTCCGAAGCCGCAGCCAGTGCCGTTGCCCTCGGCGCGCGTGACGTGTTCCTGGAAGAGCTCCTCGGTCTCGCCCAGGCGGAAGGGCATCACGAAGTCCTCTTGCACGCCGCAGTCTCGAACCTCCCGATCGAGCTTGCCGGGCTGTCGCGCTTGCTCGACGAAGCGGGCCTCGCGCCTTTGGACCTTGCGGCATCCGTCCGGCGTTTGGTGGAGCTGTCTCTGCTCGTCGCGATAGGCCCCGGTGCCACTTGGGTCCACCGCTGGACGGCCGAAGGCTTCTGCCAGTCGGTTCCCGGGGAAGCCCAAAGGGCCCGTGCGAACCGCGTCGGACGCTACCGCGGGTGGCGAGTGGCGAACGAGACGCACGCTCTCGAGGACGCCCAGGAGGCGGTGCGCAACTTCCTCACGGGTGAGGACTACGATGCTGCGAGTGCTACTGCCACGGCGTGCCTGGACGCCATGGAGCGTTTCCGCCGAACCGGTGCCATCGCGGCCTTCGCAAGCGAAGTATGCGACTTGCTCCCGACCGATCACCCTGGTCATCCCGCCCTCGCCGACCGCGCAGGCCGGGCGTTCATCGCGCTGGGCCTCACCGATCGAGCGCTCCGCATGTATCGCGAACTCCTCGCGAGGTTCGAGCGTCTGGCGGAGTTGGAACCGGATCGCTCGGACTACCAGCGTGATCTATCGGTCTTCTACGAACGAATGGGAGACCTGTATCGGGCGCTGGGTCAGGGTCAGCAGGCGCGGGAAGCGTTCCAGAGCGCTCTGGAGATTGCGCAGCGTCTGGCGGAGTTGGAACCGGATCGCTCGGACTACCAGCGTGATCTATCGGTCTTCTACGAACGAATGGGAGACCTGTATCGGGCGCTGGGTCAGGGTCAGCAGGCGCGGGAGTACTATGAGAAAGACCTGGAGATTGCGCAGCGTCTGGCGGAGTTGGAACCGGATCGCTCGGACTACCAGCGTGATCTCTCGGTCTCCTACAACAATATGGGAGACCTGTATCGGGCGCTGGGTCAGGGTCAGCAGGCGCGGGAAGCGTTCCAGAGCGCT
>JBFWWP010000002.1:0-203026 GCA_050246115.1 Planctomycetota bacterium
TGGTTTTGTCACCATTGATACGCACTAAGGAGGGGGTCCGTTTTATTGTTTCTCTGAATTCTTGGTCAAAACCGCTGTTTCTCGGCAATCTGAAGCGATGGCGAGCCGATGCAACGGCAACTAACTAATGAGCATCAGGACCAACTGCGGCGACAGCAGCAAGAGGAGAAGCAGAGGCGAGAAGAGGCAAAACGGCGGGCCGCGTCGCCAGATGACAGCGACTCGCAACCTAAACTGATGAAGGTCTCGTGTCCTCATTGCTCCGAAACGGAGACAGTAGATGCACGGAAACGCAATATGTCGTCGACTTACACGAAGTTCGATGCGCGTCCGTCCTGGTTTTTTACCAGTTGGGTACTGACTTGCAGAGGCTGCGGAAAGTGGTTCAGGTTGGGGGACGGCGGGTAGCTGTCAACAACAGCCGATGCAGACGGACGGCGGCTTCGCCGCCGCCGATGATCGACAAGGCGTTAGGCGGACCAGTGATTCAATTCGTGATCTACGACGAACTCCATTGCGAGTTGATCAGTCGCCACGAATCCCTGGAAGCCGCTACTGCAGAACTTGCTCGTCTGGCAGCCCTGCCGTGGAGCGAGGATCCGAACCGTGCACCGTGCGTCGAGTGGCGTGATTGCGGCAGGCACTATGAGATTCGGGAATGCGACACGGCTTCTACGCCTTGGTCCCAGTTGCGGGTGATCAAGGGTCTCAAAGTCGAGGCTACGGGTACTCTATGGTACGACGACTTGGAGCAACCCTAGCGCCGACAGCTTCCTGCAGCCCGCGATTGCGGTATCCTGGTTTCCTCGCAGCGGGGCTGGCGCGGCTGCAGAAGCTCGAACCGTCGGCAGGCAGAGCGAGCGCGGAGCGCGCAGGATCCGGCCAATGGACGAGGATGGATGGTCACGGTGATCTTGGATAGGGTGCTGCCGTGAAACAGCGGATCTACACCGACACGTCCGTTCTTGGGGGCCGCGAGGACGAGGAGTTCGCAGAGCACTCCGTCCGCTTGCTGGGCAGCTTCGTCCGCGGGGAACGAGTCCTCGTGCTGTCCAACCTAACCGTGCAGGAGCTTACCGGGGCACCGGCAGAGGTCTGCCGCCGCCTTGCCACCGTCCCCGAGGAGCACGTCGAGCTGCTCCAACTCGACCTGGAAGCCAGGGAACTCGCCGAAGACTACATCGCAGCGGCGGCGCTGACAGCCAAGATGCGGGCCGATGCCCAGCACATAGCGATCGCAACCATCGGCCGCGTGGACGTGTGAGTGAGCTGGAACTTCAAGCACATCGTGAACCTGCAGGGCATCCGCAGCTACAACTCCGTGAACCTGCGCAAGGGCTACCCGATGATGGAGATCCGAACTCCTCGAGAGGTGTTGTCAGATGAGTACGAGCGAGAAGAAGTTCGACGCGGTCGCGATGATGCGCGCTGCCCGCGATAGGATATCGGCAGAGATCGAAGGTATGACCCTGGAGGAAGAGTTGAGATGGCTCGCCTCGCAGGAAATCGACGATCCGTTCCTGAGGCGTCTCCGCGATCGGGCTGCCCAACAACAAGCCGATGCAGCGGACCGGCCTCCGGCCGGCGGCTGATCGGCAGAGCGTTGAGGCCCCATGAACCGACGTGAACTGGTCTCGTTCCTCCGTGAGAACTTCGCTCTGGACTGGCGCGGCATCCATGGGGCGCCGCACTGGGCGCGCGTCCGGGTCAATGGTCTGCACCTGGCCAAGCTGAACAAGGCGAATACTCGCGTCGTGGAGGCTTTCGCATTGGTTCATGACAGTTGCCGTCTCAACGACGGTCACGACCCAGAACACGGACTGCGAGCCGGGCAGTTGGCCCGTCGTGTGAACAACCGCCTCCTTCTACTGCAGAAGGACGAGCTCGATCAGCTTGTTCACGCTTGCGAGGGCCACAGCGAAGGTCACGTTGACGCCGATGTCACCGTACAAACGTGCTGGGACGCCGATCGCCTTGACCTAGGGCGCGTTGGCATTCGCCCATCCCCAAATCGTCTTTGCACCGCCGCTGCGCGGGACCCCATCGTCATCGCCTGGGCCTTTGCCCGAAGCGTTGCAAATGAGGCCTAACCGCTCGCTCGGGCTGACCTGCTACGGCAGGCGTTGTAGGCCCGGCCTGAGCCAGTCGTACTATCGTCTCAGGCCGGGCTTACAACACCTGCCTCCGCGGGCAGTCTAGCTCGAAAGTTGGACTGGCAGTGCAGCAAGAAGACGAATCGGCTCGCCGTGTCTGCGCCGACTTCCAGTTGCCCTTCGCCAACCTCCGCGCTCACAAGATCCCGTCCGACCTGCTGGTGCTCGTGAGTCCGCGTGTTACCCACACCAGACAGGTTCTACCCGTCGCTATGAGAGGCGAGGTCTTGATTCTCGCCACCCCGGCAACTCCCGGCGCCGCGCGGCGCGTGCACGCGGCGGCGCTGGATCTGGCACGGGTCTGGGAACCGGCACTCGCCACACCGGCCGTGTTCGGCAGGTTGCTCCGTCAAACCGATGGCCCTCCGGAGTCCGAGTAGGCAGTCCGACTCGCGGCTGCAGCAGTGTGAGGAGTTTCCGCGCGGTGAGGCAGGCACCGTGAGTTCGATACGCGAATCTGGCCCGGGGTTCAGGTGATCTGGCACCGCTCGTTACGACGAGGCGGACACCGATCGGAGTGTGGCCCCGTCGGTCGGACACGGGCCCCGGCCGGCACTTTTCGAGCCGCGGGGGGGGCATGGGCCAGCAGCTTTGTAGCCCACGGTTCGGGGTGGCCGGCAGGAGACTCGTCCGCGGGTCGATAACAGATGTTGCCGGGGCACGCCGGGCGCCCTAGAGTAGGGCGCTGCCGACGGTCTCGTGCCGTTCGGTCGTTTTTTGGAGACTCTCTGGCCCTCCGGACGTACTCCCTCACTTGGGTCGCCAACGTGCCCGAGTCGAAAGGAAGTGAGATGCGGCAAGTTCTGTTTCTCGTCGCCCTGACGTTGTTCAGCGGCGGGAGTTGGGCGGATCTCTTCGGGCAGTGATGCGGCGGTACAGGCTCTGGCGGCCTGTCCACCCCCGGCGGGGGTGGTTCGACTGCGGGTGCGGGTGGCGGCGCGGCCGGTCAGCCTGCGTACGTTCCGGGGGAGAATGATCGCCTTGCGTGGCGAGACTTCGCGAGCCTCAGCCAGATCCTGGCCCGTGAGGAAGGCAACACCCGGCCGGTCCTGGTGTTCGTGTACTCCGGAGACATGGCGAAGGATTGCTGCGCGGCGAACTTCGAGCGCGCGGTGTTTCGCTACGACCGCGTGGTCGCCTTGGCCAAGGACTTCGACTGCGTCAAGTTCAGCGTGTCTGGGGACGCCTCGGTCTTCACTCGCTTCAACCTCGACTCGAAGAAGCCGGCGATCTTGCTGCTCGATGCCGAGGGTGGGCTGATCGACAAGCAACAGAAGTGCGTGGACCCGGGCAAGTACTCCCGAGTCGTCAAGAACGCCCTAGAACTCAATCGCAAGCGGCTCGAGTTCCGCTCGAAGTTCCTCGGTCAGCACGAGGAGATGCAGAAGCTCATTGACGCGGGTCACTTCGGCAAGGCGCTGACGGCCGTCGAGCGCGCCCTCGGCAAGCGTGATCTGCTCATGGGAGACGTCGAGCGCAGAATCATCGCCACTCAGGGCCAACTCGAGAAAGTCGGTCGGGAGATGTTCGCGCGAGCGGTCGAGCTCGAGGCAGGCAAGAGCTATCTCGATGCGCTCGAGTTGTTCAAGACGGTCAAGCAAGAGTTCGCGCGTCTGGACGACCTCGAACGCGATGCCGCACAGCGCGTACGCGACTTGACGCGAACTCTCCGCGACCTCGGAGTGACCGTTCGCTAGGCGGCCACGCCTCCAAGCTGGCAAATGACCGAGCCGTGCTCCACCGTCGTGGGGCATGGCTCGTTTCCGTTTGTCGGCGTCGGGTCGACCGCGGCGCTCTCGGGTCGCCTGTGCGCTCACAGCGCCCGAGTACGAACGAGCGCTCCGGCGTTCCCCATGGCGGGCTGCGCGGAGCCGTGTGCGAGAGCGAGGGGGTCGATGGTGCGAAGTCTTGCGCGCGAATCGATGCGGACAGGCTGTCCGCGTTCCCAGGGCGCGCGGGGGCGTTTCGTGGCGCGGAGGACTCGGCGGATGCGTCTCGATGCTGAATGGGCGCAGAGGATGAGGATCTTGAAGAGGATCGAGGAAGGCAGTTGACACACACCGTCAGCGACCACGCCGCGCGGTTTCCATTCATCAACGCGACGCATCCGCTGAGCCCACCGCGGATCCAACGTCCTGGCGCGCCCTTGGGAGCGCGGACAGCTTGTCCGCATCGCCCGCAGACACCCCGTGCGCGCCACAGACACACGCCCGCTGCCATCGAACCCACCAGAGACTTCAAGCGGGAGGCGGTGCTTCTCGGGGGCGGCTGCGCCCCCGCACCGCCGCGAGGCCGTTCGGCGTGGCGCTGCTGCCGCGTCGCTCCCCTGGGCGTTGCGCTGTGGATCGCGGCTTGCGCGTTCAGCGGTTGCTCGACCCCTTATCTGGTTCGTCAAGCGGCGGGACAAGTCCGGATCCTGGCCAGCGCGCGGCCGATTGCCACAGTGCAAGATGACCCGGCCACCCGCGACTCGCTGCGGGCCCCGCTCGACGAAGTCGCCGCAGCGCTCGAATTCGCCGATGCGTCGGGTCTCACGGTCGGGAGCGCGTACGGAACGGTCGTCGATCTCGGATCGCGTCCGCCGGTGTGGGTGCTCTACGCGTGTCCTCCCGATCGGATCGCGCCGCGGTTGTGGTCGTTCCCGGTCGTCGGCGAGTTTCCGTACAAGGGGTTCTTCGATCTCGCCGCAGCTCGACGAGCGGCTCGGATGTGTCAGCGAGAAGGTCTGGAGACCGTGGTGTTGCCAGCCGGCGCCTACAGCACGTTGGGCTGGTTCCCGGATCCTCTGTTCTCGTCCTTCCTCGAGGGGGATGCGGGCGCACGCCTCGAAACGCTGTTTCACGAGTTGACGCATCAGACCCTGTTCGTTCGTGGATCGGTGCGTCTCAACGAGAACTTGGCCGACTTCGTCGGCGAGTTGTTGGCTCGCCGTTTCATCGGCGAGCACCATGGCGCGACCTCGTCGGTCTTGCACGAGTACGAGGCCGACGTGCAGGATCGGCAGCGCTTCCGAGAGATCGTGCTGCGAGCACGAGACCGTCTCACCGAGGCGTTCGCGAGCGACTCGCGGGCGGAACGATTGGATGCGCGCGCCCGTGTGTTCGCGCAGCTGATGAGCGAGTTGAACACCGCGCCGTTCGTGGGGGACCGCTACCGGGGTTGGGCGGCCGCAGAGTGGAACCTGGCCCTGCTCGTTGCACTCGATACCTACCGTGGAGAGCAGGAAGTCTTTCGTTCCGCCTTCGTTCGTTGCGGCGAAGATCTGCCGACCTTCTTTCGACAGCTCCACTCGCTTTGGTCGGGGGCCGAGGATCCGCTCGGCCGTTTGCAGTCGTGGCTGGAGTCAGCGCCCATCTGAGCGTCGCCCGCGCCAACGTGGTCAAGGTTGCCCGACACGGCACGCTAGGCCCCAATCAAGCGCGTAGCGGGCTTGCTTCGGGCCTAGGTTCTCTTGAAGGGGACTCTCCGAAAGCCCTCTCGCGACCGCGGCGAAAGGACGTTTCAGTTCGCTGCGGGGCGTGGGGTCGAAGTGGCGCTCGGGGTAGGTCGGCGAGCCACCCACGGGCCTCACGCCGTCGACCGCGCGCGGCTGCCGACTCGATGACGGCCGAGCTCACGCCGAGCGCGCTCGAATCCCCGCCACCAATCCCGAACGCGATCGATCTCCGCGGCCAGCGGAGTGCCCCACGTGCGCTCGAAGATGGTCCGCCACGCCGCGAGATAGCCGTCGGCGCTTTCCTTGGCGAGCCCTTCGATGCGGGCCTCGAGGCGGTACAGGAAGTAGGGGTAGACGAGTGCGTAGTACACCACCAGTAGGCCGCCGACGAAGAGTAGGGTCGCTGGACTCAGACTCTGGAGCACCGTCACGAAACCCCGCGCGAGGGAACCCACCCATCCGTCGCTGCTCCCCGGCTCGGGCACGAACCGGGCGAGCGCCCAACCAAGCCAAGTCGCGGCCACCAAGCCCGGCGGGACATGCTGACGAAGCTTCCAGCCCCACCGAGGCGTGCGCTCGTGGAGCTTCTGCGACCAGCGCGCTCGGAACGTGTGCAGCTCAGCCTCGTCGTCCTCGCGCTCCTCGGGAAGTGCAATCTGCAGCCGCGTTTCCTCGGTGCGCAGGGCCGCACGGGTCGCATGGCGGGCGAGTCGCATGGGCCGGCGAAGCAGGTCCTCGGCGAATCCACCGGCGAGGTCTTGGCCGTTCGCAAACGGATCGGCGAAGTCACGCCCCGGCGCCGCGCGGCCGAACCTGCGCAGGAAGAAGTGGACGAGGCGAATCGGAAAGGACGACGCCTGCAAGGCGCGCGCGGTGGCCCATGGGCCGAGGCGTGCCGCGAGTTCCGAGCGGAGGGCCTGGACGACGCTGACGGGCGGCGCCGGGAACTTGCTGGGCACCGCGCTCAGCGCTTCGAGCCAGGCTTCCACCGCAACGGCGGGGAGGGCGGCGTCGATGGTATCCAAGGTCGCGGCGAGTCGGATCTCCGCATTGGCGGCGAGGACGGCTTGGCGTTCGCGATCGCCTCCGAGTCGATCGAGGCGCGACTGCAATTCCGCGAAGTCGCCGGCGCGCGCCGGCTCGGTACGTGCTCGCAGCGCAGACAGCGCGATGATCGTCGGTTGCTGCAGACCGCCGAACCGCTGCAACTTCTCCAAGAAGTCGAGTCGCACGCGCTCGAGGTCGGCCGGGGCCAGACGATCGATCGCATTGAGCACGAAGATCGCATTCCGCGGCGCCTGCGGAAAGCTCGCGATCTCGCGGTAGAGGGCGTCGTCACCGTACTTGTCGACGCTGGTGACGACGAGCAGGAGATCGAGGCGCGGGAGCACACGGTGCACTCGGGCCCGGTGTTCGCGCGCGCGGCTGTCGACATCCGGCAGATCGAGCAGGATCACGCCGCGCAAGGCCTCGATGCGGTGTGGGGGTGGCGGATCTGCGAGATCCGCGAGATCGAGCCACGCTGGCAGCGGAA
This sequence comes from Planctomycetota bacterium, assembly GCA_050246115.1. Lineage (GTDB taxonomy): Bacteria > Planctomycetota > UBA8108 > UBA1146 > JAJFFE01 > JBFWWP01. The sequence goes on from JBFWWP010000002.1 coordinate 7,124, forward strand.
AGTCCTCGTGGCGATAGCCGATCACGCGATCGGTCGTCGGGCGTCGATCCCCGGGCTGTGAGATTGCGGCGTTCGCGAGCGCGTTGAGGAGCGTCGACTTGCCGACCCCGGTGCCCCCGAGCAACCCGACCACGAGTCGCTTCTCCGCGAGTTCCCGCAGCGCATGTTCGAGCGACTCGAGGGCGCGCTCGACTTCGGTCGTGACCGGTCCTTCGCAGATCGGACTGGGGATTCCGGAGCGCCAGCGGGCTGCGAACTCGTGCAGGTCGTGGAGTTCCGGCAGCGTCACGACGCGCTCCGATCCCAGGCAGCGGTCGCCTGGTCCCAGCCAGTGCGATCCGGCAGGCAGGCCGCCAACCGTGCGAGGTGCTCGCGGTAAGGCGAGAACGCTTCGCCGAGCACTACGGCGAGTCGCTCGGCGAAGTACTGCGCCAGCCGCTTCTCGACCTCGGCCGCTTCGCCCGTCGATACCAAGTGCTCGGCGATCTTGGCGACGAACGGACTCAACAGCCCTTGGGCCGCAAGCTCACCCACCGAGAGCAGACCACCGGTCTTGATGAACACGCCCACCATGAGCGAGTGAAAGACCAGCTGCGAGCCATAGAAGCTGAGCTTGCCGGCGGCCGACAGCCCTTGGGCGATACGCTCCGATTCACGTTCCACCTGCTGCTGGAGTCCTTCGAAGATCGCTCGCAGCTCGCGCCGGGTCAGCTCGGGATCGGGTGCTTCGAACTCCGGCCACGGCAAAGCGGGCGCGTCGAGGTCCAGCAGCGGCCGGCCGACGAACCTCAGCTCCTCCGCCAGTTCGAGGCGCAGTTCGTGGAAACGCCCGCGGTTGGCGTCGGTCAACCAGTCGCTCGAGCCCGGCGCTGCCCCTGCCGTGGATCCGCCGCCGCCGACCTGCGCCCGCAACCACTGGAAGGGCGCCATCAGCCAGCGTCGCGGCTCCCGCAAGAGATCGTAGCGTTGGATCATCTTCACGAAGCGTCGCTGCAACTCGGCGCGCATGGCCGCGTCGAGTTCGAGTGGCATGCGGCGGCCGAGGCGCGCCGGCAACTCGTCGCGCAGCCGCGTCAACTCGGTGAGCGAACGCGTACGGGCTGCCGACTGAGCGACGATCCACGGCTCGATCGCCGTCTTGCGAAGGGTGCGCTCGGACGTCTCGAGCGCTCGGCGCAACGAGTCGAACACGGTTCGCGGATTCTGCGGCAGCGCCAGCATGGTTCGCAGGGGCGTGCCGTCGGCGTCGCACGCGGGCGCTCGCGTGCTCCCGATCGGCAGCCGCCCGACCGCGTGTGGGGGAGGGAGCCCGCGCTGCGCGAGCAGCTCGCGGAAGTCGCCAAGGGCCGCCGAACCTTCGTCCTTGTTGAAGATCGTGGCGGTGAGTTTCCCCAATGGCAGCAGGGCTTCGATCTGATCCCACACCGAGGCGTCGGCGTACTTGTCCGGGCTGACCACCAAGATCGCACGCTCGGCGCGCTCGGCGAGGACGTTTGCGGTATGGCGGTTGGCGACCTCGACGCCGTCGAAGTCGGGCGTGTCCACCAGCGCCTGATGGCCGAGCCATGACTCCGCCTCGCGCGCGGGGTGCCAATCGATGGCGAGTGGGCTGCGCGCGAGGATCTCGTCGGCGCGGAAGAACTCGACGACATGCGGTGCGGCCACCCCGATGGGGCGCGTGGTGCACGGTCGAATCGCTCCCGCCGGGCTCACGGTGCGTCCGACGATGCCGTTGAACAGGGTCGACTTCCCAGCGCCGGTCGGGCCGAACAGTATCGTGAGGATCGGAGCGTCGGTACGCAGAGCGCGGCGGTGGGCCACGAGCTCGAGCGCGCGGGCCCAGGTACGGAGTTCCTCCCAACCGCCGACGGCGGGCCCGACCGTGGCCAGCCGACCGGCCAGTTCGATGAGAGAGTCGGGGCGGGCAGCGCCTTCGGGAGTGGTGTCGTAGAGCGACTCGGTCGGTGCGGTCACGAGGCAGTCCTCTACCCGGGCGGACGGTTGTGCCAGTACTCCGCGCATCTCGGGCGGGCGCAGCGACTGCGGCGGGCACGGGCTCGATCCGGGGCCGCTGACCGAAGGACTCGCGGGCGAATCGGGGATCGAGGCCGGCACCATACCAGATCGCTGGAGAGCCGCAACGGAGCGCCAGGCGGTGGGTGGTGAGTTCCGATATCGCAGGGGGGCCGGGCCTGGCCTACAATGCCGGCCGAATTGTCGGGAACTGCAACCGGGCGGTGCAACGTTGCACCCACCGGATCCGCCGGGAGGCCGTGGCGTGGGAGGCGGGGGGGATGGGCCGGAAGGCGAGGCGTCAGGATTTGTTCGAGCGCGTGGCGATGCCGCACTTCGCCGCCGTTTACGACTTCGGTTTCAGTCTCATCCGCAGTCCGAGTCTGGCGGAGGATCTGACGCAGGAGACGTTCCTGAACGCCTATCGCAACTTCGAGGCGTTTCGGGTCGGGACCAACTGCAAGGCGTGGCTGTTCAAGATCTGCAAGAACCTGTTCATCGATCAGTTCCGGATGAAGAAGAGGCGACCGCAGCACCTCGCGATCGACGACTCCGAGCCGACGCAAGAAGACTTGCCCCGTGATCGGCGCGCGTTCGAGGTGAATGGGATCGACAGCGAGGCCATCTTCTTTGACTTGTTCGGCGATGAGGTCAATCGGTTCCTGCAAGAGTTGCCGGGGGATTTCCGCCGCGCCCTGCTCCTCTGCGACCTGGACGGGATGTCCTACGAGGAGATCGCGGAATTGATGGATACGCCGATCGGCACGGTCCGGTCGCGGATCTCGCGGGCGCGGAGTGTCTTGCGAGAGAAGTTGGAAGACTACGCGCGCGAGTTGGGGTACTTGCGAGTATCCGACCCGGATTGTGACGAAACCTCGGGCCAAGATTGCGACGAGACCTCCCACCAAGATTGCGACGAAAGATGAGTAGCTGCGACGACATTGCGAAACGGCTTCACGAGTGGGCCGACGGGGAACTGACCGCGTCGGTCCTCCTGGACGTCGAGTCCCACTTGGGCAGTTGCGAAGACTGTCGGCGACAGGCCGAGTCGATTCGCAGCGTCAAGAGGCTGGTGCAGGTGAAAGGCCGTCTGGTGCCCGCGCCGCCGGGGCTCGAGGACCGAGTCCGGGCCGCGATCGCGCGGGAGCGGACCGGCTCGGGCTCGGCCAGGCCCCCCGCGGTGTTATTGCGTTGGAGCTGGGTTCGCATCGCAGCGACGTTGGTCCTGGTTGCGGTGGCCGGCGCCATCTTACAGCTGCAGCGGCCGGCCGCGCCGCGGTTCCTCGTGCATGCGAGCATGGCTCACGAGGCGCTCCAACAGCATCGAGACGGGCCGCAGAACTACCGCCCGAAGTGCGCGGTCGAAGTCTCTCGGTACCTGGAGGGGAAGCAACTCCCGGCGGAACTCCCACCGTTTCCGGAGCAGCTCGCGCGAGTCGTGGGCGTAGGCTCATCGCGTTTCGGGGGCTGGTGCGACGCCGTTCATCTCCGGTACGAGCGTGTTGGCCGCCCCGGCGCGTTCTCGTTGTTCGTGATTCCGGCGGAGATCAAGCTCGGCCCGGACGAGCGGCGGACGATGTGGCACAACTTCTGTCTGTGCCACCGGCTCGGGGAGAACACGGTGATCTGCTTCCGGCGGTTGGGGACCTACTACTCGATCGTGCTCGACGATCCCGACGAGGACTTCCGGCAACAGCTACTGAGTTGGGGGATGGCCCCGAGCGCAGGGGCGGGAGCGGGGATGATGAAGAAGGATGGGCCCGGGGCGCCCGGTGGGACCGCCACGGGCGAGCCGCCGTTGGACTCCGCCCCCGGGAAGACGATGCACGACAAGACCGCGAGTGACGCCCCGACGAGTGACGCCCCGACGAGTGACGCCCCGACGAGTGACGCCCCGACGAGGGACGCCCCGACGAGGGACGCCCCGACGAGGGACTCGCCGGCGATGGAGAAGAAGGGCGACTCTTAAGGTCCTCGTCGGCGCAGGTCCGGGGCCGAGTCCTCGAGCCATCGTGGCCCCGCTTGCTCCGCTCGTGCCGCGACCCCCGTCACCCCGCCCGATCCGAGGTTGCGACTTGCGACTCGTCGTCAGCGGTGGCGCACCAGGGCGACGACCCAGGCAGCGACGCTTGCCGCGCCGGCTTCGGTCAGTGCGCGCGCGCACTGCTCGAGAGTGCTTCCCGTGGTGGCGACATCATCGATGATGACGACCCGTTTCCCGCGGACCTTCCGCTGCGATCGTCGTGGGTAGGCGAACGCGCCGGCAAGGTTCGAACGGCGGGCGGCACCCGTCCGGCTCGTCTGCGGGGGACGCCATTTGCGTCGGGGCGGTGGAAGCCGCGGCAAGCCGGTGCGGCGGCCGATCTCGACCCCGAGCCGTTCCGAAAGTGGCGTCCCGCGCCGTAGCCAGCGCCACGGGTCGCGGGGGACGGCGCACCAGCCGTCGGGCACGAAGGCCAAACCGGCGGCCGCGCATGCCGCCGGTCCGCAACTCTCGCCGATCAAGTCGGCCAGCACCAGGAGGGCGGCTCGATCCCCTTGCCACTTCGCTCGCAGGATCAAGTCCCGTGCGCCGTCTTCGTGCCAGACCGCGCCAAACACCGGAACCGCCAGGCTCGTCGCGCGGCAGAAGTCGCAGGGAGTGTGGGTCGCGTCGACCTCCTCGCCCCGGCATTGAGCACACGGCGGGACGATTCGGGGGAGTGCGCGGTCGCAGGCGGTGCAGAGGCGTCGCGGCCCGCTCGCCCCAGGGGGGGCGTCCGACGGGAGCTGTCCGGGGGGCGGGCACGACGGTGGCCTGGGTCTCACGACGGATTCGGACCGGGTGACCTGGCTGCGGCAGAGCACGCAAATCGGCGGCACGAGCAGGGCGAGGAACTCGGCCCAGGCAGGCCGGAATCGGTCGGTGGCCCGGCGACGGACGGCTCCGAAACGTCCCAGAAGGCTATGGCTTTCAGTTGACCAGGTCGCTATCTTCCTGGCCTTCCGTGGCGGTGTAGCTCAGTCGGTAGAGCAAAGGAATCATAATCCTTGGGTCCGGGGTTCGAATCCCTGCGCCGCTACTTCTGAAACGATATCCAGCCGGCTTCGCGATTCCTGGTCGGTCACCCGCGCCGCGAGGTTCCGAAGCAAAGCCGCTGCCGTCGCCGGTGGCGACCTTGCGCCGGCAGCAGGCTGTGCCGGCAGGAACGCTGAGCCGGTACTGCTCCGGTACGAGCAACGGCCGGCTGCGGGGGTGGCGCTCGAAGGCGCGTACGAGAGAGGTCGACTTCCATGTCGAGAGTTTGTGAGACCTGTGGGAAGCACACCCAGCGTGGCAACAAGTTGTGCTATCGCGGCAAAGCCAAGTACCTCGGTGGGGTCGGCATCAAGATCACCGGCAAGGTGCGCCGAACCTTTCAGCCCAACCTGCAGAAGGTCAAAGTGCAGCAGGGGGGCACCAACAAGCGCATGACGGTGTGCACCCGTTGTTTGCGTCGCGGTAAGGTGCAGAAGCGTCCACTCCGGCCAACGACCACGGCTTGAGGCCATGGACGAGGCCGAGGTCCGAGCGCTGGCCGAGTTGGCTCGCTTGGAACTGGATGCGGAGCAGATTCCCGCACTGGCGGCGCATTGCCAACGGATGCTGGACTTCGTGGCGCTGCTCGCGCGCCTCGACGTCGGGGGGGTCGGGGGGGTCGGGGCAAATCTGCACTCTCCGCTAGCGCTGGGAGAGTTGCGGCCCGATGTCCCGACGCGGATTGCGGCCACCGATGAAGAGCTTCGTCGGGCTGTGCTCGCGAACGCGCCGGCCGCCGACGCGTCATGCTTCGTCGTACCGCGGGTGATCGGCTGAGCGCTCTGGCCACCGGGGCGACGCGGCGGTCGGCCCGGCCGTGAACGGGGACCCGCTCGTGACTCTCCTTCCGCCCGAAGTCACCGCTCTGGACTACCGCCACGCGATCGCCGATCGCCAGATCGGGGCCGAGGCCGGCATCGAACGTTTCCTGCACGCGCTGCGCCAGCTGGACGCCCGCGTTCAGGCCGTTCTCGAGTGCTATGAGCACGAGGCACTCACGGCCGCGCGCGTCGTCGATCGCGAACTGGCGCAGGGGCGGGTCGCGCGACCGCTCGAGGGCGTGCCCTTCACCGTCAAGGGCAACTTGTCGACAGAGTTCGGCACCACCAACGCCGGCAGTCGCATCCTGGAGGGGTTTCGGGCGCTCGCCGATGCCACCGCGGTCCGGCGGTTGCGCGCGGCTGGCGCCATCCTGGTCGCGAAGACGAATCTCGATGAGTTCGGGATGGGGTCTTCGTGCGAGAACTCCGCCTTTCACCCGACTCGGAACCCCTGGAACAAGAAGTGGGTTCCGGGCGGTTCGTCGGGTGGTGCCGCAGCCCTCGCTGCGGGTCTCGGCGGGTCGTTTCACCTAGGCACCGACACCGGCGGTTCGATTCGTCAGCCGGCGGCGTTTTGTCACGTGACCGGGATGAAGCCAAGCTATGGCGCAGTCTCGCGTGCCGGCGTGTTGGCTTTCGGATCTTCTCTGGACCAGGTTGGGGTCTTGGGGCGCTCGGCCGCGGATGCCCGGGCCGTGCTCGCGGTCATGGGCGGCCACGACGCCCTCGACGCGACGAGTCGACGAGAGCCGACGCTGACGCCGCCTCCCGCGCCGCCGTGGCGGGTCGGCCTGCCCCGCGAGTACTTCGCGAGCGGAATCGACCCGCAAGTGACCGAGAAGGTGCGCGCCGCGGTGGGACTCCTCGAGGCGCTCGGGTGCGTCGTGGTCGAGGTGTCGCTCCCGCACACCGAGTATGCCAACGCTTGCTACCAGATCGTGTCGACGGCCGAAGCGTCTTCGAACCTCGCGCGCTACGACGGCATTCACTATGGCGTACGCACCGGCACGGGCGAACTCGCGGCGGTGTACCGCGCGTCGCGCGGACGAGGCTTCGGTGCGGAGGTTCAACGTCGCATTCTACTCGGGACCTTCGTCCTCACGGCTGGCCACGCCGACGCCTACTACCAGCGAGCGCTGCGGGTGCGGTCGAAGATCCGCGAGGACTTCGAGCGCGTGTTTCGAGACGTCGACGTGCTGGTCGCTCCGACCAGTCCAGTCCTGCCGTTCGCGCTCGGGGAGCGCGTCACGGACCCGCTCGCCCTGTACGCTTGCGATGTTCTGACGGTGCCGGCGAGCCTCGCAGGCCTGCCGGGCGTTTCGGTCCCCTGTGGGCGCGCAGGCGGTGGTGAACCGGTCGGTCTGCAGATCTTGGGCCCGGTGGGGGGGGACTCCTTGGTGCTTGCCGTCGCCGAGGCCTACCAGGCGCGTTCGGACCACCATCGAGCGCTCGCCCACGACCCGACCTCCGGGAACGGAGGCGCCGCCGCATGAGTTACGAGGTCATCATCGGGCTCGAGGTCCACGTGCAGTTGAGTACGCGCACGAAGCTGTTCTGCGCCTGCGCCGTGGAGTTCGGGGCCATGCCCAATACGCGGGTGTGTCCGGTGTGTCTGGGCTACCCGGGAGCCCTGCCGGTGCTCAACGAGCAGGCGGTTCGGTTGGCACTCCGAGCGGGTCTCGCTTTCGAGTGTGACCTCGCCCGCTGGACCCAGTTCGACCGAAAGAACTACTTCTATCCGGACCTGCCGAAGGGCTACCAGATTTCGCAACTCGATGTGCCCTTCGCGAGTGGCGGCAAGGTGCGGTTCGACTTCGACGGCAGTGAGCGCGAGGTGGCGCTGCGCCGCATCCACCTCGAGGAAGATGCCGGCAAGTCGATGCACGCATCGGCCGCCGGCGGATCACGCATCGACCTCAATCGTTGTGGCACACCGCTTCTCGAGATGGTCACCGAGCCAGTGATTCGGTCTCCCGCTGAAGCCGCCGCATGCCTACGGGCGATCCGTGACTTGATGGGGTGGGTCGGCGTATCGGACGTGAACATGGAAGAGGGGTCGCTGCGGTGTGACCTGAACCTGTCCCTCCGTCGGGTCGGAGACACCGCGCTGGGAACGCGATCCGAAGTGAAGAATCTGAACTCCTTCTTCCATTTGGAACGGGCCGCCGAACTCGAGATCGAGCGCCAAACGCGCCAGCTCGACGCCGGGGAGCGGGTCAAGCAGGAGACCCGTTCCTTCGATGCAGAGCGCATGGAGACACGGCCGCTGCGAAGCAAGGAAGAGGCGGAGGACTATCGCTACTTCCCCGACCCCGATCTGCCGCCGTGGACGGTGTCCGACGAAGCGATCGCGGAGGAACGCGACCGGGTGCCGACGAGTCCGCGCGCGCGTCGCCGGGTGTACGAGCAGCAGCTGGGATTGTCGAGCGTCGAAGCGGGCGTGCTGCTGCAGAGCCGGGCCCACTCCGACTTCTTCGAACGATTGCTTGGCGCGGGGTTGTCCGCGAGGATTGCGTGCAACTGGTTCCAGAGTGAGGTCCTGCGCGAGCTGAACGAGCGGCGCATCGGGATCGAGGACTTCGGGCTCAGTCCGGAGCAGATTGCGGCGATCGCGCGCGCGGTGACCGAGGAGCGCGTGAGCGTCACCGTCGCGCGCGATGTCTTTCGTGAGGCGGTTGCGACCCGCGCGGATCCTGAGCCGCTGTTGGCAGCGCGCGGCGAGCAGGTCTCGGCGCGGGACCAGCTCGAGGTGTGGGTGGCCGACGTGCTGCAGGCGAATCCCGACGCGGTGGCGAAGCTTCGCCAGGGAGACGCGAAGCCGCTCGGCTTTCTCGTGGGACTCGTCCGGAAGGCGTCGGCCGGCCGTGCGAACCCGCGTTTGGTGACCGAGCTCATTCAAGAATGGATCGCGCGCTGAGCCGATCGCTTCGCACGGCGCGACTGCGACGGGTCGGGACGCGCCACGAAACGGGTTGGCGCTGGGAGGTCGGTGGGGGTTGGCGCCCGCTCGCCCCACGGGACGGATGCAACGAAAGAGGGGATCGACATGGCCGACGTGACTCGTTTCGAAGACCGACTGGAGAACTACGCGCGACTCATCGTCGAGCACGGGTTGAACGTGCAGGAGGGGCAAGTCGTCAACATCACGGCGGAGGCCATACACCGTGACTTTGCCATGCGGATCGTCGAGCGGGCCTACCGGCGCGGAGCACGCTTCGTCGATCTCAACTTGGTCGACGCGCGCTCCGGACGCATGCGTCTCCTCGAGTCCAAGGAGGCCGACCTTTCGTTCGTACCGGCCTACACGACGGAACGGGCGCGCGAGATGGTCGACGACCACGGCGCGAATCTGCGACTGCTCGGCAGCGAGAATCCGGACATCCTGAGTGATCTGGATCCACGCCGGGTCAACCAGGTCCGCTTGGCCACTTTCAAGGCCTTGAAGTACTTCTACGACGAGGGCATTGGCAGGTCCAAGGTGCATTGGACGGTGGCGGCCGCCGCGACCCCGGCCTGGGGACGAAAGCTGTTTCCGGAACTGGACGGTGAGACCGCGTGCGCGCGTTTGTGGGACGCGATCCTTCGCGCTTGCCGCGCGGATCGGTCGGACTGTCTCGAAGTATGGCAAGAGCACAACGCTCGTCTGCAGGCACGGGCGCGCCGATTGACCGCCCTCGGGATCCGCGAGTTGCACTTCACCGGCGGCGGCACGGATCTGGTGGTAGGGCTGTCGGCCAAGGCCCGTTTCGCGGGCGGCACCGACCTGAGTCCGCGCAAGGTCCCGTTCGAGCCGAATCTCCCCACCGAGGAGGTCTTCACGACTCCCGACTGCCGCGCCACCCGGGGTACCGTACGCGCTACGCGGCCGTTTCTCATCAACGGCAAGCTCATCGAAGGGCTCGAGCTGCGGTTCGAGGCCGGAGAGATCGTGCACTTCGCAGCGGCCAGTGGCGAGGCGACTTTCCGCGAGTACATTTCCAGCGATGCCGGCGCCCGGCGCCTCGGTGAGGTCGCCTTGGTCGGAATCGACTCGCCGATCTACCAGAGCGGATTGGTGTTTCAGGAGATCCTGTTCGACGAGAATGCGGCCTGTCACATCGCCGTGGGCTCGGCGTACAAGTTCTGCCTCGAGGGGGGGACATCGATGAGCCCCGAGGAACTCGTGGAGCAGGGGTGCAACGAGAGCAGCGTCCACACCGACATGATGATCTCGTCCGAGGAAGTCGATGTCGTAGCACGCACGTATGCGGGCACTGAGGTGCCGCTGCTCCGGAACGGAGAATGGGTCTTCGAGTGAGGTCGCCCCTCATTGACGCCCTGAAACATGCTGCGGGTCCAACAACTTTCGAAGTCCTTCGGGACGCGGGTCCTATTCGAAGACGTGAGCTTCCTGATGAACCCCGGCGAGCGCTTGGGGCTCGTGGGGCGGAATGGGCACGGCAAGACGACACTGTTCAAGATCTTGCTCGGCGAGCAAACGGCGGACTCGGGCGAGATCATCCTCCCGCGCGGCTATCGGATCAGTCACCTGTCGCAGCACCTGAGTTTCCACGAGCCCACCGTGCTGGCGGAGGTCTGCACCAGCTTGCCCGCGTCCGATGACGGTACCGACCGCACCTACAAGGCGGAAGCGGCGCTCTTTGGCTTGGGGTTCAGCAAGGAGCAGATCGAACAAGCTCCGCAGCGCCTGTCGGGAGGGTTCCAGGTACGTCTGAACTTGGCGAAGGTCTTGGTCTCCGAACCGAACTTGCTGCTGCTCGACGAACCGACCAACTATCTCGACATTGTGTCGATGCGCTGGTTGGGCCGGTTTCTGCGCGAGTGGAAGAACGAGCTGATGCTCATCACCCACGACCGCGGCTTCATGGATGGGGTCACCACCCACACGGCTGCGATCCATCGCGGGAAACTGCGGAAGGTCGAAGGCAACACCTTCAAGATGTTCGCGCAGATCGAGCAGGAAGAAGAGATCCACGAGAAGACGAGGGTGAACCAGGACCGCGAGCGGAAGGTCCAGGAGCGCTTCATCGAGCGCTTTCGAGCCAAGGCAAGCAAGGCCAAGGCCGTCCAGTCCCGGGTCAAAATGCTCGCGAAGCAAGATACGCTCGATCAACTCGAGGAGCTCAAAGACTTGAGCTTTCGGTTCAGCCTCGCGCCGTTCCCAGCCAAGGTCGTGGCCGAGGTGGAGGGGCTGGAGTTCGGTTACGACCCGACGACCCCCCTGATTCGGGGATTGGATCTCGCCGTCGGTGCCCAGGACCGGCTCGCAGTCATTGGTCGCAACGGCAAAGGCAAATCGACGCTCCTCAGTCTGCTCGTCGGCAACCTGTCGCCGAGCGGTGGGCGCCTGCGCTTCCACCCGTCGACGAAAGTCGCCTACTACGGGCAAGAGAACGTGGATCGGCTGGACCCCAACCGCACGGTCGAGGAGGAGATTCTCGCCGTGCATCCGGACCACTCCCGCGGGGCCGCTCGCAACATTTGCGGTTTGATGATGTTCGAGGGGGAGCAAGCCCTGAAGAAGATCTCGGTGCTCTCCGGGGGGGAGCGCAGTCGAGTGCTGCTCGGCAAGCTGCTGGTGAGTCCGGCGAATCTGTTGCTGTTGGACGAACCGACGAACCACCTGGACTTGTCCGCGAGTGAGGGACTTACCGATGCGCTCGCCGACTTCGAAGGCGCGGTGGTGTTGGTCACGCACAGCGAGTCACTGCTCCGGCGGGTGGCGAACCGCCTCGTGGTCTTCGACAACGAACAGGTGCGAGTGTTCGAGGGTAGCTACGACGAGTTCCTCGAACAGGTCGGTTGGTCGGGAGAGGACGGTCTACGCACGAAGTCCACGGGTAACGTTGCTGCGCGCGGTGCCCAGCGGCGAGACCTGCGTCGGCAACGCGCCGAGATCATCGGGGAGCGGTCGAAGAAGCTGCGGCCGGTGCAAGTGAAGATCGATGCGCTCGAGTCCAAGATCATGGAACTCGAGGAGGAAACCCGTCAGGTGGACGCAGAGCTGTGTACCGCAGCGTCCGAAAAGCGCCAGGACGCGATCGCGGCGCTGGGCCGCCGTAGCGGTGAGCTCCGCGCGGAGGTCGCGCGACGCTACGAGGAACTCGATCGACTGGGAGAGGAGCAGGCCGAGTTGCAAAGCGCCTTCGACGCGCGGCTGGCCGAGCTCGAGGACGCGTGATCCCGAGGCCGTCTCCACGCGCCGCCTCGCGGGCGGCGACCGTTCCCCGGACCGGCGGGTAGAACTCACTCCTTGCGGAGCGAGAAGCTGACCCGGAGCGCCGAAGGGTTCTCGATCACCCGCATCTCCGGTTGGTAGCCCGCTTGCTCGACTTCGAGGACGAACGGCTCGAACGGCTGCACACGGATGGTGAGCGGCGTGGTTCCCATCGGTTGGCCGGCGAGCGCAACCTGCGCTCCGGGTGGAGTGCTCTCGATCCGTAGCGGGATCCGACAGCGCAACGCGGCCGCGGAGCGAGGGTAGCGGTACAAGAGACCCTGATAGAGATCGAAGGCGGTGCTCAGTTCGCCGCGTTGTTCGACCGCCTGCGCCGTGAGGAAAAGCTCCTCGGCGTCATTGAGATACCTCTCGAGCTTCTCGCGCTGTCCCTTCGCTCGCTCGGCCCACAGAGTGCCCTTACCCAGTTGCTCCACGGTGGCGTATTGCTTCACCGCGTCGTTCGGTCGCCCGAGGAGCTCGGCGCGTTCGGCAACGGCAAAGGCGCTGGTGAGCTGCTTGTTCAACTGGGTCTGCAGGAAGTTCACCCGGCCTTGGACCACGGTCTCCGACCGTGCCGCGAACTGGGAGAACAACGAGGCGAAGTGGACCCGCCGGAACGAGCGCAGGCGGCGGAGCAGCAAATCGGCATCGCTCTCGAACTGCCGATGCTCGGGAGTTCCGGGATAGGGCAGGCTGGTCTCGAACAGCGCGGCTGCTTGGCGATCGAGGCTCTCGAGCTTGGTGTACGAGTAGGCTTGGTAGGTGCCGAAGAACAGCAGCCCCGCGATGACCAGCTGTCCGACCTGCGACCAACGGCGCCGGCGCGGGGCGGTGCGCGCGGGGAGGCGCCGAATCGTCTCGAGGTCGACGCTTCCCGCTGGGGCCAGGGCGGCAATCTTCTCGTAGATCTGTGCGGCCTCGGCCGTGGCCCCGCGATCGAGCAGTGAGCCCGCGAGCAGAGTCAACTCTTGGACGGCGCGCGGGATCATGTCGCGGTCGAGCAGCAGGTTCACGAAGCGCCGACGAACGGCCTCGCACTGCGGGTACTGAGTTGCCAGCCGCTCGAACAAGACGAGCGGCAGGTCGTTCTCGCCGGCGCGCATCATGAAACGGACCAACCGCGGCACCGCGTGCTGGAGGGCCTCTTCGAAGTGCGGGTAGGAACCGATGATTGCGAAGTAGAGATCGAGATCTCGGGGGCGGTAACGCAGCGCTTCCTCGAGGAGTCGACGTCCGGCCTCGACGTTGCCGCGCAGCAAGGCTTCCTGACTGAAGTCCGCATACACCTGCACGACCTTGTCGCGCAAGTTGCCAAGGTCTGGATCCCAGCGCAGGGCCTCGCGGTAGTGCTCGAGCGCGGCGCCGAGATCACCGCGCTGCATCATCGTGTCGCCGAGGTAGTTGAGCTGGTGGATCGCGGAGTCGACCTCGCCGGCGCGGAGGCACACCTGGGCCAGTCGCTTGCGGATCGGGAGGTCATCGACGGCCATCTCGGCAGCCTGCTCGAAGCGCGTGACGAGCTCACGGGCGGCAAGGGGCGTCAGTTGGGAGACCTCGATGCCCTCGAACTCGGGAAACAGCGTCTTCTTCGCCAGTCCGGTCCGGACCGCCCGCAGCAACGTCATGGCAGTGTGGTGCGGGAAGAGCACCCCATCGGAGAGCAACGAGCGCAGGTTGCGGAAACCATCGATCAGCTCGGCGACCTGGAGGAACAGCCAGTCGTGCCCCTCGTTCTGGACCCGGATCCCCTTCTCGGAGAGCACCAGCAGTTCCTCGAGGGACGGTAAGACGGAAACGAACTCGCGTAGTTCCGTCCGACGCTGCTGGAGGGCCTCGACGAAGGATACGAGGGTGAGGCCACCGGTCTTGGCTCGGCGATGGTCGGGCAGCAGGAGCTCTTCCGGTACCTGGCCTTCCTCGAACAGGAACTGGTGGCCATGGCGGGCAAGGACGAGGAGTACCTCCTCGCGCAACTCCCGGGCGGCGAAGTCCGCACGCTGTTCCTCGGACAGGATGCCGCGGCTCGCCAAGAGGGACGCCACGCTCTGAGGTTTGCGTCGGAGTTCGGCGGCTAGATCGTCCAGCACCGAACGCGAGAACTGGCCGCTCTGAAACAGCGAGGGGTCCGGGAGAAAACGACACTCCTTGCCGGCGTCCAGCAAGTGCACCTCGCGGCTGGACAGGAAGATGCGGCGAACACGATCGCCGCGGCCGAGGTAGAGCGTCCCGACTTGCTCGCGTTCGACGACACGGGAGATGAGTTTGAGCAGTTCTGGGGTCATGCGTTCGTGACCTAGTTCCTCGGCGGTTTCGCGTAGCGATACGGGTACTTCAGCAACTTGTCGGCGAAGCCGGTCAACGGATCTTCCGGATCGGACTCGAGACGAAAGCGCCGGAGTCTCTGGATCGACTCGGCACTGCGAAGCGTCGCCAGCCCCTCGAGGCCGGCCTTTCGCAAGTGCGGGCTCGAGCTCTCGAGGAGGGCGTCATACCAGGGAAGTGAGGCGGAGTAGCCGCCGACCGCCGCCAAGTCGACCGCGGTCAGCAGCGTGTCGGGGTCACCGACTCGCAACGTCTCTTCCCACCAAAGCCAGGCCTCGGGCAATGGCATGCGTGCATAGGCCTCGAGCAGCAGCGCGCGTCGCTCCGGTGCCGCCCCGGGGAAGGCTTGGAGGAGGAGAGCCCGATCTCGTACGGTCGAGAAGCGCTGCAGGTAGCGGATCGAGGTTTCGAGCAACTCGGGAGAGTCGTCGCGGAGCAGCAGTCGCGCGGCGCCCCCGTCGGCGAGATCGAGGCCCGCGAGCAGGAACAGCTCGAGGAGTGAGTTCTGGACCGAAGTCTCGAGCTCGTTCGCGAACGCGAGAGCGAGACGGTCCTGCTCCAACTCCGTCACCGTTCCCGAGTGTTCGGCGAGCCAAGCGACTGCGAGCGTGCGACAGGTCGCTTGCGGCGCCGCGAGTAGTTCGAAGGCCGCGGCGCGCGGGCTCTTCGACGCGTCCGCTCCGAGGAGCGCGGCGACCGCTGATCGTTCGGGTGACGCGAGTGAAAGTCGAAGTAGGCCGGCGGGAACGAACTCTCCGTCGACGGCGATGAACTCGGACGGTGTGCTGGTCCCCTCGCGATAGAGAAAGAGCCCGGAGTCGCCGGGGCGCAACGGCGTTCCCTCCGGGAGCTGGCCGTGGTGTTCCAGGAGCCTGACGATCGAGGCGCCCCTCGCGACCTCGGGTATGGCTTGCTCCGCTGCGGCGATCACCAAGAGCCGGTCGTCGGCATCGACTTGGATCTCGAGCAACGTTCCCCAGACACCACGGCCTGCACACTTCACCAAGGGCCAGAAATCGGGCGCGGTGACGGCTGCTGATTCCCGCGGAAACAGTGCTCCCGCGATCATCGTACAGCCCATGGCGGCACCAGTCAGAACCCCCCAACCGCCTCTTGCCACGACGCGCTCCTTCCCCTCTGCTCGCACCCTCGAACCCGATCGGGAACTCGACGAGGCGGTCACCGAGCCGATCGCACGGCTCGGATCCCGCAACGCCGAGGTCAGTTCCCTAGCAAGATCGTCTCCCTCAAGTACGCCTGGTTCACTTCATTGAATCGATAGCCGTTGACACCGGTCGCGATCGAGTTGGTGAAACTGAGGGCCGCGGCCATCAGGTTCGGACCCGGTGAGTCGAAGTGGTAGTCGTTCGTGAAACCGCCCGACCACGACGGTCCGATCACTCCTCCGAACAGCCCTCCCGGCAGGGCACCGTTCGAGCACAAGCCCATGGAGTGCCCGACTTCATGGGCGATGATCGTTGCCGTCGCGCGGCCGAACGCATCGATCGCAGTCCAGATCTGATCGTAGCGGGCGTTCTCCTCGGTCGTGTTCGTGAGCGCGAGGCGCTCGAACGCTGGTGCGAGGACGACGGCATCGAGTGCATGTTGCCCCGCCGGTGTGCCGCGCCCGGGGACGAGCGCGTTGAACCGGTTCTGGAAGGTCGACGAAGTGTTGATGTAGTACTGGATCATGTTGGTGGTGAAGACGCCGAGGGTGGTGCTTTGGTTCGTGTTCCCCACGGCGTTGCGATGGTCGAAGTAGGCGCGCCCCAGTGTGTACCCCGCGCTGGAGTCGTCGCCACCGACCCGAATCGAGGAGCGGGCGCCAGTCGCCACGAGCGAGAAACTGAGATTCGGGGAGTACAGGCTCAGCGTGCCGTCGAAGTCGCCCCCATAGAGTTCGCGAAGGCGTCCGACGACCTGCTCGCGAGCGAGTTCCTCGAGGATCTGGTTCGATCCGAGCGCGATGCACTCGGGGGTCGGGTCGAGCGCGGTGATCCCGAGGATCGATAGGTCTTGGAAGAAATCGGAGGTGCCGTCGGGCGTGGCGCTCGTGGTCACGGTGACGGTGGCGCCGCCAGTGAAGGTGGTGGTGAAGAGATCGCTGCCGAAGTTCAACCACCACCGCTCGTGGACATCGAATGGGCGTTCCAGGGCGGTCGCCGTCACTGCCTCGATCTCGAGTTCGCGGGTGTTGGAGACGTTGCCGTACGAGTCGCGAATGGTCGCGGCCAAGGTCACGAAGCCCGGCGCGATAGTGTGCGTCGCGGGTACCTGCCAGGAGGCGCTCGTGGCGCCGCGATCGAACTGGTCTCCGAGGTCAGACCCGGCGGGAACCGACCCGAAGGCGCGACTTGCCGTCACCTCGAGCGTCGTTGGGTCGGGAGCTCCTCCGCCCGTGCCGGCGCGGTAGCGCAGTTCGATCTCGGCGCCGATCGTCGGAACCCGGACGTGGAAGTCGACCACGGTGCCGCCGACGTCGGTGTAACTTTGGGATCCGTTCATTTCGGCGGGGATCTCGGAGATCGTGAGCGCATCGATTGCCGGAGCGATGAGGTTCACACCGAAGATCCCGGTTGCGCTGCCAGTGCCGCTGCCGATGTCGACGGGGACGAGGCGAACCCGCGCCTGACCGCTCAAGTGGTTCGGAGCGTCCGCTTGAGCGAACCAGAAGATCGTACGGGCGGCGGGGGCCACGGTGGTCGGCACCGCCTCGGCGCCGTCGCCGCCTGGGGCCACCGTGCCGGAGATCCAGTTGGCGCCGGCGTCGAGAGAGTACTCGAGCTCGATCCCGATGGTGTCGCCGTCGGCGTCACTCACGGTATAGCCGATCTCGATGGCACCCCCATGCGTACCGATGGGCGTCGTCACGGTGTGAATCGTCGGCGGAGTGTTCGCTCCCAGTCCAAAGACCGCGGAGTACGCAGCGGTTCCATCTTGACCCAGGGTGAGGTTTCGCGGCAGCAGCCGAACCTGCAGGTCTCCCTGAGCCAGCGACTCGAGGTCGAGGCGCGGATCCCATACGACCTCGTACGGGATGCCCGCCGGAGAGCTGTCGAGGTTGGTAACGACTTGATCGGGGTCGAGGGTTGCGACTTCGAAGGTGCGGCCGCGATTCTCGCTGAACTCGAGTCGGATCTCCATGCGGTCCGCGTCCGGCGAGCTCAGGACGAACTGAACACGAGTACCGGTGACGCCCGGTACTACCGAGACCGAGTGGACCGACGAGTTGTTGTTCTGAACGGCTGAAGTGCCCCCACCTCCGCCTCCGCTGTTACAACCAGCACTGAGACAGACGGTGAGCAGCGCCGTCGCCAGCCACGAATGCACGACCCTCGCCGGGGCGTTCATCCCGATGGATGCGAACACCGAAGGACCTCATATTGTCCATCCCGGTGGCAGGAGCGCTTACCTTCCTCGGCAGCCCGGCTACCCGCCCGATCGACGATCGGGGGAGGGCCCGTGGCTTTGCGCCCTGTCCTTTCGGACAGTTTGCCCTGAACTTAGGATGGTTCCTCGCTAGGGTGCGCAGGCGGGTGGGCCATGCGCGCCGAATGGGGCGGCCTCAGGGGCCGTGTTCGTGTCGGAGACACCTCGTTCACTGAAGACTACAACACCCCCGCAGACTGTCAAACGCGGGCCCGCGGCTTGCGGGTCGCGCAGAAAACGATACTTCGTGAGCCGGAGCCACGTTGGCGAGTGTTGCGTGGCCCACACCCCGGGTGTTTGTCGCCGCGAGGGCGTGGAATTGGGACGGCGTGCAACGAATACCCGGGCCTCCTCGTCGTACCATCGCGGGCCGGCCATGGGTTGGGGGGGCGACAAGAAGTGGCACCTTCGGGGACAGGAGGCCGCGAGCCCAGTGAATCGTTGCACGGCTGCGGCGAAGCCGCAGCCACTTCACCCGAAAGCGTTCGCCCTCGGCGCTGCTTTCACCCGAGAACGCACGCCTTCGGCTGTGGGCGCCAAGCGCGAGCTAGAGTTGCTTGTGAAGACGCTTGATTTGGGTCTAGAATCGCGCGTCAGGTGCGCGGCCTTCACCAAGATCCGCGACTGGCCCAGGGCCGGAGCGGTGCGAGGACCGAAAGGCGGATCCCGCCGAGTGCCCTGTGTCCACGCAATCCCATCGGCTTCGAACCCGCCGAGCGCGGCGGCTGAACATCTGTCATGAAGGCTGAGGCAGGGAGTGCCCGTTGGGTGCCCCGCGGCCCTGGAGGAGAGACCATGAAGCGTGCCGCGCGGCCAGCGGTTGTGATCCCGTTCTTGCTCTGCTTCAGCGCGGTCGCCTGGGGGGGAGCCGATGACGCACCCAGCCTGAAAGAACTCACGAAGGACCTGCGAGAGGCCGTGGCTGCGGGTCGCCTGACCCGTGCGACCGACCTTGCGGGGCAGATCGGTCAGCTCGGGACTCCGGCTGCGGTGGACGCGCTGGTCCAGTACGGGATCAATTGCGGGATGTACGATCTCGAGAAGTCTGTCGGTGGCATTCTCGTAGGGCTTCAGGGCGACGACTCGTTAGCCCGCATTGCTCACCATGCAAACAAGAACAATGCGTTCGAGGTGCGGGTCTTTCTCACTTTGGTTCTCGCCAAGCGTCCAGAGACCGAGGCCTTCGCTGCGGTCTTGAAGAACCTCTATGACCCCTTCGTTTCGGTCACGCTGACGGCCATCGAGGCCACTGTCGAGCGCGGTCAAGTGGCGGCAGTCGACCACCTCGTGGCGGCCCTCGAGTTTCAGGAGAAGCGGGGTGGCGGCGGGGATCCGCTCATCAAGTTCGAACTTCGGAAGGCCCTGACCACGTTCACGGCCGAGGACTTCGAGGTTGCGGACGATTGGCGGAACTTCTGGGAGCCGCGCAAGAAGAACTTCGTGCGCCCGGACGGTTCGAACCGAAAGGACGCTCTCACCGGGGTCGTGCGCAAAGGCCCCAAGTTCTTCGAGATCGAGGTCGTAGACGCCAAGGTCCTGTTCCTGCTCGATATCTCCGGGAGCATGGACAAGCGCGACCCGCTACCCGAGGAGCAGGGCGATCCGGAGGGGGGTGCCAAGAGCGGTGGCACCGGGGTCGACAAGAAGGAGAAGGAGAAGGGCAAGAAGGAGGGTGGAGACGAGCCCGGGGAGATTCCCGAGTCGCGCCGCCGTCTGACCCGAGTTCAGAAGGAACTGTCGCGAGTCATCAGCGAGCTGCCGCCGGCTACCGAGTTCGAGATCATCACCTTCAATCACGAAGTCAAGGAGTTCAAGGGGAAGCTGGTGTCGGCCACCGACGGCATGAAGCAGGAGGCGATTCGCTACGTCACGAGTCTCCAGCCGGCGGGCGAAACGCACACGGACGAAGCCTTGGAGAAGGCCTTCAATGTGCCATCGGTCACTTCGATCTTCTTGCTGTCCGACGGAGCCCCGCGGCGCAACGACACCCTCTTGGACGTGAAACCCATCTTGGAGCGAGTGCGGGAATTGAACCGCTATCGACGCGTCTTCCTGCACACGGTCGGCTTCGAGCAGGCGGGCTCCAACTTGCGGAAGTTCATGCAGCAGCTCGCCAAGCAGAACCGGGGCGTCTACAAGGCCCTGCGTTGACACGGCCTCCAAACCCGGATTGGACTCCGAGATGAGAAACGCACGATTGCGTTGGGTTGCTCAGTCGGCCAGCGTCTCCCTCCTCGCGGTCGTCCTGGGGTGGCTCTGCGAGGGGAACGGCGTTCTCGGGCAATCACCCCCGGTCCCGCCGCCGGCGGAACCCGCGGGGCCGAGCCACGGCGATTGCCGCAAGGCGGTGAGCGAGGCCAAGAGCGAGATCGAGCGCGCGCTCAAGCGGGGGGAGCTCGCGGAGATCGCGCACTGGGTGGAGAGTCTGGGATCCTTGAACTGCGCCGACGCTCTGGCGGTGATCCTCCGGATCGGTGAGGGCATCGTCAAGGACCCCGTACGCTCGGCGGTGCAGAGCTCCCTCGCGCGAACCACGGGCGCCAGCGCCATCGAGTACCTCGGTGCCGAGTTGGCCAAGGCCAAGTCGGTGGCTCGTGCGCTCCTCATCGCCGAGGCGCTCGAGGAGATCGACAGCCCGAACACGATTCCACCGCTCCTCGAGGCTCTCGACCGCGTGACCGATCCCCGAGTTCGCAACGCGGTGCTGCGGGCGCTCGCGCGGAAGCCGGACAAGGCGGTCGTGACCAAGTTGATCGCGTTCCTCCACAAGATCGAGGCGCAGCAGGACACGACGTGGGCCGAGGCCCGCATCGCGCTCTTGGCCGTCACGGGCCAAGCGTTCGTCGCCCACGAGGATTGGGTCAACTGGTGGGAGGTGGCCCGCGAGAACTGGCAGCCCCCACCGGCGGGGCGGGAAGGGGACGATCGTCCTCGGACCGGCATCTACCGGCCCGGTCGTGCCGACCTGCAGCTGCCCCAGATCTTCGGCCAGGAGGTCGCGTCCAAGAGAGTCGTGTTCGTGGTCGATACTTCGCGCAGCATGGAGAAGGTGGATCCCACTTCGATGGAAGAGGGCGGCACCGGCGGTGGCCCCACCCGCATGGAGCGCGCGAAGAGAGAGTTGAGCCGCGTCGTGGGTGAACTGCGAGCGGACGTCGAGTTCAACATCGTCGAGTACAACTCGCGAGCCACCTTGTGGATCCAAGACAAGCTGGTCACGGCGTCGGCAGCGAACAAGCGCAAGGCGATCCAGTGGATCGCGAGCTGGGAACCATCGGGCTTCACCGCCACGCTCGAGGCCATGAGCATGGCGCTCGAGGTCCCCGGGGTGGACACGATCATTCTGCTCAGCGACGGTTCTCCGACCATAGTGGGTGAAGGCACCATTGCCCCGATCCCACCGATCCTGGATGCCATCCGCGAAACCAACCGTTTCAAGGGGATCACCATTCACACCCTCGGCTTCGAGGGTTCGTTGGTCTCTTTCATGAAGGATATGGCGCAACAGAACGGCGGGGTGTTCGCGAAAATCAAGTAGTCGCGCCCGCGCTCGTCACCGCGGTCCCTCGACCCCGGTCGCGTCGTAGTTCGGCAGGCGCCGGGCCCCGGCGAAGCCAGCGCCTGACTCCCGCCTGGGCCTCCCGGTCCGGGGAGGCCAAGCCCCCTTGTGTCGACCAGCACCCTGTGCTATAGCCGAGCCCTTTTCTGCGGGCCACTCTGACGGTCCGACGGCTCACGTTGCCGGCCGGCGCGATCCAAGCGCCCGGTGAGATCCAGAGCCCGAAGAGCTGACCGGCCCGCGATCGTGCTCGGTCTTCTGTTCGGCAGACCGGGTCGATCGGCAGGATCCAAGGTGACCGACTCCGTCGACCGGGGTCGCGAGGATCTTCGGCCGCGGCGTGCTTGCATCCTCGACAGCGTCGTGCTGGCGCGAAGACTCAACATGGAGATCTGAACTGCCGGGTTCCGGCGGGTCCACGAAGGGGGACGAAAAGCGATGGAGTTTCTGCTGAAGTCGGCGAGCGGAGCCTGGGTCGCCGCCGCGGTGTCCGTCTTGGCCCTGTTCTACGCGTTCCAGAAGACGGGTTGGATTCTGAAGCAGTCGCCCGGGAACGACGTAATGCAGAAGCTGTCGAAGGCCGTCCAGGATGGCGCGCGCGCCTTCTTGACCACCGAGTACAAGTACTTGGCCGTGTTTGCGGTCCTCGTGGCCATCGCACTTGGCTTGGCCCCTGGGCTCGGGTGGATGTCGGCGGGCTTCTTCCTCTACGGCTGTGTGTCGAGTGCGGTCGCCGGTTGGGTAGGAATGCGGGTGGCGACCCAGGCAGCCGTTCGGACCACGGAAGCGGCGCGGGGCAGTCTCGCCGCGGGGCTCAACGTCGCCTTCGCCTCGGGCGCGGTGATGGGAATGACCGTCGTCGGGCTTGCGCTACTCGGGATCGCGGTGTGCTTCTTCATCGTTCGCGCGCAGGGGGTAACGGTCAACTACCTCCAGCCGATCTTCGGCTTCTCGTTCGGCGCTTCGTCGATCGCGCTGTTCGCCCGCGTGGGTGGCGGCATCTTCACGAAAGCGGCCGACGTCGGTGCCGACCTCGTCGGCAAGGTGGAGGCCGGTATCCCCGAGGATGACCCACGCAACCCCGCCACGATCGCCGACAACGTCGGTGACAACGTCGGCGATGTCGCCGGCATGGGCGCCGACCTCTTCGAGTCGTACGTCGGGGCGATCGTCGCCACCATGGCGCTCGGGCTCATGGTCGTCGGCGGCAGTGATCCGGATCAGTCGCTGAGCCTCGTGCTGTTGCCCATCATCCTGTCGGCGATTGGGATCGTGGCATCGATCGTGGGCATCCAGTTCGTCAAGACGTCGGACGAGTCCCACCTGCATTCGGCGCTTTTTCGGGGGCTGGTCGTCGCCAGTTTGATTTTCGCGGCCGGCGCTGCGGGTCTGATCGCCACGATGGATCTGGCTGCGGTGGCAGGACTTCCGCAGGGCAAGTGGGGAATCTTCGGTGCCCTGATCGCCGGCCTCGTGCTGGGTATCGCCGTGGGGAAGATCACCGAGTACTACACCTCCGAGCAGATGCGCCATGCCCGTAGCATCGCCAAGCACTCGGAACAGGGCGCGGCCACCAACATCATCCAAGGACTTGCGGTCGGCATGCAGTCGACCGTCCTGCCGATGCTGTGCATCTGTATCGCGATCTACACCGCCTACGAGTTGGCGGGGCTCTACGGCATCTCGATCGCCGCTGTGGGCATGCTCTCGACGTTGGGCATCTCGCTCGGGGTCGACGCGTACGGTCCGGTCGCCGACAACGCGGGAGGCATCGCGGAGATGGCCCACTGTCCCCCCGAAGTTCGCAAGCGCACCGACGCCTTGGACGCGGTGGGCAACACCACCGCTGCCATCGGCAAGGGCTTTGCGATCGGCTCGGCGGCGCTCACCGCGCTCGCGCTGTTCAACACGTTTGCGCACGACGGCCTCGCCGGGCAACCGATCGATATCGTCAAACCCGACGTGACGATCGGCTTGTTCCTCGGTGGCATGATGACTTTCCTGTTCTCCGCCCTGACGATGAAGGCCGTGGGTCGTGCTGCCGGACGAATGATCGAAGAGGTCCGCCGGCAGTTCCGCGAGATCAAAGGCATTCTCGAGGGCAAAGCCGATCCAGACTACGCGGCCTGTGTCTCCATTTCGACCAAGGGAGCGCTTGCCGAGATGATCGTGCCGGGGCTGCTTGCGATCGCGGTGCCGGTTGCGGTGGGCTGTTGGAGCCTGCCGGCGCTGGGCGGGCTACTCGCCGGCTCATTGGTTTCCGGCGTCTTGTTTGCGATTTTCATGGCGAACGCCGGGGGTGCCTGGGACAACGCGAAGAAGTACATCGAGACCGGTGCTCACGGCGGCAAGGGCTCCGACGCCCACAAGGCCGCGGTCGTAGGCGATACGGTCGGCGATCCCTTCAAGGACACGAGTGGACCTTCACTGAACATTCTCATCAAACTCATGTCGGTCGTTTCGGTGGTGTTCCTACCGCTCTTCAAGTACATGAATCCGTAGTTCGCCGATCAAGGGCCGGCGAGAGTCTGTCTCGCTGGCCCGTCCGAAGGAGAGCATGAGCGAAGCGCTACCGAAAATCCGCGCCGAGGTCGACGCCCAGGAAGTCGCCATGCAAGTCGCGACGTTCCTCGACTCGAAGCGGGCCGAAGAGATCGCCGTGCTGTTCGTGCGCGACTTGATCCAAGTCAGCTCCTACTTCGTGATTGCCACCGGCACCTCGAAACGTGTTCTGCAGACCTTGGCCGATGGCTGTCAGCAGATCCTGAAGCACGCGGGACTGCCGCGGCTCGGAATGGATGGCGGGCAGGAGGGACATTGGATCTGCATCGACTACGGTGAGGTGGTCGTGCATTTGTTCGACGCCAAGACGCGCAACTTCTACGCTCTCGAAGAACTTTGGGGGGATGCGCCGCGCGTCGAGTTCGAGCGCGCCTCCGACCCGGGCGCGCCCGCGGACTCGTGAGCGCGACCTCCAGGGATCGCTAGTTTCCCACCGTCCGCGCGAATTGAGGGCTCCCGGTTCATCGCGGTGCCGCGCCTCCGAACACCTCGATGACGGGGCTCGTGCCCTCGCGCGCGAACCCGCGAGAGAAGCAGACGATCCCGCCGCCCGTGAGCGGCATCGCGGTTCCCCCGACGCTGCCGGGGGGCCAGTCCACCGCGTGGTCGGGGCGGACCGAGCCGCCGTCGCCGTGTGCCTCGAGGTGTTCCCAGTTCCACGCGAGGAGCTGCTGGCGACACGGCACCCACAGTTGATGGGCGGTTGCGGTCGGCAAGCCCGAGAGGATCGGCGCGTTCGCAGCCAGGTCCGCACCCGACTTCGGGTCGGCGGCACGGACCGCGGCCGACTCGCTCGTCGGTCGATGGGGGCTCTCGAGGTCGAGGCGCAGTTCCGCGTCGAGCCGGCCGGTCGCGCCGTCGATCCACCGCGCGCCGAGATGGGACTCCCCAATCGCCACGCGGGGGTCGACCAGCACACAGCGCCCATCGCGCTCGGCCAAGAGCTGAGTCTCAGGGCCGACCGGGCCATGGGCCCACGACACTTGCCAGCGCACGAGGTCGATCGCCAGAACATGCGAGCCGTCGGCAGGCAGCACGACGTACAGTGGGCGTTCGGCGACGGAGGAGACCCACTGGCGTTGACCCCCCGGGCGCGAACTGGGGGCGGGTAGCTCGCGAAAGCGGGTGCGATCGATGGTGTGTACGGGTTGGGACGGCTCGGACTCCGGGTCGAGTCGCTCGTAGAGGAGCACTCCGCGATACTCCCCAGTCCGGGCGTCGACGCGCGCGATCCAACCCACGCCGGGAGTCGCCACCAAGTCATCGCCAATGCGTTCCAAGTGTCCGACCGGGACCAGGCTTCGCAGGTCGTTCGCCGCCAGCCACGGACGCTCGACGACTCCGAGGGAGCGAGTCCACAGCAGGCTGCCGCTGCGAGCGGATCCGGCGTGGAGCTTGATCTCCAGTTGATCCCAGCCGCGCGCGGTGAGTACGGCGACGATCTCACCGTCGACCCATGGCGGTGCACAGATGCTGCCTGCGGTGCGCACGTCGTCGAGGAAGCGAGCGCTGGCATCGCGGGTCGGGGTCGCGGGCCGGCCTGGCTCGTAGCGGTAAGCGCGCCACGATGTCCACTGGCCAAGGCCGCGGTGGCTGGGAGGAATCAGCAGCGGATTCTCGGGCGCCACGCCGCGCTCCGGGGCCATGAAGCCGCCGGGGATCGGGACCGGCGAAGCCGGCGCGTGAGTGAGTCCGGGAGCCGACGCACCTTCCTGCAGTCTCGCACGGTCCCAGAGGATGCGGGCGGGAGCGTCGGTGGCGATCGCCAAGGCTCGAGGCCCGACGACGAAGATCAACTCGCCGCCGCCGACGAGCGGCAAGACGGTCGCGGCGGGCGCGGGACGGTAGCCGATGCGGCCGCGCACGCCCTCCGGGTGATCCGAAGTCGGCCGCAGCTCGCGTTCGGGGTCCAACGGCACCGATAGTTGGAGGTTGAGCACTTTCGGGAGCTGGGCGTCGGCGCGGTCGGTAGCCAATTGCGCCAAGCGGTCGACTCTTGTCGCCGCACGCGCGTGGGTGAGGACTTGCGTCTCGAGCGCGGGTGAAACGGCGTCCCTCGGGATGGCTTCGAGCAAGCGGAGCGCGCGCCCCCATTGCGCCGCCTCGATCGCGCGATCGAACTGGGCGCGAGCCGCGGGTTGAGCTGCCGCGTGCCAGAGCACCGGATCGGTCTCGCTCGACGTGGAGGTCGGCGGACCGACATTGGCCAAGGCGATCTCGACCCTTTTTCCCGTGGGCAGGGCGCGTTGCCAGCTTCGCAGTACCTCGCTGGGCGCCGGCACGCGCGCCCAAGGTCGCCACAGCTCGGGCTCGTCGAGGGGCGGGAGCAGGCGACCGTCCAGCCCACGCAAGGTCCGCTCCAGCGCCAGCCGCACTCCGGTGACGTCGTCCGTCGCCAGGAGGTCTTCGACGAGGCGCAGCGGGTGCCCGAGGTGTGCCGGTGCGAACACGCACGGGATCCGCACCTGATGCGCTTGCAGGGTGCGAGTCAGCAGCCAAGGTTCGCTTGCCGGAGGGGTGGCTCGGGAGATCGGGGCGGGGGCCAGCGTCAGGCCGGCGCTCGTGAGGAGCACGAGCCCGGTGAGTCTCGCGGTCGAGCGCCGTGGTGCCATGCCCAGCTATCGGCAGTCGAGGCGCAGGCTCCGCAGTGCCCGGGTCTCCGGTTGCCGGTGCGGAGACCCGGTGCAGAGACTCAGTCGGCAGCCGAGAAAATCTCGAGGACGCTCGGTCGCCGAAGCTCGGGAACACCGCGGCCGATACTCGCCCAGCGCTCGCCGGGGAGGGGGACGAGTGTGCCGCCAAAGGCCCCGTTCGGCCACGGTACGACTCGGTGGCTCGGCTCGCCCGGCGCGACCACGTCCCAAGTCTCGAGGCCGGCCAGGGTCGGGATCCACAGCTCACGTCCAACCAGGCGTGGCACGCCAACGAGCAAAGGCGACGTTGCGAGCCACCAGTGGTCTTTGGCGGCCTCGATGCGCGCCTCCAACTCGAGCTTCGCCGAAGGGAGTTCGGCTCCCGAACGCCAGTCGATGCGCCTCAGGGTGAGTTCGTTGCCGGCTCTCGGCACGCCGCAGTCGAGGAGAACGGCCACGCCGTCTTGTACGCCGGTGAACAGGGTGGTCGCGGTGAGTTCGCCGGAGAACCAGCGCACACGCCAATCGACGAGGTCGATCAGCAACAGATGGCGTGAATCCGGCGGGAGGAAGAGCAGACCCGGTCGGTCGCGGTCGAGGTCAAGTGGCACGATGGGCCCCAAGTATCGACCTCGCCACGCCGGGAAGTTCTTGAACTCTACACCCTTGAACGAGAATCCCGAGGCGGTGTGCAGACTCTCGCGCATCGTGTGGCGTGGGTAACCGAGCACACCGCACAGGCCTCCGGTCGAGCGATCCACGCGCGTGATCCAGCCGCCGTCGTGGATCACGACCAGGTCGCTTCCCACGGGCTCCAACTGGCCTCGTCGCTGCATCCCGCGGAAGTCGTTCAGCGAGAGCAGCGGCTTGGTAACACCCAACGGTCTTTGCCAGCGCACCTCGGCGCGAGCGAGATCGATGGCGATCACCTCGAACTGCACTTCGGTCCAGCCGCGCGAGATCAGAACGTACAAGCAACCGTCGGCAAACCGTGGTGGCGCGCAGACGGTCGCACCGGCGGTGGCCTCCTCGACCACTGCTGCAAGACGCTGCGGGACCGGTTCGTAAGAACCGCCGGCGTTGGTCTGCCGGAGGAGTTCGATGCGATTGAATGCGAGTCCCTCGAAGCCTTCGCTGATTCGCTCCCGGCCCAAGGGTGGACGGCCCAGTTCCGTCATTACGACCTGAGGGTCCTGCGATACCGGCCGGCGCACGAGGAACGCCAGATAGTCGCCACCGGCAGTCGGCGCATGGGCTTGGAACAGGGTTGCACCGAAGTCGCTGTGACGGGACTGTCCGATGAGTTGCGGCGAGTCTTCGTTCGAGATCGTGAGGATCCGCGACCCGACGGAGAGCATGACGAGGTCTGGCGACGCCAGCGGGTAGAACTCCGCGAGCGGTAGCGCGCGCACCTCGGCATCGGTTGCGAGCGACTGATCTTCCCAAGGATTCGAGAGCAAGTCGGTTTCGCTCCCGCGGGGGGGCGTGAGGACCAGTTGGAAGTCGAGGCTCAGCGCGGCGGGCGCTGGCCTGGGACGAGGCCCGGAACTCGCGTCCGGAAAGGTCGAGTGCATCGTGGACGGCGGCGGTGCGCACGAGCGCGCGATCCAGGACACCAACTCACGGGACAAGCCTTCGGGCCGATTCGCTGAGGTCGCGAGCCGGAGCGCCTCGAGCAGGTCGCCATCTTCGAACGCGAAGTCAAACGCCCGTCCTGCCGCCGGGGCCGCCGGCGGGTACCAGAAGATCGGGTTCTCGGGCCACGGGAACTCGTCGTCTCCGGCAACGGGTAGGCGCGCGAAACGCTCCGCGGCCACGAGCTGGCGCAACGCCGCGGCCGCCCCCGGCACTCGGAGCCATGGAGCGGCGACGTCGCATTCCGTCGGCGCGAGCAGGCAACCGGCGAGTTCCAGAACCACTCGTTGGATCGCGTCGGCGGCGCCCACGGGGTCGTCGTGAAGCCACTCCTCGATCACCTCCAAGGGGTTGCGCGGTGCCCACGTGGGTTGAAACACGGGCAGGAGCCGATCGCCGTAGGGCAGCTTGCGGGTCGGGTCGTTGGCCGACTGGGCGTGGGCGGGCGGCTGGAGCAGGCAGCACCCCAACACGAAGGCGAGTACCGTCGGACGCATTGCTGAGTCGCTTTCCCGAGGGAGCAGAAAGGCCGTAACCGCGGGCCCGTGCAATGACGGCGCGCGCCCTTGCACGCCGCAAGGGTACCGCCAAGGCTCGCAATTCGGGAGCCAATGTAGCCATCACGGGCTGCACGGGGCACAGGGAGGCTTTTCCTCATCCTGGACGGCCGGTACAGTCGTGGGTTCCCGGGCCGATAGGGGAGGCCGAGGCCGCGGAATCTCGAGGCTTGCCCCAACCCGCCTGCGAGCAACCCCAGTTGCCGCGCGGTGATGGGGCGAGTAGAGGGGCGTCTTGGTCGCGCACACGCGGGGGCCTTGCAAGAGTCCCCAGCGGGGGAAGAACTGCCCGAGCCGAGCGCAGCATGGGCTCGATTTGGGGCTAAGACCCGAATCCAGCGCATTCACGAGCAACTCTTGTTCGCGCTTGGCGCTACGAGTCGAAGGCGAGTGTTTTCGGGTGCAGCGGGTGCGGCTCGGCCGCGGCCGCGAGGGGGCTTTCGAAAGCCCCCTTGGAGAGAATCTACGGCCGTAGCAAGCGCGCTCCTGCGCTTGATTCGGGTATAGACTCCGGGGAGTCCCGCGTCGGATGGCGCAAATGCGGCAGCGAGTGTTGGTAACGACGTCGTCGGAAGACACCGAGTCGGTTGGAGCCGAGATCGGCGCACGGCTCGGCCCGGGCGACGTGATCGACCTGCGCGGTGAGTTGGGAGCGGGCAAGACGCAGTTCGTGCGTGGACTGGCTCGCGGGTTGGGAATTGCTCAGGGGGTCCGGAGTCCGACGTACACCATTTGCCAGCTCCACGCCGGTCGGGTGCCGCTCTTGCACGTGGATGCCTATCGACTCGAGGATTCCCGCGAGTTGCTCCTGCACGGCTGGGACGACCTCGCAGCGAGAGCGGTAGTGGCCGTCGAATGGGGGGACCGGTTGGGCCCTTTGCTGCCGGAACGTCGGCTGCAGGTATCGGTCGCGCACTCCGGTGAAAGCCGGCGTACCCTGCGGTTCGAGGCCTTCGGTGGCTTCGAGTTCGCAGGAGGCGCGGGCGACGGATCGTCCTGGTGGGGGCCCGCGGAAGAGCCGCGCGGAAGTTGACCGCCGGTGACTGAGCTGACCGCCGGTAACTGAGTTGACCGCCGGCAACTGGGGCTGGGCCCGTCCGATGGCTCCCGCTTCGCGGGGCGACGGTCACGGGCAGTTGAGTCGAAGCAACAGAACGAGAGAAGAAGAGAATGAAGACACCGCTGTTCGTGACCGGCACCGGACGTTCTGTCGGCAAGACCGTCGTCACCTTGGGACTCATGCTGGAACTCGCTCGGTCGCACCGATTGGGCTTCATCAAGCCGCTCGGCTTGGCCCGGCTACGGGCTGGTCGCGACGGGATCGATCTCGACGCAATGCTGATCGAAAAGACCTGCGGCTTGCACGAGAACATCAAGGACATGTGCCCGGTGACTCTGTCGCACGCGGAGTGGCCGGAGGTCACCGAGCAAGACAGCGAACGCATGATGGTTCGAATTCGCGAGGCCTTCGAGCGGGTGCGCCACGATCGCGACCTAGTGGTGGTCGAAGGCACGGGCCATGCCGCACTCGGCACCGCGCTCGGGCTCTCGAACGCCAGGGTTGCGGCCGAGTTTGGCTGTCGTGTCCTGTTGGTTGCGTCCTACGGTGTGCGGAGCTCGAATCCGTTCGACCACGCCGCTTTGAATCGGCACTTCTTCGCGGCGCATGGGGTCGAGGTCATCGGGGTGGTGATCAACCACATTCCGCCCGAGCAACTCGACTCGTTCACCGCCTATGCTCGCGCACAGCTCGACCGACTCGGCCTGCCGCTCGTCGGAGCGTTGCCCGCCGACCCAGCTCTCAAGACGTTCCGATTCGTTCAGGTTTCGGAGTTCTTGGAGGGCGAGTTCCTGAGCGGCGCTCGGAGCGCCGAGACGATCATCGACAGGGTTCGGGTCGGCGCCATGACGCCGCACCGCGCCATCGCATTCTTCAATCCCCGCTCGCTCATTATCACGCCCGGTGACCGCGAGGACATCATCGTCACCGCGTGTGCTTGTGCGAGCCGCAAGCAAGGCGGGCCGGCCGGCTTGGTGCTCAGCGGAGCCCAGCGGCCGCACGCGCATATCCTGGAACTCCTCGAGGAGTCGCGACTCCCGACCTTCTTGGCGCGCGAGGACTCGTACACCGTGGCGAGCAAAATCCACGACATGCCCCTACGCATCGTGCCGACGGACGCCGAAAAGATCAGTAAGGTCCAGCAGCTGGTTCTGGATCTCGTGGATGTCGAGGCGGTCGTCGGTCGGCTCTGAGCGGCGACCGACACCTCGGCATGCCAGGCTACCGGTGGATTCGTTGAGGGAAGGGCGCGCTTGCACGTTCGCCCGGGTGGCGGCCGCGCGGGCCGAACCACCCCTCGCGCGAGGGAGTTGGCAGCGGATGGCGGACGAGGTCACCCTGAAGATCGGGCAGGAAGTGGTGCGCCGAAAGGTCGCCACGCTCGAGCAGATTCGACAGTGTCTGAGCGTCCAGCACGAACTCGCGGCTCAGGGCAAAGACGTACCCTTCGGCAACGTCCTGGTCGCGCGCGGGGTGCTGACGCTCGAGGACCTCAAGGAGATCCTCTCGGGCCTCGACCTGCTGACGATGTCTTGCGCGAGCTGCAAGACCGAGCTTCGAATCGAGAAATACTCGCGCCAGAATCAGTACATTTGCAACCGCTGCGGTGGCGAACTCGCGTTCACGGCGCGGCGTACTACCACGGGGACCGAGAAGGGGCCGCAGACCGGGAGCCGCGAAGTCGGCTTCAAGAGCCCCGAGGAACTCGTCGGGCGTGAGTTGGGCGGTTGTCTCATTCGCCGGCGGATCGCCAGTGGCGGCATGGGTACCGTGTACGAGGCCGAGCAAGTCAACCTGGGCCGAACCGTGGCGCTCAAGGTGCTGTCCCACGAGTTGGCGGAGGACGAGTCGTTCGTGAAGCGCTTCCTCCAGGAGGCTCGCAGCGCCGCTGCCCTCAACCATACCAACGTGATTCACATCAACGACGCCGGTCAAAGCAACGGCGTGTTCTACTACACCATGGAGTTCGTCCAAGGCGAGAACCTAGCGCAGCGGCTTCGCCGTCGCGGGTGTCTGCCGATCGGTGAGGCGCTCGAGATCACCGACCAGGTGGCCGACGCTCTGGCTCACGCTCACGAGCACGAGATCGTGCACCGCGACGTGAAGCCGGAGAACATCATGATCACCCCCGATGGCCGCGTGAAGCTGGCCGACCTCGGGCTGGCGAAGAAAGTGATGGACGCCGAGGCGTCGACGATCACCCAAGCCGGTGCGATCTTGGGGACCCCGTACTACATGGCACCGGAACAGGCGCGGGACTTTCGCCGCGCCGACGCGCGCTCGGATCTCTACAGTCTGGGTGTGACCCTCTTCAAGATGTTGAGTGGACGGGTGCCGTTCGAAGGGTCGAGTCCGATCGAGGTCATGATGCGGGCGCTCGAGGGCAAGCACCCGCCGCTGTCCGACTTCGTTCCGGACTTGCCGCCGGAGGTCGGGGCGCTCGTCGACCGGCTCATGCACGTCGACCCCGAGGTGCGCTATCGATCGGGCCGCAGCGTACGTGCGGCCATTCGCCACCTGCGAACGGCCCTCGCCCTCGAGGAGGCCGTCATCCCGGGGCAGTAGCGCAGCACTGCCTTTCTCTGCCCTTCGACGGTCGCTACCGAAAATCCGTTTCTCGCCCAAGCAAGCCTATGCCATACTGGCCCCGATCGCCCGTACGCGGGGGGCGCCCGTGAGTAGGGATGTATCTGGGAAGGCGCGTCGGGGCGGCGCGACTGGACTTGGCGGCTTCACGACCTCCGCGTCGCGTCCCGCTTTTCCGCCCACCCCGAGCGACGTCGATCCACGGTTTCCACGCCGCTGGAAGGTCCACCTGTGATAGCCCGAGGAGTCGACTCCATGGCCTCAGCCTCTGCCTCCGAACCGTCTCCGTCGGAGGCTTCGGACTTTCTCTTTGGTGATCTTGCCGTCGACCCGCCCGCAGCCGAGTTCGATCGGGTGTTTCAGAAGAAGATCCGGTCGTTCGACTCGGCCGAGGATCCCGCGCGAGCGCTGCCGTACCGCAAGGCCTACGCGTTGGGTAAGGAGCGGCTCCAAGCGCTACTCGGGGAGGAGGGCAAATGCTGATCACTGCGATTCGCGGCGAGAACTTCATGAAGTTCAAGCGCATTGCCCTGGAGAAGGTTCCGACCCAGGGAGTGATCGGCGTCGAGGGGCGCAACGAGGGTGGAAAGTCCACCGTCGGTGAACTGCTTCAGTTCGCCTTCTTCGGCAAGACCACCTCTTCGCGCGCGGGCTCGGTGCTCGATCTGATCCGTTGGGATCAGGACCAGTGCGCGGTCGAGGTGGACTTCGACGTGCCGGGTCGTGGTTCTTTTCGCGTTTGGCGCGAGATCGACCGCTATGGAACGAACTACGCCCGACTCCTCGCCGTACCGCCGGGTGCCGCGAGCAGCCTCCGTTCCGTCCGTTCGGGCACAACCCGTTCGACCGATGGGCTGGGTGCTTCCCCGACGTTGGCAACTGCGCCCGGGGCGGGCACCGAAGTCGCTGCGGGAACGCTGCAGGTGCATCGGGAGCTGACCAACCTACTCCGCTTTTCCTATGAGGACTTTCTCAACTCGTTCTACCTCGAGGAGCAGGACTTTCCGCGCTCGCCTGAGCAGATGCGAGCCTACCTCGATCGCATCGTGGGGATCGAGGTGTTCCTGCGCGCCACGGATGTCGTGCAGCGCGAGATCGCCGATCTCGAAGAGGAGTTCGCCAATCTCCAAAGCAGCGTGAAGAGAAACCTTCTGCAGGTCGAGAAGTACCTGCCCAACATTGCCCGCATTCCGGAGTGCGAGCAAGCCCGCGAAGAGCACGTTGCTCAGCTCGAGAACCTGCGCACTGCCGAGCGCGAACTGAATCAGCGGGTCGAAGACGAAGAGCGCGTCGGACGGGATCGCGAGTTGTTGCGCGATCGACTCCGCGGCCTCAAGGAGCTCTCGGCGAGCAAGCTGGAGGCCAGCCTCGAACAGGTTCTGCGGGGCTACCCGGAGCATGTCGACGGGGTGCTGGCCGGCAGTAAGCGCGAGCTGCAGCGGGTCCGGGATCGGCTCACTCAGGTGCGCCAACTGGTGCCGCGGCGCGCGGCAGTGCTGGCCGCGGTCGCGGCGGTTCGGCGCGAGCTCGAGGAGAAGCTGCGTGGGCAAGGCGCTGGATCGTTCGCGACCCGCCGCCGTACAGTCGAGCAGGAAGTCGCTGTGGCTCGAAGCGGGGAGCGCAGTGCGAAGACCCTCGGGACCGTGTTCGTGACCGCAAGCGTTCTCACGGGTGCACTTGCGGCCCTCCTCGGCTTCGGGGTGCTGGGCGAGAGCCCGTTCGGGTGGGACGCGTCCCGCGTACGCTGGGTGGCCATCGGCGTCGCCGGGTTTGCCGTGCTTTCGTTCCTTGTCGGGATCCTCGCGCTGCGCAAGCGCGCTCGCTTGCGGGGCGCAGCTCAGGAGGGTGATGAACAGCTTGCCGCTCTCGTTGCCGAGGCGCAGGCGACCGAAGAGCGACTGGGGCCACTCTCCGCGCTCGATGAATCGGTCTCTTTCGACGATCTGCCGGCACGCGCCGGAACTCTGCGCGGGGACGAAGTCGCCTCTGCGCTCGGGGGGTACCTGGCACAGCGCGAGACCGCGCTCGCGGGTGCGGCTTCGTTGGCGGACCTGTTCGGCAGTCTGGCGGAGGAGGAGAACAAAGTCGTGCAGCGGCTTCGCTCCGCCGCCAAAGAGGGCAAGAAGGACTTGCAGCAGAACCTCGAAGCGCAGAAGCGAGAACAGTCCAAGCGCGACCGGGCGGAAGGCGAGATCCGCGAGTTCCAGAAGCAGGACGGGAAACGTCTCGCTCTCGAGGAGCAAAACCAGCAGGTGCGGGAACAGGTCGATCGCGTGCGAGACGAGATCGACACCCGTCAACTCACGCTCCAGCTGTTCCAAGAAACCATTGAGTCCGTGCGTCAGCGCACCGGTCCCGCGCTGGGACGGGCGATGCGCCGACTCTTGCCCCATGTGACCGCGGGGCGCTACACCGATCTCAAGATTACCCCAGACTTCCACCTGCAGATCTTCACGAGCGAGAAGAGCGACTTCTTGGCTCCGCAAGAGTTGTCGGGCGGGACCTTCGAGGGACTCTCGTTCGGTTTCCGGTTGGCCTTCTCCCAGGCGTTCATTCGAGCGGTGGTGAGGCAGCCGCAGTTCCTGTTCCTCGACGAACCGTTCAAGGCAATGGATCGCGATCGGGTTCACGGCACCCTCGCGGTGTTGCCGCGATTGAGCAGCGACATGCCGCAGATCTTCGTCGTGCTTCCGGGCATCGCCGAGCCGGATCGCCCGTTGTTCGACGCGATCGTGACGGCGCGGGTCGGGGACGGCGAACTGCGCTTCGACGGCCAGCCGCAGCCGTCCTCGGGTGAACCGAGAGCGGCCCTCCTGGCCGACGCGCACGACGGCGGCCTGTCCCACTGGGCGACGCCTTCGGACGCGGCCGCCGCGCAACCTGCGGTTGCACCGGAGGCGGCCGTGCCGGCTCGTGACGCTGCGACGCCGTCTTCGGCCGCGGCGGCCGCGGACGATCGCTGGGAACGCATGATCGCGTCGCGCACACCGGCCCGATCCGACGACGCGGATTCACCGCCCACGTCGTGACGCTCCCGGGCATGCAAAGGCCCCAGCGTGCCCGCGGCCCAGCCGCGTACTTCATTGGAGAGCGTCCGCCTGCGGCTCGTTGCGCAAGGCGCTCGCTTCGAGTTGCTCGTGAATGCGCTCGCTGGGGGCTCAAGGGTCCATGACACCTCATCCGACCGTACCCCTGGAACTCGACAGCTGCGTCGTGGTCGCGGATCTGCACCTTGCCGGGGACCCCGCGGGCTTGGCCCGGTTCGTGCGTCTGCTGGAGCTAGCTCCGCAATGGAGTCCGCATCTCGTCATCCTCGGGGATCTGTTCCACTACTGGTTCGGGCGCCGACACCTTCGACTCCCCATGTTCAAGGCGGAACTCGACGCGCTCACCCGGGCCGTGGCCGCGGGGCTCCACGTACGCGTGGTGCCCGGTAATCGGGACTTCCTGTTGGACCGTAGTTTTACCGATGTGACCGGGGTCACCGTGCACCCCGACGAGTGGGTCGGTCGCGTCGGCGGCGAACTCATCCACTTCTCTCATGGGGACTTGTTCGGGACGGCCGATGTTCGCTATCAGAGGATGCGGTCGGTCCTCCACTCCAGGATGGTACGCTTCTTGGCAAGCCATCTCCCGGTGCTCGTGCTCGATCGCATCGCGTCGCGGCTGCGCGAACACTCGCGCCGCGTGGTTCCGAGAAAGTCGGAGTCGACGCTCGAGCCGGATCGGACGGAAGTCAGTCGGTTGTTCCGGCGGGGCGTCCAGACCGTGGTTTGCGGACATTATCACAAGCTCCGTGATGAGCGCTTCAGCGAGGACGCAGGAGGAGGTCGGTTCATGATCCTGGAGCCCTTCGAGGATCGTGGCTTCGTACTGCTCAGAACCGCATCGGGCTGGGAGTCTCGTTACGTCGGTGGGGGAGAAGGTCGATGAGGATCGAGCGCGAGGACCTGGGCGGAGTCACCATTCTGCGGATCGTGGGCGAGATCGACTTCTGTGATACGCCGCAACTGCTCGACGAGCTGCGGTCGGTGCAGCAGGGCGGCCAGTTGCGCATCTTGGTCAATCTCGCACGGTGCACCGGGATGGTGAGTCGCGCCATCGGGATCCTGATCGGCTTCCGCTGCGAGTTGGGGGCGCTGGGGGGGTGCTTCTGGGTTCTGTGTCCGTCGCAGGAGACCAAGGAAGTGCTCGAACTCGTGGGCCTACTCGAGCAGCTCGTCCGGCCCGAAGCGAGCGAGAACGAAGCCGTTCTCGCGGTGCAGCGGGAACCCGTCGTGTGATCCCGATCGACCGAGGCGAAGCGGACGCGCGGCACCTGGTGTGGGTCGTCACCGGGCCGACCGCGGGCGGGAAGGCATCTCTGGCCCTGAAGCTGGCTCGCCGCTTCGGGGTGCCCATCATTTCCCTGGACTCGATGAAGGTGTACCGCGGCATGGACGTGGGCACGGCGAAACCGTCGGCGGACCTCGTTCGCAGTGTGCCCTTTCACCTGATCGACATTCGTGATCCATGGGAGTCTTTCTCGGTGGGTGACTATGTCGCGGAGGTATCGCGTTTGACCGCGACCTTGTCGCGTCCTTGGTTGTTCAGTGGTGGTACGCCGTTCTATCTCCATGCGTTGCTGACGGGTCTGTCTTCGGGGCCACCCGCGCAGCCCGACTTACGCGCCCGCTTGGCGGACGAGGTGCGCACGGCAGGCCTGGATTCACTCTACCAACGACTGCTGCGCCTCGACCCGATTGCTGGGGGACGCATTCACCCGGCAGATCGGCGGCGAATCCTCCGGGCGCTCGAAGTCATCGAGACCACGGGACGGCCCTTCTCGGACCTTCTCAGCGAGCGGACACCTTTCCTCGAGCCGGGGCGTTACCGCCTGCTGGGCATCGCGCGCTCACGGGCCGAGCAGTACCGACGCATCGACGCGCGCGTCGTGCGCATGTTCGACGACGGCTGGGTGGCGGAAGTGGAGACGCTGCGGCGACGCCACGACCCACCTTGGGGCGCCCAAGCATCCCAGTCGATCGGTTACGAGGAGGTCCGCGACGCTCTCGAGAAGCGCGAGGAGCCACGCGATCGAATCCCCAAGATCCAGACTCGGACCCGGCACTTCGCGCGCTCTCAGCTGACGTGGTTTCGCAAGATGCCGATCGAGTGGTGGACCCCAGAGGAGGAATCGGAACTGGTCGCGACTCTGGAACGGGACTTGGCGGACGCTGCCGCCGGCAAGGACCTCACGCCGCCGGCACCCGCACGCAGGGTCTGCCGTGACCAGTAGCGCGTACTCAGCCGGGTGAGCGAGGGGTTCATTTTGTTCGTTGAATCGCCGATCCCTGGAGGGGGAGTCCCAGTGGGCCGAGTAGGCCGATTTCGTGGAGGAGTACCAATGTTCAAGAGATTCGTTCTGCTCGTTCTCGGGTTGGGCTCGGTGGCGGGGGCAACCGGGTGTGTCAACGTCAAGAATCGCCGGGTGTTGACCGCCGACAGCGCGCTCTCCGCGCGCTACGTCGGGAACCACTTCACCCGCCTGGCCTACGACCTGCACGACTTGCGAGTGGACCTCGATCGCGTGATCTTCGGGCTGGAAGATACGCCGGTCGAAGACAACCCGTAGTCGCTGCTCGGGCGACGCCTCGCAACGCAATGCCGATTCTGACGCACTCAGAGGATGTAAGAACTCTGGTCGCGATCCGCGAGTAGGCCGCCCAGCTGGGAGTCCACGAACGCGGCGTCGACGGAGAAACTCCGGGCTCCGGGTGGGATCAGGTCGGGAGCCTCGAACAGCGGTCGCTCGAGGATGCGCTCGAACAGCGTGTAGAGCCGCCGCGCACCAATGTCTTGCGTGCTCTGGTTGAGATCCCAGGCGATCTCGGCGATGCGGGCCAGGCCCTCGGGTTGGAAGTCGACGGTGACGCCCTCGGTCCCCAGAAGTGCGGCGTACTGACGAGGCAATGAGTTCTGCGGCTCACGCAGGATGCGCAAGAAGTCCTCGCGCCCCAAGGCCGAGAGTTCGACCCGAATCGGGAATCGCCCCTGCAACTCGGGAATCAAGTCCGTCGGTTTGGAGCCGTGGAAGGCCCCAGCCCCGATGAACAACATGTGGTCGGTGCGCGCGGCTCCATAGCGAGTCATCACGGTCGAGCCTTCGACGATCGGGAGCAGGTCGCGCTGGACTCCCTCCCGAGAGACTTCCGGGCCCTGGGTGCCGCCACCCTTGGTCACGATCTTGTCGATCTCGTCGAGGAAGACGATCCCGCTGTCCTCGGCCAGCCGAAGGCCCTTCTGGTTGACCTTGTCTTGATCGATGAGTTTCTCGGCTTCCTGGCCGGCGAGCAGCGGTCGCGCCTCGGCCACGGTCATGCGCCGTGGCTGCGGTGCGCTGCGCCCCGAGCGTTGCATGAGGCCTTGCAGGTCGAGGCCGAGCTGCTCCATGCCGGCCCCCGAGAACATGTCGAACAAGGGGTTGGCACCCTTGCTATCCACCGCGATCTCGATCTCGCGAGCGTCCAGTTCGCCGGCGGCAAGCTTCCGCCGGAAGGTGTCGCGAGTCCGGTCGCGTTGGTCGCGCTCCTCGGGGGATCCGGACCCGACGGTGGGTGGCACCAGGAGGTCGAGAATGCGCTCCTCGGCGGCCGCTTGCGCGCGCGCGTGGACCTCGGCGAGTTCCTCCCCGCGAACCAACGCGACGGCAACGTCGACGAGGTCGCGAACGAGTGACTCGACGTCCCGGCCGTGGTAGCCCACCTCCGTATACTTGCTCGCCTCCACCTTGATGAACGGCGCGCTCACGAGTTGGGAAACACGCCGTGCGATCTCGGTCTTTCCGACGCCGGTCGAGCCGATCAAGATGATGTTCTTGGGCAACACCTCGTCGCGAATCTCGGGGCCGAGCTGGCGGCGACGCCAGCGGTTCCGAATGGCGATGGCGACCGCCCGCTTGGCTTCCATTTGACCGACGATGTGGCGGTCGAGTGCGGCCACGATCTCGACCGGCGTCAGTTCCTTCACTCGAGCACCTCCACATGGATCTCGTGATTCGTGTAGATGCAGATGTCCGCTGCCACCCGCAGGGAACGCTGCACGATCTCCCGCGGCGCGAGTGCGGTCTCTGCGATCAGCGCCCGCGCGGCGGCGAGCGCGAAGCTCCCGCCGGAGCCGATGCCGACGATGCCGTCGGAGGGCTGAATGACTTCGCCGTTGCCCGAGAGCAGCAACACGTGGTCACGATCGCAGACCGCGAGCATCGACTCGAGGCGCCGAAGGACGCGGTCGGTTCGCCAGTCGCGCGAGAGTTCGGAGGCGGCCTTCAACAGCTGGCCGCTGTGCGCCGCCAGTTTCTGCTCGAAGCGTTCGAGCAGGGCGAACGAGTCGGCTACGGATCCCGCGAACCCGACGAGGACGCGGTTCTGGTGGAGCTTGCGGATCTTGAGGGCATCCCCTTTGACGATGCTGTGTCCCAGGGTCACCTGGCCGTCACCGCCGAGGGCGACCTGACCGTTGCGACGCACCGCGAGTATCGTGGTGCCATGGAACTTCTCGGTCATGCTCATCGAACGTGGGCCTTGTCGGTTGAGTTGAGGATCTCGCAAGCGCGGTTTCGCCGCTGCCGTACGGGGCCGGGCCTCTGGCGTCGCCAAGGAGGCCTCGACCCCACGGTGAGGTGGCCGCGCGCCGCCGCTTCGGCTCGGCCCCCGCTCGCGCCGTGCCGAACGCGGGCAGTGTAGCCGAAGGCGGCGAGCACGTCCGCCCCCGCCTGCCGCGGTTCGTTTCTCGGGCCGGGCTGCGTCCCGTTCCCGTGGCCATTGCGCGCGCCCGTCCGTGTAGCCGCGGCTGCTGCTGCCCAACTCGCGTCGTCCCCGAGGATTGCGCACTTCGGCCCGTGGCCCTAGAATTCGGTCTCGTCCAACACGGCTCGTCGATTCGCGTGAGACCTCGCCAGCGCACGTCCCGGTACGGTGGGCGCTGCGCCCTCGGGAAGTCGATCCGGGGGCGTGCGGCCAATCGTTCGCGTGCTGGCTGAGTTCACCGCTGTCGACGGCAGGTCGTCGAGAACGTGCACAGAAGCGGAGGAAAGGGGAGGCGAAAGAGCGGGGAGGTACAGGGGAATCGGAGAACGGGAGTCGAGGAACATCCAGAGTCGAGGATCGCGCCTCAGGGCGAGTCGGTCCTCCGGTTGTCGGTGGTTCCTCATGTCGATTCGAACCAGGAGGTCTCATGCTGCGAAGCCTTGGATGGTTGCTGTGTCTCTGGACTCTCTCCGTGGCGACTGCCGATGCTCAATCGGTGCTGACGCACTCGGCATCGCAGGCGATCCTGCCGGCCAACTCCGTTTCTTGCAACAACGCCCAGGGCCATGCGGACAACTCCTACTGGCGTACCTTCAACCTCTGTAACCCGTTCAACGTCGATACCGAGATCACCATCACCGCGGTGCAGTTCGGCGTCGAGACCTCCACTGCCGGGGGAGCCGCTACGACACAGCCCATCAATCTGCGGCTGTACCTCGACGGAAACGGAGGGGCGCCCGCGCCGCTGGCGTCGCTGACTCTGATCCACAACCAGTTGTTCAATCTTCCGAACACGACGCAGGCCGTGGTCAACGTACCGCT
The DNA here is from genome assembly GCA_050246115.1 of Planctomycetota bacterium. Classification (GTDB taxonomy): domain Bacteria; phylum Planctomycetota; class UBA8108; order UBA1146; family JAJFFE01; genus JBFWWP01. Next base: position 48,188 of record JBFWWP010000002.1, read on the forward strand.
GAGCGTGCCGGTCAACGTCGGCTGCAACGCGACCGTCGTGTTCCAGGTGAACAGCCCGAACGGGCAAGCCACCGGCAACTTCTTCTTCATGGGCTCGAACAACGCTGGGCAAACCGGGCTGAGCTACTTGTCCGCTCCCCAGTGTTCGCTCCCGGAGCCGACGAACGTAGCCGCGCTCGGTGTGCCAGGCATCCAACACTACGTCATGAATCTGGTCTACACCGCGGGCGTCGCTTGTAGCCCCAACTGCGCTGGGGTGCCGGTCGACTGTCACGTGCCGACGCTCGGTAGCTACGAGATCGTGGCCGAGGACTCCCAGCGCTTTGCGAGCGTTCCCGGCGCGGGCGTGGCCAACAACGGGACCACGACGAACGTCGTGAACGTGGCGGGCGTCGCTGGGGTCATCCAGAACCTCGACGTGGCCATGCAGATCACCCACCCGTTCAACGGCGACTTGGAGATCCGACTCCAGAGTCCGGGTGGCGCGATCACCGTAACGCTGCACGACAACCTTGGCGTCAACCTGCCGGACTTCGACTGCATCTGGGACGACGCCGGCCGCCCGACTGCACCGCCGTACAATCTCGGAGAACGAATCGCTCCTTCGGGCCCCGGCACCCTGGCCGATTTCAACGCTCTCCAGGCCGACGGCGACTGGACGCTGACGATCGTCGACGGCGTCCTCGACCCGAACTTCGGCACGCTCGATTCTTGGGAACTCCGGTTCAATCGACCGGTGGCGATTCCTGACAACCAGGTCGCCGGGGTACCCGTGAGTTTCGCCGTGGATCCGAACATCGTCGATGAGATCGCCGATTTGGACGTCGTCCTCGACGTCTCGCACCCGAGCGCTCAGCAGCTCACGGTCGACTTGATGTCGCCGGCGGGAACGTCGGTGCGCCTCGAGGGCGCCGGCGGAGCGGCCGCCACCGATCTCATGGGACGCTACGACGACGCAGTCGGCGGGTACTGCGATGGGTTCGGCAATGTCGTGCCCGCGGGCCCGGGCGCGCTCGCGGACTTCGATGGCGACGCCGTCGGTGGCGTTTGGACGCTCACCGTGGCGGACGGGGTGGCGGGGTCGAGCGGCTCGGTGAACAAGTTCACCTTGCTCGTGAATCCGGCTCCTTGTGATCCGCCCACGGCTCTGGTTTGTACGTCGGACTGCGCTACGGGCTCGATCCTGTTGACCTGGAACAACCCCGCAGCCTACGCCGGCGGCATCGAGATCTATCGCAACGGGGTCGTGGTGGCGCAGCTCCCGGGGACGGATACTTCCTTCGCGGAGTCGGGCCTCCCGAACGGTCGCTACGAGTACGAGGTCATCGGTGACTGTTCGCCAGGTCGCGCACGCACTGCTTGCGCCGTGGACCATGCGGTCTACGCCGGTGAGACCGATATCGTGTACGCGCTCGAGTCCGTGGACCTCGTCGACAGCGCCACGGCGATTCGCGACGCTCTCGTAGCCAACGGGCGCACCGTCCTGGTGCTGCGGCGGATCGATTTTCCATGCGTGACTCCGGCAATGCTGCCCGCCACGCTCGAGCGACTTTGGGTTTGCTGCGGTACCTTCCCGTCCAACTACCAACTGAGCGCGGCCGACGGCGGCGTGTTGGCGCAGCTCAACCAGCAGAGTGTTGCGATCTACATCGAAGGCGCCGACGTTTGGGGCTTCGACCCGCAAACGACTTTCGAGTCCTTCGACGGCGTCGAGAACACCATTTTCGGGAACGTCACCGATGGCCTGAACGACGACAGTCTGGTCGACCTCACCGGCCTGAACTCGGGATTGGGCCCGAACTTCACGAGCTTCTCGGCGGGCTACAACCAAGCGAGCAACGGGTCCGAGGACACCGATCACCTCGTGCCCTGTAACGTGAACCCGGACCTCGGAGGGGCGATGGCCGCGCCCATCTGGACCGGTTTCGACCCGGTCTTGGGGGCGAGCTACAACGTTGGGATCTTCTACGACAGCACGTTCGGCTCGGTGATCTCGGCGTCGTTCGAGTTCGGCGGCTACGCCGGAGGCCAGAGCGCACTGATGGCGGCCTATGTGCAAGCGCTGACCGGTGGAGGTCCGATCCAGGTCGAGTTCCGCCGCGGCGACGTGAACGTGGACGGCAGCGTGAACATTCCCGATGTGATCTTCTTCTTGAACTTCCTGTTCGTGCCCGGCAGCGCCACACCTTCGTGCCGCGACGCGAGCGACATCAACGATGACGGGAGCTTGAATCTCCCCGACGTGATTACCTTGCTCAACTACCTCTTCGTTCCGGGAAGTCCTCCGCCGATCAGTCCGGGCCCGACCACCTGTGGTCCGGACCCGACGATGGACGCGCTCCCGGCGTGCGTCTACAGCACCTCGATCTGTCCGTAGGGGCGAAGCCGCCGCGAGGCGAGAGGGCCGCCTGACGGATCCGTTCATGGAGAGCCTGGCACGTTGCGCTGCGAGCGGAACGTGTCAGGCTCTCGCTCTTTTGCGGGTTGGAGTCACGGTCCTTTACAGGCGTTGGCCTCGGCCGTTAGACTCCGCGCCCCCTGGGTAGGCACCTTGGCAACGGCGCCAGCGACTCGTGGTGGTGGGAAGACGAAGGAATGACCGAAGAGCGAATTCGCCAAGTCAAGCTCGAGAAGATCGAGCGCCTGCGGGACCTCGGCGTCAATCCGTACCCCGAGAGGTTCGAACGAACTCATACCCTGGCCCGCGCCGCGGAGTTGCCCGAGGGCACCGCGGGCGTGAAGATCGCCGGCCGCATCGTGAGTCGGCGCGAGTTCGGCAAGCTGGCGTTCTTCGACCTGCAGGACTTGGAGGGGCGGTGTCAGGCCTCCCTGCAGCAAGACGATATCGGCAAGGAAGCCTTTCAGCAGTTCCTCAAGCTCGTGGACATTGGTGACTTCGTCGGCGTGTCGGGAGAGACGTACCGCACTCGAACGGGCCAGCTGACGGTGAAAGGCCAAGGGTTCGTGTTGCTGGGCAAGACCTTGCACCCGTTACCCGAGAAGTATCACGCCATTGCCGACCAGGAGTTGCGGTATCGACGCCGCTATCTCGACCTGATCATGGACGAGGGCACCCGTCGTCGCTTCCTGCTGCGAGGGAAGTTGGTTCGTGCGCTGCGGGACGTGCTCGATCGCCACGGGTTCCTCGAGGTCGACACGCCGGTGTTGCAGACGAAGCCCTCGGGCGCGCTGGCGACGCCGTTCGAGACGCATCACCAAGCCCTGGACCTGCCCGTGTACCTGCGGATCGCGCCGGAGACGTACCTGAAGCGTTGCGTGGTGGCGGGCTACGACCGCGTGTACGAGATGGCACGTGTCTTCCGCAACGAAGGGATGGATCCGTCCCACTTGCAGGACTTCACGATGCTCGAGTACTACGTCGCGTACTGGAATTTCGTGGACAACATGGACTTCACCGAAGTCCTGGTGCGCGAGTCGCTGGAGTCCTGTCTCGGCACCTTGCGGATCGAACACGAGGGCGTGGTGCTCGACTTCGGGGCGGAGTGGCCGCGCCGGTCGTTGACCGAGCTCATCGCCGAGTACGGGCGCATCGACCTCGAACGCTGTCCGGACGTGGAGTCGCTCCGCGCGGCCATCGCGGACCGAGGGATCCGCCTCGAGGGCACAGACGGGCTCGGCCGCGGAGCCCTCATTGACCAGTTGTACAAGAAGGTCTGCCGCGCGCATTTGGTCCAGCCGCAGTTCGTGACATCGCATCCGATCGACTTGTCGCCGCTCGCGCGTCGTAACGATCACGACTCGGCGATCTCGGACCGATTCCAACTGCTCGCGCGTGGATGGGAGCTGGTGAACGCCTACTCGGAACTCGTGGATCCGATCGACCAGCGTAGCCGCCTCGAACAGCAGGCTCAGTTGCGGACCGCCGGCGACGCCGAGGCCATGGTGATGGACGAGGACTACCTGCTGGCCATGGAGCATGGGATGCCCCCGATTTCCGGCTGGGGCATGGGCATCGATCGGTTCGTCGCCTTGGCTACGGGCGTCGAGAATCTCCGGGATGTCGTGTTGTTCCCGTTGATGAAGCCGAGTGACGGGGTCGAGTCCCTCGACGACCCGGCCGGTTCCGCGAGCCCGGAGTAACCTGCGCTCGTGCGGCACGGGTGCGCGCGACGCGAGCCGCGTCGGGCGCACGTGCTCTCTGCGGCGCGGGCGGGTTGAGGGGGTTCGAGTTCGACGCACGGTTCGCAAGGTACCCACGAGACACAGCGCGAGAGGACCCAGCATGCAGATCACGCCGTCGCGAAGGCTTGCGGCCCTTCCGGGCTATGCCTTCGCGGAGATCAACGACAAGGTGGAGCGACTCAAGGCGGCTGGACTCGAGCCGGTCGACTTCGGAGTCGGCGACCCGACCGAGCCGACCCCGGAGTGTATCCGGCGCGCGACGATCGCGGGGGTCGATCGCTGGCGGTCGGGCGGGTATCCGCCTTACAACGGAACCGCGGAGTTTCGGCGCGCGGTCGCGGACTGGAACCGTCGGCGCTTCGGGGTCGATCTCGACCCCGATCGCGAGATCTGCTCGTCGATCGGCTCCAAGGAGGCGATCTTCAACTTCCCGGAAGCAGTGCTCGACCCGGGCGACTTGGTGCTGCTCCCCGACCCAGGTTATCCGCCGTACGCAAGGGGAACCCAGTTCGCGGAAGGGCAACCGTACTATCTACCGGTACTCGCAGAGAACGATTATCTGCCAGACCTGGACGCGATTCCGCTCGACGTTGCCAAGCGCGCACGGCTGTTCTGGCTGACCCACCCCAACAGCCCGGCCGGCAAGGCGGCGCCGCCCGAGTTCCTGGCTCGTTGGGTCGAGTATTGTCGCCAACACGAGATCATTGCCGCGAGCGACGAAGCCTACACCGAGATCTACTTCACCGCCGAGCCGCCGCATAGCGCGCTCGAGTACGGTCGCGACGGCGTGGTGGTGTTTCAGTCGTTGTCCAAGCGCTCGGCGATGACCGGATACCGAGTGGGTTGGGTGGCGGGCGACGAGCGCATCGTGAGCTTGTTTCGCAAGGTGAAGACCAACCTCGACTCCGGTACGCCGTTCTTCATTCAGGACGCAGCGATTGCGGCGCTCGCCGATGAAACCCACGTGGAGGAGCTACGCCAAGGGTATCGCCGAAAGCGGGACACATTGGTGCAGGCCTTCGTCGACGCGGGTTGTCCGCGTTGTGAGCCAGAAGCCGCCATGTACATCTGGCAACGGGCCCCGCAAGGGATGAACGCGCTGCAGTTCGCCGAAGCGCTGCTGCACCCGGAGATCGCCGCGGTAACGGTGCCCGGATCGCTGCTCTGCATTCGGCCCGAGCTGCACCCGGACGGTTGCCCTTACGTGCGTCTCGCACTCGTGCCGAGCCAAGAAGACTGCGAGCGGGTGGCGCGCGCGCTTCGTGGGCGCTTCAAGTAGCTGCTTCCCGTCGGATGACGGAACGGGCGAACGCCAGCGTTTCGGCATCGCATTGCGACTCGAGCTCCGTGATCAGGGCGTTCAAGTCAGCGGATGACCAGCCGGTGCGGAGGGCGCCGCGCAAGTGGGAGTGCAGGGGCGGACGTCGCGCTTGAACCAGTAGCGACGCGACACCGAGCGCTTCGATCGTCAAGAGCGCGAGTCGCGAGCCCGCCATCACGCCTCCGTAGGCAAACGAGATGATCCAGGCTTCGAGGTGTGGGTGGCGCCGGCGAAGTTCGGCGCGCACCCGCGGCGCGAGGTCGCCATAGATCTCGGCAAAGACCTGCGCGCCACGATCGAGCCCAGCCGTGGGAGGGGGAGTGGGCGGTTCGGTAGGCGACACCGGCAGCCCAAGCGCATCGCTGGCGATCGCGGTGTTGGTGTGGGAGCGCCAGAGTCCCAGCGCTTCGACCGCCCCGGGGAACCCCGAGTAAGGAATCCCCTGCAGGATGGCCTCGGCGACCACCTCCGGATCGAGGCCGGGCTCGTGGAGGCACTCCATGAGGGAGGCTTCCAGCGCGGCCGAGTCGGCGCGGGCCACGGCGCAGGCGACTCGGCACAAACGCACGTGGTGGACCAACGACAAGGGGCGAGACATCGGCTAACCTCCGGTCGGCGACTCGGTCTGGGTCTCGGGGCCGCGCCCGCTACTTTATGCTGCGCGCGCGCCTTTGAGTACCTGCGATGCCGCGTTTGCGGTCGCAGCAACTCGGCCGGACTTCGTGGCGTGCACCGTCGAGGTGCGGGCCGGGGACGCCGGGCGCGAGTCGCTTGGCCAAGGGAGAGATCGCATGGAGAGTCGACTGCCCGGGGATTCACGAGCGCCGTTCGCGGACCCGAGCCCCCGGCCACGCCGGGTCGCGTTCATCAATCAGAAGGGAGGGGTGGGCAAGACGACGCTCACCACCAACTGCGGCGCATTCTGGGCGCGGCAGGGGTACCGCGTTCTCATGCTCGACCTCGACCCGCAAGCGCACCTCTCGCTCCACCTCGGGGTGGCCGAGGCCGAAGCGAACTTGTACCGCGTGCTCCGCGGAGACCTGAGCTTCGGCGACGCCACCCTTCACCTCGAAGCCGAGTACTTGGACATCGTGCCGTCGCACATCGATCTGTCCGCTGCAGAGTGGGAGTTCGGTCAAGAGGTCGGACGGGAGGTCATTTTGCGAGAGCTGCTCGCCACCTTCCTGGCCGAGCGGCAGTACGACCTCGTCCTCATGGACTGTGCACCGTCGCTCGGGTTCCTGTCGTTGAACGCGCTGGCGGCGGCGGACGATGTCGTCATTCCGGTGCAGGCGGAGTTCTTCGCTCTCCAAGGCATGGCCCAGCTGTTGCGAGTGTTGAAGATGGTACAGGGGCGTCTGCACCCCGGCTTGAACTGGCGCGCGATCGTCCCGACCTTGGTGGACGCGAGGACCAATCTCGGGCGCGAGGTCATCGGCGAACTCGAGAAGCACTTTCCGGGCTCGGTCACCCGGACGTGGCTCTCGAAGCGCGTGAAGGTTGCGGAAGCCCCGAGCTTCGGGCAGTCGATCTTCGCGTATGCCCCCGACACCCCGGCAGCGCTGGAGTTCGAGACGCTCGCGCGTGAGCTCGCGCAGCGGCTCGGGATCGGACCGCCATCGCTTCCGCCCCCGTCACGGAGCCCGGCAGTGACCGAACCGCGGCTCGACGAGCGCGTGCCGCTCGCGCCGGAGCCCGCGGAACCACTGCCGCAGCCGGCGCCGCTCGCGGTCGATCGGCTGCCCGCGTCCGATCCTTCGGAGCACGGCGCGCCTCGGTGGGGAGAGTCGTCGTGCTGACCCTCGATGGTCGGCAGCAGACACCCAACCTGGCTGCGTCCCGATTCCCTCGGCCCGGCTTGCGGCGAGCCCTGGCCCGCGGCGTCGTCAGGCTCGCCAGCGTCACGTTTCGACTCGTCTCGCTGCTCACCGGATGCACGCTGCTCGCGCTGGTCCCCGGCACAGCGCTGGCGGCTGACGACGGTCCTTCCTCCAAGGACCGAAAGCGGGCTGCAGAGCTCAACGAACTGGGCGTGGGAGACTTCGTCGCGGGGCGCTACTCGCTCGCGTTGTCGAGATTCCAGGAGGCGACGCAACTCGATCCAGGGGCCGCGGAGATTCGCGCGAACTTGGGCAAAGCACACGCTGCGGTGGGTGCTGGTGTGCTGGAAGAGGCGCACCGTCTGGGCGGCAGCGAGGTCGAGTATCGCTTGGCTCTCGAGCACTTCGAGAAGTCGCAGCTCCATTGGCAAGGGGACGCGGACCTGTTTCACGCCGTCGGCATTTGTCACTTGGAGCTGCGCGAGCTCGAAGCGGCCGAGCGGGCCTTTGGCCGAGCGGTTGCACTCGATGACGGCGCCGTGCGTTCGTGGCGTCTACTCGGCGTCGCGCGCGACCAACGGGGTTCGACGCGCGAGGCGCTCGCGGCTTTCGAGCGTGCGCTGGCCCTACGGCCGGACGACGACGGTCTGCAGAGCCGGGTGCAGCGGTTGCGCTACGACCTCGAGGCCGTGACCCGTTACCAGGAGCGGCGCAGCACGCGTTTTCGAATCCTTTATCCCCCGACCTTGGTGACGGCCGCTGCCGAACAGGTCGAGGGTGCGCTCGAGGGGGTCTGCGCCGACCTCGAGAAGCGCTGGGGGCTGACGCCGATTCGCGACGTCGTCGTGATCTGCTACCCGCCCGGCGAGTTCGCGCGCCGCACCGGCCTCCACGAGGAGGTGGGCGGCGCGTTCGACGGGCGCATCCGCATCGCGTTTCCGACGGAACTCGCCGCGGGCGGACTCGAACTCGAGCAGGTCGCGCGCCACGAGGCCGTGCACCTCTGCCTGCATCGATTGCCGATCCGGCCGCCCCGCTGGCTGGATGAGGGCTTGGCCCAGCTCCTGGACCGGCAGGACCGTGGGTCGCATCGCCTGGAGTTCGAGGAACTCGTTCGACGGCATCCTGACGTCGGAATTCTCCAGCGGGAGCGATCGTTTCGCTCCGACCACCCGGGCACTTGGGCGGCGCTCTATCTGCATGGGTACTTCTTCGTCCGCCACTTGAGCGACGAACGGGGTGCGTTTCGCCTCGATATGGTCGTGCGGGAGGTCGCGAGCGGCAGCTCCTGGGACGCGGCCTTCGTGCGGGTCCACGGCGAGTCGATCGAGGCGTTGGACCGCAAGTGGCGACAGGCGCTGCTCGCGCCGCGATGATCCCGCGCCGTTTCGCGACGCCGTCGCCGAAGGGCTCAAGATTCCTGGCCCGCCTGGCCGATGACCCGGAGACGCGCGTGCGCCGATACGCGCACCGCGGCGCCCATCGACGGGAGACGATTCATGGCCAGTGCCCTATCCTCTGACGAGCTCGAGTTCGTCCAAGCCATCGAGAAGTTCAAGAAGGACAAGTCGAAGATCTTCCTGTCCTGGAGCGAAGTGCTCGCGATCGTCAAAGATCTCGGATACCGGAAGAGCGAGCAGTACCGGCGCAAGAAGGCCGGCGCGAAGGAGTCGTGACGTGGTAGCACCGGCTGACGCTCCCGCTCTGCTCGCGCGGCTCCTCACGGGGGATCTACCGCTATCTACGTGGAACGCGTTCGTCGTCGAGCACGGAGCCACCATCGACCTCACCGGGGTAAACCTCGCGTCGCAGATGCTGAGTGGGATCTCGTTCACGCGTTGCCGCATGAGCGGGGCGAACTTCCAACGTTCGTGTCTGCAGAACGCGGATCTCTCCTACACCGAGCTCTCCGGCGCGAACTTCGCAGGGGCTGACTTGCGGGGCGCCCTGCTGTGCCACGCTCGGTGTCAGCGTGCCGACTTCCAGGAGGCCGAGATGCGAGGGGCTGACCTCTCGTGGGCCAAGCTCGCCAGCAGCAACCTGACGGGGGTCGACCTGAATCTCGTGAAGCTGTGGAAGACGGACCTTCGCGGCGCGCAACATGGGCAGCTGGAGGCCTCGGCCGGCACCGACTTCATGGGCGTGACGAACGCGATCGGACAGGCGATCCAGACTCGCATGGTCCCGTTCCCTCGGATGCTGCGGGTGGTGGGGGCGATGGCGGGCGTGCCGCACCATTGGCGTGGCACCGAAGCGTCGGCCCCGATGGTGTCCTTGCCGGACCCGGAGGAGGATCCGGCAGCCTTCCTGGAAGCCAAGATCCAGGAGTTCGGGTTCAAGAAGATGCCGCGCTGTAGCGAGGATGGCTCCCTCCTGTACGTCGAGGTCGCTCGCCCCTGACCGACGTTCCCAGAGTCGCCGGCCGAAAACACTTGCGTCGCCACCGCCCCCGGAGCCGCCGGGGCGCCGTCGCGATTCCTTTCGCGCCACTCCCGGTCGGAGACAGCCGGCGGAGGGCGACTCCGACCCTCCGGACGGTGCCCCCGAACCAGACCGTTGCCCACCGCCTTGTCAAGGATTTCGCAACGGGTTATGGACATCCGAAGCGATTCTGTGAAAAATCGAGGTCACGGCAACGGCACCCGCCTGGCCTGTAACGGTTCTCCGCTCGCGCGGTACGACGTTGCGGGTGGCCGTCGGGCTCCGCTGTCCGGCCACACGCGCTCGGACCGATTCCTCGAGAGAGGCTCGGATCCATCCGAGTCCCGCAGTCCGGAAACGGCGACAGTGGGGACTGCCGGGTGGCCAAAGCTGGCCCGACGGCTGAGTCGGGTCACGTGACCGAGACGGGCTCTGGAAGGGGGTTGATCATGGCGGACCTGTTGGACATCCGAGAGATTCTCACACGCTTCCCCCGGCACTACGTCTTGCTGGACCGTTGTCGTTTCGACGAGTTCCACGAGGTCACGCAGGGACGCGTCGTACGGGCGAGTTCGGAACGCGACCAGGTGTACAACGCCCTGCGAGAGCATCCCAACAGCGTGATCATCTACACCGGCCCCGTCGGGAGCGATCTCGAGGGCGCTTTCCTCGATCACGGCCGTGTTTGGGAGGCCTGCGCCGCCGACTGATCGCCGACGGCCCGCGCCCCCTCGAGTCCGGCGAGACCCCCCGGTTTACCGGCCGGGGTTGCTCGGTCCGCGCAATCGACTCACCTCCACGAACTCCAACAAAAACAGGAACTTGCTAAACCCACGGGCGGCCCGGCCCGATGATCTTTCGGAAGGGCCGACGGTCCGCGCCGATCCGCCGGGAGAAAGTGCAAGCCGGGTTGAAGCCCCCTTGTGGCTGTGATACGTTGATCCTCTGTAAACCTCTGAAGACTATGAACCTAGACGCTTGCCCACGATCCTCCGCGCAGGACCGGGTTGCTCGAGACAGGACGGGATTGGAAGGACGGCATGCAAACCATCACCAAGCGTGACCTGGTCCAGCTCATCGCCGAGAAGACGAATGTTCAACAGCAGAAGGCAAAGGAAGTCATTCAGAGCTTCCTCGATGAGATCATTTCCGAACTAGCCAAGGGTAACCGTCTCGAGTTTCGAGACTTCGGAGTTTTCGAGCCACGCAGCAAAGCGCCGCGACTCGCCCGAAACCCGCGTACCGGGGAGAAGATCCAGGTGCCGAACAAGGTCACCGTCAAGTTCAAGGCCGGTCGCATGATGAAGGAAAAGCTGCAGATGGAGGACGACGTCGAAGACAGTCCTCGCGGCGGCGCAACGGCGAGGTCCGGCTACTAGGCCCAAGGCAAGCGCGTCCCTGCGCTTGCCTTGGCGGCGCCGGCTTTGGTGGAGGGGGCTTTCGCAAAGCCCCCTCGTGGCCGCGGCGCCCGGGCCCCACGCCTACCACCACCGTGGCGCGGCGAAGCCGCTTCCGCATCACCCACAAACGCCAACCTTCGCCTTCGGTGCGCCACGCGCGAACCCGCGCTCCTCTTTCCCGCCCAGCGAACCCGCGTTCCTCTCTCCCGCCCTAAGCAAACCCGCGTTCCTCTCACCCGCCCTCTAAGCACCCACGCGACGCATACGCAAAGGCCCACGTCCATCGGCACGCCCTGGCGCGCCCTGGGAGCGCGGACAGCCTGTCCGCATCCTGGCTTCGCGCCACGGAACCTCCGCATACCGCCCGGGCCCCACGCCTACCACCACCGTGGCGCGGCGAAGCCGCTTCCGCTTTGCTCGTTGCGGGCGCCCCGGTTCCGGATCACCGCTCAAGTCCAGGCGCACACTTCCGATAACAGAGTGTCGCCAGAACTTGAGAAAGGGGGCTCGACCCGTGGACCGGAACCCAACCCTGCGGCGGAAGACCATTCTCATCACGGGAGGCACCGGCACGATCGGCTCGGAGATCGTCCGGCAGGTTCTCGCGCACGACCCCCAAGTGGTTCGTATCTTCAGTCGCGACGAGACCAAGCAGGCCGAACTGCGGCTCACCCTCCCGCGAGACGCTCCGGTCCGATTCCTCGTGGGCGACGTGCGCGACCCCCAACGCTTGCGGTGCGCGCTCGACGGCGTCGATGTCGTGTACCACGCGGCTGCCCTCAAGCACGTCCCATCGTGCGAGTACAACCCGTTCGAAGCGGTGCAGACGAACGTGCTCGGCACGCAGAACGTGATTCAGGCGGCGCGCGAAGCGGGCGTTCGTCGCCTTACGTGCATCTCGACCGACAAGGCCGTCAACCCGACCAACACCATGGGCGCGACCAAGCTTCTGGCCGAGAATCTCGTGCGTGCGTCGCAGGATTGGAACCCACGACTCAACCTCAGTGTCGTTCGTTTCGGCAACGTCCTCGGTTCGCGTGGTTCGTTGCTCCCCATGCTCGCGCGTCAGATGGAAGAACTGCGCGAGGTCCACGTGACGGCTCCCGAGATGACGCGTTTCATGATGACGACCGCCGAGGCGGTACAGCTGGTTCTCGAGGCCAGCCGCCGCAGTCGCGGTGGGGAGTTGTTCGTGCTCAAGATGCCGGCCTTGCGCACCGGTGATCTGGTGCGGGTGTTCGTCGAGGAGTACTGTGAGCGACGCGGTTGGCCCGTTAGCTCGATCCATTGGCGGGTGATCGGCATGCGACCGGGCGAGAAGTTGCACGAGGAGCTACTCACGCGGGAGGAGTGCCAGCGTCTCGACGAATACCCGGATTCGTTCGTCGTACGCCCCGATTGGTTGCCCACGCCCACACACTCCCGGGATACGACGTGCGGCGTGCCGGCGAGCTGCGATTCCTCCCGGTGTCGGTTGGCCGACGACGAGCAGATTCGCCAGCTCATCGAGGCTTCGGGAGTGTTCGCACAGTTGACCGTGCCGATAGGCGATGCCATGGAGGCCGTCAGATCGTGAACGATTGGCGTATCCCGCTCTCGAGACCCGATATCGACGCCAGTGATCGCGCCGCGGTACTGCGCGTGCTCGACACTCCGTGGCTGAGTCTTGGCCCCGAGAACGATGCTCTCGAGTCGGAGTTCAGTGAGTTCTTCGGGGGCTTACCGGTCGCCACCGTCGCCAACGGCACTGCCGGCCTGTTTCTGGCTCTTCGAGCCCTCGGCTTTCGCGGCGGGCAAGTGCTCACCCCTTCGTTCGGTTTCATCGGCACCGCGCACGCGATTCGCCTTGCGGGGGGTGAGCCGCGATTCGTGGAGGTATCACCCGAGACGCTCTGTGTGACCCCGGAGACGCTCGACGAGGCCTACACCCCGGAGTGTCGAGCGGTCCTCCCGGTCGATGTCTTCGGGACTCCGCTCGCGATGGAGAACGTGGCCGCTTGGGCGCGAGACCGTGGACTCCTGTTGGTCGAGGACGCGTGCGAAGCGCTCGGAGCGCGTCGTTCCGGCCAGCGAGTGGGCACCATGGCCCCCGCGAGCGTGTTCGCGTTCTACCCCAACAAGCAGATGACGACGGGCGAAGGCGGGCTCGTGGTGTGCCAAGATCCCAACGTAGCGGGGCAGATTCGGAGCCGTCGCAACCAGGGCCGCGGCCCTGGTGAGTTTCAGTTCGTGGGCGAAGGCTTCAACTTCCGCCTCACGGAGATGCAAGCGGGCCTCGGCCGATCCCAGCTGCGCCGCTTGCCGAGCTTCTTGGAGCAGCGCCGCCGAGTTGCGACCGACTACAACGAACGCCTGGCAGAGGTCCCGGGCCTCGCGGTCCTGCCAGCGGTACCCGCCGGCGACGAGCGCAGCTGGTTCGTCTTCGTGGTCTTCGTCGAACAGCCGGAGTGGCGCGCCCGCGCCCGGGCGGCGCTGGCCGAGCGGGGGATCCAAACCGCCCCCTACTTCCCGGCCATCCACGACCTAGGTGGCTACCGAGATCCGGGCCTCCGGGGGTCCCCGCTCCGGTTCACCAGCGAAGTCTCGAGCCGATCTTTTGCAATTCCCTTCCACAACCGCCTCGAAGTGAGCGAGATCGACGAGGTGTGCGAGACCCTCGCGACGGCCCTCCGCGGGCTTGGTGGAACCCACGGGTTTTCCCTACAAACACTTCCCGCCTTGACCTCGTAAATCTACTCGCCGCGAGGGTTCCCCTTCGGAGGCGGCCGGAAATCCCGGCGGCGTGGGATCTGTTCCGTGACAGCGCCGCGCCGCCAAACTATGATGGCGCGGGTCCGGTGGGCGGCCCGCAGCCGTGTCCACCTGGGGGGGGGGCGTGGGGCCGCCCGCTCACCGCTGCGCGGGTCTCGCGCCGTCGTCATCGCGCACGTTCGGTCCTTGCCGAGACCGAACGGTCGGAATCTGCTGGGTCGATGTCGAGTGGGGTGCGGACGATCGTCGCCCCGCGAAAGGTCGGGAATGAAGTCTTCGAGACGCCGATCTCCGGATGCTCCCGCCGTGGCCAGCGACGACGCGGGCGTCGTCGCTCGTGCGCTCGACACCAGCACCGAGGAAGACCGTCAGCTGGTCGCACGCTCGATCTATGGGGACACGAACGCCTTCGCGCAGTTGGTGGCCAAGTACCAGGACCGGACCCTGGCCATCGCTCGGCACTTCGTCTACGAAGAGGAAGCCGCGCGGGACGTTGCCCAGGAGGCCTTTCTGCGAGTCTACCGAAGTCTCCACCAGTTCGACCTCACGATGCGCTTCTACACCTGGTTCTATCGCATCGTGGTCCATCTGGCGATCGACCACCTGCGACGGCAGCGGCGGTCGCCAATGAACGTAGGCGACTTTCGTACGCTGCGGCACGCGTCACCGGGTGGGAGCTCGGATCGAGTGGAGCGCATGGAGACGAGTCGCGACGTTCACCGCGTGCTCCGACAGGTGCCGGAGAGCTACCGGCAGCTTCTCGTGTTGCGTGACTTCGAGGGGTTCACCTCCAAGGAGATTTCGGACATCGCGGGCTGGAATCACGCTACGGTCCGGTGGCGGCTGCACCGGGCGCGCCAGATCTTTCGTGAACTCTGGGAAGCGGAAGGGCTGTCGAGCGATGTTTGACTCCGCATCCGAACGACCGCTGACCTCCACCCCGCAAGTCTCCGGACGACAGGCGTGGTCCGCACCTCGGGTGTCCGTGGCTTGCGAGAGCGTGGAGATCGCGCTCGCGCGGAGGTCCCCGTCGGTCCCGTTGGCGGCGTGGGTCGAGGTCCACTTGACCCACTGCCATGAGTGTCGTCGCGAGGCGTCGGAGGCCTTGCGGCTCGAGTCGCTCGGCGGGCGGACCGAAGGCCCGGCGCGTGGCGAGCCCGACCCGCTGTTTCTCCGAACCGTCATGGCCCGCGTGACGGCCGAGGCGACCCCCGCGGATCGAGCGCGCCGCCGAGTGCGTCGGCAGCGAGTCGCCGCGTTGGTTGCGGTATGTGTCCTGTCCGCCAGCACGGCCTGGATCGGTTCGACCACGAGGTTCGAGTCCGGAACGCCGCAGGCCGCGGACCGGGCTGAGCACGCCCCTTCCGGGGGCACGCAACGACAGGCTGCCGGAGGAGCCGACGCGGGGATCATGGCGGCCGGGGGTACCGATCGTTGGGACTCCGCATTCGGTAGGTCGCACGAGGCTGCGGCTCGGAAGAGCGCGTGGCTACTCGTGAGCGTTGCCGATGGCACCGGGAAGGAAGTTCTGAGTTTCTGATGGCACGGAACCGTTGTCGGATCGCCACGCTGTTGGTTCTCGCGGCGCTCTCGGGTGCCGCTCCGGTGGCTCATTGCCAATCGGACGACGGGCTCGACCTGGGCGGCGTCATTGAGCGGCTCGCCGACCGGATCGCGCCTTCGGTGGTCGGGGTGCGAGTGGTCGAGCGCGGGAGCCGCCCCGGCGCCGATCCGGAGGGGCGCCCCGCGCCCCTGACGTCGCCCGCCATCCGCGTTCTCGTCAGCGTGTCGGGTATCGTGCTGACGAAGACGGGAGACGTGGCGACCCTGTTGAAGGACGGACTCCCCGCGGCGCAGCACGGTGGGGAAGTCTCGCTCGAGGTGACCTTCGCGAGCGGTGAAGTTTGCCGCGCCGACTGGGTCGCCACCGATCGTGCCTCAGGGGTGACCATCGTTCGGATCGTCGAGCCGCCGAAGCTGCGCCCGGCGAAGCTCGCGCGCGACCTACCCTCGGCCGGGTCGATGGTGTTGGGGGTGGGTTGGTCGTTCGGCCTCAATCACTCGTTTCAACTCGGCATGGTCAGCGGTCCGAACCGGCGCCTGCGACATCCCGCTTTCCCGCAGTTGATCCAAACCAACCTGATCGCCAACCCGGGCGACGTCGGCGGGCTACTCGCCAACACCCGCGGTGAGTGTCTGGGGATGCTGGCGCTCACCATCGGTGACGAACAGGGCCTGGCTCCGGGTGGCCGGTCTGGCGGCGTACTGGCTGCCGAGGGAGCACCAGGCGCGCAGAGCGTTTCGTTCGCCATTCCCGCCGAAGTGCTCCACCGCATCTGCACCGGGTTGCTTCGCGATGGTCGCGTCGAGCGCGGCGTGCTCGGCGCCCGCTTCTACTTCGTGAACCGCGCCGAGGCAGGTTGCGAGTGTCTCACCCACCGTTGCCACGGCGTCAAGGTGATCGCAGTCCAGGCCGATGGGAACGCCGCCGCGGTCGGCCTCCGGGAGGGCGACATCATCGCGCGCGTGGACCAACGGGAGATGACCACCGAGAGCGACATGTACTGGTTCGCCCAGCAAGTGCAGTACGGAACTCCGGGGGCCCGTCTCCGTATCGAGGTGCATCGCCATGCGATCGACGGCCAAGCGCCGGTGCGAATCCTGCAAGCGACCATCGGCACCTACCGGGACCCTGACCCGCCGCCGCCCGAAGAGCCAACGGGAGACGCGACTGAAGACGCCGACTCGAACCCATAAGCCGAGTCCGCCTCGTGCGCCGTTCCCGCCCACTCCGAGCGCGGCTCCCCCTTGTGAAGCACGCACCGTCCCCGCAGAATGGCCCAACGCAGACACCCGCCCTTTTCGCCTCCGCGAGAGTAGCAGCGTCTGCGAGACCCCAAGTTGCGACCTCAGGGCCTATAGCTCAGTCGGTTAGAGCGGCGGACTCATAATCCGCTGGTCGCAGGTTCGAGTCCTGCTGGGCCCACTTTGACTTGCCACGATGCAGGAGGGCGCGCAGGCGGTTCCTGAGCCCGTTTCTGAACGATGCACACTCTCGCTTCCTTGCGACGAACTTCCGCGAGGTAGCCGAGCGCGGTCTTCGCCCACCTCCCACCGGACGCGGTTCGCGATCTGGCTGCGGCATACGCAGGATCACGCACGCGGCCCGCCCGGCGCTCCCGCTTCGTCGGTGTCTTAGAGAACGGATACATCCCTGTCCGAAGAGGCCCGGTCGCCAGTGCTCGTTGGGCAGCGGTCAGATCGGCAAATCGCTGGAGTTGTTCCGCAAGTTGTAGGGGGACCGGGACGCGGGCGGTTGAACAGGTCGGACGCCATTCGGTGATCGAGTCCCTCAGGAGAGCTGGGGAAAGGCGTGGGCCACGCCGTCGGCCTGGTTGAACGAACGTCGAGCCCGGCTACGTGAACCACGTGATACCCAATCGCGTTCAGTTCGCGCGGGCTGGAGCACTCGACTGAGAGCAGAAGCGGGAGGGCAAGCCAGCAGTTCGAACGATCGCGCGCAGCGGTTTACACCCGTCTAGTCCCGCCGCAGGTACGACTTCGCGGCTTCGAGGTACTTGCGGGCTTCGTCACCGAGCGTGAGCGATCCATCGTCCAGGCGGGCTCGAATCCAGCGCACTACGAAGGGCTCGAATCGGTCCTGGAAAGGGGTCTGCTGGCTCGTGTAGTCCGCCAGGAGCCGTGCGGACAGCTCGGGCGAGAGCGTCGCCTCGCGAAGGAGTAATCCCGCCACCTCCGCGTCGACGGTCGTGATCAGACCCGTGGTGTCTCGACCAGGGTCGGGCGGCCTGAACTCCAGGGCCTCGGCCGGAACCTCGCAGTCGAAGACAGTGAAGTAGTCTGTCGTTTCCGTCACGGAGGTCGTGCCGCGGTTCCGCCGCTTCTTCAGGCGGTCCAGGGCTTCAGTCACTGCCTCACCCGCGGGCGCAGGAAGGACCAAGTCGGTCATGTCGGGTAAGGTGAATCGCTTGACTACGCGAAGCAGAACGAATGTGCCTCTTTCGACCCAGAGAGAGTATTCCTTATCGGCTTGCCCACCACGCAATCGATAGCAAGCTACCCCAGCGAGCTCCTCGTTGGGGAGCCGTTCGGCCTCCGATAGGCGGAGGAGTGGAGATCGTGCAACACCCAACAAGCCGAGTAGGCCGGCGGTCCAGATACTCGCTCCCTGGGTGATGCCTGTTCCGCCTCCCGACTCAATGTCCTCGAGTTCCTGAGTTCTACCGTCGAGATCCCAATAGCTACGGACGCCTTCGTCGTCGCAGTGAATGATGTATGCCGAGGCATCTCCGCCGCCCCCGAACGACGTGTGCTCGAAGCGCAGCCGGCCCGGGCGAACGAAGTCGATGACGAAGAAGGTGCGAGTGAAACGAGTGTGTTCGCCGGGCTCGTTCCACTCTGTACTGATCGTGGCTCTTGTTCGGAGTGTCTTGCAGGTCGAGTACTTCCTTCCGACTCGAGTCAGAATCTCTGTTGCGGAAAGGTCATCGCTCGAGTCCTGGGCCCGGACTGGAGCGATCGTCAGCACGCAAGCGGCGATGAAGGCGAGTCGGACAAGGCTACGAAGCATGCGGCCTCCTGGGGATCTGCTCGAAAACCTTGGAAAGCAGTGGCAATCGAGTGGAAGTGTCGCCGCATGAGGCAGTCACCGCAATGAGGTATTCTGTGGAAACACCGGGGTGCGGGTAGAGTGCCGGTACCCGCACACTTCCTTCGTCGCGGGCAGATCGAAACTCGCCATTGGACACCGTCCGATGGCTTCACCTCGAACGTCAAGAGGGCCTGCTCGACTCCGGTTGTCGGTCTACTCGAGTAGGCTGCGTAGCATCCATGCGGTCTTCTCGTGGACCTGCATGCGCTGGGTCAACAGGTCGAGGGTCACCTGATCCTCGGCTTCTTCGGCGATCGGGACGACCTTCCGCGCGGTCCTGACCACGGTTTCTTGTCCTTGCACCAGCTGGCGAATCATCTCCTCGGCGGCGGGTACACCGGTTTCCTCTGCAACGGTCGACAGCTTCTGAAACTGAGCGTAGCTTCCGGGGGCCGCGTGTCCGAGGGCTCGGATGCGTTCAGCGATCTCGTCGACCGCCATCGCGAGTTCCGTGTACTGCGCCTCGAACATGACGTGCAGGGTTTGGAACATGGGGCCGGTGACGTTCCAATGGAAGTTGTGAGTCTTGAGGTACAGGGTGTAGCTGTCTGCAAGTACGCGACACAGTCCCGCGGCGAGTTTCTCCCGTTGGGCCGGCTCGATTCCGATGTCGATCGCGGGGCGTTGAGTTTTCTTGCTCATGATGCCTTTCTTGGCTCAGAGTTGCGCGGGCCGCTCCGCTCGTAACCGGGTGTTGGCAGCGGAGTGACTCGTTGTCCGAGGTGACCCAAGGCCCAAATCAAGCGCGTGCCGCGCTTGCCTTGGGCCACGTTCATCTTCAAGGGGGCTTCGAAAGCCCCCTCGCGGCTGCGGCCAAGCCGCATCCACTTCATCCAAGAGCGCTTGCCTTCGGCTCGTAACGCCAAGCGCGAACACGCGTTGCTCTCGAGTGCGCTGGATCTGGACTGAGGAGTCGCCCAAGAATGACTTCACCCTCTTGCTCGTCGCTTCGGGCCATCTTCGACCGATCCGAAAACCTCGAAATCCTCACCGGAACTAAGGCTACGCCTCCGGTTCCGAGCTTTCCGGATCGGCCGAATCTGACCCAAGTCGACGGCAAGATGTCGAAGTTATTCTTGGGCGACTCCTTAGGCCAGTGTGCGGCCAGAGACACCGCTTCACCGAGGGTGATCCGCCAGGAAGTCCCTGTCAAGCGTTGCGCCGGCCCATGCCGACTCGCCCCGAGTGGAGGCGTTTCCCGGGGCGTCGCTCTGTCTTCACGCTCGATGAGAGACACAGAATGCGAGCACGGTTCCCGCGACGTTCCCGGTTTTCTGTCGGACTGCTCAGACCCAGCCCGCAGTTCGCTGAGGCGCGTTCGTCTCTCCGACGAGTACGGTTCGTGGTTCATGGACCAGGGCACTGTAGCCGATGCCACACCGCGGGTACCCGAGGGGGGCCCCCATCGCGTCCGGGGTGTGTTGGCCAGCGCGGGGCGACGCTACGGCAGGGGTGGGGCCGCTGAGGGAGTGCGGGTGGCTACGTCGCGGAAGGCTTGGCGGGCGGACTCGACGCCGATGATGGCGATGAGGTCGGCGGGCGCGAGCGGATAGGTGGCGTCCGGGTTGATGACCAAGTGGTCGTTGCGAATCACCCCGACGACCGAGGCTCCGGTGCGCTTGCGGATCCGCGCTTGTTCGATCGACTGGCCCGCGAGTGGGCTGTCGACGGGGATCTGAATCCACTCGAGGTCGAACTGCTGCTCGGCGGATCGAAGGTGCGACAGGGTACGGTATCCCGCTTGCCTGCCGAGGAACGGCGCGAAGAGTTCTTCGCGGAGGGCCTCGGTGTGCCGCTGGATTTCGGACGCTGGAACGCCGAGGTGCATCAACGATTGGCGCGTCATCTCGAGGCCGGCCTCGAACTCGGGGATGACGACGTCGGTGACCCCGAGGGCGGCGAGGGCAGGGAGCAGGGTCGAGTCGGCTGCGCGCGCCACAACGAGGATCTTCGGGTTGAGCTTGCGCGCATGCTGAATGACCGAGCGTTCGACGATGAGGTCTGGGGTCGTCAACACGAGCAGGCGTGCGGTAGCGATTTGGGTCGCCTCGAGGACGATCTCTTGGCTGGCATCGCCGTAGACGACGGTGGCGCCAAGCAGTTTCGCCTGCTCCACCCGTCGATGGTCGAGCTCCACGACGACGACCTGCTGACCGAGCCGCCGGAGTACCTTGTGGATCTGGAGACCCACGCGTCCGCCGCCCGCGATGATCACGTGATCTTGCAAACCTTCGTCGGGCAAGTTGAGGGTCTCGAGAGGCTCGTGCCGGAACCAGCGCTTGCGCAGTCCATAGAGTCGCGCGGTCTGCCCCGAGACGAGGGGCGTGAGGATCATCGTGATGATCGCGGCTGACAGTACGAGCGAGTACACATCTTGGTTGATGGACCCAGTGGCAAGGCCGACCCCGGCGAGCACGAACGCAAACTCGCCGATCTGGAACAGACCCAACCCGACAGCCAAGGGGATGACGTTGCCGTAACGGAACCACCGGCAGAGCAGCGCGAAGATGAGTCCCTTGCCGATGCCGACGGCCGCCACGAGGAACGCGACCTCGCCGAAGTGGCTCACCAAGTAGCTGGGTTCGAGCAGCATGCCGACCGATGCGAAGAACAGCAGTCCGAACAAGTCGCGCAAGGGAATGATGTCGCTCAGCGCTTGGTGTCCGTAGTCGGACTCGCTCAGTACCATGCCGGCGACGAACGCACCGAACGCGAAGGACAAGCCCACCAAGTGCGTGGCGTAGCCGACTCCCAAGCCGATCGCGGTGATGGCGAGGAGGAACAGCTCCCTGGACCCCACGCCGGCGATGTGACGGAGCAAGAGCGGCAGTACCTTCGTGCCCAATGCGATCATGCCCGCGATGAACGCCGCCGCCTTGAGGAGCGCGAGTCCGACCGACGGCAGGCCTGCGACAGGGTCGCTCAGCTGTGGAAGCACGACCATCAGCGGAATGACGGCGAGGTCCTGGACGATCAGGATCCCGATCATCACCTTGCTCGAGAGCGTTCCGATCCACCCCTGGTTCATGAGAGTCTTGAGGATCACCATCGTGCTCGATAGCGAAACCAATGCGCCGAGCCAGAGTGCGTGTTTCCACTCCCATCCGAGCAGGCGGCCGATCCCGAAACCGAGTCCGATGGTGAGCGCGATCTGGATCGGCGTCCCGATGAGGGCGATGTGCTTTACGGGGCGGAGATCCTTGAGCGAGAACTCGAGTCCGAGGGCGAACAGCAGGAGCGCGACGCCGATCTCTGCCAGCCGCTCGATCTCGTGAACGTTCGAGACCGTGAGCCCACCCGTGTGGGGACCGAGCACGATGCCCGCCGCGATGTAGCCCAGGATCACCGGCTGACCGAGGCGTTGCAGCAAGAGTCCGCAGGCGAACGCGGTGACCACCAACAAAATGATGTCGGACGCGATGCCCACGCTAATCCCTTCGTGATGGTTTGCTCGGCCCGCTCGCGGACTATGGCAGGCGCACGCCGACCGCGCGGAGGCTTGTCGAGGACGTGGTCGAGCGCAAGGCATCTTCGAGGCAGAGCGTGCGGTGCGGGTCGTGATCGGCCCGTTGGGTCGGCGGGGTACCGATGAGAAAGGTTGACGGACTTCACCGAGCTTTGACGGCCATCGTGCAGTCGAGACACTCGAACACAGCGCGGTCAGCTCTTGCATGTCCAGCTTGTGGACGGTTTGCGTCTCGCTTGACGGCCGCGGCATGCATGTCCAGAATCGGCGCGGTATTCAAAGGAGCCCTTCGTTGATCGATGAGCGTGACGTCTATTTGAAGACATGGGTCGAAGGAGTTCTCGGCAAAGTCACAGTGAGCTTCGACATGGTTGGCGCAACCGCCACCGGGGCCGGAGTCAGTCTGTACTTGCTGAGAGTGACTCCCGACGCCACGGTGATGCCCGTGCCCCGCGCCCCGCGCGCACGCCCGCCGGTCCGCATCGCCCTGCACTATCTCATCACCACTTGGGCGGAGAGCCCCCTCGAAGCGCATCGGCTGCTGGGTGAGTTGCTCGCACGAGCGCTGGAGCAGCCGGACTTCGTCGTCGAGGCCGAGGGGTACCCCGAGTCTGCATGGCTCGCCTTCGGCATTCCGCCGCGCCCCGGATTCTTGCTTCGGGCGACGCTTCAGATCGAACGCAAAGTCGACCCCGCCAAGCCGGTGCTCTACCCATTGGTCATCGAGCACAAACCGCTCGAGCGTCTGTATGGGCAAGTCCTGGGTCCCAACGAAACGCCTTTGACAGGTGTCGTCGTCGAGTTCTCGAGTGGCGACTCGGAAGGGCCGCCGCTCGAAGCACGAACGGATGCCGACGGACGATTTCACGTCGTGACGTTACCCGGCGCCCGCGGCAGAGGGCGCGGGGCAATGAAGATCAGGGTTCGCCACCGAGGGCGGCCCACGCGGATTCAAACCGAGGGGGAAGCCGGCGAAGGCGTCCCGCTCATCATTCGGGTCATGAGCCTGGAGGAGTGAAATGGCGTACCTGAGTCCAGACGTTTACATCAAGGAAGTCTCGACCGGGGCACGTCCCATCGAGGCCGTCGGGACGAGCACCGCTGGGTTCGTTGGGCAAGCGATCCGGCGAGACGCTCCCAAGAACGAGGCCGTCGCGGTCAACAACTGGGGGCAGTTTCGAGCCGAGTTCGTCGGCGAGTTGGGGGAGACCCCGCCGGCGAGTACGCCCCTGGTGCAGGCGGTTTGGGGCTTCTTCCAGAATGGAGGCAGCCGGTGCTATGTGGTGAACATCGGCGCGGACAAGTCGCTCCAGAAGGGCCTCGCGGCGCTGGAGCAGGAGGACGCGATCGCGATCGTCGCCGCGCCCGGTTACACCGAGGCCGGTCACTACGACGAGTTGCTCACCCACTGCGAGAATATGGGCGATCGAGTGGCGATCCTGGATGGGCCGAGCCGCGTCACCAAGGTCTCGGAGCTGACGCAGGTCGCCGAGGGCGGGACGCCTGCGGACGCCGCAGCGGCCGGCAAAGGCAAGGGGGCGCGCAGGTCGAAGCGAGGCTTCGGGGCTTTCTACTATCCTTGGATTCGCATGCGGGATCCGCTTCGGACGGCTGAAGAAGTCGAAGCGCCTCCGTCCGGACACCTCGCGGGGATCTATGCGCGCACCGATGCCACGCGTGGGGTTCACAAGGCGCCGGCGAACGAGACCGTGCGCGGAGCGCTCGGCGTCACGCATCGGTTGACGCGGGGCGATCAGGACGAACTCAACCCCGAAGGGGTCAACTGCATTCGGTTCTTCTCCAACGAGGGAGTGTTGGTCTGGGGAGCCCGGACCGTGGCCCCTGCATCCGACCCCGAATGGCGCTACGTCAGCGTTCGCCGTCTGTTCAACATGGTCGAGGAGTCGATCGCCAAGAGCACTCGGTGGGTCGTGTTCGAGCCCAACGATCCGTCGTTGTGGAAGGCGATTTCTCGCGACGTCGGCGCGTTCCTGACCCTGCTGTGGCGGGATGGCATGTTGTTGGGCAGCACCCCCGAAGAAGCCTTCTTCGTGAAGTGCGACGCCGAGACCAACACCAAGGAGGTCATCGACGCAGGGCGGGTCGTGATTCAGGTAGGGCTGGCACCGGTGAAGCCGGCGGAGTTCGTGATCTTCGAGATCGGTCAGCACGCGGGGGGTACCGACGTCGCCGCCGAGGGTGCAGAGTAAGGAGAGCCTAGATGCCACAAGCACAAGCAGCCCCAGGCAACTGGGTCGATCCGTATCGTTCGTACAACTTCAAACTCGAGATCCAAGGGGTCACCCAGGGCCATTTCACGTCCTGTCGCGGACTCGGGGTCAAGGTGCAGGACATCAAGTACCGGGAAGGGGGCGCGAACCAGATCGTGCACCGCATCCCGGGGCAGGTGGACTACGGCGATGTCACGCTCACCTATGGTTTGACGACGTCCACCGACCTGTGGCAGTGGTTCATGAAGACGGTCGAAGGAAGGGTCGAGCGGCGCAACGTGTCGGTCGTGATGCTCGAGAGCGACGGGGTCACTCCCGGGATGCGCTGGGACTTGATCGAGGCGTGGCCGGCCGAATGGCGTGGTGCTCCGCTCGATGCGCTTGGGCGCGAGATTGCCATCGAGTCCATGACCCTCGTGTTCTCGCGGCTCGTTCGCGGATGAAACGCCCTCGTCGGTTGGCGCACCGAGCGCTTGGCGCGCTCGGTAACCTGCTCGAACGCTGGGCGGGCTGGGTGCGGGCTCGCGTGCCGGCGGACGCTTCGGCTCCGCCGTCGGCGGCGGGTCCATTGCCTGTCCGCCGATCGCCGAGCCCGACGCGGCTCGACAGCGGCGGGGGTCCAGCACCGGACGAGGTACCGGACGATTGGCAGCAGCGAGTCGAGGTTGGCCCGCCAGCGGATTGGCTGGAGCGGGTCCGTCGGGGTGCGCCCCAATTGCTCGACCCGCGGGTTGGGGCACCGACGGCGGCTGCGCCCGAGCTCGCGCGTGTGCGCACGGCAGCGGTCCCGACGGTGCCGTCGAGTGCTCCCGAATCACGGAGGTCACCGTCCGGGCCGGGTAGCGTCGAGACCCGTTACCCGCCGCGGTTGGCTTCGCCGCCGGCGCTTGCCCCTGCGGCCGCGGAGTCGCGGACTCCCGTGACTTCGCCCGCCGCGCGCGTCGGAGGAGAGGCCGCGTCCGTGCGTGTGCCCCCCCAATCCGGGCGCGCCGATGCCGGTGCACCGCCCGTGCTGCGCGCGATCGCCGCCGATGACCGGAGCGCGCCCGACGTCGGCGCCGGCGCCGGCCCGGCCGGCGACTCGGCGGATCACGGCACGATGGCGACCTCACCGGCTGACTCTTGTCACGACGACCCCGATTCCGGCGGCGAGTTGGAGGTTGCGGATCCCTTCGCGCAGCGACGACGAACGGCGGACGTCGACGGCGCTGCGCCTGGCGAAGTCGTTGATCGTCTCGCTGCGATCGAGACCCATGCGGTCGGTCCGGTCGAGGAACCCCGTCTTGGCGTGCGCCGTGGCGAGCCGCGCGAGATGCCGGAGGAGACGCGCCCATCCCGCTGGCGTGGGCCGCAGCCGACCCCAGTGTTCGAGTCGTGGCCGGAAGCCAGGGATGATGCCCGCGAACCACCGGCGCCTCATCGAGCCGCGCCGCGCGCCGGCCGCTTGCCGGCGGTGTCATCAGCCGAGCGCCGAGTGCCGGAGTCCGAGCCGACGGTGAGCCGCATCGGGGGGATCGGAGTGAGGGTCTCGGAGACGCCAACACGGCGTCGTTCCGATGGGCCCATGGTTGCTGCGGAGGTCGGTCGGCGGGTGCGCAGCCCACGCAACGAGGGCCCACCGACCGGCGGGGCGACTGCAGCCATCGAGCATGAGTTCTTCTGGGAACAGCCTACGGACAATGTCGCCCGGAACGACTCGTTCGACCCGGCGGCTCTCGACTTCGCTGCCATCGAAGACACGAATCGGAACGCGGACCCCTGGCCCGAGCTTCCGGTGCGGCTCGCACCGCTTGCGGATATCCGTCGCTCGTCGCCATCGGTGGATGGGGACGTACGGGGTGAGCGGCTACGTCGGGAGCAAGAGGGGACTCGATGGAACGGGTAGCGCTTCTCGTCGAGAAGACGGGCGAACGGTTGGGTTGCTTGCTCAATCCATCGAACCTCGTGGTTCGGCGGCGAGCTGGCCTGCAACCGCGGCGCTCCATTGGCGGAGCGCTCACTGGCGCGCAGTTGACCGACGATCCACTCCTGTGCACCGGGGGTGGTTCTACCGAGTTGCGGCTCGACCTCCTCTTCGACGTGTCGCTGACCCACGGGTCGACTCTGGTGACCACCGACGTGCGAGACTTGACACGGCCCCTGTGGGATCTCGCGGAGAATCAACTCGATGGGGGCGACGGCTACGGCAGCCCGCCGCTCGTGCGGTTCATTTGGGGCAAGACTTGGAACGTGCTCGGCGTCATTGAGGCCGTCGCGGAGCGATTGGAACAGTTCTCCGAACAAGGAGCGCCGGGGCGGTCTTGGCTGCGACTGGGACTCCGTCGGGTCTCCGAACCGCCGCCTCCGCCGGAGCCGCCCGACTTGTCTTGGCTGGGGAGCGAGGGATCCGAGTTCGATGCGTCGACGCCCGCGGGGCCGAGTTTGTACCACGACGTGCTGGGCGTCCCTGCAGCGGATGGCGAACTACCGGTGGACGGCGACGAACCGGTGCCTGCGGACCCCGGCGAAGGGGAGCGGCTGGATCAGCTGGCGTCGAAGTACCTCGGGAACCCTTCGGCGTGGCGCTGGCTGGCCATCGCGAACCAACTGGTCGATCCGCTGGCTTCTCTCGCGGGGGTGCGCTTGCGGGTTCCCGCTCCCGAGCTGGGTAGGGAGGGAGAACCGTGAGTGTCTCGAACCTCCCCCGGCTGCGATTGTTCGTTTCCGGTGAGCCGCTCGGCGCAGCGAGTTTGCATGCACTGAGCGAATTGCGAATTCTCGCTCGCCTTTCGCGGTCTACCACCTGCGAGTTGTTCTTCGTCGATCCCCCGGCGGAACTCGTCGATCGCGACCTGTCGATCGGGCTTGGGCTGAGCATCGACACCGACTCCGTTGCGCCGCACCTGTTCGCGGGCGAGATCACGGCGCTCGAGCACGTGTACGACCCCGCGGGCAGTCTTCGCGTGCGAGTACGCGCGCAGGATCGCCTGCATCGGCTGGCCAAGCGGCAGCCAGTCAGGGTGCATCGTGAGTTGTCCTTGGGAGACCTCGTCAGGGACCTGGTCGCCGAGGACGACTGTGCAGTCGAGAACCTGGGCACCGACCCCTACTACCCGCGGCTGTTTCAGTACCGCCAGACCGACTTCGATCTGTTGCGCGAGGTCACGGAGAAGGCCGGCTCGTACTTCACGCTCGACGGGGACACGCTGCGGCTCGTCGGTGCGGATGGTGTGGGTGCGGCGCGCGAGATCCAGTTGGGTGCCGAACTCTTGGAGGCCAGCTTCGAGTCGCGCTCCGAACTCGCCTGTCGGACGGCGAGGACATCGGGTTGGAGTACGAGCGGGGCCGAGGAACGCAAGGGGTTCGCGACCGAGGCTCGCATTGGGCGCACCGCGGACGCCGAGTTTCCAGCCGACCTCTTCGGTGCGGACGCGGAGTGGCGGTTGGTCGACGAGCGCCTCGATGACGCGCAGCAGGCTGACGCTCTGGCGCAGGCCGAGCTCGACTACCGAAGCTCGCAGGAGCTCATCTTCCGCGGCGTCTTGGACGGGACGCCGACGATTCGGCCGGGGGATCGGGTCTCGGTTCAGGGGGTCGCCAAGTCGCTGGTGGGCGAGTACCTCGTGGGTGAGGTGACCCACTCGATCGATCCCGATCGCGGGTTCCTCACCGCGATCACTTCCGAACTCCCGCCGCGGTGGCAGCGACCCTGGGGAGCGAGTTCCGCGCTCGGCGTGGTCGTGGACGTGGACGATCCCGACGAGCGTGGTCGCGTTCGTGTGCGCTTTCCGACGTACGACGACTTGGAGAGCGACTGGCTGCCGGTGGTGGTACCCGGGGCCGGCCGGGGCAAGGGTGTCTTCGCGCCCTCGGACGTCGACGACAAAGTGCTCGTGTTGTTCCCGCGCCAGGACATGGCCCAAGGGGTAGTTCTCGGCGGTCTCTACGGAGTCGAGTCGGCGCCCGGTGAGACCTGTCGCGGTGGCGTGCAACGGTACTTCACAGGCACTCGGGGACAGCAACAGTTCGTCTTGGATGACGAACACCGGTCCGTTGTGCTCCAGAACAGCGAGGGCTCCCGAATGTCGCTGTCGCCAGGCAAGGTGCTGATCGAAGCGACGACCGACATCGAGATCAGTGCACCGGGCAAGACGATTACGATCGCGGCCAGCTTGGTTCACTTCCGGAAGCGAGACTGACCATGCACTTCCTGACCGAGCGATCGATCTTGATATGCGATCACAAGCTGGGGGTCGTGCAGCTCCAGCGATCCCAGAGTTTCGTGCTCATTGACGAGGCTGCAGTGCTCGTGGCGGTCGATCCTGAGGCACGGCCGATCAAGGGCTGCCCTTACACCGGGATCGGAGTCGTGCCGTGCAACGTGACCTTTCCGGTCGAGCGCGGCTATTCCGGCTGGGTCAAAGTGGAGGATCGGTCCGTGTGTCTGGATACGGTGCGAGGACTGACCAACGGCTCGCCACCGCCCGGGACGTTCTACTACTCGGTGAACAATCCGGCGCAGGAGTTCGTGCATGAGGTCTGACACGGACGGTGCCTACCGCGCGTTCCGCTTTCGGCACCCCGACTCGGAGGGACCCGAGAGCAGCGGCTTTTGCTGTGACGCGCGGGGCGCGATCGAGATGGTGCAAGGCGCTGCCTCCGTGCAGCAGGCGATCCTGCTGCTCCTCTCCACGGAGCCGGGCGAGCGGGTCATGCGACCGACCTACGGGTGCGAGCTGCGGCAGCTGGTGTTCTCGCCGAACGATGACACGACGGCCGGCCTCGCGGTCCATTATGTACGCCGAGCGCTGGACCGCTGGGAGCCGCGAATCGAAGTGCTGCGCATCGACGCGCGCCGGCCGGTCGGGGCGCCCGAGCGAATGGTGGTCGAGATCGAGTACCGGGTACGCGCGACCGGGCAAGTGGCGCGCTTGGCCCACGAGTTGAACGTTGCGGGAGGGTGAGCCCGGACGCATCCGGGCTCTTCGGCTCCGCGAGCGAAACGATCTGACGGGACGAACCGAAGATGTCGATACCGATACCGAATCTCGACGACCGCACCTGGAAGCAGCTGATGGTAGAGGCGCAGCGATTCATCTCGCAGCGCGCTCCGGGTTGGACCGATCGCTCGCCGAGCGACCCTGGCATCGTGTTGGTAGAGGTGTTTGCGTACATCACGGAGATCTTGATCTTCCGCCTCAACCGCTTGCCGGAGAAGGCGTACGTCCAATTCTTGCGCCTGATGGGTGTATCGATCGAGCCCCCGACAGCGGCCACCGTGTGCTTGGAGTTCACGCGCCAGAAGGCAGAAGGGGCCATTACGATTCCCGCCGGCACAGCCGTCACCGTGGCGCGCAAGACCGGCGGCGGCGAGCTGCCGGTGTTTCGCACGCTCGAAGACGTGGAAGTCGGCGCCGACCAGAAGCGGGTCGAGGTGTGGGCCATCCATGGTGAGCTGCGGACGGAGTCGATCGGCGTCGGGACCGGACGATCGGGCCAGTCGTTCACGGTGCAGCACGCGCCGATCGTGCGCGCGGTGGAGCGCGATGCCTGGAACCTCGTACTCGGCGTCGAGATTGCCCGAGAAGAGGAAGTGCCACCGGGTGACCTCGTCGATTTCGGACTCGGCACGGAGAAACGATATCAGGTGTGGCGCGAGGTCGAGAACTTCACGCGCACGGGCGGGCACGACCGCGTCTTCGTAGTGGACCGCACCGAGGGCCGCATCACGTTCGCGCCAGCGTTGCAGATGCGCTCGGACGCCGGAGAACTCCGCGCGGAGATCGAATCGTTGGGCGCGGCTCCGGGCGCAGGTCGAGAGATTGTGATCTGCTATCGCTCGGGAGGGGGCTTGGAGGGCAACGTTGCCGAGGGAACGCTCACGGTCCTCAAGACGCGCATGGGCAACCTCCAGGTCACGAACCCGCTGCCGGCGCGCGGTGGGAACGGAGTCGAGAGCGTCGCGAACGCGCTGCAACGCGGGCCGCTCGAGCTGCGCAGTCCGAAGCGCGCGGTCACGGCTCGCGACTACGAGGAGATCGCGCTGCGGTCGGGAGCCGTCAACCGGGCGCGCGCTTTCACCAAGAGCGAGGTCTGGTCGTTCGCGCTGCCCGGCACGGTGGAGGTCCTGCTCGTACCGCAACTGTCGACCGATCACAGCGCTTCGGTTCCGGTGACCCTGGACCTACTGCAGCGCTTGCAGGAAGACCGAGAGCCCTTGCTGCGGGTTGCGGAGGAACTGAACGCTCGCCGCCCGATTGGCACCTCGTGCGAAGTCCGTTGGGCTCGCTACAAGGCGGTGCAGGTCAAGGCGCGGGTCGTGATCCAACGGGAAGCCGACCGCGGCAACATCCAAGAGAAGGTCGTCAAACGGCTCCATGAGGCGATCAGCCCGCTTCGCAGGTCGACGGCCGCGCCGGGCGGGGAGTTCGGACGCACCCTGCACGTCTCGAACATCTACGACATTTGCCTATCGGAACCGGGCGTGACTTTCGTAGATCGAGTGGCGTTGCGGGTCGACGAGGCTCCGGAAGAGCGCGTGCCCGTGGTGGTGACCGACTCGTTCCAACGCAACACTTGGTACACCACCAGCGGGGCGCGACTGTTCCGGACCGGTAACGATGGACACGGCTGGGAGCTGATCGCGACGTTTCCGCTGCGCGGGGAGACCGTCGGCGGCGAGGTTCAAGTAAAGGAGATCGCCAGTCATCCGCTGATTCCTGGAAGAGTCGCGGTCGTCACCCGGGTCGAAGGGGACGAGTACCGACTGTACGTCTCGAACGACTGCGGAGAGAGTTGGTCGAACCTCTGGAACCCCGCTGCCGAGGTCCGTGGCATCGCCTGGGTCGGGGGGGAGGCAGAGCCCAGCATCCTGGTTGCCACGGATCAAGGACTCTACCGCGTGTCGGCACGAACCCAGGCACCGAGCCCGACGCTCGTCACGATTCAAGGGCGTGAGGACATGCCCCTCTTGGCGATTGCGGTCTCAGCGCTGCCCGACGGCGGGTCGCGGGTCGCGGTTGCGGCCGCCCAAGCCAATCGCATCGAGGGCGGTGGCGGAGTGTTCGTGTCACGGCAGAACGGCGCGGCCAACACCTTCCAGCCGGTCGAGAAGTCCGAGAAGTTGGACATCGTCTCACTCGCCTTCCAACATGCTGGTGCCGTGAGTTGGCTTTGGGCCGGAACGCGCTCGGTCGGTAACTCCGCGGGTGACGGTTGCCTGCGATGGGAGCTCGGAGTCGAGGTGCTGACCAAGGGGATGCAAAACCTCGGCAAGGCCGAGGGTTGGGAGTTCGGCACCTGCTTCGGGCTGGTTTGTGGCCCCGGAGCGGTGTGGGCCGCCACCCTTCGTGGGGGCGTTGCGAGGATCGACACCCATCAACGGGAGCTGCGGTGGGTCGGGTCCCCGCGAGACTGCGGTTTGCCGCTCGAGGCGCGCAGTGGTCATCTGGCGGGGCTGGACGCTGTCGCCTACCGGGCCGCCGGTGCCGCCGGCGATGCGGGCGCGACCGTACTTGCCTGCGGGGCCCAAGGGGTCTATCACAGTTTCGACGGCGGGCAGACCTTCGAGGCCTGTTCGCGGAGAGACTTCGTCGAGCGGGTCACGTTGCCTTCGACGTGGCTTGCGTGCTCCGGAGCTCACGAGATCGAAGTGGTGAACGAAGACGAACTCGGGGGGGCCTGATTCGGTCCGGTCGGGCCGAGTCGATCGGGCGGAGAGCCCGTTCCTCACGGAGGGTGTAGAGGATGAACCGCGAGCAGATTGCACGACTCCTTCCCGAGGTGTTTCAACGAAGCCTGGGAGCGGTCAATCCACTCGGCGAGATGTTGGACGCCATGGCGGCGCTGGTCACTCCGGTCGAGGAACGGCTCGAGACGATCGAGACCATTTTCGATCCCTATCGGACGCCGGACCCGTTCGTGCGGATGCTCGCGAGTTGGGTCGACCTCGAGGCGCTGTGGGGAGGGGCGGAGGGCGCGGGGCCGGTGGGCATCGCGAACCTCACGGGACGGTTGCGGGAGTTGGTGGCTGCGGCCTCCGAACTCGCGAAGCTCCGCGGGACCTGGGCGGGCTTGGAGCTGTTCTTGGAGACCGCCACGGCATGTGACGGCTTCGAGATCCAAGAGAATTCACCGGGGGAAGACGGTAAGCCGCGCCCCTTTCACTTCGTGGTCTTCGCGCCGGGCGCGGCGAGGCCTTTTGAGCGTTTGGTACGTAGGATCATTGAGCTCGAGAAACCCGCGTACGCGACCTTCGGTGGGACGACTTATCGCGACTGACACGCACGCGCGGTGCGAGGAGGGGAATCGTGAGCTACTTCGAAGTCAAGATCGAACGTGACCGCATGGAGATCAAGAAGGGCGGGACTGCCCTGCTGCCGGTATCGATCACCAACATTGGAACCGAGCCTTACGACACCAAGGTCCGTGTCGAGGGACAGCGGGCCGGAAGCGCGTCGTGGTACACGGTGCTCGACCGCGACCACAAGCCGGTCGAGATGAAAACCCTGCAGCCGAAGGACAACGTTACATACTACCTGCAGGCGCAGATTCCGGCGACCGTGCAGGATCCCAACGATACGCTCGAGGTCATTGCCTACGACGTCGAGAACTCGGGTTCGGTTTGGAGCGCGAGCGGCAAGCTCGAGATCGTGTTCAAGGAGGTTGGCCCCGACCCCGTGCCGTGGTGGATCTGGGTGATCGTCGCTGGTGTTGGTTTGGGCCTGGTAGGAGTGATTCTGTGGCTGCTGCTGTCCGGTGATGAATTCGTCGCCGACTTCGAGGTCAGCGCTGCCGTTGGGCCTGCTCCTTTGGTCGTGCAGTTCACGGACAAGTCGCAGCCGCGAGATCCGGCACCTGAGAGCTGGAAGTGGACTTTCGGAGATGGCAGTGAGGTGTCGACCGAGCAGAATCCCTCCCACACTTTCACGAGCCCAGCAAAGTGGGTCGTTACGTTGGAGGTGCGCTGGCCTTCCGGGGGCAGTGATCAGTTCGAGGGTGCGATCGTTCAACGGGAGGTCGTCGTCACGCAGCCACCGGGCGCCGAGTTCACAGCGCTCCCGGACAAAGGACGCTCACCGCTCGAGGTTCGTTTCTCGGACGTTTCGTCGGGTACCATCGGGCGCTGGGAGTGGGACTTCGGGGACGGCAGCGCGAAGTCGACCGAGCAGAATCCGACGCACACGTTCACCAATCCGACCGCGCAAGACCAAGTGCGCACGGTCACCCTGAAGGTCACCGACACGCAAGGAGCGACCGCGACGACGACCGGCACGGTAACGGTCGGACCGGAGTCGGAGGTACGTCTCGCGATGGTCGAGGGCGACGCAGAAGTCAGCGCCGCACGGGGTTATGCGCCGTTCACGGTGCAGTTCAAGAACAAGTCGACCAACACACCGGCAGTCCTGTGGGACTTCGGGGACCAGAGTACCACGACCGACGCCGACCCGACGCACAAGTACGAGTCACCCGGTTCGTACACGGTGACACTGTCGAGCCCGGCCTCGGGCGCGAAGGACACTGGCCAGGTGCACGTGTACACCCAGCCCGAGATCACCATGACCGTGAGTGCGACCGAGATCATGCGAGAGGACGAGGTGACCTTCGACCTCAACGGGACCGGCGATTTCGAGTCGAGCGGTGCCCTCTTGAAGTTTGGCGACGGTGCCGAGCAAGAGGTTTCGATTGCGAGGCCGCGACCCATCGGGCGGGTGCGGGAGGGGATCGAGATGGTGCCGGTGCACACGATCCGGAAACTCATCAAGCACAAGTACAACTCGTCGGGAACTTGGGACGCGACGTTGATCGCCCGGGGCAAGGCCGGAAACGAGATCGTTCGTACGGTCGCGATCACGGTGAAACCGAAACCCGGCGATCGGAACATACGGATCATGAGACCCGTTCATGAGCTACAGCCCGTGCGATTCTCAGGCAACTGAGCGTGAACACGAAGCTGTTCTTCGTACTCGTCGGACTCCTCGTGCTCCTCTATGGGATCGGCGTGACCGTCGGCGTGGGTCAGAAGGGCGGTTCGGACGATGTGCCGCATTGGCTGACCGACCCACTCGGTGGGCTACTCGCTCCCTTTGGTGCGGAGTTGCCGATCGAGAGCCTCGACCTCCGAGGCGATTCGCGGCTGCGAATCGATGGGGCGGCGCGGACCCTTCACCTCGAAGCGAGTTCCTCGAGTACGGAAGAGTTCCAGATCAGCGTCAATCCTGCGCCCGGAGAGACGGTGCGCACGGCTCGCTTGGAACTCTTGCCGACGACGATCGCGTACGACGTCTACTTTCGTGACGCCCTCGACGAGGAGAGCGAGAAGGAGTGGAAACGAATCATGGCCGGGCCCGGCGATCACCGCAAGTTGGACCTCGCGGTCCGGGAGCGGGGTGGGTTGCTCGAGATCAAGCGGTTGTCGAAGGATGCCGGCATGATCCGGCTGATCGATTGACCTGGAGTCGCCAAGGCCGGCCGCCCGTTCACCGATATGGCTGGGGGGGACAATGACAACTGCGGTGGACAAGCTGCGGAAGCCGTTCTTCTGGATCGCGCTCGTCTGCATGCTGTTGGCACTGCTGGTGGACGTGGGGGCGCGCCTGTTGATCACGGGCGAGACCGAGAAGAGCGAGGTGCAAGGGCTCGGAATCCCGTACATGGCCCTGGTCGACGGCCTGCTGCTCTACGTGATCCTCATTAGCGGACTCAGCTTGATCATTCCCAGTGGGATCCAGGGGCGAGTCCAAGGGTGCGTGACTCTGGTGATCTCGATCTTGGTGGTGTTGGGCGGCATCGTCATGATCATCGCGGCGTTCGTGTTGCTGCTGCTGATGGTGACTTTGGTGTTGGCCGCACCGTTCGGGACCATAGCCTATCTCGCTGCGTTCTCGGACTTCCCGCGCGGCGCCGCCGCCGCGACGCTCAGCGTGAATCTCTTCTGGAAACTCCTGTTCGTCATTTTCTTGGTGCTCGCGCAACAGCGGTTCTTAGCCAACAAGAGCCTCGTGCTGTTGATCCTCACGGCGATTGTCGCGAACGTGCTCATTGGCTTCTTGCATGGTTTCGTGCCGGGCCCATTCGTGAGCATCGCGGACTGCCTCGCGGCTCTTATTGTCGCGATCATCGGGGTGATCTGGGCAATTCTGTTTTTCTTGTTCTCGATCCCGGCGGTGGTCAAGTCGGTGGCGTAGAGGGAGGTCGCCGCAGCGGTGCGGCCGGGTCCCAGGCGTGCCGGGTCCCAGGCGCGCCGGGTCCCAGACGTGCCGGGTCCCAGACGTGCCGGGTCCCAGACGCGCCGAGTCTTCAGCCGTTTGGTCCTGCGCTCGCTGCGACGGCACTCGGCCAAACGGGGAGCCGGTGGCGAGGCGGCCTTGCCGTCACGTCGACGGCGTCGGCGAAGCAACGGGGGGATCGAGCGCTTCGCGCACTCGCCTCTCGGTGCAAGACGCGGTTTGCCTCGGACCCCATGGGCCTGGGGTGAAGGCATGGCTCGGCAGGGGCGGGCGCTGAGCGCGCGATCGACGAACCGACGCCAAAGCAAAGAGAGCCGCGACGGGCGGCATGCCCATCGCGGCTCTACGTTCCATCCCGGGGGGTGGACTTGGAGAGTTCTACTGAACTTCGGCGGCCGGGAACTCAGGCCAGTCCGGAAGCACGTCGTGGTACACCGGGTTGCGGCCAGCCTCGCGGTGGTGGGTGTCATCCCGAGCGAAGTCAATGCAAATCAACCCGGCAAGGAGATCCCCAATCTGCATGGGATCGATGTGCGCGCCGAGGCCGAGGAACAAGAGCGGCACGCGGAAACCGACTTCGAACGTTCCGCGGTCGTAGGTCTTCTCGGAGTCCCACGTCGAGTCCGCGTACGCATCATTCTCCGCGAGGTAACGGTAGGAACCGTTGGCGGCCTTCACGAAGCGGTCGGAGTGGGTGTAGTAGCCGTTCCCGAGCCCCATCCCAAAACCCATTTCTTCGCGGTTCTCTTCGTAGTACGCGAAGCGTCGGCCGTGCCAGCTGAGCACGTCACCCGTAGAGTTGCCGGCTCCGATCTGAAAAGCCTTCGTAAAGCGTACGTTCGCGAGGCTCTGCGGGCCGACAGCGAGGTCGACGCCGGCGACGTCCAAGAGGTCGTTTCCACGATCCTTCAGGTAGACGCAGCCGGGCACGGTAGCGAGAACGAAGAATGCGAGGCCCAGCATCCGGGTGGCTCCAAGCATTGCGTGTTCCTTTTCTGATACGTGGCCCGTGAGTCCGAGGGCCGGTGGTTCATCAGGAGGTTCGCGGGCCGATCCCGATCGATTCGGGATCGCCCAACGTGCGCACAACTTCGACGCGGATCGAAACGAGGGCTAGTACTCCTCGACCGGGTAGTAGTCGAGGTCGAAGAAAATGCGGTCGAAGTCGGCTTTGGCGTCGCGGAAGTCAGAGGCGATCTTGGTCCAGAATCGCTTCTGGTACGCCCACTCCTCGGCACGGCTGTTGGCCGTGTCGCCGGTGCGGACGAAACCGAAGCGGTTGGGGCTGACGCACCCGACCGTCGACAGAAGAAAACTGAGGGCGAGAACCCAAACTACTTTCCTCATCGGGAAAATCCTCCCTGCCGTCACGGCTGGCGCCAAGGTCCGTCGGCGCCGTTGGTTGCGAGAGCACAGTCGAACATCAGCCAGCTCTAGGATCGACACGCAGCCGAGTCGGCGCGACCCCCTGCTCCGGGTTCGGGGAGCGCCTCCCGTCAGTGCCCGGTCCGCGGGCCCCCCGTCAACGGGGCGGGAAGGTACCACTCTCAATCGACTTATGTCAACTGCGACGCTGGCCATCGACTGCCCAGCCAGCTTCCAGCCCGTCGCTTGGGAGTGCCTTTGCACCCCGGAAGGAAATCAGATCCCTGTCACCGCGGCGTCATCGCTCGGGTGGCCACCTTGGCGTCACCGGGCTAGTCTTGCGAGGGGGAGGGGCGCCCCGGCAGGGGCGGTTTCGGAAGAGGATCGCTGATGAGGATCCGTTCGTGGCGCTGCCACCCTGATTTTCCCGCGGCGGATGAGAGTTCGTACCGAGGCTGCTGGGAGTACGAGCTTCAGCCGGGCGAGACCACCGTTCCTCACCAGCACGAAGATGGTGACGAGATCAGCATCGCCCTGGAGGGGTGTGGTCAGATCACCGTGGGGGACACCACCCGCGAGATTCGCCCTGGCGAGGTCGTGTTCATTCCTGCGCGGACCAACCACTCGATGCGTAACGACTCGATGCGCCCGATTCGAGGACTGACCATCGAAACTCGGGTGAAGCTCCTCGCCAGTGTCCCGGAAGGCGAATCCGCGGTTTCTGTGCGGGACATGGAGCACGTGATCGAGGAGATCCCGGAGGACCTCGATGAGTCGGAGGCGTTGCAGCTCATCATTCGCCTATTCGACTTGGCAGGCCGGCTGAGCGAACAGATCGAGTTCGCGGTTGGGCTCGAGAGTTCGACCGGACTCGAGGCGCTGAAGAACCTCGAGAAGCGCGTCATGGGCGCGGTCGTGCTGATCAGTCAGAACTACGAAAACGGTCCCTCCTTCCAACACCCGCGGTTCTGACCCATCGGACTCCGGCCGACCTGATCTGAGCGCGGCTTGCACGCGCCCAACCGGAGAGCGAAGGCCGCAGCGGTTCGCCGATTGTCCGACGCTCGAGTTCGGCGCCGCTTCCGGCCCGCCGCGCTTCGCTCGACCCAGAGCCAGCGGCTCGACGTTTGAGCGGCGTCGCACCCCGCGATCTGGGCACGGCGTCGGTGTCCGTTCCCGGACTTTGACAATACTCCCCGTCACGGTCACAATGGGCCTCACCTGTCGCGAGGAACGCGCTCGTCCTGACCGCGGGAGTCTGTTGCATGTCGTCATTGGCCCGCCTCTCCGCAATCGGGGTGTCCATCGCCGCCTTGGCCCACGGGCCGAGCCTTGGCTGTGCGGCACGGCCGCTCACGCCCGCCGAGGTAGCGCGCGAACGCGTTGCCCTCCTCCGCGAGCGAGGAGCGGATCTCACGCCAGAGCAGGTCAGGCTACTGCGCCGGGTACCGTACGCAAACCGTGACGCGACCCAGCGGCGAATCGACGGCATCCTGAGCGATCCGGAAGGGGCGTCTCTCGAAGCGACCCAGGAACCCGGTGGGGACGCAGCAAGTCCGGATCGCTGGCGACGTTTCCGGGTGAGCTCGTTGATCGAGGACGAGAAGCGAGACGAAACGAACGCATCACAGAGAGAGGACGACGAACCTTGATCCGAAATGGAAGCGCACCGGCAGCGACGAAGTCGACGGGAGCAGGCGGAAAGGCCGGCAAGGACGTGGCGGCCGACGCGCCCTCGGGCGAGCCGAAGAAGCGACAGGCCCTCGACTTCGCCATCCAGCAGATTCAGAAGAAGTGCGGGCAGGGAGCGATCATGTTCCTGGGGGAACAGGCTCACCGCAAGGTGCCGGTGATCTCGACCGGCTCGATCTCGCTCGACTACGCGCTCGGCGTCGGCGGCCTTCCCCGCGGGCGTGTCTCGGAAATCTACGGCCCGGAGTCCTCGGGCAAGACGACCCTCACGTTACACATTGTGGCGAACGCCCAGCGCAATGGTGGGGTGGCAGCTTTCATCGACGCCGAGCATGCGCTCGATCCGGCGTACGCCGAGAAGCTCGGTGTCGACCTCGACAACCTACTGGTGTCGCAGCCGGACTCGGGTGAGCAAGCGCTCGAGATCGCCGAGATGCTGGTGACGTCCAGCGCGGTCGACGTCGTCATCGTCGACTCCGTGGCTGCGCTCGTGCCGCGGGCGGAACTCGAAGGGGCCATGGGCGATGCCCACGTTGGGCTGCAAGCGCGCCTCATGTCGCAAGCGCTCCGGAAACTCACCGGTGTGATTCACCGATCGAACACGAGTGTCATCTTCATCAACCAGATTCGCGAGAAGGTTGGCGTGATGTTCGGCAGCCCGGAAACGACTTCCGGGGGACGAGCACTCAAGTTCTACTCATCGGTCCGCTTGGACATTCGACGCATTGGCGCGATCAAGAGCGAGGGTGAAGCGAGCGGCAACCGGACCGTGGCCAAGGTCGTGAAGAACAAGTTGGCGCCGCCGTTTCGCAAGGCGGAGTTCGATATCATTTTCGGCAAGGGAATCTCCTACGTCGGGGATTTGCTCGACGTGGCCGCTGAACGGGGCGTGGTGAAGAAGGCGGGAACTTGGTTCTCGCTCGGCGCCGACCGGCTGGGACAGGGAAGGGAACGCGCGATCGCGTTTCTGGAGGAGAACCCGGACCTCTTGGCCCGCCTCGACCGGGAGACACGCGAACTTCTCTTTCCGGAATCGGGTGCCGCCCCGGCGCCGGTTGCGGTGCCGGACTCCGGGCGGGACCCCGAGAGCGCGGATCTGGAGGGGTGACCCTCGCGGAGCCGGCGCTGCGATGCGAGTCCGTGTCCACCGAGGCAGCCGTCGTTCGGGCGACCCGGGCAACGGTTGCCTCGGGGGCGCGTCTCCCGTAGTGTCCGAGCGGCGTGGCCGCGGGCCGACGACGGATGGGATCACCGGGGGGCGGTCGAGCCCGGTCGCCCGTCGTCGCGTGAGAGATCGGTGGTGCGCCACATCGGAAGTCTGGCGCTCTCGCGAGAGATGGCGGCGGCTTCTTCGAATCGCGGAGAAGTGACTCGGTAGACACGTGTGGGTTTGAGCGGTCTCGGGGCGGCCCAGACGGTGGCCCCCCCCGCCGGCGAAGAACTCGCTCGGAAGAAGGGATCGGGATGAGGCAGGCGGTTTCTCGGTCGAGTCGGGTGGGGATGTGCGCGCGGAACCGCTCGCCTCAGAGGCGTCCGCGCGAGCGTGGCTCGATGCTGATCGTGGCGCTCGTCGTACTCGCTCTGTTGGCCATCATCGCCACGACTTTTGCGGCGCTCATGAGGCTGGAGCGCAAAGCCACTCAGAACTTTGCGAATACGGTGCGCGCCGATTTGGTCGCGGCTTCCGCGGAGTCGGCCCTGATCGCGTCGTTCCGTGGCGGTTTGAACTGGAACGCGTTCACCGACTCTCGGATCGAGCGCTCGCCGTGGCTGTACCTCGACGACGATGGAAAGTTCGCGTACGGCGGCCTCCGCGAACTCGATACTGCCGACCCGAGTGACACGTCGCTGGGCTTGACCATCGGAAGTCTGGGAACGGTCGACAGCGCCATGGGGTTCTTCAAGACCAAGGTCATCGACACGGCGGCCCAGATCAACATCAATGGCCAGCAAGACTCTCTGGCCGACATGCTCGACAACCTCGGCCGAGCGCTGAAGTCGGACGGTCGATACAACGTCAATCCGTTCTTCGCCGAGCCGGACGAGGGTGGGCGGCAAATCAAAGGGGCCGACATCATTCGCTTTCGGAACACGCTCGAAGGGAATCGGTTCGAGTCCAAAGCCCAACTGGTGGAGATCCTGGGCCAGCAGAACTACGCGTTGGTCGCAGACTTCCTGACTGCACACTCCTGGGTCGACCAATCGACCTATCGCTCCGCCGACGCAGTGGTTCGGTACAACACTCTCGACCCCAACCAAGCGAACACCGGGGTCGGCGGGGACGGGATCAGTCTGCGGACCGACGTCGTCGGAGCTTCGCGTCTCGTCTACGAGCCGCGAGCGCCCATCAACATCAACACCGCTCCGGAACCCGTTCTCGTGGCGGTCCTCGCCGGTCTCGCGGGTCGGCGGGCCTTTCCTCTGGTGCAGGTAGACCGCGGACCGATTCTCGGCAAAGAGCGCAGCGAGATCGATCTGACCGACAACGGCAGCTTGGCCCCGGGGGACGAAGAGAACACGCTTCGACAGACTCCCGTGTGGGTCTACACGGAACCGCTGAGCCTCGAGGTAGCACAGAGACTTGCTCGGGAGATCATTGCGCAACGAAAGCGGGCGCCATTTCGGGAGTGGTCCAGTGGACAGCCCGGGCCGGCCGCGACCGGATTCGAGGAGTTCGTCAACCGCTTGGACGACGGGATCTTCCCGAATCAAACCAGTATCACCGTCGTGAATCCGCAGGACATCCGGGGCAGCAACGCGGCGAAGAACTCCTTGCTTCGTGGGACTGGCCTGTACCAAGCCAGTCACATGCAGTTCTCCCAGGGCCATCCTTCCAACGAGTCCTCGACCCGAAACTCGCGCGGGCTCGCGAACTCGCGGCAGTGGGCTTGGTACTATGACCTCGTGCGCGGCGTGCTACTCGCCAACTTCAATCCGAACACACGCTTGAACAAGTTCAACCCGAACTCGTCGGCATACTGCGCCGTGGATAAGTTCGGCTTGGTCAAGCTCAG
Organism: Planctomycetota bacterium; assembly: GCA_050246115.1. Taxonomy (GTDB): domain Bacteria; phylum Planctomycetota; class UBA8108; order UBA1146; family JAJFFE01; genus JBFWWP01. The sequence continues at coordinate 89,691 of JBFWWP010000002.1, forward strand.
TGGCGAAGGGGCGAACGCAGCGCAGGGCCAGCCCATCGCTGGCCACACGACGGAGTTCTGTTTCGACTCGAACGGGATCTACGAGGTCTCGACCGTCGCCGACATCGCGACGGAGAACAGCGAAAACGCGTTCGTCCCCGGCGAGCGCATTGCCCGAGCCAAGAGACGATCCATCGTCAAGGTGTTCGAAGTCTTGCGCCACACCACCCAGGCCGACTTCGAGCGGCCTTTCAGGGCCGGTTCGTTCAACAGCGCCAACGATCGCAAGTACGTGACGACCTATCCGGACCCCATGGATGCGCTCCATGACGATCTGTTCTACGGATCCGAAGTGGACGGCCGAGTCGAGATTTCCGGCTACACCGATGCCTTGCGCCAAGAACTCGACCCAACCAAGCGCGGTGACTTCTTCAACGGCAGAGGAGAAATCCAGAGCTACACCGGTTTCCGATTCCGGGACGACAGGTCGCGTTCGAACCTGGCGAAGATCAGTCGCGGTGAGGGTTCGCGGCGGGGTACCGAGTTCCTCTCCGAAATGAACAAGGTCCTCGATCTCGAGTTCTCGAGGTCTGGTTCCCAGTTGATGAAGCGCTACTCGACCTACTACTGGGGCTTGGACGACGCGGCGGATGAAGGAGCACGGGTTCGGGAGATGCTGGTGGGTACCGTGCTCAACGGGAGCGACTTGTTCCCCGATGGCGTGAACTCCAGCCTGTACCGCTACAGTTCGCGAGCGCAGGGTTTTCTCCGCATGCCGGCGTCGGTCTACCGAGATGTGCCGTCGAACCCGGGGCCGTTGAACCGGAACTACACGAATACGACCGGCAATCTACCGTACTACCAGGGTGGCGTGTCGTTCTGGGTCAAGCTGGAGAACGACGGTAACGATCCCGTGTTCAATGGACTCTTCAGTGCCACGCAAGTCCAGACCAAGACCGGAGTCCAGTTGACCGATTCCGAAGGAACCCAGTTCTACGTCTGGCGCAGCACTTCCGGTCAACTGCGGATCACGCGGTTGTACTATCACCGGGCCTTTCAGCAGGGTTCCACTGCCTTGCCGATCCCCGAGTTTCCAGAAGAAGGGGAGGATAGCGGGGGTCTCGATCCAGACGAGCAGTACGTGGACCCCAAGAAAGTCTGGGCCCGAACGGACGTCGTAGTCGACATCTCGAACTGGCGGGCACGAGAGTGGCACCACTTGGCAATCGGGTACGACGACGAGCTTCCCGGGAACCGTGTCAAGGTGGAGGTCGACTTCCAAGATGTCGGTGCGATCTCACACAATCTTGGCCAAGAGCAGTTCGTCACCCTGAACGAAGAAGAACCGAAAGACGGCATGTACGTCGCTGGCTTCTTCCGCGACCAGGCGCTCGATGACGAAGGACTCTTCAAGTTCGGAACCAATACCAGCGCGGACGGGGCCCCGGAGCGGTCCGATCTGAAGCGAGTCCACGCGAACGCAACGATCGATGAGTTCGTCACCTTCTCCGGCGTTCACGCGGCCCCCTTTGGCCCCGTCGGCTACTTCACCGACAAGCCGGCAGAGTACACCAACGCGTTCGAAGTCCCGTTCCCGGACGGGATCGAGAGACTGAGGCTCCGCTCCATTTCTTGGACTCTCTACACGCCCGCGCTCTACAACGGAAACCCGGTGCGGTTCTCGGACCAGAACGTGGCGTTCTCGGTCGCGAACGTCGGGACTACGGGTTATGCGCTACAACCCGTTCGCGATCCCGGCGGTGATAGTCGAATCAACCAGAACTTTGCCGGCAAGTGGCTCTACTCACGTTCGTCCGCGCAGTCGGGCCGAACGGGGCAGTTGGTGTACCAGATCGTCATGCGCGGTGCCTTGGGCACCGGCGAGTTCGGCGCGAGAGTGGTGGGGACTCCCGCGCTCGAAGACGTTACTCTGACCTACTTTCTGCCGTCGGCCCAAACGCTCCTCACCGAAATCGAGAACTGACATTCAGAGAGGCAAGACGAGGATGACTCTTTCCGCTTCGACAAGGGAACGGGCTCGGCGTGGGGCTCGACTTCCTCGGACCGCGAGGTTGGGCGTGTTGGTCGCACTGGGTCTGCTTGGCTGGGTCGGTTCGTTGAAGGCTCAACCAGAGTCGATGATCAGACTCATCACCCTGACATCGGTTACAGCGGCGAAAGAAGACGGCAAGTGGGTGATCACAGCCCAAGGGGCCGCCCCCAAGCTTCCAGCGGGTGCCAAGGTGGACTTTCAAGTGACCTGGCGATCGCAAGTCCTCCAGAGCTTCCGGGAGACCTTGGAGAGTCCTGCCGCGTTCACAGTCAGTCTGAAGCCCAAGGCCGGCTTCGCGAGTACGGACGGCCTCCTTCTGCAGACCGTCGTGTATCTGAAGGATGCGACCTCCGGGCAGTCGGTGCAGCCCAAGAAGGTCCTCGATGCGATCAAGGCCGATCCGGAGAGTTTCCCGCCCAATCGGGCACCTTGGACGGACTACAACTTCGATCTGACGTTCCAGCTCACGACTCCAGAGGATATGCAAGCCGAGCTGGAACAGACGCGCAAGTTTTTCGAGGATCGCTACGTGGCTCTCGCGAAACTGGACCGGGTAGTCGCCGATCAAGTGAAAGCGGTGCAGGCCGGCAGTGAGTTCGTGACGAAGGACAAGTTCGACGCCAAGAAGTGGCGGAAGTGGTTCGACGACGACGTGGTCAAGCCGATCGTCGACCTGCAGAAAGAGATCGAGAAGGCGCACGAGAATCCGCAGTACATTCCCTATCGGACAGCACTCTTCTTGCTTCAGGAGCTCTCCGGGGCGATCGGCAAGCGAGTGTTGACCGCGCAGGCCGACCTCTACAAAGAGAAGAACGTTGAACTGTCCGCTGCCGAGGGAGAGCCGGAAGGACTTAGCACCGCGATACGGCGGAAGAAGGTCACGAAACGTTACCTGGCCGACCTGGTTTCTGACATTCAGAAGGCACTCGGGCTGACCGACGGCGAGTCCGGTGACTCGGGAGCGGGTCAGGAGGAGGAGCAGTGAGGAACCGCAGGCGGTGGTTCGGGGTGCGGTCGTTAGTGGCGTGTGCAGTCATACTCGCTGTCGGCGGCCGTGCGCCCGTCGAGGCCCAAGACGACGGCCAAGCGCCGGCATTGATCGAGCTGAACCGGGTGTCCGCTAAGGAAAGCGGCGGGAAGTGGACGATCGGGGTGAATGGGCGGGCCCCCTTGGTTCCCGCCGGCGCGGTGCTGCAACTCCAAGTACGCTACAGTTTCCAAGTGCTCGAAGTGTTCTCGTTCACGCTCGAGCGAACCCAGAGGTTTGATGTCGAGTTCGTCTCCCACTCCCTGAATGGAGTCATCGACAACCTCTACGTGAGCTTCCTGATTCCGCAAGAAATGCAGGGGCCGGAAGTGCTCGAGACCCTGGCAAAGGCACCGGAGAGGTTTCCACCGGGTGGCAGTCCGTGGCCAACTTCGTTCCCGGACAAGCCGTTTCAACTCGGAACGGATGAGCAGATCGGCGCGCGCCTCGCCGGTGTGAATGACTTCTTCCGGAAGACCATGATCGCGGTGAAGCAAGTCGCCGTCGATCTGGAGGAGGCTCGGGGCGGTGCGTCCGAGAAGTCCGCCTATCAGAAGGATGGCTCGTTCGACTCGGTTGCGTGGCAGAAGTTCCTGGAGGAGAAGATTCGTGATCCTCTGCGGACGCAGCAGCGGGAGATCGACGCGGCGCAGAGAAGCACCACGTACATCGACTGTCAGCGCGATCTAGGGCTGCTCCGCGAACTCGCTGCGGGTGTTGCCGCAAGGAGTTACGAGCGCTCTAGATCCCTCTACAAGGAGCTTGGGATGTCGGTCGACCCAGCCGACATGTCTCCGCGCGAAATCGACATCAACACCAAGAAGCAGGCTACTGGCAAGTATCTGCAGAGCCTTCTGGATCGTCTTTCCGAGTCACGGGGGATCGAGCTGGACTAGGCCCCCACAATCAAACGCGTGCCGCGCTTGCCTTGGGCCTGGACCCTCTCCAAGGGGGCTCTTCGAAAGCCCCCTCTGTCGACACGCGGCGACCATCCTCGTCGACGCCCGGCTCAGCTCGTAACTCGTGGCGTTCGCGGGAGTTCCTCCGCGCCCAGAAGCCGACTAAGGAGTCGCCGTTCGAAAGCCATGTGGGTGGATTTTGGTCACGCGGCCACGGCCAGACTTGGATTCGCTCGCCTGAATGGACGCGGCTGGGGACCCAAGTCGAGCGCGGCGTGCGCTGGTTTGGGCCTAGAGCTGCCTCGCGGGTACTCGGGTTGACTCTCACGAGGGGCGACCTATCATTACCCGCGCAATGCAGCGCTAGGGCCGGCAGCGGCCCCCACGAGTCGTGCGCGGCTTCGCCAAACACCAAGGGATCGGTCAACCACTGGGCGCCGCAGCCGAGCTGGTACCTCCCAGGAGGATAGGATGCTTTCCTTTCCGCCCGAAGGCGTTGATTGTCTGTATTCTGCGAAGATCGAGGACGCGGCTGAGCTCAACGTGAGCCAAGCGTTCCCAGACCAGTTCGAGAGCTACCGGCCCCTCCGCAGCGACAGCCTGCGGGCCGTCCTCGACGAGGAGTTTCGCAAGAGCTATCGGTTCGAGGGATTCAGTAATGTCATTCACGACATCAAGGAGTTGTTTCGCCGCGTAGTCACGCGCGACGACGAAGCCGATCTTCCGGACTAAGGAGTCGCCCAAGCAGTCCGCTTTTCGACACGCGAATTCGGGTCCCGAGTCGTGGTTGCCCCGAGTCAGTCATCGTTGCCCCGAGTCATGGTTGCGCCGAGTCAATCGGGCCTCGTTGCGCGGGTCACGAGTCAGCGGTCGATGCGGCGATGTCGAGCCGGTACTGGCAGCCCTCAAAGTGAATTCGTCCCACTCGATCGTAGGCCAGCCGCCGCGCCTCGGCTTTCGTGTCGGCCAGTGCAGTGACCCCGAGCACGCGTCCCCCGTTTGTCTCGAAACCCTCCCCGGTCCATCGGGTGCCGGCGTGGAACACCTGCACGACGTCGTCCAACGCTGACACTGCCGGCCCCTCGATCGATACGGGGCGGCCTCCCGAGTGGGGGTATCCTTCGCTGGCCATGACGACGCAAACTGCGCTCCGAGGGTCCCACTCCAGGTTCAGTCGAGAAACCCGCCCTTGGGCGACCGCTTCGAAGACGTCCACTGGATCCGTGCGCATGCGCATGAGCAGCGGTTGGGTCTCCGGATCGCCGAGACGGACGTTGTACTCCAGTACTTGGGGACCGTCTGGAGTCAGCATCAGCCCGAGGTAGAGGATCCCCTGGTAGGAGATCCCATCGGCTCGGAGCGCTTCGATCGTCGGCAGCAGTACGCGCTCGTCCACCTGTCGACGAACGACTTCGGAAACGAGGTCACTCGGGCTGTACGCGCCCATCCCGCCCGTGTTCGGGCCAGCGTCGCCATCTTGGAGCCGCTTGTAATCGTGAGCGGGCTCGAGAACGCGGTATCCTTCGTCGCTCAAGAGTACGAGTAGAGTGATCTCTACGCCGTGAAGCTGTTGCTCGAGCACGATCTGGCGGCCTGCGGCTCCGAAGCCGGCTCCCGACAGCATCGAGACCGCGCTGGACCGCGCTTCGGCCCGATTCGCCGCCACGGTCACGCCTTTGCCGGCCGCGAGCCCGTCCGCTTTCACCACGACGCCGTCGGGAAAGGCGTCGAGCGCAGGTTCGAGGTCGCTCAGTTGGTTCACGACTCGAAACTCCGCGGTAGGGATCGAGTGTCGCGCGAGGAACTTCTTGGCAAAGACCTTGGACCCTTCGAGTCGAGCGGCTTGGGCGGAAGGGCCGAAAGTCGGAACTCCATGCTGACGAAGGAAGTCCGCGAGGCCGCCGACGAGTGGAGCCTCGGGACCGACGACCACGAAGTCCACGTGTTGAGCTCGAATCTTCTCGAGCAGCGGATGAAAGTCCTGGTCGATGGGGAGACTCCATACGTCGCCGAGCCGAGACAACCCACCGTTTCCAGGGCAAGAAACGATGTGTTGGACGCGCGGAGACCTGGCCAAACGCCACCCCAGTGCGTGTTCGCGACCACCCGAGCCTACGATCAACACTTTCATTGGCGGACCTTCGCGATCGTTGCGGGGATGCGTTTCAGCAACGCGAGCCAATGTCCTGCCCCGAGTGCGAGCGGAACGAGCGCAGCGGACGGTAGATCGTAGGAAACAAGGATGGCGAGATCAAGGAGGAACAGGCCGAGGAGAGCGCGATACGTAGACTGACTCGTCCGCGCAGGACAGTCGAGGAGCGGGCGGCGCGTGTAGAAGAGAGTCCACGTCAGTACCGGGAGCCACGCCAGAATGATCTCGATTCGCGGTCGACCCGCGAGTCCAGAGTGCTGGAGAACGACGATACCGCAGGCGACCGTCACGACCCAGGTGGTCAGGGCGACATGCCGCGTGCGGCTTCGTGCGGTTGTTGCGTCGTCTTCGGCCATCGACAGCCAGGTGACCAACGCGACATACCCGCCAACCGCGATCCATGCACTGGTCGTTGCGAAAGGCGAGACCGGGAGCGTGTCCGAGATCGAAGCGCGCGCCACATTGCTGCCGAGGAGGACGAGGGAGGCACGCACCGCCCCCATGGAGATGGCCCCGAGAAACTCGTGGTTTTTGGCGCCAGCGTTGTAAGCCAGGATCCACGCGCACAAGTGACCCACGGCGAAGGCGGGCTGGGGCCCAGCCAAGACGCCAAGGAGCAGCGCCGCGACCCCGAACAGGGCGAGCACAAAGGCGGCTGATCGGGGAGAAATCCGTCCACTGGGGAGTGGCCGGGTAGGGTGCAGCGTGCGATCCTGCTCGAGATCGCAAAGGTCGTTCAACCCCATGCCAAATGCATAGAGCAACGCAACGGCTACGCCTACGATCCAAAACGTGAGCGAGAGCCGGAGGTCCGTTCCGGCCTCGAGTGCGTACCCGAGGAAGTAGTTCGAGAGCGCGGTGCCCAGAAGGCCACCACGAACGAGACGCCACCAGCTTGACAGTGGAGCGCTTGACGCGGGACCGCACGCTGCGCCGCCCCCCAAAGGACGGGACGCGAAACGGAGAAACACAGCATCCTCGGGGCTCAGCGCGCGAACAGCCGCAGGAGATCGTTGTAGGTCACGAAGAGGGCCAAGCCGATCAGCAAGAAGAAGGCGATCGTAAAGCACCACTCTTGCACTCTCTCACTCACGGGCGACCCCTTGATTTTCTCGACGAGTAGGAACGTCAAGTGTCCGCCATCCAGAATGGGGAAGGGGAGTAGGTTGAAGATGCCGAGATTGACGCTGATCAATGCGAGGACGAAGATCAGGTAGCCGAGTCCGCTCTGGGACGCCATGGTTCCGACCGATAGGATCCCGACCGGTCCGGAGAGATTGCTTGCGGCGACCTCCCCAGTGAAAAGCGATCGCAAGGTGAGGAGCACCCTCAGGCTCCAGACGTACGCTCGTTTCGGGCCCTGAACACAGGCTTCCAAGACACCTGACTTCAAGAGCACCTTGTCGGAGTTGGGTGCGATTCCCAGGCGCGGCCAGCGCCGTTGGCTTGGGGTGCAGGGGACGGTTACGAGAGTCCCGTTGCGGTCGATTTGGAGTTGGAGTTCTCGAATCTCGTAGCTGGGCTTGCCCCACCAGAGCTTCCACCATGGCGCGGGGATGCTCCGCGTCACCTCTCGGGTTAGATCGCTCCACTGCTTCACGGGCTGGTCGTTCACCTGCAGGATTACGTCGCCCGGCCTCAGGCCTGCGGCCGCTGCCGAAGAGCCTGGGATCACTCGACCGAGTACGGCGCGGTCATCGAAACGCACCCCAAGGTCGAGTTGGTCGTTCGGCTGGACGTCAATGCGGCCGCGTTTCGTCGTCCGGGAAACGGATTCCCACCACTCGACTTCGACGGAGCCTTGGGTGGGCTGGAACGCGTCGAGGCTGGCTGCGTGAACGACGCGAGTCTCACCCACTCGGAGGAGATGATCGCCGGCTTGCAACCCGAGCGACCGGAGCGGGCTGGTCTCGGTCAGAGTCTCGATCTGGCGCCGGCCTGGCCCGATGACCACGTCGTGCTCGAGCCAGGAGATCAGGTCCCGGACCTTGACCCGACCCGACTCGCCCGTGGCCGTTTCGAACGTTACCTCGTCCTTACCTTTGGCCACGTGCGTGAGGTTGGGGATCCCTAGATCGAAGATCGGGTGATCGCCGAGGGTGATGATCTCCCAACCCGGCTGGAACACCGAAGCCGCTTCGCTCTGCGGTTGGACTGCCAGGACCGTGCGACTGGCCAGCGCCACGCCGATGCCGGGAGTCTGATTCTCGTCGACGGCCGGTGTCCCCCGGTTCATCGGCAACCGCTCCAGTTGCCCGGAAGGTCGCTCGACGGTGACGACGATAGAGCGGTATTCCTCGAACGCGACGAAGTCGTCGATGCGTGACCAGCCGACATTCGGGGGAAGTTCCGTAGATATCTCGTACTGGAGTTCGTCGCCGACGAACTCCACGCTCCGAAGCCGATCGCCGACTTTAACCCCGGCCCTGGCCGCGATCGAGTCGTCGGCAACGGACCCCACCTCCCAGCTACTGCTCGGACTGATCCCGATGTGCGGCATTCCCCTCAACGGGTTCATTCTGGGCGTAACGTCGATGTCGAGCGTGAGCGGATCACCGCCTGGCACGGGACGGCGAACCTGCATCGCGAGCGGCTTGCCGGTCTCGCGCAGCGCCACCGTCATGCTGACCTCGAGTAGATCGTTCTTGGGTTCGCCCTCGATCGCCACGATGCGATCGCCAGGTTTTATTCCCGCGTCCCACGCTGGCCCGCCCGGAACGACGCTACCGACAACGGAACTCTCTGTCTCGAAGCCAATGGTGAACGCCAGCACGAAGAACAAGAAGCCAAAGAGCAGGTTCATGAGGGAGCCCGCCACCAGCACGAGGGCTCGTTCACCGATGGTCTTGGACGTGAACTCGTCACCCGCCCCGGTCTTTTGCTCCCCTGGTTGCTCGCCGGCCATCTTGACGTAGCCGCCCAGCGGGACCATTCCCACGGCGTACTCAGTCCCTCCCCGGGTGAACGCGAAGAACCTGGCGCGGTAGCCAAAGATGGTGGGTTGGAAGCCGATGCAGAAGGTCTCGACACGAATCCCGACCTTCTTCGCAGCGAGGAAGTGGCCCAGTTCGTGAACGAAAATCAAGAAGCTCAGCCCAAGAGCGGCGAGCAGCAAGTGCCAAACCGTCAGATCCATTCGTCAACGTTCTTCCGTGTTAGCCGGTCTTCGGCGACCACCTCTTCGACACTGTCCAAAGGTCGAATCACGCTCTTGCCCAGTGCCCGTTCGACGAGCTCGAAGATCGCCAGGAAGGGGATTCGCCCGTCCAGGAACAACTGCACGCACCGCTCGTTCGCGGCGTTCAGGACCACGCGCGCGGACGGCTCTTGGCCGGCCACCTGGCGGGCCAATCGGAGGGAGGGGAAAACCTCGTCATTCGGCGCCTCGAAGTCCAGTCGACCGATGTCGATCAGCGAGAATGCATTCGGTTGCCGAGGCCACCGCTGCGGATGGCTCAGAGCGTACTGGATCGGAATCCGCATGTCAGGGGATCCCATGTGAGCGACCACCGATCCATCCTGGAACTCGACCACCGCATGCACGACCGACTGCGGGTGCACGAGGACCTCGATTTGCTGAGGCGGGACTGCGAAGAGTGTCTGAGCCTCGAGGAGTTCGAGGGCCTTGTTCATGAGGGTGGCGGAGTCCACCGTGATCTTGGGGCCCATCCTCCAGGTTGGGTGTTTTAGGGCATCCTGCGGAGTGACGCTGGCCAAGCGCTCTCGAGGCCACCCGCGGAATGGGCCTCCAGAGGCCGTCAGGACGATGCGCCGGAGCTCCGAAGGGTTGCCCGCGCGCAGGCACTGCCAGACCGCGCAGTGCTCCGAGTCGATGGGAAGCAGCTTGGCTCCACTCTTTGCCGCCGCACGGGCAAGCAAGTGTCCGGCCGTGACGACGCACTCCTTGTTCGCAACGGCGACGTCCATGCCCAGCTCGAGGGCTCGGATCGTGACCGGAAGGCCAACCAGGCCTGTAGCCGCAGAAACCAGCAGGTCGCACTGGGATCGCTCGAGCCATGCGATGAGATTGTCCGAGCCGAGGAGGATTCCGTCGCGCGCCGTCGGGGCGCTCGGAACGCCGGCCAAGCAGAGCGCGGTGACCCCGAACTCACTCGCCTGGGCGAGGAGTTCGGCCCGATTGCTGCCTGCGGCCAACGCCGCCAGCTCGAGGTGGTCCGGCTGTTCGCGCACCACGTCGAGCGTTTGAGTCCCGATCGAGCCGGTCGAGCCCAAAACCGCGATCCTGCGACGCACTGTGGTCAGGGGCACTCCTTTCGGGCCGGTTGCGGGCGAGTCTGGAGGGGGCAGAACGTAACCGGCCGCCACCGGCTAAGGAACCTCAACTAGACCCAAATCAAGCGCATTCACAAGCAAGAGATCGCTCACCGCTGGAACTTCGAGATTCGCCCCCCGCCGACGCGCCGATTTGCACCCTCAGGACCCGTGCAATGGGGAGGGACTCCGCGGTATGCTCGGGTCCGTCAGGCATGGCAAACGCGCAACTCCATGCTCAGTACCAGGAAATGCAGTGACGACCGCGCGCGCCCAGGGCCCCGCGAGTCGGCGTGAAGGAGTTCTCGAAGCCCATGATGCCGGAACTGATACGGATCGGGCCGTTCCCGCTTCATAGCTACGGAGCGATGGTGCTGCTGGGCGTGCTTGGCGGCCTGTGGCTCCTCCGGAAGGGCTGCCGCGCCCGCGGATTCGACCCTGACATCGCCACGGACTTGACGATCTGGAGTGTTCTGGCCGGGGTCGTGGGTGCAAGGGTCTTCTACGTGGTCCAGTACTGGGGCAGCGACGAGGTGCTCGCCGCGAGCCCATTGCTTGGCCCGTTCATGATCTGGAAGGGCGGGCTCGTTCTGTTCGGAGGCATCCTCGGGGGCCTTCTCTGCATGCTAACCCTGCTTCACCGCCACCGGCTGCCGACTTTGACGTTCCTCGACTTGGTGGCCCCCGGGCTGGCCGTGGGGATTGCTTTCGGTCGGATCGGTTGCTTCCTGAATGGTTGCTGCTGGGGAAAGGTGTGCGCGGCGAGCTTCCCGTTAGGGGTCTCCTACCCTAGCGATCTGCAAACGCCCGTGGGGCACTCGCTCGCCGTGCACCCGACGCAGTTGTACTCGAGTCTTGCAGCGTTCTTCATGGCCTGGATCTGCTGGCGGCTCAACGTGCATCGGCTGCCCCCTGGAGTCACTACGGGCATCCTCGGAATCCTCTACGGTGCGACTCGATTCACCGTAGAGACCATCCGAGGCGATCACGACCCGGCTCCGGGGGCCTGGACCGTCTCTCAGCAGATCTCTGGGGGCCTGCTCCTGTTGGGGGTGGCCCTGGTGGCTCACGGGGTTCTAAGGCACCGTCGGCGGATCGCACCAGCGGCTGCCTGACCCGCGAGATGGCCCTCCGGTTCTCGACCCGACCCTCGAGGACGCGACGGACCCAACTGCGTAACGCGTTTTCTGTGAGCGCCTTACGAGGATCCAAAAAAAATCTTCGTAGACCCTTGACGACGTCCGACGGATCCCTATTATGTGCCTTCCCGCCAGACGAACTGCTCGCCTGCGAGGAGCAACAGGAAAGTCAGGCGCGCCTAAAAGCCGCGTCGGCCCTGCTCGGCTGGCCGTGATCTTTGACAATTCGAGCCCGTAGCGAAAGATGTACGAGCTTTTGCGTCGTTGTGCGGACTGCCTTAGGTGGTCCTCGCGCGGCGCGCAGCTACTGATTGATCACCAGATCAACCTAATTCGCTTTTTGCTCCATGTCGATCCCGTCGTGACCTTTGGTTGCGGCAGCGAGCGCCACGGAGTGTGAAAATGTAATTGAAGGGTTTGATCCTGGCTCAGAACGAACGCTAGCGGCGTGGATAAGACATGCAAGTCGAACGAGAAAGTTCCCTTCGGGGGACCGGTAAAGTGGCGAACGGGTGAGTAATGCGTAGATGACCTGCCCTCATGACGGGAATAACAACCCGAAAGGGTTGCTAATGCCGGATGTGGTTTCTGCTCTGCGGAGTGGGAATTAAAGGTGGCCTCTGTTTCAAGCTGCCGCATGGGGAAGGGTCTACGTGGTATTAGCTAGTTGGTGAGGTAACGGCTCACCAAGGCTGTGATGCCTAGCCGACCTGAGAGGGTGACCGGCCACACTGGGACTGAGACACTGCCCAGACTCCTACGGGAGGCTGCAGTCGAGAATCTTCCACCAATGTGCGAAAGCATGATGGAGCGACGTCGCGTGGACGATGAAGGCCTTCGGGTTGTAAAGTCCTTTCGAATGAACCTAATCCCTTAGGGTTAACACCCCTTGAGGTTGAAGGGGCGTGAGAAGAAGCACCGGCTAAATTCGTGCCAGCAGCCGCGGTAATACGAATGGTGCGAGCGTTGTTCGGAATCACTGGGCATAAAGAGCACGTAGGCGGCAGCGTAAGTCATGTGTGAAATCCCCCGGCTCAACCGGGGAACTGCATTTGATACTGCGTTGCTAGAGGGCGGGAGGGGAGAACGGAATTCCTGGTGGAGCGGTGAAATGCACAGATATCAGGAGGAACGCCGGAGGCGAAAGCGGTTCTCTGGCCCGCAACTGACGCTGAGGTGCGAAAGCTAGGGGAGCAAACAGGATTAGATACCCTGGTAGTCCTAGCCGTAAACGATGGGCACTAAGTAGAGGGGCACCAAAGGCCTCTCTGCCGGAGCAAATGTGTTAAGTGCCCCGCCTGGGGAGTATGGTCGCAAGGCTGAAACTCAAAGGAATTGACGGGGGCTCACACAAGCGGTGGAGCATGTTGTTTAATTCGATGCAACGCGAAGAACCTTACCTGGGTTTGACATGCAAGTAGTACCGAACTGAAAGGGGAGGGACCTTCTTTGAAGGAGCTTGCACAGGTATTGCATGGCTGTCGTCAGCTCGTGTCGTGAGATGTTGGGTTAAGTCCCGTAACGAGCGCAACCCTTGTCCTTAGTTGCCAGCGGGTCATGCCGGGGACTCTAAGGAGACTGCCGGTGTTAAACCGGAGGAAGGCGGGGACGACGTCAAGTCATCATGGTCCTTACGCCCAGGGCCACAAACGTGCTACAATGGTCGGTACAAAGGGTTGCAAAGTCGTGAGGCCAAGCAAATCCCAAAAAACCGACCCCAGTTCGGATTGGAGGCTGCAACTCGCCTCCATGAAGTTGGAATCGCTAGTAATCGCGGATCAGCTACGCCGCGGTGAATGTGTTCCTGAGCCTTGTACACACCGCCCGTCAAGCCACCCAAGTGGGCCGCACCCGTAGTCACATACCCAACCCTCGTGGAGGGATGTGCCGAAGGTGAGGTTCGTGAGGGGGACTAAGTCGTAACAAGGTAGCCGTAGGGGAACCTGCGGCTGGATCACCTCCTTTCTAAGGGATTACTTGGAACCTCAAGGATGGGAAACTTTCCTGAGGATGAACTTTGGGTACATCTTCCTCGCTACGGGCTCGTCTCTTTTTCGTGACGATATGTACGTTTTCTCTATTGCTGATCTGATCGTTCCCGCTCATCGCGAGGGACGACAGCTTAAAATCGGGCTTATAGCTCAGTTGGTTAGAGCGCGTCCCTGATAAGGACGAGGTCGCTAGTTCGAGTCTAGCTAGGCCCACATCGAGGGGGACGTAGCTCAACTGGGAGAGCGCCGCCCTTGCACGGCGGAGGTTGTCGGTTCGATCCCGATCGTCTCCACTTAAGATATTCCTGGCGAGTCCAGGCCGGTTCTGCAAACATACATAGAGCTCCCTTATCGTAGAGAGCTTCTTGAGTTCTTTGACAATTTGGATGGTTTGGCGTGGGGCAGCTTTTGCTGCTCGTTTTCGCCTTCTCTGAGCGCGACCACTTGTCGTTTACGCAGTTGCTCCTTCGCCTCGTGCGATAGAGTAATTGTGGTCAAGCTACAAAGAGTGCATGGTGGATGTTCTGGCGCCAAGAGCCGAAGAAAGACGTGGCGTGGCTGCGATAAGCCTCGGTGAGCTGCTAAGCAAGCTATGACCCGGGGATCTCTGAATGGGGAAACCCTTCGCGTTGAAGACGCGAAATCCGCACCTGAATTCATAGGGTTCGGAAGGTAACGGGGTGAACTGAAACATCTAAGTAGCCCCAGGAAAAGAAAGAAACCTCTACTTCCTTAGTAGCGGCGAGCGAAAAGGAATCAGCCTAAACCTTCGTTGTGTAAGGCCGTAGCCGTTGCAACGTTGGGGTCGTGGGAATGCCATCTGCGGTCCACGGGCCGTGGGAGAGGTTACAAAAACTCAGTCTAGCTGAAGTGTTCTGGAAAGTTCCTCCGCAGCGGGTGATAGGCCCGTAAGCGAAAGGCTGAGTTCCTCTCGAGTGTATCCCGAGTAGCGCCAGTCTCGTGAAACCTGGCGTGAATCAGGGGGGACCACCCCCCAAGGCTAAGTACTACTTGGCGTCCGGTAGCGTACTAGTAGCGTGAGTGAAAAATGAAAAGAACCCCTATTAGGGGAGTGAAATAGAATCTGAAACCATGCACTTACGAGCGGTGGGAGCCCTATGCCACTTTTCGGAGTGGAACGGGTGACCGCGTGCCTTTTGCATAATGAGCCGGCGAGTTACTTTCTGTTGCAAGGTTAAGTCCTTCTGGGATGGAGCCGTAGCGAAAGCGAGTGCGAAATGCGCGATGCAGTAGCAGGGAGTAGACCCGAAAGCGTGTGATCTATCCATGGCCAGGTTGAAGCGAGTGTAAAAGCTCGTGGAGGACCGAACACACTAGCGTTGAAAAGCTAGGTGATGAGCTGTGGATTGGAGTTAAAGGCTAATCAAACTCGCAGATATCTGGTTCTCCTCGAAATAGCTTTAGGGCTAGCCTCAGGTAATCGTTGTTGGGGGTAGAGACACTGATTGGGACTGCGGGGGCTTACCGCCTACCCATCCTGACCAAACTCCGAATACCAGCAACCGTATCCTGGGAGTCAGACTACGGGGGATAAGCTCCGTGGTCAAAAGGGAAACAGCCCAGACCGCCAGCTAAGGTCCCTAATACGAGCTAAGTGACAAAGGAAGTGTTGTTGCAGTGACAGCTAGGATGTTGGCTTAGAAGCAGCCACCATTTAAAAAGTGCGTAATAGCTTACTAGTCGAGCAACTTCGCGCCGAAAATACATGGGACTAAAGTTCGTAACCGAAGCTGCGGGACGTACCGTAAGGTGCGTCGGTAGAGGAGCGTTCTACGCTAGGACGAAGGGGTACCGTAAGGAGCCCTGGACGACGTAGAAGTGAGAATGCCGGCATGAGTAGCGATAAGATGAGTGAGAATCTCATCCGCCGAAAACCTAAGGTTTCCTGGGGAAGGCAATTCCGCCCAGGGTTAGTCGGCACCTAAGGCGAGGCCGAAAGGCGTAGTCGATGGACAGCGCGTTAATATTCGTGCACCACTGAAGATGCGTTTGTACGATGGGGTGACGGAGTCGGTATGGTCATCGCCCGGGTGATTGTGGGCGTTTCCTGCTTGAGGGCCGCTGTAGGCAAATCCGCAGCACCAGGCCCGGGAGTCGGATCGAGTCCTCTTTTGGACGAAGTGACCGGATAGGCTTTCAAGAAAAACCTCTAAGGAGTGTCTTCAGTGACCGTACTAAAACTGACACAGGTAGGTAGGGTGAAGATCCCAAGGCGCTCGAGAGAACCCTCGTTAAGGAACTCGGCAAATTGACCCCGTAACTTCGGGATAAGGGGTGCCCATCGCGGTGACCAGGTCTCCCTGGAAGCTATGTGGTGGGCCGCAGAGAATTGGCGGTAGCGACTGTTTACCAAAAACACAGGTCTCTGCTAAGACGAGTAAGTCGACGTATAGAGACTGACACGTGCTCGGTGCCGGAAGGTTAAAGGGATGGGTTATCCTTCGGGAGAAGCTCCTAACTGAAGCCCCGGTAAACGGCGGCCGTAACTATGACGGTCCTAAGGTAGCGAAGTTCCTTGTCGGGTAAGTTCCGACCCGCACGAATCGTGTAACGACTTCCGCACTGTCTCAACGAGGGACTCGGCGAAATTGAAGTAGGGGTGAAGATCCCCCTTACCCGCAGCTAGACGGAAAGACCCCGTGAACCTTTACTGCAGCCTAGTATTGGTCTTAGGCATGGCATGTGTAGGATAGGTGGGAGGCGTTGAAGTGGGAACGTCAGTTCTCATGGAGCCATCGTTGAAATACCACCCTTGTTATGCTTGAGCTCTAACCACGTTCCGTGAATCCGGTCGTGGGACATTGCTAGGTGGGTAGTTTGACTGGGGCGGTCTCCTCCTAAAGAGTAACGGAGGAGTGCAATGGCATCCTCAGTGCGGTCGGCAATCGCACGTAGAGCGCAAAGGTATAAGGATGCTTGACTGCGAGACTCATGAGTCGAGCAGGCGTGAAAGCGGGCCTTAGTGATCCGGCAGTTCCAAGTGGAAGGGCTGTCGCTCAACAGATAAAAGGTACTCCGGGGATAACAGGCTGATCTCCCCCAAGAGTCCGTATCGACGGGGAGGTTTGGCACCTCGATGTCGGCTCATCGCATCCTGGGGCTGGAGAAGGTCCCAAGGGTTTGGCTGTTCGCCAATTAAAGCGGTACGCGAGCTGGGTTCAGACCGTCGTGAGACAGGTCGGTCCCTATCTGCTGTGGGTGTAGGACATTTGAGAGGATCTGCTCTTAGTACGAGAGGATTGGAGCGGACGTACCTCTGGTGTGCCTGTTGTCCTGTCAAGGGCATTGCAGGGTAGCTATGTACGGGAAGGATAAACGCTGAAAGCATATAAGCGTGAAGCCCCCCTCAAAACTAGATGTCCCATGAGGCACCTTGTAGACCACGAGGTTGATAGGCCGGGTGTGTAAGCATGGCAACATGTTTAGCTGACCGGTACTAATCTGCCGATTGGCTTGACCACAATTACTCCTTCGCACGCGATCGGTTCTCTTTGAGAGAACCGGCGGGTGCTGGAGTGGTCGAGTTCGTCAAGTGTTTCGCGCGCAAAGACAAAGCTTAGACGTAGCAAGCGATCGCTCACCCTACGCCAAACCATCCAGTACACTCGAACAAGAGTGATTGAAATTTCCAGGTGACCATAGTGAAGGGGCCACACCCGTTCCCATTCCGAACACGGAAGTTAAGACCTTCACGCCGATGGTAGTGTTTTCGCGAGAGTAGGTAGTTGCCTGGGTTCTTTTTAGGCCGCCCGTTTGGGCGGCCTTTTTTTGTTCCACGCGCTTCGCGCGCTCAGCCTTTTCGCCGCTCCAGGAACGCCGTCATGCGCTCGAACTTGTCCGCGGACTCGAAGCAAATGGCCTGAGCCAGGGTTTCCACCACATCTCGGCCCCGATCGCTGAGGTCAGGCGCACAGGAGACAGCGAGCTTCGAGAGCCGCACCGCACCGAGCGAGTTCTTGGCGATCCGCAGAGCCAGCGCCTGTGCGGCCTCGAGAACCGCGTCATCTTTCACCACCCGGTTCACGAGGCCGATTCGGTGCGCCTCGGCGGCATCGATCAGGTCGCCGGTGAAGATCAGCTCGCGCGCGCGAGCGACACCAACGAGTCGCTGTAGCCGATGCGTCGCTCCAGCCCCGGGAATGATGCCGAGTCCGACCTCCGGCTGCCCAAATCGAGCGGACTCGCCGGCGATCCGGATGTCGCAGGACATCGCGAGTTCGCAGCCCCCGCCGAGAGCCCACCCCCGCACGGCAGCGATCGTCGGCGCCGGGAAGTCCTCGACCTTTCGGAACAGCGCTTGGTTGATCCTCTGGAACGCGTCGGAAGATCGCCGTTCACGCAGCTGGGCAATGTCAGCGCCCGCCACGAAGGCTTGCTCGCCCGTGCCCGTCACGATCAAACAGGCAAGACCTGAGTCTGCGGTGAGCTGATCCAGGGCTGCGTGCATCGCGTTTACCATCTCGAGGTCGAGCGCATTGCGTGCTGACGGACGGTTGAGGCGGAGCGTCGCGACTGGCCCGTCTTTGGTGATCAGAACCCTTGGCTCGTCGTCTTGCTTCATCTGCTGCATTTCTTCCTCAGCGTTCTTCTGGGTGTGGTGTTCGGCTTCTGCTGGCGACTCAGGTCCAGGAGGCCCCTCAGGAGCCGGGAACGATCACGATCTTTCCGAATACACTGCGGTCCTCGAGTAGGCGGTGGGCGTCCTGGATCCTCGCGAGCGGCAGAACGTCCGAAACGATGCTCCGCAGTCGCCCACTGCCCAGAAGGTCCACGAGTCGAGCGACCGTACCTTTGGAGCCCATTGTCGACCCGAGGATCGACAGCTGCTTGAAGAACACAGTCCTGAGGTCAATGGCCACATCGGCGCCCGTTGTCGCGCCGCAGGTCACGATTCGCCCGCCCCAGGCGGTGCTCGCAACGCTGTCAACCCAGGTGGTCTTGCCGACGTGTTCGAGCACCACGTCGGCGCCTCGCCGCGCGGTCATCGACTTGACTCGGTCTGGGACGGACTCGCGACCATGGTGGATGACCTCGTCGGCACCGAGGCTGCGAAGGCGGGCGCACTTCTGGTCGGACCCGGCGGTCGCAATCACCGTGCAGCCGTGAAGCTTCGCGATCTGAATCGCCATCACACCAACCCCGCTGCCACCGGCGAGTACCAGAACGGTCTCTCCGGCACGGATCTGCGCGCGGTCTACGAGCATGGTCCAGGCCGTAAGAGAAGACAATACGAAGCTGCCGGCCTCTTCAAAGGTCGTGGACTTGGGTTTCGGGAGCACGTTCGCAACGGGTACCGCGAGAAACTCGGCACAGGTACCGTCCCTGGCCTCACCGAGGATGCGGTAGTGGCGACACAATGGGTCGCGCCCGGACAAGCAGGCAGCGCAGACTCCGCACGAAGTTCCCGGTGAAATGATGACTTCGGTACCGAGCTCGACCTGGTCGACGCCGAGTCCCCTTTCGACGACCACGCCGGCCCCATCCGACCCCAGCACGAGCGGCAGGGGAAAGGAGTGACCGGGGACTCCGCGGCGTACCCACAGGTCGAGGTGGTTCATGCCACTGGCCCGCAGACTCACCAGTACGTGGCCCGGTGGTGGTGTTGGCACGGGACGCTGGGCAACGGACACAGCGTCCAATTCACCATGGCGCTCGACCCACGCTGCCTTCATCCGAGTGGCCATGACGCTTTCGTTCTAGCCCGAAGGTCTCGAGAAGCCTGTGAATCGATCGGGACCGGTCCCGAGGTCGCAGCTTGGTGCCGCAGTACTGCAGGTCACGGGTCTCACCGTCCCTGGAAGTCCGGCGCGCGCTTCTCTACGTAGGCGCGAATCCCTTCGGCGGCGTCGCGGGTCGCGAAGAGACGTCGCTGGAGCTCACGCTCGAGCGAGAGCCCGTCCTGGAGGCTCATTTCCGTTCCACTCTGCACACTCCGCTTAATGAGTCCCACCGCTTCGGAGGCTGCGTGCGGAGGACAGAATCCGTGGGCGTACTCCAAGACGCGCGCATCGAAGTCAGCGTCATCCCAGACGTGCGTCACTAGGCCTTCCGCGAGCGCCTCTTCGAAGGTTGCGCTTCTCCCGGTAACCATCCACTCCAAGGCTCTGGTCTTGCCCAGCACACGGGGCAGACGCTGCGTCCCCCCCGTACCCGGAAGGACGCCAAGCTTCACCTCGGGGAGGCCGATCTTCCCGGCGCCTCGGCGAGCTACCCGCAGGTCGCACGCGAGAGCCACCTCCAGTCCGCCGCCCACGCAGTGTCCGTTCAAGGCTGCGATGGTCAGTTTCGGCGTGTGCTCCAATCGGCTCAGCGTCTCATTCGCATGGAGACAGAAGTAGTACTTGTACTCCGGCGTGACCCCATCCAGCATCTTGATATCTGCCCCAGCACAGAAGAACTTGTCGCCAGCCCCCCGAAGCACGATCACGTGCACGTCTTCGTCGAAGCGAGCAGCAAGTATCGCCTCGTCCAGTTCTCGCATCATGGCGTAGGAGTAGCAATTCGCCGGGGCGTTCCGGAGTTCGAGAATCGCCGCACCATCGACGACGGCGTAGCCGACCAGTTTGTCCTGCCCTGTACTGTCTGTCATACAATGCTCCTGTGACCTCAAGACTCACGGCTCGTTGGTCGGTGTCGCGGGCCTGAAAGGACTGCGTATCGTCCTCGTCCCTCAGCGGCGCCACGACCTCCGTGGCATCGTCCGATGCTTCGGATCGAGATTCTAGACCCAAATCAAGCGCGGTACGCGCTTGATTTGGGTCCAGCCTCTCGATCCTCTTCGAAGGGGCTTTCGCAAAGCCCCTTGAGGCTGCGGCGAAGCCGCAGCGCTTCACCCACAACCGCTCGCCGTCGGCGCTGCTTTGGTGACGAACGCTCGCCTTCGGCCGATGCGACAAGCGCGGACTAGAGTTGCTTGAGAATGCGCTTGATTTGGGTCTAGACTCGAGTCGAGCCGGCCACGGGAGCGAAGCTCCTCGGCGTTGGAGGTCGGGAGTGAGGGCATGTGGGGGCAAAGCCCCTCGGTTCGGGAGCGGAGCAAGCACCCTGTGAGCCAGAAAGGATACGGGATGATTCGACGGGTCGCCGTGCTCGGGGCGGGCACGATGGGGCAGGGAATTGCTCAGGTCGTGGCGATGGCGGGACTGCACTCGGTGCTTTACGACGTGGATGGGTCGGCATTGGAGAGAGCGGCGCGGCAGATCGAATCCATGGTGGCAAAGGGCGTGGAGCGCGGCAAGTTGCCACCGAGCACGACAGCGCTCGTTGCCGAGCGCCTCGCCTACGAAAGCGCTCTGGAAAGGGCCATCGACGGCGCTGACTGTGTGATCGAGGCTGTCTTCGAGGACGCCGCTGTGAAGTCCCAGCTGTTCGCTCGAGTTGCCGAGCATGTGGACGACGATTGCCTGCTGGCGAGTAACACCTCGTCCCTATCGATCACGGGAATCGCCAGCGGTGTGCCGAGTCCGGGCAGGGTGGCCGGCATGCACTTCTTCAACCCGGTTCCGATCATGCCCCTGGTCGAGGTCGTCCGCGGCCTCGAGACCTCGCAGGTCACCATCGACCGGGCCGTTGCGCTGGCACGGGAGCTGGGCAAGGAGCCGATCGTCGTGCGGGACTCTCCTGGATTCGCCACCTCGCGCTTGGGGGTGGTCATCGGCCTCGAGGCCATTCGCATGCTCGAGTCGGGGGTCGGTGCCGCCGAGGACATCGACAAGGCGATGGAACTGGGCTATCGACATCCGATGGGCCCACTGCGGCTCAGCGACCTCGTTGGTCTCGACGTCCGCCTGGCGATTGCGGAGCACCTCCATCGGGAGATCGGTGAGCAGTTCCGCCCGCCGGCGCTACTGAGGAACATGGTTCGCGCAGGTCGTTTGGGAAAGAAATCTGGGCAGGGCTTCTACACTTGGCAGTAGGGCTGAGCCTAACGGCCTGGGCCCGTAAAGCCCGCTTCGGGGACGCTCGGGCGGGATCGCACGCGCCGTCGGCCCGCCGAGTTGATGAAGGGCAAGTTGCGACGGGGCTTTATCGGGGCTTTATCATGGCCACTCTGCACCCAGGCGGTTGCCGGTCGGGCACCTCGTGAGATTGACTCCGGCAGGACGGCCGCTAGAGTGTGGGTGTGGGGAGAAGTAAGGGAGGCCCGGCCGATCGACCGGGAACTCGGGCTCGTCCAACGCAAGACGATCGACTCGGCCAAAGGGCCTCGGCTGGCTGGGCGCAGAAAATGCCCGAGCCTCGCCGCGCTTGGTTCGCAGATTCGAATTGCGTGCCGACCCGGACCTCCGAGGGTTGAACAAAGAGGGGGCCCAACGCCCTCATTCTTGGAGTGAGGAGGCGCTTCATGCGCACCATCGTTCAGAGGCTTTTGGTGGCGACAGCGTGCTGCTTGGGTGGCTTGCTCCACGCGGGGCCCATCCCACCGGACACCTTCCGCGTTACGGGTGGCGCCGGCGAGACCGGTGACACGCTTGGTTCGGCGGTGATCTTCGATACCGTGAACGTCGTACAAGGGTGGTCGTTCGGACTGTGCCACGACGGAGCCAACTTGTCGCTCGTCAGCGCCACGTCCAGCCCGCTCGTGATGACCATCAACGGTGGCGCGGCGCCGGGCTTCCTTGCGCTCGACGCCATGCCTGCTGGCGGCGATGGCGTCACCATGGGGGTCGTGATCGATCTGTTCGGCATCAACAACCTCGCGCCCGGGCTGGGCAACCAGATTCTGGTCTTGAGCTACGACCTGGTAGGGATGCCCGTTGGCGCCGACATCATGACGGACGTCTGCTTTTGTGAGACGCTCGGCAACCCGGTCGTCGCCACCGTGTCCGTAGTCAATGGCGCGAGTGTCCCGCCGATTCAGCAGTGCGGCACGTTCACGATCGGTGTCCCGCCGATGTTCGCCATCCAGGACTTCCTGTGCGTTGGCGGCCCGGACAACGTGGACATTACGTGGACCGCAACGACGACCTTCGACTACTACTTGATTCACCGCGACGGTGTCTTCCTCGCCATGCTCCCCGGGGCGACCCTTTCCTTCTCGGAGACCATGTTGGCGGCAGGCACGTACCACTATGCCCTGATCGGCGTCGCGTTCCCGGATCCCATGGGCAGCCCGGTGATCGACGTCGCCGAGTGCGATGTCGACGTGATTCCGCTGGCGATCGACGACATGGGGATCAACCCGACGATCGGCCCCTACACCGGCGGCACGCTCGTGACCATCACGGGCATCGGTTTCGCCCCGCCCGCCATGGACACCACCGTCACCTTTGACGGCGTCCCCCAAGCCTCGCTCACCATCGTCAACGACAACATGATCACCTTCGTCACGCAGTCCACCCTGACCCTTGGCCCGGTCGACGTGACCGTCTCCAACTCGAACGGCACCGAGACCGTGATCGACGGTTTCACCTACGCGTGGATCCGCGGCGACGCGAACTCCGACGGCTTCATCAACATTGCCGACGCGATCTTCAACTTCTCGTTCCTGTTCGAGTCGGGCGCGGTCCCCCCCTGTCGTGACGCAGCCGACTTCAACGACGACGGCGGAATCAACATCGCCGACTCCATCTACCTGATTTCGTTCCTGTTCGAGTCGGGCCCCCTACCGCCGCTCCCGTTCCCGACCGCCGGCTTCGACGGCACCCCGGGTGATCCGCTCGACTGCCTCGGGGTCTTCTAGAACCTCGAGCTTTCCTCTCAGACCAACGGGCGGGCCCGATTGACGCGATCGGGCCCGCCCGCTATACTGAGCCCCTTCAAACTCGAGAACCACCGGGGTGTGGCTCAGTCTGGCTAGAGCGCAGCGTTCGGGACGCTGAGGCCGGAGGTTCAAATCCTCTCACCCCGACCAAATTCCAACCCGCCGTGGCCAACAGGTTACGGCGGGTTTCTTCGTTGAGGGGGCGCGCTCGGTCGGCGCCGACGGCGTCCTTTCAGAAGGGACTCAGAAGACATCCTTCGCCCGACGAACCAACGCGACGCATACCCAAGAGCACACGCCCTTCCGCAGGCCCCGGCGCGCCCTGGGAGCGCGGACAGCCTGTCCGCATCCTGGCCTCGCGCCACGGGACCTCCGCATACGACCCGGGCCCCACGCCTCCCACCACCGAGGCAGCCCTGCCTAGCGTGCCCAGCCCGGCATCGACGATCCTGTTCCCCTCTTCATCGTAGTCAGATCGAAGCTGCCGGGTCTGGCACGGCCTACGCGTCCTCGGAAGCCACTCGTCGATGAGACCCTCACCTTTGGCTCTTTGGCAGTACTCTTCGCGGCGGATCCCGAGTGTCCATTCGCTCGGAGTGAGATCCCGGTCATTGAGCGTCGGGCGGCTGAGCCCGCACGTTGCAGAGAGGCCGTCCGCCCGCCGGTGGGGGAATCCCCGAGGCGACGCTCGGCGGTGAGGGAGCGTGATTCGCGAACGCTCGCCGGCAGATTCAGGGGGCGAGAGAGCTACTTCTGAGTTTGCCCGACCGGTTGCGTTCTGCGGGAAGTCTGCAACCCGTGCGACGACAACTGGCACGTGGCAAGGTCATGTCCGCTTCCCATGATCTTTAAGAACTGCCAGAGCGCCTCTGGGCTCGAATTCTTCGACCCTTCACTTTGACAATGCGCGTTCCCACCTGCTTCAATCTTGACACACGGGCTTCGATCTTGGACTCGTGAAGAAGGGAAGGTGTGGCGTGGGCCGGAGTCGACAGGGGATTCTCGGTGTCGTCGCTGGGGCCGTGTTGGCGGTCGTTCTCATGTTCTGTCCCGGAGCCACTCACGCGGATTTCGTCCGGGGCGACGCGAACTCCGATGGCGTCGTCAACGTCTCGGATCCGGTGCACACCCTCTTCTATCTGTTCTTGGGCGGTTCGATCACCTGCTTGGACGCCGCAGATGCAAACGATGACGGGGCTGTCCAAACCGCCGATGCCGTCGCGACGTTAACGCACCTCTTCTCGGGCGGGGCGCCGCCCCCCGCTCCGTTTCCGACCTGTGGGGTTGACCCGACCGCGGACGGCGTGGACTGCGCCGTTACGCCGCCCGCCTGTGTTACTACTTCGTACGCGGGGTTGACCTTTGCCGGGACGAACACGCAAGGCTACGACGAGTACACGCTCGACATCGATCCGACCGTGGTGCTGATCTTGATCCCGGGCGACACGTTCGACATCGGGCAGACGGGGACCAACGGGATCCCGGTTCACCAGGTGACGCTGTCGCCTTACTTCATCGCGAAGTACGAGATCACGACGGCCCAGTACCGGCTGTACTGCGACGCAACCCTGACTCCTTACCCGCCGCCGCCGGACTGCTGCGGGATGCCGGCGGACCATTTCACGAATCCGCTGTATGATCACGATCCGGTCGTGATGGTGTCGTGGAACGATCTGAACGCTTCCGGTGGTTACCTGGAGTGGGCGGGCCTGGTGCTGCCGACGGAGGCGCAGTGGGAGTTCGCGGCCCGGGGGACGCCTGGCGGAGACGCAGGGCGCACGTATCCCTGGGGCAACGATCTGCCGGATGCGGGGGGCGTGTACCGGTGCAATGGGTGCTGGGGGTACTTCTGCAGCCCGACTGACGGATGGGTGTTCACGTCACCGGTAGATCAGTCGCCCTTTGACCAGTATCCGGGTCCGTTCGGGACGCTTGGCCAGGCCGGGAACGCGTGGGAGTGGTGCCAGGACTGGGTTGGAACGTACCCGTCGACGCCACAGACGGACCCCGCGGGGCCTGCTTCCGGCTCCTTCCGCGTGCTCCGCGGCGGCAGCTGGGGCAACGACGTCGGCAACCTGCGGTCGGCGGTCGGCGGCGGCTCCGCCCCGTCGTTCCGCCACGGGAGTATCGGCTTCCGACCCGCCAGGTTACTCCCTTGATTTAGTTACCCCTTCGCCTTCGGGCGCGTGGGGTCCCAGATGCAGAGCGGCCCGAGGCAGCGGAGCTTCACGCGCGACTGCGACGTCATTGTTCTTCGCGCCCCACTCAGATCGACGGCTTCCGTCCGGCGACCCGCCCGGGACCCCGGTCAACTCGGCGCGCGAGTGACTTCGAGGCGCACGGTTTCGCCACCGACCTTGGTCTCGACACCTTGGTCGAGGCCGGGGACGTGAGCGATGGTGTCCGCGAGCAACTCGTCCCGCAGGTAGTCGTCGTGGGCAAGCAAGGCGTGGACGACGCGGTCGGAGCCGTCGAAGCTCACTCGGATGCGGTCGGAGACTTGCAGGTCGATTTCCTTGCGTCGCTCTTGGGCCTGACGATTGAAGTCGCGCGCGATGCCCTCGTCCTCGAGTTCCTGGGTCAGCGTGGTGTCGAGGGCCACGAACGTCCCTTGATCCAACACGAAGGCGAGGTTCTCGGGGCCACTGTGAACGAGGTCTACGTCGGTGGGGCCGAGTTCAACGGTTTCGCCGTCGAGGTCGAGGGTGAAGCGTCCCGTCGTGGCGAGCTGGTGACGGAGGGACGTCGCCTCGATGTCTGCTAGTCGATTGGCGATTCGCTTCATGCGGCTTCCGAAACGCGGGCCGAGGGACTTGAAGTTCGGCTTCACGGTGGTGGTCACCCAAGTGCCTTCGTCGTTGATCAACTCGAGGTGTTTCACGTTACACTCCTCGAGGAGTTGCTGCGCGAAGCGTGGCTCGGAGAGAACGGAGTGTTCGACCGGGTCGCGCGGCCGCACGAGCATGCGCCCGAGCGGCTGACGAGTCTTGATCTTGGTTTGGCTGCGGAGACTCAGTCCCAGGTTCTTGTAGAAGATAATGGTGTCGATCTGGCGCTCCAGCTCGCTGTCGCAAAGGTCCGGGTCGACACGAGGGTAGGGAGTCAGGTGGACCGAGTCTTCCGCTCGAGCGTCGACCGAGCGAACGAGGTTGGCGAAGATCTCCTCGGTCAGGAACGGCAGGATCGGTGCCGTTGCGCGGACTACGCTCACTAGTACGGTGTAGAGCGTCTGGTAGGCCGATCGCTTGTCGTGAGTCATCTCGCTGGCGTAGAAGCGGCGGCGAGAGCGCCGGAGGTACCAGTTCGAGAAGTAGTCGTCGTTGAACTGCTCCAGCTTCTCGATGAAGCGATAGAGGGAGAAGTTCTCGAACGACTCGTGTGCGTCGGCGATCAATCGCTGGAGGCGACTGAGGATCCAGCGATCCAGCTCGGAACGCTCGCGCACGGGAATGACGTTGTCCTGAGGAGTCCAACCGTCCGTTCTGGCGTAGGTGATGAAGAAGCTGTAGCAGTTCCAGAAGGTGAGCAGCTTCCGTCGAATCTCCCCGTCCAGAGTCGGGCCCTTCTCTCCGCGGGCCCCGAGGTCCGGGAAGTTGAGATTCAGGACCGGGTTCTGCGCCGCGTAGAGGTAACGCATGATCTCCGCGCCCAGCTGCTCGGCGGCCTCGTCGAAGGCAATGGCGTTGCCCTTGGACTTGTGCATTTCTTCTCCGCGGGCGTCGCGGACCAGTGCGTGACCGAGGAGTACTCGGAACGGGGGCCGTCCGTCGAGCATCGCGCTCATCGCGAGCAAGGAGTAGAACCAGTTCCGGAACTGTCCGGGGAAGCACTCGACGACGAAGTCGGCCGGAAACCATCGGTTCCAGTACTCCGGGTTCGAGTTGTAGTGGACGGTACTGAATGGAACGATACCGGCATCGAGCCACGGGTTGCCGACGTCCTCGGTGCGTCGAGCCAGCGCGCCGCAGCTACCGCAGCGGATCATGATCGAATCGACCCAGGGACGGTGGGGCGTGTGTCCACTGAACTCGTCCCAGCCGGCCAACGCGCGCTCCTCGAGTTCGCGCGCACTGCCAATGACGTCGAACCAGCCGCAGTCGTCGCAGGACCAGATCGGTAGCGCCAACCCCCAGAAGCGCTTCTTCGAGATCATCCAGTCGCCCATGTTCTTGAGCCAGTCGAGCTCGCGTGCTTCGCCGTCGGCGGGGATCCACCGAATTTGCGGAACGAGCCGCTGGATGCGATCGCGCCAGTCCATGCGAATGAACCACTCGTTCACGAGCCGAAAGACGAGCTCCTCCTTGCAGCGCCAGCAATGCGGGTACACGTGCGGGTAGCTCTCGCGGGCGACGAGGAGGCCGCGCTCCCGTAGGTCGGTGACGATGGTCTCGGTCACCTCGCCGACCGAGCGGCCAGAAAGTTCGCCGAAGCCATCGACGTAGTGGCCGGATTCGTCGAGCGGTGCGATCACCGGGAGGCCCTGCTCTCGGCCGAGCCGATGGTCTTCGGCGCCACAGCCCGGTGCGATGTGGACGATTCCCGTACCTTCGGCCCCGCTCACCTCAGACCATGCGATGACTCGATGGCTGTGCGCTGCACTCTGGGCGAGGTCGCCGTTCGTGGAGTGGTGGCCGACCCCCTGGGGAGTGTTCGCTGCGGGCAGGTGGTCGAACGGGCCATCGTAGGCCAGCCCGACGAGCTCGGACCCAGGAAGTTCGCGCACGACCTCGAGCGCTCCCGAGCCCTTCAATATGTTCCTCAGCGTGTGGAGCTTGTGCGTTTCGCGTTTGCCGCCGGCCTCGAGCTCTTGGATGCGTTCGCGCTCGAAATTCTCTTTGCCGAGGTAGTAGACCCAGTCGCCGTGGCGGACTTCCAGATAGGTCATGCCTGGATTCACTGCCGCGGCGACGTTCGAGGTCAGGGTCCAAGGCGTGGTCGTCCAAACGAGGAGCGCTCGGCGCGGTTGATCCCGAAGCGGGAAGCGCACGAAGACGGAGGTGTGAGCCACGATCTTGCGGCCCTCGCTCAGCTCCATCTGCGACAAGCCGGTGCCGCAACGGCAGCACCACGGCATGACGTCGTGCCCGCGATAGATGAATCCTTCCTCGTGACACTTCTTGAGGAAGGCCCAGATGGCGTAATTGTTCTCCGTCGAGAACGTGAAGTAGCTGCCGCCGAACTCTGCGCTGCCGAGCCGCCCGATCAGTTGCTCTGGGGGCCCGGTGACTGCGTCCCCGCGGGGTGTGGTAATCGTCACCTCGGGGCGCATGTCTCGGAGTGCATCGCGCAGGGCCAGCAGCGTCTCTGGCTGGTCCCAGTCCATCCAGTACCCCAGCCGGATCGACTGCTCGGTCTGGCGCGCTGCGAAGGTCAGCACCCGCTCCTTGCAGTCGCGAACGAACTGCGCGAGACCGTGCTCGACGATGTCGGCCTTCGTCCGGAAGCCTCTGGCTTTCTCCACCTCGACCTCGACCCAGAGGCCTTGGCAATCGAACCCGTTCTGGTAGCGCAGGTCCCGCCCATTCATGGCGTGGTAGCGCTGGAACATATCTTTGTAGGATCGACCCCAGGCGTGGTGGACCCCCATCGGGTTGTTGGCGGTGATCGGGCCGTCGAGGAACGACCAGGGGGTCCCGCCGGCATTGCGATTTCGCAAACGCGCGAAAATCTGCCGCTCGCGCCAGTAGTCTAGCTGTCTTCGCTCGAGCGCGGGGAAGTCCGGTATCTTCTCTACTGGGCGGTACATACGATGCTCGGTCCTCGCGGTGGATGGGGTCGGGCACGCGCCCGGAGAGGGTCCGCCGCTCGGTTGGCCGCGGCCCCGTAGGTTCTTCGCCGAGGGCGTAGAATAGCCGATCTTCCGCGGGTTGTCGTGCGTGGCTTTGCGCCGGCCCGCGGCTCAGCGCGGTGCCGGGCCCCTTCGAGCAACGTCGCCACGCCGCTCGCCGCGGTAACTTTGGGTCGGCGCAGGTTGCTTTCGCTCCAGCCAGGGGAGAGAATCTGGCCCAAGTAACGTTGTCCGTTGGCCGCAGGCCGTACCGGGCTCTCCGCCGGGCCGGTGGTTCTGCACCCGTCGGGTACCCCTGCGGGGTCCTGCTTGACGCCGCTTCGCAGGCGGGGTCATCGGGGGGCGTCGAGGGTCGTCCGGCGGCCCTGGCCCGCTCCTGGCGTGACCGGATCGGCGCCGACGGACGAGGGTGGTCGCATTGTGGGCTCGAACCGCTTCCCTGAGGGGGCGTAGGAGGTTGACCGGCATGGTAGTGAACCTAGCGAAGCGCGTCTCGTGCGCCCTCGCCTTGTCGTTCCTCGCGTTGGGACCCGTATCGGGTCAGGCAGACGTGATCGTGGGGGACTTGCATGACCTCAACAACTACGGTTCCGCAGGCGAGTTCTTCGCTTACTCGGTCGGAACCGTGTCCTGCAACATCGGCACGGTCCCGCTCAATTGGATCGCGAACAACGCTCAGCATCCGGTCATCGGTCAGAACCTGTACCGGTTGAAGGATGGTCGCTTCGAGCAAGTGGGGCAAAGCTGGCTGAAGCACGGATTCACCGCGCTGCAACAGTCGCTGTGTCAGCCTTGCGTGGCGAACCCCAACGGATCTGCCTTGGGTGTGGGGTGCTCGGACCCCTACAGCGCGGGCTTGAACGGTAGCCAGAACAACGGTCCCAAGAGCGAAGTGAACGCGACTACGGGGGTGTTCCCGTTCCCGTACGTCTTCGATCCGCCGGTCACCGACCTCACTTCGCGTCGCGTGCGTGTCCACGCCGACGACGTGGACCCCGCACAGAATGTTGGGGCAACCTACTGGGTCGAAGGCCAGTACGTGACTCTCGACGACGCCACCGCCAACAACCACCACAACAACGCCTCTTACCGGCGGGTGAACGTGGGCGCCAACCCGGCAAACTTCCCGCTCTCGTTCGTCGCGGGGCAGGCCACCGTTCGTGAGAAGCCGGCCATCGAAGCGTGGCCGCTGTTGGATCCAACGGTCCAGTTGACTCAAGTGACGGTCAACAACGGCCGCTTCTACTTGGCGTCGAAGGTGACCCAGCTACCCACGGGCAACTACTCCTACGAGTACGCGCTGTTCAATCTGAACTCGGATCGTTCCGCGGGTTCGTTCACCGTTCCGCTGGGCCCGAGCTTGCTCGTCACCAACGTGGGCTTCCATGACGTTCCGTATCACAGCGGCTTGGAGACCGTCTACGATCAGGCGGACTGGACGTCGAACGTGACCGCGGCAGAGATCACCTGGTCCTGCACGCCCTTCGCCGCGAACCCGAACGCAAATGCGCTGCGTTGGGCGACGATGTACAACTATCGCTTCGTCACCAACGCTGCGCCGATCGCGGGTCAGGTGACCCTGGGCTTGTTCAAACCGGGCAACCCTGCTTTCGCCCTGATCGACACGCAAGTCCCCGACGGTTCGGCAGTCGTGGGAGTGAGCGCGCTGGTGTGCGCGAACACGGGCTCGGGTGTCGACCTCAGCTGGACGAACTCCGACGTCTACGATCAGATCCAGGTTCTGCGGGACGGGACTCTGGTAGCGACCCTGCCGGGAACCGCCACCACGTTTTCCGAGGGGCTGCCCGACGCCTCGTACGTCTTCGGCATTCGTGCCTTCATCGGTGCCGATTTCTCGCCGCTGGTGAGTTGCAACGTGCAGGTCGGACTCACCCACACCCTGTCGTTGCTGAATGCCAATGCGGTTGCGGGCCAGACCAACCTTCGGATTCCGCTTCGCGGCGGGTCCATTGCGTTCATCGACGGCTTCTCGGCCTCGATTTCCTACGCCACCGACCTCTTGGACGGCGTCGCGGTCGACTTCGTCGGGAGCGCGCCGGCAGCTGCCGGCGCCGACTTCATGATGGCGGATGTAGGGGTGAACTACATGACCCTAGAGGTGCTGCTCGACAGTGTGGCACCGTTCTCGGGCAACGAGCTCCCGGCTGGCTTCAACCAGACCTTCGCGACGCTCGTGTTCGCCGTCACCGGGACCTTCGCAGACGGCGAGACCCGTCAGCTGACGTTCGTCGATGGGTTGGGGGCAGGCGTACTGAACGAGTTCGTCGACAACGGGGCCCCGATTACGCCTTTCACCATGGGCGCTACCGTGACCTTCGTGAACGCGGCCACGTTCGTTCGGGGAGACTGCAACTCGGACGGTAGCGTGAATATTCCCGACGTGATTTTCTTGCTGAACTACCTGTTCGCCTTTGGCCTGTCCCCGTCTTGCTTCTCTTCCTGCGACGTCGACGACAATGGGTCCCTGCAGCTGCCGGACGCCATCGTTGCTCTCAACTACCTGTTCGCCGGTGGCTCGCCGCCGGTGTCGCCGTTCCCAACCGCCGGTACCGACCCGACCCCGGATACGTTGCCGTGCATTTGAGTTCCGGTTGGGTTCCTGACCGTTGAGCGAAGTTGACGTGTTCGGCCCCTCGCGCCACTCTGGCGCGGGGGGCCCTTCTCGATTCGGGGTCTTGCATACAGCGTGTGAATGAAGGGTGGGCTTCGGCGTCGCCTGGAGCGGACCATTCGGTTCGGGGACACCGGACAGACAGGGAGTGAAGTCGGTGGCAGAGAGAGCCTGGTTGCTCGGTGTCGGACTGGACGGTAGCGACGGCCACACCCGAATCACTCGGGCGGAGGACGTGCTTCTCGTGGGGGGAAGTCAAGAAACCCACGAACGAATGCAAGATCACGTGATCCACATTGGCGAGGAGTTGAGCCGGCGGGGGAAGGCGCTTGCGGACTGTTCCCCGCAAGAGGTTGCGGACATCGTACGGGAAGTCGTTGACCGATGATGCTGGCTGACTTCACGGCGGCGCTACTCGTGACCTTGAGTTTTCTGGGGTCGCCTTCGGAGCCGGGCGAGAGGCTTGGACTCGAGATCCTCCAGGAGTCGAATGGCATTCCCGGCCGCGAGCAAGAGGTCGGAGCCCGTCAGCGCATCTTGGTGGTCTCCGACCGCCTGCGGCTCGAGGACCAGGCCACCGGCGTCCATTACATCTTCCGGTTGGATGTCGACCCAGCGCAGATCT
This sequence comes from Planctomycetota bacterium, assembly GCA_050246115.1. Taxonomy (GTDB): domain Bacteria; phylum Planctomycetota; class UBA8108; order UBA1146; family JAJFFE01; genus JBFWWP01. Next base: position 121,972 of record JBFWWP010000002.1, read on the forward strand.
GGGAGCTGACCGCGGACGGGAAGAAGTACCGCGAAGGGGTCAAGGGGCAGATCCAAGTGGACCGGGATCGTGCGGAACGCCAGACCCTAGAGGCACTGAAGCGCGGCGAGCCGGCGGAACTCGCAACCTACTTGCGAGAGAACTACATGCGCGCTGACGGGACCCGAGAGGTGGTCGTGCAGGTTTCGGAGGATACTCCGCCCGACGTGCTCGGCTATTCCGTCAAGCGCTACGTCGTACGCGAGAACGAACGCCCCGTGGTGGACCTGCTGGTCACGGAGGACTTGAGCGTCGAGATCCCGTTCTTCGACTTCTACCGGCGGGTGGGGGCCTTCTCGGACGAGGTATTGACCGAGTTGAAGCGGATCCGGGGCGTGCCTCTCGAGGCGCGCATCACAGTCGTCACCGCCGGCTTGAGTTACCCCATCCACGCCAAGGTCGTTCGACTGGTGCAACGACCGATCGACTTGGCCCGATTCGAGCTCCCTCCGGACGCGACCCAGATCGTGGACAGCCCCGTGACCCCATGCGCGTTCTGCGGGGTGGACGTCGAGAACACTGCGCCGGGCGACAAGATCATCGTGAACGGTAAGGCGATTCTCTTCTGTTGCCGCGAACACCGCACTGCCTGGCGCAACAAGTTCGGCGGCAAAGGTGCCCAGGCGCAGCCCGAGGGCGTCAAGGCACCGGGGCAGCATTGAGCCCCAAGGCAAGCGCGAACCCGCCTTTGCCTTGGGACTGATCATTCAAGCCCTCGCTAGACCGTCCACGGCAGCAGAGCGTCCATCTTCACCGGATGCTTTGCCAATCGGTCTCGAACGTGGCTGCTGATGCGGCGCAATGCATCCTGCGTTCTTCCTTCGACCCGTACCGTGAGGTTGGCCGTCGTGTTGGAGGCCCGAATCAGCGCCCAGCCGTCGGGCCACGTGGCGCGGACCCCGTCGATGCCGTTGACCCGGTCGCCGCCCAACTCTTTGCGATAGGTGGCGACCAACTCGTCCACCACTCGGAACTTGTCGGCTTCGGCAACGCCGATCTTCACCTCAGGAGTGTAGAAGGTCTCCGGGATGCCTGCGAAGAGCTCGGAACACGGAACTCCCTTCTCGCTCTGAATGTGGAGCAGCTGGAGTGCCGCGAAGAATGCGTCGTCGTACCCGTAGTAGTTGCGACCCACGCAGATGTGACCGGACAACTCGCCGGCGAGGAGGGCCTTCTCCTCGCGCATCTTCTCTTTGATGATCGAGTGGCCGGTCTTCCACATGATGGGAGTTCCACCTCGGGCAGCGATATCGGTCATCAGGAAGTCGCTGCACTTCACGTCCAGAATGATCTTTCCCGACCCTTCCTTCTCCAAGAAGTACCGCGCCAGCACCAACAGGATGTGGTCGGCGCTTCGCTTCGTACCCTTCTCGTCGATCACGCCGACGCGGTCCGCGTCGCCGTCGAAACCGAGTCCGAGGTCGGCCTTCTCGGTCTTCACGAGTTGGATGAGGTCTTTGACGTACTCCGGAACCTCCGGGTCGGGGAGGTGATTGGGGAAGGTGCCGTCCGGCTCGGCGTACAATGCGTTGATCTGAACCCCGAAGCGTTCGAGTAACGGGATCGCGACCGGGCCGGCCACCCCGTTTCCGCAGTCGACGGCGACGCGGAGCCCCGGTCGAATCACGAACTTGCGGGCGAGTTCGTCGATGTAGGCGGGCACCACGTCGGTCTCCGTGAAGCTGCCGCGCTTCGCCACGGGTTGTGCCGCCATCGACAGGGTTCGCAGCTTGGTGATCTCGTCGCCCCAGATCGGCCAGATGTCGCGGGTCAGTTTCAGCCCGTTGTACTGGATGGGGTTGTGGCTCCCCGTAACCATGATGCCGCCGTCGAGCTCGAGGTGCGCGACGGAGTAGTACAAGACCGGGGTCGGTACTTGGCCGAGGTGTATGACATCCATTCCGGCGTCTCGCAACCCGTCGCTGAGCGCGATGGAGAACGGTGGGCTCGACTCCCGGACATCGTGGCCCACGCTGATCCGGCGGCGACCCTCGGTAGCCATGAGCGTGCCGTAGCCACGACCGATTTGGCGGACGATGTCCTCGCTGAGGTCTTGGCCGACGATGCCTCGAATGTCATAGGCCCGGAAGATCTGCTCTGGAAGGTGCACGGGGTCGTCCTTTCTGCGGTCCAACTGTGTGAGGCGACGAGTCTACCGGGAGGCCGGCTGCGCTTCAAACCCGCCCGCCTTGCGGGTTTTTGCTGTTACGGTACACTCCGCAGCCATTCGGCCATGAGACTGCCAGCCAACGGAGAGTCAGCCACGAGCGACCGGGTGTCCGAGCGCGGGCGCCTGCATGACAGCGGGGGAGCCATGAACGACCAGTGGATCAGTGTCTTCGGGCTCCTGGCCCTCATGGGGGTTGCCTACCTCTTCTCGGTGAACCGGAGGGCCGTCAACTTCCGCACGGTCGTGTGGGGGGTGGCCCTGCAGGGAATCCTAGCCGCGATCACCCTCGGGAACCCGTCGTGGATCTCGTTCGCGGGGATGTTCGTGCTACTCGCCCTGGTCATGGTGTTTCTGTCGGAGGCGCCCCTCACGCGGATGTTGGGTTCCAAGGTCGCGGCTTGGGCAGTCGCGGTCGTCGGTTCCGGGGCCGCCGCGCAGTTGGCCTGTTTGCTGCAGCCGACCGGGATCACCCGATATCTCGCGGTCGTTGCAGGTCTCGGTTGGCTCGCGGGAATGGCCACCTCTCAGTCCCGGTGGGTGCGCGGGTGTTTCGGCGTGATTCTGATCTCGAGCTTCGGCGAGCTTCGGGTTCGCGGGGTGGACGGACAGCAAGTCTTCGCGTTCGTTTCCGACAAGGTCAAGGCGTTCCTCGATCTGTCGGGAAAAGGCAGCGAGTTCCTTTTCGGCAACCTCGCGAAGGGGGAGTTCTTCTTTCCGGGATCGGCCACGTGGCCCGGGTTTGGATTTCAGTTCGCATTCAGCGTCTTGCCGACCATCATTTTCTTCTCCGCGTTCATGTCGATTCTCTACCACTTGGGCCTCGTCCACCTCGTGATCCAGGCGCTCGCCCGTTTCATGCGTTGGAGCATGGGAACCAGCGGTAGCGAGACCATGTCTTGCTGCGCGAACGTTTTCGTCGGTCAGACCGAGGCGCCGTTCCTCGTCAAGCCGTACCTGAACTCCATGACGAAGTCCGAGCTACACGCGATCATGGTGGGGGGCTTCGCGACCATTGCGGGGGGAGTGCTCGCGGGCTACGTGAAGATGGGCGTGAACCCCGGGCACCTCATCGCTGCGAGCGTCATGTCGGCACCAGCGGCTCTGGTCATCGCAAAGCTGCTCTACCCCGAGACCGAGAAGTCAGCGACCGCGGGAGACGTAGACATCCCCAAGGTGAAGGTCGCCGACAATCTCGTCGGTGCAGCAGCCAACGGGGTGACAGACGGTCTGCAGTTGGCGCTCAATGTCGGGGCAATGTTGATCGCATTCATCGCCCTCGTGGCCTTCGTGGACCTACTCATGGGCTCGGCGGACGCGTGGATCGACGGCACGCTCGGTGGCGGTGTGTTGAACCCGCTGACCAACGAGTACGCCGGCATTTTTCCGGGTTCGCTGAAGACGCTCTTCGGGAACGTCTTCGGGTTCGTTGCGTACCTGATGGGCGTGCCCTGGGCCGACAAGAACGAGGTCGGCAACCTCCTCGGTCTGAAGATCACCGCCAACGAGTTTCTCGCGTACCAGCAGCTCGGGACGCTGATCGAGCAGAAGGCGATGTCGCCACGGGCGATCACGGTCGCCACCTACGCTCTGTGCGGGTTCGCGAACTTCTCTTCGATCGGCATTCAGATCGGCGGTATCGGCGCGTTGGCTCCGGATCGCCGCGGCGAACTCGCGCGTCTTGGTTTGCGGGCCATGTGGGGCGGGGCCTTGGCGTCGTGGATGACCGCAACCATGGCCGGGATGCTCCTCAGGGAGTAGCCGCTGCGCATTCGGATGGAGGCCGTAGTGGCGGGATCGAGCGAGATCTTCGATCAGGTCCTCGAGGCGAGCGAGTGGCTCAAGGCACGCTTTGCGGGGCGACGGCCACAGGTTGGGCTCATCCTGGGGTCCGGGTACTCAGCCGAGGACTTGGGCCTCCGCGACGTCGTTTCGCTCGAGAGTGGTGAGGTCCCGCACCTACCGAGACCTCGGGTGCAGGGCCACGGTGCAAAGTGGGTGATGGGCCGCTTGGGTGAGATCGTGGTGCTGGTGGCGGGGGGGCGTTCCCACCGCTACGAGGGGGTCGAACTCGCTCGCGCAACGATGGGCGTCCGAGTCATGGCGGCGCTCGGTTGCGAAGCCTTGGTGGTGACGAACGCCGCGGGCGGGGTTTGCCCGGCGTATCGCGTCGGAACCTGCATGGCGCTTCGCGATCATATCAATCTGCTCGGCGACTCGCCGCTCGTCGGCGTGAGCGACCCGCGGCTTGGGCCCCGTTTCGTCGACATGACCGTTGCCTACGACTCCGATTGGCGCCGTCGGGTGATCACGGCCCTCGCCGTTCGCGGAGTGGCAATCGAAGAAGGAGTCTACGCGGCGTGCCTCGGGCCCCAGTACGAGACGCCGGCTGAGGTACGCATGCTCGCGCACCTCGGGGCAGACGCTGTTGGTATGTCGACCGTTCCGGAGGTGATCGTCGCGCGCCAAGTCGGTCTCAGGGTCTTCGGCCTGTCGCTCATCACCAACCCTGCGGCCGGAGTCACGGAGCAGCTCTTGGCTCACGACGAGGTCCTGGCCGCCGGAAAGGCCGCCCGGCCCGTCGTCAGCCAGGTTCTCCAAGAGGCGATTCTGCGCTTCCGTAGCTAGTGCCCCATCGAGCGCGTGCCCCGCGCGATCGGGGGCGTCAGGCGCCGCGCGACGGTTGCGTTGGTGGGGCCAGCTCCACGAGAGTCTCGAGCGCACACAGGACAGCCCGATCCTCGAATTCGATCTTGCGGTCTGGCGGCACGAACTCGTTTCGCGTGCGGTTGGCGAAGGCCGTACACACCGCGCCCGCGCGGTAGCCCCGCAGGGTGGCGAGAGTGAGCAAGGTAGACGTCTCCATCTCCAGGTTCTTCACGCCGATCTTTGCCAGGTCGGCTGGCAGTTCGGGTTGCCGGGGCGGGAAGTACGGCTGGTCGCGGCCCTGCGCTCCGTAGAAACCGGAGGCGGTCGCCGTAAGTCCGAAGTGGTGAGGGAGCCCAAGGCGCCGCGCGACCTGGAGCAGGCCCTGCACGACGTCCGGGTGGGCGACCGCGGGGTAGCCTTCCGGGACGTACTGGAGCGACGTCACTTCCATTCGGACCGCTCCCCAGGTCACGACCAGGTCTCCTAACTCGATCTCCGGCTGGAGGCCGCCGCAAGTGCCCGCCCGGATCAGTGTTGCCTCAGGCAGGAGGGTCGAGAGCTCGACCATGGCGATCTCGGTGTTGTCGCACCCGATGCCGGTCGCCATGACCGTGACGGGGGTGCCGCGGTAGGTGCCCGACACCGTCACGTACTCCCGGTTGTGCCATTCGCCCGTGCGGCGCTCGAAACGTTCCGCCGCCCGTCGGGCTCGTGCCGGATCGCCCACGAGGAGGACGCTCGGCGCGACTTCTCCCGGGCCCACTCCAATGTGGTACTGCCTGCCCTGCGCGTCCCGCACGGAGTCCGCGGACTCGTACCCTTGAACCATGTGGCCCTCCCTCCGCAATCGCGATGCCCTCCGCGGAGGCCCGAAGTGCACCGACGCCCCGGCCGGCGCGCGGTTCGGCCCCAACAGGGCGCGCCCCCGTTCGTATCCAGTGCCAAATCCCCGCCGGCCGGTGGGACTGTTGACTCGGTTCAGGTATATTCGAGGCCCGGCCGAGGATGAACTGAATATCTGCGGTTTCGGGGCGTCGTGTCGACGGCCGGGAGCCGCAGGGGGCGAGGGAGTTTCGCCCGGTCGGGGTCGCTGATGGACCTGCAAGTCAGTCTCCTTGTGGACCCGGCGCGGGGACCAGGTCAGTGACACAGTGACACGAAGAACGGTGCGATCCGCGACTCTGCGGCGACGATGGAGAAGTCTTAGGAAAGGACTTGTGCTGATGCTGAGCACGAGAGTTTGGGGGTTCGCCGCGGTGCTGCTTCTGGCCGCTTCCGTAGCGAGCGCGGCCGAGGTGAAGAACCTGGTCAAGGAGTTCAAGAAGGCGGTCTACAGCGATCAAGAGAGCGAGGCGATCTCGCTCGTCGGGCAGATCGCGGGTGTCGGCGGTGAAGAGGCACTCGAAGGACTCTATGAAATAGGGTTCAGCGACTACTCCGCGAAGGCGAGCGTCTACGACGCCATCATCAAGGCGTTCAATCAGCCTAGCGGGGCCATCGCCTTCATCGACGCGAAGTACGAGAAGAGCAAGTCGAAGCCGGACTTCCGCGAGCGTGTGTTTCAAGTCGACGTTCTCAACTCGACTCGCGAGAACGACGCTGTCGGCTCGGTCACCGTGCTCATGAAGATGTTGGACGACAAGTCGGTCCATGTCCAGAGTGCCGCGGTGATGGCGTTGCAGAAGAGCATGGTTCGGGAAGCCGTCGAGCCGCTACTCAAGCTGCTCGACGATCTCACGAAGAAGAAGCGTCGTGATACGCTCTACTACGATGTTCAGGACGCGTTGCTCCTTCTGACCGGGTTTCAGTTCGAGACCATGGAAGACTGGTGGAACTGGTGGGAGCCGAATGCTGCGTCGTTTGACCCCAAGGCCACCAACACCGGCGGCAAGACCGGGGTGGAGCGCAAGCGCGAGAAGGACGATTCCGACTTCTTCGGAGTCCCGATTCTCTCCCAGCACGTGGTGTTCGTCCTGGATACCTCTGGATCCATGAGGTACGTCATGCGGGACGACATCAAGGGGCTCTCTGAGGGAGACGGCTCAGACTCGGGTGGTGGTAAGCCGTCGGATGAGCAAATGACCGCCGAGGGGCGCTTGCTTGCCCAGTTCTGGACGCGGCTGGAGTGCGCCAAGCGCAATCTCAAGCGCGTGATCCGAAGGTTGAAGCCCGGGACGTCTTACAACTTGGTTTCGTTCGACTCCGACGTTCTTGTCTTCCAGAAGGGTGCCGTAACCGCGTCGCCGGGGGTCAACTCGAAGGCCTTCAAGTGGATTGACGGGATGAAGCACCAGGGTGAGACCAACACTTTGGATGCGCTCAAATCCGCGTTCGGCGCAAACGCGAAGACCACGGACCTGTACCTGCTTTCGGACGGTTTGCCGTCGAAGGACGGCAAACGCAACGACCCGACCGGCCCGATCCTCGACGAGGTGAAGGCGATGAACCGGTTTCGGAAGATCAAGATCCACACGTTCGGGTTCGCCGTCGAGTTGTTCGGTAGTGGTGGCCAACAAGGTGGACTCGCCGAAGCCAACGCTTTCTTGAAGCAGCTTGCCGAGTCCACGGGGGGGAAGTTCACCCTGATCAAGGTTAACCCCAAGGAGACACCGGACAATCCCGATCCGGCACCGGAGAAGGACCCAGGCGAGAAGAAGAACTCGACCCTCGCACCCGTGGCGCTCCAGTAGCGCCGAGGTCGGTCCCGCCGTCGACGAAGATCGGCGTGGCGACGACCGTCGTCCGCAACGATAGAGCGGAATCGAGGCCTGAGGCAGGCGCGTTCGCGCCGGCTTCGGGCCTCGACTTCTTTTGGCTGCGCATTCGTTGCCGAGTGAGCCCGGCCCGCGGCGCTGGAGGCGCCGCCGGCCCTGACAGCTCACCGGCGACGTGGGCAGGCGGTCACCCCGTTCGCACCGCGAGGCTCGTGCAGTAGACGACATAGGTCAGGAGCAAGATCGCCCCCTCGAGACGGTTCAGTCCGCGGCCCGAAATGAACGGGCCGAGCACGACGGACATGCCCAACATCCACCAAAGGTCCCAATGGATGATCTCGGGAATGACCCCGAGCGGTCGCACGAGTGCGGCCAGTCCGAGGATTCCCAGGGCATTGAAGATGTTCGACCCAATCACGTTCCCCACGGCAATGTCGGATTTGCGGTGAAGGAGTGCCGCGATCGTGGCGACGAGTTCGGGCAAGGATGTTCCCGGGGCGAGAATGGCCAGACCAATGATCCGGTCCGAGACGCCCCAGAGCTCGGCCACCGTGATGGAACCCCGCACCGTGAGTTCGGCCCCGATCGCCAGTCCCACGGCGCCGCCGAACACCAGCCCGAGGGCCCCGGCCCACGACCGGTGACCCGGGTCGTGGCCTACGCCCGCGACCAGTTCCGTGAGGGATGCTTGTTCTGCAGCCGTGACCTCTCTACGCGCCAGTCGCAGCATGTAGGCGGTAAAAAAGACCAAGGCGACGACGAAGAACGCGCCTTCCAGTCGGTCGATGACCAGGTGCTCGCCCGCGAGGCTGTCACGTGCGCAGAGCATCACGAGGTAGGCCGACGTGAGCATGAAGGGCCACTCGAGCCGAACCGTGTTGCCCGGAATCAGCATTGGCCGAATGAGGGCCCCGAGGCCGAGCACTGCGCCGATGTTGAACAGGTTGGACCCCACGACGTTCCCGAAGACGAGAGCGTCCTTGTCTCGGAACTGGGCGACCAGGCTCACGACCAGTTCCGGCAAGGACGTTCCGAGCGCAACCACGGTCAGGCCCACGGCCGCCGGGGTGATGCGGAGCCGCAGGGCGAGCGTCGACGCCCCCCGAACCAGGAAGTCGCCGCCTCCACCGAGCAAGGCGATGCCACCAATGATCATCAGAATGGCCAGGGTCATGAACGCTCCCGATCGTCAATTGCTGGGTTGTGGGCCAGGACCGCGAGCAACGGTGTAGCACCATCGGTACCCGTTTTCGACCGGAATGCATCGGGGCACCCTGGCGGTCGCTCCCGGAGAGAAGCGGCCTCCGTTTCCCGTTCACTCCTGGCGCGACGACGGGGCTTTCCAACGCCCCCTTGGAGCGAATCTAAACGCGGCACGCGCTTGATTTGGCACTAGAACGCCGAGAAGAGCACGTTCACGAACGAGCTGATCGGCGCTTGCTCCCGGAGGTCTTCCGTCGACTCTCGCAGGAGGGTCAGCAGTCGGGTGGCCTCCTCGATGAGCGACGGGTCGTTCAGGAGTCGAGCGAACGCGCCGTCTCCGTCGTTGAGCTTGCGGGAGATCTCCTCGATGTTCGTGAGGGTGCTCAAGAACTTGTCCGACCAGTCCTTGTTGTTGATGATCGCGGCTAAGACTCCGTCGCCCGAGCGCACCTCGGTCATGAGCTGATTGAAGTTCTCGGCCGCTGTCTCGACGTTGCTGATGACGTTCGTCAATCCCTCGCCGGTTTCGGCATCCATGATCAGCTTGCCCAACGCGCCGTTTCCAGAGCGGATCTCCGCAACGATCGCGCGGGTGTCCGCCGCGATCTGTTCGAAGTCCCGGACGGAGTGGCGAACGCCGTCCGTGAGTTCAGAATCACGCAACAGTGCGCCCAGGATGCTATCGTCGTTCGCGAGACCTTCCGCGATGCGATCGGCCACTTCCCGGATCGAGGCGATGCCAGCCCGAAAATCCTCTGCGACTTGGGTGTCAGACAGCAGTAGCTGTACGAGTCCATCCCCCTCGGCGGCTTGGCGACTCAGGTTCTCGAGGTTCTTGAGGAGGACGCTCACCGACTCTTGGTTGTCCCCCACGATTTTCTCGAGTTCGGCGAGTAGATCGCGGCTCGACCCACTGAGCTTGCCCTGGTCGGCAACGTCACCGAACCCCGGTTCATAGTCGATGTAGGTCCCGCCGAGCGCGCTAGCGGAGCGCACCATGAACCGATAGTCGGTGCGCGGAGGAATCTCCTGGTCGAGGACCACCGCGGCCTCAATGGCGCCGAGGTCAGCCCGGTAGCTCAAGCGCGTCACTTCGCCGACGGTGAAGCCACGAACCCGTACCTGATCGCCCAATCGCAGGCCGGCGATGCGATCGAAGGTGATTGCCAACGGATAGTGAACCTCGCCCGTCGGGAGACCCTTGATCAGTATCGTCGTGTAGCCAAGCGCCAACAGGCCCGTCAGGAACAGCAAGCCCACCACGAGGTCCTTGGTCACTACCCACTCCCGGTTTCTAGTCGAGCGGCCTTGACTTGGTCGCACGACGAGAGAGAGGCCCGTCGATCTTACCCTGAACGAACTGATCGACCCCAGGGTGCTTGGAGTCCCGAAGCTCCGCAGGAGTACCCTCAGCGATGATGCTGCCGTCGTGGAGCAACACGATGCGATCCGCGATGGTGAACGCGGAACTCATGTCATGCGTGACGACGATCTGTGTCACGCCGAGTGTGTTCTTGAGATTGACCACCAGGCGATTGATGATGCTCGATGAAATTGGGTCGAGGCCCGATGTCGGTTCGTCGTAGAGGATCACGTCGGGGCCGGCAACGAGGGCCCGCGCCAGGCCCGCCCGCTTGCGCATGCCACCGGAAATCTCCCCCGGGAGCTTGGTGCTGGCGTCCTGCAGTTCCACCGTTGCGAGCGCCTGATGAACCCGTTGTTGGATCTCGGCCTTGGACAACCGGTAGTTCTCGCGAAGCGGCAGGGCAACGTTGTCGGCGAGGTTGAGCCAGTTGAGCAGCGCACCGTCCTGAAACAAGTAGCCGACCCGCCGACGAGTCTCCTTGAGCTGCTTCGCCGATAGACTGGCAAGGTCTTGACCAAAGACCAGCACTTGGCCGCGGTCTGGCTTGAGGAGGCCTATGATGTGCTTGAGCGTTACGCTCTTGCCGGTGCCGCTGCGGCCGAGGATCACGAGCGTCTCACCCTTGGACACGCAGAGGTCGACGCCCGCGAGAATCGGGGCGCTGTCTCCGAAGGTCTTGTAGACGCCGCGCAACTCGATCATTCCTGGTACACGATCCACGTGATGATGTAGGTGAAGAAGATGATCAGGAGGAAGGCCGACACCACGGCCCTCCGCGTTGCTTCGCCAACGCCGGTGGCCCCGTTCTTCGCCTGCAACCCTTGGGTACAACCGACGATGCCGATCGTCAGGCCGAACACCGTCGCCTTGAAGAGGCCGCTGTAGAGATCCTTGAGTTCCAGGTAGGTCGTCGCGTCATGACGGAAGGCGGACCAGCCGACTCCGAACTGCGCGTGGCCAATGAGCGCACCGCCAGCGGTGCCGATCACGTCGGCGAAGATCGTCATCGTTGGGCACAAGAGCGTGAGAGCCACCACGCGCGGCACGACCAAGTAGCGGACCGGCGAGATCGACATGATCTCGAGGGCGTCGATCTCGTCGGAAACTCGCATGGTGCCGATCTCCGCCGCGACTCCACTGCCGATACTCGCGGCCAGGATGAGACCGGTGAACACCGGGCCCATCTCCCGGACCATGGACAGGGCAACGAGTCGACCGAGCATCCCCTCCTGGCCGAGTTCCGCCAGCGTGAGTCCGCTATTGAGCGCTATGATCATGCCGGTGAAGAGCGAGACCACGATCGTTACCGGCAGCGCGGCAATGGAGTAGGCGAACAACAAGTCGCGGATGTTCCGCAGACGGCGCGGGGCGGCCATGAACGGGAGCTGGAGGGCCGACTGCCCCAACAGGGTGACGCCGCGCCCGGAGGTGTGGCAGGCCTGGTAGATCATCGCTCCCAGCAACCGGATCAGCGCCACTACCCACTCCCCTTTTCGTCGAACCTCGCCAGGGTTGCTGTCGCGTTGGGCTCGCTTATACCCCAACCGCTCGAGGCCGGGGGCCCCGCTCTCCAACTTACTATCGGTAGGGCGCTGGCTCGATGGTTGTTCAAGACGTGGACACTTTGTCGGTCAGCCGTCGACGCGGCCTCAGAAGGGTAGCGGAACGAACAGGATCTTGTGAGTTCGCCCAGCCGGCGACCGGGTCGATTCGTAGACCCCCCCGAGGATCGAAAGCCACCGCCGTTCGGGGGTGACTTCGCGTCGGACGACCCCCCAGAGCACTTCCCATGCATGCCCCTGTTGCGCTCCTCGACCGGCGTAGCGGTAGATCCTCCAGAAGCGAGAGTACAAGTGGTCGAGTCGTTTCGGATCGTCCCAGGGAAGGAGTTCCAGGGCGTTGACGCGCACGGAGCCATCGGCGTCTCGTTGGTGGGAGAACAGGGGCCACAGTCGCGTGTGACTCTCATAGGTTCCCTCGCGCAGGTCTTGGCGGATGTGTTGGCGGTAGAAGGGCAGCAACCAGAAATCGAGGCCGCGGCGAGAACCGTCACTCCAGCGCTCGTAGCGCTCGATCGGGAAGAGCACGAACTGGCGGAAGCGGTCCGCGGTTCGGCGAACGCCGAAGAGCGGCCCGAAGTCCGTTCGGCTCAAATCCGGACTGCGCGTCCAGTTCCAGCCGAGAACGAATGACGAGTGCGAGACGGAGTCCTTGCGATCGTTGGTCTCGTACTGGTACAGCGGCCATAGGATCGAAGTCCGACTCAGGTTCGAGCTCTTCGTCCGGCCGTAGAACGGGAACCACCAGCGGGTCGTGAGAGGTCGCTCCGCATCGAGGTTGTTCTCCTGGAAGTGAAGGAACGGCCAGGCGTAGAAGCGTCGGTCATACTTGGGTTGCGGTGGGGCTGCTCGCTCACCGGGCGAGGGCTGGGTGGTCGCCCGGTACCGGCCATAGAACGGCCACAATCGAAAGCCGGAGTGGTACGGGCCATGAACGTGGTTCGCAACGGGCCACAGCCAGTGATTCGACGTGCGGGTGCCATCCTTGATGCGGGCGTACAACGGGAACAACGCGAAGGTCATGCTGTCCTGACCGAAGGCGCCCTTGATCACACCGCCGATCGGGAACGCCAGGAAGTAACCACCCTCCGCTGGGTCGCTGCCGTAGAAAAATAGCGGCAGGATGAACGAGTCCCAATCCTTGGTGCCGTCGGGATTGGGGTGCACGGAGTTGTACCAGAGCGGCAAGAGCCATTGCTTGCGGTAGGCTCCCTCGTGGGTGTCCCGATAAAGCGGCCAGAGCACGGTCAGGTCGGAGCGCGCAGCCGTTCGTTCGTAGGCGACGACGGGGCGGAGGACCCAGCGGGTATCCGCCGGTGAGTCGGTCGGGTAGACCTCGAAGAACGGTGCGAGGCCGCGCCCGCCGTCGATGGGGCTGACGCAGCCCGAGAGCAGGCACAGCCCGACCAGGGTCCACCCGATTCGATTGGGTCGTGACTTCAACCGCGCTTCCTTCGACTTGACTGGACCCAAGATGGCGTCGGACCGCGGGCGCATGAGAAACACGACCCGGTCGCATGTCAACGGCACGGGCCCCAAGTCATGCAAGGAAGGCTCGCGGTGGAACTCTGCGAGTCACTGTCCGAGGGACAGGCGGGGGAAGAAGTCGGGAATGAACACTTCCCAGATTCCTCTCGTGTCCTCGCGCAGTAGCTGGCCCGGGGACAGTGTGAAGTACGACGTCGCACCCCGTCCGGTGTCATCGTCGGTCAAGAGAAGGTTCAGCGAGAAGTCGAGCCCCGGGTACGGAGCTTCGGGGCCCCTTCCCGGGCGCGCGTCGCGGAACACCGGCCACGGCATCGTCATCTCGTAGATGACTCCGCTGCCGTCCTTCTTGCGTTGGACCTGATACTGCCCCTCGGGTTCGTCCTTGTCGTCATCGGGCGGCGGATCGCCATTCGCGGGAGCCCCATCGGGGCCGGGCGGGGGGGCTTGCTTGGGAACGGTGAGCGCCAGCGTGAGCAACTGATCGTTGGGCCCTGCGTGAGATCCACGATCTCCCTCGAAATCGATGCCGATCAGCAAGCAATCGCCAACCCATCGGGGGGCTTCCCGGTCGTACGCATGAATGTTGTCGTCTGTGACATCGACGGCGAGATGGAAGCCCTCCTGCGTCCAACCGAAGTACACCATGGCCGAGAGGTCGCGCCAACCGTGCCAGGCCGCTCCGTCTTCTCGGGTCCCCTGCACGGGGTGGAAGTAGCGAGCGGCTCGGACCGGGATGGCGGTCTGTGCGTGCCAGTCCTCATCCAGGGAGCCGTCGATGCGCGGCGGGGCGGCGAGGCGCGGCACGATCCAGGATGGTGGGGCGGCTTCTCCGCGCTCCTGAGCGAGACCTTCGAGCAGCCACGTCAGGCTGCGGCGAACCGCCGGGAGCAGCCCGGGCCGGGCGAGTTCGGCCTCGACGATCTGACACGCCGCTTCCACGTCGCCATAGCGGTACGCGCACTCTGCGCCCGTTACCGGCGTACGCTCGGGCGCGTTCAAAGAGTCGACGTCTTGCAGGCTTCGCCACAGATTGGCCACGAACTCGGAGCGACTCTTGGCGCGCAGCCCCATGCTGCCGCGGGCCGTGACCAAGACCAGGGTGTCGCCCACGAAGTCGGCGAAGTGGAGCGAGTTGCGCGTGAACCGGCTGTAGCCGGGTTGGGCCAGGAACTGTTCCATGGCGGCGTAGCGGTCGGACTGGACGAGTCGGCTTGCTCGCGACAGCACCACCACGTTGGGTTCGCTTCGATAGACGGCGAGGATGTAGTCGCCATCGAAGCGAAGCTGCGGCGCCTCGTGAGAGTTCCCCAGGCTGAGGGTTTGCAAGGTCGCGAGCGACTCGGATTGCGGAGGGCTGGTCCACGTCTCGGGATGCAGAAAGACGGGTGGAATCTGGATTCGCACCACGCGTTGTCCCGTGGCTCGACTCTCCAGTACGTACAAGTCCCCTTCGTGGAAGGTGATTTGGTGGATCTCACTGTGCGCGCTGCGCGGTTCCCGCTCGATCGGCGGCTCTCGGTCCCAGAGGATGCGGCCGGTGCTTGGATCCACCCCGACCAAGTTGGGGCTGCCGGGGCGGCGTCGCAACTCGGCGACCACGAACGGCACCGCGTCGACGAAGTGCACTTCGACGAGCTTTCCTGGCAACTGGGTGCGCCAGAGTTCGGCACCCGTCACCGCGTCGAGGCCCCGGAGCAAGCCTGACCCTTGGGCGACGATCACGTCTCCATCTCGAGTGAACCATGGTTGCTGGGTGAGCGCGTCCAACTCCGAAGCGGGGTCGTCCGCTGAGGGGGCTCCGAGCTGCTGCAGCACGCGCCCGTCCGCCGTGCTGCGGACCTCAGCCACGAGACTCCCCTCGAAACCGATGACCACCTGGCCCGGCGCGAAGTGCAATGCGCCCGGTAGGGGAGCGCGAACCTCTTGCTCCCACAGTAGGCGGCCGGTCCGCGTGTCGTGAGCCCGAAGTCCTTCCGATCGCCAAGCGAGAACGAGCTCTTCGTTCATGCCGATGCGCTCGATCGGATTCCGGAGCCGGTCCTGGTTCGCGGTCTCAGGCTCGACCATCCACCGCTGGTGTCCCTGCAAAAGGTCGAACGCCCAGATGGCGTCACCGTCCGTGACTACCACCAACCCATGGGCGACACCGACCGGCGGGTCCAGGAGTCCCCGTTGCGAGAACAGGGACTCGCCGTCTCGCAGTGGTCGAGACGGTAGCTTCGCGACCCAAAGGCTGTCGCCGTGCTTTGCCGACCGAAGCTCGACCTGGCGCTGCGCCGCGATGAGCAGCAAGTCCTCGCCCAGCGACTCGGTCTTGGGGACCGGTAGCACGTGTACCGAGCGTTGGTGCGCGAAGTCGGTTCGTGTCCGCCAAGCGGGGACGAGCGGAAGCGTGGGGTCGGGTCGCCGCGGCGGCGCCGTGGTCGGGGCATCGATGGCAGCGAGTTGCTCGCGATACTTGGTTACACGCTCGGCAATGCTCTCGCTGCCCTGGGATGTCACCAGGCGCTCGTCGCCGAAGTTCGACTCGATCTCGTTCAGGAGTTCGTGCGCTTCGGCGGTGCGACGGGACTCGATGTAGATCTGGCAGAGGTACAACCGCGCGTCGACGGACTCGGGAGTTTCGGGTTCGATCAGAATCAACCCTTGAAGGCACTCGATCGACAACTGGCGGTGCCCTTGGCGGTAGTACTTGCGAGCCGTTTCCAACTGTGCCCGCCGACCGGCGACCGTCAGTGGATAGAGCCTGGCCACGTTGGCATAGGCCTGTAGCTCGTCCGCCGCTCGCGCTCGATCGAGCGAATCCTGAGCGGCGAGTTCGTGTTGCTCATGACTGGGCAGCCCGTCGAGGATCCCCAGCTGGAGCAGCAGTCGAGCAACCGCGAGTTCCACCGGCGCTACGAGGTGTGGCGTAACCCGTAAGATCGTTCCGGCCGGCGACCGTAACGCCGTGTACGCCATCCGTGCCGCCACCGCCGGTCGGCCTCGGCGGGCTGCTGCGACTGCCTGATCGTACGCGGCTTGGGCGAAGAACCCATCGCGAGGCAAGCGGCTGAGCAAGCTCTCGATGAAGCCGAGCTGCTCATCGTCCGCCAGCGGCAGGGCTCCGTACTCGCCGTACTCGAGGCACTCCTCGGCGAACGACACCAGTTGCTCGGTGGCGACGTTCCCTTGGTTTCCTCGTGGAAGCGAGGTCAGTCCTTCGATCGCTCGGACCAGCTCCAAACCCTCTCCTTGCAGCAGCAGCGCGCGCGCGCGCAGCAGTTCACCCGCGAGCCCGGGTTGCTGGTAGTCCTCGGGTGGGTGCGGGGCGAACAGTTGTGCTCGACCGTTCCCGCTCACCAGTAGGGTCTCACCCGAGGTCACGAGGACGTGCTCGACCTCGAAGTCCGCACGCAAGAGCCGAATCCGCCAGTCGCCCGACGGACCGAGGTCGTAGAACCCACTCGCGTGCGGGAGCAGCCACCGATTGCCACTCTCGACCGGGGGGCCGGAGATGGCGGGCAGACCTTCCGGAACCTGCCAGGTCAGCACACTGCTCGGGCGACCGGCGAGATCCCAGAGAGTCACGGTTCGCGCGGACGCGAGCGCGGCAGCTCCGACCCTTGGGGCCAGGGTCCACCAGCGAGAGCTGCCGCGCGGAAGCTGGACCCGAAGGGTGCCCGACGCCGCATCGAACGCGTTGATCGTGGCCGTGTCCGCGGCCGCGCAGACGATCCACTCGCCCCAGGCGTGCGCGCTTGGATTCAGCAGGGCTCCCTGGTTCTGCAGCGCGTCTCGCGACCCGCTGTCGAGGAAGGAAGGATAGCGTACGGCCCACAGCAAGGCCCCGTCGGCCACATGGTGAGCGCAAAGTAGGCCGCGTCCCGTGAGGACGTAGGCTGCGGTACCCCGGACTGCGACGGTCGGCCGCGAACTTCCGAGTGCCAGATACGTTGCCCCGCTTGCGGTGCCGACAGCACGGTTCCAGCGGACCTGACCGTCATCATCGATGAGCACCAGACGCAGTTCGAATGTCCCTTGTCGGAGTTGACCGATGGCGACCAAAGTGCCCATCTCCGTGGACACCGGCGGCGAGGCGCAGAGCGCGGGTGGGAGCGCGTCGGGTTGCGACTCGGAGCCATCGAAGAGCCGCGAGAGGTGCAGGTCCCAGCGGATGGCGCCGTGGTGCGCATCGAAGGCAGTAACCGCTCGCCGGGAGCTGGTGATCACGAGACCTCGGTGCAGGGTCGGTTGCATGAGCGACCCGGGCAGCGGGGCCACCGGCTCGAAACTCCCGGTCTCCCGGGCGTCGACCAGAAAGGGGGTGCGCCAGACCTCGGCCCCGGTACGGGTGTCGACGCACGTGACTCGGTGCAAGTCCTGAAGGAAGAGGAGCGCACCATCGCGTGCGGGAATGTGTTGCGCGGGTAGAGAGAACGGCGAACCGGTCTCCTTGGATGGAGTCCAGTCGAAGCGACGCACGGCCCTCAACGGTGCCGCCAGCGCGGCGGACCATGTCGGCGCCGCAGGCGCGGGTTGGCGAAGCTCTGCGAACTGGGCCCGGAGTTCGGGTGAAGTCGCCGTAGCGAAGAAGGCCTCGATCCACCCGGCCTCGAGGAGTCGCGTCGCCAGGGCCTCTTCGATGTCGCTGGCCCACGACAACTCCGGGAAGTCGCGCTCTAGGCGCAGCAGTTGGGGCAGGTCCAGCGCTGCGGCGATACTCACACCGTCGGTCGCGGCCGTTCGTGCCTTGATTCTCGCGGTCAGCGCGGCCTCGATCGTCTCCAGCACGCGGCTCCGGAGGTCCGGGTCCACGAGCGAGAGGAACTCTTGCAGATACTGGCTGGGCCCGAGCCAGCGCTCGGACGAGATCGGGAAGGCTCCATCCGGAGTCCCGTCGAGAAGCTGCTCGGCGAGGCTCACGCAGAGTCGCCGAAGCTCCGCGGCCTCGCCGTCCCGGCGGGCGCGGTCGAGCGCCTCGACGAGTGGGCGCAGGGACTCGGCACGCGCGGGCTGACACTGGGTATCCGCGCCCCCTTGCGCGAACGCGACGGGCGAGGCGGAGAAGCTGGTCAGGACGAGAGCCGCGAAGGCCAGGCTGCGCCACCTCCGCGGTACGAGCGAAACGGACACAGTTTCACGGAGAATCACGAATCAGGCCTCCCGCGTCGAGCTCGACGATTCACAGTCCGGACCCTTGGGGAGTCTAGTGGTCCGTTTCTCGAGTTCACACTCATTTTCGGTCAACGAGTTGGGACGCGAAGCCGAGTCCCGAGTCTCGCGCATCCACAAGGAACCCGAGTCCCGAACCAAGCGCGTGTCGCGCTTGATCTGCGCCCAGTCACGGCGCGTCGCCGGCGAGAAGAAAGTCGAGCTGCAGCTCGAGGCGGCGGTCTTCCGGGCCGTCCCCCTCGGACCAGCGGAAAGCCCGAATGGACACTGGGGCCGTCGCGAGGGTCAGGAAACGTAGGAAGTTCGCTTCGTCCTGGGCCCGGCCCCGCACCGTCAGGCGGACGCGTTGGCACTGAGGGAACTCGCCCGCGCGCGTGGTCGACTCGACCTGGCGGGAGTCGAGGCGGAGGTTCATCTCGGGCAGGGTCGCCATGATGTCGGCCAGTACTTCGACTCGATCGAGCGCGGAACCTACCGGCGCAGGAAAGGCGGCTCGCAACGCTTCTCGCGCTTCCTCCGGGAGCGGCACGTGGCCGGGGGCGGCGAGATTCGTCACCGGGGCGGCTTCCGCAACTCCGGTGGGAGCCGTGAGCCAGCGCGCGATGACGAAGAGAACCAGTAGACCCAGGGCGGTGCCTTCGATCAGTGCGAGCCGGCGGTCCCTCGGCAGCCACTTGCGAATGGACTCGTTCATTGGGTCTCGCTCTCGCACGGGAGGAGAGAGACGACCTTGAGCCGCAGCACGAAGTCGATGCGCCCGGTCTTGGGGTTGTTGTCCGCCTTGTGAGGGTCGGGGTCTGCGAGGAAGGGAAGTTCACCGAGCTCGAGCATCAGCGGCGGGAGTTCGCTGAAGCTCACGACCTCCCCCGAGACCTCGAGAGTGCCTTTCCCATCGTAACGCACCTGTTGCAATCGCGACCCATCGTCTAGTTCTGCGAGCAGGCGTTGCAGCACTTCGTGCCAGGGGTACCAGTTGCTGGCACGCCATACGCTCGCGCTGACCGGATCATCGGTCGACACGCGACAGCGCGATGGGTCTGCGAGGGTCGGAGGGAGTGTCTGAGCGGCAACCTCGGGAATGGGCGGAGATCTGCCCACCCAGATGCCCAAGAGCAGGAGCCAGAGCCCGACGCCCCCCGTGAGCAGGATGGACCGGCGCGACTCGGCCCCGGTCCGCGGGGTCCAGTCCTCGGGCGCGAAGTTGACGCGATGCCGCGTCACGGTAGTGCTCCGAGCAACGCGCCGAGCGGCACCAACCAGCGCTGTTCGGGAATCAATGCCGCCGGCACTCCAGCCGGTGGGGTCGGCGCGGCGACGACGTCGAGCTGCGTGGCCTTCGCCACGTGTGTGGCCCAATCGCCAGCCAACTGTCCGGCCGCGATCAGCCCACTGAAGGCGAAGCGAGGAAAACGGTCCTCGCAGCTCAGAAGCGTCTCCAACACAGCGCGCACCCCGGCTTCGCCCTGGAGCGGCGGCATGGAGTCGCCGTGCGCGCCGCCGAAGCTGCGGGCGCTGGCACACTGCGATCCTCGGTAAGCCAGAAGCGCGGCGTCACCGAGATCGCGGTACGCGAAGATTTGTCCGAGGGCCTCTGCCGGTGAACCTTGGCGCAAAGTCGTGACGGCCCTTACCAACGCGGTCACAGTGGGCTCGAAGCGGCAGGGCCGACGGGGCAGTTCGGTGAGCTTCTGGGTCCACCCCGCTTGCTCCTCCGCGGCGATGGCGACCAGCAGGGTCACCGTTGCTGGGCTCGCGCCGGCAGATACCTGCCCAGGCAATACCTCGAAGTCCGTCGCGATGGCGTTTCCCAAGAAGGAAAAGCTGCTCTGGGCCTGCCAACGACCCGCTTGCTCGATCTCACCCTCGGCCATGGGCAAGGTCACTACTTCGGCTCGCGCTCGCAGTGGTGCGGTCACGCTCCAACGGATTGCCCGACTCCTCAGCGGTTCGCCGACGGCCTCCAACAGGGCTTCGGCGTTCGGCGGACCTTCGCTCACCGGGAGCGCGCACAGGCCCCCGTCGACGATGCGCGGGACTCCTTCTGCCGCGGCCTCGGCGACGAGCCAGCGCAGCTCTCCCGACGCGATCTGCAGCGCCCCGTAGGCCGTTCGTGGACGGGCGATCTTCAGTTTCACCGCGCCGTCGCCCTCTCGAAGACAGCCTTGAGCTCGCGCAGCGCTTGCTTGCGCGAGGGACTCACCAGCACGGAGTCGGCGAGTTGCGTCGCGTCCTTCACGAGCCGCGGGGTAACGAAGATCACGAGCTCGGTCGAGGACTCGACTTCCTCACGATAACGGAAGAAGTAGCCGAGGAACGGGATGCGGCTCAACCATGGCACCGAACGCTCCAACTCGTCGGTGTCGCGGGAAACGAGCCCCCCGATCACCGCGGTGTCGCCCGACGGAAGCAGCACCTGGGTGTCGGCCTCGCGCGTATCGATGATGGGGAACCGATCTTCGATCAACCCGGCGACAGTGCTCACGGCCGGGTGGATGACCAACTGGATCCGCTGATCCTCGGTCACGGACGGCACGACCAGGAGCTGGATTCCGATGTCCTCGTAGTAGTCGAGGGTCACGGTTCGCACCGCGGTCTGCGGGTCGATGGTCTCGCTCGTGACCGGGAACTTCTGACCGATCAGGATGCTGGCCTCGATGTTGTCGAGGGTCGTGATGTTGGGCTCCGACACGACCTCCGCGTCGGTGCTTTCTCGGATCAGCCGAAGGACCGCAGTGAACTGGCTTGCCGTCAACGAGCCAAAGGTGAAGCCCGTCGCAGGATCGGGGAAGTCGGTCGGGAACAGCTTCCCGCCGGTGTCTCCCCAGGGCAGAGTAGTGGGGCGGTTGGCTCCGGAGATCGCCAGGACCGTGTTCCAATCGAAGCCCCGCGAGTCACTGCGACCGTGGCGAATCTCGATGATCTTCACGTCGACCTCGACCTGTTGCGGTTTCACGTCGAGGGTGTGGATGCGCTCGGCGATGCTCTCCACATACACCGAGCGGTCGGTGACCGTGAGCACGCGGGCGCGCCCGGTGCCCTGGTCTTCGACTCTCTTGGACCGCCGCTCCGAGACTTTGGTGCCGAACTCGAATCCGGAGCGCGGCGCCGGCGCATAGCAGCTGAGCTTTCCCTCCGGACTGAGCAGCTTCTCGAGATAGGGTTTGAGATCCCACCCGTCCGCGTAGCGGAGGCGGAATTCCCGGGTGACGAAGGCGTCTTTGAGGTCCTCCGCCTTGCCGATCACCACGACATCTCGCTCCTTGCGAAACGCGTACTGGTGGCGCGCGAGCATCAGCTGCAGCGCGTCCTCCCACCGAACTCCGGTGAGATTGATGTCGATGCTCCCGGTGAGAGCTCCTTGCACCGCGACGTTCAGGCCGAGTTCACTCTCGAGGAGTCGAGCGATGTCGCTCAGCGGGAAGTTCGCAAGCGCGAGGTCGATCATCCCGTCCTCGCGCACGGTCATGGATCCCGTCGCGTTGGCGCTGGGAAGGTCGAACTTGGGGACGAGGTTCTGAACCATCTCCAAGGTCCTCGCGTTGTCGATCACGGAGAAGACCTTGCTCTCCTGGCCGCCGAGTATCACCAACTTGCCCTGCGCCGACAGGAGGGGTTCGAGCAGGGATCTGGCGGCCTCAGCGGTGATGTGCTGCAGCCGCACCAGGATCGGCACGAGGCGCTGGTTCGCAACGAGGCTGTCCAGGCTCGAGACCAGCAGCACCCCTTCCTCCTCGACGAAGGTGAACCCGTGCGCCTTGAGGACGCTCTCGAGGGCCGAGCGCCAGGGAATGTCGTTGAGCTTGACGGTGACCTTCTGGTCGAGGGTCTCGGCGGTCACCAGATTGATCCGGCGGTTGCGAATGATGAACTGGACGCACTGCCGAAGTTCGATCCCGTCGAACTCCATGGAAATCAGGTCACTCGCCGGCACCGTTTGTGGAGCGGGCGCCGCCGATGCGATGCCGCCGGGCAGGCCCGCTACGATCCAGATCAGAGCGAGCCGACGTCCAATTGATCTCACGGTCTCCCCGTCGTGTCGGGGTGTGTCCCTCTACGTGTGCTGAGCGATCACGGGCGAGTCGGATTCACCTTCGGATCATACGAGATGACGATACTCTGGTTCTGGTAGCGCAGCGTGACCTCATAGTCGTCGACCCGCACCAGCGTGAAGGGGCCAACTTGTTCGCCCTCGAAGCATACATTGCCGTCGAGCAACGCGCCTTTCGTCGCTCCTGACCGATACATCCCGCCGAGTACCGGTAATGGCTGGCCTGTGGGATTGCTCGCGGTCGGTGCCGGGTCCGCGGGGGCCGGATTTGCTTCGAATTCCCGGAAGGGATCGATGTCGGGAAGCACCGCCGAGGAAGTCGCGAGGAGCGCCAACAGGCGAGTTACGTCCTCGTGCTCGAAGGTGAGTGCGTGAACGCTTCCGGCGCCTTCATCCTGGGTCGGCGCGCGGGTACCTGCAGACACGGCGGGCGGCGTGACGACAGGATCTTGCTTCGCCGCCGATGCCGGTTGGGCGGGGCTACCCGTGATCCATACCAGGAGCCCAACTCCCGCCACCGCCGCAGTCGCGATCGCCAGGTTTCTTTCGCGTTTCTTCATCGCGCTGCCGGCAGCGTCCCCACGCCCGTTTGCAACTCGGTCAGCCAGCTGCGACCCTCGTCGGTGAGGTCCGGGCTGGCCAGGGCTTGCTCCAGTCTTGCCCCAGCTTCGTCATCTCTCCCCAGGAGTACGAGCAACCATGCGAGCGATGCCTCGTCGGTCCAGTCCAACGCACCCCCCAGAAAACGAAGTTGGTAGTAGTACCCGAGCGCTTGCTCCGAGGCCTCCAGGATGCGCGAGCGCAGTAGCGCTTCCGTCCGCCGCCCGTCCTGCGGGGGGACATTGGGTGCGGCCTCTCCGCTCAGCCAGATCTCGGCTTGGTGAGCCGCCAGCTTCGCCGAGGCCCGGGCCAGTTGCAGTAGGGACTCGCGGGCGCCGGGATCTCGCTGCGCGCTGACACGGGCGGCTTCGAGGTCGTGAGCCAGCTCTGGCGTGAGTTCGGGCCAGCCGCGATAGAAGTCCGAGAATTCCGATCGCGTAGGCGGCGCCGAGCTGCAGCCGGACCACAGAGTTGTCAGCAGTACGACGAGGCAGGTACGCGTCACCGCTTCTCCTTGCTCAACCAATTGGTGAAGGCCCCGTCGGGGTCCTTCACGTCGGGACGCGCGAGGTACCTGTCGACGAGCACCCTGGTGTCCGGAACTCGGCCGACCAGCGCGGCCGTGCGAATCAGCGAGAGCAAGTACTTCGGTTCGTCCCCGTATGTCGAGTGCGCCTCCCGGAACAGCGAGTAAGCTGCCGCGAGCTGCCCTCGTTCCTCCTCCTCGAGCCCTTGCGCGTGCAGCTCCTCGGCACGGGTCAGGGCCTCGAATCGATCGCGAAGCCGATTGCGCAGGGACTCGTCGTTCCCGGACGGTAGCGGGCGGATGACGTCCAGGAGTCGCGCCCGGAGTGCTTCCACGCGGTCGGAGTTGGTCGTTAGTCCCAGGGTGATGAGTCCGACTCCAGCGAACGCCAGCATGTACACAGCGGTTCGGCGAAGGGTGTTTCTGCGCCTCGGGTCAGCGTTGCCGGAGACCTTCGTCGCGACCCGAGGAGCCGGCGACTCGCCGCTCATCGAGCCCGGCTGCAAGAGCTCGATCATGTGCCGCAGGGTCTGTGGTCGATTCTGCGGGTTCTTCTCCAGGCAGTGCAGCACCGCTTGCTCGAGCTCCCCGGGGATCCGCGGGTTCAGTCGAGTGGGTGACGTTGGCACCCCGGTCTTTTGCAGCTCCAGCAACTCGTAGACGGACTCCGAGATGAAGGGCGCCCTGCCGGTGAGCATTTCGTAGAGTAGGATCCCGAACGAATAGACGTCGGAGCGCGAGTCCAGGGGGGTACCGTGGCACTGTTCCGGACTCATGTACTTGGGGGTGCCGACGATGTTACCCGTCGCTGTCAACATGGTGAGTCCGTCGACCTGTACCAGCCCGAAGTCGAGGAGCTTCGTGCGATCGTCCTCGCCGACCATCACGTTGCCAGGCTTCAGGTCTCGGTGGGTCATGCCGCGCTCGTGGATGCACAGGAGAGCCGAGGCAATCTCGAAACCGTAGCGCCGTGCTCGCTCGAGCGGCAAGCCCGACGGATGCTCCCGAAGGGTGCGGCTGAGCGGCGCGCCCTTCACATACTCCATGACGATGAAGTGATTGCCGTCCTTGGCGCCCACGTCGAACACGGCCACGATGTTCGGATGCTGGATGGCTTGCAGGGCGCGCCCTTCCCGTTGGAATCGGCGAGCACTGACCGGCGTGACGAGGTGCGGCGGGAGGATCTTCAATGCCACCTGACGCTGGGTGCTTTGTTCCACCGCAAGGAACACCAGTCCCATCCCGCCACGACCGAGCTCACGCTGGATGAGGTAGCCGGGAACCTGCGGGTTCACTGGGTCACCCCCGACCCGCTGAGCTGGAGCGCCAAGGGCGCAGCGATGAGCGTTGCCAGCAGGTCGAGGCGCCGCAGGAGCTCGACCGGCGGAGTCGGACCCGACGGGAAGGCGAGCAGCACCCCGAGTGTTCTCCGGAGAGTGCGGAGCGGGAGTGCCACGCAGGTGTCGAGGCTCTCTGGCGCGACTCCGAACTTCGTCAGAGCCGTCGCCAAGTCAGTCTGCAGTGCTACGCGCACCCCGACATCCGTGGCATCGCCGATCGTCAGGGAAGTCGTCGGCACCCGGCATGACGAGTCGGCCGATCCCAGGGAACTCGGGCATCTCACCGACCAGCCGTCGGGTTCGCTCAGTGCGAAGAAGGACGTGGGCAGCAGGAAGTGATGCTCCAAGGTCTGGAAGGCAAGCTCGAGGATGCCGTCCACAGTGTCGAGCTCAGCGAGCAGACGCCCGGTCTCGTGCAAGACCTCGAGTTCCGCGACGCTGCGCTTGAGTCGCGCATTGGATTCCTTGATCTCCCGATTGATGTCCTTGAGGTCGCGTGTGAGCTTCTGGTTTGCCGACAACAGTCGCCGGCGCTCGAGCGCCTTGCGCACGACCTTGAGCAGGTCCTCGTCGAAATTCAGGATCGGCTTCGTGACGTAGTCGTAGGCGCCCAGTCGCAGAGACTCGATCGCTGACTCAATGGTCCCGCAACCGCTGGCCATGACCACTTCAGTGCGCGGTTCCCTCTTCTTGATCTCGCGCAGGAGCTGGATGCCGTCCATTCCCGGCATGAGGATGTCGAGTACCGCAACGTCGACGGGCTCGCGTTCGATGGTCGCGAGAGCCTCGACCCCGTTCGCAGCGGTGAGGACATGAAAGCCCTCCGTTACGAAGTAGAGTTCGATGGCTTCGCGGACGAACTCCTCGTCGTCGACGATCAACAGCTTGTTGGCGCGGGGTTCGAGGGTCATACCGCTGTCTAACTGGGCCTACGACGAGTGTCGCCGGCGGTGAAAGGCCGTGATCGGGACGGGAAGGCGCGATTGCGATGCTCCAAGAGCGAGATTGGGGGTCGTCAATAGGCTGACCAGTTCTCGCCATAGGCGTCTGCGCCGCTCAGGTTCGGCTTGAGGATGTGGTTGGTCGCGTCCCAGTGCCAGCCCCCAGCACCGTCTAGCGTGCCGACGACCGTGCTGGAGTCGTTGACGCCATCGGCCGGGATCTCCGGAAGGTAGGTCGGAGCGAGGTTGGCCAGGTTGGCGGCCGGCCAGGAGCCACTGTTGTCGGACCGGAAGTTCTGAATCGCGGTACGGATCAGCTGCAAATTGGCCTTCGTGGTCGCGGCCTGGCTGCGGCCGACGTAGTCCAAGAAGTTGGGGACGATGATGGCCGACAGTACGCCAATGATGACGATGACCATGACGAGTTCGATGAGCGTGAATCCACGCTGACGCAGTTGCATTGTCGTGGGGATCCTTCCGTTGGTTTGCATGCTAGCCGAATCCTTTCGCGAGCTTCGAGAGCGGTACGAACACACTGGCAGCGAGGAGCCCGACCACCCCGGTCATGAGTACGATGACAGCGGGCTCTACGATCTTCGGAATCGTCCGGGCGAACTGCTCGATCTCCCGTTCGTAGAAGTATGACACCTTGGCCAGCATCTCAGCCAGTTGCCCCGTTTCCTCGCCGACCGTGATCATGCTCGAGACCATGGTCGGGACGAACGGGGAGCGCGCCAGCTCCTCGCCGAGCGAGGAGCCCTCCTGCAAGTTCTTTTCGACACCTGCGAGGAATTCCTCCAGCACGACGTTCGGGACTCCCTGGCGGCTGAGTCGCAAGCTGACGAGGAGCGAGACGCCGCTGCGTTGAAGCAGAGCGAGTGTCTGGCAGAAGTTGGCGATGAGAAACTTCTGATAAAGTTTCCCGATGAGGGGTGCCCGGAGTTGAATTTTGGCGAGCACGAATCTGCCTCGTGGAGTCTTGGAGGCGAAGCCGTACAAGGCGACCGCGGCGCCGAGCGCCACGGCCAGGTGCGGGATGTGCGAGCGCAGGAAGCCGCTGAGGGTGAGGAGCGCTTCGGTCACCCAGGGTAGCTCGGTACCGACCTTGACGAACATCTTGGCAATGCGCGGAAGAATGAACGCAATCAGAAAGAAGATCACGACGACACAGGCCAGCATCAGGAGCACGGGGTACGCGAGCGCGCTCTTGACCCGGGCCCGGCTCTCCAGCTGCCGCTCGTAGTGTTTGGCGAGGTCCTCGAGGACCAGCGTCATGTTGCCGGAGATCTCCCCGACGTCGACCATGTGGACGTACTGGGTCGGGAAGAAGCGCGGGAACTGACGCATACTATCCGCCAGGGACTCACCGCGCTCGAGACAGGATATGATGTGGCCGATCACGAGCTTCCACTCCGGCACGTCGATCTGGCGCTGAATGATGTCCAAGGCCCGCGCGAGGGGTACTCCGGCGCTCGCGAGGGTGAACAGGTACCAAGTGAACGACAGCAGGTCACTCGGGTGCGCCCGCACCGAGCGGTGGAGTCGCGGGTCGCGAGCGGGGACCGTGCTGGTGCTGGACTCGGCGGCCGGCGACGTCGGGTTGGCGAGGGGGACACAGTCCAGCACGAAACCGTCCGTTCGCGCCAGGTACTCCCCGAGCTGGGACTCGCGGGGGACGACCAGCGTTTGCTCGACCGTTTCACCGGTGTGCTTGCGGACCTTGGTGCGGTAGACCGGCATGGGTTGCTTGCGTCCTGACCTTTCACGCGAGCCAGTAGGGCGATTCGAGCTAGAACCGTGCTAGAAGACCTCTTGCATGCGTACGACCCTGCAGACCTCCTCGACCGTGGTTTGCCCGGCGAGGATCTTCTCGCGCCCATGGTCGGCCATGCGTTTCAGTCCGGGAACGGGGGCTCCCTCTTCGAGCTGCCCGGCGAGGATCATCTTCTTCACCTCATGGTTGGGCGTGAGAATCTCATAGATCCCGGTCCGCCCCCGGAATCCGGTGCCGCTACAGCGCGGGCAGCCTTTGCCGCGGAAGATCAGCGCGCCGTCCTCCGGGTTGAGGCCGACCTGGCGGAGCATGCTCGGATCCGGAGCGTCGGGTACCTTGCAGTCGTTGCACAGTCGGCGAATGAGCCGCTGGGCCACAACACCGATGATCGCCGAGGCGAGCAAGTAGGGCGCGATCTTCATGTCTTGCAGTCGCCCGTAGGATCCAGGAGCGTCGTTGGTGTGCAGGGTCGAGAACACCAGGTGCCCGGTGAGCGCGGCCTTCACCGCGATCGCGGCGGTCTCTTCGTCGCGCATCTCGCCGAGCATGATGATGTCAGGGTCTTGGCGCAGGATCGACTTGAGACCAGAGGCGAAGTCGATACCGGCTTTGCGGTTGACTTGAATCTGGTTCACGTTCTCCATCTGATACTCGACGGGATCCTCGATGGTGATGATGTTCTTGGCCTTGGAGTTCAATGCCTTGAGCGTCGTATAGAGCGTCGTCGTCTTGCCGCTGCCGGTCGGTCCGGTGACAAGGATGATTCCGTAAGGACGCGCGATGAGGGTCTCGTAGGTCTTGCGTTGCATTTCGTTGAAGCCCAAGTCCTCGAGGTCTAGCAGGATCATTTCCTCGCGCAGCAGACGCAGTACTACCTTCTCACCGTAGATGCTCGGTACAGTCGATACCCGCACATCGACGTTCTTGTTCTCGAATCGAAGCTTCATGCGTCCGTCTTGCGGGGCGCGCTTCTCGGCGATGTCCAAGTCGGACATGATCTTGATGCGGCTCACCAGGGCATTGTGGAAGCGCTTTGGCGGACGCATCGTCTCCTTGAGCACGCCGTCGACGCGGTAGCGCACCCGAGAGAAGGTCTCCTCGGGCTCGATGTGGACGTCGGAAGCGTCTTCCTTGCAGGCGTTCACGATCACGAGATTCAAGAGTTTGATGATCGGTGCTTCGTCCGCAGAGACACCCGCGTCCTCCATGAGGTCGTAGTGATCCACGACCTCGACCTGAGTGTTGTCTTGGTCGAACTGAGCGAACAGGTTGTCCATCAAGGTGGGCTCGTCGGTGGCTGCTACCGATGACTCGGGCGGCGGCGCGGCAGTGGTTCGTTCGAGGACGACGCGCGGGATATCGCGACCTAGCCGGAAACGAATGTCGTCGATCAACGCGGTGTCGTGCGCCCAAGTCAGGCCCAGGAGAGGATCGCTGCCGCCTTGCAGCAGCGCGGCTTCCCGGACTTTGAGTTGGTTCGGGTCGTAGATGCGAGCGTCTTCAGTATCCGTCGTGGCGCCTTCCCACGTCGGCTGACACAGATCGGTACTGAGGAAGCGCTGGAGCTCCGAAGGGCCAATGGAACCGGCGCTGGATAAGCAGCGAAGGAGTGAGTCGCGGCCTTCCGCGAACCGTTCGGGTAGCACCTCGTCCGCGTTCTTCCCCAGCACGGTGGCGAGTCGTTGGAGCAGGCAGGCTCTCGGCATGTTCAGCTCTCTGCTCGTTGATCGCCGTGATGACGGACGGAGGCACCCACAGTCGCCGCGTTGCCACGGGGCTGAGGCTGCCGTGGAGGGGTGGAGGGGCGTGGGAGCCCGGCGCGTGACGCGGACATGGGCACACCGTTCACAGGCTGCTCGCACACTCGGGAGCGGTGAGCAAGCCGGACTTGGCCATGGATTTGCGTTCTTCGTCGCCGAGCGGAACGAGTCGGGGTGGGAGTTCGACCGTGAAGACGGTGCCGCCACCGGGCCGATCCGCGAAGGTGATCGACCCGCCCGAGTCGTGGACAATGCGTTTGACGACGTACAAGCCGAGCCCGGTACCTCGGTCGCTGCCCTTGGTAGTGAAGAGCGGTTCGAAGATACGGGCTGCGGCTTCGGGAGGAATGCCGGTGCCGCGGTCGGAAACCGTCAAGCGAACACCGGACTCGGTCGCTCGGCCGTGGATCTCCACGTGACGCTCGCCAGTTGCTGCGCTTTCGGCCATGGCATCCGCGGCATTGGAGACCAAGTTGACGATGACTTGCTGCAGGCTCGACGGATCGCCTTCGAGCAGCAGGTTCTCGGCCACATCGATGGTGATCGTCACGGAGTTCTTGGTGAGCGCGGAGTGGCAGATCTGGGCGGTCGCTTCCACGACCTTGCGAACCTCGAACTTGTCCCAAGTGGCATTGGCGCCGAAGGGCTTCTGACGCGCGAAAGCGAGGAGGTTGCGGGTCAGGGCTCGCCCGTAGGTCGCTGACGCCATCGCCTGGCGCAGGAAGTGAGCGACCTTCTCGGTGGTCGGGTTGGCAGCGGGCGCCGGGCCGTTCGCCGGCGTGAGGTTCTTGAGGGCGAGTTCGAGGAACCCAAGGGTACTGCCGAGTGGCGTGCTCAGGTCGTGCGCGAAGCCGCTGGCGAGACGGCCGATGCCGGCGAGCTTCTCGCTCCGCACCAGCTCTGCCTGTGACTTGTGGAGCTCGTCGTAGGCCAGCTCGAGGCGCCGGTAGAGATTGACGTTGGCAAGTTGCAGCGAGACTGCGGACCCGAGAATCGCCAGGCACTGGAGATCTCCGCGCGTGAACTTCTGCTGGCTGGTGCGATCCAGGTAGAGGCTCCAGATGTTGTGCTCGTCGCCCAGGGGCACTGCGATCGCCGAGCCGATCTGGCGTTGTTGCACGACTAGGCTTTGATCGAACTCGGAGCTCAGATCGGAACTGAGCAAGCCGGTCCGTTCGCGGATGACTCGGAGCAGCAGCGTGCGACTCACGTTGAGTTCGGAAGGATCGACGAGGCGTCCGTCCCGACGCCCCCGGACAATGCGGAGCGGCCCCGCCGCGCCTTCGGACCAATCGACCCACGCCCAGCCCGAGGCACCCAAGTGCCGGGCGATGGTGCCGCAGGCCTCATCGAGATACTGAATCGGTTCCGAGCCGACTCCTGCCTGCAGGGAGAGTTCGTACAGTGCCTCCTGAAGCCCGGCCTCTCGGCTGCCCGTGGACCGCAAGCTCTCTTGCAGGCTCCGGAGGTCCATCGACACGGAAACGTCGGGCTCGGAAGCGGCGGTGTGTGGAGCCGGCGACGCGGCCGAAGCCGCGTCGATCGCGCGGGCCGTAGCGAACACCGTCAACTCGGTGCTTCCCACCCGAATGCGATCCCCGTCCTTGAGGACGGCCTGAGTCACCGGATTCTCATTCAGGTAGGTGAGATTGGTGCTTCCAAGGTCACGGAGGATCCAGCCGCCGGTACTTGGTTCGACGACGGCGTGATTGCGCGAAGCCTTCTTGTCGTCGATCTGAATCGTGGAGTCAGCCTCGCGACCGATGCGGACCGGCCTGTCCAGCAGCGGGAAGACCATCCCGCGGCGTGATCCTGCCGTGATCACTAGTCTCAAAGGTAGCCTCCCAGGGATCGCCTGCCGCCCGCCTGCCCTCTGCGCGTTGCGCTCGTTCAGCGCGGCCCTCGACGGTGCCGAGTGCCTCTTCGAAAGAATACCCTCAGTTTCGTGATTCGTCAGATGACGGGGCGGCCGTTGGCGAGTCCGTGAGGCCCACGCCCCGTGACGCCGATCGACGGACGACTCAGCGGTCGAACCCAGCCGCGCTTCGTGATCGTGCTCGCGTACGCGTCAGGGCGTTTCTCGCCGGACCTTGACCCGCCGGGAGACGCGCTAAGCGGGGTCACCCGGGGGCCGCAGCGAGGGCCCATTCGCTCTCGGCGGAGACGCGACCGATCTCGCCGGTAAGCCGTCGAGTAGGCCCAAGCTCTTCGCCGAGAATCTGCGTCAACGCGGCGACGAGGTTCGCGCGCACCGCGGGACTATCGAGTCTGGCGCGGCGCACCCCTGGGTGTGCGAGAAGTTCCGTTTCGATGGTCTCCAGCCCGACCGAGAGGAGCTGCAGGAACTCCTCCTCGATGGCATCTCTGGGTTCGTCGTCCGGGTCGCGCACGTCCACCTGCCGTAGGCTGCTACCGCGGTGGAGGTTCTCCAGGATCTGTTCGAGTATCGTCGAGGCCAAGGGGTCCATCTCCTTGCTGGGCTATTGGCGTCGTGGGCAGCCAGTTCCGGACGACTTCGCCTGCCGGATCGCACTGGGCCTTTGGATTAGACTACGATGCTGGAGGCGGAGGCACTTCGCGGGCGACTCCTGAGGCTCGGCCAGCTCGATGAGTGGGTTGGGGCGGGGGGGGCGGACGCGCGGGGCCGGCGCCGCGTGGCGAGGCCGGCCCGGTCGCGCTATCTCTGGAGCTGTTTCTGCAGTTCGGCTCGGAGCGCCGGCAAGATCTCGTAGAGATCACCGACAAGGCCGTAGGTCGCGATCTGGAAGATCGGCGCAGCCTTGTCCTTGTTGATGGCGACGATGCAGCGTGATGACGACATGCCCGCGAGATGCTGGATCGCACCGGAGATGCCGCACGCGAAGTAGAGCTTGGGGCTGACGGTCTTGCCGGTTTGCCCGACTTGGTCGGAGTGCGATCGCCAGCCGGCGTCAACCGCGGCTCGCGAGGCGCCAACGACCGCCCCGAGCGGCTCGGCCAGTTCCTCGAGCAGCTTGAAGTTCTCCGGCCCCTTCATGGCCCGCCCACCCGCGACGATGATCTCCGCTTCCGTGAGGTCTACCTTCTTGCTTTCGGAGGCCTTGACCTCGATCACCTCGGTCCGTACGTCAGCCGCACTGCGCGTCACCGGCCACGGAACCAGTTCCGCCGACTCGGCCGTCAGGGTCGCCCCATAGTTCGGACGGATGGTCACTACTTTGAACGGTGCGTCGATCTCGAGGTTCAGTAGCGCTTTCCCGGCATAGACCGGACGCTGGACCACGAGCGAGTTCCCCGCCCCTTGGATTCGGGTGCAGTCCGCGACGGCGGCGGTTTCGTGATCGGCGGCGACCAGCGCAGACAGTTCTCGACCCGCCGGCGTCGCGCTCGCGAAGAACGCGTTGGCGCCGCACTTCCGGATGATCTCGGCGAGCTCGTTTGCCAAGTCGCCAGCGCCACAGCGCCCCAGGATCTCGTGATCCGCGACGAAGATCTTATGGCATCCCGCGGTCCGGGCCGCTTCGGCAGCGCCGCCCACGCCGTGCCCGAGGACGGCCCCGATCACTTGACCGCTCGTCGCGTCCGCGAGTCGTCGCGCCTCGCCAACGACCTCCAGAGATGACTTCTTGAGTCGTCCCGCGTGGTGCTCGATCAGTACTACGATGTTGAGGGCAGCCATCTCAGATCACCTTTGCTTCCTCGCGCAGGAGTCGCACCAGCTCGGGCACGGCGTCCACGCCTTCGCCCACGATCTTGCCCGCTGGGCGCGGTGGCGGCAGTTCCAGGGACACCCGTTTCACGCCCGCGTCGAAGGGCTTCGCGTCCACTCGTGCGATGTTCTTCTTCTTGGCCGCCATGATTCCTTTGAGCGAAGGATAGCGCGGGTCGTTCAGTCCCTTCTGGGTCGTGACCGCTGCCGGCAGTCGAGTCCGACATCGCTCACGGCCGCCCTCGACCTCACGCTCCGTGATCATGTTGGCGCCCTCGAACTCGAGCTTGACGATGTCGGTGACGCACGGAAGTCCGAGCAACCGCGCGGTCATGGGGCCGACTTGGCCGCTCTGCCCGTCGGCTGCTTGGCGCCCGAAGAGCACGAGGTCGGGAGCGAGCGGCCGAATGGCGTCCGCTAGATTCCGCGCCGCAGCGAACGGGTCGAGCGGATCCCCATCGGACACGATGTGAACCCCCTGATCGGCCCCGAAGGCCAGTGCCTTGCGCACGTCCTGCTGCGCGGGTTCCGAGCCGTAGCAAATGACGGTGACCTCGGAGGCGCCGTCGCGCTCCTTGATTTGCACGGCTTCTTCGATCGCGAACTCGTCGTACGGACTGATCACGTACTGCACGTCCGAGGCGTCGATGGACTGCCCGCTGGAATCGATGCGGATCTTGGCCGCCGTGTCCGGCACGCGTTTGATGCAAACGACGATTTTCATTCGGAATGCTCCTCTCGGTTCGAGCGCTGCGCTCAGTCGCCCAAGGCGAGCGCGCGCTCCAGGCGAAGCGGCCCTATGTTCCCGGTCTCGTTCCTCATTGCAAGAGATCTGTGGGTGCAAAAGCACGTGCTCTCCACGGGCGGAAGCGGGCTCGGTTTGGACCCACTCACGCGAGTCGCCGCCGCACGTCGGAAGTTCGAGGTCGAGTGACACCGACTCGGTTCGACAGGCGCAGTGGACGACTCGCCGCGAGCGCTCCGAGCACCTGGGTCGGGGATCGATCGGGTCGCCCGAGCGCTGGATCACTGCGGTCGAAAGAACGCGGACTCTGGCTGATGAGTCCTTGGCTTGGAGCCGCGGCGTGGGCAGCTCGCTGCGTCCGCCCCGACCCGCAGGGCGCGGGTACTCACGGGCGACTCCTTAGGAGTCGCCCAAGAACAACTTCACCCTCTTGCTCGTCGCTTCGGGCCATCTTCGACCGATCCGAAAACCCCGAAATCCTCACCGGAACTAAGGCTACGCCTCCGGTTCCGAGCTTTCCGGATCGGCCGAATCTGACCCAAATCGACGGCAAGATGTCGAAGTGATTCTTGGGCGACTCCTTAGTGGGTGCGGAGTGGACGAGCCGAGTGGGTGAGGGCGCGCTCTACGGCTTGCTCGATGTCCGCGAGGGCGTAAGGCTTGGGCATGACCCCGACCACCGGCGGGGTCAACTCGCTCTCGGTGAACTCGGTTGAGCCCGTGGTGACGATCACGGCCGGCGGATGCTCGAACCGACGGAGCTCGTCGAGCACGCGCTCGCCGTTCCACGGGCCGGAGATCTGTAGGTCGAGTAGCAGGACGTCCACGCGATTG
Source organism: Planctomycetota bacterium (assembly GCA_050246115.1). Lineage (GTDB taxonomy): Bacteria > Planctomycetota > UBA8108 > UBA1146 > JAJFFE01 > JBFWWP01. The sequence continues at coordinate 156,567 of JBFWWP010000002.1, forward strand.
GCCAGGCAGTGCTCGACCGCGGGTGGCCCCTCCGCGAAGATGGTCAAGGTCCCGGCGGGCACGACTTCCGAGATGATCTCCTGCAGCGCTGGGTCGTCCTCGACCAAGACGATGCGCGGCGGATTGTCGACGGCAGTCGTGGTCGGACCCGAGGCTTTGGCGGGGGTGTGGTTCTGTAGGGCCGGGATCATGATCCGGAAGCAGGCGCCACCGAGCCGCGAAGGGGCCAAGTCGAGCCGCCCTTCGAACTGTTGGACGATGTTCAGAGAGAACGAGAGACCGAGGCCCGTCCCGGGTTCTTCGGAGTTTCCGAGTGCGCCTTTGGTCGTGAAGAACGGGTCGAAGATCGATCCACGGATTTCGACAGGAACGCCAGGTCCATTGTCGTCGACCTCGATCGCGACCCACCCGTCCTGGGCCGAGGCGCGCACTTCGATCCGTCCGCCGCCGCCCGCGGCCTGAGCGGCGTTCAAGAGCAGGTGGACGAACACCTGCTGCATTTGCACCTTGTCCACGAACACCAGAGGCAGGTCATCGGGGACGTTCATGGCGACGTCGATTCGTCGGCTCCGCATCTCTTTCTCGAGCAGGCAGAGCGAGGCTTCCACCAGCGGGCGGATCGGCACCTTCTGAGCACCGGCCATGCTGTTGCCGGCGAAGCTGGATAGGCTTTGGGTGATCTTCTGCGCTCGCTGTACCTGATCGAGGGCGACCTCGACCAGTCGTTCCTTGTACTTCTCGTGCGTACGTGCGAGCTGGGCATATCCGGAGATGGCGCTCATCAGGTTGTTGAACTCGTGAGCGATGCCGGCGGCCAGCAAACCAATCGTCGCGCGCTTCTCCTGCCGGACTATGGTCTCCTGCGTCTCGCGCAATGTCCGGTGGAGGGCTTTGATGCGAATGCCTGCGCGCACGCGCGCGATCAGTTCCTTCAATTCGAAGGGCTTGGTCAAGTAGTCGTCGGCGCCGACGTTGAGGCCCTCGACTTTCTCCTCGAGGCTGGAGCGGCCGGTCACCAGGATGATGTAGGGCGATGCGAGGGTATGCTGGCTGCGCAGCTGTCGGACGACGGTCAATCCGTCGCGCTCGGGCATCATGACGTCCAGAATGATCAAGTCGGCTGGCTTTTGTTCGAGGATCGAGAAGATCTCGTTGCCATCGCGCGCTTCACTGACCACGAATCGTTCGCGTTGCAGGGCCAGTCTCAGCCCGAGTCGTACTTCGTCGTTGTCATCCGCGATCAGGATGTGGAAGCTCGCCGGATCGATGTCCTGCAAGTTGTCCGTGAGCGAGCGAAACAAGGAGTCTGCGCGAGTCATGCTGTCAGCTTCCCGAGTACGGAGGCTCTTGCGAAACCGATCGAGTCCACGGAGGGGCTCGCAGACGGGGAAGATCCCGCAGTCTGCGCTCGAGAAAGAGTAACTCGACGGCTGGGAATCGGCACGTCGGGCCGGGCTAGCCCCGAAGCCGGCGCAGGCCGCACTCGCTGCACCCGAAGAACGCTCGCCTCCGGCTCTGCTTTCGGAGAGGGGGCGTTCGAAAGCCCCCTTGCAACCGCGGCGAAGCCGCGCTGGCTTCACCCCGGAAAACGCTCGCCTCCGGCTCGTAACGCAAGGCGCTCGTTGGGGTACTCGTGATTGCCCTGGATTGGGGCCTAACCCGGACTTGGTCCGGGCTCGCTCCGGGCTAGCGGCGGGCCGGCGGTCGGTATCGTGGTGATGCCCTGTGCGACGATGAGCGCCCCGAAGTCGTCCGGCGGAGGAGCGTTGAGTTGGCACCTCGTGCCCCAGATCGGGTGCGGGAAGTCCAGGCCCACCGAGTGGAGCAGCGCCCGGCCCGGGAACGGGGTTGCGATTGCCTGACCGACACCCCTGGCCCAGCGCTCGGCGCTCGATCCATATCCGGTGTCGCCGAGGATCGGATGCCCGGTGGCCGCCAAGTGCACTCGAATCTGATTCTGGCGGCCGGTCCGGGGCCGGCACCGTACCAGAGCGATGCCACCGAGGCGGGCCAAGACCTCGAAGTGAGTCAACGACGCCCTCCCGTCGGGAGCCGTCGTCGCGAGGCGATTGCCCTTGGACCGGCCGCGATCGAGGCGGACGGCGACCGGTAGGTCGACGTCGAATCGGTCGGTCGCTGGTTCTCCTTCGACGATGGCCAAGTACTCCTTCCGGACGCGGTCATCCTCGAAGGCGCGTTGGACTTCGCGGCGGGCCGGGTCGGTCTTGGCGACGAGCAGCACGCCGGAGGTTTCGCGATCGAGGCGGTGGCACAGTTTGGGGACGACCGGGCGTTGGCCGGCTCGGTTGCAGGACCGATAGCGTGCGTGCAGCTCGTTCATCACCGTCCCCGTCACGGCTCTACCGACAGGGTGGACCAGGCAGTGGGGTGGTTTGTTGATCGCCAGTAGGTAGGGGTCTTCCCAGAACGGCACGGACCAGTCGGGGGGCAGTGAATGCGGGGCCGTCGGGTCTGGGCCATCGACCACGGCGACACGAATGCGATCGCCCTCGGTGACGCGCTGGGAAGCTTTGGCGAGTTGTCCGTTGACGTCCACTCTCCCTAGCTCGATCAACCGTTGGATGCGGGCACGGGACTTCCAACCGAGACACTGCTGCAGGTGCAGATCGAGACGAGCACGCCCGCGAAGGCGTACTTCGATGACCAGCTCGGTCAGCTTCTCGGATAGGTCCCGGCCGGAAGGCCTCATGGTTCGTCTTTCGGCAGGTTAGCGGCATCTTCGTCCAAGGGGTCGCAGTATGGCGCGAGTTCCGGATGCGACGCAATCAAACGCGCAGGGGCTCGTACGCGGCGTTGCTCCAGAAGTGCTCGCCCCAGGACCATGGCCGCCGGCGCATGGCCCGCGAAGTGATTGTTGGCGGCGATCAACAGGCGCGGGGTGCGTGCGAGCAGCTGGCGGACGGAGTCAATGATCGAACGAATCTCCTCGACAGAGTAGCGGTAGTCGTAGCGTTGGTCGCGCGTGGCGCGCGGATTCGCCCATGCCGCCTGGTTGCGACCATGCAGTCGCACGAAGCCGCACGGTCCGGTGTTGATCGTGGAGGGCGGCGGGAGCGAGCCCACGGCCGGAAGGTCTACGTTCACGAAGTCCACGGCCAGGGACTGCAGGAACCGATAGAACTCGGGTCGATACAGGGACCGGTGCCGGAACTCGACGAAGACTCGGGCCGGGGCGAGTGCCGCAACGAGTTCGGCGACGCCGTCTCTGGTGGCCGAACTGTCCCGCCACGACGGAGGGTACTGGAGTAGGATGCCCTCCAGCCGATCGGCAGCGAGGATCGGTCCCATGAGTTCCCGGAAGAGCTCGAGGGGTGCTCCCGGAACAGGCTCTCGCTGGTGGGTCCAACCTTGCCACGCCTTCAGGACGAACGTGAACTCGCGCGGGGTCTCGTTGAGCCAGCGTCGAGAAGCCGATCCGCCGGTGGGATGGTAGAAGGTCGAGTTGACTTCCATGAAATCGAGGAACTGCGAAAGCAAACGGAGCGGTCGAAAACCGCGAGGGGTCGGGGTCGGGTAGACCGGGCCGCGCCAATCGCGATAGTCCCAACCGCTGATCCCGAAACGAACTCCCGGCCGAGCGGCGCGGAACGACGATGGTTGGGGATCGAGCAAAAGGGGCTCCTGGGTCTGATGGCCTTCCGGCAACGGCTTGACGCCCGGCCTGCGGGCCCGATGATAGCGGCATGCAACCGACCTCGCTGCCAACCTCGCTGCCAGACGACCTGATCGGGAGGGTCCGCGAACTCTATGGCCGGTTGGAACAGGAACTGGAGCCGCACCAGCACCTGTGTCGGCGGAGCGGAGTTTGTTGCGATTTTCGCGTCGCCGGGCATACCTTGTTCGCGAGTGAGCTCGAGGTCCAGTACCTGTTGGCGCACAGGGCCGTCGATTGGGAACCGGAAGGTGAACTGTGCCCCTTCTGGAAGGGCGGCTTGTGTCATGCCCGCGCGGAGCGCCCCCTGGGTTGCCGCACCTACTTCTGCGATCCCGGCTGGCGTGATCAAGGAGCTGCGATCCACGAGCGCTACCATCGGGATCTTGCGAACTTGGCCGAGGCGGCCGGCCTCGAGTACCGGTACGGACCCTGGGTCGATCGACTTCGGGCTCTGAGCCGGTCGCGAAGCGAGCGGAAGTCGGAGCTACCTCTTGACCCTCCATCCGGGGCTACCTAGGATTCGCCGCGATCGAAAGCTCCGCGGTTCGCGGTTCGAGTACGACGCGCCCGCCGCAGGGTCAGCGTTCCGGGGGGATGGGTTCGGCTCGTAGCCTCGAGGCGCACGGTGTCCTCCAAGTTGGTGAGGGGGCGGTCATGGATGTTTCGAAGCTGAAAGACCTCATCGAGCTCATGAACCGCTACCAGCTCGAGGAACTGAGCATTGAGGAGGGCGGCTTCAAGGCGCACCTGAAGAAGAACAGCCCTCGCCCGCGCGAGATCATCACCTACGGCGGCGCGCCGCTGCCCGTTGGCGCGATGGACGTCTCGGGGCCCGCTGGCGGCGATCCGGCCCGCGACGACTCGAACGCTGTGAAGTCACCTCTGGTCGGCACCTTCTATCGCTCCCCGAGTCCGGAAGCCGACGCGTTCGTCGAAGTCGGTGACCGGGTCGAGGAGGGACGTGTCCTCTGCATCATCGAGGCCATGAAGGTGATGAACGAGGTGAAGGCGGATCGAGCAGGGGTCGTGACCGAGGTGGTGGCCGAGAACGGTCAGGCAGTCGAGTACGGAACCGTGCTCTTTCGAATCGTCTGAGTTTTCCCGGGTAGGGGTTTCTCATGAAGTCATTCTCCCGCGTGCTGGTCGCGAACCGTGGGGAGATCGCCCTTCGGATCCTCCGCGCCTGCCGCGAGTTGGGGATCGAAACCGTCGCGGTCTATTCGGAGCAGGATCGGGGCGCGGCGTACCTAGACTTCGCTGACGAGAAGGTCTGCATCGGGCCCGGACCAAGCCGACTTTCCTACCTCGATATTCCGAAGATCATGAGCGCCGCCGAAGTGACCGACGTCGAGGCCATTCACCCTGGGTATGGCTTCTTGTCGGAGAACGCGCATTTCGCCGAGATCTGCGAGTCCTGCAACATCCAGTTCATCGGCCCCACCGTCGACAACATCCGACGGCTCGGGGACAAGCAGGCGGCGCGCCAACTGGCCAAGGAAGCCGGCGTGCCGATCGTCCCGGGATCCCAGGACATCCTCCGTGACGAGACCGAGGCCCTCAAGGTGGCCAAGGAGATCGGCTATCCGGTCATCGTCAAGGCGCGAGCGGGCGGCGGCGGGCGGGGAATGCGGGTGGCCCACAACGACATCAGTCTCGTGAACGGCTTTCTGGCAGCGCGCATGGAGGCGGAGGTCGCGTTCCGGAATCCCGACGTCTACCTCGAGAAGTACATCGAGAAGCCGCGCCACGTCGAGATCCAGGTGATTGCCGACTCTTACGGAGAAGTGGTGCACCTGGGTGAACGGGACTGTTCGCTGCAGCGGCGCCATCAGAAACTGATCGAGGAGTGCCCCTCACCGGCCGTCGACGAGGACCTGCGGCGTCGAATGGGGGAGTCGGCGGTGAGGTTGGTGAGCGCGGCGGACTACCGGAACGCGGGCACTGTGGAGTTCCTCCTCGATCGGGACGGGAACTACTACTTCATCGAGGTGAACACCCGGATCCAGGTGGAACACCCGGTGACGGAAACGGTGTTCGGCGTCGATCTGGTGAAGGAGCAGATTCTCATCGCGGCGGGCCACCCGTTGGGCTTCAAGCAACGCGACGTACAGATGCGGGGCGCCAGCATCGAGTGCCGCATCAATGCCGAGGACCCGACCGACAATTTCCGACCGAGTCCGGGGACCATCTCGCGCGTGATTTTCCCGGGCGGGCCCGGAGTGAGGATCGACAGCCACGTGTACAGCGGCTACCGCATCCCACCCACCTACGACTCCTTGATCGGCAAGCTGATCGTGCACGGACGCGACCGCGATGAGGCGATCACGATCATGCGCCGAGCCCTGGACGAGTTCGTCGTGGAAGGCGTAGCGACGACCATTCCGCTCGCCAGGGAGATTTTCCGGCACTTCCACTTCGTCAAGGGGAACCTGCACACGAGCTTCATCGAGGAGTACTTCCTCGCCTCGTGACGGCGTGACGGCGGGCGCCTTTGCAACGCCGGTCTCCGTGCCGCGTCTCCCTTACCGGGCGGCGCCGGCAGAGCGGAGTCGGTGACCTCGCCACGGGCAGCGAGCCTTCGCCTGGCAGCGAACTTCGGCCAGGCAGCGAGCTCTCTCGGCAGCGAGCTCCCTGGCCGGGCTTTTGAGCCCGCGCGCTTTGTGATAGGGTCGGCACCGCCGGTCGCTGCCCTCAGCCGGGGTGGCGGGCCCCGGGGGCGTGTTCGCCCGAATTGGCTGGCTCACGATCGACGGCCGCCGGCCGGAGTCGCGGCTGCCCGGCGGGGGTTCGCGGCGGTGAAATCACGGTGAGTGAAAGGACGAGTTCTGCAAATGATGGGTCTCAGTGCCGAGGAACGCTCCCATCGGAGCGGTGTCGACAGAGGATTCACCCTCATCGAACTCCTGGTCGTCATTTTGATCATCGGCTTCCTGGTCGGCATGATCTCCGTGGCAGTCGGGATCGCGACCAAGAAGGCCAAGGTGGCCAATGCCAAGTCCGACATCGTTCGGATTGGCGCTTCGCTCGAGGCCTACAAGTCGGACGAGGGGCGACTGCCAGGCTTTGACAAGGTGTGGGACGAAGAGGATCTCTACTTCAACGCCTTCCCGGATGCCTTCGAAGCTCTGCTCGGCGAGCGGCATACCAAGGAGAAGGGCGCCAAGGGTGGGCGCAATGCTCCCTACTTCGAACCCAACGCGGAGGACATCGTCGTGCTCACTGACCCTTCGGCGCCGCCGGCGATCGTCGATGGCAAGGAATTCTGGGCGACGACCCCGGCGTCCAAGGACGAACGGTGGAACCCCGACGTTCCCAAGTACTTGCTCGATCCATGGGGGGCGCCGTACTTCTACCGAGAAAACGAGTCCAAGAAGCGCAAGGGCTGGATGCACAAGCCGAAGTCCTTCGACCTCTGGTCGGCCGGACCGAATCGCAAGAACGAGTCAATGTTCGAAGTGAACAAGGATGCCGAGTATGACGATGTCTCCAACTTCTGAGAACCCTTCGGGGTCTCCTCGAGCGGGACGCCGACCGGCGATCGTCCGCGGCGGTACGGACCCGAGCACAATGGGCTTCACCCTGATCGAGTTACTCATCGTGATCTCGCTCATCGTGATGCTCATGGGCATTCTGACCGTTTTTGGCGTCCAGTTTCAGCAGAAGGGCTACGTGGCTCGAACCGAGGCCATGATCGACCGTTTGAAGCTCTTTTGTGACCATTACAAAGAGAAGGCCAACCGCTATCCAGCAGACGGGCTCGACAAGCCGCTCGAGACCGAGGCCGGCACCGAGCTCAGGAGCGGGGCGGCGCTCGCGTACCAGTTGCTTCGCCCCATCAAGGTCATGGTCGTGGACTCCCTCGGGCAGAAGCAGGAACGTGGAACCACGGAACAGGTTGGCGAGTTCACGGACTCCGAGGTGCATCGCTTGGCGAGCGACCCGGCCGCTGTCGAGATCACGGATGCGTGGGGCAATCCGTTCTACTACGACGACCTGAAGGGTGGGGCTTCTGCCTACAGTCCTCAGGAGAGTACGGACTCGCACCTCGAGCCGTCGGCGACCACTGCGTTCTTGCAGGACCCGCGCGAGAACGCGGACCTCGTACACCGCATAGGGCCGCAGAACGTCCCGAACTACGACCTCTGGAGCTTCGGCAAAGGAGGCAACAGCGCGGACACGGACCCCGCTAAGTACTACGCCAATTGGAGCAAGAAGAACTCTGACTAACGAACGGTGTCCATCATGGAGCTAGGGACCTCGAAGCTCGGCGTGCCGAGCCTTCGTCGTGATCCGAGACCAGCCGCAGGTTTTACGCTGATCGAGATGATGGTCGCTATCGGAATCATCATGCTGGCCTTCGGTTTCATGCTGCCGACGCTGAACTCGTTCACGCAAGATCGCAAGGTCAGTTCGGCAGGCTCCCTCATCGCCACGACGTTGAACGGGGCGCGGCAGGACGCGGTCACCCAGAAGCGACCGTTCGGGGTCGTGTTCTATCGGCGTGGAGTTCGCATTTATGACTTCGAAGGACGCAAGAACGAGGACGGCGAAGTGCAGCACTTCGTCGGGGGGCTCGTCGAGTACTCCCGAGACGACAAGATCCAGTACCGTCTCCAGTTCGCGAACAAGAAGTACGAGGAACTCGCGGACCCCCCCGCCACCGATGACGTGTTGCGTCCCGAGGATGTGGTGTTGCGCTTCAAGGACGATGGAACCATTGATTTTGGCAACTACGCCGACGTCCCATCGTTCATGTTCCAGAAGGACATGCCCGCCAACGCCGACGTGGTGTTCGACCTCTCCTGGGATGAGGATCGTAAGGGGTGGCTCGACATCCGCCCGCAGGGCCGGATCGTCTTCAAGGTCGCGGAAGTCGAGGGCTCCGATGAAGAGAACTGACGCGGTGATCACGACCGGTCCGAACCGCTTCCCGGCAAGGGGAACACAGAGCGGTTTCACGATCATGGAGATCATGATCGCCACCGCGATTCTCGTCATCGGGTTGTTGGGGATCCTGGCGTTGTTCCCGTATGCGATCGATCTCGGGAAACGGACCATCCAGGATACCAACGCGGTCGCCATCGCTCGCTCCGTCGAGCAGGCTCTGCGCGAGAGTATTGCGCTCCGGAAGGCTCAGTCGAAGGACGGGAAGTGGACCTACTTCGTGTTCCAGCACGACGGTGTGTTGGATCCGCTACCGCGACGACTCCAGGACGCCGAGCCCTCCAAGGACTACTACATCTTGCTTCCCGACATCGATACGGACGCGAGTGAGCGCGTGCTCACGAGGGCGGAAGCCTACGCTGGCGCCAAGCTGTTCCTGTACCCAGAGGACGACGGCGCCTCCTGGACTCAGGTCGTGCAGGGCATTGAGAAGGCCTATGAGGGAGAGGCGGGTGCCCGGCCGAACGGAGGGGGCGACCCGACCGCTGCCGACAACGATGCCGACGATCATCAGTACTTCGACGAGATCGTCGCCGAAGACGGTACCGCGATCGTCGCGACCGAGCCACGGCTGAGCTATCGGGTGAGGCGGGCCTACGAGATCGGCGCGGAACGCCTCCGAGATCCGGAGGCAGACGTTTCGGATCCGATCTATCAGTACTCGTATGCGTTCACGATCCAGCGAGCCTCGCGTGACGCGAGTCTGGGTCAGACCAGTCAGCTGAGCAACGAGATCGTCCCGGCGGGGGAGTTGTACGAGGTGGAACTCTTGGTGTTCCGCAGCTTCCTGTCGGAATCGGAGGCTTTCTCGAGACCCGTTTACCAGACGAAGATTCTTCTCAACAAGTGACTTCGCAGCGGATGAAGTTGGAGAGTTCGCCATGAGCGCAACCAAAGGTTTCGAGCGTCCCCGCCAGGACGGCGGCTTCACCCTCCTGGAACTGCTGGTTGCGATCGCGCTCGCGGCCCTGATCTCGGCCATGATCTCGGTTGTCAGCACGGAAGGGCAGAAGATCTACATCTCCATGACGGAGAAGGTCGAGGTCTACCAGAAGTTCCGATACGCCTTCCGTGACCTCGAGCGAACGCTCCAGAACATGGTCGTCACCGCCGACCTCGAGTTCTTCGTCGATACCCCGGCGGACATTCGCGGCCACTGGGAGGAAGGCGAGGAGTACAAAGATCTCGTCAACCTGGACGGCGGTCGACCGGACCCGCGTCGGTACGACGAGGGCGCGCTGGTGATCCAACGGAGTTACACGGTCGACGGCGACCCTGCCGAGGTGGAGCACGACAACTTCTCGGTCTACTTCAAGGCCGTGACCGAGATCGATGGCATCATGCGAGTGGCCAACGTCGAGTACTACTTGGCTGAACCGAGCGAACTGGCCGCCGGTCGCGACGGTCGAATCGGCAAGAGCGTGGCCCCCAATGCGAAGCCCGGCAGCGAGATCCCCCACGTAGGATTCGTACTGGTGAAAGTCGTTCGCTACGTAGTGGTCCCCGACATCAACTCGCCGACGGACCGCAAGGTCAAGAAGTCGGTGGTCGAACTCTGTCAGAACGTAACCGACTTCCGGGTCGAGTACTTCTACGACAATGTCTTCGACGCCGCCCCCGGCGGGTTCGTGGTGCCCGAGATGGAGCGTAACGGTGAAGTACGGAGCGAGACGGGTGTGGAGGTACTCGCCGACGGCGGGTATCTCAAGGAGTTCCTCTACGGTGGGTGGCGCAACATCCGCAAGGGAGGCGCCACGCGGGCGCTGCGGAACTCAGAAACTGGCGATCTCGTGCCCGTCTCATTCGACGTGGGGTCCGCAACCTCAGGGATCAATTTCAGCGAACTCCGGTACGGCGACAAGATCTTCATTTGGAACGAGGCCGGGGGCAGCGAGTTTCCGAACCGCGACTATACGGTCCAGAGGAACGAAAGTGGACGGCTGCACTTCGTCGAGAACATCGATTCGAGCGGGTGGCGGGCCAACATTTCCGGCCTGAGGTTTCGAGCCGGTTACGTTCCCAGCCAGTTCCGAGTCACGATGCATGTGCTGAACGACAAGGGCGGAGAACCTCGTCGCCAGAGCCTCGTCATTCACCCCATCCGGAAGCACTGAGCCCCGGCGTCCGCCTTGGCTCGTCGCACACGGCCCTCGTAGCGTCGCCCGTGGGTGCGCTCCCCGCCGGACCCCAAGCCCGGAGCGTGCCTCCCGCGGAGCGGAGCCGGTGACGGATCTTCTCAGGGTCGAGCGTCCCCGATCCGCGTCGCCTCCGCCGCGCACCTGCCGCGTCAGTCGGTATTCATCGAGTTGAAGAACTCCGCGTTGGTCTTGGACTTCTTGAGCTGGAGCTTGATGAGCTCCATGGCTTCCACCGGGTTCATGTCGTTCAAGACCTTACGGAGGATCCACAGGCGCTTTTGCTCCTCTTCGCCGAGGAGCAGCTCTTCCTTGCGGGTGCCGGACCGTGTGATGTCGATCGCTGGCCAAATGCGTTTGTCGGCGAGTCGGCGGTCGAGGTGCAACTCCATGTTGCCGGTCCCTTTGAACTCCTCGAAGATGACCTCGTCCATGCGTGAACCCGTGTCGATCAGCGCCGTCGCGAGGATCGTGAGGCTTCCGCCTTCTTCGATGTTCCGGGCGGCACCGAAGAACCTCTTGGGCTTCTGCAGTGCGCTGGCGTCGACACCACCCGACAGGATCCGACCACTGTGGGGGACCTCGGTGTTGTAGGCGCGTCCCAGACGTGTGATCGAATCGAGCAAGATCACGACATCGTGGCCGTACTCGACCAATCGCTTGGCCTTCTCGATGACCATCTCGGCAACTTGGACGTGACGACTGGCCGGCTCGTCGAAGGTCGAGGATATGACTTCTCCACGGACGTTACGCTCCATGTCCGTGACTTCCTCGGGGCGCTCGTCGACGAGCAGGACGATGAGGTACACGTCGGGGTTGTTGGTGGAGATGCCATTGGCGATCATCTGGAGGAGGACGGTTTTGCCGGTCCTCGGGGGTGCCACGAGCAACCCTCGCTGGCCCTTGCCGATGGGGCTGACGAGGTCGAGGATGCGCATTTCCAGGATGTCGGGCTGGGTCTCCATGCGCAGACGCTCGTCGGGGTACAGCGGCGTGAGGTCGTCGAACACGACTTTCTCGTGGACGCGATCGGGGTCTTCGAAGTTCACCGCGTCCACGCGGAGGAGGGCGAAGTACCGTTCGTTCTCTTTGGGCGGACGCACCTGCCCCTGCACGATGGATCCGGTGGTCAGCCCGAAGCGACGGATTTGCGACGGGGACACGTAGATGTCGTCGGGGCACGGTACATAGGAGTAGCGCGGTGAGCGCAGGAAGCCAAACCCGTCGGGAAGTACTTCGAGCACGCCTTCCCCGTACATGACCCCATCGCGCTTTGCTCGCTCCGTCAGGATCTTGAAGATCAGATCCTGCTTCTTGAGGCCGGCGTAGTCGGTGACGCCGTTCTTGTTGGCCAGCTCGTGGAGCTCGGCCATGTTCATCTTCTGCATTTGCGTAATGTGGAGCTCGAGCTCTTTCGGGACTGCAGAGATCGGCCGGGGCGGCGGAATCTCGTCCTCGTCAGCCGGCAGACCGCGCAAGTCCGGGGCATTCGGTGCAATGCCGGCGCTGTCGTTGCGCGGCTCGATGCCGTTGCCGAAATCGTCGTCGCTGGGCGCCGAGGCACCACGGTCGCTCTTGCTCTTCTTGCGGGTACCCGTCTTCTTCGAGCCACCCTTCGAGCGGGTTGCCATGCTTCGGAGTCTCCTTTCGGCTTCGCTTGATCCTGGGTCGCGTTTCACTGCGCCGGCTACGGGTTCGAGCGGCGACACGGGTCCTGCCGGAGGAGTCGTTGCCAATGCTCGATCAACCGAAGGCACTGGGTTCGGAGGTCGGCGTGGCCGAGTGCGCCCGCGGCGTTGTCGGGACAAGTTGGATCCGGCGCCAGCGGGCTGGCCGGCTCCGAGTTGTCGATCACGTGGTCTGCTGATGCTCGCTTTTCGGACAGATCCGCCTGGTGGGCTTCCCGGCGTTGGAGGTCGTCAGCCGTCCAGCCGCGCTCGCGCACGACTCGACGAATTCGATCCGGAAGAGGTGCTTCGACGAAGATAACCGAAGAGACCGTTCGGGCGAAAGGGGAACGCTCCAGCAGGGGAATGTCCAGGACGACGAGAGGCCGGTTGTCCGGCAGCGGACTGGCTGAATCAAAACCCTTTTCGCGCCATTTGGCAAGCTCTTTGTCGATTCGGTCGCGCACGAGGGGGTGCACGATCCGGTTCAGGATTGCGAGTCGCTCGGGAGCCCCGAACACCAAGGCGGCGAGCGCGGCCCGGTCCAGGCCCTTGGTGGAGTCGAAGACCGAAGCGCCGAAAGCAACCTGGATCTCCTCCAGCACTTCGGCGCGTTGGGTCTCCTCGCGAGCCATGGCGTCCGCGTCTATGACCCGCGCGCCCAATTGGGCGAGGGTAAGCGCGACGGTGGATTTGCCGCTCCCAATCCCGCCGGTCACCGCCACGACCCAGGGTGGGTGTCGATTGCATGGAGGCTCGGGTGTCACGGCGTCACTTGGAGGCTTCATACCAGTCCTCGCCGACGGAGATGTTCACGCTCAAGGGCACGGACAGCTCGAGCACGTGTTCCATCAAGGTGCGAATCCGCGCTTCTTCGCGTTCGACTTCATGGGGTGGAAGCTCGAACAGCAGCTCGTCATGGATCTGCAGGATCATCCGCGCTGCCGAACCGCGGGCGCGGAAGTCGGTGTCGAGGTCGACCATCGCCTTTTTGATGAGGTCCGCGGCACTGCCCTGGACCACGGAGTTGACCGCGAACCGTTCCGCCTGCTGCCGTCGGTGCGGGGTCCGCGAGTCAATGTCCGGGAGCGGTCGTCGACGCCCAAAGATCGTGCGTACCTCTCGGTCCTTGCGAGCGCGTTCGATGGTGGACTCGACGAAGTTCCGAACTCCGGGAAAGCTCCCGAAGAAGGCGTCGATGAACGCCTGGGCTTCGCTGCGCTCGATTCGGAGGTCGCGCGCCAAGCCGAACGCCCCCATGCCGTAGAGAACCCCGAAGGTAACGGCCTTGGCGGCGTTGCGTTCCTCGCGAGTAATGTCTGCCGGCGACTTGCCGCGAATGCGCGCGGCGACCGCCCGGTGGATGTCCTCACCCGATCGCATGGCTGCAGTCAACCCGGGGTCGTCGCAGAGGTGGGCCAGGATCCGGAGTTCGATCTGGGAGTAGTCGGCAGAGAGAAAGACATCCCCCTCGCGATTCGGCAGGAACGCCCGCCGAATGCGGCGTCCGAGGGCGCTCTTCACCGGGATGTTCTGCAGGTTCGGGTCGCTCGAGGCGAGGCGACCGGTCGCGGCTGCGGTCTGACTGTAGTCGGTATGTAGACGCCCGGTCGACGGCCGAATCACTCGCGGGAGCGCTTGGATGTAAGTTCCGAGCAGCTTGGTCAGGGTGCGGTACTCGAGCACCAGCGCGAGCACCGTCTGTTCGGGAAAGCGAACGGCGAGTTCTTCCAGGATCTCCGCCGAAGTCGAGCGCCCGGTCTTGGTCTTCCTCAGCGAAGGGAGCCCCAATTGATCGAAGAGGACGACCTCGAGCTGTTTCGGGCTGTTGATGTTGAAGTCGCTACCGGCAGCGCGGTGAATCTGGAGTTCGAGACTCTCCACTTCTTGGATCACCTCGGATTCCAATCGAGACAGCCGGGTGGGATCGAGTCGGATGCCCTCGTTCTCCATCGCGGCGAGTACGCGAACCAACGGCAACTCGAGCTCCCGGTACACTCGCGTCAGTCGTTCGGCGTCGATCTCCGGGGCCAGCTTGGCTTCCAGGCGAAACGACAGATCCGCTCGTTCCGCGATGGTGTGCCACTTCGTGTCGGCCGCCGCGTCCGCGGGCGGGGTTGGCTCGAAGCCCAAATCGAGTTGCTGGGGACGATCGGTGGTCGGGGCGTCAGCGAGGTGCAAGTGAAGCGTTTCCGACGTCAGCGCCGCGATTCCGTACGAACGCCGAAGGGGTTGTAGGAGGTAGGCTGCGAGCATCGGGTCGCCGCCGAGGTGGGGTCGATACACGCCGCAGCCCAGCAGCGCGCGTGCGACCGGCTTGAAGTCGTGAGCGATCATGGCGACTGCTGGGTCCTCCAGGAGCGCTCGCAGCGGGGGCGGGATCACCGGCGACCCGGCGCCGGGGGGCAGGGGGACGAAGACCGCCTGACCCTCGTCCCAGGCAATCGCCAAGCCCAGGAGCCGCTGCGGGTCGCTCGTATCCGTGCAGGCGGCGACACCGAAGGTACCCCGCGCCCGACACCGTTCGACGGCTCGTTCGAGGTCGCTGGGCTGCTTCACCCGGTGGTAGCTCGCGCTGTCGGCCGCCGCCGTCGTGGTGGCTGGCAGCTCCTTCAAGAACTTCTGGAAACCGAGCCGCTCGAGCACGGGGCGCAGTCGCTCGGGGTCCGGGTCGGCACGCTGGTAGTCGCCGAGCTCCGTGGGTACCGGGGCGTCCACCCGTAGGGTCACGAGTTCGCGCGACAGCCGGAGTTGCGCCGCTTGGGCGCGGATCTTCTCGAGGGCTGCGGCCGGCACGTCCAACGGCCCCGCCGAGTCGAAGATCCGGTCGAGGTCCGACACCGCCGCGAGCACCTTGAGCGCGGTCTTGGGGCCAATGCCAGCCACCCCGGGAACATTGTCGCTGGCGTCGCCGATCAAGGCGAGGTACTCGATCACTCGATCGGGTGTGATGCCCTTCTTCGCGAACAGTTCCTGGGGCCCGAACAAGGCGCCGTCCTTCGGATCCCAGATCTTCACGAGGGGGGAGAGGAGTTGCTCGAGGTCCTTGTCTTTCGAAATCAGTCGAACCTCGAGCCCAGCCGCTTCCGCGTGCCGCGCCAGCGTGCAGACGACGTCGTCGGCTTCGAAACCGTCGACCTGCAGCAAAGGTACTCGGAAGCCCGCGAAGATCTCGTGAATCCACGGTAGTTGTGCCCGCAGTTCTTCTGGCATGGCTTGGCGGTTTGCCTTGTAGTCGGGAAACGCGGCGTGGCGGAAGGTCGGGGTGGGGGGGTCGAAGACGACCGCCCAGTGGGTCGGTGCCTCCTCGCGGGTCAGGCGCGCCAACAAGTTGAGCACCGCGTATGCGGCCTGGACCTGTTGACCGTCTGCGTTCGTCAACGGCGGCATGCCGAAGAAGGCCTGGTACGAGTAGGAGTTGCCATCGATCAGGAAGAACGTGCCGGTCAAATGCAGCCTCCGACGTGGGGAGTTGGAACTCGATCCGGTCGCGCAACCGGTTGTTGGCAAGTCGCACAGAGAGAGAGGGAGCGATGTCGACCGGTTTCTCCGCCCCCCGGACAGGCCCCGGGTGGGTCGCCCAAGGAGCTGCGCAACCATGCTGGTGTCCAGCTCTTAGGTGGTTGCACAGTAACACGACCACCAGGGGCAGAGCAACCCGCGCGGGTTGACAGGATGGGAAGCCCCCCTATAATTCTGCCACCGTTCTGGAGCTGGGCGGCAGGGGTGCCCATTCGGCCTAGCCGCCAGATTCGACGATGCGCGGCCGTGGATTCGGTTGTCCACCCGCGCGAGCTCGCCTCGGCGTTCTTCTTCGGGAGCGCGGCTGAGGGGCCGGGTCGTCGGTTTCTCCCGTGGAGCACCCTGTTCACTGGGGACGCAGTTTCGACTCGACGCCTTTTCACTTGAGACGCCTTTTCATTTGAGACGTTAGTGGGACATTCGGGGATCAGGCCAGGACCGGTTCGTGCCGGTGCCTCGCGCCGGTTCCGTCGTGGCCGGGCCTCGGATTGCGAGGCCCCACACAAGTTCGCTCCTGAGCCGAGTTGCGGCGCCGTCCCCGCGGGGATCTGGTGTCCGCATCGGGGCAGGGCCCGATTGGGAGGTTTTGGCAATGGCAAGACAGGGCGGAGTGCACTTCTCCTTTCTCATTGTCGCGTTGGTGATCTGCCTTGGCTTGGTCGGATTTGCCGTCATCCAGAACAGCGACAAGGAGAAACTGCTCCAGCAGCTTGCCGCTGCCGAGAAGGGGAAAGCGGCGGAGGAGCAGAAGGCGCGGGATCGCCTTGCTGAACTCACTCGCGCCCGGGATGTTCTCTTCGGCAAGAACTCGTCCTCGAATGCTTACGAGGTGGTCGAAGAGTTCTTGCGTCAGGCCCCCGAGGAGTGGGCGAAGGCGAGCGGCGACCCCAGTGTGAGTTTCGCCTCGGTCGACGAGTTCCTGCGCACTTCTTACGACGCGACCAAGGAGTGGCGGCGCAAGTACGAGACCCAGCGAGCGGCCGCGACGTCGAAGGACGAGAGCTATCTCGGTGAGGTCGATTCGAAGCAGAAGGTCGTCGCCGCCAAAGAGGACGAGATCAACACGCTGAAGGCCAAAGTCGAAGACCTCTCGACCCAGTTGGAAGCTGCCGAGGCCGAAGGGCGCGAGCGGGCCGCGAGGCTTCGCCAAGAGCTCGAAGAGCTGACCGACACCTCCACGGTTCAGCTCGCAGAGAAGGACAAGCAGATCTGGGTGCTTCGCAACCAGGGCGATCAATTGGGCAAGCGCATCGCGCACCTCGAGAGCGAGATCGTCACGGACAAGACCTTCGAGCGCTCCGAGCCAGACGGGCAGATCGTCGAAGTGGCGGACCAGCTCGGCTACGCGTGGTTGAATCTGGGCCGCAACCAGCGTCTGCGAACCGGCCTGGTCTTCGATGTCTTCAACTTCGTCAAGGGCGGGAAGAAACAGCGCAAGGGTCAGATCGAAGTCATCAAGGTTGAAGACGATATCGCCAAGGCCCGCATCACGGGCGCGCTCGACGCCCTGAATCCGATCTCCGAAGGGGACTTCATCGCGAGTCCGTTCTACAGCCAAGCGGATGTGCCGGTCTTCGTTTTCGCCGGCGAGAAGCTGATTTCGCAGCGCCTCTCGAAAGACGAGTTGGTGCGCAAGATCGGTGAGTACGGCGGCAAGGTCGAGGACAAGGTTCGGATCGAGACGACGTTCGTGGTTGCGCTCTCGGGATACGAGACCAGCGACGAGTACTTGTCGGCTCGACGCCTCGGGATCACGATCATTGGCGAGCAGGAGTTGCTGAACTTCGTCGGCTACTAGGCCACTGAAGCAAGTGCGCGCCACGCTTGCGTGGCGCCCGCGAGCCGGGCCGCATGTTGCTCTGCAACGTGCGGCCCGGCTCTCTTTCTTGGGTCGCTTCCCCGGCCGGGTCCGTCGAGACCTCCTCCGAGCCCACGGTCCACCGCTTGCGCCGTTCTCGCAACGGCTTATCCTGGCGGGCTCGTTCCATAGGCCCCCGGGGAGAGGTGATCGCGGATGACGACTCGAGCCGAGTCGGGATTGAAGACCATGAGCTTCGGGGAGCACCTCGAGGAACTCCGGTACCGCGTCCTGCGATCGGTCCTCGCCGTGACCCTGGGCTTCCTCGTGGCACTGGCTTTCCAGGGGGCCCTTCTGCGGGTCATGACTCGACCTCACCGTCTTGCGATGCAGTCCCTGGCTCGACAGCAAGAGGCCGTGCGCCTGCTACGCGACGTCGAGGCGCTCCGGGAACTGCTCGACGGCATCTCGGACCGACAGGGCGTGGACCTCGCAGCGGTCGCAATGGAGCGGCGGCGGAAGAACCTGGAGTATCGCGATACCTTGCGACGCCTCCAAGGGCGCCTGCCGGCCGGGGTTGGAGACGATCTCGCACGCTTGTTGAACGACCTGCTTCGGAGTGCAGGCCTCGTGGAAGATCAGCTCGATCCACTGCACCAACTCGAGACGGCGGTGGCCACTCTCCGCGCGGGCATCGATCAGGCCACGCCGACCGCGGGGGATGTGGGCGACGCTCTGCCGGCGGTCCAGGCAGTGTTGGCGGCCATGGGAGGTCGACTCGAGGCTTGGTCGCAGGCCGGAAGCAAGGCCGAGAGTTCCACGCCTGCGAAGCCGCTGCCACCCGCGGAAGACGTCACGGCGGCGGATCCGACCCATGCTGCAATCCTGCAGCGAGTCTCGCGGGGGTTGGCCGAGGCCGCGGACCGCATCGCGCAGTGGCGGACGAGCGTGGGGGAAGATACGCCGCTGCGGCTGCTCAAGTACACGGATAGTTTTTTCGCACACATCAAGGTTGCGTTCCTGGCCGGGTTGACGATCGGTCTCCCGTGGTTCACTCTGGAGTTGTGGGCTTTCATCGCCGCGGGTCTGTACCCGCACGAGCGACGTTCGGTCTTCCCCTTCATCCCGCTCAGTCTCACTTTCTTGGTCTTGGGGGGGCTGTTCGCCTTCTTCGTGCTGACGCCGATTGGCCTGACCTACCTGGGAGGGTATGGCTCGCGCCAGGTCGTGGAGATGTCGTTCACGCTGAATGACTACCTGTCGTTGGTCATCACGATGATCCTCGGGATGGCGGTGGTCTTTCAGCTACCGCTCGTCATGGTGTTCCTGTCGCGAGCCGGCTGGGTAGAGGTCGCAGTGTTTCGACGCTATCGTCGCTATTCGATCCTGGGGGCGTTGGTCATCGGCGCGATTCTCACCCCCCCCGACGTCGTGACGCAGCTGCTCATGGCGGGCCCGCTGGTCATCCTGTACGAGACCGGAATCTGGGCGTGCCAGTTCTTCGCCCCGCGGCGGCGCACCGCCGATGGGATCTGACGGGGTGCCGTCGCGAGGTCGGGGTTGGCTGTGACGGCCCGTGACTTGGCAACTCGGACGCCTCCCCGGCGGGTTCCGCGGTAGCGGACCGCGACGATTTGCACCCGACCGGTGCCGGAGCGGGGACTGCTTGAGAAGCGGTGCTCGCTGCGGTAGTACACGCGCAGTGATTTCGGATCTGCCCTTCCAACCCAGTCGGGTACGCTCTCGAGGGGGCGATCGGCGAGCGCGGCGGGGTGCTGCGGGCGGGTGCCAGCGGTACAGCTTGCGTCGGTGGGCGCCTGCAGAGGCACTGGTCTGAGAGACCGATCATTGCGGTCCGGGCCGCGGGGTCTGCGTCGGTTCAGTAGGGTGGCAGGGATGCAAAGGGTACTCTTCGCCTTTTCCGGTGGGATCGACGATGTGCTGGCGGTCCATCATCTGAGCCGCACGCGGGGTCACGCCGTCACCGCCTTCTTGGCCGACATCGGGCAACAGGCCTACCTGGAGCCGCTCGGGGAGTTGGCGCTCGAGTGCGGCGCCGCCGCCACCGTAGTCGTCGATCTCCGAGAGGCGTTCCTGCGACGCTTCGCATTCCCTGCGCTGCGGGCCGGCGCCCACTACGAGAACTACTTGCTCGCGACGCCGCTCTCGCGCTACGCCATCTGCGAAGAACTCGTCCGTTACGCCAAAGAGAATCACATCGAGGTCCTCGGTCACGGGGCCTCGAACCAAGGCAACGACCAAGTGCGAGTCGAGGCCTCGATCGCAGCGCTTGCCTCCGAGATGGAGGTCTTGTCGCCCATTCGCGATTTGAACTTTGGTTCCGTCGACGAGCGAATCGCGCACTTGCGCCGACATCACCTTCCCGAGCGACCCCACTTTCTTCGCGACGTGTCGATCGATCGTAACCTCTGGGGTTGCGGGCAGGTTCACGGCAGCCTTGCGGACCCTTGGGAGTCGCCGCCGGAGAGCATCTACCTGCTCACGCGCAGTCCCATGGATGCTCCGGCAGAGCCGATCGAGGTCACGTTGGGTTTTCGTTCTGGCGTGCCGGTGAGCCTCGACGAACAAGAACTGAGCCCGCTCGCACTCGTAGAGGCGCTCAACCACGTAGGCGGCGAGCATGGCATTGGTCGCCTGGATCATGTCGAGAACGGCCTTCTCGGGGGCAAGACTCGCGAAGTCTACGAGGCGCCCGCGGCCACGATCCTCTACCGCGCGCACCAGGCGCTCGAGGAGATCGTACAGTCCCGTGAACTGTATCGTTACGGCCGGCGCGCTGGCGAGGAGTACGGCCGCCTGGTCTTCGAAGGGCTCTGGTTCAGCGAACTGCGCGAGGCCCTCGATCGCTTCTTCGACAGCACCCAGAGGTACATCACCGGTCGGGTTCGGCTGCGCCTGTTTCGGGGACGTGCGGTGGTCACCGGTCGCGAGTCGCACTTCTCGCTCTATGAGCCCGCAGCGAGCGACTCACCCGAGCGGAAGAAGTCCCTTCGCGGCGTCAGCAAAGGGTTCGTCGACGTCGTCCGTCAAGTGCGCAAGTCCGAAGCGAGCCACCGGAGACGACCGGATCACCCATGACGCTTCCCGCCGAAGCCCGATCGACTCCAACCGTTGCCGTGATCACGGTTGGCGACGAGATTCTCTCCGGCCGAATCTGTGATCGCCACTCGGCGTGGGTCTCCGCCGCTCTCGAGCCGCTCGGGTACCGCATGTCCTACCATCTTTCCGTCGGCGACGAAGCGGGGGCCCTGGCGCGGGTACTGCGGCACCCACCGGTGCACACCGATGCGCTCATTATCGCCGGCGGCCTAGGGCCGACGGACGACGACCGCACGCGCGCGGAAGTTGCTGCCGCGCTCGGGGATGACCTCGAGTTCCGGGACGAGAGTTGGGAGCGCATCGCCGCCTATTACCGAAGCTTCGGGCGCGAGCCGTCGCCGCTCAACCGGCGGCAGGCGTTCTTTCCGGCGAGCGCGCGAGAAATCCTGAACCCGCATGGGACCGCGCCCGCGTTCATGGTGGAGCACCCCGAGACAGGACAGATCCTGTGGGTCCTGCCCGGAGTCCCGCACGAGCTGCACGCGTTGTTTCGAAGCGAGGTCTTACCGGCGATGCAGCGGCGGTGGGAACCGAGCGCGGTTCGACTCGCCACCTATCACTTCTTCGGAATCTCCGAGTCCGAGCTCGCCGAGTGGTTGCGCACGCAGCTCCCGTCCGAGCGCTCGGGCGACTACCACATTTGCGTCTCGGACGGCGAGATCGAGGTGCGGCTCGACCCGAGGGTCGAGATCGCCGCGGCCGCGACTCGGTCGTATGGTTCGCGGTTCCTCGGAGCCGGCGAAGTCGGACTCGCCGCGCGCCTGGTCGGGGAAGCGACCGATCGAGGAGTTACGTTTGCCATTGCCGAGTCGTGTACCGGAGGTCTCGTTGGGGCGCGGGTCACCGCGATCGCCGGTGCGTCGCGTGCCTTTCGGGGTGGTTGGATCACATACGACAACGAGTGGAAGCAGCGTGAGCTCGGTGTGTCGAGCGACGGTTTGGAAGTGCACGGTGCGGTAAGCGCCGAAGTCGCGTGCGCAATGGCCGCCGGTGCCTCGAGCCGGGGTGGAGTCGACTTCGCGGTCGCCGTAACCGGGATCGCTGGCCCGGCCGGGGGCAGTGCTACCAAGCCCGTCGGCACCGTGTACTTCGGCCTCGCGAGTGGGCGCGACGTGTACTGGCTTCGCAAATCCTACCGCGGTGACCGAGAACGGGTTCGGTCGCTGAGCGCGAATCAGGCGCTGCACGCGCTCTGGTGTGCGGTGCGCGGGCAGATCGGAGACGAGTGGCTGACCCTCGTATCCTGACCGACGACGGGTCACCCACGCTCTGGTCCGAGACCTACCAAGAGCATTACCATTCGACCAGCGGCGCGTGGCTGGAAGCGCGCGAGCGGTTCGTGGTTCCTTGCCGCGTCGTCGACCGTGCGCGTCGGCTGGGGCAGGTCCGTATTCTGGATGTCGGGTTCGGCCTTGGCTGGAACCTCCTGTGGGCGTGCCTCGCCGTCCGCGAGGCTTGTCCTGGAGCCCGGGTGCACGCGGTCAGTATGGAGCGCGACTTGGTGCCGTCGGAGACCCTGCGGTCGCTCTACTCTGTAGTGCCGGATCCCCAGGTAGCAGAATGGTTTGCGGAACTCGTCCGCACGGGTGAAGTGGACAACCCGAGCGTTACCCTTCAGTTGCTCCGCGGCGCAGCCGAACTAGAGATACGGCGCGTGTCCGGGGATTTCGATTGTGTGTTCCTGGACCCGTTTTCGCCGAGTAAGAACCCCGAGCTCTGGGAAGCCGGGTTCCTGCGAGAAGTGCGAGAGCGAGCACGCCCGGCGGCGATCCTCTCGACCTACAGTGCGGCGGTTCGGGTGAAGATCGCGCTGCTGGCGGCGGGCTGGTCCATTGGGCAAGGGCCGCGGGTGGGCGCCAAGTCGAGTGGCACCTTGGCGACGAATGGACCGGTGGATCCGCCCATTCAACCGCTACCCGCACGGGAGCTTCGCCGCCTGTTGAAAAGAACCAACGAGGTTGCGCCATGATGCGAACGTTCGTCCTTGTCGCTGCGATCGGTGTCGTGTTGTCGAGTTCCGCAGGTCTTGCGGTTGCGGATACGGTGCACTTGCACAACGGCTCGGCGATCGATTGCTTGGTGATTGGGCGCCGCGACGACATGATCGTCTTGATGATCGGCAACTTGGGCCGGATGACGATTCCGGAGCGCGACGTGAAGGTGATCGAGAAGAACTCGCGCACCGGCTACGTCAGTTCGGATCGTGGGGGAGCGACGAATCCAAAGTCGACGACCAGCGGCTTGGATCCGACGGGCAAGCCGAAGACGTCGGACGAGGCGGCGACCGCCGACGCCGCGACGACGGTCGTGAACGCAGACCTGACCGAGGAAGAGAAGAAGGAACTCGGGGAGCTGACGTTCGAGCTGACGCGACAGGACGCCCGCAAGCGCACGCGTGCCGAGCGGAAGCTGCTCGACTACGGCCCGAAGGCGATCCCGTCCTTGCTCCCGATCGCCAAGAACGAGAGCGATTGGACGCGCGCAGCGGTCTTTCGAATCTTCAAGGCCAATGGTGAGTTCGAAGTGACGGAAGCCTGCGTGGCGGCTCTTCTGGACCCGAACCGTTGGGTGCGCAAACTGGCCTGGGAAACGCTGCTCCGAGTGTCGGGGCGCGACTACTACTTCCCCTGGGACGACGCAGCGAGCGAGGCCGAGCGGGTCAGCGCGCAATCCAAATGGCAGAAGTGGTGGGATCTCGAGAAGCGTAAGCGCGAGGAAGCCGCCACCGATGCCGATGCGATCCGCAAGGCAGAGCGCGAAAAGGGCAGCAAGAGCCAAACTCCGCCGGCAAACCCGAGCGGGACCTGACCCGACCCAGCCCTCCGCTTCCTTGCTTGCCCCGGGTCGACTCCGACCCGGGTGCTCCTCGCAGAGGCCCGCCGCGCGTCACCCGCCGAACTCGTGCCGTGTCAGGCAACCTTGACCACGTTGGCCGGGCAGCCACGGCGCATCTCCGTTCGCTGAGAAGGCTCCGGATTCCTCAACGTATCCACCAATACGCCTCCGGATCCGAACCCTTCCCAGCGAACGAATCTGAACCAAGTTGCCTCGACCATCGCGGCCAACGTTACTGACAAGGCACTAGCGCCAGAGCGATCCCCGAACCCGGCTCCAAATCGCGCCCTTCCCCACCCGCGTGCGAACGATTGTTCACGCCGTTCTCGAACGACTGCGGCAACCGAAGCTGGGGGCTTGCGTTCCCGCCGAATCCGGTCGCCGCGGGAGTTCAGTGATAGTGCAATCGTACGAAAATGCGTGAACGCCGCACGGGCGTTTGGTCGCCGATTTGCCGTTCGAGTCGAAGTAGATAAAGCATAATTACGTAGCGATTTACGGAAGTAGACCGAGGGCGCTGGCCAGACCGTTTTGTGTTTGACCGATCCGTTTTCGGTCGGATAGCATTCGGAGTTGGCGCAACGGTCGATCGGGCCACGACAACAGGGTTGCCGGTCGTCGCGCTCGGGGTGGGTGACAGGTTGACGGAACTCGACGGTCTCCCGATGGCGGTGGGCACCGCCGCAGCGGGTCGGGGCCGGGATCGTGCCGACCAACCCTTGGCCTGTGCGCGAGCTCGAATCGAACTGGGGGCGTTGCGCCTCTGGGTGGGGTGTTGGGGGGCGAAGAGGTTGAAGCCACGCGGGCCGCGCGGACCCACCGCGCGTTCGCGCCAGGGGGTAGCCAAGGAAGTGGCGCCCAAGGCTCGTTGCACGATCGCGTTCTCCGTTTTTGCTTGCTGCAGGGGACTTCGAAGAAACCGGTAGGGGACCGGTGCGGGGGGCTATTGTGTCCAATGTGGGGGCTGGGCTTCCGACCCAGAAGGAAACGAACGCCGTCGGCGAGCCGGCCGGTACCGATGGCTGGACCAAGGTGCTCGAAGACCTCGGTCAAACACTGACCCGCGACGGCGTTGCACGATGGTTCGCGGCATCCGCGCTGCTCGATGATGATGGCCAAGAGATCACGGTCGGGGTGCCGAATCTCTTCATTCAGAACTGGATCGAGCAACGGTACCGAGCGCTTCTCGAGGCGGCGTGTGGTCGCTGCCTCGGTCCGCGACGAGTGCGACTCAAGGTCGATGGCAAGTTGTACCGGCAGTTCCGTCAGGCCGAGACCGACTTCCTGAGCCAGAGTTCGACGCGAGCCGCCAGTCCGAGCCTATCGGGACCCTCCGGAAACTCGGCGGCCGTATCGCGTCACGAGGCGCCCGTCGCGGAGAAGCTGCAACGGCTCGGCCCCGACGTCAGCAGCACGCTGAATCCAGCGTTTACATGGGAGCGTTTCGTGCGCGGGCCTGGCAATCTTCTCGCACACTCCGCCGGTCTCCACCTGATCGAGCGGCGCGAGCCCGTCTACTCACCGCTGTTCGTCTGCGGTGACGGCGGTACCGGCAAGACGCACCTCTTGCAGGCGCTGTCGTCCGAGTTGCTTCGAACCGGTCGCCGCTCGATCCGTTACCTGCCGGCCGAGGGATTCACGAACTCGTTCGTGCGCTCGGTGCGCGATCGGGCCACCGAGCAGTTCCGGCGATTGTTCTACGGCCTGGAGGTGTTGGTCATCGATGATCTGCACGCCCTGGCCGGCAAGCAGAAAACGCAAGCGGAACTGCTGCACGTCATCGACGCCATCGCCAACGCGGGTGGTCTGGTGGTGCTGGCCGCGGAGATGCGACCGCAGGAGCTACCCGGGTTCCAGGGCTCGTTGATCAGTCGCCTCCGCTCCGGGTTGGTCTGCAAGATCGATCCGCCCGACCGAATGACCCGCTTGTCCATTCTCGTTGGCGAACTCCGTCGGCGGGGGCGTGCGCTGGCGCCGGCCGTGCTGGAGTTCCTGGCTGATCGACCGGGGAGCAGCGTTCGGGGGCTCCTGGGGGAGCTCATGCGGACCCTTCTGCTCGACTCGCTGAGTCCGGGCCCGCTGTCGGTTGCTGAGGTGCGAGCGGGTCTGGAGGAGTCGAGCGGTTCGGAGCGGCGCGTTCATTTGGCGCGGATCGCCGAGGTGGTGGCGCTCGACCGTGGCTTGAGTCCGGCGCAGGTTCTCTCGCGAAGTCGAGCCCGGTCGATCGCGTTGGCGCGGCAGCTGGGCATGCACTTGGCGCGTGAGCTGACGAGCCACTCCTTGGCGGAAATCGGGGCACACTTCGGCGGGCGACATCCGGCGACGGTCAACTCTGCGCTCCGGAGCTTCGGTGAACGCCTCGCCGGCGATCTCCAGCTACAGCGCGAGGTCTCCGCATTGACTGCCCGCCTGACCGCTCGTTGAGGGCCGCGGGGGGGCAGGTGCCCGGGGCCGGAGCCGGACTCGAACCGCGAGAGAGCGGCCCCGAGGCCCCAGGGGAGCGGGACTTTACGAACTCGGATCCGTGGATATAATCCAGCGCCTCGGGCAGGGATTTCGACCGAAGCCTCCCGGGGACGCCGAGAAGCGACCGACGAGCTCCCCGCGAGGGGCCGGGTCTCCGCGGATTGCGAGGATCGAGCCGCCAGGGTGACGGCCCGTTTCGATTCTGGCCTGTTTGCGGTTGGGACCAAGTCGATCCGCCGGCGACGACCCAGCACCGTACTCTCGATCCCGAGCGCGTCGTCGTGGGTTCCGTCTTCGGCTCCCGGCGACGCTCCACGTGAAACCGCCGCGCGGGGGGTGTAGGAAAGGAAAGAAATGCAGAGGCAGGGGACTTTGTTTCTTTTGCTGGGCGCCTTGGTCGGCGCAAATCTGATCATGGCCGCTTGGCTGGTCGCCTTGTCGAGCGCGCCCACGGCTTCGGGGGTCGGGGCCGACTCCGGAAACGGCTTCGCGGTGGCGACCGGTCGTCTGCAAGGGCGCGGCGAGGCCGACGCGATCTACATTTGGGATCATGTGGACAAGAAACTCTTGGTCTACGCTGCCCTCGGCAACAAGTTCGAACTGATCGCCGTGCGGGACGCGCAGTGGGATTTGAAATACCAAGAGTACCCCGGCGGCAACCGTCACAGCCCGACGCTCGAAGAAGTTCGCAAGGATCAATCCAAAGCGGGTGGTGGCCCGAAGTAGCCCCCGAAGTACGACACCTGGAGCAGAAGTGGAGTCCAGTTGCCAGTTCCAAGGCAGCTGTGTCTCGAAATGGAATCAGGAGACCAGTCAATGGCCGACGAAATGTTGAGTTACCGCGAGGCCCAGCGCGAACTTCGACTCACGGACGATGAGTTGAACGACTTGGTGGCGAGCGGCGAACTCCGCGGGTTCCGCGACGGTGATGAGATCCGTTTCAAGCGCGACGACGTCCAGTCGCTGAAGAAGTCGCGCGAGACGGAGCCGACGATCGTTCTGTCGGAGACCGAGGCAGACTCCTTTGGATCGTTGACGGACGAGGAGCCGATCGATCTCGACGCGTTCTCCGCTGACGAAACGGTGCTGAACATCGAGGGGTTGCTCGAGGACGAGTCGGAAGGTACGACGCCGATTCCGGGGTCGTCGATGCTCGACGAGGACGATCTGCAGATCGGCGAGGATACGGTTCTGGACACCGAAGAACTCGACCTTGGCGATGATTTCGACCTCGACGACGATACCGTCGGTGGCCGGGACACCCTGATCGCGGGCGCCGGATCTCGGCGCGTGCAGATGACTCGCAAGGAGTCCCATACCGCGATGACCGTGGTCTTGACCCTCACCATGCTTCTCATGCTGTGCCCGGCTCTCATTCTCATGAACCTGATGAACGGCCCCAGCGGCACGTTCCCGCAGTGGATCGACCAGAGCTTCCTCACGACCCTGAACGGCTTGGTCGAAGGCGTCTTGGGAGCGTTCTAGTCCCGGAGCCAGCGCACTCCGTCCGAAAACACGTTGGCTTTGCAACCCCCGGATTCACGACGGATTCGGGGGTTGCTGTCTTTTTCGGCCCAGGTTCCGACGACGCTCCGAGCGGAGCGAACTCCAGTACGGGCACGGAGGAGTTTGCCTGGGGTGAATCAGCTTGTTCGACGACCCACCCCTGTGGCACACTTCAGGCTCCTCGGGGATCTCTGCAGCGCCCGCTTGCTCGTTGGTCGTGGTCCCCCTCATCTTTGTCAGGACCTCAAGGAAGGTGTCCACCGATGCGGACCTTTGCGCTCTCTCCGTGGCTCGCTCTGTCGATCGCCGCTGCTCTCGCGGGCCCCGGCTGCGTCCCCTATCAGAAGTATCAAGACGTGGAGAGCGAACTGGCGCGCGCAGCGCAGGTCAATCGCGACCTCGGTAAGCAGATGAAGGAAGCTCAGGTGCTGCTGGCCCAGCGCGGAGCCGGCGAAGGTATCGCCGAGGCTAGCTACCGCGAACTCGATCAACGGTATCGGGCGATCTTGGCCGAGCGCGACAGCTTGGATCGGGCCAACAAGGCGCTCCTGGATCAGCTGAACAACATGCCCGACCTCTTCACGGAGCGCTTCGATCAGAACGAACTGCAGGGCACGGGCTTCGAGGTCGGCTCCAAGGGGAACATTGTTCTCGACGCCGAGCTGTTGTTCGCACCGGGCAAGTCCGAACTCAAGGAGGCCATCAAAACCCACCTCGATACGCTCGCCCAGGTCATCAAGGACAAGCACCCGGAGAGTCTGGTCCACATCCATGGCCACACGGATGTCGACGACATCAAGAAGTCCCCGCACAAAGACAACTGGGAACTCGGGGCCAAACGCGCCCACGCGGTCTTCGCACACCTGCTCTCGAGGGGCATCTCGTCGGCCAAGATGCGCATCTACTCGGCGGGCTCCGCCGAACCCGCGGAGGGTGTGGTCGACAACACCACCAAAGACGGGAAGGCCAAGTGCCGTCGAGTCGAGGTTTGGCTGAGCAAAGACTCCTAGCCGCCTTCCACGAAGTCCACGCAGAAGGTGGTTTCATGAGCCTTCGCACGCAGTTCTCGAACTGCGCACCGTCGGACTCGAGGAGCAGGCCGAGGTCGGAAGGCGGCAGCCTCCCACCTGACGCATCGACGCTCAGCCGTCTGCATGCTTGCGGTCACTCGTCACCCGACCTTGGCGCTGATCCGAGGTGATGGAGTTCGTTCCGCGCCGCGAGATCCTTGCGGCCCTCGCCGCTCGCGGTTTCCGAGCGAAGCCGACTCGCGGCCAGAACTTTCTGTTCGACCCGCAACTGTTGTCGTCGTTCTTGGCCGACGCCGACGTTCGCCCCGGGGAGCGAGTGCTCGAGGTAGGTCCCGGAGCGGGCACACTGACGCGCTTCCTGCTCGCCGCGGGTTGCGTCGTGACGGCGGTAGAACTCGACGATACGCTCTGCGCGTATCTTCGCGAGGAACTCGACTCGCCCCGCTTCGAGCTCATCGCGGGCGACGTCTTGCGATCGAAGTCGAGCTTGTCCGAGGAGCTGCTTCGTCGCGTGGATTCCTGGGGACCGTTTCGCCTCATCGCCAACCTGCCCTACTCCATCGCGACTTCGCTCGTGCAACTGCTGATCGAGCAGGCACCACGCTTCGAGGGCTTCGGCGTGTTGGTGCAGAAGGAGGTCGCGGCCCGTTGGCTGGCCCACCCAGGAGCCCGTGACTACTCCGCGATCTCGGTTCTGCTGTCGGCGTGTGGACGCGGCCGAATCACACGCGCAGTCGGGCGGCAGATGTTCACGCCGGCGCCGCGAGTCGACTCGAGCTTTGCGGTTTGGTCTCGCACGCCAGGAACTTCGTTCGAGGAGTTCGCAGCAACGCATCGCTGGTCGCGGTACCTTTTCGGGCATCGGCGGAAGATGCTGCGCAGTCTGCTCGCGCCGTTCCTCGCGCCGAACGACGGCGCTTGGGGGGAGCTGGCGATCGACCCGTGTGCCCGGCCTGAGGCCTTGGACCCGACCGAGTTCCGGCGATTGGCGGACGAACTGGGCCGGCGCGGGCTGGAGGCGCCTCGTCCCGAGTGATGAAGCCCCTGTTCTTGAACCGAACGGATGAACGCTTCAGCCGGAGGGAGCGGGTGCCCTGGCGGGAATCGGGTCGTGCGGAGATGGGAGCGGGAGGCGAGATCGGTGTTCACTCACCGCGAGGGCGTGGCAATCGAACAAGTTCAACAGATCCTCGGCCCAAAGAAAAGAGTTTTTTCGTGGCGGGGGGTTTTGAGGCCCGCTAGCATCTCCGGTGACGTCGAGGCCCGGCTGCCCGCGCTGGTGCCTCCCTTGTGTCCCGCCAGGGCCTGCCTATCCCGCCAGGGGAAGGAACGTTCTGAGGTTGCGTCGTTCGTCAACGGGCCACCCGTGTTGCTCGGAGCTGTGGCGGCTCTGGAGAGCAGGGGCGGCTCGAGCGCAACCCGGAGGTTCGTTTTCGGTGGATGCAGTTCCGGGAAGCGAGCGGCAGGGTATCGCTTCCTCGCCGGGTACGCGTTCACGCTAGCTCCAAAGGCTCGTCCTCGCGGTGGGCCCTGCGGTGGGCTCTGCGCAATGGGTTCTTCCAGAGGGGGCCCTTGCTGGGCTAAGCGCTGAGGGCAATCGGTGAACACGGCGGGGCCTGGGGCGTGAGCTCCGCGTCGAAGGAGGATGGACACTCCACACACCAAGCGCCGACGCTCGCCAGGATGGCGCGCGCCGGGAGTTCGTGATGGGCCGTTGGGCCTCGAGCGCTGGATGCCGCCGACTTTTTTCCGTGCCGCTTCGCGCTGTCTTGGCTGCAGGGCGCTACGGTCTTGGTGTGCTGGAGTTTTGGTGTGCTGGCGCGAGGAAGGTGTTTGCAGGCCGAAGTGCGACTCGATGGCGCCCGGATGGATCGTTGCGGAGATCGTCGTCCGGGAGTTGTTCGTTGGGGCGGGGCTCGGTGCGTCCGGCGGTTAGGTCAGACCTTTGAGTAACAGGAATAGTAGCCTGGGGCAGGGTAACGCAGACCGGGAGCGGGTTCGAGACGCGAATCCGCTCGCGGAAGTCATCCAGGATTACTTTCCGCTCATCGCGGACGGTCGGACCTTTCGGGCGCTGTGCCCTTTTCACACCGAGAAGACGCCCTCGTTCAAGGTGAATCCGGAACTCGGCCACTATCACTGCTTTGGTTGTCACGAACGCGGGGATGTCTTTTCGTTCGTTCAGAAGATGGAAGGGCTGGAGTTCTTCGAAGCCCTCAAGTTCCTCGCGCAGCGAGCGGGAATCACCTTGGAGGCCCGGCAGAGGACGGCGGGCGTTGGTCAGTCGCTCGAGCGGGTGCGTGGATACGACGTTCTGAAGCTCGCCGGCTTGTGGTTCCAACGACAGTTGGCGGGACCGGCTGGTGGCGAGGCGAGAAGGTACCTCCTCGACCGAGGTTTTCGCGAAGAGACCCTCGCGCAGTTCGCGGTCGGATTTGCGCCGCCGGCCTGGAGCGGATTGTTGGACCACTTGCGGCGTGAGCGTGTTTCGGAGGCGGAGGCGACGGCTGTTGGGCTGGTTCGTCAACGCCCTCAGGGCGGCGCCTACGACGCCTTTCGAGGGCGCGTGATGTTCCCGATCCGCAACCTGCAGGGGCGGATCGTTGGCTTCGGGGGGCGGATCGTCGGCGGAGGTGAGCGAGCGGAGGAACCGAAGTACCTGAACTCGCCGGACTCGAGTTTCTTCAAGAAGGGGCAGCTGCTGTTCGGCTTGTACGAGGGACGGGAGACCATTCGTCGATCGCGTTCCCTGTTGCTCATGGAAGGGTACACGGACGTCATGATGGCCCACCAGGCCGGGTTCCAGCGGGCCGTGGCGACCTTGGGAACCGCGCTGGCAGAGCCCAACGTCGAACAGATCTGCCGGCACGCCGACGAAGTGACGTTGGTCTTTGACGGCGATGGGCCGGGGCGAACGGCGGCGCGCAAGGCCGTGTGGTTGTTGCTCGGGCGGCCGCTCACCGTGCGAGTGGTGTTGATCCCGGGAGGGCAGGATCCGGCGGATCTGCTCCGACGACCTGGCGGTCGAGAGACTTTCGAACCGTTGCTGGCGGACGGTAGCGATGGCATGGAGTTCGTGCTGTCCGAACTGGTAGCCGAGTTCGGAGTCGGCACCGGGCAAGAGCGGACGCGGGTGGCCCGCGAGTTCTTCCCCTATCTCGCGCGCGTTGCGTCGGAGTTCTCGCGCTCCGAGGCGGTGCGCGCACTGGCTCGGCGACTGATTGCGGAGGAGGACTTGGTACTGCGCGAGTACCGACGCTGGCAAGAGTCGCAAGGAGGGGGACGGGAGCGACGCGCGCGCGGGTCCGTGGCGGGCGTCGCGGGACTGGCGCCGAATGCGGCGACGCTGCCCGGTTACGAGGACGCCGTCTTGTTGTGCGCGTTGTCGAAGCCGGAGCGGGCAAGGATCGTTCTTGCCCTGGTCCCGCCGGAGGCGTTTCGTGATCCGGCTCTGAGGAGCGTGGCCGAGGCGGTGGCGTTGCGAGAGCGCGTATCGTCAATGGACTTCGAGTCGCCGGCGGTGAAGTCGCGCTACCTTGCGCTTCACCATCGTCTCGAAGCGGAGGCGTACACGGAAGAGCACGCGGCGCGCCTGTTACGCGATGTGCTGCTCAATCGGTTAGAGCAACGTTCGCGGTCCTTGAAGGCGCGATTGTTGGGTGACGGTAGCAGCGCCGGCGACGGGTCGGAGTCGTGGATGGGGCAGTGGCGAAGTGTGCGGGCAGAGATCGATCGCCTGCGACGCATGGCGCTGCCGTCATGGGAATCGCTGGAGCCGCTCGCGGAGCAAGCGACCGTCGAGCAGCGAGACGCCGTCGCGAGTGGATAGGTCGGCAGTGGGTCGGGTGGGAAAGGCGCGAGGCAGCGAGCGCGTGGCGCGTCGTGCCGCGTCCCCTGCACGCGCATACGCCGCGGAGTTCCCGGAGACCGGGGGCTTGCGACAGACACACTGGCTCGAGGCGATCGCGGCTTCGCCGCGTTCGCGAGGGGGCTCTCGAAAGCCCCCTTGGAGAGAAGCTAGGCCCGAATCAAGCGCGGCATGCGGGTGATTCGGGACGATGACGAGTGCCTGTGGTCGCCGGACCTCGGGCCACAGAAAAAAGTGGGGGGGCTGCGGTTCGACGCAGCCCAGCGGTCCGGTAGCGGGCCAAGGGTTCGTGCAAGTGCGATGGAGGTGACGCGAAGCGCTGTTCGTTCTTTCCGTAGGCCCCGATCGGTCGTAGGGCTGCGGTGAACCGAAGCGGCGGGTCGTCGCGCAGCTGGTGCGAGTGCGAACTGCTTCGAGGGGGTTGAGAGTGCGGACGCGCGTGGCGATCGAGCCCCGTGTCCAGGCCAGAGGATCGGAACCGAGTTTCTGCGCGTTCCGATGCTCGCGCATAGCTGGAGTAAAAGAGAAGATGCCGAGAATCAACACAGAGTTGGAGACGGAAGAGAAGCCCGAGCAGGACGAGGACGAAGAAGTTCTCGCCGCAGAACTCGGTCCAGAGGTCGTTGCAGACGCCGAGCCCGAGGCGGAGGAGTTCGACATCGGAGACCTCGATGTCGAGCCAGACATTACCGACCTGGCGAGCCTCGAGGACGAACTCGAGGCCGAACGCCAGGCAACGGCGAACAACCCGGCGGCCACCGGCTCAGGGGGTACGCCCCGAGTCTCCATGGAAGAGGGAATCCGCCGGCTGATCGACGCGGGTAAGAGCCGGGGCTTCATCACCTACGAGGACTTCAACGGCTTCTTCCCCGAGGAGTGCAACTCGCCGGAGAAGATCGACCGTGTCTTCGCGGTGCTCGAGAAGTACGGCATCGAGATGCGCGACGATCCGGTGCAACTCGACGAACTCGCTACCGACGGCGACCTCCTCACGGAGAAGATCGACGACCCGGTGCGCATGTATCTCACGCAGATGGGGGAGATCCCTCTCCTCACTCGCGCGGAGGAGCTGCTTCTTGCAAAGACCATCGAGACCTCCCGGGACCGTTACCGGAAGTCCATCTACAGCTGCGGGCTCTGTCAGGAGGCGTTGATTCGCCTCTCGCAGGAAGTCCTGTGTGGGGACCAGGCGGTCGACAAGGTCATCAAACTGACCCCGTCGTCCGGTGAGCCGAGCCGCGAAGACATGATGCAGCGCCTGAGCCAGAACCTGGCGACGGTCGAGCGCCTGTTCCAGGACAATCGCTTGGAGTTCGAAAAGCTCTACTCGGACAAGCTCACCAAGCGCTACAAGGAGCGTTTGCGGGAGAAGGTCCAGAGCCGAGCCAAGAAAGTAGGCTTGCTGCTCGCGGAACTCAACTATCGGCGAGAGATCCTGGACAACCTGCGGGACAACCTGCGGGGGCACGTGATGCGGATCCGAAACGCCGAACGGAAGATGGAACGATTCGGATCGTCCAAGAAGCCGAAGAAGTCCGACCGCGACGCCTTCGAGCAGGAAGAGCTGGTGTGCGAAGGGCTCGAGAAGCGCGCTTTGGACGATCGGGAGCGCCTGAAGAGCCGCGTTGGCAAGATGAACAAATGGTACGCGGATTACGAGCAGGCCAAACGCAAGCTGTCGGCGGGCAACCTGCGTCTCGTGGTCTCGATCGCGAAGCGTTACCGCAATCGCGGTCTGTCCTTCCTGGACCTCATTCAGGAGGGTAACACCGGACTCATGAAGGCCGTTGAGAAGTACGAGTACCGCCGCGGCTACAAGTTCTCGACCTATGCAACTTGGTGGATTCGGCAGGCGATCACGCGCTCCATTGCGGATCAGGCGCGAACGATTCGGATCCCCGTGCACATGATCGAGACCATGAGCAAGGTGCGTAACGCCACCAAGAAACTCATGCAGCGGCTCGGGTACGAGCCAAGCATCAAGGAGATCTCACAGGAACTGGACATCCCCGAGGAGGAAACGCGCAAGGTCATGAAGATTTCCAAGCATCCGATCTCCCTGGATCGCCCGATCGGCGATTCGGAGGACGGATTCTTCGGTGACTTCATCGAGGATGCGACCGCGGAGTCGCCGATCAACGCCGCCACCCAGGAGATGCTCAAGGAGAAGATGCGTGAGGTGCTCAAGACGCTGACCTATCGCGAACGCGAGATCATCAAGCTTCGCTACGGTCTCGAAGACGGGTACACCTACACGCTCGAGGAAGTGGGTAAGATCTTCAAGGTCACCCGTGAGCGGGTCCGACAGATCGAAGCGAAAGCGGTCAAGAAGCTTCAGCACCCGATTCGCGCGCGCCACCTGGAGGGCTTCCTGGAAACGCTCGTGTAGTCGGGAGCCTGCCACGGTTCACGGCCAAGCCGCCCCGGCTCCGCTGCTCGCGGGGTCGGGGCGGTTCTTTTTTGGGGGCGTTGTGGCGCCGCCCTGTGCGCGGTTTCGGGCGGCCTTGTTTCCGGTATCCCGGGCCCGCCGGCACGGTTCAATGATTCTCCAGTGGCCATGCGCTAGGGGTTTCGTTACGATCCCCGGCTTGTTGGCCCTTGGAGGAGGTAGACTTGCATTCCGAAGTAGAGAAATTGCTGAGACTTCAGGCGATCGATGGGCGCTTGGAGATTCTGCGCAAGGAGATCGCCTCTCGCCCACAGATCGTCGAGGCCCAGGACAGCCACGTGGCCGGGGTGCTGGCGATTCGCACCGAGTGTGAGGAAGCGATTCGGCAGAAGACCAAGGAACTCGACCGCCTGCGGCTGGACCTGGGGACCGTCGACGCTCGCCTCGAAGCGTCGCGAGCCAAGCTCAACATGGTCAAGGCCGATGCCGAGTACAAGGCATTGAACGTCGAGATCGAGCGCTTCCAGGCGGAGCGGGCGAAGTTGGCCTCGAGGTCGGAGGACGCGACTGCCGAGCGCGCGGAGCTGCAACAGCGACTTGCGAAGTCGGAGGCCGACCTGTCCGAGGCGCGGCAGATGCTCGGTGAGGATGAGCGGGAGCTGCAAGAGGAACTCGATGAGATCCGGTCCGAGGCCGCCGAGTTGATCGCGGCGCGGGACGAGGCGGAGGCCCCGCTCGTCGAGGAAGTGCTCAACCAGTACTCGCTCTTGTTCTCCCGCTACCGGGAGCGGAGCGTTGTTCCAGCCGACGGTGGGGTTTGCACGGGGTGCTACATCACGCTGAGCCCACAGACCCTCAACCAGCTCCGAGCCGCGAAGGAGATCATCACCTGCATGAACTGCTCCCGCATTCTCTACATTTGAGGTGCTTCGCCCAGCGTTGACGGTGAGTCGCAGCGCAGTGATCTAAGAGAGCGCAGTGATTTGAACAAGCGCGGTGATTTGAACAAGCGCAGTGAGTTGAAGACGAGCGGGCTCGTAAGCCGAGTTCTGTCCCCGTAAGGGGAGCGGTCATTCCTCTAGGGGAGCCGTTGCCGACGCCCTCGAACGATCTACCCGAGCGTATTGGGCGTCTTGCGACGCCGCGCGGAGTGGACCACCCCTTCGCTCTTATTTGATCTTCCTCCAGGTGGGGTTTGCCCTGCCAGAGATGTCACCACCTCCGCGGTGAGCTCTTACCTCACCATTTCACCCTTACCGGGCAGCCCGAAAGCCACACGGCGGTATCTTTTCTGTGGCACTTTCCCTGGGATCGCTCCCGGTGGGCGTTACCCACCACCTTGTCCTGCGGAGCTCGGACTTTCCTCGGCGTGGGTGATCCCACGACGCGACCGCTTCGCCCGCTCGCCGCTGGCGATCCTACTGGAAGACGATGGAGATCACCACAACCAAGGCCGTGAAGGCCGCGATTCCCCCGACGACCACCGCTCCGAACGAGAGAGCCTCACGCAGAAATGGCCGGGGAAGAGGCTCGGAGATCAGCAGGTTCACGATCCCCAGACAGAGCGTAATGAGAACGAAACTCCCGATGTGAAGGATCATGATACTGCGGCCTCTCGTTCGCGACGCCTTCGGTCTGGCTCCAGGGCCCGGTCGAGCAGATCGAAGACGATCAGGAGGTTCAGAAGCCCCGCAATCGAGCAGAACAAAACGCCGACGTCATTGAGCGGCGACACGTCCTCGTACCTCGCGATCGCGGCCTGGGGTTCTAGGACGCGGCTGCTTGCCGGATCCAGAGCGAGCAGGGGCAAAGCACCCGCGCCCACGCCCATTTGCGCCCACATGGCTACGGGGTGGAGGTCGCGCGACACGGCCTCGAAGTCGCTTGCTATGGCACCCAGTACGAACGTGCCGCCAACCAGGGCCAGCAAGTAACTGCCAGTCCGGCGATGACCAGCCAAGATATGACCGAGTCCCGGGACCAGCCAGCCCGCGACGACGCGGCCGGCGAGTTGGTCCAACTTGGGCTTGGACGTACGATTCTCCACGGTGTTTTCCTGCCTCTTCGTTCTGGTTTTGCAGCGCCTTGCGGTCGCAGGTCGACTGAACCTCGCTTGGCCTCCTCGAGCTTCGTGCGCGTGGATCCGCGTCACATCTCGAACTTCTCCCCGAGGTAGTATCGTCGTGCGTTTGGATCCGCCAGGATCTCCTCCTTGGAGCCGCGGGAGATGATCCGTCCGTCGTAGATGATGAACGAGCGGTCCGTCGTGTTGAGGGTCTCTCTCACGTTGTGGTCCGTCAGCAGAATCCCGATCCCGCGACGCTTGAGGTGCAGAATGATCTCTTGGAGATCCGAGACCGCGATGGGGTCGACACCGGAGAACGGTTCGTCGAGCAGCATGAGGCTCGGCCGGGTGATCAAGGCGCGGGCGACTTCCAGGCGCCGCTTCTCGCCTCCCGAAAGCACGCCGGCCCGACTGTCGATCACCTTCTCCAAACCGAACTCGTCCACGAGCTCGTCGAGCCGAGCGTGCCGATCGGCCCCCGACAGCGGCTGCATCTCCAAGATGGCCATCAGATTCTGACGCGTGGTCAGGCCGCGAAACACCGACGACTCCTGCGGCAGATAGCCCATGCCGCGGCGTGCTCGCTGGTACATGGGAAGCGACGAGATCTCCTCGCCTTTGAAGAACACGTGCCCCTTCTCGGCTCGGATCATCCCCATGGTCATACGGAAGGTCGTCGTCTTGCCGGCGCCATTCTTGCCGAGCAGGCCTATGATCTGCCCTTCGCCCACGGAGAACGACACGTGGTCGACTACGCGGCGGTTACCAAACGCCTTGCAGAGGTTCTTGACGACCAGCATCAGCGGATGAACCCGATCTCCCACCGATGGGGTAAACCTGGCCAGAAGATCGCGAACGCTCGCCCCAGCAGGTTGCTCCGCGAGAGGTGACCCCAGTTGCGAGAGTCCAAGCTCGAGGCGCTGTTATCGCCCATGGCAAAGTAGCCATCCTCGGGGATCGCGTACTCCGAGTCGGTAGCCTTGCTCAAGCTGTTCGAAGGGTCTCTTCCCGGCGAGTTGCCCGTGTAGAAGATGTCGCGAAAGACGCGTACCCGGTGGAGCGTACCGCCGACTCGATGTCCGACCAGGCGCACGGTGTTGGTTTCCCCTGCGAGATTGGATCGAAGCGTATCCGGGATGGCAACCTCGGCCACCACCGTGCCGTCGATCCGCAGAACCAGGGCACCATCGGCCCGGTAGAAGTCGAGCGCGTACTCGCGATCCTGCACCAGCGCGACGTCAGACGGCAGCGCCGCCAGTAGCTCGGTCACCTCCTGACCCTTGGGGTGATAGGTGACGAGCATGCCGCGAGGTCGGTTTGGATCGCTGGGAGAACCAGCGACCGGGAGCACGCAGCGGTAGAGGCGGTTGCCGTTCACGATCTGCAGTTCCAGATCGCCGTCACCTCCGCCCACGGTGACATCCGCGGCGATGCGCAGGTCGAAGACGGGGGCTCCAGGCGAACCACCGCGTGCTGAGTTGTAGGCGACGCGACTGGTGATCGGGCGCGAGTAAGTCATGGCGACACTCGAGGTCAATCCGTTGAACTGACGAACGGTCGAGTCGTCGCGCGACGCCCAGCCGCTCGATTCGTTCCAGGCAGGTGCTGCGACGAAGCCGCGCTCGACGACGTTCGAGTCATGCACGGGAAACCAGAGCTGGTCTTGCGCCCACTCGGGCTTGCGCTCGATCCGCAATGGTTCGGCGCCACGCGCAGTCCAGAGGTCGCCGTCGATGATCCGAATGCGTTCGCCGGGAAGTCCGAGTAAGCGTTTGATGTAGTTCCTTTGCCGGTTGAACTTGAACACAATGACCTCCCACCGGCGGGGCTCGCGCACCTGATAGAGGAACTTGTTCACCAGGATCTTGTGTCCGCCGAGGCAATCGCTCGGCTCGTAGACCGAGCGGTAAGTGAAACCACACTCACTGCATGTGTTCTCGATGTGGGCGGCCTTCGGCAAGAGCCGCGCGTAGACGCCATAGGCCGAGTACGCCATCAGCGCGGCGACGACCGCCCATGCGAGCGCCATTCGCGATCGTCGCTTGACCGACAACGCCACGAGTACGGCGGCACCGATGAAGGCGTAGTTGAGCTTCGGGATCAGTCGCCAGGCATGGAGCCACGAGAAACCGTGATCGGCCTCGCGAAAACCGGCGGGATCCGATGGTCGGTGCTGCCGACAGTGCGAGCAGTAGGTCGGGCCGACACGCTGAGTCCGGTCTTTGACGCGCGCGCCGCACTCCGGACAAGTGCCTTCGTAGACGAGTCCCGACGCCCAGTCGACTCGGGGGGCACCGCTGACGGAGTCGGTCTCGATCCCAATCGGGTCTTCCGTGTCGCAATTCGGGCACTGAACCACGACGTGCACGCCATGCAGTCCGGGAGCCATCGAACCGGTAGGAATCTCGAACGCTTCCAGCGAGTAGTGGCGGATGATCAGGGCGAGCACGATCGCAACGATCACGGCCTCGGCGTTCTCCCGGAACCGACTCCACGGACTTGCGGGTATCGTCTTCGCTGGCGCCGAATCCGCCGCGGCCGTCGGAGGTACCGGAGTTTGGGGAGACGCCGCGCTCGAGGCTACTGGTTTCATGGGTGGCTCGCTCGTGGCTCGAAGGGGCGGCCGGAAGCCAGTGCCTCCGCCAACCCTGCGAGCGCCTTTCCTCGGTGACTGATTCGATCTTTCTCCATGGACGACATCTCCGCAAAGGTCCGGGTCTCCCCGTTGGGTACGAACACAGGGTCGTAGCCGAAGCCGTGTTCGCCGCACGCTGAATGCACGACGCGTCCCTCGCAAGTTGCGCGGGTGTCGAAGAGCACCTCGTCGCCGCGCGCCAACACCAACTGGCAGACGAACCGCGCTCCACGGTGCGCGTCGGGGACTCCGCGGAGCTCATCGAGCAGTCGCGCGAGGTTGGCGGCACTCGACGCTCCTTCGCCGGCAAAACGTGCCGACCGAACTCCCGGACGCCCGTTCAACGCGTCCACTTCGAGTCCGGAGTCATCGGCGAGGGCAGGTAGGCCGGCCCACCGCGAGAAGTCCCGGGCCTTCGCAAAGGCGTTGCCGAAGTAGTCGGGCTGATCTTCGATCGGAACCGGAGGTGGCGCGAGAGCGGCCCCTCGCTGGCGACGCAGATCCTGAGGCAGAACCCACTGATGGACCGAACCACCGAGCACTCGACGGAGCTCCTCGAGCTTGTGACGGTTCTGGCTCGCCAGTAGAATCTCCACCAATGAGTTCCCCCCGGGTGCTCGGGTCTTCCGGTGCTCGAAGTAGGACGGTACCGACGACCGAAGGACGACGACTGAAGGACCACGGGCTGCGTAGAGTCCAGGAACGCCAAATGTGCCAGTTACTGGGTTGGTTCCGGTCGCTCGTGGCACACGTCAAGTGCGCCCAGGGCGACATTCGTCCCCGGCGTCGGTCCGGGCGCTGTTGCTCCCCAGGCTGTAGCTGCCCAGGTTGTAGCTCCCCAGGCTGTCGCTCGAACGGGCCCGATGACTGCCAACGTGTCCTTTCGCTGGGGCCGAAGCGCCCTTTCCAGACGGCATCGACGACGTTCCCGCTTCAGTCGCTCAGTACTCTCGGGATGCCGCTGGGCGCTCTCGGGATGCCGCTGGGCGTCCAACCCGGTCGGCCGGCGATTCTAGGCCCGCGTCGCGCGGGTCGCAAGCGCGCTGGACTCTGCTTCGTTCCGCTGGCGGCCCTGGCGCTGATTTCGGGTGGGGGGCTTCCTCCGGTCGCGGCCGATCTCATTCGACTCAAGAACGGCAACGAACTCGAGGGGCGCGTGCGAACGCTGCCCACCGGTGACCTGGAGGTCTTCGTCGAACCCGGTCAGGTGCTGGTCGTACGCGGCGCCGAGGTACTGTCTCACACCACTCGCGAGGCGCCGTACGACGAATTGCAACGTCGCCTCGCTGCGTTGGGGGCCGACGATCGCGACGGCCACGATCGATTGGCGCGCTGGGCCGAAGGGCACCGCCTTCGTTCGAGCGTGCGCGAGGTCTACGAACGCCTGCTGCGGATCGACCCTCACCATGTGGGTGCCCGCGATCGGCTCGGGTACGTCCTCTACCGCAATCGCTGGTCCCTTCGTACCGAACTCGAACAACGTGGCCTCGTGCGCTTCCGAGGTCTGTGGATGGAGCCGACCGAGGTCGACGGGATTCGTACTCGTGAGGCCATCGAGCAGTTCCAGAAGGTTCTCGCCGACGTTCACCACGACAACCGGTATCTGCGTGACCACGCGCTCCTGACCGCTGTGAAAGAGTCCAATCCACAGGTGCTTCCCTTCGTCAAGCAGGTTCTCAAGGGGGCCGACCCGATGGAGCGACTCGTCGCAGCGCGCGTGCTCGGGAACTTCGCCTACGACGAGGGGGCCCCCGAACTGCAGGCAGCACTCCTGATCGAACCTCGAGAAGAGGCCCGGGCTGCGTACTTGGCCACGCTTCGCGGGTATCGCGACCCGCGCCTGGTGGCGTGGATGGCCACTCAGTTCCAGCGCTGGAACGACTTGGACGCAACGGCGCGGAGCAACCTGGTCGTCCTGTTCCAAGTCTGTCCCCACCGGGATCTCTTGGGCTTGGCCGTTGGCCTGCTCGACGATCCCGCCTGGGGAAGTGTGATCGGTCGCGCGTTGGCCCGCATCGTCGGCGGTGATGAACGGACTGCTGGAGAGTGGTTGCATTGGTTGCGTGACGTTGGTCCGAAGCTGACCGATGACTTGGGCACGGGGTGGCTGGCGCCCTGACGCGCCCAAGGCGGTTCGGCGCCGAACTCGTTGGTCACGGCGATGCTCGATTGCAGGGGGCTTTCCACAGGCCCCCTCGCGACCGCGTCCAAACCGCGTCCACTCCCTCGGCTCGTAGCGCCAAGCGCGAACTAGAGTTGCTTGTGAATGCGCTCGATTTGGCACTAGAATCGAGTGCGAAGCCGGCCGTGCGCACGCAGCAGGCATTTGCCCGGTGCGGAGTCGCGGACTCGCGTCTCTTCTCCGGCGTCGAGTCGTCGTCCCTGGAGTCCCGTCATGTTCCGGCGACCCGCAATTCCCGGCAACCCGCCCCGGTGAGTTGCGTGGTGGCGTCGTCGTGGTGGCGCGACGAGGTCGCGGGGAGTCCAACAGCCGAGAACGTTGCGAGGAGAGTAGAGTGAAAGTTCTCGTCGTCGGGGGAGCTGGCTACGTCGGGAGTCACGCCGTACGAGAGTGCGTTCGACGCGGTGTCGAGGTGGTGGTGTTCGACAACTACACCACGGGCAACCCGCAGTCGGTCCACGGCGTCGAGCGCGTCAGTGGCGACCTCATGGATCCACGCTCGATTCGCTCCGTGTTCGAGAACTTCCGGTTTGATGCGGTCTTCCACTTTGCTTCACTGTCGTCGGCGGTCGAGTCCGTCCGCGAGCCTGCACTCTACTATCGCAACAATGTGGGCGGGACCCTGAACCTACTCCACACGATGCTCGATTGCCGAGTGCAGCGGCTCATCTACTCGTCGACCGCAGCGGTCTACGGTCTGCCCCACCAGA
This sequence comes from Planctomycetota bacterium, assembly GCA_050246115.1. GTDB lineage: Bacteria > Planctomycetota > UBA8108 > UBA1146 > JAJFFE01 > JBFWWP01. The sequence continues at coordinate 199,116 of JBFWWP010000002.1, forward strand.
TTCCAATCCACGAAGACCATCCAACCGAACCTACGCACCCCTACGGTCGTTCGAAAGCGCTCGTAGAGAGCATGCTGCGAGAAGTCGCGGCGACAACCAACTTGCGCTTTGCGTCGCTGCGCTACTTCAACGCCGCCGGTGCGGACCCCACGGGGGAGATCGGCGAAGACCACCCCCGAGAGTCGCACCTCATTCCGTCGATCTTTCGGGCTGCACTCACGGAGGGCGCCCGCGTGCAGATCTTCGGTACCGACTACGATACGCCCGACGGGACCTGCATTCGGGACTTCGTGCACGTGTCGGACATCGCCGACGCGCACCTGCTCGCACTGGAACATCTCGACACCCACCCGAATCAGGTCTACAACCTCGGATCGGCTGAGGGCTACAGCGTTCGCGAAGTCATCGACGAGGCCCAGTCCCTTTTGGACCGTCCGTTGCGGATCGTGGAGGCCGAGCGACGCACGGGCGACCCACCGGTCCTCGTGGCGACCAACGACAAGGCGAGTCGCATCTTGCGCTGGCAGCCGCGTCGTTCGGATCTGCGCACTATTCTCGAAACCGCCTGGAACTGGCACCGCCGTCACCCGCGCGGCTACGGGGCGGCAGCTCCGCAGTCCGAAGCCGGTCGCAACGCCGAACTCTTCGGAGACCTTGCCGTGCGGCTCGAGTTCGTTTCCGAGGAAGATGTGCAACGTGCCCTTGCTCGGCAACTCGCCGAGCGCGATGTCGGCAATCAACACAAGCTCATCGGCATGCACATGCTGGAGATGGGCCTGCTCTCGACATCGCAACTCATCGAACTGCTGAAGTACTACGAGGAACGCTGATGGTCGGTCGCGCCTGGCCAGGCCTGCTGCTCTTGGCGTGCACGGTGTCGTGCTCGTTCACGGCTACGGATCGTGCTTCGGACTCGGCCGTTCCGGGCGGGGTCGGTCGCGACCAAACGGTCATCGCGGTAGTGGACGACCTCGAGATCACGGCCAGTGATTTGGAACGACGGATTCTCGCACGCTACTATGGTCGTCGGGCCCTCGAGGGCGTCATCCGTGAGGAACTTTTCGTGCGTGAGGCGAAGCGCTTGGGAATCGAGGTGTCGGCGGGGGAGGTGGAACTGCGCGTGGAAGCCGAGGTGCGGGAGCTCGCAGCCCCGTTCGATGGCGACACCGGCCGACTCGAGAGTGACTTGGTCGCTTCTGGGCTGACGTTAGCGGACTATCGGGAGGAACTCCGCCTCGAACTCGCCAACGTTTTGTTGCTCGAACGCGTGGTGAAGAAGCGACGCGAGCGCGGTGGCATCACGGAGAAGGCGATTCGTGAGGAGTACGAGCGCTCCTACGCACAGGACCGAGTGCTGGTGCGCCACGTCGCGTTTCCGGTGAACGCGCCGCCGTCGGCTGTCGATCGGTTCGAAGTGGAGCTTCAAGAAGCCAAGCGCCGTGCGGACCGCGTGCAGTTGATGTTGATCGCCGGGGAGGACTTCGAGAGGCTCGCACGGTTGGAGTCGGGGGATCGCTCGACAGCCGCGCACGGAGGGCTCGTCGGTTGGGTCGCGCGGGGTGACCTGCGCGACACGGAACTCGAGACTGCGGTCTTCGCGTTGGAGGTTGGCCAGGTGTCGGCTCCGGTTCAGCAGCGGGATTATGGGTATCACATTTTCAAGGTGGAAGGGCGGCGCGAGGCGAGCTCGCTCGAGGACGTTCGCGAGACGATTCGCGCCGCTTTGCTCGAAGCGCCACCGTCCCCGGAGGAAGTGAGATCGGCAGAAATGGCGTTGCGCGCGCGCTCGCGAATCCTGATCTTCATGCCCGCGCCCGTTCCGGCGCAAGAAAGGACGGGAGAGTGATCTCTCGCAACGTGGATCCGCCCAGGGCGGATGACAGTTCTCCTGAGAACGGCGCAGGCCACGAGATCCAGAAGGCGGGCAAGCGCCGGCGGAAGGGCCGCGACGGGGGCGAGAACCCGGGGGACGAACCCGAGACCGGCGTTACCGCCGCCGAAGACATCCGCGGCGTGGCCGCAGAGGTACCGGAGCGTGCGGCGACCGCGCCTCCACCGGCCGCCGACGGGGACCCGGATGCCGACGCCGTGCCCGACGCCGATATGACGCTGGAGGGCGAGCGCTTGCGTCGCTGCGTCGAGGCGCTCCTGTTTGCCAGCCCAGACCCGCTCTCGCGGCGGGCGCTGCGGCGCCTGTTGCGCGAGGCGGATCCGAAGCAAATCGATCAGGCGGTGCTCGAACTCGAAGCCGACCTCCTCAGTTCGGCTCGCGGCTTTCACCTCGTCGAGGACAGCGCCGGTCTGCGGTTGCTCTCGGTCGCCGAGTTCGCCCCGTTCATTGCTCGTCTGCGCGGCGAGAAGCGCCTCATCCGCCTGTCGCCGGCGGCGTTCGAGACCTTGGCGGTCATTGCCTACCGGCAACCGATCGGGAGGGCAGACCTCGATTCCATTCGTGGGGTCCAGAGTGGGCCCATCGTCAAACGCCTTCATGAGTGGAATCTGGTTCACATCGTGGGCCGAGACGACGAGAAGATTGGCCGACCGCTCCTGTACGGGACGACCAAACTGTTTCTCGAGCAGTTCGGGCTGACTTCGCTCGACGACTTGCCCGAGCCCGAGCGCTTCCTGGAGCTGGGTCGCCAGGACTCCGTCGACGCCGACGAACTCGGCGAGGAGGTCGGGGTCGTCGGAGTTGGGGCTGGGTCGGAAGGACCTGCCGTGGACGATACGTCGGGAGAAACCGGGGCCGACGATTGAATCTCCCGAACACGTTCGACGAGCCCGGGTCGTGCCCGCGATCGACCGCGGTCGGGAATCGGCCGGGGCCCATGGACGCTTGGGAATCACGACTTGGGAATCACGACTTGCCTTGCTTGACAACCGGTCGGGGCAGGGCTAGCTTCCGCGGTCTTGCGCCCGTAGCTCAATTGGATAGAGCGTCGGTCTACGGAACCGAAGGTTGGTGGTTCGAGCCCTCCCGGGCGCATTTTTCCTCTCTTCTCGCAAGGGGCGAAGAGTCTGAGACGCTCGGCGGAGCGGCCCCTTCGCTCGTCGGGGCGACTCCCTGAGAACGGGGTGGGCCGTGTCCTCGACAGCCCGGCGGATTGCCGGCGGATCGGGAGGCTGAGTTGAGTGTCTCGTGGCTCGAGGAGGACCCTGACGTCCTCTTCATGCGACTCGCGCTCGGCGAGGCCCGGAAAGCGGCCGACCAAGGTGAGGTTCCGGTAGGGGCGGTCGCCGTCCACCCGAGACTGGGAGTGATCGGCCAAGCCCACAACCAGAAGGAAACGCTGAACGACGCGACTGCCCACGCCGAGATCATCGCGGTGGGCCAGGCGTCAGCAGCGCTCGAGTCGTGGCGCCTCGATGGGGTGACGCTCTTCACCACCCTCGAGCCGTGTGCCATGTGTGCAGGAGCCTTGGTGCAAGCGCGAGTGGGTCGGGTCGTCTACGGCGCCCGCGATCCGAAGGCCGGGGCGGTGGAGTCCGTCGTGGAACTCTTCCGCCCGGGGTTGTTCAACCATGACATCCCCTGGCGCGCTGGCGTGCTGGAGGACGAGTGCGGAGGAATCCTGACCCGATTCTTCAAGGAGCGTCGCAAATCCGGCGCTGCCGAAGACCAGTGAATCATCAATCGACGCGGAGAGGTGCCGGAGTGGTCGAACGGGCCGGTTTCGAAAACCGGTGTGCCCTCACGGGTACCGCGGGTTCGAATCCCGCCCTCTCCGCCATTCCTCGCCCGGAGGGCGAGGATCGGCGTCGATGCTTGTTGGGTTCAACGGCTGACGCCGTTGAGACCGGCCATTCCTCGCCCGGAGGGTGAGGATCGGCGTCGATGCTTGTTGGGTTCAACGGCTGACGCCGTTGAGACCGGCCATTCCTCGCCCGGAGGGTGAGGATCGGCGTCGATG
>JBFWWP010000002.1:203126-290836 GCA_050246115.1 Planctomycetota bacterium
GACGCCGTTGAGACCGGCCATTCCTCGCCCGGAGGGTGAGGATCGGCGTCGATGCTTGTTGGGTTCAACGGCTGACGCCGTTGAGACCGGCCATTCCTCGCCCGGAGGGTGAGGATCGGCGTCGATGTTTGTTGGGTTCAATGGCTGACGCCGTTGAGACCGGCCATTCCTCGCCCGGAGGAGGACTGGCGTCGATGATTGTTGGGTTCAACGGCTGACGCCGTTGAGACCTGGCCACTCCTCGCCCGGAGGGTGAGGACTGGCGTCGATGCTTGTTGGGTTCAACGGCTGACGCCGTTGAGACCTGGCCAGTCCTCGCCCGGAGGGTGAGGGTCGGCGTCGATGGTTGTCGGGTTCAATGGCTGACGCCGTTGAGACTGGCCAATCTTCGCCCGGAGGGTGAGGGTCGGCGTCGATGGTTGGGTTTGGTATCGCGGCCCGCGTTGTTGTGCTGAGGGAGAATTGAACCCGGAGAGGTGTCCGAGTGGTTTAAGGAGCACGCTTGGAATGCGTGTGTGCGTGAAAGCGTACCGCGGGTTCGAATCCCGCCCTCTCCGCCATTTTCTTTCGTACTCCCACGTGAGCTAAGAGACGGTGCGAGCAAATCGCCTGTCAGAATGTTCGGCGAAACGCGGATCGTCTCTGGCTCCCGATCTCGCGACGATTCTCCTCGAAATCGCACGATAGCGACCGGAAGCTCGCTCCGGGCTTTCGAGAAAGTCGCGCCTTCCACTCTACGATTGTCCCGCCGCTTCGGCTTCTTGTCCCGCCAGAGCCTATCCCGGCTCGGTCGCTCGGGTTCGAGCGTGGCAGTGTGTGGCGAATCCTTGACAGATATCGATAAATGTCTAGGATTTGCCACATGGCCGATGTACCGACAATAGAACGAGTTCTGAAGCTCGCGAGGGAGGCAGGTACGGTGACGACCCGCCAAATCGTGGCCGTGGGGGTCCACCGTCAGGTCCTCACCAGATTGGTGGAGACAGGGCAGCTCGTGCGCATCTCGAGAGGGGTCTACGCCCTTCCGGAACACCCAGTCACCGAGAGCCACGGCCTCGCGCTCGTGGCCGCGTCCGTGCCTGACGGTGTCGTCTGTCTGATCTCGGCGCTGGCCTACCACGGGATCGGAACCCAGCTGCCTCACGAGGTCTGGATCGCTCTCGATCGTCGCGCCCACCGACCGACCCTCGAGTACCCGCCTCTTCGCGTCGTCCGCTTCACCGGGGAGGCGCTCACCGAAGGCGTCGAAGAGCACCCGATCGAGGGACGGTCGGTTCGTATCTACTGCGCAGCCAAGACCATCGCCGATTCCTTCAAGTACCGGAACAAGATCGGGATCGAAGTGGCGCTCGAGGCCCTCCGGGAGGGATGGAAGGCAAGGGCGTTCACGATGGACCAGATCGAGCGCTACGCAGCAATCTGTCGGGTCGAACGCGTCATGAAGCCATATCTCGAGGCGCTGGTCGGATGACGTCGGAAGGCGACGGACTCTTCCGCTCGGTTCAGACTCGCCTGGTGCAGCACGCGAAGCGCCTTGGCGTTGACCCGAATCTCGTGCTGGCCCGCTACGCCGTGGAAAGGCTCCTTTACCGACTCTCCCGGTCGGAGCACGCTGATCGTTTCGTCCTCAAAGGCGCTTTGTTGCTCCTGGTCTGGCTCGGCGAGAGCCTTCGGCCCACGCGGGACGCAGACCTGCTCGGACTCGGTGAGCTGTCCGACGACGCCCTGACTCAGATCTTCGGAGAACTCTGTGTCCTCGAAGTGGAGCCGGATGCGATGGTTTATCTCGCAGACACGATCACCGTCACGGCGATTCGCCCCGAGGATGCGCATGGTGGTCGGCGAGTAACGCTGTCGTCGAAGCTCGGGAATGCCAGGTTGAAGGTACAGGTCGATGTCGGCATCGGCGATGCGATTACCCCGCTGCCCACCTGGCTGGACTATCCGAGCCTGCTCGATCTCCCACAGCCTCGCCTGCGGGTCTACACCCCCGAGACCGTGGTGGCCGAGAAGTTCCATGCGATGATCCTGCTGGGTATGCCAAACAGCCGCATGAAGGACTTCTTCGATGTCTTCGTCCTGGCTCGTGGAATGAACTTCGGAATCGAGATGCTCGCCGGTGCGATTCGTGCCACGTTCGACAGACGCAGGACACCGGTGCCTGAGGGGCCACCGCTGGCTCTGACCGTTGCGTTCGGCCAGGCCGCAGAGAAGCGGCAGCAATGGACTGCATTCGTGCGCAAGAGTGGCATCAACGGCGCTCCCTCGGAGTTCGCCGACGTTGTCCGAGAAATCTCGGCCTTCCTCGAACCGGTGTTGGTTGCTCTCCAGGCCCCCGGCGAGTCTCTGGATTCCCAGTGGCCACCGGGAGGCCCCTGGTCGTGAGCCAGGCAGCAACGCATCGATCCAAGTAGGCCCACCGCGAGCGGTTCGTCCGCACCGAGGGTCTACGCAGCAAGCGCGTGCCGCACCATCAACTCGCCTCAACCCCCGAAGCGACGGTGCCGGGCTACCAGGAATTCGCTGAGAACTCTCTTTTCCTGCCCCCAAGACCCGCCAATCCCAATCACGCCACGGCGGTCGCGGCGATTTCAAAGAACTTCTCCGGAAGGGGGAAGTCCAAGCGCCAGGTCACCTGAATTGGCCGCTCATTCTCGTGTCGCACGTAACTGGCCGTGCCACAACAGAGGAACGCGTCCCCGGACTTTTCCCGCACGAAGAGGAGCACTCGCCAACCGAGTTCTCTTTGGCGGATGTAGCACTGGCCCACCTTGCTCTCGGCCCGAGTGGCGCTCTGCGACTCCCAGTGGAACAGCGATCTGGAGAGAGCGTAGTCTCGGTACCGCGTGGTCGGGCTAAACTGCTTCTCGGTCTTCTGCAGGGTCACGAAGAGAACCATGATCTTGCGATCCTCGAGGAATCGAACCCCCTGCTGCGGCACACTCGAGTTTCCCACCCCGCCTTCGCCGAGGGCGCACATGACTTCGAGCCGGGTATACGTACAGTGCACCTGGAGAGGAATCCCCGCGAGAACCTGAGCCCGTGGCACCGCGGAGGTGGACTCGAGGAGGTGGGTCGAGACCGCTTGCAGCTCTTGGATCACCTCTGGCCGCGCCTGCAGTTCGACGAGCGCGGCCGGTAGGTCCTCGGGCTCGCCGCCGGGGCGTCGGGTGAAGAGCGGGCTCAGGAGCATCTGCAGCAACGTTGTCTGGCTTTCGATCGAGCTGCCTTTCCGGACGACGTCCGGTAGGGCATTGGCCGTTTCGAGGAGGGCCCGATCGTCCCGATGGAGTTGTTGCCCCAAGCGATCGAGGAGTCGAGCCTCCTCGGCGTCGTGACTCAATGGCAAGAAGCCGGCAGCACGGCGCATGCGCGTGTAACCGGGTTTCCCCGTGTAGAGCTGAGCGAGCTCGAGACCGGTCGACTCGAGGTAGGAGGAGAGCGGGACGTCTCCCAGCTCCTTCAGCCGGGACACCCGATCGGCGAACCGCGCTCTGTTGGCGAACCCGCGAAGGTTCTCGAGTATGTGTTCTTCGACTTGGCGATCCAGCTGGAGCGCGCACCCAGGAGGCAGGTGCGGGAATCCGCCCTCGAACTCCTTCTGAACCCGCGCCCTTGGCACACCGGAAAGCACCGAGAGACGCTCGTCGAAACGGAAGTTCTGGTGCTGGCGACCGACGAAGTCGAGCACGGTCAGCACCGACTTCCCGGGAGCATGCCGGAGTCCGCGGCCGAGTTGTTGAGCAAAGACGGTAGCGCTCTCCGTCGGTCGCAGAAACAGCAGCGTGTCGAGCTGCGGTATGTCGATGCCCTCGTTGAAGAGGTCGACCGCGAAGATCACCTGGACGGACCCTTCACGGAGTGATGCCATGGTCGACGCCCGCTCCTCGGCTGGGGAGTCTCCGGTCAGAGCCGCCGCGCGAATCCCCGCTCGGTTGAAACGATCGGCCATGTAGCGCGCATGATCTACGCCCACGCAGAAGCCGAGGGCTCGCATGTCGGCGCGGTCGGCGACGTAGTCGTCGATGGCCCTGAGAACGAATCGCAAGCGGGCGTCGTTCGCGGTGAGGACTTTCTCGAGCTCGCGCGTGTCGTACCCACCTCGCTTCCACTGAACGCGCGAGAGGTCGGTTTCGTCACTGACGCCGTAGTAGTGGAACGGACAGAGCAGCTCCTGCTCCAGCGCGGTCCACAGGCGGAGTTCCGCGGCAATCCGCCCCCCGAAGTACTCGAACACGTCGAGGCCATCCGATCGCTCGGGCGTCGCCGTGAGGCCCAGAAGGTACTTCGGTGAAACGTGTTCGAGCAGATCTCGATAGGTCGGCGCCGCCGCGTGGTGGAACTCATCGACGATCACCATGTCGAACGCTGCCGGATCGAGCAATCCTCTGCCCGCCGCGGCCAGGCTCTGGATCGAGGCGAAGACGTGTTTTCCCTCCTTGGGCTTCGCCCCGTCCACCCAGAGCTCCCCGAACCCTCCTTCACGGAGGGCATGACGAAAGGTGGAGCGGCTCTGCTCCAGGATCTCCTTGCGGTGTGCTACGAAGAGGAGGCTGTCCACCCTTTTCTCGGCGCGCAGGGCGCGGTAGTCCAATGCAGCGAGCACGGTCTTTCCGGTCCCCGTCGCGGCGACGACGAGGTTGCGCGTGCGGCCATGAACCGCACGCTCCGCTTCGAGGTCCTCGAGCATTCCCCGCTGATGGGGACGGGGCGTCAAATCGAACGGGGTGATTTCGAATCCCCGGGAATCCGTGCTGGGCGAAAGGGCCTGCTCGAGAACCGCTCCGTCCGCGGCCGGCGAGTAGCGTTGGAACAGCGTCGACTCCCAGAAGGTCTCGAATCCCGAGCGGACCTGTTGGACGAGAGGGCCGCTCTTGTCCTCCGAGAGACGAACGTTCCACTCGATGCCGCTCACGAGTGCGCTGTGGGTCAGATTCGAAGATCCGACATAGGCGGTCGAGAACCCCGAGTTCCTGTGGAAGAGCCAGGCTTTGGCGTGCAGGCGAGTCGAGCTCGTGTCGTACGAGATCCGGACCTCAGCACCGCGATCGACGAGAGCATCGACGGCACGCTTCTCGGTCGATTGAGTGTAGGTGGTCGTAAGAACGCGCACCTTGACTCCACGTTCGCGAACGGCGTCGAAGCTGGAGAGCAGGGGCCGAACTCCGGCCCAGCGGATGAAGGCGCAGATCAGGTCGACGCGGTCTGCCGAGAGAAGCTCCGCGCGGAGCTCTTGATCGAGGCGGGGCTCGCCGTGGAGTCTCATGAAGAGGGCGTTGGCGGAGAGCGGTGTAGACGGCGGCGGCGGAGGGGCGGCTCCCTTCCGGTGCAGGGCGAGCAGCTGCCGCAGGGGTTCGGCGATACGGTCTCCCGCCGCCAGACCTTCCCGATGCGCGGCCAGTAGAGGCTGGAGGACCTCGTTGGCCAGCGCGAGCCGACGCTCCGCAGGAGCGGCGGCGAGAGCGCGCTCCAGGCAGACGGCGAGGTACTGCGCCAACCGGCCGGGAACCTCCGCGGCCTCGACGTCGCCGAGGATCGCCTCGAACCCCCCGAGGCCGGCCAGAAGCGCGTCAGTTTCTTCGCTGACGATCCGCTCGTACAGCCCCTCGCTCAGTCCCACCGACGCCCCCCTGAAGTCCCCGATCTGCCGAACCACGCTGGCCACTGCGCCTCGACGCCGGTCTCTGTTCACTCCGCGCTTCATTCGACAGGGAAAGTCCTCGGTCATCGAGGTCAAGAAGGGCGGATCAGCGCAGCCCGCGTTTGACGGACCCGGCGATTCCCCGCGCGAGGAGAGGAGTCGCCAGCCCTGGAAGCCGAGTTGGCAGCGCTGGCGGAAGGGGAGCCCGACGGATCGTCGCCGCCTCCGGGGCAATGCACCCAAGCACCAACCCCGTCGGAAGTTGAGCCGAGTTCGTCGACGCGGTTCGAGCGCGATTTCTCGTTCCGTTCTCGCCGGCTTTGCGTTCCCTTTTCTGCGGGCATCCGGTCTACTGGTCTCCCGGGCGGTCGGTCGCCGATTCTGCGATCGTGACTCGTTGCCAGCCGGTTCCGTTCCTTCCTGCCGCCGTCCGGTTTTCCGTTCCGAGTTTCTCGCAGGTCTTGGAGAGCAGAGTGCCTACGTTGGGGTGGTTGTTCACGAACCTGTTCGCGACAAGAGGCCGCGGTGGGTAGCGAGTGCCCGGGCCGCTCTGGACCAAGTCATGCGGTCGTACTCGGGTTCGTCCCGAGTTATCGGACTTGGCTCGCGCGACGGCGCTTCTCGATCCCGGGTCGGGTTCGTTGGTTGCGGCGAACGATGTCATCCTTGGGGCGAGGCTTCTCGCGCCGGGAGTCGGACCGGGGCGCGTTGCTTTCCCGGAGGGATCGTCCTCGCCGTGGAAACCACTCTGTGCGTTCACGAGCCGCGAAGCCGTAAGGGGACCCGTTGGAACACCCATCGACTCGAGCCGACAACGCTTGGGAGTCTGCTACGCCACAACAAGAAACGATCAAGATGACGCTGTTCGATTCTGGGGCTCCCGGTGCGGTCGCGCCCGTTGCGAGAAACATGGTCGACGAGATGGCCTCTTGGAAGCTCGCCATCGCAGATCACAAGGAGCCCGTCCTGCGCCGCTCCATCTGGCAGTTGGTCAACACGCTGGGTGGCTACCTCGCACTCTGGGTCGCGATGGTGTGGGTCCTGCCGATTTCCTACTGGTTGGTGCTGCCGCTGGCTGTCGTTGCCGGTGGATTCATGGTGCGCACGTTCATCATCTTTCACGACTGCACTCACGGTTCTTTCTTTCGGTCGCGACGGGCGAATACCATCGTCGGCTACGTCACGGGGATCTTGACTCTGACTCCCTTCGAACATTGGCGCCGGGCTCACGCGATCCATCACCAGGCAGCGGGGGATTTGGATCGCCGAGGAACAGGGGACGTTTGGACTCTGACCGTCGAAGAGTACCTTTCTGCGACTCGCTGGAAGCGGTTCGCTTATCGCCTGGCGCGCAACCCCGTCGTGTTGTTCGTGCTGGCGCCGTTCTTCCTCTTCCTCGTGGACCATCGCATCCCGGTACCTCGTCTCGGCAAGAAGGCGGTCCGGAGCGTGCTCTGGACCAATGCTGCGCTCGCGGTCTTGGTCGTCGTGTTGGGTTTCACGATCGGCTTCAAAGCCTTCTTGCTCATTCAGTTGCCGGTGCTCTTGGTTGCCGGCTCGGCAGGAGTCTGGCTCTTCTACGTGCAACACCAGTTCGAGGGAGTCTACTGGGAGCGCGGAGATGACTGGGAGTTCGTGGACGCTGCGCTTCAGGGGAGCTCCTTCTACAAACTGCCTCGGCTGTTACAGTGGTTCTCTGGCAACATCGGCTTTCACCACTTGCACCACTTGAGCCCGACCATCCCCAATTACAATCTGGAGCGGTGCCATCACTCGGACCCCAGGTTCCAAGAGGTCAAAGCGATCACCTTGTTGGGCAGCTTGAAGTCGCTGTCCTTTCGGCTGTGGGACGAGAAGCGTCGAACCCTCATCAGCTATCGGGGGCTCCGGGCTTGGAAACGTGAGCGATCCCAGAGCGCGGCTAGCGACCCCTCGCAGGGTCGATGACGCGCTGAGGATTCGCCCAAGATTGACTTCGACATCTTGGGCGACTCCTAGGCTCGGCGCCTGCAACGACCCGACATCGAAGAGAGGACGATCCGCGTGACTCCGAGGTGGCCGCTGTCTCGGCGTCAGTTCTTGGGGCGCGCGCTGACTCTAGCGGGGGCTGCGTGCGTCGGCGCCGACTTGTGGGGGCAAACCTCGCGGCCCGGCGAGGCTGCACCGGGAGCCGGCGTCACTTGGGATGAGCGGGCCTTTGCCCGCTACCTCGAGTACGAGCGCGAACGAGTGGCGCGGTCGGTCGCTGATGCGAGAGCGCTTGCTGGGGCGAAGGTGAACGCCGTCCCCGACTACGATCGCACGCTGGAGCGAGTCCTCCTTACCCTTCGCCACCCGAAGCTGGCGCGCTTGTTTCGCGAACTCGTCGCAGCGCTGCCAAGCTATACCGAGGTCATCGTCGTCGGGCCCACGGAGAACGCCGCCCGGGGTTGGCAATCCGACCTTGACGGGGCGCTCGGTCGCCGCGTCAAGATCGTGGAGGCGGCAGAGTCTTCGTTCGTCGAGGTCTGGGCGCAGGATGTCCTCGAGCGAGTGACTGCGGATGGCGCCGGTGCCCTGGTGTTGCCGCTCTTCTATCGCTACTTGAGTGCCGACCTTCCGCGGTCGAGCCCCCAGCAGGGGCGCACCAACGTAGATGGCGTTGGCCATGGACTGCAGTCTGTGACCGGCGAGCGAGCGTATCTGGCGCCGGTTTTCTTCCAAGGCGGGGACGTGGCCTTCGATCGGTTGGACGACCAAGCGGTCGTCTTCACCAGTGCCAACACTGTGGTCGATACCCAGCGCTACTACCGGCAGGTGCTCGGAGAGGAGCGGGGCGCGGACGCGATCTTACGGCGATTTGGTCAGATCTTCGGTGTGTCACGGGTGGAGCTCCTGGCGGAGCAAGAGTCGCGGCTGTTGACGCTGCACATCGATCAGAACTGCTGTCTGCTTCCCGGTCGCGTGGCTTTGGTGACGCGACTCGTCCAGGACAAGTCGTCGCAGCGCCCCCTGGCTCCGACCGCGGAGATCGAGTTCGAAGTCCGCCGGTGTGACTCGGTGCGATCGAAGTTGGCGGCCCTGAACTACCGAATCGTGGACATCGAAGTGACCCCCGCCCAACTCAGCGCCTCGCAGATTGCCTTGAACGGGATCCCGTTTCGCGAGCGCGAGAGTGGCCAGCGGACCTTCTTGATGCCCACGTGGAAGAACCTCTCCCCGGTGGAGGCGTCGCTTCAGGCTGCGAACGTGAGTCGGGTGGCCGCTCTGGGGATCGAGCCGCGGTTGGTCCTCGAGGAGTTCCACGCGGGTGGTGGCAATCTCCACTGCGCGGTGAACGTGCTGAGCTGACGACGAGGCGCTCAGCTCACGCGCCCCGCGTTGGCGGGGAAGGCGGCACCTGGCGCGACTCGGTGGTCAGATCGCGATCAGTTCCACCTTCCCGAACGAGTACTGGCGGACCCCCTCTACGGTGAGCCGCCATTCGAGCACCTGCTCGACGCGAGCCAGCTCCGGACGAGGGTCTCGCGCCACCGCCCACAGAAACTCGGGAAGGGTCGCCGGCATCTGTTCCGTCGGCCCGCGCGAGACCGAGTAAGACTCGAGCTCGGTCGCGCTCGCAACCCAAGCCATGACCCGGCTCGCCCGTTGGTCGAGTGCTGCCTGACATGCGCGGGCGAACGCGTTGTCCGACGAACAAGCACGATGCGCGGCGATCATCACCGAGACCTGCGGTTCGAGGTGGTCGAAGCGCCGGAGCGGGTGTCGGGCCGCAGTGGCCATTCGCTCCAGCTCGTCGATCGTGAAGGAACTCCACAGGATCGTATCTCGGAGCGGACAGGGCATGTTCCAGAGGTTGCGTTCGCGCACGCTTGGGATCTCCTTGGCGATTCTCGTCCTCGCTCGTCGGGAGAGCGAAGGCTCCCCGTCTCCTGAGCGCTTTATCTTACACCCCTATGTTTGGTAGATCAAACAGAAAGGTTTGTGGTCAATCTCAAGATTCGAACTTCCACCCACCCCAAGTACCGAAAACACGCCCCGAAAAGGGGTTGCCGTAACCGCGCGGGTCGTTTCCGATGCGCGCCCCGCAGGTGGCACGCCAGCATCGGTGCTGCCGCACACCCGGCCAGCGGGGTTCGCACTCCCGAACCGCAGAGGAAGTTCACGCCATGGAGAAGTTCTGGAGCGTATTCTGGAGCGTCGTCAAGACCGTCAACGACCTGATCTGGCACGATGTCGTGCTCTTCATCGTGCTCGGGGTCGGTGTCTTGTTCACGGTCTGGTCCAAGTTCGGGCAGTACCGAGCGCTCGTCCACGGCTCGAGGGTCGTGCGCGGCGTCTACGACGACAAGCGCGATCCCGGGGCGATCAACCACTTCCAGGCCCTTTCGACGGCGCTTTCGGCCACCGTTGGACTCGGCAACATCGGGGGAGTGGCGGTGGCGATCTCCGTCGGCGGGCCGGGGGCCGTGTTCTGGATGTGGGTGGTCGGCCTGGTCGGCATGTGCCTCAAGATGACCGAGGTTACGCAGGCCATGCTGTTTCGTGACACCACGGTGCCCGACCAACCGCGGGGCGGGGCCATGTGGGTTTGTCGCAAGGGCTTCGCTCAGTTCTCCCCGTCCCTGGCGAAAGTGGGGACGTTCATCGGGGGACTCTTCTGCGTCACGCTCATCATTTCGGCGGTCACCGGTGGCAACATGTTCCAGGCTTGGAACGTGGCCGATCTCACCCAAACGAGCTTCGCCGTCGACAAGTGGATCACCGGCGCGGTCCTGACCGTGTTGGTCGGGCTCGTGATCGTGGGGGGGATCAAGCGCATCGGGGATGTCGCGGGCCGGATCGTGCCCGCCATGTGTTTGATCTATGTTGCCGCCGCGCTGCTCGTCGTGGTCATGAACGTCGACCAGATCCCGTCGATGCTCGCGCTCATCGTCACGGAAGCGTTCCGCCCAAGCGAAGCAGCCGGCGCCTTCCTCGGGGGCTCGGCGGGCTTCGCGTTCTTGAAGGGGATGCAACGCGCACTGTTCTCGAACGAGGCCGGTCAGGGCTCGGCACCCATCGCACACTCGGCGGCCAAGACCGACGAGCCCGTACGGGAAGGCGTCGTGGCTGGACTCGAGCCCTTCATCGATACGCTCTGCGTTTGCACCATGACAGCTCTGGTGATCTTGCTCTCAGGCGCCTGGAACCGGGCCCCCAGCCTCGTGTTCGTCGGCGAAGCGCCGACGTTCGTTCGCGGCCCCGCCAACAAGGACGGTACGGTTCCCTGGAGCCCCACCCCGTTCGAGGTGCGGTTGCGTGCGGACGCAGAGAGCGACTCGGCGGGCGCTGCGGGCGGAGCCGGCCTGGCCGACGGCACGGGTGTTTTCTTGGTGGCAGCCTCGGCGCCGGCTTCGAACTCGACGACCGGCGGAAGTCATCACAAGCTCGAGGCAATGGAACTGAAGCCGATCCCGGATGATGGGGCGGGTCGGTATCGAGTGGTCTTGGTAGAGAAGAAGTTCACGCCGCTGTCCCTTCCGGAAGGAATGGAGCCGCGCCTGGTCTCCGACGGCATCTATCTCGACCTGAAGGCGGCGTCGCTGACCGCGTACTCGTTCGACCAGATCTTGCCGGGGTTCGGGAAGTGGGTCGTGACTTTCGTCGCTTGGTTGTTCGCTTTCTCGACCATCATCTCGTGGAGCTATTACGGCGAGCAAGGGATCCTGTACCTGCTCGGCTCGAGGTTCGTCGTCCCCTACCGAGTCGTCTACTGTCTCCTGATCTTGGTGACGGCCCAGGCGATCGAAACCGATGACCAGCTCGACTGGCTCTCGACCCTCGGCACCGGCGTGATGTTGTGGGTCAACATTCCAATCATGTTGACCTTCGGTCCCATCGCGATGCGGGCGTATCACGACTACTTTGCGCGACTCGAGGCCGGCACCATGGACCCGCCCCATGCCGCCCCGAGACTGCGGGACGTTGTGGAAGGCGATGACGTCGAGTAGCCGCGAGGCTGTCAGGCTGCGGCGGCCGGGGCGCGAGTCCTGGAGTAGTGGCCCGAGGCCGCGTTGCGCTTGGGGCCCGCGAGGCGGTTCGCGGGGATGTCGCGGGCGTCACACAAATCTCTTGCCGGCATTTCGTGTGCCGCGTAGAGTCGGCGCTCCGTTGTTCGGGCCGGTCGCGCGGGGTTTCGCACGTAGGTCAACGAATGACGCGGAACCGACGCGCGCGAGCGCGAGCGAAGAAGGCCGAAAACGAAACTGAAATCCGGGGCTCGGGCAATCGGTGGGCCGTGAATCTGGTCAGGGCGGGAACGCAGCAGCCATGACGGAACCTATCGGTGTGCTTTGGGTCCCGGTTCTTTGAGTTCGAGCGCGCGCTTCCGGCCGCGTCCGCGTTTCGGCGTTCACCCACACCGCGCACGGGGCCCGTCCTCCCTTCGCATCACCCCATTCGGTCTCGGGTCGCCCGTCGAGAGCTGCCGCCCATTTCGTGCCGGCTGCGCTTGGCCGGGCGGCACGCGCACGCTCTAATGCTGGCATGAACAGACCCGATTCCACCGCCGCCGGCACAGCGACCGGCACCGAGTACCAGGTCATCGCCCGTCGCTATCGTCCGCGGTTCTTTTCCGAGGTCGTCGGGCAGGAGGCCACCGCCGAGGCTCTGCGCCAGGCCATCGTCCAGAAGCGGCTCGCGCACGCCTACCTCTTTTGTGGTCCGCGCGGGGTGGGCAAGACCTCGATGGCGCGGATCTTCGCGCGGGCACTTCAATGTCCGAATGCCAAGGACGGGAATCCGTGTGACGAGTGTCCGACTTGCGAGCGCATCTTCCGCGGTGAAGACCTCGACGTTGCCGAACTGGACGGCGCCTCGCACCGCGGGATCGACGACATGCGGGATCTCATCCAGCACGTTCGTTACACACCGAATGCCGGACCGTACCGGATCTTCATTGTCGACGAAGTGCACATGCTCACGCGCGAGGCATTCAACGCGCTCCTCAAGACGCTCGAGGAACCGCCCGCGCACGTGAAGTTCATCTTCGCGACCACCGAACCGGACAAGATCCTGCCGACCGTGTTGTCACGGTGTCAGCGTTGCGACTTCAGTCCGATTTCGACCGCGGACATCGTGCGCCGCCTGGAGCAGGTGTGCGCTGCCGAGGGCGCCGTGCCGGAGGAAGGACTCTTGCCGCGGGTCGCGGAACTAGCGCGAGGCGGCATGCGCGACTCTCAGTCGTTGCTCGACCAACTCCTGTCGTTTGCCGGGTCCGAGCCGCGGCAAGAGGATCTCGACCGAATCACGGGGAGGATTGCCCCGAGCCAAGTGCAGGCGCTGGTCGACCGCCTCGAACGCGGCGAGCGCGCGGACGTCGTGCGGGACCTCATGGTCATCGAGCAGGGGGGGACCGACCCGAGCATCCTCCTCGAGCAGATCGTCGAGGAGTTTCGCACGCGCCTGCATCGGGGGGTGAGTGAAGACTGGGACTCCGTTGCTTGCGATCGCAACCTGCTGGCACAGGAGATCCTGCAAGAGGCGCGGATGCGAGTGAAGCAACTGACCCGTTCGGATGTCACGGTCGAGCTCGCCCTGCTGCGTATCGCTACCCTCGCCAGTCTCGTGCCCGTGGATCGATGGTTGGAGCTGCCGAGTGGCCGAGGCGAGCCACCGACTTCGAGCGCGCGCGCCGTGCGCAACCGATCGGCGGCGGCGATGCCACCGAGTGAGCGCGACACCGCCGGACCCGCTGCCCGCCCGTCTGCGGAAGGGGCGGCCGCCGACCCGCGGACGCAGGCGACGCCGCGGGCCCCCGCCGCGACCCAACGGCTGGACACGGGCACGAGGACTCCGCTGGAGCGTATTCGAGCCGCGCTCGAGTCCGCCGCACCGACGGTGGCGCGGATGGTCGGAGAGCGCATTCAATACGACGCAGGGGCCAAGGAGATCGTGCTGCGACTCGATGCCGCCGCGGCACGACTCGTCGAAGGCAAGCGGCTAGACGACTGCCGCCAAGAAGTGCGGAAGGAGCTGGGGGCGGACATTCGCATTCGGGTCGAGGTCGAGGCGTCGCCGGGAGAGCACGCGTCGCCGCAGGCGACCAGTGCGGATGGACCGGCTTCGACGCCGGAGATCGTAGCGAAGGCCAAAGAGATCTTTCGGGGGACCGTGCAGCGCGCGGCGCGACCGCCGCGCTCGGAGGATTGAAGCTCGTAGGCGACCGGCCGCAGGGCAGTCGTGACGGAGAGGATCGCAGATGGCGATGGGCAACATGGGCGACTTGATGCAGCGCGCCCAGGAGATGCAGCGCAAGATGAAGCAGGTGCAGGCCGACCTCAAGAAGCGCACCGTCCAGGGCGACGCGGGCGGAGGTATGGTGAAGGTGTTCGTCAACGGGCAGCAAGAGGTCCTGAAGATCGAAATCGATCCGGAAGTGGTCGACCCCAAGGACGTGGGGATGCTCGAAGACTTGGTCCTGGTCGCAGTGAAGACGGCGGTCGAGAAGTCGCAAGAGCTGTCGCGCGAGGAGATGTCGCGCGTCACCGGTGGAATCTCCCTTCCCGGTTTGTTCTAGACTCAAATCAAGCGCATTGACAAGCAACTCTAGGTCGCGCTTGTCGCGAGGGGGCTGCGCGGGCGGAGGTTTTCGTGTCCGGAGGGATTCTCGAGAGTTTGGTGACAGAACTCTGTCGGTTGCCCGGCATAGGCGCCAAGACCGCCGAACGCTTGGCCTACCACCTCCTCAAGGTCTCTCGGGAGGAGGCGCTAGCGCTTGCCGAAGCCATTCGCAAGCTGAAAGAGGGCGTCCGGGAATGCCGGATCTGTCACAACATGACCGAAGGGGAGTTGTGTACGATCTGCAGTGACGCCAACCGGGCGCCGAACATCGTCTGCGTCGTCGAACAGCCCAAGGATCTCTACGCCATCGAAGCGACCGGCAAGTTCCGGGGCCGGTACCACGTTCTCGGCGGCAGCTTCTCGCCGCTCGAAGATCGAGGGCCAGAGTCACTCACCGTGCGGCACTTGGTGCAGCGGGTGCGCGAGGACGGGGTCACCGAGGTGATCCTCGCCACCAACCCCGACTTCGAGGGCGAGGGAACCGCGTTGATGGTCGCCCGGGCACTCGAGGGCTCCGGGGTCGAGATCAGTCGCCTGGCGCGGGGCATGCCCTCCGGGAGCCAGATCGACTACATGAACAGCAGCATCATCGGCGACGCTTTCGAAGGACGGCGAAGCTACGGCAGTCGTGGCTGAGCTCGAGTCGTCGCGGGGACGTGGAGGCAGTGTGGTTCGGGCGCATTCCGGCACGACGCGGCCGACCCTTCGGCTGGAGACGGTCATCGAACCGGTGTCGCTGGTCGAGTGGGTGGCGGCCACGCAGGTCGAGCGGATTGCGCGTCCCACGACCCATTCGCACGTGAACCATGCGGGCTGACCTGCGAGCGCCGGCCAATTGCTCGGCGCTGGGTCGCCGGTGGCGAGGGCTCGTCTGGAGCTGTGTGGTCGTCGTCGTCGCGGGGCAGCTACCGGCGGTGGAGTTCGAACAGCTTGATCTTCGAGTGGAACCGTTGTTCGGGGAATTCCTGCCCGGCCGGTGGAACCCCGTACGTGTCGCTGTGAAGAACCTCTCCTCGGAGTCGCGACGCCTCGAAGTGTCGTTCGAGACCCCGGGTGACGTTTCTCCGGTGGCCGTGCTGCGGTGGGATGTGCAGCTCTCCGGCGGAGCCTCCAAGGAGGAGATTCTCCCCTGTTCCGCCCCGGGTCCCTCGCCCTACCCACGGATCGTCTTCCGAGTGGTCGAGAACGGTCGGCAGATTTCGCCGCCTGAGATCGTTGTGTTCGGCGCGGGTGTCGCCTCCAGTTCGCGTCGTGCTCGACTACTCACGGTCGCTTCCGGCGAGTGGGGGCCACCGAAACCCATGAAGCTTCCAACCGACGGTCGCGCTCGGAGCCCGATCTGGACCGACGAGTGTTTACTGAACTCTCCGAAGCTTTTGCCCACGGTCAGCGAGTCGTACTCAACGATCGATCACGTGTGCTTGCAGGGGGTGAGTTCGGACGACCTCTCGGCCCCTCAGCGCTCCGCATTGCGGAACGCTGTGCTCTCGGGGCTCCGGGTATGGATCAGTCCCGGGCCTGCGGGGGAAGGCAACGAATGGGTCCTGGCAGCGGGGGAAGAACCGTTCGTCGGCCAGGTGGTCGAGGTCGGCGCAGGATCCCAGGTCCGGTTCACGCGGGCGGCAACGGCCGAGCGCGGAAGAGAGGTACGCTGCGGGTTCGAGGACGACGAACTGGTGTACTACGCCTATGCCGACGGACTGGGCGCCTGGAATCGGTTGATCGTCGCCGGTGATACGCGGCTACCCGCCGCCGAGTTGCGAGCCACTCGCGTTCAAGTCCCCATTTTCGAGACCACCGACGACCCTTGGCAGTCGAGTCGTCGCAGTCCGGATTGGCTGGCGAGCTTGGATCGGCTCTTTCGCAACGAAGTCGACCCGGTGTCGGCGATGCTGTTGATCCTGGCGTACTTGGCGGTGGCCTGTCCGGGCCTGTTTTTCGTGCTCAAGCGGCGGGATCGGCTCATCTGGCTCTTGTGGCTGCAGCCAGTGGTGGTCCTCGTGTTCGTGGGCGCGATCTACGGCTTGGGTTATCTGAACTTCGGTGTGCCCGCGCGCGGGCACCAAACCCTGGTCGTCAGGCAGGCGCCCGGTTCGTCGGCCGGGCATGCGATCGCGGTCCGCAGCCAGTACAACCCGACCGCCCGACAGTGGGATCTATCCGCAATCGATGGATCGCTCCCCGTGGCGTTGCCCTTGGGTGACAAAGGTGACGCTTGCGTGTGGAATCTCGATGCCACGAAGCGAGGACTCGTGGGGTATCGCTTGCCGACGTGGAGTCTGACTCACTTCGCGACAACGGGGGGCCTCGAGTTGCGCGGTGAGTTGCGGGTGCGGGTACTCCCGCCCGCGGCCCACGAAACGCCGTCGACGGAGGGTATCCGCTTCGAGTTCGCGAACGGTTTCCCCTTCGAGGTTCGCGATCCGTTGGTGTGGTTCGTCGCCGCCGGCGTTCGGCAGTCGGGTCTCACCGAGCAGCAGCGACGAGCGCTGACGCGTCGAACGGGTAAGCCTTGGATTCGATTCTCCGGCACCCTGGCCCCGGGGGAGACCCGGACGTTCTCAGTGCCCGAACGCGCAGCGCAACTCGCCGGTCGTGACCTCGAGCCCGAGGACGAGAAGTGGGACGAGTTCCGGTCGACTTTGGTGGCGGACCTTCGCGGGGTGTGTGTCGTGGACTTCGACCCTGCGCAGCTTCCCGGAGGAGGAGTCCCCTTTGGCACTGAGGGGATGGTCTCCGATCGCGGAGTCCTGGTGACCATGGAAGGGGCTCCTTGACGATCGCAGCAGAGCCGATCGTGAGGGTCGCCGACCTGCGTGTGAGCTTTGGTTCGCGCGCGGTGCTCCACGGTCTGACGTTCGCCGTCGAGCGCGGGGAGATCTTCGGCTTCATTGGCCCGAACGGTGCCGGCAAGACCACCACGATCCGTACCCTGGCCACGCTGCTGCAGACTCACCAGGGCGAGGTCTGGATCGACGGAGTCAACGTCTTGGAAGCGCCGGAGGAAGTGCGCCGACGTATCGGCTACATGCCTGACTACGTGGGTGTGTATCCGGGGCTGACGGTCCAGGAGTATCTCGAGTTCTTCGCCGCGGCCTACCGGATTCGCGGGGCGCGGAGGCGGTCGACGGTTGCCGACGTCGTCGAACTCACCGAACTGGGAGCACTGCGGGACCGAGAGGTCCAAGTGCTGTCCAAGGGTATGCGGCAGCGCCTGTGTCTGGCGCAGACCTTGCTCCATGACCCGAAGCTCTTGATCCTCGACGAGCCGGCTTCGGGACTGGATCCGCGGGCCCGGGTCGAGTTCCGCATGCTACTGCGCGAACTTCGCGAGATGGGGAAGACGATCTTCCTCTCCAGTCACATCCTCACCGAGCTGTCGACGATCTGTGACTCGGTCGGGATCATCGAGCAGGGGCGCCTCATCACCGCGGGCCGCGTCCAGTCGATCCTCGAGGAACTCCGCGGGGAGTCGGTAGGGTTTGTCGTCACGCTGGTGTCAGGGGGTAGCGCCTCGGGATCGGAGCGCGGGCACGAGCCGTTCGTCGAGCGGTTGAACTCCCACCGAGACGTGCACGGCGCCCGGCTGGAGGGCGCACGGGTGAGATTTCGTTACTCGGGGACCGAGGAGGACCTCCATGCGGTGTTCGCGGTCTTCACAGCCCATCGGGTGAGCTTCTGTCGCGTGGAACGGGAGGAGGAAGACCTCGAGAGTGTCTTCATGAAGCTGACCCGGGGAGAAGTCTCATGACGTGGTCCCTCGGCGGGCGACCGCGGCTACCCCGACTCCCCTTCGTGGGGAACCTCGGGCTACCCATCGCGGAAAAGGAGATCCGGGCGCTCCTGCGGCTGCGCCGCTACTTCTGGCTCCAGTTCATCTACCTGGCGGTGATCGCCGTGGGCATGGGGCTGATCGCTCACGCCGAGAGTGCGGGCGGGGCCCCACCAGAGGTCGTCGGAAGAGTGCTCTTCGAGACCTTCTTCGTCGTTCAGACCGTGCTCATCTATGTGATCTTTCCCGCTCTCGCGGCCACATCGATCTCCGGGGAGCGGGTGGAGAAGTCGTTCGACTTGCTCCTGATCAGCGATCTCCGACCAGCGGAGATCATCTGGGGCAAGTTCCTAGGGGTGCTCGGCTGCTGTTGTTTTTTTCTCCTCGTCAGCGTGCCGCTCCTCGCGACCTGCCTGCTCTTCGGAGGGGTCGCCTTCGCGCACGTCGTGGAACATTACGCGTTGTTACTCGTCCAATGTGCGGCCATTGCGATCTTCGGAGTATGGATCTCGTCCGCGGCGCGTGGCAACGTCTGGGCCGTGATCGTTGCGTACTGTGTGAGCCTCGGGGTCGGCGCGCTCGTCGTCTCGGCGCTCGGCGCCTTCTTTCAGTTTCGGAACCGCGACTTGTCGGTGCTCGAGTTCGTTCGGAGTGGGGCGGGGATAGCGGCTCAGTGGCCGTGGCTGAGCACCGCGGCGGCCGCGTTCGTGCTGTTCTTCTCGTTGTGTTTGGTGCTGGCGCTTCGACCTCTTTGCGGACCCGAGGCCAACCGGTCGACGCCGCTGCGGCTGTGGGTGCTCGCGCTCGGACTCGTGAGCATGGCGCTGGTTCACGAGTTCGATGGCCTGCTCTCCGCGGTCGCCGGGGCTGCAACGACAAGAGATGTCGAGGACTGGTACCAAGGGCTGACGACCATTTCGGTTCTCGTGCTCTTCGTTCTCGGGACCATTCTGGCCGGAGAACGCTTGGAAGTCCCGCGGAGCGTCGCGGCCTCAGTGCGTCGACGCCCTTGGTTGGGCCCGTTGGGTTGGTGGTTGTTGCCGGGGGGGCTTCGCGGCGTCGCGTTCGCTGCGCTCCTCCTCGTCCTCACGTGGATCGGCTTGGAGACGCTCCTGGCGGGATCCGGAAGTGGGGCACCCATGGGGTCCGGGCTGGCGCCGGTTCCGGCGGACCTCCTGAGTGCCACCTGGCGGCTGTTGTTCGTCGCTTTGGCGGCATACTTCGCCTTGGCTTTTTTGCTCGCGACTTGCGGGGTCCTTGGCTCCACGAACTGGTGGATCGTCACCGGTGTGGCGGTGAGTCTCAACGTGCATCCGCTCGTTTGGTTCACTACCCCTGGAGCTTCGGGAGGGTTCCGCTCGAACCCCATGACGGTCATCGGCAACGTCGCCCACCTGTGGACACGCCCCAGGACGCTCCCCGAGGGTTGGGACTCCTGCGTTCTCGGTCACGCCATCGGGGCGCTAGCGCTCTTCGTCGCCGCCCTCGTCGTGATGCGCTGGCGGCGGCGGCCGATGTTCGGCTATGCGAGTCCGGTCGGCCATGCGTAGCCGTCACGCTCCCGAGGGCTTGGTGCGCGGGCCGGCGCGGCGCTCACCCGGGTTGGGAACCCTGGTGCTCGTTAGCCTGCTCGCTTGCGGTTGTGCTTGGATACGAATCGTTCCCGTTACTCCCGAGGATCGTGCGCGGCGAGAGCTCGTCCAAGCGCGCTTCTGGGAGTCGCAGGGAAGCACGTCCGAAGCTATGGCAGCCTACCTGCGGGTGCTCGCTGAATCGCCAGAGAACTCCGAGGCTTGGGAAGCTCGCTTGCGGCTCGACCCTGCTGACGTTCGTCTCTTGCCGGAGTTGGTCGCGTGGCAGCGGCGCGACCCGGAAGACCCACTTCCGCACTTTCTCGAAGGACGCCTCAGCTCCGGGGGAGGCGCTCGCACGGCGTTCACGCGTGCCTGGATGCTGGCCCCGTTGGCGACCTCGCCGCTCCTCGACGCGCGGCGACTGGGACCGCGGAGCTGGATCGACGTCAGCCTCCACGCGGAGCTGTTGCTCGAACTCGAGCCCCGGACAACCGCCTTGGATCGAGCTTGTGCTTGGGTACTGATCGGGCTTCGGCGTGCCCCGGAGGCGGCGAGCCGGTTGCGCGATCCGGGAGCGCAGGCCATGGCACGGGTCGGGCTCGCTCTCCAAGAAGGCGCGAGCGACGAAGCACGGACTGCCGCCGTCGCGACCCTGCCCGAGGACGAGTTTCCCACGGCTCTGCTCCGCATCGCCGCCGCGCACGCGGGCAGCGAGTGGGGTGTCGCCGCCACACTCCTTCGTGAGTCCCGGCGTCGCTGGGGGGACCGCCCGGAGTTCGACGTGCTCGAAGCGCGGAGCGCGGCCGCCACGGGCAGCAGAGAACGTGCGGTCGCCCTGCTCGAGGGCGCCTTGGTGCGGCTCACCTCGCCGGCGTTGCGCTGCGACGGCACGCTACTCCTCCATCGACTGTTGCCACCGGCCGCAGCGGCCGCGTCGGAGTGGCTGCGGTCCGCGGTTGAATGGGCCCCGTCGATCACCGATCTCGATGGTCTGGTGGCAGCGATGCTCGATCGCGGCGACCTCACGGGTGCGCGTGCCGCGCTACTCGGCAAGTCAGCTCGTGAGCCCACCGCCGCGTTGGTGGAGTTGTGGCGGGCGCAAGCGGAGTGGCTCACGCAGTGGGCACACGAAGAGCGCGATTTCGTGCGTCGCTGGTGGCAGTTCTTCTTGCGGTCGCAGCCGGCTGGCGAGCGCCAAGCGCGTCTTGCACAAGCCGACTCCCGAGAGCGCGACACCGTGCTTGGACTCATGCTGACGTGTCCCGACCCTGCCGTTCGGGTGCAGGCGCTCGGGGTACTCCGGGAGGACTCGCTGTTCGCACTCGACCGGGTTCCACCTGGGGTCCGGCAGGACGCGGACGCGCGGGTTCGGGCGGCCTGGGTCGTGCTCGCGGCCAGTCGCCGGGGGGCCTTGGCCCGAGCTGCGGTGATCGCGGCGCGCGACGACCCGGATGCTTACGTACGCGAGGTTGCGCGCCAGCTCCCCCTGCCCGAAGATGACTGAGGTTCGAGGGCGAGCTACGCAGGGGAGTGAAGTAGATAGAGTCTTGCTCGCGGAAGGGAATCACGATGACCGCTCGAGCTTACGCGGGAGTCCTCGGCTTCGTCCTGTTGCTCGCTGCCGCGCCGCCGGTGTTGGCAGACACCGTTTGGCGCAAGAACGGATCGAAGATCGTTGGCAAGATCGTTGCCGAGGAGCCGACGCGCATCCAGATTCTGTTCCGCGCCGGGACCCAGGAAGCCAAGGTCTGGATCGCGCGCAGCGACATAGCATTGATCGAACACGGGAAGACCCCCGAGGAGGAGTACGAAGAGCGCTTGGCGGCCCTCGACCCCGCCGATATCGATGGGCACAAGAGCTTGATTGCTTGGGCCACCACGCAGCAACTCGTGACGCAGGTGCAGGCGCTGACCGCGCGACTCCCGGGCATCGAGTTGTTGGCGCGGAAGGCGAAGCATCCGACGCGTTGGTGTCGCACCTGCGATGCCGTTGGTGAGGTCTCGTGCGCGGACTGTGGCGGCAGCGGCGAGGTTCGGAAGCCGTGCGAGCGCTGCGACAGTACGGGCAAGATCTCGTGTCAGGTGTGCGGGCACCGCGATGGCGGCGGCTTCCTACGCTGCAAGCGTTGTTCGGGTGCTGGCGAGTACGAGCGCTTCGACCCCGCCAAGGGGCGCAAGGTGAAGACCAAGTGCCAGGACTGCGCTGGCAAGGGCACCCACAAGTGCCCAGAGTGCGATGGGAAACAATCCCAGGCATGCGATGTGTGCCAGGGCAAGAAGGGTGCTCCCGAAGTTTGCCCGACCTGCAAGGGCACACCGAAGAGTCCGTGCACGGTTTGCCGTGGGACCGGTCTGCAGCCTGTTGCGCTCACGCCCGAGGAACTCGCCCGAGAGCAGGCGAACGCCGCAGCCCCGGGGACGGGAGGCGCGGCACCTGGCGCCGTTCCCCGGCCGGAGTCCCGACCGGCGGAGACCCCAACCACTCGACCCGGAACGTAGTCGCGCGCCGGGATCGTTCGCCCGCGGAACGTGCGGGATGATCGTAGTTGCGGAACCCACCACTTACGCTTGGAACTGCGCGCAGGGGTGCCCCGCGTCCGAGTCATTCGACGGGCCTGCGCAAAACGCAGAGTGACTCGAGGATCGATTCGATCCCCGAGTCACGTGGGTGGGCTGTCGTTCCTTCGACGACTCGTTGGCCTATTGCACGGGGTTCGACGTAGCGTCTGCGAGGGCTCCTTCCTCGAAACGAATGACTCCGCTGGTGTCAATGTAGAAGTGGCGGTCTCCCGAGGTGCCGGGTTCGGCAGGGATCGCGGTGATCGACCAACCGGCTCGGTCCGGCACGTCATCGTCGCTGAAGACGTAACCACTGCGGGCGGCGTCGAAGGTCGTGTCCAAGTACCCAGACGCCGTCAAGTCCGAGACCGTGCCGAATCGGCCGACCCGTGCGTGGTACATTTCTTGGGCGCTGTTGATCGTGCGTAGCGCCGAGATCGCCGATGCCTCGTTCCCACCCTTGCGGGCGTTGAGCATGGTCGGGAGCATCAGCGCGGCCAAGATCCCCATGATGAGAATCACGACCATGAGTTCGACGAGGCTGAATCCCTCGGAGCGGCGGTCTCGACTGCTGGTGTTCATGGCTCGTGCCTCCTTTGCGGCTGGGAAGCAGAGATGCGAGGACCGGGCCCAGCGAATCGGCAAATGGCAAGTGGCCTCGGACGCAGAACTTGCGGATAGGCGCAAGGGGCGAGGGGCGGGCGAGCACCGGAACTTGTCGCCACTTCGTGTCACCCTGGACGCGAAATGACGATGTTCTCGCGACGCGCTGGTGTCCGGGAGTCACGGGAGGGTCAAGACCCGGCGGCGACGGCCTCCGCGCTCACGATCAAGAGCAACGGGTCGTTGACGGCGACCGTTTGGTCGACCTTGACGTGGATGCGTTCGACGCGCCCCGCAATGGGCGCGCGGACTTCGTTCTCCATTTTCATGGCTTCGAGAATGAGCAGGGGCTGGCCGCTCTGGACGGTCTCCCCCGCGTTCACGAGCACCTTCCGAATGATGCCAGGCATGGGACTCACCAGTTCCTCGCGGTCTCGTTTCACGACGGCGTCGCCGAGGAGTTCTTGCAGCAGGTCGAACTCGTCTTTGACATCGACCTCGTGATAGTACTGGTCGAGCAAGAAGCGAAGGGGTTGGCCCGGCCGGTTCCCCGGGAGGACAGCCACGGTGTGGGTCTGATCCCCCAGCGTCATGCGAAAGACGTTGCCCGTGTCGAGCATCTCGACCCGCACCGCATGCCGCTGTGCTCGACCTCGGATCTCCCAGTCCCGACCCGCGGGGTTGCGCCGGACCTGATACTCTTCGTTCCAGTCGCCGCGAGTGAGTCGGTAGCGCATGTTCGTTCCTCGGTGGTTGGAAGACTTGATCGTCCCGTCAGAAGCGCCGGACGCTCTCGTTGCGCGCGGTTTGCTTCCAAGACTCTCGAGGGTCGGTGCTCGTCGGGCCGGACGACGTCGCCGTGGCGCGCTTCCCGGTGAGGAGACCCCGCGCCAGAATTGCGGCGAGTTGGACCGTGACTTCGGGCGCGGCTCCAGCCGCGACTTCGCGACGCAGGTAGTCCTCGAGCGAACTCGTCGAGAACCGGGCCGATCGGAAGTCGTCCCAACGACAGATGTCGAGGCCGAGCGGAAGTGTCGTGTGAATGCCGCCGATCCGAACGCGTTGGAGGAGCGCCTCCAGGCGGCGGAGCGCCACTTCACGCGTGCCGCCCCAGGCGATGGCCTTTGCCAGTAGCGGGTCGTAGTACGGAGTCACCTCGGTGCCTCGCCGCAGCGCCGCGTCGATGCGCGTGAATGGGGCATGCGGTAGACGAAGGGAGCCGATGCGGCCGGTCGACGGCGAGAACCCGCGATACGGATCTTCAGCGTAGATGCGAAACTCAATGGCGTGGCCGCGCCGCACGGGCTCTTCCGGCAGCGAGACGTCGAGCCCTTCGGCGATCCGTAGTTGCTCGGCGACCAGGTCGAGGCCAGTGACCATCTCGGTCACCGGGTGTTCGACCTGCAGGCGAGTGTTCATCTCCAAGAAGTAGAACTCCCGCCGTGCATCGTCGTACAGGAACTCCATCGTGCCGGCGCCGCGGTAACGAAGGGCGCGGACTCCGGCCAGCGCGGCCTCCCGGATGCGGCCTCGCACCGTCTCGTCGACGACCGGCGAGGGCGTCTCCTCGACCAGCTTCTGGTGCTTGCGTTGCAGGGAGCACTCGCGTTCACCGAGGAATAGGGCGCCCCCGAGCCCATCGCCGAGGATTTGCGCCTCGACGTGGCGGGCGGGGTGGACGTAACGTTCCAGGTAGACCCGCGCGTCTCCAAAAGCCGATCGAGCCTCGGACGTGGCGCGTTCGAAGGCCGAGTCCAACTCCTCGGCGCGGTCGATGCGACGGATGCCCTTGCCGCCGCCGCCGCCCGCAGCCTTGACCAACAGCGGAAACCCAACCCCCTCGGCGACCGAGCGCAGTTCGGACAGGCTCGAAACCGCCGCCTCGGACCCGGGGATCACCGGCACACCCGCGCGCCGCATGAACTCGCGAGCGTTGACCTTGTCTCCCATCGCCGCGATCTGGTCCGGAGTCGGACCGACGAAGCGCAGCCCAGCGGCTTCGACCGCTCGCGCGAAGGCGGCGTTCTCGGATAGGAACCCGTACCCCGGGTGAACCGAGTCCGCTCCCGTCTGGACCGCAGCCGCAAGGATGGCGTCGACATTCAGGTACGACTCCGAGACCGGCGCTGGGCCAAGCCGCACCGACTCGTCGGCAGCGTAGCGATGGACCGAGTCGGCATCGGCGTCGGAGTAGACCGCGACGGATCGGATCCCGAACTCGCGGCACGTTTGAAACACCCGGTTCGCGATCTCGCCGCGATTGGCGACGAGCACTTTGCGGATGAGGCTGGGTTTCCAGTTCACAGAGGGATGTTTCCGTGCTTCTTGGGTGGGTTGCGATCTCGCTTCCCCGCGAGGAGCTGGAGGCCGCCGATCAAGCGGCGCCGCGTCTCGGGCTCTTCGATGATATCGTCCACGTAGCCGCGCTCCGCGGCAATGAAAGGGTTGGCGAACAAGTCCTGGTACTCGTCGGAACGCGTCGCCAGCATCGCTGCTGGATCTGCCGCCGCCAGGATCTCCTTGCGGAACACGATCTCGGCCGCACCCTTCGCGCCCATCACCGCGATCTCGGCAGACGGCCAGGCGAGGTTCAGGTCGCCACGAATGTGCTTCGACGACATCACGTCGTACGCGCCGCCGTAGGCTTTGCGCGTGATGACGGTGAGTTTGGGAACCGTGGCTTCGCAGTACGCATACAAGAGTTTCGCCCCGTGCTTGATGATGCCGTTCCACTCTTGAGTGGTACCCGGCAGAAATCCGGGAACGTCGACGAACGAGACGATGGGTAAGTTGAAGCAGTCGAGGAAGCGGATGAAGCGCGCCGCCTTCACGCTGGAATCGATGTCGAGGCAACCGGCGAGGACCGCGGGTTGGTTCGCCACGACGCCGACCGCATGTCCCCCGAGGCGCGCGAAACCGATCAAGATGTTCTGGGCGAAGCCGGGCTGGACTTCGAAGAACGAATCCCCGTCCACGACGCGACGGATCACGTCGCGCATGTCGTACGGCTTCTCTGGGTTGTCAGGGACGATGTCGCGGAGCTCCACATCGCCGCGGTCGCTGGGGTCGTCGGTTGGGATGAAGGGTGGTGGCTCGAGATTGTTGGACGGCAGGTAAGACATCAGTTGGCGGATCGACTCCAAGCACGCTCGGTCGTTGGGGGCCGAGAAGTGGGCCACGCCGCTCCTCGTGTGATGGGTATGCGCTCCGCCTAGCTGCTCCGAGGTGACCTCTTCGTGGGTCACGGTCTTCACGACGCTGGGACCGGTGACGAACATGTAGCTCGTGTTCTCGACCATGAAGATGAAGTCCGTGATCGCGGGCGAATAGACGGCACCCCCGGCGCACGGCCCCATGATCGCCGAGATCTGCGGAACCACGCCCGAGGCGAGCGTGTTGCGCAAGAAGATGTCGGCGTAGCCGCCGAGGCTCGCGACGCCCTCCTGGATGCGAGCCCCGCCGGAGTCATTGAGCCCGATGATCGGGCAACCACTGCGGACGGCGAGGTCCATGACCTTGCAGATCTTTGCAGCATTGGTCGCCGACAGGCTGCCGCCCTCGACCGTGAAGTCCTGGCTGAAGACGAACACCTTGCTGCCATTGAGCTCGCCCCACCCAGTGACGACACCGTCGCCGGGCACCCGCCGTTCTTCCATGCCGAAGTCTCGGCAGCGGTGCAGCACGAACGCATCGAGTTCCTGGAAGGTCCCTTCGTCCAAGAGCCAGTGAATGCGCTCTCTCGCGGTGAGCTTGCCCTGAGCGTGCTGACGCTCGACCCGCTCGGCGCCGCCTCCTTGCAGCGCGGCTTCGCGGAGTTGGCGGGTGCGCTCGCGGATACTCTCCTTGGAATGTTTCGGCATGATCTCCACCCGGGTTCGGTTCGACGAGTTTGCGCGTCCGACGTGCTGCCAGGTTCTACTGGATCGCCGGTGGATACTCCACCAGCTCGACCAACACCCCACCGGTGGCGCGAGGGTGGATGAAGGCGATTCGGGTCCCGCGGCTTCCCGGCACCGAATGTTCGTGGATCAGGGCCAGCCCGCGACCGCGCAGATCCGCAAGGACTCGTTCGACGTCGTTCACCCGGTAGGCGACGTGGTGAACTCCTCGTCGGCCGGCGGCCAGGAACTTGGCAATCGGCGAGTCGTCGGAAAGGGGTTCCAGCAGCTCGGTCGCAACGTCCCCGGTGTCGAGGAAGGCCACCCGCACCTGCTGCTCCGCGACTTCCTCGATGGTGTCGAGTCGGGCACCGAGGGTACGCCAAACGGCAAGCGCATCCTCCAGATTGGTTACCGCGACGCCGAGGTGATCGAGTTCAAACATGGGCTGACTTCCTGAGTGAGTCGGGCCTGAGTGAATCGGGCCTGAGTGAATCGGAGTCTGTCCGGTCCGGCGACCGCTCGCGCGACCGAAAGCGCCGGCGGCTGCCGAGTCCGCGCGTAGCACCACGTCGCTGCGCGGGTGTCCTCGGTGAACCCCGCCTACGCAGGGCTTCGCAGAGTTCAGCGCGCGCGAACGTGGCTCACCTCGCCGGCAACCAAGGTATCGCGGCGTCCGCTCTCGTGCTGCACGACGAGCGCTCCGTGCTCGGTCAGTGCGAGCGCCGTGCCGCGGCAGGGCGTCCCCTTGTCGTCCAGCCACTGGATCGGCGCGCTCAACGTGCGGACGTGCGGGCTCACGCGTCGCACTGCATCACCCCGGCTGCGTGCGTCGAGGCCGAGCAGTTCCTCGAAGCGCGGGAGGATAGCGGACAGCGCGGCGCGGGGGGAAGGGCTCGCACCGAATTCGGCGCGCAGTGAGGTGGCGGCGGGCGACGGGGGCTCGGTTTCGGGGAGGCGGGCTGGGTCGAGGTCCAGGTTGAGGCCAAGCCCGAACACGATCGTACTCACGCCGTCGGTCACGGACTGGGACTCGGCCATCACGCCGCCCCACTTGGCGATCCGGGTGCTCGCTCGCTGCGATTCGACCATCAAGTCGTTGGGCCACTTGATGAACAGGCGGTTTGGACGGCGGGCCCAGTCGATGGCCCACTCGAGGGCCGCGGTAGCGAGCAGCAAAGTGTGAAACGGATCGGGTTTGGAAGCATTCACGTTGAGCGAACACCACAACCCTCCGCGGGGACTCACCCAGTGCCGGCCGCGCCGGCCACGGCCTGCCCGTTGTTCGTCGGCGCGTACGCAGACCGCCGCTTCGGGGGACTGTCGCAGGGCATCACGCAGGGCGTCCTGCGTCGACTCGGTCTGTCCGAGATGGTGGATTCGCCAG
This sequence comes from Planctomycetota bacterium, assembly GCA_050246115.1. Taxonomy (GTDB): domain Bacteria; phylum Planctomycetota; class UBA8108; order UBA1146; family JAJFFE01; genus JBFWWP01. The sequence goes on from JBFWWP010000002.1 coordinate 231,124, forward strand.
CGGTGCAATCGCACTCTTCCGTTTCCTGTGTTAGCTTGGGCCATCATGAGCGAGTCCCCGCAGAAGCTCTACAAGACCGGGGAGGTGCTGGAGAAATCCGGAATCTCTCGACAGGTGCTCTATCGTTACATGCAAATGGACCTCATCGTCGCCGCCGAATTGACGGCGACGGGGCGCAGTCTGTTTGCCGACTCCGTGTTCAAGCAGATCCGAATGATACAACAGCTCAACGAGCGTTACACCCTGCGCGACATCCGCGAAATCTTCTCCCACCGAATCCGGAGTCTCAGCAGCTCGGACGCCGTGACGTGAACGTGCAGGCCGCGTCATGAACCCACGAACTGGGGATGCGCTCCTCGTGGTCGACCTCCAAAACGACTTCTGCGAGGGCGGTGCGCTCGAGGTCGCTGGCGCCGCGCACATCCTGCCCGTAGTGAACGCCCTCATCGCGGATTTCGAGCGTGCCGGAGCGCCGGTGATTCTCACCCGCGATTGGCATCCGAGCGACCACTCTTCGTTCGCGAGTCAGGGGGGGCCGTGGCCGGTCCACTGCGTCGCCGGAACCATCGGGGCGGCCTTTCACCCCGCGCTTCGCGTGCCCGAGAGTGCGTGGGTCGTTTCGAAAGGGGTGGGCCATGAGGGGCCGGGCTATAGCCCGTTCGAGACCCCAGATCTGGCGGCCCAGCTCCGCGCGATGGAAGTGCGGCGAGTGCTCGTGGTCGGACTGGCGACGGACTACTGCGTCCGGGCAGCCGCCCTCGACGCGGTTCGTGAAGGGTGGGAAGTGGTGGTCGTGGGCGACGCGGTTCGTGGAGTCGAGGCGCACCCCGGTGACGTGGCGCGGGCATGCGACGAGTTGCGTGCGGCCGGGGTTCGATGGTGGACATCGGCCGAGGATGCGGGTGGGTTCCAGTGACCCGATCGACAGACTCCAAGAGCCCCGGATCGTCAGGCGAATCCGCGCCAACGCCGGGTCGCGGGTCGGTAGGGCCCGGCGACGGCACGGGTGCGATCGGTCGAATCCAGATCCGCGTGCGCTACGCGGATACCGATTGCGGCGGGGTCGTGTACCACGCGAACTACCTGGCCTTCTTCGAGCAGGGGCGGTCCGAGCTACTCCGCGATCTGGGAGCGAGCTACCGAGCGTTCGAAGAGCAGGAAGCCTCGATTCTCGTCGTCGTGGACGCGCAGCTGCGGTTCCTGTCGCCGGCTCGCTACGACGATCTGCTCGAGGTCGAAACTCGGGTGACCCAGGTCGGCGGTGCGCGCCTGCAGTTCGCCTACCGGGTGTTTCGCGCCGGCAGCCCCGAGGTGCTGTGCACTGGCACGACGGAGCTGGGTTGCGTGCGGGCGGACAACGGGCGCGCGCGGCGGTTGCCGGAGCCCTTTCGGGCCCTGCTCGCGGGCTGCGTCACGCGTTGAGCCCGCACGGGGGAGTGGAGGGCGCCGTCGAAGCCCCCCGAGTTCCCCGGGCGCCAGTGGATCGGCGTGCGCTCGACGCGCAAGCCGTCTCGTCCCCCGAAGAGGTCGCAAACCGTCGGCAGCTGCAATAGGATCTCTTACGTGAGCAGCGGCAGGCCGCTTTCCCTCGAGTGCCCTGCAGCCGGAGACGGAGGCGTAGGATGCGTGAGCCCGAAGTCAGAGCCAACGGCGTCGTCGGTCCGGGTGCACCGGGGCGTGAGGTCGGGGACCCGCAGCGCCCGACCAGGACCGACCCGACTGGACCCGATCGGGACGAGGTCCCCGAAGAACGGGCGCGAAGGGCGGCCGAGAAACCGATGCATCTGGCCATTTTCGATGATCATCTGCGGAGCTTCCCGCTGACGGACGGAACGCTCGTCGTCGGGCGCTCCAAACGCAACCACCTGCGGTTGCACGATCACCTCCTCAGCCGCAAGCACTGCTCGCTCACGCTACACAACGGCCGCCTCACGCTGGTCGATTTGAATTCCTCCAATGGCACGTTCGTAAACGGCGAACGCGTCGCGACCCGGGAACTCGCGGTCGACGACTTGATCGAGCTCGGCAAGACCATCATGGTGGTGTTCGACGGGAGTTCGTGGCGGCGAGGCGAGGGACTGCTGAACCTGCGGAACCCGATGAAGGCTCAGGAACTGGTGCACCGGCTGCACGACGGCAGCCGCGTGGTCCGAGCATCGCAGCCGCCAGCCGCCGGCGGACCGCGCAATGGCGTTCGGCCGCGCAAGGGCCTCGACGAACGCGAGCGGGCTTTTCTCCGGTGGCTCGAAGGCGGCGAGTCGCGACTGCTTCCGGACCTCGTTACCGACTACCTCACGCACAAGCTCGTTTCGCTCCTGGTGCGGAACTCGCTGTCGATTCGCTCGGCTTTTACGACCGTCCTCGAGGAGATGATGCGCCCCGAGTTCTTTCAGCGCTTCGACGACGTCGCGGCAATGCGCCGGGACATCCGTGCGCTCGTCCATGAGGAGTTGAGTGACCTACGCGACGATCCACCCGGAGTACAGCTCGCCGGTCAGGACCGAGGCCTGCTCGAGCCCGATCCCCTAGAAGGGGGTAGCCCAACGTCCGGTGTTTCGAGGACCCCGAGTTCGAGTCCGGCCAGCCCGACAGCCACCCGCAATCCGGAAGAGGACATCGCTTGAACTGGAACTGGGTCAACGAACTTCTGCCGCCTGGAGTCGCACACCGTCGATCGAGGTGTTGGGGCGTTCGACGCCTCATGACTTGGGCCATGGCGTTGCTGTGGGGACTCGCATTCCCGGTGGGAGGGAACGCGGACACGCCGGCGAAAGGGTCGGATTGGAAGGCCGCGAAGGAAGCGTTCCTATTGGCGGTGTCCAAGCAGGATGACGCGGCGATCCTGCAAGCGCTCGTACAGGTGGCCCGATTCGACAATCTAGAAGTGGCGGAGATTCTGTTGCGCCATGGGTTGCCGAACGAGGACATCACCGTCAACCGTGAGGTGTTCCGAATTCTCACGCAGTTGAAAGATGAGGTCGCGCGCAAGGTCATGATCGACGCGTGCGCCAAGGAGAAGACCTGGGAGTTGCGCTCGGCAGCGATTCGCGTGGTGGCTTCCTACGGCGGCGACTTCGTGCTGTCGAAGCTGGAGCCGGCGCTCTCGGACAAGAAGTGGCAGGTGCGCGCGGCCGCGGTCCGCGCCATGGCGCACATGCGGCTCAAGCGTGCCATCCCCTTGCTCATCGAGCGCTTGAAGGCGGAGCGGGGGCGATTGCTCTGGGACCTGCGTTGGGCGCTCCAGCACCTTACGGGTGAGCGCATGGAGCCAGTGCACCAGGAGTGGTTCGTCTGGTGGACGACCAACGAGCCCAGCTTCGTGGTGCCGTCGAAGGCGGAGGTCGAGAAGAAGCTCGGGGCCCGCGATGACGAGCGGAAGGATCTGCGAACAGCTGTTCAGGAAGGGATCTACGGTCCCATCTATGGTGAACGGATCGCCTTCTTGCTGGATGTCTCCGGAAGCATGAGTGTCGGTGCCGACAATACCGAGACCCGGATCGAGATCGCCAAACGAGAACTCGTCAAAGTCCTGGAGAATCAGCTTTCCCCCCAGACGTATTTTACTATCATAGTGTTCTCTGAAGACGTTCTGGCAAACCAGAAGGGGTTGCAGAAGGCGAGCGAGAAGAGCATCGCGAAAGCGGTGGAGTTCGTGGGTCGGCTCAAAGCTGGCGGCGAAACCAACGCCCACGGCGCGCTCCGCCTCGCCTTCGACGACAAGGAGATCGATACGATCTACTTGCTCTCCGATGGTTCGCCGACGGTCGGGGAGCAGACGATACCCGAGATGATCTATCTGCAAGTTGGCGAGTGGAATCGTCACCGCCACGTGATCATCAACTGTATCGGTTTCTTTCCGGGGAACGCCAAGAACGAGAACAAGCAAGAGGCCCGAGACTTCCTGCGCAAGCTTGCGCTCGAGAACGAGGGCTACTATCGCGAGATCTACTGAGGCTCACGCGAGTTCGAGTTCAGACGGGTAGCTGCCGCAGGCTGTGCCCCCGTTCGAGAACGGAACGATCGCGAGCTGAGAGTCGTGGAGACCGAAGCCAGGGAGTTCCGGTTCGAACCGGGACACGCCAACCCAGGAATTCGGGCTCGTCGGGGGGGACAGGTACGAGGGGAAGGCGAAGAGCTCGGGGCTCTCCGTAGGCGGACCGGCATACGTGCCGGTTGGGCTTACGGGGTGGTCCGTGAGGGTCGGGGACAGGAGTTCCCCGAACGGCCGGGGAAGCGTTCTGAAATCGCACCCCGTTGCCCACGGAACCGAAGGCACCATGCCTGAGTCGCTTCCGCCGCAGGAAGACAACGAGAACGAGAGCATGGACTCCAACCCGCCGGAATCCATGCCCTCCGGCTCCATCGGTGCCGGAGGTGCAGCCGAAATTCTGTCCCGAGAGGAGCTTCGAGAGCTCTTCTCGCCGGTCTCCGTTGGACCGACGGACACCGGTTCGCAGCCAGTCCTCATCTTGGCGGACACTCCCGAAGACGCCGAGACCCTCTCCTCTTCCCTGCGGGAGCTTGGAATCCAGCCCGTGCTGGCTTTCAGCCGCTTCATGGCCCTCGACCTGTTCCGCGAGCGCAGCTTCCAAGCCGTGGTCTCGACACCGGACGCGTGGGGAAGCGATTCCGCGAGTTTCCTGGAGCGCTTCCGGGCCGTCGACCCAGACATTCGCTTCTGCTTCGTCTGTCGGCGGGGCCAGGCGCCACCGCTTCCGGGCGCCGACGTGCTCGAGCGCCCGCTCGGGACGGATTCGATTTCCCGGCTGCGTTCGATCTTGTCCTTGCCGCCGGGCACCCCGCGAGCCTGGCCGCGCGTCGGCGTGACTGGCCTGCCGATCCCTGGGGCAATCTCGGCGGAGTCCTCGGCTCCGCACGGTTCGGGGAGCCAACCCCTGTCGCCCCGGAGCGCCGGCGAACCGCTCCAGCACGCGCCGCCCAACGGCCTTCTGGGGGTTCACGAACTCCTCGCGGCCGCACTCCGTGGTGAGTCGATGACCGACGGGTTGCGGTCCTGGGCGCTGCGCGACCCCGGTGTGCTGGGCTTGGTTTCCGTTCGTGCGGGGGAGGCGACGGGCGAGTTGCATTGCGTGTACTGGGCGCGCGAACCGCAACTGCGGTCGCAGCTGATCCAACACAGCGCGGCGCTTCTCACGGCCGTCGAGACCGAGACGGTCCGAAGTGTGATCTCTCTCGAGGGCTTCTACGTGTTTCCGGGGGCAAGCGGGAGCGGCGGTACCGGAGCCGCCGCAAGCGACGGTTGGACGGCGCTCTGGCACCGGAGCAGCTTGGGTGGATTGGCAAGTGACCTCGGGCCCCTGCTGCCGCTCCTGCGGCAGGTCGGAGACCGGTCGCCGTCGGCAGCTGCGGCCGAGTCGCCGGGCGAGCGTTTCGCGCGCCTCGTATGGACGCGAATGAAGGCCTGCGAGCGGCGGGATTCGCGGCTCCTGCTCGTGGTGGGGGAGTCGCAGGCGAACGACGTGACCCCGGATGTGCTTCAGGCCGCATTGGCGGCGACGCTTCGCGGTGCGGACTGGATCGAGTGCGTCGGCGACCGAGTCTACGGAGCTCTCGAGCTGCACTCGGCCGGAGTTCGCGCGGCGCTCGAGACCCGACTCGCCGGCGTCGCGGCGCGCTATCGCATGCGGGTCGTTGGCCTGCCGTGGGCTCCGGGCGACGGATCCGTCACCCCGGGGGCCGCGGCGGACTGCCTGCGTCGCCTGGAGCAAAGTCTTGCCAGTCGCCAGGGTCACGAGTTCGGCGTGTGGCTCGACGCCGATTGACTCCTCGGGGTTTCGTGCGCCCCCCGCGCAATCGTGCCTGATCCCCGGGGTTCTCCGGGTGGGTTTTGCGCCTTACGTTTCCGCACCTCGAGCCTCCCGCGCGCCCGCGCGCTCGGCGCCAGCCCTCGGCGCGCCCTAGGGCTTGGTTCCGGCATCGTATACTTCTCTCGACCCAGCGATCCGGTTCTTGCCAACGCGGGTCCTCCACAACCGATGTGTCGACAGGAGTCTATCGATGTTCCGGTCCTCTTGGTGTGCGCTCCCTGGCGCCCTGTCGCTGTCGATTCTGCTTCTGGTCGGTCCCGGCTGTGGATCGTTCGAGAATCGAGAGGCGGCTGGCCCCACCCCCGAGCAGCAGAAGATCGAGAACCTGACCCAGTCGGTGGAACTGCTCCGCGACACGCTGCGGATCACGGCCGAGGAACGAGACGGATTCAAGCAGAGCTATCAGGGGTCGACGACTGAACTCCGAGCCCGCGCGGCGGACACCGAGTACCTCGAGGCGCGAGTTCGGGTGCACCGAGCCGAACTGCAGGAGCTGACGAAACAGCTCGGCGAACGGGATCAGCGGGTGCGCACTCTCGACGGGGAACTCGCGGCAAGTCGCGTCCTGATCACCGCGGAGAAGACCGAATCGGAACGTCTCCGAGCGCTGAACGATCGGCTCTCGGCGGAATGCTCTCGTCTCGAGGTCATCGTCGCGACCGAAGCGACGGCGCGCGAAGCGCTCACCGCGCAAGTGGCCGAAGCCGAAGCGCGGGCGAAGAACGGCCAGCGTGCGGTGTCCGAGCAAGTCGCGGAACTTCAGAAGACTCTCGACCTCAGTCGCCAGGAAACGCACGAGCTCAAAGCGCAGGTGGCGCAGCTGAAGGCTGACTTGGTCGCCGCCGAAAGCCAGCTGCGAGCCGCTGTCGCGCCGGGCCGGGTTCGCGCTGCGAACGACAACGTCGCCGTCGTCGCGCCCGCAGTGGCGCCCACGACGGCTCCACCTCTGCCGACGACGCCGGCTGCAACCGCCGTCGGATCGGTACCGGTGATCGCGGACACGCCCCCCTCGCCGAAGTCTCAGGCGACGTCCGCGAAGGCTTTCCTCGTCGCGTGGGCTACCCGCTCCTGGAGCGACGTCCGGGCCGGACGATGGAACGAGTCCAGTATCCTCTTCGCCGGGGTGGCGGCAGGAGCGGGCGTCTTCGTCCTCCTCTTCGGGTGGCTGCTCGTCCGAGGACGTCGGGCTCGCAAACCGGCCCGCGATGCCCTCCGCAGGGTCGAGCAAGAGCCGTCGATGGTGCGGGCCCCCGTGGCTGCCCCGGGGATGCGGACTCAGCCGGCGCTGCAGGTGACCGCCGCCCCAGCCATGGCCGGCGCTCATCGAGGGTACAATGCCTACATGGCTGCAGAGCCGACCATCGAAATGCCGTCGGTGGTGCCGCCGGCTCCGGCGTTTCTGCCACCTGAGGCACCGACGCAGCAGTTTCGGTTTCCCAATCCGGATGCGTCTGCACCCACCAGCGAACTCTCGGACGCCGACTTCGATCCGTGCGTCACCCAACGAATCGACGTTGCGCTCGACGAGGCGGAGATCGAGTCGGCGAGTCAACGAGGGCGCCGCGCCCTCGGGGCGACTCGCGGGGCTCCGCCGACGAGTGGAGGGGTGAACGAGGAAGCGCTGCTCGCAGACCTCAAGTCCGTGATCAGCGAGAAGTTCACGGAGCTCAAGCACAAGAAGAAGTAGCCCCCGAGCACGCCCGACGGGCACGGCCACGCTTCTCGCACGCCCTAGCCCCGAGAACCCAGACGTGGCCGCCCCTGGTCTCCGGGCCTGGGGGCTCTCGCTGGAGTTTCGAAACGTCGCCCGGGCTCGCGAAGGGGCCCCGGGCAGGTCACCCCCAAAACGCTCGCACGCTCGCACGCTCGCAACATGACGGGCTCGCTGGAAGCACTCGTGAACGCGTCTCGTTCCGGACCGATCCCTTTCGGGTTGGCTTCTCGGGAACGAGAGCGCACAATTCCTCGCTTCGCGACGCAACCCGCGGAGAGAGGCGAGCAGCAGCATGTCGGAGCCGGAAGACGACCTAGCGACCGCGCCGATCCCGGGAGAGTCCGGACGGCGCCGGAGGCGGCGCGGTCGTCCCGGTCCCCAGCGCGACGATGGGATCCGCGAGATTCTCCGCGCTTCTCGGGAGCGGTTGGAGTGGTCCCGTCTACTCGACATCCTGGCGGTCTTCGCCTACTCCAAGCCGGGACAGTCCGCGGTGCGTGCCGTCGCGCCGTTCCCGACACTCGACGCCGCGGTGTTGGCGCAGGATGAGACCCACGAACTCCGCGCTCTGATCCGCGAACGAGTGTCGTTTCGGCTCGCCGAGTTGCCGACCGTCGACTCGCTACTCGCCGAGGGCGGCGCCATCGATAGGCGGGTCCTCAGCGGCGAGGAACTCTGGTCCGTGCACACCCTGCTGGATCGGGGCCGGTCCGTGGGCACGCTGTTTCGGTCGCGCCCAGATCTGCGGGCGTTGCATGCCCGCGGGGAGTCGATGCGCGACCGGACGGTGCTCCGCGAACGCCTCCAGCGCTCGGTCGACGCGGGCGGAGTGGTACTCTCCTCCGCCTCACCCGAGCTCGAACGGCTGCGCGAGCAAGGCCGGCGCGAGGAAGAGGAGATTCGCGCTTGGATGGAGCGCAAGCGGCAATCGACCACGCTCCGCAAGGCGCTCCAGGGCGACGTCATCACGGTCCGTAACGACCGGTTCGTGTTCGCGATCAAGGCCGAGTATCGAGGGCAGGTTCGGGGGATCGTCCACGGCGAGTCCGCGAGCGGCTCGACAATCTTCGTCGAGCCGGAGGAGATCGTCCTTCGTGGGAACCATCTCTCGGAACTCCGGGAGCGAGAACGGCGTGAAGTCGCGCGAGTGCTGTTGGAACTCTCCCGCGCCGTGCAGGCGGAGCGCGAGCCGGTGCTCGAGTTGTCGCGGCACTTGGTCGAGATCGACGTCGGTTTGGCGCGGGCGCGCTTCGCGGACGCGTTGGGGTGTGAGCGCCCCGTGATTGCGGAGGAGCGGTTACTTCGCCTCCGCGACGCACGCCACCCGCTGCTACTGTGGCGCGATCGCAAGCAAGATCCGGCCGCACCCGCGGACTTGGGCATCGCCGAGCTCCGGGAACGCATCGTTGCGCTCGAGATCGAACTCGGGAGACCCGCCCATCAAATCGTCGTCACTGGGCCAAACACCGGCGGGAAGACCGTGGTGCTCAAACTCGTCGGCTTGCTGTCTTTGATGGCGTACGCAGGCATTCCGATCCCGGCGGCTGCGGACGCGCGCATCCCGTGGTTCGACGCGGTCCTCGCGGACATTGGTGACGAGCAGAGCCTGCAGCAGAATCTCAGCACGTTCTCCGCGCATATGACGGGCATCGCGAGGATTCTCGCGGCCGCGACTTCCCGGAGCCTGGTGTTGCTCGACGAACTCGGAGCGGGAACCGACCCGCTCGAAGGAGCGGCGTTGGGTGAGGCGATCCTCGATCGGCTCTACGTTCGAGGCACGTTCACCTTGGTTTCGACCCACCTCGGGAGCCTCAAGGAGTTCGCGTTCCAGCATCGAAAGTGCGAGAACGCTTGCATGGAGTTCGACTCGGTACGACTGGCACCGACCTATCGTTTGGTCGTGGGGCTGCCAGGGAAGTCGAACGCCCTCATCATCGCGCGACGCATCGGTCTGCCGGGAGACGTGATCGAGGCTGCCGAGCGCAAGATGGGTCGACAGGATCAGCGTGGCGAGCAATTGATCGAAGGCTTGGAGCGAACCCACCAAGACCTCGAGCGACGGCGGAGCGCGGCCGAGAAGGAACGCCTCGACGCCCAGCGACTGCGGGAGGCCGCTGCGGCAGAAGTGCGGTCGCTGCAGGATCTGCGGGTGGCCATCGAGTACGAGGCCGAGCGCGCCGAGGAGGAGCGAGTCGCGGCCCTGGTCGGGAGACTGGGCGAGGTGCTGAAGAAGTTTGGCGAACCCCCGCGAGAACGGCGCGAAGCCTACGACGAGTTCCGCCTCGTGCTCGCGGAGGCCACGCGCCGCACGCGGCTGTCCGAGCGCCGACTCGCGGTCGCTCACCGCTTACGCAAGGGGGACCTCGTGTTCGTGCCCCGACTGCGCTCGGTCGCCGAAGTCAGAAAGATCAACAAGACCAAGGAAAGTCTGGCGGTGGTGGTGAACGGCCTGCCGACCGAGGTGTCGTTTCTCGACATTTCTTGGATTCTACCGCCCGCGGGCTTCGAGCCGGCCTGGTACGACGAGACCCAACGCCTCTAGTCCCCAATCAAGCGCGTTCGCGCTTCGGGTCTAGGTTCAACTCCGGGTTGATGTGCTGGGGTGTCTCTGGCGATTGCAGGGAGAGTCGTGTCGCGAGCCCTCAAGATGCCATTGGGATCAGAGGACGAGGGTATGAGAGACTGAATGTGAGCGATTGGGAAAGCGAACCGCCGGTCGATCTGAGACAGATAACCTTCGAGGGTTTCGTGACCTTCTTGTTTGATCGGATTCCGAAAGACCCAGATGATCCGTGGTTCTACGGCGTTGAATTCGACTGCGTGCTGTTCGAGAAGAGCGTTTTCGTACAGTACTATGCGCGCTTGTTTTCGGATTCGGCGGGCCTGCTAGCACGATTTTCTCCACACCAGCTAGAACTTCACTTCTGGGCGATACAGAGTAATGCCGCTTTTGGTTTAGGGGACCTGATCTGGGACCCTGACGTGCCACTTGCACAGCGTGTCCAGTGTGTGGAGTCCATGTACTCACTGTTCGAGAAACTCTTCGTGCAAGACTCTCTCGAGACTTCCGTGTTCATGTGGTGGGACTCTATGTGTTATGGCAGAAAAGGTGGAATCGCAGACAGCGACGAGATTCTGGATGCGATGCTTGGGACTTTGGTGAGGATCCTGCGGCTGCCGGACGAAGCCTGCCAGATGGCTGCACTGCACGGATTCAACCACCTAGAGCATTCTCAGGCGGCGGTGGTAGTTGCGGAGTTTCTCGCGCGTACGGATTTGGAATCGCATGTGCGTGAGTACGCGGAAGATGTCATGCACGGAAAAGCTCAATAGGGTGCATGAATCTGGTATCTCGGTAACGCGGCCGCGAGCACCCCTTCTCATTAGTTCACCTTGAACGTAGGCGAGTCCTCGGGCCGTGACCGCCTGCGGTCGTAGAGCCGGGTGGTGCTGACGTTGGCATGCCCGAGCCATTCCTGCACGAACCGAAGATCGGCGTCGTGCTCCAAGGCGTTCGTGGCCGTCGTCGCCCGTAGACAAGGGGAGTGGGCCTCCACCACCATGAATGCGGACACCCTGACCGTCGAGCGAGGGCTGTCACTGGCGAACTTTCTGCGCGAATACGCTGTCGACCTCGACGGAGACGGCAGCTTCACGGACGACATCGAAGAAACGCGGGCGGGCAATCTCGCCAACGAGATTACGGACATCAGCATACGTCCTTCTACACCTACGCGCCCTTCTATGATGCCACGAACGACGACGAGCTGTTCAAGGAGTTCGTCCACAACGGGCTCAACCAGGTCATCAAGGTCAGGACCGACGAAAACCTCAACGGCGTGCTCACGGATGAAACGTGGGAGCACCGGGTGTACAGTGTACAACGAATTGGGCGACCTCGTCGCCGTGTACCGCGCTGCGATCTTGCACTCGGAAGGGCTCATGAGTGGCCGGCACATGCCGGACTTCCCGGAGCCCGGATCGCGCAAGCAGCGACCACGTGGCCCTCAGGAAGAGGGTGGCGGCGGGGGTGGTGGCGGCGGTGGCGGCGCCTCGGACTGGCCGGCGACCGTCGTGTGGGTCGACATGGACGACGACGGCAACCCCGACATGCGGTGGAAGGGTTTGTTCCTGGCAATGTTGACCCGGCTCTCGTGCTGGCCCACGAGCTGAGTCACGCAGTGCAGTGGATCCGCGGGATGACGAAGGAGTTGGCCGATGCAGACCAGGAATACCTTGCCCTGGATGGCGAGTACCGCACAGACAAGCGCGCCGAAGTCGGCGCATGGAACCGGGAGGTCAAGATTGCTCGAGAAGCAGGTTTGGCTCCGCGAGCATACCGTGGCTGACGGTGGTCGAGGCTCGGAGGTACCGGGGACTGAAGAAGCTATCGTATCTGCCGGTGAAATGCGCAGCGCGGGGCGTTGGATTGGGCTTTTGGGCCTTGCCGCAGTACTCGTCACAACCGCCTGCACCGCCCCAGATCAGCGTGGAGGCGCAATGCACGAAGTGGGGCGCGCCCAGGGGGCAGTCAACGGCAGCTCGGGATTCCAGTTTGTCGCGGACCTCAACGAGGAATTGACGTTCTTCGGTGCCATTCGCCCAGGGCCGGCAGCTGTGGCCCGGTACCTCAGCGCGCGCGCTCCCCGGGTTGCATGGGTTATACACCCGTTGGGGTTCGTCCTAGCGAGGGGGGATCGGCGCGATGAGGAGGTCGCGCGGCAGGCGTTGTGTGACCTTGTGAGCTTCTGGGACATGTCGTCTCTCAACTCGGTACTGCTCGCACGCGTGCGAGAGCGTGACACTCTGGACGAGTTCTTGGTGGTGGGATCGCCGTACACGGTCGCGGCGGCGTGTGGCCTCGATTGGGATACCCAGCAGGAAGAGTTTCTCGAGATTTTTGGGCACGAGCGGATTCCAACAGTCACGCTGCCAGCGGACGAATACACAGCGCTGCGGAGCAAACACACACTCAAAACTCTGAGGGTCCTTCCGAAGCTACCCCGTGGCCAGGAGCTTCTGGGAGCAATGCCCGAAAGTAACGACGGTATGCGAAGCGTAGGAGTCGGACCGTTCGACACGCTGATCGAGGGAACGCCCTGCACGGCGAATGAGTTCATGGCCTTGCTCATTGCCTTCGGTTATCCCACCTATCAGACGTATGGCATCAGCATTTGGAAACCCAATTACGTCGAGTATTCGAGTTTCGAAGAGATTGCGGATTGGGAAGACAGATTTGCGGATGCGGAAGGCAGGCTGGCCGCAGAGAGACCGAGTACGGAGTCAGTGCTGGTTAGCGCACGCAAGCCCGACAGGGTTCCGGCCCAATGGTCAACTAAAGTTCTGGAGGATCCGTTCCGCATGATTGGAAAGTGAGGTACTGTCGCTGTCGTCACTCGGTTATCTAGCGCGCCGCAACCAGGGAGAGCCTTGTCTGTGGCTACGGGGCCGGGGGCTGAGGCACTTGCTGCGGCGGGCCGTTCGCACCTCCAGGCATTTCGAGGGAACATTCCTACTGCGCTCCTGTCCGCGCTTGAGTCAAGCGGCCTTGCTGTGCATAGCATCACACTACAAGGCGGTGTGATAGGCGTCGAGATCCGCTTTCTTCCGCAAGCGACCGAGTTTGTCACGCCGTTCTTGAAGTGAGGTAGAATACAATGCAATGGTGCTGCGCGGCTTTCCACGGACACTTCGAGAATGCTGGCAAACGGGGCTTATGTGTCTTCGCCGACACGACAAGAGCTGATCCGCGCTTTGTGTTGCAGTTTCGAGCGAGCGAGTCGGAGGTGAAGTGCGATTCAAGTGAACCCATTTCGCTCTTATGCGATGTGGAAGTCGCATTTTGCCCGTGGTGTGGACGAAAACCAAGAGAGTTCTATCAAAAGAAAGTAGATAACCTGGCGAGGAATGAGCTGAGGGTTCCAATAGCGTAGATGCCACAATTGGGTTGGCATTGGCGGATCATTCTGGCGATCGAAGGGCTCATGAGTGGCCGGCACATGCCGGACTTCCCGGAGCCCGGATCGCGCAAGCAGCGACCACGTGGCCCTCAGGAAGAGGGTGGCGGCGGGGGTGGTGGCGGCGGTGGCGGCGCCTACATGGTAAGCCGTGCCCCGGGGTATCTAGGTCCGCGAATTGCGTTCGACGCCGAACCGGACTGGCCGGCGACCGTCGTGTGGGTCGACATGGACGACGACGGCAACCCCGACATGCGCAAGCACCCCGGAGTCGACCCCCATGGCGGACCGACGGTGTGGTTCACGTCGGACGCTCACCTTGTCGAGTTTGTGCGATTCACGGGGCAGGGCGTGCCGGTCGGGATCCCCGCCGGGGATGTGGACAGCAGCACGACCCGCGACTCGACCGATCTGGACTTGATCGGCGACATGATCGGCGAAGACTACTCGGTGGTTGCCGACTACGACCTCGACGGGGATGTCGACCTTGATGACTTCGTCGCCTTCGACAACTTGGCACCCACCGAGTCGCTCGGGTACGGCGTCCTCAGCGGGTGCGGGAACGTGTACGGCCCGGGGGGGCGCGTTTACGAGCCGTGGCTCCCGGGGTACTGGGTTGATGTGCGCCTATTCTCGACGTACTTGAATGCCAGCGTGAGTAGCCCAGAGCCATTCCTCTCAGTAGGGGACGCGCTGAACCGGCTCTCGGACTGGTTTACTATCATGAACGCGATTCTGGACTGTCTTGTGAAACCGGATCCGGAAGCGTGCATGGAAGGGGTTCTCGACCTGTTCTTTGGGAAAGGCGGCGCACTGAAAGACACCCCCCTTGAGAAATTGAAGGAAAGCGCCGAGGCCTTGGTGAACAAAGTCAAAGCGGCGCTCAAGCCTGCCACGGGTCCCGGCAAAACGCCCCTAGAGGCGATAGATGACCTCATCGAAGCAGATCTTGGGGACGTCGCGACGAAGAAGCTCCAGGATGTCAAGGGGAGGCTCAACGCCAGGGCGGCGAGAAAAGCCGCTGAAGCCGCACAAAAGGCTGTGGACAATGCGATTGCGGATCACGTCATAGCGGCGGCTGCATTTTAAGGGGGTGGCGAAGAAGACGTTGCTGGAAATGATGGATCGCATCAGAGAGCATGGGGTAAAGAAGGTCGGAGCGGAGGGACGGGTGATATGGAGGAAGGGCAAGACGGTCCTGATCGAAGACGGCACAGGTAGTGGCACCATGTACAACCCGGACAACATTGAGAAGGTTGGGATGACTTTTCCTAGCTAAGCGAAGGCTCCGAGAGTATGGAACATCGGGTGGACGTCAAGTCAGTGTTCTCGAAGGACGAACTCTTGATCGTGCTGGCATGCCTGGAGTTCATTCAGCGGTGTGAACACATCGGGGAGTATGAGTTTCTTGCTCGATTAGGTGTGACGAAGCAAGAGTTCGACAACATTGTTGCGTCGTGGCCCGAACCGCCGCGGGGCTGCAGAGAGGGCTGGTGGCAGGTTGCACGGCGGGCCTTGCTTGAGGTATCATATGGCATCACGTTCGAGCCTGGGGAGTGGGAGGTGTGTTTCCGGTACCCGAGAAACCGAATCCAGGCGCTCTATGAACGCGTGGCCGACTCGCTCAGATAGGCGTATGGTGCCACGCCTCTTTCACAGCGCGGGGGTGTAGGTGTAGCTCACGCATTTCGGTCATGCGGCTGCAGCCGTACGGAATGTTGATTCCCAAGAGATGCGCGCCGGTTTGGCTTTTGACTCCTCAATAGCTCACCTTGAACGTGGGCGAGTCCTCGGGCCGTGACCGCCTGCGGTCGTAGAGCCGCGTGGTGCTCACATTGGCATGCCCGAGCCACTCCTGCACGAACCCGAGATCGGCGTCGTGCTCGAGTGCGTTGGTAGCCGCCGTGGCCCGCAGCGCATGCAGACACAGCCCGTCGACCCTGCGCGCCGGCGACGGCCGCATAGCGCTTCACCATCTTGTAGATGCCGTCCCCGGTCATGGGCGCCTCGAGCGAACCGCGGTTGTTGCGCACCGGCCGGAAAAGGGGAGCTTTTTTGTCGGTGGCGCCGCTCGCCTCGCCAAGTCCTGCGGCCTCGAGGTACGACAGGATCGCCTCCATCGCCGCGGGATGCACGGGCACGTAGCGCGTCTTCGACCCCTTGCCGTGGACGCGCAAATGCATGACGCCGCGACGTTCCTGCAGCGACCCCAGCGTCAGCGACGCGAGCTCCGAACGCCGCAGTGGTCAGCGACAATTACTCCTGAGCTGAGCGACAATTAGAATTGCGCGCCTCGAAAGTGCGCCGAGATCCCCGTAACCCTCGTCGGGATAGCAAGTAACGACAGGGGGAAATCGGGGTGATCTCGGACGCACAGTTCAGGAGACTTATGAAGGAAATGAGCCTTCACGACAACGTCGATCTGGCCGCGTTGCGGTCGGGCATGTCGCCGAACACAGCGCGGAAGTACTCGAAGGACGGGCGCTCGCCAGAATGGGGTGGTCGACAATGACGACCTCGTCGCCTTCGCCAACTTGGCACCCACCGAGTCGCTCGGGTACGGAGTGCTCAGCGGGTGCGGGAACGTGTACGGGCCGGGAGGGCGCGTCTACGAGCCGTGGCTCCCGGGGTACTGGGTCGGCGGGGGACTGTACTCGCTCTACTTGGACTGCTGCGTTTCGCACCCGGACTACATGGTGTGGGCCACGATATACGTTAGGCCAGACTTGGAGGGTCCGTCAGATAGAATCAAGAAGATAAGAGAAAAACTTGAGAAGGGTGAGGAGCTAACCTCGAGCGAGAAGAAAGCCCTCGAGAAGGAAGAGCAAAGACAGAAACCCATGAGGGAGGAACGCGAGCAAGTAGAGAAGGAGAATCAGAAGATCGATCCGACCGCCAAAGTGAACCCAGAGACCGGGGAAGTGACCCACGACCCAACACCGAAGCCCGACCATGAGGAGGGGTGGAAACTTCTGGAAGAGGGCATCAAAGCCGATCCGACGATTCGGGTGAAGATCGGTTCCAAGAATGTTACAGAGAAGCTCCCGAACGGCAATGGTAATATCGACGTGAAAGTCACCGGCAAGCCAGTACGTACAAAGAAGCTCGAAGTGAAGGAGGCTTATCCAGGCGGCATGCGGGTGGAAGGGTTTGTTCCTGGCAATGTTGACCCGGCTCTCGTGCTGGCCCACGAGCTGAGTCACGCTGCCCAATTCGTCGGCGGGATGACGATGGAAGTCCGTGTTTTCGTCCCGCGACGTTTGGGCGAGCTTCTTCCAGCTGGCGGTTGACAGGTGTTTGGTTCAGTGCTGCCGGACGCGGGAGAGCCCCCAGAAGTCATCGCACCGGTCCTGCGACAGATGTCGCGATCGGGTACCGTCAATGACGCCGAAGCAGCATTCCTAGAGAACGTCCTGACGAGCAAATGGGAGAGCCTACAATTAGCGGCAGCGAGAATGCTGGCCCAATCAGGCCGGAAGCGCTCCGTGCCGGCCCTCAAGAGACTGTTACTGAACCTACTAGACCGCCCCCGGAGTGTGGACGTAGCGTGTGCCAGCGCGAAGGCGGTCAGCGAACTGTGGGAGGACCGGTGGGGGCCATGCGTGCTCGACTGGTTCTATTCAGAATCCGCGAAACGGGACGTCGGCAAGGTTGGATGTTGTGCAGCTTTGATGCCTTTAGTGGCTCGCGTCGACAAGGCACTTATTCGGGAGCGAGCCTTGAAAGAGATGAAAGAAGTATCGCCAAGTCGGCGGTATGCAGCCGCTGTGTCAATAATCCACTTTCTTCCAACTGCGGTTAGCAGACCTATGTTGGAGCGTATGGTATCGGATACCCACCCTGTAGTCGCTTGGATAGCAAGGAACGCGCTGCGCTTTCGCGAAGACCCCTAGCTAGAGTGACCATTGTAACGACTCTGAGACACCGGTAGAAAGGGCGACATGTTCGCCGCCCATTGGCACATTCCTTTGGTCTGCGGCATCAACGCAGCAACTATAACCCGATCGGTCTCGTGGTCGCCGTCCACCGGAAAGCCGACTTCCTCTCGGCCACCGAGACTTCAGGCTCCGCATCAATAGCTCACCTTGAACGTGGGCGAGTCCTCGGGCCGTGACCGCCTGCGATCGTAGAGCCGCGTGGTGCTCACATTGGCATGCCCGAGCCACTCCTGGACGAACCCAAGATCGGCGTCGTGCTCGAGTGCGCTCGCCGCCGCCGTCGCCCTGAGCGCGTGCAGACACAGCCCGTCGACCTGCACGCCGGCGACCGCCGCATAGCGCTTCACCATCTTATAAATGCGGTCCCCGGTCATGGCCTACTCGAGCGAACCGCGGTTGTTGCGCACCGGCCGAAACAACGGGGCTTTCTTGTCGACGGCGCCGCTCGCCTCGCCGAGCCCCGCGGCCTCGAGGTACGACAGTCCTAGTCCCAAATCAAGTGCGTGCTGCGCTGAATACGGGGATCCCGAGTGGAACCCGAGTGAGAAAGGGAGCGCGCCGGCTCTCATTTTTCGCCCTTGCTCGCAGGCTGATTGAGGCGCTCCAGCACCTTCGACGTCAGGTCGATCTCCGCGTCGTGGTACAAGACGGTGCGCCAGGACAGTGACTCCCCGGGCAAGGTGAACTCCTGCTGAAACACCGCGGTGTAACCCAGCTCGCGTCCAAGCGCCGAGATCGCTTGGCCGATCTCGTTCAGCAGGATCTCGTGCATGTCCACCTTGCGTTTCTGGAACTCCTCGGCGGCCCGTCGCTGGTCGAGGAGCTTGCGCTGGGACACGGCAAGCAGCTGATCTTCGATCTCGGTGTAGCGGCTCGTTCCCTTCTGGAGGAGTTCCAGCTCCGTGCGGAGTTCCGCCAAGCGTGCGTCGAGCGCTTGGATCTTGGCGTCAATGTCCGCCTTGAAACGCGCGAGTTCCTGCTCGTGCGCCTCCTTCTGACCATAGCCCTCGAACACGCGATTCAGATCGACGACGCCAATTCGGGGGCCAGGGTGCGCCTGCGCGGCAATGAGCAGCACGGCGAGGAGCAGTAGCCCGATCGTGACTCGTTGCATCGTGTACCTCCGAGATGGATGTCTTCAGCGTACGTTCCGGTTCCCATCAGCGGCCCCTTCATGAGCGACTCCAAGGTACGCCTAACATGACGAGCCGCGGGCGCGAGCGGCCTCGACCCTCAGAAGGTCGTGCCGATGTCGAAGAGAAACAGCCGCTCCCGATCTTCCTCTTCGCTGGCAACGGCCTCTCCCCACGTCAGCGAAATCGGGATCTGTTGACCGAAGAGGTTGACGTTGAGCAAGACTCCTCCGCCGAGCGTCAGGCGATAGCGTTGGAACGCGAGGGTCTGTAGCTGGGTGTCGAGGTTCCCGAAGTCCGCGAACATCAGGCCGCGCAAGAAGTCCTCGACCAGCGGAAAAGTGTACTCGAGGGACCCGTAGTGAGCGCCGGCGCCACCGAGGGGGTCGCGATTGAAGTGCGGGCCCACGTCTCGGAAGCGAAAGCCACGGAGAGACCTCGCTCCCCCCAAGAAGTACCGCTCGAAAATCGGCACTTCGCGAGTGTTCTGACGAAAGTCGGCCCATAGAAAAGTGTTCTTCAGGCTCAGTACGTGGTGCTTCTTGTCGTCCTGCGAGTACAGAGTGTGGTAGACATCGAGCGAAGCGCGGGCCTTGTTGATGTCGACGTCCCCACCGAGAAACCCACCAATGTACTCATAGCCGATGGATGCTGACCAACCGCCGACCACCAGGCCCCGCAGGGTGAACTCGCGACGATCGTACCGGGCCTCGCTGACCAAGGCGGACAGCACATTGTTGCCTTGGACACGGAACACGTCCGGAGCCGCGTCCGCGTCGATGTTGCCAATGTCGATGACTTCGTAGCGGTATCCGGCTTCGGCGACGAGGTGATCGTCCCAGACGAAGCGGTGTCCGAGTCCGATCTCCCCAGCGACGCGTTTCTCATCGAAGTCGCTGCGATCCGCGATGGTTCGGAATCCGCGCAGGAACAGTGAGTACCGTGTGTCGAAGAGATAGGGTTCGCGGAACTCGACGTGATAGCGAGAGTCCCGGGTGCCCGGCTGGGCACGAAGCGCGAGGGTCTGCCCACCTCCGACCCAGGCGTTGGTGAAGTCCGAGAGTTGCTCGGGAACGTCGGTAATGTCGAAGTTGCGTTTCGTCACCGACAGAATGCCGACCAGACCTTGACCGCTGGTGACGCCGAAGCCGAAGTTCAGGCTGCCGGTGGATTGTTCCTCAACCTCGACGACGACCTTCTTCTGGCTCGGTGTCGAACCTGGTTCGTAGCTCGCTTCGACGCGGCCAAAGTACTGGAGTCGGTAGAGATTGCTCTGGCTCTCGCGGATCTTGTCGAGATTGACCTGCTCGCCCGGGTAGAAGGTGAGCTCACGGCGGATGACCTTGTCCTTGGTTTCCACGTTGCCGCGAATCTCGATCTCTTCGACGTACGCTTGCGAGCCCTGCTGAATCCGGTACTGGATCGCGACTTCGTTGCCCTGCCGCGCGTACACGAGCTTGCGCTCGACGGTCGACTCGATGTAGGCGTTGCGGCTGTAGAGACGGATCAAGCGGGTGACATCGGCTTGGACTTCTTCTTCGTCGTACAGCATTCCGCGCTGAACGCGGACTTCTTGGAGCAGCGTGGACTCCGGAAAGATCGGTGGTCCCGCGATGTCGAAGCTCACATCGGTCACTCGATAACGCTGTCCCTCGAAGATGCGAATGCCGACGTACAGTTGGTCGCGCTCGACGTTGAAGGAGAAGTCCTCGGCGGCTACGACGGCATCGAAGTAGCCCTTGAAGACGTAGAACGACTGCAGGTTCGCCAAGTCCTGCTGATAGCGGTCGCGGTCGAACAAACCCGCGTTGGGGATGCCGAGGAACGACGATCGTTCGCGGGTGGCCATGAACTTGAGGAGCGCGCTATCCGGAAACGAGGCGTTGCCGTGGAACCGAATCTGGGCCACACGGACCCGGGGCCCGGGGAAGACTCGGAAGGTCACGGGCACGTTCGTCAGCGGAAGCGCGACCGACTCGGGGGGGCGCGGCTCGGCGGGCGAAGGCTCGGCGGTAGGACGTGGAGCGGACGGGGTCGCGGCCGGCTCGTGACTCTCCTCGACCCGCACGAAGAAGAAGCCGAGCTCGCGATAGAAGCGCGTAATGGTCTGGACGTCGCGTTCCAGGTCCCGCGGGTTCAGCAGCCCTCCGGAACGGGAAAGTAGTTTTGCCCGCAAGTCAGACAGCCGGCCCCCGTCGACCCCTTCGATCGTGACGGACGAGATTCGCTGACGTTCCAGGAACGTGATGACGATGCGGACGCCCTGGTTCTCGACGTAGACCTCGGGCTCCTGAATCGACACGAACTGTCCGCTCCGCCAAAGGCGCTCGTACGCCTGTGCCAGACTTTCGGCGCTGTAGGTATCGCCTTCCTTCAACTGGATCTGGGCTCGTACCTCGCCCTCGCTCTGGCGCTCCAGCCCGCGAAGCTCGATGACTCGAATCACCAGGGGATCGCCGGGTCGGAGTGGCCGCGGCCGTTCCGGCGCTTGAGCCGGCACGAGGGTCGAAACGGCTAGCGCGAGGGCCATGCTCAGGACGCTCAGGATTCGACGGCGGTTCGCGGCCAGCGCGCCGTGCACAGTTCGGCCTCGAGGACCGTTGGCGCTCCCGTCGGACGCTGCGTCCCAGAAGCGCGCCCCAGCTTTCAACCGCTCCGTGCAAGTCATGGTGCCGCCGTACGTTGTGATGGGGTCGCCAAGGGGGCGCTCGGGTCGGGTGGCGTTATCGGTGGGGGCCGGCGGGATGTCAAGGCGCCTATGGTGCTCTGTCTTCGAAGTGGACAAGGACGCCGCAATCCGATCCGTCCACGCCGCCCCCCGGCCGGCCGACCCCGCGGGGTCTGCTCGCGCCTAACCGGCTTGTCCGTCGCCATCTACGCACCCGCCCGCGGAACTCCAGACACCGACGCGATCAGGGCATGGCGGTTGCCCCTAGGACTCTCGTCTTCGACATGAACGTGAGCTGGGAGACAGGGCAGCGATTTGGAAGGGGACCTCGAATGATCGCCAAGACGGACGCAGGAGTCGCCATGAAGTCGAAAATCTTGTCGCTCGAAGAAGCCAACCGGATGCTGCCGCTCTTGGAACGAATCGTCCGCGACCTCATGAAGACTTGGAACGGGATCATTCAGAAGCGGACCGAACTCGAACTCCTCGAGAAGAGCCCCGAGTCGCTGCGAGATCCCCAACGCGATGAGCAAGTCCAGGAACTCAAGGGCGATCTGAATCGCCTCATCGACCGTATCAACGGCTACATCCGCGAGGTCGAGGAGCTGGGGTGCTTCGTCGAGGAGTTCAAGCGCGGGATCATCAACTTCCCGTCGCTCTATGTCGGCCGCAAGGTATTCCTCTGCTGGAAGCCCGGTGACGAGGGCGTGCAGCACTGGCACGAACTCGACGAGTCCTACAACGAACGATCCAAGATCCGAGACCCCAAAGACTTCTTGGCCACGCGCCCGAACGTCCCCCACGCGCCTCACTAGCCCCGGATCAAGCGCATTCGCCTTTCCCCTGTCCATCCTTCCCTGTCGGGGGGCGGTATCCCCTGCCGCCCCCCATTTCTTTTTCTTCGTGGCCGCTGTGCCGCGGCCGCGGCCTTCGGCTCGAAGCAGGTCCCGAAAGTCCGGCCGCGGTCAGTCGCCGATTGCGGCCATGATCTCGTCGGGGATGTCGAAGTTGGCGGACAGGCGCTGAACGTCCTCGTGATCCTCGAGGTCGGACAAGAACGCCAGCATTCTCTCGGCCTCCGCGCGGTCCTCGACTCGTACGGTCGAGGTCGGTAGCCGCATGATCTCGGCGGTCTGCAGCTCGAGTTCTCGCGCCATGAGCGCGGCCCTCACGGTAGAGAACGCGGTCGTCGAAGTGGAGATCCTGTAGCTCTCTCCTTCGCGCACGACATCGTCGGCTCCCGCGTCGAGCGCCATCTCCAACAGGTCATCCTCGGCTACTGCGGTCACGGGAACTTCGAGGATGCCCTTGGTTTCGAACATCCACGCTACCGTTCCCGGGTTGCCGAGAGTTCCGCCCTTCTTCTCGAACATGGTGCGCAGCTCGGAAGCGGTGCGGTTGCGGTTGTCCGTTAGGATGTCGAGCACCACGGCGACCTTCGACGGCGCAAAGCCCTCGTAGACGAGCTCGACGTACTGGATGCCCTCGAGTTCACCGGTGCCGCGCTTGATGGCACGCTCGATGACGTCCTTGGACATGTTGCCCGCACGCGCGCGTTCGATGGCGTACTTGAGGTTGAGGTTGGCGTCCGGGTCGCCGCCCCCGTCACGCGCCGCGATAATGATGAACTTGGCGAGCTTGCTGAAGAGTCGACCCTTCTTGGCGTCGGCAGCAGCCTTCCGGTGCTTGATCCCCGCCCAGTGTGAATGCCCCGCCACGCGCGCTCACTTTCTGTCTCAGAGTGTCCGCGAGTCGACTGCCGGAAGCAGACCGTCGATTTGGCTCGCGGCGATGGTGAATGAGGCCTGACGAGGGCTCCGCCAGGAGATCCAAGGCAAGGTCGCCCGCAGGGCCCGTCCGATCCGACGCTGCCGCGCGATCGGGCCGGCCGCAGTACGACCGGAGGATCGGCATCCTACCCGCGACTGCGGATCCTCACGAGTCACTTCTTGGAGACGCGAGGCGCCTTCGATTTCGCCGCAGGGGATGCCTTTCCCGGGCTACTCTTCTTCAAACTCGGACAACCGGCACGATGGTGATCCGTCAGGTACACGAACCAGTGGAGGATCCTACTCCGATCGATCTGCGCGTATACGTCCTTCATGGCCTGGACCGCCGTCGCGTCGGCCGCCACGAGGCCGAGTTTCTCGGCGCACTGCTGAACGCCGCCCTCGAGCGGGAACGCGGGGTAGTCCTTGATGCGCTCGAGGAGCAGGGTCACTACGGGCTCTTCGATCCGTGTCTTCTTCTTGAAGAAGGAGCGGATGTCCGAGATCGTCTTGTCGCGCAGGAAGTCGAGTCCGACGTGGTGCAACTCCGTGAAGAGGAGCTGGAGGAAGTCCTTGATCACCAAGGCTAGCTCGAGTGGCTCCGAGCCTTCACGCAGCACCTCTTGCACTTCCTTGGCCGAAGAGATTCGAACCTCGTTCCAGTCCACGAACTGGGTCTTCAGGGTTCGGAACGCCTTGAGCGCCTCCTGGCCCGGGAGGCTGACGACGAGACAACCGAACAGCGCGACGTCGAGGTTGTCGACGACCAGAGACAGGTCCAGAACCCCGTACTCTTCTTGCAGCCTCTCGAAGAGTTCATCCATCTTGCTGGAATCCTTGGGCGCTGCGGCAGCGTTCTTGGAGCGAGCGATCATTGCGGCAACCGGTCCTGTTCGGGAAGAGTGTGGTTCGCGGTGGTACGAGATGGCTCTCGGGTCGACTTTCGACGATCGGATCGGCGGTGAAACCCGGGGCTCGTGCGAATCGCGCCGACTTCAGCGCTCGGGCTTCGCCAAGCGCTGGACTCGGCCCGGGCCAGGATCCGCCGCGGACCCGACCCTCGAGCGCGCACCTCCGAAGCGCGGGGTTCGACATCGTCCGGCCGTCTCGTGTTCGCCGGAGTCACCCTGCGCCGAGCGCTCGTCCGGAACGACAAGTACCTTGAGCGCGGAGGGTTAGGATTCTATCCGGACCGCCGGAAAAGGCAACCCCCCGAGGGGCGGCCGGGCGGCCTATGCCGGTGGTCGCAGGTTCGCTATCCTCCGCCCGGCAGCGGCGCTGACCGGGCCGACGGGACCGCGAACGACCTTCAGCAGGTCGAGAGGTAGGCGTGCTTTGGCGACGGACGAGGACACCGAGAGACGGCCGGCGGTCGAGGGCGGCGTGCCCGTGCGAGCCGACTTTCTGCCCTTCAGCCGCCCGAGTCTTGGGGACGCTGAAGAGCAAGAGGTCCTGGCGACGCTCCGCTCCGGGTGGATCACGACCGGGCCCCGCACCGCGCGCTTCGAGGAACTGCTGCGCGGCGCGACCGGCGCCCGGAGTGTCCTCGCGGTCAACTCGTGCACCGCCGCGTTGCACCTGTCGCTGGTCGGGTTGGGCGTCGGTCCTGGAGACGAAGTCATCACGACGGCGGTCACGTGGCCATCGACGGCGAATGTCGTGGTGCATTGTGGGGCGACGCCGGTCTTCGTCGACATCGAGCCGGAGACCTTCAACCTCGATCTCTCCCAGGTCGAGGCCAAGATCACGTCGGCCACGCGAGCGATCGTCCCGGTTCACATGGCGGGACTGCCGGTCGACCTCGATCGTGTCCATGCCATCGCTGCGCGCCATGGCCTCGAGGTGGTCGAGGACGCGGCTCATGCTCTGGGAGCGTCGGCCGGAGGGCAGCCGATTGGCTCCCGGTCCCGGTTCGTCTGCTTCTCGTTCTACCCGATCAAGAACATCACGACTGGCGAGGGTGGCGCTCTGGCGATGAACCGCGAGGCTGACGAAGAGCGGCTTCGCGTCCTTGCGTTGCACGGGATCACGCGCGATGCATGGAAACGGTACACGAATGAGGGGTCGCCGCACTGGGACTGTGTCGCCCCGGGTTTCAAGTACAACATGCCGGACTTGTGCGCGGCTCTTGGCATTCACCAACTGGCTCGACTGCAAGAGTTCACGGAACGTCGGCGCCGCTTGGCGCTCCGCTACCGCGAGTTGCTCGCGGACATCGAGGAGATCATCCTCCCTGCGAGTCTCGAGCGGGAGGGGCAGGCACACCACCTGTTCATCATCATGGTGCGTCCCGAGTTGCTCCGGATCGATCGGGATGGTTTCGTGGCCGCGCTCAAAGCCGAGAACATCGGCACCGGGATTCACTTCCGGGGGCTGTTCTTGCACCCCTACTATCGTGACCGTTTCGGTCTTCGCAGCGCCGACTTTCCGCAGGCGACTTTCACTTCGGATCGCATCGTCTCGTTGCCGCTGTATCCAGCCATGTCCGACGCGGATGTCGTTTCGGTGGCGTCGGCGATCAGGAAGTTGGTGTGCTGCTATCGTCTGTGAGGGCTTGCAAACGCCGAGTCGCTTTTCGCTCCGAGGTGGTAGGGGACAGGGAAGATTGGACGCCGAGTGACGTGCTCGAATGCGCTGCCCGAATGTTCGGTCGTGTTGCCGGTCCTCGACGAGGCCGGCACCCTGCTCGAGCTGCACCAGCGACTCACCACGGCCATGGCGCAGTCGGCGAGGTCGTACGAGATTCTGTACGTGAACGACGGCTCCCGTGACGCGACGGCGCAGATCCTGGACGAGCTAGCCTTACGGGATCCGCGCGTGATCGTGATTCACCTGGCTCGGAACTTCGGTCAACACGCGGCACTGTTTGCGGGGTTCGCTCAGGTGAGAGGGGAAGTCGTGGTGACCCTCGACGCGGACCTGCAGAACCCCCCAGAGGAGATCCCGAAGCTACTGGCGCGCCTGGGGAGTGATGCCGACGTCGTCGCAGGCGTACGGACGAATCGCCGCGATCCCTGGGTTCGAAGACTCGCGTCCCGAATCGTCAATGGGATGGTCGGACGCATGACCGGCGTGCGGCTGCGAGACTACGGCTGTTTGCTGCGCGTGTATCGGCGTGCCGTGATCGATCGGCTGTGCGCGTGCGAGGAGAGCAGCGTGTACTTCACGGCTTTGATTGCTTGGCTCGGGGCTCGCATCGTCGAGGTCGACGTGGCCCATTCGCCGCGCAAGGGGGGGCGATCGAAGTACGGCTGGTGGAAACTCCTGCGGGTGAACCTCGACTTGATCACCGGCTACTCGGGACTTCCCGTTCAGTTGTTGTCGGTCGGTGGCGCCCTCGGTGCCTGCACGATGTCGTTGCTCTCGGCAGTAGCTTGGTTCACGTGGTGGGTGAGTGGCGACTCGGGCTGGACCGTGTTCTGGGTGGCCGGCCTACTGGCGTTGTTCTTCGCGCAGGTCGCCGCCATCGGCTGCGTCGGCGAGTACGTTGCCCGTGCTCTCCTGCAGGTCAAACGAAGGCCGCGCTTCGTTCTGCGAAGTGAGCTGAGTGGGCCCTCGGTGCCGACGAGTCGGAGCGGTCCGTGCGCGAAGTCTTGAGGAGCGCTCTGGCGTGTCCGGCCTGCCACGGTGATCTCGAGGACGCGATCGCCGACGACAGCCTGGTTTGCCAACCTTGCGGACGGAGCTTCCGACGGACCGGCAACGCCTGGCTGTTGCGCCTGGATGAGTCATCGGCCGCCGCCACGACGTACCAGCGTGGAGTACGCGGTCGTCTCCGCACACGAGTCCCTCCCGGGCTCCTGCGGCTCTTCGCGCCGGTACTCATCACCGGACCGCGCTGGACGCGATCGCTGGCGGCGACCCTCGCCGATGACACCGAACTGGTCGTCGACGTGGGCTCCGGGAACTCGCGTAGTCAACCGGCGGTCGTGACCGTCGACATGCTCGCGTATCCGGAAGTCGATATCGTCGCCGACGCCGCCCGTTTGCCGTTTCGCGCTGGCAGCGTGCGAGGGCTCGTCAGCATTGCACTGCTCGAGCACGTCCCGTCGAGCGCCGCCGTGCTCGAGGAGTGGGGCCGGGTACTCAGTCCGGGAGGGCGCTTGTTCCTGGTCGTTCCGTTCCTACAGCCCTTCCACGCCGCACCGGAGGACTACCGACGATGGACCCTCGCAGGGCTCGAGCAATCGGTAGCTCAGCACTTCGTCGTACGCGACTCCGGAGTCTACTGCGGCCCGACGTCCACTCTCGTTTGGATCGTGGCGGATTGGTTGGCCCTCGTGTTGTCGCTGGGTAGCCTCCGTCTGCGCAGCGCACTCTCGTACGCTCTGCAGGCGCTCCTTTCTCCCTGTAAGTGGCTCGACCTCATCGTCGCGAGACTGCCGGGGGCGGACGGGCTCGCGTCGGCGTTGTTCGTGGAGGCGGAACGCGCCGGGCCACCGACGAAGTAGAGGCGCTGGATTGGGTCAGCCGGAACTGCCCTCTGGGGCATGCGGGAATCGAATCGGCACCGTGACGCCGCGGCGGACAGCGATGATTTCTGCGGCAATCGAAACGGCGATCTCTTCCGGGGACTGGGCTCCGATGTCCAGACCGATGGGGGCGTGTACTTTGGCGAGTACCGAAGGGGGGGTGCCGCCCGCGCGGAGATTCTTGAAGATCGCGCCGATCTTGCCTCGGCTGCCGATCAATCCGATGTAGCCCGCCTCGGATCGAACCGCCTGGGCCAATACGGTCTCGTCGTGCTCGTGACCGCGCGTGACGATGATCACGTAGCTGTGAGGACCGAGACGCAAGCCGGAGAACGCGCCATCGAGATCCTGGACCACCGTCTCTACTCCCGCCGGAAAGTGCTCGGCGCTGGCGAAGGTCGCTCGATCATCGACGACGGTGACGCGACAGCCCAGCCCCAGGAGTAGCGGGGCGAGGCTGCGGGCGATGTGACCCGCCCCGAAGATGTGGACGTTGGTCGTCACGATGGGCTCCACGAACACCTCGAATTCGCCTCCGCAAAGGAGGCCGGTCTGGGCGGCCGTCGCGGCCGTGAGTCGGAACGTCGCACGCTGGGCGCGGCCGGTGGTGGCGACCTCCATGGCGATGCGCCAGATGTCCGCTTCCGTGCACCCGCCGCCGACGGTTCCGACCGTCGACCCATCGTCGCGAACGAGCATCTTCGCGCCGAGTTTACCGGGCGTCGAGCCGTGGGTCGCGACGATGGTCGCGAGCGCCGCTGCGCGACCTTGCTCAATGGTTCTGGCTGCTGCTCTCAAGATCTCGAGCACGGCGTCTCACGTCCTTGGGTCGTAGGCTGCTGTCCGCGCAGGCATGACGGATGTTCCGAGAAGCGAACGTGCGCTGCCGATGAAGAACCTCCACGTCGCACCCGGTGTGGCACTTGGGGGCCGACGTCGCCCGCAGCGGTGGGTCACCCCGTCACGCGGCATCTTAACCGCGCTTCGGGACTGCCGTCGCGTGAAATCTGTGCCCTGCCACCTCGTCCTGGGCCGCGTCTTTGCCGACTTCGTCACTCCAGAGCTATACTTCTCGGTGACCGGATCGATCTGACCCTGGGGTGCTTGGGTGCCTCGAGGGCGAAACGGCGATCGAGGATTAGGGCTCGTCGAGGAGCGCGTGGCGAACGTAAACCCCGTCGAAATTGGTCCAGAGAACAAGCTCGTCCCGCTCGGCGTGTCCTTGGCCGAGATCGGGGAGCCGTTGGACCTTTTCGAGAGTTGCCCGGACGCAGTCGTGGTCCTCGATTCCGCGAGAACCCGGACCCTGGGCACCAATCTCCAGTTCCTTCAGCTGGTCGGGCGGGATCTGACGACGTGGCAGGGTTCGCCGTTTCACCTGCTCGACTGCATCCATCCGGATGATCACCCGGTGCTCATGCAGGGGGCGGCCGAGGCCGGCACGGAATGGCAAGGCAGTAGTAGCCTGAGGCTGATCAACGACGCGAACGAGGTCATTCCCATCGAGGCTCATGCCCGTCGAATCGGGACGGAGAGCGGAGTCCGGTGGATCTACTTCTTTCGCAGGGTCGAGGAGCGGCGCATCCTCGAGAGTCGCCTCAAAGAGGAGATCGAACTCCAGAAACGACGCACGGTCGAAGCCGTGAAGTCGTCACTTCGCATCTACCAGGTCACGGAAAAGATGCGAGCCACGCCCAAGCTGTCGACCTTCCTCCTCGACGTCCAGAACGAGAATGACCTCTTTGAGCGCGCGACCGAGTTTCTGCGGTCGGAGGGTCTCAACTATCAGGAGGTCGCGTTCTTCCTCTGTGAAGGGGATGCGCTCCAGCTGCGGCACAGCACCACCGAGCGACTGCCGGACAACGTTCAACTCGGCAAAGATGGCCCCTACGCAACCTTCATGCGGACCGGAGAACAGCCCGACGGGAACGGAGACACCCGACTGGTGAGGATCCGGACGAAGGACTCCGTGCTCGGCATTCTCGAGGTGTTGCTCGATCCGCGGGAGCAAGTGTTCTTCGCCGAGAACACCCTGGTCGAGCGCTGGCACGGGGACATCTTGGAGACGATTGCCGAGATGTTGGGCCTCTGCCTCGAGAACATCCGACTCTACCGCGAACTGCGGGTGCAGAGCATTCTCGATCCGTTGACGGGCACGTACAACCGCCACTTCCTGCTCACCCAGCTCGAGAAAGAGATCGAGCGGTCCCAGCGAAGTGGCCGCCCCCTCACGATGGCATTCATCGACGTCGACGGGTTCAAGGAGGTCAACGACACCTTCGGACACCCGCAGGGCGACCTCGTGCTCCAACAGATCGCGAATCTGCTGCGCGATTCGGTGCGAAAGACCGACTTCATCTGCCGGTACGGTGGGGACGAGTTCGTGGTCTTGCTGACCGACACGGACCTGGCTGCAGCTGAGGCCAAGGCCGAGCAACTGCGGTTGGCCATCGAGGGGTTCCCGTTCCGAGCGATCGAGTTGCGGCAGACTACGAAGGCGATTCGAGTCACCATTTCGGTCGGCCTCGCGAGCGGCAACAACCACACCGCCAAGCGGATGCTCCAGGTGGCGGACGCCGCGCTGTACGGGGCCAAGCGTCAGGGCAAGAACTGCGTGTTCTTGATCAAGGAGATCCCGGGCGAAGTGGGGGAGTTCCAAGACGCGTGAGCGTTCTTGGCCCGCTTCGGTTCACTCCTCTTCCTCATCACGAGGAGCAGACTCCCCGCGAGCGCGCTTGAGAAGGTCCTCCAGCTCCATGTGTTTGCGGATCGACTCGTCGAGTTCGAAGCGCAGAACTGGCGTGTTGCGCAGCCGGATCCGGTCCGCGAGCAAACCTTGAATGAAGCCGGCCGCTGCTCTCAATCCACGTAACGAGGTGCGTTGCTGCCCCTCCGAACCGAGGATCGACACGTGCACCACGGCTTCCTTCAGGTCCTCGGTCGGCTCGACACGGGTCACGGAGATGAACCCGAGCCGCGGATCGCGGAGATCACGCTGAATGATCTCGGCGATCTCGGCGCGTAGGGAAGACGAAATTCGCTCCCGGCGCTTCTGCTTCACGACTTTCGAAGGTCCGCCAGGGTCCTGGCCTTCTTGAGAACCTTGTAGCTCTCGATGATGTCGCCGACCTGAAGGTCCTCGAAACCAGCCACCCTGCACCCGCAGTCGAATCCTTCGCGGACTTCTTTCGCGTCGTCCTTGAAGCGTTTGAGCGATTCGAGGGAACTCTCGATCATCAGCTTCCCGTCGCGGTGGACGCGGACCTTGTCCTCTCGTCGGAGTACGCCGGAACGTACCATGCAGCCGGCGATGCTGCCGAGGCGCGACGACTTGAAGAGTTGGACCACCTCCACGCGGGACTGGGCTTCCTCGTACAGCTCGGGGTCGAGCAACCCCTCGAGCGACAGGCGAATGTCTTCGAGGAGTTCGTAGATGACTTCGTAGGTCCGAATCTCGACACCCTTGGCGTCGGCCGCACGCTTGGTCTGGCTGTTGGCGGCGACGTGGAAACCGAGGATGATCGCGTCGGACGCGTCTGCAAGGGTGACATCCGACTCGGAGATCTCCCCGACGCTGTACCCGATGACCTTCACGCCGACTTCACTCGAGCCCAGCTCTTCCAGCTGCTTGCGAATGACCTCGAGGCTGCCTTTGACGTCCGCCTTGACGACGAGTTTGACCTCTTTGATCTTGCCGCGGGTGATCGAGTCCTGAAGCGTCGCCAGGGTAACGTGCTCGCGCGTGGCGCGCTCGAGTTCACGCTTTCGGCGCTTTCGGTCCTCGGCAATGTTCTTCGCCTTCACGGCGTCCGCGAGCACGTAGAAGCGATCACCGGCTTCCGGGAATTCATCGAGTCCGGTGATGTCGACCGGTGTGGCGGGTCCGGCTTCCTGGAGGACGATGCCGGTCGTCGTTTGCAACGTGCGCACGCGACCCACGGCTGTACCACAGATGACGTTGTCGCCGCGGCGAAGGGTTCCGTCCTGGACCAGCACGGTCACGACCTTGCCGCGCCCCGGAGCTTGGCGCGCGTCGAGAACGGTGCCGATGGCATCCTTCGAGGGGTTCGCACGCAGTTCCAAGATCTCGGTTTCGAGCGTGAGCAGGTCGAGCAGGTCGTCGATCCCTTGATCGGTCAGCGCCGAGACTTCGACCATCTCGGTCTTTCCGCCCCATTCGCGCGGCGAGAGGTCGTGGGTCGCCAACTGTTGCTTCGTGCGTCCCACGTTGGCGTTCTGCTTGTCGATCTTGTTGATGGCTACGACGATCGGCACGCTGGCCGCCTGTGCGTGTTGAATGGCCTCGATGGTCTGCGGCATGACGCCGTCGTCGGCCGCGACCACGAGCACCGCCACATCGGTCACGTTGGCCGAGCGTGCCCGCATCTGGCTGAACGCCTGGTGACCCGGGGTGTCGATGAACACGACGTGCTTGTTGGCGTAGTCGACGCGATACGCCGACATGTGCTGAGTGATTCCTCCGGACTCGCCCTTCTGCACGCGTGTCTCGCGAATGCGATCCAAGAGCGAGGTCTTGCCGTGGTCGACGTGGCCCATCAAGGTCACCACGGGTGCCCGCGGGACCATGCTCGCCTTGTCGTCGACGGCGGTCTCGATGTCCTCGAGCTCGGAGTCGATCGCCACCTGGTCCTGCGCATGGATCTTCACTTCGAACTTGTTCGAAATGATGTCGAGCATCTCACGGCTGACGGTCTGGTTGGCGTTGGCGATGATCTTCTGGCGCATGAACTCGGCGATCAGCATGGCGAGCTTGACACCGATCACCGCCGAAAGGTCCTTGAGGGTCATCGGCAGCGTAATCGTCACTTCCGACGGCCGGTCGGAGGACAAGGCCTCGGCGCGCCGACGCGGAGGCGCGAGCATTGAGCCGCTCCCGAAACCGCCGGAACGTCCGCGACCACGACCACCCTGCTGTCCGGCTCCACCCCCGGGCTGCCCCCGGCCTCCGCCGCGCTTCCCAGCGCCGGGACCCGAGCGCCCAGCACCGCGCAAGTCGCCGCCTTCGGTGAAGACCCGCACTCGCTTACCACGCGGACGACCATCGTCGGGCGCCATCGGTGGCGGATCGGGCGGCGGCGGGCTGAAGGGGCGGTTGTCGCGTCCGCCACCGCCACCACCGGGCGCGCGATCCCGACCGTAAGCGGGGGGGCCGCCGCGGTCGCGGTCGCGATCCCGATCGCGCTCTTGCGGCGGCGCGGGCGCCGGAGGGGGCGGGGATGAAGATCGAACGATCAGCGGACGGCGAACCGCCGGCCGCGGAGTCGCCTGAATCGGCGCGGGTCGAATGATCAGCTTCTTGGTCTCCTTGGGCTTCGGAGGTTCCTGGGCTGCGCCAGGGCTCGATCCTGCTGCTCCCGCGGCGACGGGCCGAACGCCGCCGGCGCCGGGCCGCGCCCCTGGCGCAGGTTTTGGTCCGCCGTTCGACTTGGCTTCCGGGGCCGGCTTCGTGACTGCGGCGCCCTTAGCGGGACTGCTGCCGCTCGCCGCGGGACGCGGCGCCGCGGCCTCGCGCCGCAGAGCCTCCGCCACGTCGTCGTCGATGCAACTCAGGTGGCTGGCAATCTTGATGCCCTTTTTCCGGAGGAGCGCCACCAGCTCCGTGCTCGACAAATCGAGCTCTTTCGCGAGCTTGTGAATTCTCTCTCCCACTACGCCTCCTGACCTTCGTCCCGCTGGCAAAAAACTTCCTTGCAAACCAATCCATATTATAGTCGCCGGGTGGCATCAACCCAAAACGAGTTCCGAGTCGAGGTGCCCCCGATCCCCGCTGGCGGCCCGATCCGTCGTCATTCCAAGCTCTGCAGGTAGTCGAGGATCTTGGCGGCCTTGCTCGGCCCGACGCCATCGATCTCGGCCAACACCTCCGAACCCGCCTCGAGAAGCCTGGCCGGCGTGTCCAGCCCCGCCTCTCGCAGCCTCTGCGCCGTTGCCTGGCCGACTCCGGGCAGATCCTCGAGCTCGAACTCGGCGTCGCCGGCGCCGTCGTCGTCACGGGTTTGGCCCGTTTCGTCTTCCAGATTCTCTGCGTCCGCTTCCAGATTTTCGTCTGCCGGCGGCGCCTTCTGAAACAGAGCGGCAAGTCGGTCGGACTGCGGCGAACGCGACGTGCTCTCGGTCTCGACGCGCGCGAACAGCCGGTCGAGGGGGGTTCGAGCCACCGCGCTGACTTCACGCGGCGAACCATCCTCGCCAACGAAGAGGCTCTGAGCCCGTCCTTCGATCTCCTCCTGGCGCATCTTCTCGAGCTCTTCCTCGGAGACCGGCGTGATGTTGAGGTCCCAGTCGGTGAGCTTCGACGCCAGTCGGACGTTCTGCCCCCGCCTGCCGATCGCCAACGACTGCTGATCCGGGCGCACGAACACCGTGGCCGTGCGCGCCTCGAAGTCCAGTTCGAGCGACGCGACTTCGGCGGGCCGCAACGCCTCTAGGATCAAGATTTCAATGGAGTCGTTCCAACGGACGATATCGATTTTCTCGCCGAAGAGCTCGTCCACGATGTTCCGAATCCGCGCGCCCTTCACCCCGACGCACGCGCCAACGCAGTCGACGTTGGGGTCATAGGTAGTGACCGCGATCTTGGTCCGGTGACCCGCTTCGCGGGCGACCGCCTTCACTTCGACCACGTAGTCGGCGACCTCCGGAATCTCGAGTTCGAACAGGCGCCGCACCAAGTCAGGGCTCGAACGCGAACAGATCAGCTGCACGCGGTTCGGGAGGAGATTGACCTCCTTGAGGACGACCTTGATTCGGTTCCCCTCGGCGAAGTTCTCGACCGGAGACTGCTCGGATCGCGGTAGGATCCCCTCGGTCTTGCCGAGGGAGATGACCAACACACCGCCCGGTTTCTTGGTTTGGATCGTGCCGGTCATCAACTGGCCGATCTTCGGCTTGTACTCTTCGAAGAGGACGTCGCGTTCGGCTTCGCGGATCTTCTGCAGCAGAACCTGCTTGCCCGACAGGGCGGCAATGCGACCGAGATCTTCGGGGCTGAGCGGCTCGCCGTCGACCGTGGCTTGGATCTCCCCCGACTCTCGGTCGATCACGACTTCGATGCCGTCGCTGGTACCGAGCTTCTTCTGCGCGGCCGAGATGAGCGCTTGCTCGATGCCGGTGAAGACGACCTCTTTGTCGATTTGTCGGTCACGGTGGATCGTGTCGACGAAGCGGAGGATCTCGCGATTCATGGCTCCTCTTCCAGCCTAAAAAAAAGAGGCGAGGAGCGGCCTCGTGCGCCGCGGCAGTTCGCCAGCAACACACGACGCGCCCCGCGCCAACCTCGGTCGGTCGCGACGCCGAGTCGCTCCCGACCCGTGAAGCGGTCGGGCTTCGGCTCTTCGGCACTCGGAAAGCCCACCCTCGTGACTGACGACTCTGCGCACTTCTGCGCTCGCGCAAGAGGTCGGTCGCGGTCAAGCAAAGCTCGACCGCTGAGTTCGTTGCCGCCGGCAACGCAAGGCGGCGGTGGGGGTCGCGCGTGAAGTTGCCGAGCAGGTTCTCGGCTCCACCTTCTCGGCGCCACCTTCTCGACTCCGGCCTTCTCGACCCGGGCCTACGGGGCTATTCTCGCGGCAGCCCTGACGAGGCCCGCACCGAGCTCCACGGCGGAGACGCAGCGGACGCCAACTCAGTCGTTTGGCCCACGCACGTCGGGAGGCGCGATCCGTGCCGTTTGCGCCGCGGACTCTTCGTGCCAAGACTGCACCATAGCCGGCGTGGGCCCATCCTGTCAATCGGAACTTTGCCGCGGCGCCGGCGGAAGTCGTTTGAGCGAAGAGGGATACGCGGCAGGTCGAGAAGCGCCGCAGCGCCGTGCGCCGGACGCCCGAGGAATGGAGTCGAAGGCGCCATGGAAGTCGGATCCCACGACCCGATCGCTCGCCACCCGGTCGCTCGCCACCCGGTCGTCGCGCTCGTGTTCGCCAAGCTGCCGCGACCTGGAGTCACGAAGACGCGCCTCGCGCGCACGTACGGTCCCGAAGTGGCCGCGCGACTGGCGGGCGCCTTCCTGCTCGACACCCTGACCCGGGTGACTCGGGAACCCGACCTCGACGTTCTGCTCCTCGGAGACCAGCCGGAGCGCGCCGCGTTCGCGGACTACCTCGCGAGTTCAGCGGTGGGATACGGCTGGCAGGGGGAGGGCGATCTCGGCGACCGTCAGGTTCGAGGCTTGACGATGGCCTTCGCTCAGGGCTGGCGCGGTGCCATCGTGCTCGGGGCCGACGCTCCTCATCTGCGCCGCGAGGATCTCCACGCCGCGCGTGCCGCGGTGTTGCGAGCCGAGGTCGCCGTCGGCCCCGCATTGGACGGGGGATACGTGCTCCTAGGCTGGCCTTCCGACCGCGATCCGGAACCCGCCTTGCGCGGAGGTTTCGATTGGGGTTCGCCGAGCGTACTGTCGACCCTCCAGGCCCGACTGACCCCGCCCTGGGTCGAACTCCCGCCTACGGAAGACTTCGACGAAGCGCCGGCGCTCGAGCGGTGGTGGCGGGCGCGCGCGAGTCGCGCTGGGGCGCCGCCCTTGATCCACACCGAGCGGCTCCTCGCCGAGCTCCTCGGCCCGCACGGCTGACACCCCAATGACGACCGCTGCTCCGCCGAGCGATCGCGGCTACTCCGGCCCCGCTTTGCGGGCGCGGCCCGCGCTTGCAAGCCCGGCTCTTCACACAACCCCGGTTTCACGCCAGGTGCCGACAGCGGCTCGTGTTGCAGCGCGTCCTGAGGTCGTCACCGGAGGAAAACTCCAGTTGCAAAGCTCGATGGCCGATGTAGGTTTGGAGATGGCCTCCGCAAGTGCCCCGTGAGCCGAGGTCTGAGTCCGCGTGGAGGACTCGGAGCCGGCGCCGTGCGTGCGGATGCTAACTCGGAAGCCCACCGGAAATGGCCGGTAGCGTTGCTTCCGGGTGCAACCGCGGGACCTCGGCTTGGCGCCCTTCGGGGCGGTCCTGGACGCCACGAGTTGGCGCCGGAGAAAGGTTTGGCGCGAGCTATGACGATTTGCGAAGTCTGTCACGAGGCGGTCGCCACGGTTCACCTCACCGAGATCGTCAACAACGCCAAGAAGGAGATCCACCTTTGCGAGGCCTGCGCCTCCCAGAAGGGGGTCGCCATCCATGCCCATGTGAAGAACATCTCGATCCCGGAGTTCTTCGGGCAGCTCGTGGAGTCGCGCGACGAAGACTCGACGACGGATCCCACCGACATTCATTGTCAGACCTGCGGCATCGGCTACCGGCAGTTTCGCGCGAGCGGCAAGCTTGGGTGTCCGGACGACTTCCATGCGTTTCGCCGCGAACTCGACCACTTGCTGGAGAAGATCCACGGTTTCTCGCGGCACAAGGGCAAGGTCCCCGGTCGCATCGGCAGAGAACTCGTGCGGCGGCGCGAACTCGAAGATCTCCGCGGTGAGCTGGAGTCGGCCGTGAGTCGCGAGGAGTACGAACTGGCCGCGTCCTTGAGGGACCGGATCCACGAGATGGAGCGGAGCGAACCGTGCAGCTGAGCGAGCTCTCCCGCAGTGCCGGGGAATGGCTTTCGGGCACCGGGCCGGAGTCCGATCTCGTCATCTCGTCGCGGATTCGCCTCGCACGGAACCTCGAGGGTCACCCCTTCCTGTCGCGGGCGAACAGTCGCCGACGCTCTCGGATCGAGCAAGAGATCTGTGAAGCCCTGGAGAGTCTGCGGGATCGCCTGGGGCTCTTCTTCCTCAAGCTGAAGACCCTGCACAACGTCGACCGCAACGTCCTCATGGAACGTCACTTGATCAGCCGTGAGCACGCTTTCGCCAAGGTGGACCGCGGCGTCGCCTTCAACGCGAGCGAGGACATCGCGATCATGGTCAACGAGGAGGATCACTTGCGCCTGCAGGTGCTTCGCTCCGGCTTCCAACTGCGCGACACCTGGACGCTCATGGATGAACTCGACACGCTACTCGAGGAGCGGCTCCCGTACGCCTACGACGAGCAGTACGGATATCTCACCGTTTGCCCGACCAACGTCGGCACGGGCCTGCGGGCTTCGGTCATGCTCCACCTCCCGGCGTTGGTCATGACCCAGCAAGTGGAGAAGGTCTTTCAGGCGGTGTCCAAGATCAATCTCACGGTGCGTGGCCTCTACGGGGAGGGGACACAGGCTCTGGGCGACTTCTACCAGATTTCGAACCAGATCACGCTCGGGAGGTCGGAAGTCGAGATCATCGACAACATCTCGGAGGTGATCCCGAAGATCATCGGGTACGAGCGGACCGTGCGCCAGACCCTGCTCGAGTCGAAGCGAACGGTGCTCGAAGACAAAGTCTGGCGCGCCTATGGAACCATGAAGAGCGCGCGCACGATCAGCTCCAAGGAGACCCTCGAGAACCTGTCCATGGTGCGCCTCGGCGTGAACCTCGGGCTGATCCCCGGAATCACGAGTCACATGGTCAACGAATTGTTCTTGCTCACCCAGCCTGGCCATCTCCAGAAGCTCGAGGGGAGCGAACTGGAACCGCAGGCGCGGGACGTGACCCGAGCCAGCTTCATCCGCCGCTACATGAGCAAGTTCCCGTGTTAGCCGCTTCCCGAGGTGGGGGCGGGTCGCAGCGATCCTTGGAGCCGAGATCACGAGCGGCCGTGTGTGCGCGTGCTCGGAGCCGTTTCCGGGACGGGGCCCGCGCGCCGAGTGGATCGCCGACCCAGCGGAGCCCTGCTCCGCGGGGTGGCCGCGCAGGCGGCGGCGGCCCGACGCGCTGGGGAGGACGGGCACTTGCCCTACCGGTGGCGCGCGTTACGGGTTATGTTCTGAACGGTACGAGAGCGCTTTCGAGTCGAGCGGTGGCGCCCCATCCTCGCGACGAAACCTCGACCGCGGTCAGCCGCAGTCGGTCACAAGCCAACCACGCGAGAAGAGAACGATATGTTTGATCGCTTCACGGACCGAGCGCGCAAGGTCATGGCCCTGGCCCGAAAAGAGGCCCAGCGCTTCAACCACGACTTCATCGGCACAGAGCACATCCTGCTCGGCCTGGTGCAGGAGGGGAGCGGGGTCGCCGCGAACGTGCTCAAGAACCTCGAAGTCGACGGCAACAAGATTCGCGGCGAGATCGAGAAGCACGTCCAGTCCGGACCTTCCATGGTGACCATGGGACAGCTCCCCTTCACGCCGCGCGCGAAGAAGGTGCTCGAGCTCTCCCAAGAGGAAGCGAACGAACTGGGGCACAACTACATTGGTACCGAGCACCTGCTGCTGGGACTCATTCGTGAGAACGACGGCGTGGCCGCGCAGGTGCTCATGGACCTCGGCATCAAGCTCGACGACGTGAAGTCGGAAGTGCTCGAGCTGCTCGGGGCGGATGTGTCGCAAGGAGGCGAGAGCAGCATCCCATCGACGGGCAATGCCAAGCAAGGCCGCTCGAAGACCCCGGCCCTCGACGCCTTTGGCCGCGATCTCACCGAAATGGCCCGTGAGGGCAAGCTCGATCCGGTCATCGGGCGCGCGAACGAGATCGAACGGGTCATGCAGGTCTTGTCGCGACGCACCAAGAACAACCCCGTGCTCTTGGGCGAGCCCGGCGTAGGCAAGAGTGCGATCGTCGAGGGGCTGGCCCAGGAGATCGTCAACGGCAACGTGCCCGAACTCCTGCGCGAGCGTCGCATCGTCGTGCTCGACCTCGCCATGATGGTGGCCGGCACGAAGTACCGCGGTCAGTTCGAGGAGCGAATCAAAGCGGTCATGACCGAGGTGCGCCGTGTTCGCAACGTCATCCTCTTCATCGACGAGCTGCACACGCTGGTCGGGGCGGGCGGCGCCGAGGGCGCGATCGACGCCTCCAACGTGCTGAAGCCAGCATTGTCGCGTGGCGAGGTCCAGTGCGTTGGCGCCACCACCCTCGATGAGTACCGCAAGCACATCGAGAAGGATGGCGCCCTCGAGCGTCGCTTCCAGAGCATCATCGTCAATCCGCCGACACGCCAGCAGACGGTGGAGATCCTGCACGGTCTACGCGACAAGTACGAAGCACACCACCGCGTGCAGATCACGGACGAAGCGCTGGTGGCGGCCGTCGACCACTCGATTCGCTACATCAGCGGACGCTTCCTGCCCGACAAGGCGATCGACGTGATCGACGAAGCGGGTTCGAGGGTCAGGCTCCGCAACTCCACGCGCCCGCCCGATCTCAAAGAGATCGAGGAGGCGATCGAGAAGCTCAACAAGGAGAAGGAGGCCGCGGTCGCGGAGCAAGACTTCGAACGCGCAGCCAATCTCCGCGATCAAGCCGACAAACAGAAGCGGAAGAAGGACCAAGCGCTTCGGGAGTGGCGCGAGACGGCCAAGGAGAGCGGTGGCATCGTCGATGTCGAAGTCATTTGCGAGACCGTCTCCAAGATGACGGGCATTCCGCTCACGCGCATCGAGAGCGAAGAGGCGGAGCGTTTGCTCCAGATGGAGAAGGAACTCCACAACTCGGTGATCTCACAGGAAGAGGCCATTCGCCAGATCGCGCGGGCCGTGAGGCGCTCGCGGTCGGGCCTGAAGGATCCGCGGCGGCCCGTGGGCTCGTTCCTCTTCTTGGGCCCCACCGGAGTCGGAAAGACACTGCTCGCGAAGGCGCTGGCCCGTTTCATGTTCGGCGAGGAAGATGCGCTGATTCAGATCGACATGTCCGAGTACATGGAGAAGCACAACGTCAGCCGCCTGGTCGGAGCACCACCGGGCTACGTTGGCTACGAAGAAGGTGGGCAGCTCACCGAACGGATCCGACGTCGGCCCTACTCCGTCGTGCTCCTCGACGAGGTCGAGAAGGCCCACTACGACGTGTTCAACATGTTGCTCCAGGTGATGGAAGAGGGTCAACTGACCGACTCGTTCGGCAGGCACATCGACTTCCGCAACGTCATCTTGATCATGACTTCGAACATTGGCGCGAACATCATCAAGAGCCAGTCGTCCCTCGGCTTCCGCGCCGTGACCTCGGAGCAAGATTACAACACCATGCGCAAGGAACTCATGAACGAAGTGGATCGCCACTTCCGGCCGGAGTTCCTGAACCGTCTCGACGATACGATCGTCTTCACTCCGCTCCGGCGCGAGGACCTGTATCAAATCATCGAGATCGAGCTGAAGCACGTCAAACAGCGTCTCAAGGAGCGAGGCATTCACCTCGAAGTCTCGGCCGCGGCGAAAGACTTCCTGATCGACATCGGCTACAACCCGCAGTTTGGTGCCCGGCCATTGCGTCGCGCGATCGAGCAACGCGTCGAAGATCGACTCGCCGAGGAGCTGCTGCGCGGCTCTTTCCGGGAATCGCAGGACATCACCGTCGACGTCGCCAACGGGGATCTCACTTTCGTTCTGCCCGAGCGGGAACTGAAGCTCGAGGAAGACTCGACCCCGATCGGCTCGCCCTAGCAGGCTTTCGGGAAGCGGTTTCCCGACAGCCTCCTCGCGGGGGCGCGAGGCGCTCGAGTCGTTCGGCCACTGATGCGAAGCGACGCTGGTGCGCTTGGACACGCAGGACCCGGGGTGCCGGCACGGCTTCCCGGGTCGCTTCGTTTCGTGCGGCGCGCGCATGCGCCGCCGACCCGGCGAGACCCGAAATCAAGCGAGTGCCACGCTGGATGCGCGACGCGATTCTCTCCCCGGAGTTTTCGAAAGCCCCTGGCGACCGCAGCGAAGCCGCGATCGCTTCACTCGCAAACGCCCGCCTTCGGCTCGTAACGCCAAGCGCGAACTGGAGCCGTCTGCGTGTGCGCTCGATTCGGGGTCAGCAAGCAGCGCGTCCGGGGCCCGAGCCGGCTTGCCCTCGACTTTGCGCGAGCACGCGATCGACGCGTGACTTCGGCAAGGGTTCAGTGGCTCTCGCGCGCGTCGAGTGTTTCACCTACTCACCCCGCCACGCGCGGCGCACGAAAC
Organism: Planctomycetota bacterium; assembly: GCA_050246115.1. Classification (GTDB taxonomy): domain Bacteria; phylum Planctomycetota; class UBA8108; order UBA1146; family JAJFFE01; genus JBFWWP01. The sequence continues at coordinate 272,511 of JBFWWP010000002.1, forward strand.
CGGCGAGATAGACGGATCCGGTAGCACCGCAGCGGACGCCTGCCGTCGCGCGTCGGCGAAGTTCAGCGATCGCGGCGGCACAGTCTTCTTCTACCGTGACCGAGGGGGAGAGCCTGCGGAGGGCCTCCGCGACGGGGGTTGGATCCTGACGCCGTTGAGGGTTCGGGGTCGTGACGATCCACTCGACATGGGGCATCGGCGGGAAGTGCGAGAGCGCCAACGCCCACTCCTTCTCCGCGAGAAACGCGACCAAGATCGCGCCGGGGCCAGCGCCGCGCCACCGTTCGAAGGCGTCGCGAAAGAGCACGAGCGAGCGAATGGTGTGGGCGCAGTCGAGCAGCAGCGGCGGAGGCCCCGGGATGACTTCCAAGCGTGCCGGGAGGCGCACGTTGCGCACGACCGCCTCGAGTTCGGGCACCGAGTATGCGTGAAGCTCGAGGCCCTGCTCGAGTGCGCACAACGCGACCGTCAGGTTCTGCGTTTGGGGCGCCTCGAGGCCGACCAGAGCGGGTCGCGGATCGTCGCCGACGGCAAGCACCCGAGCCCCGCGTGCGCGGGCGACTTCGGCGGCCGCCGCGCCCGGCGCAGTCCGCGCAGCAGCAATGACGAAGGGTCGCCCTGCGCGGGCGATCCGGGCCTTCTCCCGCGCGATCGCTTCCTCGGTGGGACCCAGCTGCAGTCGGTGCTCGAGGTCGATGGTAGTGAGCACGCCGAGCGCGTGCGGTACCGCCGTCGTCGAATCGAGCGGTCCCCCGAGACCGACCTCGTAGAGAGCGTGGGTGCAGCCGTGCTCGCGAAACGTCCAGGCCGCGAGCGCGGTCCAGAGATCGAAGAAGGTCGGAGCCAAGTCGGGAGTCGTGCGTTCGATCTCGCACACGAAGGGGTGCAGGAAGGCGAGACCGGCGAGGAGGTCCTCGTAGGTCGAGTCGCGACCGTCGATCCGGATGCGCTCGGTGATTTCCTCGACGTGTGGCGACAAGTAGGCCCCCGGGCGCAAACCCCGCTCGCGCAAGAGCCCCTCCAGCCACAGCACGGTCGAGCCCTTCCCCTTGGAACCAGCGACTTGGATGACCGTGGCGGGCGGCGACTCGAGTCCGGCCGCGGCCAGAAGACGCTCGGCGCGATGCGGCCCGAGTTGGCGGCGATCGGTTGGCAGCGAACGCTGGGTCTCGAAGTTCGTGAAGGCAGCAAGGTAGGGCGAAATCTCTTCGCGGCGCCCCGGGGGGACCATGGGAATGGGCATGACCACTCGCTTCGCTCTCGCGTCCCGATCGAGCCCGACTCGCACTCGGGACGTTCCCTTTTTGACTCGCGCAGATAGGATGCCGCGCGCCCTCAGGCGCGAACAGCGAACCTGGAACAAGTGCAGAGCGGCGGGTGCGACCGGCCGGCCACGCGATGGGGGCGCTCAGGCGACGGGATCGCCGGGAAGGAGACCTTGTGTGATGACGCGGCCGCGCATCGCGATCTCGTGTGATCTCGCGCCGGCGGCGCCGGCGAAGATCACGGTTCACCTGGCTTACGTGGACTACGTGACACGCGCTGGCGGGAGCGCCATGGTGCTTCCTCCCGTCCGAGATTCCCTGGCTTGGCTCGACATCGTCGACGGTGTTCTGCTGGTCGGCGGCGACGACTACCGCTGCGGTGTGGCCACCAGGGTCCCCGCGGACTTCGTCCCAGTCGACGAGCGCAGAGAGGAACACGATCTGCTTCTGGCGCGCGAACTCTTGGCTCGAGACATCCCGGTGCTCGGCGTGTGCGGGGGCTTCCAACTCTTGGCGCTCGTGGCCGGCGGTCAGCTTTGTGGCGACCTGCCGACCGAGGGGCCGCCCTCGACGATTCGGCACCGACGCAGCGCCGCAAGCGAGGCCCTCTCCGAGCACCCTGTGCGGTGGCGGGGCGAGTCGACGCGACACGGGGTTGGGCCCGCGGGCACCTACACGGTCAACAGCCATCACCACCAGGCGGTGAGCGCGCTGCCACCCGGCTGGGAGTTGATGGCGGAGGCCGAAGATGGTGTCTTCGAGGCCGCCGCCGGTCCCGGGGAGTTTCAGGTCGGCGTGCAGTGGCATCCGGAGCGCGCTGCCGCCGACTGCGTCCTCAGTGACCGGGTCGCGCGAGCGTTCCTCGCCGCGGCGGCCGACTATCAGCGACGGCGCGCTACGCAGTGACGCGCAAGATCTACATCGTGGCCGGTGAGGCCTCGGGTGACGTGCATGGCGCCTCGCTGGTGGCGTCGCTGCGCGAACGGCATCCGGATTGGCGCTTCGTCGGCCTCGGTGGCGAGCGGATGCGAGCGGCCGGCGTCGAGCTGCGAAGCAACCTCGTCGACCGCAGCGTGATGGGCTTTCGCAAGGTGCTCGCGGAAATGGGCTACTTGTTCGGCGTCGCGAGCGTCTTCCTCGAGGAACTCCGGCGGGAGCCCCCGGAGTTGCTGATCCTGATCGACTACCCAGGGCTCAACCTGAACCTCGCGCGCATGGCGCGTCGCCAACGGGTGCCCGTGGTCTACTACGTTTGCCCGCAAGTTTGGGCGTGGGCGCCCTGGCGCATTCGTCGCGTGGCCCGCCGCGCTGACTTGCTGTTGGTGATTCTGCCTTTCGAAGAGCGCTTGTACCGATCCGTGCACGACCGCGTCCGCTACGTAGGGAACCCGATCTTCGACCACCTTGTCGAGCAGGAGTCGACCCCGGTCCAACCCAGCTCGGGTCCGGTGCTCGCTTTGTTTCCGGGGAGTCGCGGACACGAGGTCGATGAGGCGCTCCCGCTGATGCTGCGGAGCGTCCAACCGATCGCGGCGGCCCGCGGGGATCTCGCGGTCGTGGTCTCGTGCCACCGCCCCCGACTGCGGGGGCGAGTGGAGGCGGCAATTCGCGAGTCGGGGATGACGGTGGCCATCCACGAGGGCGATCCCCATACGCTGCAGCGAACGGCTCAGGTTGCCGTCGTCGTGTCGGGCACGGCAACTCTTGAACTGGCCTTCTTCGGAACCCCGTTGGTCGTGGTGTACCCGGTCCGCCGCTGGGAACGACGAGTCTTCGGCTGGCTGTCCGTGACCCCGTTCATCGCCTTGGTAAACCTGTTCGCTGGGCGCGCCTTGGTGCCAGAGCTACTCGTCGCCGAAGGCGAGGAAGGCCAGGTCGAGCAGGCGGTCCGCCGACTGTTGCTCCACGAGCCGGCGGCGACGGTTCGCCGCGAGCTGCACGACCTCCGCGAGCGCCTGTTTCAACCGGGCGCTTCCGCGCGCGCGGCGGCCGAGATCTGTCGGGTTCTCGAAGAAAGCCCTGCGTCTCCCGAGTCGCCGTCGGTATCATGAGGCCATGGTGTACTTCGGTGAACGCCACCTGCGCAGAGCGCGGCCGGGATTGACCTCGAGAGACAAGACGCTCGTCGTCTCGATGATCGTCGTTGCGTGCGGTTTCCTGCTGCTCCCCTTCATCTTGCACACGCGCTCGACGGCGCCAGGGCCGGCCCTCGATTTGGTGGCTCGGGTCAGCCGTTCTTCCTCGCTTCCCGCGCCGACGGGAGATGCTCGCGCAGCGTTCGTGGATTCGACCGCGCCGATCGAAGTGCCCGCGCCACCTGCACCCACTCCGTCCAAGCCCTTTCAGACCGACCCGGCGATTCTCGCTGCCGTCGTCGATGGGCATATGGGGGGCAGCGGAGAGTTGTTGGCCAATCGGGTCGCCGTAGACTACCTGTTTCACCGTTGGCTCGCGGGGCCGGATGAGTACGTCCCGCGGCTCGCGAGGCTTCCGGACTGGCAGACCTTTGCCGACGTTGCCCCGCAGCTTCGAGGGCAGCGCTACCGCATGTACTTGACCCTCGTTGGTGAGCCGGTGCACTTCACGGGGTTGCTTCCGGGGGGCGGCGAGTCGGGGGTCGACCGCTATTGGGATGTGTTCGGTCGCGACGTGGACGGTCACATGCACCGGGTCGTCTTCGTGCGCAAGCACGGCACGTTCTTCGACGGCGAGGCGGTCGAGATGGATGTGGACTTCCTCCGTATCCACGAGTTCGTGCAACACGATGGCAAGCGGGCGAGTGTCCCCCAGTGGAGCGCCTTGGAACTCGAGCCCTTCGTCGCCGAGTCCCCGCTCGTCGGCTGGGATCCTGTCTACTGGGTAATTCTCTTGTGTTTCGGGGGGCTCCTCGTGGCTGGCTCGATCTTGGGACGCCAAGCCGTGTTTGGACGATTCGAGCAGCGACGCCTCAGAGCTCGACAACGGGCGGCGGTCGCCAAGGCCCGAGCCGTGGCCGGTACGTCCGACGGCCCTTCCTCCGGATCCACTGCGGCGAGCGAGTCCTGAATTGACTGCGGCCCCGGGTCCGCCCTCGATCCGCCTGAGTGCGGCGGGACAGAGTTCCCTGATACGCTTTGGCGCCGTTTCTGGCGCCGACCCCTTGGAGAAGCCGCCGAGTCAAGTCGCGCTCGTGCTCGACGCCCGCCTTCACCCCGACTTCGTCGCCGAGTGTGGCGATTGGATCGACGCGTGGGGCGTACCCTACCGGCAGCTGACGGTGGACGGCGGGGAGGAACTCAAGTCCGTTCGGTCCTGGGAGCGCTTCCTGGACTTCTTCCAGGAAATGGGTCTCGACCGCGAAGGTTGTGTTGTTGCCGCGGGTGGCGGGTCCGTCGGCGACGCCGCTGGGTTTGCCGCCGCGACCTGGCTCCGAGGTGTTCCTTGGGTCGGGATCCCGACCACTCTACTGGCTATGGTGGATGCGTTCGTTGGCGGCAAGACCGGGCTCAATCACGGGGGAATCAAGAACGTACTGGGCGCGTTTCACATGCCGTCCCTCGTGCAGATCGACATCGGCTCGCTGTCGGGGTTGCCCGGCGAGGAGTTGCGCTCGGGCTGGGGCGAAGTGGTGAAGACCGCAATCGTCGGCGACCCCGGGTTGTTCGACTCCATGGAGAGTGGCTCGATCGCGGCCGGAGGACTCCCGACCGTCGAAGTCATCGAGCGGTGCCTGCGGGTGAAGACCGCAGTCGTGGAGCAGGATTTTCGGGACGCGGGACGCAGGATGGTGCTCAACCTGGGCCACACTCTAGGCCACGCGCTCGAGGCTTGGGGAGGAGTCGAGCGGGTTCGGCATGGGGACGCAGTCGCCGTCGGCACCGTCTTCGCCGCCCGTATCGCGGAAGACCTGGAACTCGGAACCCGCGAGCTTACCGAGCGGATCGCGTCGGTGCTCGGCCGAGCGGGCTTGCCAGTGGCGTGGGATCCTGGTTGTGCGGACCAATATCTCAGCTTGATGGCTCGGGACAAGAAGAACCGTGGGTTGCGATTCCGCATGGCCCTACCCTTGGGGCTCGGACGGGTGGAGATTCATCGCGTACCGATCGAGAGCTTGATCGATCGACTTCACCGCGGACCTGAACTCTGAGATGCTGCGACTCCGAGTCCCGGCGCGACGGTGGCGCCTGGGGTCGGAGAGGTTCAATCGGTGAGGAGAGAACAATGGAGTGGCAACGACGGTCCCTCGGTGGCGTGGGTGTCATGCTCTGTGCGCTTCTCAGCGCGTGCTCCCCGGGAGGATCCGGCGGCGATCCGCATCGGGAGGTCTCCGAGCACGAACTGACCGCGATCAAGGAACTCTCATCGGAGGTCGCGGCAACGCGATCCGAAGTGAAGGAGTTCACGGGCAAGCTGCGAGCCGGGTCGAAGCTCGACCCTGCCCAGAGCGCCGCGATCGAAGCAGCCGTTCTCAAGATGGAGGCCCGCCTCGAAGACATCTCGCGTCGACTCGACGGTGTGTCACCGGCCGAGCACGAGCACTGATCTCCGGCTCACGGCAGCTCTACGAACCCGTTCGCGCCCAGTGGGGGGGAGGATGCCCGGCGACGACGTCGTGAAGCAGCGCCGGCGGTGTCGCGAACCGGCAACCCCGCGCGCGTCCCGGTCGCGGTCCCGTCATCGCGTGCAGTCCCGTCTTCCTCTTCGCTTCACTTGCGCCCACTCACCCTCGTGGGGCGCATCCGCTGAGCCCACCGCCCATGCGATAGAGCGCTTCAAAGGGTGGCGAAGAAGACGTTGCTGGAAACGATAGATCGCATCAGGGACCGCCGAGAGCTCAGTAGCTCAGGGCTCCGCGGAGGAACTCGCGGTTGAGCTGTGCAATGGTGGCGACCGAGATCTCCTTCGGGCAAGCCGCTTCGCACTCGAACTGGTTGGCGCAGTTGCCGAAGCCCTCGGCGTCCATGGCACTCACCATGTCGAGGGCGCGGCGTTGCCGCTCGACCCGGCCCTGGGGGAGCAGGGCGAGGTGGGTTACTTTGGCGGCGACGAACAACATTGCGCTCGCGTTCTTGCATGCGGCCACGCAGGCACCACAGCCGATGCAGGCGGCGGCATCGAACGCGCGGTCCGCCTCGTGCTTCGGGATGGGAATGGCATTGCCGTCCGGGGCGGCGCCGGCGTTGGCCGAGACGTAGCCGCCGGCGGCGATCACGCGATCGAACGCGCTGCGATCCACGACCAAGTCGCGCAGCACCGGAAACGGGCGCGCTCGGAATGGCTCGACGTAGATTTGCTCGCCGTCCGTGAAGGTCCGCATGTGGAGTTGGCAGGTCGTCGTCGCCCGCTGGGGGCCATGTGGCACCCCGTTGATCACCAACGAACAAGACCCGCAGATACCTTCCCTGCAGTCGTGATCGAAGGCGACCGGCTCATCGCCGCGAAGAGTCAGCTCCTCGTTGAGACGATCGAGCATTTCGAGGAAGGACACGTCGGGGCTCACGTCGGCGAGCTCGTGACGCTCGAACCGACCGGCGTCGTTGGGGCCGGCCTGTCGCCATACATGAAGGACGAGTTTCACTTGTAGCTCCTGACCGCCAGGTGGACGTTCTCGAATTCGAGCGCTTCGCGGTGTTCGACGGGCTTCTGATCCTTGCCTTGGTGCTGCCATGCCGTGACGTGGCAGAAGCGGTCGTCGTCCCGCTTGGCCTCGCCGTCGGGAGTCTGGTGTTCCTCCCGGAAGTGGCCACCGCAGGACTCCTCGCGAGCCAACGCGTCGTGGCACATGAGTTCACCGAACTCCAGGAAGTCGGCGACCCTTCCGGCCTTCTCGAGGGACAGGTTCAGCGTCTCCGCGCTGCCCGGAACGCGAACGTCCTTCCAGAACCGCTCACGCAGTTCGGGGATCTTCGACAGCGCCTCCCGCAGGCCCTTCGCGTTCCGCGCCATCCCGCAATGGCCCCACATGAGCTTGCCCAACTCGACGTGGAAGTCGTCGACCGTCCGCTTCCCGCGAGCCCCGAGGAGTTGGCCGATGCGCTCCCGTACTTGGCGCTGGACCTCAGCGAACTCCGGATGGGTGGTGGTCACACTTCCGGGTTTCACGGAAGCGAGGTAGTGCCCAATGGTGTAGGGGAGAACGAAGTAGCCGTCAGCGAGTCCCTGCATCAAAGCGCTCGCACCCAGCCGGTTGGCGCCGTGATCCGAGAAGTTGGCTTCGCCGATCACGTGCAACCCGGGGATGGTGCTCATCAGGTTGTAGTCGACCCACAAGCCACCCATGGTGTAGTGCGGGGCGGGGTAGATGCGCATGGGGGTCGCGTAGGGATCTTCCCCGGTGATGCGCTCGTACATCTGGAACAAGTTGCTGTAGCGTTCTTCGATGGTGTGGCGTCCCAGCCGCGCCGTCGCCGCGGCGAAGTCGAGGTACACGCCGCGCCCGAACGGGCCGACCCCGCGTCCCTCGTCACAGACTTCCTTGGCGCTGCGGGAGGCAATGTCGCGAGGCGCGAGGTTGCCGAAGCTCGGGTACTTGCGCTCGAGGTAGTAGTCACGCTCCGCCTCCGGAATGTCCTTCGGCGCGCGGTGGTCGCCGGCTCGAGACGGCACCCACACGCGGCCGTCGTTGCGCAGCGACTCGGACATCAGGGTGAGCTTCGACTGCTGCTCGCCCGTCTGCGGAATGCAGGTCGGGTGGATCTGGGTGTAACACGGGTTGGCGAAGAACGCACCGCGCTTGTACGCCCGGACCGACGCCGTCACGTTACAGCCCTTGGCGTTGGTGGACAGGAAGAAGACGTTCGAGTACCCGCCCGTGGCCAGGACGACGGCGTCTCCAGCATGCGACTCGATGCGCCCCGTCGTCAGGCAGCGAGTCACGATGCCGCGCGCGTGTCCGTCGACGATGACCAAGTCGAGCATTTCGGTGCGCGGGAACATGCGCACCTGCTGTGCGGCGATCTGTCGGCTCAGGGCGGCGTAGCACCCCAAGAGCAGTTGCTGCCCGGTTTGACCTCGCGCGTAGAAGGTGCGCGAAACCTGCGCACCGCCGAACGAGCGGTTGGCCAACGTGCCGCCGTACTCGCGGGCGAAGGGAACTCCCTGCGAAACCGCTTGGTCGATGATCTGATTGCTGACCTGAGCCAGGCGATAAACGTTCGCTTCTCGGGAGCGGAAGTCGCCCCCCTTGATCGTGTCGTAGAACAGGCGCCAAACGCTGTCGCCGTCGTTCTGGTAGTTCTTGGCTGCATTGATGCCGCCCTGTGCCGCGATGCTGTGGGCGCGACGGGGACTGTCCTGGAAGCAGAAGCAGTCGACGGCGTAGCCCAGCTCCCCGAGCGTTGCAGCGGCGGACGCGCCGGCGAGGCCGGAGCCAACGATGAGGATCCGGTACTTCCTCTTGTTGGCGGGATTCACGAGCTTCAGATCGCCGCGGTGGCGATCCCATTTCTCTGGCAGTGGACCCGAAGGGATCTTTGCATCGAGACTCATGCGGCACTTGCTTTCACGAACCCGAACGCGATCGCTAGCGGAATCGTCGCGTATCCAAGAAACAAGATCGTGGCGGCGGCGAGTCCGAGACGCCGGATCAAAGTCGCGTAGTGTGGGTGGGTCAGACCCAAGGTCTGGAACAGGCTCGAGATCCCGTGACTGAGGTGAGCCGCGAGCACTCCCAAGGCACCGAGGTAGATCAGTACCACCAGGGGATTGCCGAAATCGCGAACCACCATCGCGAATACGTTGTGACGGCCCTGGGCATCCAGGAGTTCGGAGTGAGGCGACGCGCCCAGCGTGAAGTGCGCGAGGTGGAACAGGACGAAGCCGAGCACGAGCAATCCGGTGAGCACCATGCTGCGCGAGGTCCAGGTGGCCTGCAGGGTCTCGTCGTACTGATAAGGCACTGGCCGCGCGCGCGCGCTCCGGCGTTTGAGCACGACTCCCAGGTACACGTGCAACGAGAAGACGGCGAGCAGTCCGAGACGGGCAACCCACAGGAGCGGCCCTTGGCTCTTGAGCCACGCGGCGTACGCGTTCATGGCCTCCTGGCCCTTGAACACGAGCAGGTTGCCGCTCAGGTGGCCGACCAGGAACAGGACGAGCCCCAGGCCGGTGATGGCCATCAGCTGCTTCATGCCCACAGTGGTCCGATAGAAGCGGAGAAACACGTTCATGGGGGGCTCCCGGGATGGTGCGGCGCCATGCGCCAACAGAGACGATCGGCACGGTGCTTCATGCCGCACGCTGCGGGCCCTGTCAATCGAAGCTGGAATCGGAAGCGAGAAGTTGCGGCCCCGGGCGGGGCCGGAAGGTCGGGGAACAACGGGCTGTGTCGGGGCACGGAGGTCGAAGGCGGGATTCAATCGTCCGCGAGGCGCCCGCGGAACCAAAACTGGTGGTGGCGGGCGTCGAGGAGGAGGGGCGTTCCCCCGACCGGTGCGACACCGATCGGAGGAACGCTGCGACTCGAACCGCTGCTATGGGCAGGACGCGAACGACACGCAACCGAGCGCGTCGGTCGTCGGATCTGCGCCGCACCCGGGGAACGGATTCGCGGGGTTGGGGCCGCTCAGGAACAGGTAGCCGAGGAGGGTAACCGGGTCTGCCAGACTCACGCTCCCGTTGTCGTCGACATCGAGGGCGGACAGGCACACGCCAGGCCCGCTGAGGAACAGGTAGTTGAGCGAGTACACGGCGTCCACGAGGTTCACCGCGCCGTCGGCGTTGCCGTCGCCGCGGATGAAGTTCCCGCTCACGCTACCCGGCACCAGGTCGACCACGGCGTCCACGAACGTGGGGGTGTTGCTGCCCACCCCGACGACCACGACGTTCTCGACCGGTGGATTGCCGAGGACACCGTCCGCGAAGGTCAGCGCCGTTGCGACCGGGCTGTTGGTCCCGGCCAGCGCCGCCGGCTGGGTCTGGTAGTCGATGTTCAGGATCGGCGTAGACGTCGCAACGGTGATGGAGTCGGTCAACATGAACGAGAAGATCATCCCGACCGTGATGCCGTCCGCCAGCACCACCGGCACGAAGAAGTCGGGGCCGGCACCGCCGTTGAGAGCGGCGATCAACGGGCTCACGGCGAGTGAATTCGCCACGAGGTACGCCGGATCGTGTTGGATCGCGGTCGAGAAGCCAGCCACGGTGTTCGGGAAGTCAGGGCTGCCGGGAAGCTCCTGCAGGAGCACGGTCGCCGAGAAGGCGCCTTGGCCGGTCACCGAGTCGAATGGCACCACGTGCGACGTGGCCTCGTACTCGAAGGGGATGGCCGGCGGCGGCAGGATGTCCACGACGCACACCACTTGCCCAGCCGAGATGGTACCGGCGAACGCCGTCACCCGGTACGTGAAGGTGCCGAGGTTGAGCCCGATGTCGTCGTAGGAGGTCGCAGTCCCGGGCAGCGTGGCGATCAGCAGGTTGTTGCGGCGGATCTGGATGTCCGAGTAGGGGTCGGAGTTCGTCCACGCGAGGTGAGCCGTGAACACGTTCTGCGAGCACGTCAAGTTGGCGACCGGTGCCGGGGGCAGAACGTCGATCGTGCAACCCACGCCGGGCGACGGTACCGAGGCGATGACGCCGTTTACGATGTAGTCGTAGCTCCCCAGCGCGAGGCCCGGATCCTGGTAGGACGTCGCGTTGCCGGCGAGGGTGGCGATCTGTTGGCCGTTACGGAACAGCAGGATGGAGTCGTAAGCGGCACCGTTGCTCCAGGCAAGGCTGCCTTGGAAGGCCGCGATGCCGCAGGTGAGACCACTGACCGCCGGGGTGTTGGTGCCACCGGGAAGCGGGGCCTGGGTTTGCAGAACCGCCTCGGCCGGCGTGCCCGGCTTGAACAGGCCGATCGTCGCCAAGACCGGCGACGGCGGTGACGCCGCCTGGAAGCGGAAGTTGTAGAGGGTACCCCAACGGATCGCGTTGGCATTCGGATTGGTGGCGAAGGACTCGGTCGTCCAGGAGACCGAGTCGGCGTTGATGCTCGACGTCCAGTCGGCGCCCGAGTAGGGCTCACCGCTGTGGTAGCTGACATCGTGGAAGCCGAGGTTCTGAATGACCGTACCCATGCCAACGGGGAGCGTGAACGATCCCGCAGAGCGATCGGAGTTCATGTTGTACAGCGCGTACTCGTACTCCCAGAAGCCGTTCGCGAGGTCGGTGACTTTCGTGCCGAGGATGAAGCGCCCGTTGTTCACGATGACTTCGCTCAGCTCGACGGACGGGTCGAGTGTTGCCCAGCCTTCGATGGCGGCCTGCTCACGCACGGTAGGTCCGCTGAACGACAACGCGAAACCGGCGGGAGAAACGGTGACCCGGCGGTACGAGGCGTTGTTGTGGTGGTTGTTGGCCAGCGAATCGTCGGCCGCCACGTACTGTCCCTCGGACAGGTAGATCGCGCCGAGGTTCTGGTCGGGCGCAATGTCTGCCGCGGCGACTCGGATCCGGCGCGAAGTGAGGTCGGTAACCGGCGGGTTCAGGTTGTACGGGTAGGGGAAGAAGCCGGTGGTCGCGTTGATCTCGGAGCGCGGTCCATTGCCCTGGCTGCCGTTCAGCCCCGATCCGTACGGATCCGAGCAGCCCACGCCGAGGGCCGAACCGTTCGGGTTGGCGCTGCAGCCGAAGCTGCATTCGTTCCCTTGGAGCGCCGTGAATCCGTGCTTCAACCAGCTGATGCCGATCTGTTCCAGGCGGCCATCCTTGATGCGATAGAGGTGCTGGGCGATCACCGGGTGCTGGTTGTTTCCCGCGATCCACAGGAGCGGGGTGGTGCCGGCATTGCACGACGTCGTGCCGAGCGAGTACGCGTAGAAGCCACCGGCGGTGCCGTAGTTCCCCGGACCGGTCAGCTCACCGACGATGACATCGGGTCCGGTTCCCCCTTGAGCCCACGCCATCGGGGTCGATCCCGCGCAAGCCAAGCCGATCCCCAACGCGACGACGAAGTTCCTCACGAGCATCTCCACTCCTTCTCTTCTCTCCGATTTCTCGCTCGCCGAAATGGACCCACCGAGTGGCGACTCCCACCCCGGAGTTGTCGCAGCCCGGAGTTGCCGCGGCGCGAAGCCGTCTGGCCCCGTCCACATGCCGGAAGAACGCCGCCGACTCGGGCGATCCGTTCGTGAGCGAACCCTGCCCCAAACCAAACCCGTCGACTCCGTGAAACTGACCCCAAGGGAACTCAGTGAAACTGACCCCAAGGAAAGTCAGTGAAACTGCCCCCAAGCAAAGTCAGTGAAACTGACCCCAAGCAAACTGTGCCCCGGAGGACACGACCCTGAGGGATGAGAGAGCCCCGCCGCCGCCCGACGTCCATACCGGGTGCGGCCTGCGGCGAGCTGACCCCGCTGGAGGGGCAAAAGGGTACAGCCACGCGGCGTAAGGAGTCGCCCAAGAATAACTTCACCCTCTGGCTCGTCGCTTCGGGCCATCTTCGACCGATCCGAAAACCTCGAAATCCTCACCGGAACCAAGGCTACGCCTCCGGTTCCGAGCTTTCCGGATCGGCCGAATCTGACCCCAATCGACGGCAAGATGTCGAAGTCAGTCTTGGGCGACTCCTCGGACATTCTAGGGGAGCCAGCGCCGTCCGGAAGCACAAAGTTCCGGAGCTTGCCGCTCGTCGGCCCGTTCCGCAGACTACCCCTGCGACACTCTGGGGCGCGCCGGGTATCCTGCGACGCCGTTGGGATGGAGGGAAGAGATGGATCGGGTCGACGTTCAGCTGGCGGCGGATCGGCACGCAGTGCTTCTGGGGGGATTCCTCACCCCGGTGCTCGTCAGTGCGGTTTCGTACTTCGGTCGGCTGCCGGGTATCGAGCTTCCGAACCCTGTGCTCCTGGGAGCGATTCTCGTCTGCATGATCGGCGGCGGCTGGGTCACGGGCCGGATCACCACGCGCCCCTTGCGCGCGGGCACCTTCGCGGGACTTCTGGCGGGGGTACTGGCTCTGGTGCTGTTGGGCAGTGTGATCGCGGAGGAGTCGCCCAACGAACTGCGGGACAACGCGGCCTGGATCGTCTGCGGCTTCTTCGCGACCTCGGCCGCTGCGGGCGTGCTCGGGGCTGCCATCGGGAGTCGTTTTCCCGCTCCGAAGGGTACCGTCGCGGATGCCGTGGGGTCTTTTGCCAAGGTCGCCGTGGCCGCGACCTTCGTATTGGTGGTGATCGGTGGGGTAGTGACCAGCGCGGACGCTGGGCTCGCCGTCTACGATTGGCCGACCTCGTTCGAGGCCAACATGTTTCTGCTGCCGCTCTCGAAGATGGTCGGCGGCGTTTTCTACGAGCACGCGCACCGCCTGTTCGGAGCGCTCATCGGCCTCGTTACCATGACCTTCGGTGTGTATCTGCTGAGCTGTGACCGCCGTCGGTGGGTACGGGTGCTCGCGGTCGTCGCCATGGTGCTCGTCGTTGGCCAAGGGTTGCTCGGTGCCGACCGGGTCTTGCGCGCAGGTCTCGACGCCTCGGGGGGGCAGGACAACGTCTCTGCCCGCAGCGTCGCTGTCGTCCACGGCGTCACCGGCCAGGTGTTCTTGGCGCTGCTGGCGTTCCTCGCCGCCGCGACGTCGCGGACCTGGCGCCGCCTCCATTCGCACGGCGGGGCCGGCCCAACCGGGGGCGCGATCGCGAGCCTGGTGCTGGTCAGCATGCTCATCATTCAACTCACGCTCGGGGCGATGCTGCGGCATCATGGACGAGATCCCTGGCTGTTGTGGCACATGGGGTTCGCGTTCGTGGTCTTCGTCCAGGCCTTGATCGCTTCGCTGCGTGCGCAGCGTCTCGGTGTCGACCTTCCCGGGTTCGGCCCCACCGGTGCAGTGCTCTTCTGGTTGCCGCTGGCACAGATCGGACTCGGGTTCGCAGCGATGACCGTTACCTCCCCGGAAGTGCAAGCGCAACAGGCGCACGCGGCCTTGGTCGTCGCTACCGGTCACCAGGGATTGGGAGCGCTGTTGCTGGTCACGGCAGTCGTACTGCTGGCGTGGCACCTGCGGCTCGTGCTCGGCCACCGCCTCGAATCCCGGAGCGACTTGGCGTCGCTCTCGCTCGCCGCCAACGAGCGTCAGCCGGGAGCGCCGGTGCCTGAACTTCCTCGGTGACTCGGCGATGGCTCGCGGCTACGATGCTTTCGCTCGCCGCCCCTTCGTGCTCGAGCGTCATCACGCGCAGCTCGGACGGGCGCCGGAAGAACCGTGCTGCACCGCGACGCCCCCGGGCGCCGCGCCCGTCGCTCTCGCGGCGGTGAGTCGGCTACCGATCGAAGGAAGGAACGCACCGTGGATCGAGCGAAGTCGCGTCCCGCGTCGCAGGTTTGGCGCCGGCACATCGTCGGCGTGCTCGTCGGATTGGGCGTGGCGCTGACCAGTGGCGCGATCCACGCCCAGGTCGAGACACCGCCGCTCCATCGCCTGTTCGTGCGGGGCGACGCGAACGCCGATGGTGCGGTCAACGTCGGCGATCCGATCACGACCCTGGGATACCTGTTCGCCGGCGCACTCGACTCGGTACCGTGCCTGGATGCCGCCGACGCGAACGACGACGAAGCGGTGAACGTGGCGGACGTGGTGGCGACGCTCGCGTTCCTGTTCGGGAGCGGGCCGGCGCCCGCCGCGCCCACGCCGTTCTGCGGCGCCGACCCGACCACCGGCTATGCGCTCGCGTGCGACCACTACGGACCGTGCGATGCGTTCGTCGACGTCGACACCGCGGCCCACGTGGCGCGGCGCGTGGGCTATGGTCCGACCCTGTACGAGTACTCCCGCTTGCTCGACCCCGCCATCGGGATCGATGGCTACCTCGCGGAGCAACTGAATCCGACGTCGATCGATGAGACCACGAACGACGTGTTGAACCTCGTGCTGTCGATTCTGGATCCCGCTGTCGATCCTGTGTTCGTGCTCTTTCAACAGGTCGCGCGACCGCTGTTCGCGCGTCGTCAGCTGCAAGAGAACCTCACCGACTTCTGGGAGAATCACTTCAGCACCTACCTCCTCAAGTCGAACCAGGTGCTGTTGATGCTCGGCGAGGACGGGGTGAGCGCGCTCACCCACGCGCTCGCGTGGGAGGATGCGGACAACCAACACTTCCGCGATCAGGCCATCGGGACCTTTCATGACCTGCTCGTCCGCAGCGCCGAGAGCCCGGCGATGCTCGTCTACTTGGACGGTATCCTGAACATCGCTCAGGAGCCCAACGAGAACTACGCCCGCGAGCTGCTCGAGCTCCATACGCTGGGCGTCGACAATGGCTACACGCAGACCGACATCGAGCAGGTGGCGCGCTGCTTCACCGGTTGGACGATTTGCAAGAAGGCGCCCGCCGACGTCGGCGATCCGTTGGCGCCGTGCGTCGCGCCCACCGATCCCGCCGGTGTCTGGAGTTTCCACTTCGAACCCAGTAACCACGACTATGGCGCGAAGACCATCTTTGCCGGCACCATCAACCAGATCGTCCGACCGGCGGGCGACCCGGCCATGGCGCCAGCGGACGGGCTCTTGGACGGCTATGCGGTTCTCGAGCAGCTGGGACGCTTCAGCCCGCAGACCGCCGAGTTCGTGTCGTCCAAGTTGATCCAGAAGTTCGTGTCCGAGGAGGTCCCGAACGCTCTCCTCGCCGACTGCGTGGCCACGTGGATCGCCACGCAAGGCAACCTCACTCAGGTGCTCGGAGTGATCTTCGCCGCACCCGAATTCCTGGCGCCAGAGCACCGTTGGAACAAGGTGAAGACTCCCATGGAGCATCACGTCTCGATGCTGCGCCAGTCTGGCATGGTGTCGACCGGCATACCGATCGTGGCCGGCGTCGGTGGTCAGCCCAACGGCTTGCTCGGCTTGGGGCACACCCCGTTCCTGCGCGTGACTCCCGATGGGTACTCCGAGTTCGGAGTGGACTGGATTGGCACGAGTTCGATCCTCCACCGGCTGACGTTCAACAACTTCGTCGTGCACTCGACCACCGACCCGCTGGTGGACGTGATCACGCCGATGGTGAACGCCGGGATCGACCTGAGTTCCGCCCGCGCCGTCGCCGACTTCTGGATGCAGCTCGCATACCAGAGCCACCGCACCGAGGCCGAACTCCAGCTCGCCACGCGCTACTTGCTGCAGGACGTGGCCGGGCTCGAAGTACCGCTGGATCCGACGGCCCCGGACTACGACTTTCGGGTTCGTTCGCTCGTTGGGTTCGTGTTCTCCGGCTCCCAGTTCCATCAGCAGTAGGAGACGCGCCATGGCTCGAATTCATCGACGGGACTTCCTCAAGCTTGGTTCCGCTGGCCTGGCCTTGGGAGTCCTGGGGCCACTCCTGCGACCCGCAGCACTGTCGCAGCTCCTCCATGCGAGTAACGCAATTCCGGGGCGTAGGCTCCTCGTGATCTTCCTTCGGGGTGGGAACGACGGCGTGAACACGCTGATCCCGCACGGCGACTCGAGCTACAACCCCACCGAGCGCCCGACGCTCTACATCCCGCCGGCGGCGTCCTTGGACTTGGGGAACGGGTTTGCTGCGTTGAACCCAGCGTTGGGGCCGCTGCATCAGCTCTACCAACTCGGCGACGTGGCCTGCATTCATCGGGTGGGTTACCCGGATCAGTCCCGCTCCCATTTCTCGAGCCAACAGTTCTGGGAGAACGGCAAGCCCCTCGATGAAGACTTGGTCGAAGGGTGGCTCTACCGCTACGTCACGGACGCGTACGACCTGGCGAGCCAGCCCCTCGTGGCCGCGAGCATCTCCGACCAATTGATGCTCGTCCTCAAGGGGGAGTTGCAGCTCGCACACTTCCCGACCCTGGCGAGTTTCGATCTGACGGTTCCCGGGTCGCCGGATGGCCAGAAGATCCTCGGCGAGTTGCCCAACCCGAGCGCGGCGCAGGCGGGGTCGGGACTCTTGGGCTGGTATGGCCAACCGGCGTCGACTCACGGCTACGACGGCTTGATCAAGTCGTCCGGCCAGTCGCTCGGGGCTGCCCTGAACTCGTTGGCGGGGTCGGGCGTCGATCCGGCAGCCTATGTTCCCGCCAACGGCGCCGTCTACCCGAGCGCGGCGAATCCACTCGGTTTCCCGGACGCGAGCTTCCCGTTCTTCTCGCGCGTGCGCGACGCAGCGATGTTGTTCAAGCTCAGCGACCTGCGCGTGGCCGGTATCGAGCTCGAGGGCTGGGACACGCACGTGAACCAGGCAGGCGCACAGGGAGCTCTGCTGTCGTACGTGGCGCACGCGATCCGAGCGCTATCCCTCGATCTGCAGTCGATTTGGAACGACGTCGTGGTGCTCACCCTGTCCGAGTTCGGCCGTACCTCGCAAGAGAACGGGAGTGCCGGCACCGACCACGGCGAAGCGTCGGCCCTGTTCGTCGCGGGCGGCGCCGTGCAGGGCGGCGTCTACAATTGCGACAGCACCACTTGGTCGAACGGTGACTTGTTCTCGACCCCGAACGGCCGCTACGTCGAGCGGCGGACGGACTTCCGGGCGGTTCTGGGCGAGGTCCTCGTGCGTCACCTGGGGCTGCCCGCGCCGAGCCTCGACTTCGTGTTCCCGGGTTACGCGGGGCACGCCGGTGATCCGACGTTCTCCTTCCTCAACTTCTTGCCCTGATCTGCGGCATTTCCGCGCGCTCGCCGGCGGAGGCCCGAAGTCCGGATGTGGTCTCGTTCTCGGCGCGAACCCCGAGCGACTCTCGCGGATCGACCTGCGATGCATGCCGAGGATCGGCGGTGCCTGGACTCACGAGTCGCTCGGTCGACGCGGTCGAACCCGAGGGCACCCGTCCGGCACATGGAAACTCCCGACGCATTGTCATCTTTAGGTGTGGACAAAGAGAAAGCCGATTCATAAAGTCCCGGCCTTGGAAGGGCAGCAGGCGCTTGGGCGGCTCATCGCTCCGTTGGCCGAGTCCTTCGAGAACCGGGCTCCGATCGGCACCCTGCCGCTTGCCGCAATTGGGGAGGACGCCATCGGAGCCAACGTGCGCACGAGCGAACGGCGCCCGCGAGGTCGTGGTTCCGCCTCTTCTTCGCTGGGCCGTTACCCAGGGGCCGTCACCCAGGGGACCATCACCCGGGGAACCTGACGCTGGGGAACCTGACGCGGGGGGAAC
>JBFWWP010000002.1:290936-362933 GCA_050246115.1 Planctomycetota bacterium
CACGAGCGAACGGCGCCCGCGAGGTCGTGGTTCCGCCTCTTCTTCGCTGGGCCGTTACCCAGGGGCCGTCACCCAGGGGACCATCACCCGGGGAACCTGACGCTGGGGAACCTGACGCGGGGGGAACATCGATCGTCGCGGAAGACGCGTGGTATCGATTCCCGTGGGTGACGTAATCGCTTTGCGCCAACTCGCCCGCGGCGATGGATAGTCCACAGCGGGCATCGTTAGCGGCGCTTTTCTTGGCAAGCGGATCCCGCGTCGAGCACGGGGCCGCCTAGGGACAGGAAGTATCGAGCGTGTCCGAATCCGAGTCACGGACCGTGCGTGAGCCCATCTTTCCACCGTGGGTGGACGACTTGTTTCGCATGCTCAGCGCGGGCGGCGCATTCTTCGCGGTCTACGTCGTGCTGATGTTCACCTTCGGCGCTTCGCCTCGAACGATGGACGCCGGTTACATGCCGGAACAGCCGGTCCCCTACAGCCACCGACTCCACGTGGGAGAACTGGGGCTCGACTGTCGCTACTGCCACACTGGGGTCGAGATGGGCGCAAGCGCGACCATTCCTCCCACCCAGACCTGTATGAACTGCCACGCGAAGATTTTGCCCGAGAGCACCAAGTTGCAACCGATCCGGGACAGTTACGCGTCGGGTCTTCCCGTCGAGTGGCTGCGGATCCACGACCTGCCGGACTACGTGTACTTCAACCACAGCGCGCACGTGCTCCATGGTGTCGGTTGCGTCTCGTGCCATGGTCGGGTGGACGCGATGGAGGAGGTCTTCCAGGATCAGCCACTGAGCATGGGCTGGTGCTTGGACTGTCACCGCAACCCGGCACCCCACTTGCGCCCGCTCGACAAAGTCACCGACCTCGGCTACATGCCGCCCGCCGGTGAGGGCGAGCGCTTCATGAGGGAACGAAACAAGATCGACGCCACTCGAATCCGCGAGCTGACTAGCTGCTCGACTTGTCACAGGTAGGCCATGACCAAAGCAGAAGCAACGACCGGCAAACAGTACTGGCGAAGCCTCGACGAACTCGCCGAGACCCCGGAGTTTCGCCGGTTCGTCGAGTACGAGTTCCCCGGGTTCGCGGGCCACTTGAGTACAGCCTCCACGCGGCGCCACTTCCTCAAGGTCATGGGCGCTTCGTTCGCGCTGGCTGGGATGGGGAGCATGACCGGCTGTCTGCGCTGGCCGGAGCAGAAGATCGTTCCGTTCGCGCACCGTCCGGAGGGATTCAAGCCCGGCATCCCGGTGCAGTTCGCGACCTCGATGGAAGTGGGCGGGGTGGCGCGCCCCGTGCTCGCAACGAGCTTCGACGGTCGGCCGATCAAGATCGAGGGTAACCCTCAACACCCGCTGTACGCCGACCCGCGAGGAGAGCGACCGTTCGGGCCCGCGACCGCGTGGATGCAAGCGAGCGTTCTCGAACTCTACGACCCCGATCGGAGCCACCAGTTGTTCGCTGGCGGCGCTGTCGTGCCCAAGGGTTGGGCCGATCCCGCGCTCCTGGCGCTCGTGGCATCGGTTCGCAGCGGCAATCGACAGAACTTCGCCGTGCTCGCCGAGGCGAGTTCCTCACCGACTCTCGAGCGGCTGCGGGACGCCGTCGGACGCGACCGCTGGTTCGAGTACGAGCCGTTGAGCCGGGATAGCGAGCGCGAAGGCACGGTATTGGCGTTTGGAAAGGTCCGGCGGACCCACTACGCGTTCGACAAGGCCGACGTCGTGGTCAGTCTGGGTGCTGACTTCCTGATGACCCACCCGGCATCGCTCCGTTACGCCTACGACTTTGCGAAGGGGCGTCGGGGTCAAGATGGCCGAATGAGCCGGCTGCATGTCGTCGAAGGCAACTTCACCATCACCGGCAGCAGTGCGGATCATCGCTACCCGGTGGCGCCGAGCCTGTTGCCCGCCGTGGCCGCGCGCTTGGCGCACGAACTGCGTGGGCTCGGGGTTGCGGTGGCCGGCGTGTCCGAGGCCACGGAGTTCGGGACCGCGGCCGACGCCTTTGCCGCCGGCATCCGTCGGATGGCGCAAGACCTCCAGGCCCACCGAGGGAAGTCCGTCGTGCTCGCCGGGCCGGACCAGCCGCCGGCGGTCCACGCGCTCGCGCTCGCCATGAACGCGGCGCTCGACAACTTCGGCCAGACGGTGTTCGTTTCGGACGACGTGCAGCCGGAGCGGCGCTCCCACGTGACCGCCCTGCGTGAACTCGTCACCGCCATGAACCAGGACCGCATTCAAACGCTCGTGATCCTGGGCGCAAACCCGGTGTACGACGCACCGGCGGACGTCGGCTTTGCCGAGGCGCTGGCCAAGGTGCCGCAGTCGCTGCACCTGAGCTACTACTACGACGAGACGTCGAAGGCGTGCAAGTGGCACTTACCGCGCGCGCACTACCTCGAGGCGTGGGGCGACGCTCGTTCATGGGACGGTACGCATTGCCTCGTGCAGCCGCTGATCCAGCCGTTGACCGAGGTCGCGAGTCAAGCGAAGAGCCCGATCGAAGTCGTCAGCCTGTTCCTCGAAGAGAAGCCGCGCACCGGTTACGAGTTGGTCCGGGCGGAGTTCGCGCACCGGACTGGCGGGATGAACGAGGCGGCGTGGGAGCAGGCGCTGCACGACGGTTTCGTCGCCGCGACGGCTTTCCCCAGGAGCGGCTCAGTCGGCGTGGTGGGAACCAGCTGGCTCACGCCGTTGCGCGAGTCGAACGCGAGCGCCCCGGCGGACGGCCAGGTCGACCTCGTGTTCGCTCCGGACTACAAGGTCCTCGACGGTCGGTTCGCGAACAACGGTTGGCTCCAAGAGTTGCCCGACCCGATGACCAAGATCACGTGGGACAACGCGGCGATCATGGGGCCCGCGACCGCGTCGAAGCGCGGTGTCCAGGCCGGGCAAATGATCCGTTTGAGCGTTGGCCAAGGCGACTTCGCCCGGTCGATCGAGATTCCCGTGCACGTCATGCCCGGACTCGCGAACGACACCGTCGTTCTGCCTCTGGGGTACGCGCGCAACGACGGCGTGTTCTCCCGTCCCGTGGGTTTCGTTTCCTACGCTGCCCGGACGGCAGAAACGCTCAAGGTGGCCACGGGCACCGGGTTCCCCACCTACGCCTTGCGCAGCGCTAGTGTGCTGTGGGGGATCACCAGTCGGGCGACCGTAGCCCGCGCTGCCGGCACCTATGAGATCGCTTCGACGCAGGATCACCACTCGATCCAGCTGGCACCGGGGCAGGAAGGGTCGCGGCCGGCGAAGGAACTCGCCGAACGTCAAACGACGATTCTCGTGCGCGGGGACTACGCCGACTACAAGAAGGATCCCGGCCACTTCGTGGCCGCCGTCAAGCAGCGCAAGTCGCATGGCGGACACGCGACGGCGGAGCACCACGACGACAGCCACGGTCATGGCGACCGTGCCACCGTGCCCCACCAAGTGGGCCATGCGAGCGAAGAGAATCGCTCGCTGTGGAAAGAGCACGAGTACCACAACCACAAGTGGGGCATGGCGATCGACCTGAGCACGTGCATCGGATGCAGTGCCTGTGTGACCGCCTGCCAAGCCGAGAACAATATTGGCGTGGTTGGTAAGGAAGAGGTCGCCCGCGGCCGCGAGATGCACTGGATTCGAATCGACCGCTACTTCAGCGGCGACGATCCGGCCGCCCCCGAGCAGATCCAGGCCATGCACCAGCCGGTGACCTGTCAGCAGTGTGAGAACGCCCCTTGCGAGTCCGTGTGCCCGGTGGCGGCAACGGTACACAGCGAGGAGGGCCTGAACGACATGGTCTACAACCGCTGCATCGGTACACGCTACTGCTCGAACAACTGCCCGTACAAGGTTCGTCGCTTCAACTACTTCAACAACTTCAAGGAGCCCTCGGAGACCGAGAAACTGGTCTACAACCCCGAGGTCACGGTGCGAAACCGCGGCGTCATGGAGAAGTGCACCTTCTGCGTGCAGCGGATCCAGAACGGGAAGATCGCCGCCAAGAACGAGGGCCGTTCCGTGCGTGACGGGGAGATCGTCCCCGCGTGCGGCCAAACGTGCCCGACGCAGTCGATCGTGTTTGGCGATTTGAACGATCCCGAGAGCCAGGTTTCGAAGCTTCACCACGACCATCGCTCGTACACCTTGCTCGAGGACCTGAACGTCAAACCGCGGAATCGTTTCCAGGCGAAACTGAGCAATCCCATGGGGGACCAGAGCTGATGAGCGAGCCGAAGGACAACACAGACAACGACCCCGCGTGCAGATCCCCGCTCGTTTTGGGCGGTCTCGACAGCAAAGGGGTCACGGACAAGGTGTGTCGGATCGTGGAGCGGCCGCCGACCCTGGGTTGGTATGTCTGCTTTGCGCTGGCACTAGGGCTCCTCGGGTTGCTCGGCATCCTGGTGCCGTACTTGATCTTCACGGGTATCGGCACCTGGGGTGTCAACAACCCCGTGGGCTGGGGTTACGCCATCGTCAACTTCGTCTTCTGGGTCGGTATCGGCCACGCCGGAACGCTGATCTCGGCGATCTTGTTCCTGTTCCGGCAGAAGTGGCGGACCGGCATCAACCGCGCCGCGGAGGCCATGACGATCTTCGCGGTCATGTGCGCCGGGATCTTTCCGGGCATCCACGTGGGCCGGATCTGGGTGACGTACTGGATGTTCCCGTTGCCGAACCAGATGGCGATGTGGCCCAACTTCCGCAGCCCACTCCTCTGGGACGTGTTCGCGGTGGGGACTTACTTCACGGTGTCCTTGCTGTTCTGGTACATGGGGTTGGTACCCGACCTGGCGACCCTGCGAGACCGATCCACGACGAAGATTCGGCAACTCGCTTACGGTTTGTTGTCGCTCGGATGGACCGGATCCATGCGCCATTGGCACCGGTACGAGCGGGCCTACCTGCTCCTGGCGGCGCTGGCGACGCCGCTCGTGCTCTCCGTGCACTCGGTCGTGAGTTTCGACTTCGCCGTGTCGATCGTCCCCGGCTGGCACACGACGATCTTCCCGCCCTACTTCGTTGCCGGCGCCATCTTCAGCGGGTTCGCGATGGTGGTTACGCTGTTGGTCCCCGCGCGCGCCCTGTTCGGGCTCCGCGAGCTGATCACGCTGCGGCACCTCGAGAACATGAACAAGATTATCCTGCTCACCGGCTGCATGGTCGGTTACGCCTACGGCACCGAGTTCTTCATCGCCTGGTACAGCGGCAACCCGAACGAGCGTTTCGCGTTCATCAACAGAGCCTTCGGCCCGTACTGGTGGGCCTATTGGATCATGGTGAGCTGCAACGTGATCTCGCCGCAACTGTTCTGGTTCAAGAAGCTCCGCACCAGCATTCCCGTGATGTTCGTCCTGAGTATCTTCGTGAACATCGGCATGTGGTTCGAGCGTTTCGTGATCATCGTGACCTCGCTCGCGAACGACTATCTGCCGTCCTCGTGGGGTTACTACACTCCCACGGCGGTGGACGTCGGGATCATGCTGGGGAGCTTTGGACTGTTCTTCACCCTGTTCCTGCTGTTCTGTCGGTTCGCGCCGTTCGTGGCCATGGCTGAAGTCAAGCAGGTGCTCCACGACCAGAATCACGCTGCTCACGGGGCGCACGACGCGGCGCGGGTCAAGCCCGCGCACCACAGCGCTTCCGCCGCTGAAGCTGCGGTCTGAGGAGATACGAAAGTGGCCAAGAAACCGAGCAATCCGTCGATCTGGGGCCTGCTGGCCGAGTTCGACACCGAAGAGAAGATCCTCGCCGCGGCTCACAAAGTGAACACCGAGGGCTACTCGCGCTGGGACTGCCATGTGCCGTACGCCCTTCACGGTCTCGACAAGGCCATGGGGGTCAAGCCCACGGTGTTGCCGTGGCTCGTGCTCGCTTGCGGCATCACGGGTGGCCTCGTCGGCTACGGGATGCAGTACTGGATGAACGCCGTGGATTACCCGTTGCTGATCAGCGGTAAGCCGTTCCACAGCGCCCCTTCGCAGATTCCAGTCACGTTCGAGTTGACCATTCTCTTCAGCGCCTTTGGCGCCTTCTTCGGCAGCATGGCGCTCAATGGCTTGCCCCGGTTCTACAACCCGCTCTTTCGCAGTGAACGTTTTCGCCGCATGAGTGACGACCGCTTCTTCGTATGCATCCAAGCGACGGATCCGAAGTATTCCCGGGAGACGGGGGACTTGTTGCGACGCCTCGGTGCCACGAACGTCGAAGAGCTGAAGGAGTAGTCGATGCCACCGAAGCTCAAAGCGTTGCTCGTCATCGTTGGGATTTTGCTGGTGATTCCGCCGGCGTTGGTCGTGCGCGCTCGGTTCGCGAAGTCGCGCGAACCTCGAGTGCACCTGGTCCCCGACATGGACAACCAACAGAAGTACAAGGCGCAGCAGCCGCACCCGTGGTTCGCCGACGGCCGGGCAGCCCGGCCTTGGGTCGACGGCACGCTCGCGCGCGGTGCGCTGCGGACCGACACGCACCTCCACCAGGGGCGCGTGAACGGGGAGTGGGCGACTACCTTCCCGAGCACGGCGGACTTCCGGGTCGACGAGAAGTGGATGGCGCGGGGTCGTGAGCGCTACGAGGTCTTCTGCTCGCCGTGCCACGGCTTGGACGGCTACGGCGGCGGCACCGTCGCACTGCGTGCCGATGCCGTGGCGGCGGCAACCTGGGTGAAGCCAACGAACCTACACACCGCCGGCGCGGGCGGTCCCGTCGACATGGCGGTGGGGCAGCTCTTTCACACGATCACCCATGGCGCCCGGACCATGTCGGCGTATGGTCCGCAGATCCCTGACGTGAGAGATCGCTGGGCCATCGTCGCATACATTCGGGCGCTTCAGCGGAGCCAGAACGCAAACTAAGCGCGGCTCGGGCGAGCCGAAGAACACGGGAGAGAACCTTGGCCGGACACGGTAAGACGATCGATATCTCCTCCGAGAATCGGACCCTGCACGACTTGGCTCCGAAGCTCATGGGCGTCGGCCTCGTGCTCGGCGTGGTCGGGCTCGCGGCCGGCTTCGTCTTGGGAACCCGCGCGGAGCACCGGGATGTCTTCTACCATTCGTACCTCGTCAGCGCGTGCTTCTTCCTGAGCATCTCGCTCGGGGGGCTGTTCTTCACCATGGTGCAGCATCTGACCAAGGCAGGCTGGAGCGTGGCGGTGCGACGGCCCGCCGAGATCCTAGCGCTGAACGTGCTTCCCTTGGCGCTCCT
Source organism: Planctomycetota bacterium (assembly GCA_050246115.1). Taxonomy (GTDB): domain Bacteria; phylum Planctomycetota; class UBA8108; order UBA1146; family JAJFFE01; genus JBFWWP01. The sequence goes on from JBFWWP010000002.1 coordinate 298,139, forward strand.
GTTCATACCGATCCTGATTCCGGGGCACGATCCCGAGACCCATGAGCCGACCGGCGGCATGAGCCTGCTCTACGGCGCGTGGCTCCAACCGAGTGGGCACCACGCCGAGGTCATCAAGGCCAAGAGTGCCTGGCTGAGTGAAGGCTTCTTCCAGGCCCGAGTCGTCGTCTACTTCGCGGTGTGGATCCTGCTGTCGCAAGTGATGTTCCGAAGTTCGGTGCGCCAGGACCTCACGGGCGACAAGGGGATTACGACCCGGCTGGGCGTGATCAGCGCGCCCGGCATGATCGCCTTCGCGCTGACGACGTCGACTGCGGCGTTCGACCTGCTCATGTCACTGCGCCCGGAGTGGTTCAGTACGATCTTCGGGGTCTACTTCTTCGCGGGCTGCGCCTTGGGTGGCTTTGCCACGATGATTCTGTTTCTCCGATTTGCCCAAGCCGCCGGACGGCTGCGCAGCGTGGTTACTCCCGAGCACTATCAGGATCTCGGCAAGCTACTCTTTGGCTTCGGCATCGTTTTCTGGGCCTACATTGGCTTTTCGCAGTTCATGCTCATCTGGTACGCCAACATGCCGGAGGAAACGGGCTGGTACAAGATCCACGCGGAAGACCCGGGTTGGTCGCGGGCCAGCGGCCTGCTCCTGATCGGCCACTTCTTCCTGCCGTTCTTGTTCTTGGTGTCCCGGCATGTCAAACGGAGTGCGGTTGGACTGACCGTTGGTGCCGTGTACATGCTCGCGATTCATTGGTTCGACTTGTTCTGGCTCGTGATGCCGCAAGTGAACCCGACGGGTCACGACCTGTACCCGCAGGTCCCGACTGCGCCCAGCCAGCTACTGCTGCATCTGTTGTGCTTCGTGGGGGTTGGCGGAGTCTTCCTTGCGTTCACGGGCTTCAACCTGCGAAAGTGTTCGCTGGTGGCCGAGCGCGATCCGCGGTTAGGCGAGTCGCTCGCCTTCGAGAACTACTAGCGAGGGTTCCGCAATGGCGCATCAAGAAACGGTCTCACCCGAGCAGGATCATGACGATCCCGACGCTTTCGACACCTTGTACGTGGGGCTGGTCGGAACTTTCATCGTCGTGGCAGCGGTAGCGGTCTTCTCGGGGATTTGGTTCTGGATCGATGGCACCGCGGCCGCGCGGGCTGCTGTCGAGCCAAATGCGGTTCTCGTGACCTTGCGGGCAGAGCAGGCCGCGAACGTGAACCGGAGTGGCCGTGTGACGCGGCCGGACGGTGAAGAACGGAAGGCAGTCCCCATCGACGAGGCCATGCGCCAAGTCGCGAGGGAATTGCAGGGCGGGCGATAGGGCGAGGGGGCAGCTGAAATGACCACTCTTGGATTCACAGGTCGGACTCGACGGTTGCGTGCGGTCCTGGTCGCGTCGCTGGCGCTGGCCATCGTGGTCGGACCGTCGGCACCGTTCGCCGCGGCCAGCGACCCCGAGTACGACCGCATCCAGGCCGCGGCCGATCTGGTCGAGAAGCGTGGCGCGCAACTCCCGATGGATCTGAAGCTCAGTGACGCGAGTGGTCGCGCCGTGACCCTGGCCGACGTCTTCGCCGGTGGTCAGCCGGTGGTGCTGACCCTGGGCTACTACGATTGCCCAATGCTGTGTCACCTCGTGCTCGATGGCTTGGTGGCCGGAGCGCGAGACCTGAAGTGGATGGCAGGCAAGGACTACAAGATCGTCAGCGTGAGCTTCGATCCCGCGGAGACGCCCGAGAAGTCCGCCCGCTGGCGGCAGAAGTACTTGGGTGCCTATGGCCGCGAGGGCGCGGACTGGCGCTTCTTGACCGGGACGGCCGAGGCCACTCGTCAGTTGGCGGACGCCGTCGGCTTCGGCTACGTTTGGGTCGAAGCTCGAGGCGAGTACGCCCACAAGGCCACCGTCATGATTTGTACCCCCGACGGTCGCGTGTCGCAGTACCTCAATGGGGTTCAGTTCGCTCCAGAGACCCTCAAGTTCTCTTTGATGGAAGCGGGCGAGGGAGCCATTGGGTCGATTTTGGACCGCGTCCAGTTTTTCTGCTACCGCTGGGATCCGGAACAAGGCAAGTACACCAAGCAGGTGACGCGGATCATGCAACTCGGTGGGCTGGTTACGGTCGCCGGGATCGTGCTCCTGATCCTCCTGCTGAGGCGCAGTGAACCCAAACTGAGTATCGTCGCGCCAGAGGGCTCGAGTGCGGCGACGTCGGTAGGATCCGACGGGGAACGAGTTTCGAATCATGGATAACGTCGTCGCTTTCAGCGCTCCCGTCCTGGCCGCAGTGGACACCCTGGGGCAGCTCCCACGCCCGGGGTCAACCGTGGCGGCCGGAGTCGACTGGATCTACATGTTCATCTTCTGGGTGAGCGTGGCGTTCTTCGTGCCCATCGTCTTGCTGATGGTGTACTTCTGCGTGAAGTATCGCCGTCGCAGCGACACGGAGCCGATGCCGGTGGGACCGACGCACAATAACGTCCTCGAGATCACTTGGACCGTCATCCCGTTCATCCTGGTTTGTTTCATGTTCTATTTCGGGATCGCGCAGTACTCGGTCATGGCGACTTCGCCCAGCGACGCATACCGCATCGATGTGACGGCGGTGCAGTGGAGCTGGACGTTCACCTACCCGAACCCCGAAGGTGGCGGCCAAGTTGAAAGCACCAATGAGCTCCACGCCTACGTCGGCCAGCCGTTCTCCCTGCGGATGAACTCGAAGGACGTGATCCACGCCTTCTGGTGTCCCGAGATGCGCGTCAAGCGGGACGTCGTGCCCGGGCGCACCGACTTCGTCTGGTTCGAGCCGGTGATCACGGGCGATTTCTGGATCTTCTGCACTGAGTACTGCGGCACCAGCCACTCGGCCATGACCGCCAAGCTCCATGTGCACCCGAGCCGAGCGGCCTTCGAGGAAGCGCTCAAAAAACTGGGCAAGCTGCCCGGCGGAGCCGGTTGGGAGAAGGGCCTGGTCATCTGGGAGCGCGGCGGCTGCAAGCAGTGTCACAGCCTCGACGGGGCTGTGGCCACCGGTCCGACGTGGATGGAACTGAGCAACGCCTGGAAAGTCGCCGACCCGGCGGATCCGACGCGCGGCGCGTGGGATCCGGCCGCGCAACGTTTGTTCGTCGACGGCAGCTCCGCGACCGTGAGTGATGACTACATCCGCGAGTCCATCCTCAAGCCGCACGCGAAGACGGTGGCTCCGTACGGCCAGGTGATGCCGGCGTCGCCGCGTTTCCTGGCCGACCCGGCTCAGCCAGAGAACGTCGGCTACGTCGTCGATCTGATTCGGGTGCTTGCGACGATGCCGGACCTTCAGCGAGCAGCCCAGCCCGGCTGGACGTGGGAGCAGCACCTCGAGAGTGTGAAGCAGCGCAAGCCCGAAGAGACCCAAGAACCCAAGTAAGGGCGTGAACCCGGCGCGCCGAGCCGCGCCCCAAGATCGCTCGAGAGAGACTCAATCATGCGCCGTAGTACGGTGCTTCCGGGGAGACAGCCATGAAACAGGAAACCGCCGGCACGCCGCTGGCAGCCAGAACGGCGACCGAGCCGACCACCAACTACCTGACCGCCTCTTCCGGGTTGCTGTCCTGGTTGCTGACCCTGGACCACAAGCGGATCGGGGTCATGTACCTGTTGGTGATCATGGCGTCGTTCTTCGTCGGCGGGCTGTTTGCGCTCGGGATCCGGGCCGAGCTGTTCCTGCCGGGACAAGACTTCCTCAAGCAGGACACCTACAACAAGTTCTTCACGCTGCACGGCGCGATCATGATCTTCCTCGTGATCATCCCCGGCGTGCCCGCGGCACTGGGGAACTTCATCCTGCCGATCATGCTCGGCGCGAAGGACGTAGCGTTCCCGCGCCTGAACTTGATGTCGTTCTACTTCTGGTTGTCCGGGGCGGTCTGTCTCCTCGGGTCGCTCTTGTTCGGCGGCGTCGACACCGGCTGGACGCTCTACGCCCCGTACTCGACGACGGTCAACAATCCGAACGCCCACACGCAAGAAGCGATCCTTTCGGCCTTCACCGGGGTGTTCTTGCTGGGGTTCAGCTCCATCTTCACCGGGCTCAACTTCATCGTGACCATTCACAAGCTGCGACCGCCCGGTATGACCTGGTTCCGCATGCCCCTGTTCCTGTGGGCGGTCTATTCGACGGCCGTGATCCAGGTGCTGGCGACCCCGGTGCTCGCGATCACGGTGCTGCTGCTCGCGGTCGAGGCGACCATGGGAATCGGGATCTTCACGCCGGAACTCGGCGGCGACCCGGTGCTCATGCAACACTTCTTCTGGTTCTACTCGCACCCGGCGGTCTACATCATGATCTTGCCGGCCATGGGGGTGATCAGTGAGCTGATCTCGGTGCACGCTCACCGTGAGATTTTCGGCTACCGCTTCATCGCCTACAGCTCGGTGGCGATCGCGATCTTTGGTTTCTTGGTTTGGGGACACCACATGTTCACCGGCATGTCCCCGCTCATGAACGCCATCTTCAGCGGACTCACCTACAGCGTCTCGATCCCGTCGGCAGTCAAGGTGTTCAACTGGGTCGCCACGCTCTACAAGGGTTCGATCAGCCTGAACACCCCAATGCTGTACGCCCTCGGGTTCATCTTCTTGTTCGCCATCGGTGGCCTGACAGGACTGCCGCTGGCGACGTTGGCTGTCGACGTCCACCTGCACGACACGTACTTCGTCGTGGCCCACTTTCACTACGTGATGATGGGCAGCGCGCTGATCGCCTTCTTCGGCGGTATCCACCACTGGTGGCCGAAGATGACCGGACGCATGTACAACGAGAGACAGGGCAAGATCGCCTTCTGGCTGGTGTTCATCGGCTTCAACCTGACCTTCATTCCGCAGTTCATCATGGGGTCGTTGGGGATGCCGCGTCGCTACCAGGACTACGTCGGGGAGCTGTTCCAGAGCTACCATCAAGCGTCGACCGTCGGGTCGTTCGTCATGCTCGCCGGATTCCTGCTGATGGCCGCCTATCTTTTCGCGTCGATCATGAACGGGCCGCGCGCGCCGCGGAACCCGTGGGGAGGCAACTCGCTGGATTGGCATTGTGCGTCGCCGCCGATCCACACGAACTTCGACACGACTCCGACCGTCGGGAACAGTTACGACTACTCGAACCTCGTCTGGGACTCCAATACGCGGGGCTACGTACCGCGGGTGAGCTAGAGAAGCGAACATGAGCCACGCAACCCACGACGGAGGTCACGGGCACGACCCCAACCTCCAACACCACTTCGACACCATGGAGCAGCAGTTCTCGGCCGGCAAGCTGGGGATGTGGTTGTTCCTCGCGCAGGAGATCCTGTTCTTCGGCGGTCTGTTCTGCGCGTACGTCGTCTATCGCGTCCTGCACCCCGAGCTGTTCGTCTACGGGGCGCAGTTCCTGGATACCTTCTGGGGCGCGGTGAATACTGTGGTGTTGCTGATCAGTAGCTTGACGATGGCGCTCGCGGTTCGTTGCGCGCAGAAGAGCCAACGGATCGGGTTGATCGTCAATCTCGTGCTCACGTTCCTGTGTGCCTGCGGGTTCATGGTGATCAAGGGCATCGAGTACACGAGCAAGATCGATCACGGGACCGTGCCGGGAAAGTACTTCGACTACGGCAAGTTTCAGGACCACGTCGAGCACAGCCAACACCACCCCGGGGACGCCCACGCGGCTGCCGGGCAGCCGACGGACCACGTGGCCCACGCGGTCGCGACGGACCAACCCCCGGAGACTCCGGCGGTCGCGGTTTCGCAGATTCCTCCGGCGGCGGACGGGCCTCAGGGTTTCCAGCGCAAACCGAGCGAGGTTCATGGGCACTTGCACGACGGCAAGCACGTCGTCGGCGAGCGCCCTCCCAACGTGCACATCTTCTTCGGAATCTACTTCTGTCTGACCGGCCTGCACGGGATTCACGTGCTGGGTGGGATGGTCATGCTTCTGTGGCTCCTGAAGGGGGCCATCCAAGGCAGGTACACCGAGAGCTACTTCACTCCGGTCGACCTCGGCGGGCTCTACTGGCACTTGGTCGACTTGGTGTGGATCTACCTGTTCCCGCTTCTCTACCTGATCTAGAGGCACGAGGAATTCAACCATGAGCGAGTCTCACACGAAATCTCACGGGAGCGCTGGATCTCACGGGGAGGCTGGCCACGGCCTGGCTCACGTGGCGAACCTCAAGATGCTCTTCGGCGTGTTGTTCGCGTTGCTGTTCCTCACGTGGGCAACGGTGGCCACCGCGCAGATCGACCTCGGCCCGCTGAACATCTGGGTCGCGATGGGGATTGCTACCCTGAAGGCGTCCTTGGTAGTGCTCTTCTTCATGCACATGTTCTGGGACAAACCGTTCAACCAAGTGCTGTTCATCGGAACGTTGGTCTTCCTGGGTCTGTTCATCACGTTCTGCTTGCTGGACACCGCCGCGTACCGCCACCAACGCGACAAGGGGGACGGCACGGTGTTGCAACAAAAAATCCTGCAAGCCGAAGAGGCGGCGGCCAAGCCCGCTGCACCCGGCGGTCATTGATGGACCTCGGAGCGCGCTGCGCCCAAGCCGCGCGCTCTGGCCGGCTCTCGTCCTGACGGGCGCTGAGTTCCCGGTTTTGGCGGGCGTTCTTTCCGGCCCGGGTTCGCGCCCCGTGTCCACGCTCCTGCGGCGAAGCCGCGATCGCTTCACCTCCAAAACGCCGGCCTTCGGCTCGTGACGCAAGGCGCTCGTTGGCGGTGTCCGTGCTTGCGCTTGATTTGGAGGCTAGGACCAGGACCATGGTTGGCATGGATACTCCCGCAAACGAAGGCATCCCGCCGACGAGCCAAGTTTGGCCGCCGGTCGAGAAGGGGCAATCCGTGCCGGGCGCGGGTCCGTTCGGAATGGTCCTGTTCCTCGTTTCCCTGACCGTGTCGTTCTTGGCCGTTTTGGTCGCGTACGCCGTGTTTCGGGTGCGGGGGGGCTCGGAGTGGCTGCCCGCCGACAAGACCGGCCTGCCGGACCTACTCTGGGTGAGTAACGGGCTCATCGTGGGCTGCAGCGGTGCCGCCCAGTGGGCGTTGATCGCGGTGCGCAACGATCGCCGCACGCACCTGCTGGTCGCCCTCGTCTCCACGTTGTTGCTCGCCCTGGGGTTCACGGTCTGTCAGGGATTCGCTTGGCGTGAGATCGCCCGGGAGCAGCACCTCGAGGGCATGCGGATCTACTCCGTGACCTTCTACCTGCTGACTGGGCTCCACGCCCTGCACGTGATCGGCGGCTTTGGGCTCCAGGCGTGGGTGGTCGTCCGTGCCAGTCTGAGGCACTACTGGAGCTTGTTTCACCCCGGCGTCCTGTATGCCGCCATGTACTGGCACTTCCTCGGTGCCGTGTGGTTCGTCTTGTTCGCCGTGCTGTGGTCGGGGTCGCAGTAGTGCGGTGGTCCCCGAAGCCCGGTGGTTCCCGAAGCCCGGTGGTCCCCAACTGGGATCAAACGCAACACTCCTGGGGGGGCCCGGGTGGCCACCGGAACCGCTGGTCCACCGGCTGCGCTGCGCGCGCCGACCTTCTTCAGCGCTGATCCGACCCTGAACTCGGCGCGGGTGCCGAAAAGTTGGCGCGCCACGCGAAACGGTACATCGAACGCGCGGATTGGATAGGCCGACTGGGGTCGAGCGAGTGGATCCAGTTGCAGACCCCGAGGCCGGCGTCCCCTTTTTGGTAGATCACAACGGGCACAGCGCCGACCTGGGTCGTCCAGCTCCCGCCGAGGTCGACGTGTTCGGCAATCTCGTTCGAGCCGAAGACTGCGGTCGTGTCACCAATCGTGACCATCAGCATGAGTTCCTTGGCTTGGGCGGCCTCGGAGTCTGGCAGCATGGGCTCGTGGGGATACTTCACGCCCGGGCTCCTAGGGTAGTTGAGATAGGGATCGGATCGATACAGCTTCTTGTGTCGTAGGTCCCCACCCATGACGGTCGATTCGGGGTGATCGATGATCCAGTCCCGCCAGTACATGAGCTGACACGGCAGCGCGGTCAGCTCGGTTCCGCTCGCGGCTTCGGGTCCGGCGATGGCGCGCCCCTGCACCTGACTCCACAGACTCTCGACGGAGCGATTGCCCTGCAGGTCGTAGAGCACGTTGTTGGCGTTGTAGATGAGCCCGCTCATGCGTAGCTCGATGACCCTCCCCGGTAGTCGTCGATCGTAGACGGCGGCACTACCGCTGTGGGGGCAGTAGGTGACGGCGATGGGGACTCCGCCAAGTGTGTCGTTGGCTACCTCGTGCCAAGTGAGCACTCTCGTCGGGTAGGCGCGGGATTCGCCTCCCAAACTGACGCCGATCACCTTGTCTTCCGGGACCAAGTACTTGGTCCACTTGCTCTCGTTCAGCTGGGTGAGCTGTTCCTGCGTGACGATCGGTGGGTCCACCAGGGACTGCATGCCGTCGGGTTGACGTTGGTTGCCGATCAGCTTCACGGGGACCGTGGCGGTGCTGAGATCGAAGCCGTTACTGCGGGTTGGCGGCGGGGCAACATTGTCGCGCCAACTCCGGGCGTCACGGATCACGTAGAGACGCCAGACCACCAACGTCATGACGAGAGCCATCGACAGGAGCAGCACCCAACCACCGCTCTTGAAATCGAGGCGAACGGGGCGCGGCGGATCGGGATCGGGTGCCCCCGCGGGGGCGGAATCGTCACTCACGAACTTTCTCCTCGTTCAGCACGGAACTAGTGCCTGGTTCAGGGGCTAGAACTGCGTTCCGTCCAGGATCATAAGAACCAGGACGCTGGGAAGGTAGATCACGCTCGCAAGAAACAGCCGGCGCGCGGCGCGGAAGGACGGCTCCCGATGCAGGGCGAAGGCGGTCGCGATGAAGTACAGGCCGAGGGCGGTGGCGCCGATCCAGTACACCCAACCGGTCAGACGCAGGAGCGGCGCAGCCCAACTAATGGGCAACAGAGCGAGCGCGTAGAGCAAGGCCATGCGTGAAGTGTGTTGGCCGGTTTCATCCACGACGGGGAGCATTTGGAAGCCCCCGCGGGCGTAGTCCTCGCGGTACATCCAGGCAATCGCGAGGAAGTGTGGAATCTGCCACACGAAGAGAAGGGTGAAGAGGAACCAGCCGCCGGGTTCGAGCGCATTCCGCGCGGCGGCCCAACCAATCAAGGGCGGTAGCGCTCCGGGTACCGCACCGACCAGGGTATTGAGGGTGAGACGCCGCTTCAGCGGCGTATAGATCAACGCGTAGATCAAGAGCGAGGCCGCCGCGAGGGCAGCGGCGAGCGCGTTGGATCCGAGCCAGATGATGGCGAGACCCAGGACGCTGAGTCCGAGACCCAGCTGCAACCCGCGGGCAGTGCTGAACTCCCCGGTCGCGAGCGGGCGCAACCGGGTTCGATTCATCAGGCGGTCTTGACCTCGTTCGATGATCTGGTTGAAGACGCTGGCCCCCGCCGCGGTCAAGGTCGTGCCGACGGCGGAGGTGACGAGCGCCAGCAACCCGCTCAGTTCGAAGAGCGTCGAGCGCTCGTACAGCAGATCTCCGAGTAGATACCCGGCGCCGGTAGTGAAGACCACGAGGCCGGTCAGCCCCGGCTTGAGTAGGCGCGAGAGCTGCAGTGCCAGGGGGCTGCTCGGACCCCGCGCTGGCGTCGGCCCGTTCGACGAGGCTCCCGACTGGGCTGCGATCATGGGCGGTTTCCTGTCGGCGACGTGACGCCCGGGGGCGCAAGGGATCGTCGAGTCATGGTTCGTCGAGTCATGGCGCTGGAACCTACCTGGTGGCGGGAGCGAAAGCGATCCCGCCGAGCCCGGGAAGGCGAGCGGCGCGCGGGGCCGCCCCGGGGTCGCCGAGGATTCTGCCTTCACCCGGATTCCGACCTTGCCAACCCGGCCGCGTCGGCCTACGATCCGAACTAGTACCAACTTGGTCCTTGTTCGGGGCCCGAGCGTGCTTCGCGCCGGGCGCCCCGGCGGGAAGAAACCGGAAACCAGGCGATCCCTCGTGCTTCGAGTCACCCGACAAACCGACTATGCGGTGCTCCTGCTCACGCAGTTCGCGATCGAGGAACGGGTGTTCAGCGCCCGGGACCTCGCCGCCCGAACCGGGCTCTCCACCGCGATGGTGAGCAAGGTGCTCAAGCTCCTACTGCAGAAGGGGCTGCTCACTTCCCAGGTGGGAGCCAAGGGCGGGTACGCCCTGGCGCGCAGCGCCGAGGGCATCAGCATGGCGGACGTCGTTGCGGCGCTCGAAGGACCGGTGGCCGTCACCGCGTGCAGCGACCGCCGGACCGACCCGTGCGAGCACGAGCACTGGTGTCCGTGTCGACCTCATTGGCGACACATCAACGACGCGATTCGGGCCGCACTCGAGTCGGTCAGTTTGGCCACGATCGCGCGACCGCTGGCCGCTCGGAAGCGGGAGAACGATCCGGTCGGCGCGCTGGGCTGAGCCCGTCCCGGGCTCGCTCTCACCGCCAGCGGGGGGTGGGACGACGACCGGGTTTGGTGCCGATCCGAGTCGCTTGCGGTGCGGCGCTGTTGGCGAGTTTGAGATCCCGGCCCTTTGGAAACCGGGCTGAGTGAAGCAAGAGCTGCCCAGATCGTTTTGGACGCCCACGAGGGCCGGGGACGATCCCCTTCAAGGAAGAGCCGATGCCAGAGACCTCGGATGAGATTCGCGACCTCGCGACCCGCGACTACAAGTACGGGTTCGTGTCCAACATCGACGCGGACGAACTGCCGCCGGGACTCAGTGAGGAGATCGTGCGCGCGATTTCGGCCAAGAAGGCCGAGCCCGAGTGGCTCCTCGACTGGAGACTCCAGGCCTTCCGGCACTGGACGAAAATGACCGAGCCCACCTGGGCGCACATCGGTTATCCACCGGTCGATTACCAGAAGATGGTCTACTACTCCGCGCCGAAACCCAAGAAACAGCTGTCGAGTCTCGACGAGGTCGACCCGGCTGTCCGGGAGACGTTCGACAAGCTCGGCATCCCCCTCGAGGAGCAGAAGATCCTCAGCGGCGTCGCGGTCGATGCGGTCCTCGACAGCGTCTCGGTCGCGACGACGTTCAAGGGCAAGTTGGCGGAGTTGGGCATCATTTTCTGCTCCTTCTCCGAAGCCGTACGGGAACACCCCGAACTCGTTCAGCAGTACCTGGGCAGCGTCGTGCCCTACACCGACAATTTCTTCGCGACGCTCAACTCCGCGGTCTTCAGCGATGGGTCGTTCGTGTTCATTCCCAAAGGGGTGCGCTGCCCCATGGAACTGTCGACCTACTTCCGGATCAACGCCGCGAACACCGGGCAGTTCGAGCGCACCCTGATCGTCGCGGAGGACGGGGCCTACGTCAGCTATCTCGAGGGTTGCACGGCGCCGATGCGCGACGAGAACCAGCTGCATGCCGCGGTCGTCGAGTTGGTGGCGCTGGATCGGGCGACGATCAAGTACTCCACGGTGCAGAACTGGTATCCAGGCGACGCCGATGGCAAGGGCGGGATCTACAACTTCGTGACCAAACGCGGCGCGTGCCGAGGCGTCCATTCGAAGATCTCGTGGACCCAGGTCGAGACTGGCTCGGCGATCACCTGGAAGTATCCGTCATGCATCCTGCAGGGCGACCACTCGGTGGGTGAGTTCTACTCGGTGGCGGTCACGAACCACCACCAGCAGGCCGACACCGGTACCAAGATGATCCACATCGGGAAGAACACTCGCAGTACCATCGTCTCGAAGGGCATCTCCGCAGGCAAGGGCCAGAACACCTATCGCGGCTTGGTGCGCATGCAGCGCGGCGCGCACAACGCGCGCAACCACTCGCAGTGCGACTCGCTCTTGATCGGTAGTCGCAGCGGTGCCCACACCTTCCCGTACATCGAGATCAAGAATCCGACGGCAGTGGTCGAGCACGAAGCCTCCACTTCGAAGATCGGCGAAGACCAGATCTTCTACTGTAACCAGCGCGGCATCAGCACCGAGGACGCCGTGGGCATGATCGTCAACGGCTTCTGCAAGGAAGTTTTTCGCGAGCTCCCCATGGAGTTCGCCGTGGAGGCGCAGAAGCTGCTCGGCGTCACCTTGGAGGGCAGCGTCGGGTGATCCTAACCCGGGCGAGTGCCGCGCAATCGAATCGATCCGAGAACGAGTCGTTTCGCCGACCGAGTTCTCGGAGTTGCCACGAAGGAACGAATCGCAACATGCTCGAGATCAGAGGGCTCCACGCGCGCGTGGAGGAGAAGGAGATCCTGAAAGGGTTGGATCTCACGGTTCGCGCCGGCGAAGTGCACGCCATCATGGGGCCCAACGGCTCCGGGAAGAGTACGCTTGCCAGCGTCATCGCGGGTCGCGAGGACTTCGAAGTGACGGCAGGGAGCGTGACCTTCGACGGCATCGATCTGTTGGCGCTGGGCCCGGACGAGCGCGCGTGCAAGGGCGTGTTCCTGGCGTTCCAGTATCCCGTGGAGATCCCCGGTGTGAGCACCGTCAACTTCCTCAAGGCGGCGGTGAACGCTCAGCGTAAGAGCCGCGGCGAGACGCCTCTCGATGCCGTGGATTTCTTGCGCCGAGTACGCAAGCAACTGGCCTTGGTGCGGATGGACGAGAGCTTCTTGTCGCGCTCGGTCAACGATGGCTTTTCGGGCGGGGAGAAGAAGCGCAACGAGGTCTTTCAGATGGCGGTCCTCGATCCGCGTCTCGCGGTACTCGATGAGACCGACTCGGGGCTCGACATCGACGCTCTCCGGGTCGTGGCCGACGGCGTCAACGCGCTGCGGTCGCCGGATCGAGCGATGGTGCTCGTGACCCACTATCAGCGCCTGCTCGACTACATCGTGCCGGACCAAGTGCACGTGTTGAGCGGCGGCCGTATCGTCCGTTCGGGTGGCAAGGAGCTCGCGCTCGAACTCGAAACCCGAGGCTACGGCTGGATCGACAACGGTAGCCCAGCGGCCGCTGCGGGCACGGCGAGGTAGTCGCATGGTGACTTCGCGCGTCGACACCCCCGCCGAGCGGTTCTTGAACTCCTTCGCGCTCCAAGCGGCCGATCGAGATCCCGGTGCTGGTTGGCTGGAGGCCTTGCGCCGGCAGGCCGCTGGCCGGGCCCGCGAACTCGGTTTTCCGCAGCGCCGTAGCGAAGACTGGAGGTACTCGCACCCGAGCGTATCGCGCGTGCTCGCGCTCGATCTACAGCCGGCGACGCCGAGCCCTTCGGTTCCTCGCTGTATCGAAGAACTGTCCATTCGCGGTCTCTCCGGCCCGCGCCTGGTCTTCGTCAATGGTCGGCTCGCCGACGCCGGTCGGCCCGCGCCGTGGCCGCAAGGGGTTCAGGTCGGGAGTCTGGCCCGGGCCCTGACGGAGGATCCGGAGGGCGTCCGCGCGCACTTCGGACGAGCCGCGCCGTCGACCGAGCACGCCTTTGGTCACTTGAACACCGCGCTGTTTCGCGACGGTGCGTTCGTGCGAATCCCCAAGGGGGTCCGACTCGAGTCACCCGTGGAGTTGATTTTCATCACCCAGTCCGCGGGACGGGCCGAGGCCTCCCACGTGCGGAACCTGATCGTCGTCGAGCCGGGGGCCGAGGCCACCGTGCTCGAAGTTCATGGCAGTGCCGATCGGGTCGGAACCTACTTCTCCAACGTCGTGACCGAGGCGAGCGTCGCGGACCAAGCGAAGCTGACCCACGTCCGTTTGCACCAGGAGTCGGCTGCGACCTTCCACGTCGCCGGCTTGCGCGCGCGTCAGGCCAAAGAGAGTCGTTTCGAGAGTCACTTCGTGGCCTTGGGCGGAGCGTTCGTGCGCAACGAGATCGAACTGCGCATCGAAGGCGAGCAGGCCCAGGGAAGCCTGTCCGGAGTGTTCGTCGTGGACGGGGAGCGGCAGGTCGACAACAGTACCGTGATTCACCACTTGGTTCCCCACGGCACGAGTCATGAAGTCTACAAGGGGGTGCTTGCTGGGGCCTCACAGGGCACCTTCAAGGGCAAGATCTTCGTGCACTTGGACGCGCAGAAGACCGACGCGAAGCAATCGAGCGCCGGCCTGCTGCTCTCGGACGACGCCATCATGAACACCCAACCGAACCTGGAGATCTACGCCGACGACGTGCGTTGCACCCACGGCGCGACGGTCGGCCAGTTGCGAGATGATGCGCTGTTCTACCTGCGGTCGCGGGGAATCGATCGGAACTCGGCGCGTCGACTGCTCACCCTGGCCTTCGTCGGGGATGTCCTCCGCGGGCTCGAGAACGACGTGATTCGCGACGCTATCGAGGAGCGCTCGACGCAAGCGCTGGACCGGATCCTGCAATGACCCTGCAGCCGGTGATGGCGCCGAGGACGAAAGAGAGCGCGATGCGACGGTTCGTGGTCGACGAAGTCCGGCAGGACTTTCCGATCCTCGCGGAGACCGCTCGGGGGAAGCCGCTGGTGTACCTCGACAACGCGGCGTCGTCCCAGAAGCCGCGGGCGATGCTCGAGGCCTTGGACGCCTACTACCGGCACGCCAACGCGAACGTACACCGAGGGGTGCACGATCTGAGTGAGCGCGCGACCGCCATCTATGAACGGGCACGCGAAGGAGTTCAGCGCTTCTTGGGTGCGCGCAGCAGCCACGAGATCGTCTTCGTGCGCGGGACGACCGAGGCCATCAACCTGGTCGCTTCGAGCTATGCCGCTCCGCGGCTGGGCGTGGACGACGAAGTCCTGATCTCGGCCATCGAGCATCACTCGAACATCGTCCCATGGCAGATGGCGTGCAAGAAGCGGGGAGCGAGACTTCGGGTGATCCCGATGAATCACGCCGGCGAGCTGGTCCTCGATGATCTGGAGTCGTTGCTCACCCCGCGCACGCGGTTGGTCGCGGTGACTCATATGTCGAACGCGCTCGGCACCTTGCCGCCGGTCCGCGAGATCGTGCGCCGCGCCCACCAGCGAGGGATCCCGGTGCTGCTCGACGGAGCCCAGGCGGCGCCGCACGTCGCCATCGATGTGCAAGAGCTCGATTGTGACTTCTACGTGTTCTCGGGACACAAGGCTTATGCGCCGATGGGAATCGGCGCGCTGTACGCCAAGCGCGAGCATCTGGAGGCGATGGAGCCGTACCAAGGCGGCGGCGAGATGATTCGCACGGTTTCGTTCGCGGAGTCGAGTTACAACGACGTTCCCTGGCGCTTCGAGGCAGGCACGCCGAACGTCGAAGGGGCGGCGGGCTTGCTGGCGTCCCTCGAGTACCTGCGGTCGTTCGATCCCGCACAGATCGCGGCCCACGAGGACGACCTGCTGCGCTACGCGACGGCGGCCATCGGCGCCGTCGATGGCGTGACGCTGGTGGGCACTGCGCGCGAGAAGGCGGGCATCGTGGGCTTCACCTTTGCCGGCGTCCATCCGCACGACGTCGGCACCATCCTCGATTGCGACGGGATCGCCGTCCGTGCCGGCCACCACTGCGCTCAGCCCGTGATGGCGTACTATGGCGTCGACGCAACGGTGCGCGTTTCGCTGGCGCTCTACAACACCCGGGACGAGATCGATGCCGTGGTGCGCGCACTGGAGAAGGTGAAGGAGATCTTCGGCTGATGGATCTGAAGGATCTGTATCAAGAGGTCATCCTCGACCACAACCGGAACCCCCGTAACTACGGACCCCTTGCCGACGCGAACCAACGGGCGGAGGGCTTCAACCCGCTCTGCGGCGACCGGGTGACCATCGAAATCAAACTGGACCCCGCTGGCTGCGTCGAGTGTGTTCATTTCGCCGGACGCGGTTGTGCGATCTCCACCGCCTCCGCGTCCATGCTCACGGAATCGCTCGAGGGGAAGTCTCGAGCCGAAGCGCTGGCCTTGATCGAGCGCTTCCAGGAGTTCGTGAAGGAGGGCGGTGCCTGCGCGCACGACGCCGACGATCTGGGCAAGCTCGCGGTGTTCGCTGGCGTCGGCGAGTTCCCCACGCGGGTCAAGTGCGCGATGTTGGCGTGGCATGCGGCGAAGGCCGCACTCGCCGGTGAAGCCTCGAGCGTTTCGACCGAATAGCGCAGTCTGGCAACGACGCCAAGGCCGCGGTGCGCGGTGCGTGCGTTCGCGAAGGCAAGAAGTGAGAGCTCATGCCATGAGTGAGGTGAACGAGTCGCAGACTTCGGGTTCGACCCCGCACAGCCCCGGAACTCCGGAGCTACGGGAGTCCGTGATCGAGATGCTCAAGACGTGCTACGATCCCGAGATTCCGGTCGACATCTACGAACTCGGGCTCATCTACGTCGTGGACGTGGCCGCCGACGGCGCGTGCAAGGTCGACATGACGCTGACATCGCCGGCGTGTCCGGTCGCCGGCACGCTGCCGCCCGAAGTCGAGCGCAAGGTGGCGAGCGTTCCCGGGATCACTTCGGCGCGCGTCGAGGTCGTCTGGGATCCGCCTTGGACCCAGGACCGCATGTCCGAAGTGGCGCGCCTCGAACTCGGGTTCATGTGATGCCCACTGCGACCCGCTGGACGCCGCTCCCTCCGGCACCTGGCGACGCGGGAGCTGGGGAGCCGTGACGGGCCACGGGTCCGCTCGCGGTTCGGCGATGTCCGAGTTCGGCGAGGGCCGTACACCGACTCAGGGGAGCGGTACAGTACTCGTACACGATCGGAAGGGAGCCAGAGGCAGGGCTAGGAGTTGCTGGCTCGTATCGTGGCTATGCTGACTCGGATGATCGGGCAGTCTTCGGATCAACTTCGGGAGCGCGAGGCCATGTACGAGTACGGGTACGGGTACGGGTGCGGGTGCGGGTGCGGGTGCGGGTGCGGGTGCGGGTGCGGGTACGAGTACGAGTACGAGTACGAGTACGAGTACGGGTGCGGGTGCGGGGATGAGAACATCGGGGGGCCGAACGTCTCGGCGTTCAACTGCCACCGCTTGCTGCCGTCAGGTGCAATGGCTTGTTCGGCCTCTCCGCGTCCTCGTACTCGTACTCGGCCTCACGCTCCCGAACTGGATCCAAAGACTGCCGGTGCGAAACCTCGTACGACCAGACTGCGAAATCCAAGCTCGCGTGGTAGCCCTCCGGTTGCTCGTGGTTCAGTTTCACTTCTGGCTCCGTTCCGATCGAGTACGAGTACGAGTACGAGTACGAGTACCGCTTCGCTGAGTACGTGTCTTGGCCCTCGGCCGAACAGGCCGTTGCACCTGACGACCGTAAGCGACCGCAGGTGAACGCCGAGACGTTCGGTGTACCCGCAGGGGGAGTCGCGGCAGGGGTCGTGCGCGTTCCTGGATCCAAGTCGATCGCGCAGCGCGCTTTGGTCTGCGCGCTCCTCGCGCGCGGTGTCAGCGAACTCCGCGGGGTTCCCACCTCGACCGATCTGGTCACGCTGAGGACTGCCGTCTCGGAACTGGGCGCGCGGCTCGAAGAGCTGTCGGACGGACGCGTGCTCGTTCATGGCGTGGGAGCGCCGTTGCCGCGCGGGGATCGTCGCTTGCACCTGGGGCCCAACGGTACGGCGTTGCGCTTGCTCCTCGCGGTTTGCGCGTTGCGGGACGCCCGCACCTTCGTCTCGGGGGCGAGTCATCGACCGGTGGCGCCGCTGACCGGCGCTTTGCGGGAACTGGGCGCCGACGTCGATGCCGTAGCCGATGGCAGCCTGCGCGTCGTCGGTCGCGCACGGCTTCGGGGCCGGAAGTTGAAGATCGACGGTTCCACGTCGAGCCAGTTCGCGTCGGCGCTCCTCACCCTTGGCGCGTGGGTGGAGGACCGACTCGAACTGCAAGTGACGGGCATGCCCGTGTCCACGAGCTATCTCGAGCTCACGATCGCCATGCTCGGCGCGTTCGGGGTGCGAGTGGCGCGCTCTGGGGATCACGTTTACGAGGTGCCCGGGGATCAGGAGTTCCAGCCGACTACGGTGGCGATCGAGCCTGACCTGTCGGCAGCGGCCTTCTACCTGTCGGCAGCGGCCGTCACGGGTGGGGAAGTCACGGTTACCGGCTTTGGCGAAACGCGCGGACCGGTGCGTTCGCTTCAGGGAGACGCTCGGATCGTGGCGCTCCTCGAGGCGCTGGGGTGCGACTGCTCGGCCCGGGACGGACGCTTGGTCGCGAGCGGCGCGGCCACGAAGCCGATCGTTACCTCGCTCCGTAACGAGCCGGATCTGTTGCCGCCGCTCGCCGCGGTCGCCGCCTTGGTACCGGGTCGCTCGCACTTCGATGGAGTCGGGCACCTGCGCCACAAAGAGTCGGACCGTCTGGAGGTGTTGGCCGCCGGGTTGCGAGCCGTCGGCGTCGAGGTCGTCGTCGGGGCGGACTCGTTCGAAGTCGTGGGGGCGGCGCCGGAGCGACTCCGCGGTGCGGCGCTGGACCCGCAAGGGGACCATCGCATGGCCATGGCCTTCGGCCTGCTCGGACTGCGCATCCCAGGAGTGATCGTTCGCGACCCGTCTGTGGTGGCCAAGTCGGATCCCGAGTTCTGGGGACGCCTCGGTTCGCTGTTCACGCCCGCGACCGGCTGGCCGCCCTGGGAGGCGCCCGCCTGAGCGGTAGCGACCGTCGTCCGGCGCCCGGTTACCGTCGCGAGCCGACAAATCCCGTGGCGAAGTCGTGCGGCGACCTCTAGAACGGACCCACGCTCGCCGTGCAGTGGGTGGCCAGCAGTGGGTGGCCAGCAGTGGGTGGCCAGACGACTCGATCGAGGTTGCGGTCGCAGAGCACAGTGGGCGACGCTGCGAGCTTCAGAGGAGAACAGAGTTTCCGTGTCGAGCGGGTTCGAGATCATCGTGGTAGGGGGTGGTCACGCAGGTTGCGAGGCCGCGCTCGTCGGTGCGCGCATGGGGTTTCGTACCGCGCTCGTGACTTTGCGCGCGGCCACGATCGGTGCCTTGTCGTGCAACCCGGCCGTGGGCGGCATCGGGAAGGGACAACTCGTCCGCGAGATCGACGCGCTCGGTGGGCAGATGGCGCGGGTTACCGACGCCACCGCGATTCAGTACCGCATGCTGAACACGTCGAAGGGGGAGGCGGTCCGCGCGCTGCGGGCGCAGGTCGACAAGGACGACTACAGCAGCGAGATGCAGCGCGTCATCGCGTCGACCGCCGGTCTCACGGTGATCGAGGGTGCGGTCGAGGATCTCGTCGTGCGCGATGGCCGTGTCGCCGGGGTGGTGCTTGCCGACGGCAGTTCCATCGCGGCGCAGCGCGTGATTCTCACGAACGGAACTTTCCTCCGCGGGCTCATGCACACGGGCGAGGCCAAGCGTACGGGCGGAAGGATCGGCGAAGCGGCGGTCCAGGGGCTCTCGGGCGCGCTCGAACGGCTGGGCTTCGAGCGGGGCCGCCTGAAGACCGGAACCCCGCCGCGCCTCGCCGCGGAGTCCATCGACTGGTCGCAGACCACGGCGCAGCCGGGGGACGTCGATCCCGAGGGGTTTTCGCACTACTTGCCGCCACCGCGCCGCGCATGGGTTTCGTGCTACGTCACGCGCACCAACGAGCGCGCCCACGACGCCATCCGCGCCAACCTCCATCGCTCTCCCCTGTACGCCGGGGCGATCGAAGGCATTGGTCCGCGCTACTGCCCCTCGATCGAAGACAAAGTCGTGCGTTTTCCCGATCGTGTCGCGCACACCGTCCACCTGGAGCCGGAGGGACTGCGGACGAACTCGATCTACGTGAACGGCGTCTCCACGAGTCTGCCTGCCGACGTCCAGGAAGAGGTGATTCGGGCGATTCCTGGACTCGCGGCGGCGGTCTTCCTGCGACACGGCTATGCCGTCGAGTACGACTTCTTTCCCGCGCATCAGATCGCCCGCACGTTCGAGTCCAGGCCGGTTCCCGGTCTGTATCTCGCCGGGCAGATCTGTGGCACGTCGGGCTACGAGGAGGCGGCCGCGCAAGGCTTCCTCGCGGGCGTGAACGCGGCTTTGTCGCTCCGTGACGCCGAGCCATTCGTGCTCGGGCGGGAGCAAGCCTACTTGGGCGTGCTGGCGGACGACCTCGTGCGTACCGATCCGCGAGAGCCCTACCGCATGTTCACGTCGCGGGCGGAGTATCGACTGCTGCTGCGCCACGACAATGCCGACGTGCGACTTGCGCAACGTGGGGTCCAGCTCGGGCTGGTCGATCCGAGCGCGGCCGCCAGGGTCGACGCGAAGCAAGCGCGGGTCGAGGAGACGCTGGCGTACTTGAGCGATCGTCGCGTGGGGCCGACGCGACTCCTCCACCTGCTGCGTCGTCCGGAGGCGCGCTTCGACGACATCCTGCAGCACGCCCCGGAGCTCGCGGGTTGGGAGTTGAGCGCAGAGGTCCGTGAGCAGGTGCTGATTCGCGCCCGTTACGAGAAGTACATCGAACGGCAGCTCGACATGGCGGCACGACTCGAACGACACGAAGCTTGGGGGATCCCCCAGCAGTTCTCGTTCGCCGGGGTGCATGGCCTGCGCCGGGAAGCTGTCGAGAAACTAGAACGCTATCGACCGAGAACGCTCGGTCAGGCGAGTCGTATCGCGGGCGTTACCCCCGCGGACTTGTCCCTCATCATGGTGTCGCTTCGCGTCCACGAGCACGACGAGTGAGATCAGGGATCGCGGACCCGAGAGAATAGGATCGCAAGATGATTCCCCGGATCGCCATCGTCGGCCGACCCAACGTCGGCAAGTCTACTCTCCTCAATCGGCTGGCGCGTCGACGGGTGAGCATCGTACACCCACGTCCGGGAGTGACCCGCGACCGTGTCGCGGTCGACGTCAACATGGACGGCCACACCATTGAAGTCTTCGACACTGGGGGCATCGGCATCGTCGATGATCAGAATCTCGACGAACAGGTCGACATTCAGATCCACGTCGCGATCGAGAGTGCCCACCTCATTTTGTTCCTGGTGGACGCGCGCGTCGGCGTGCAGACCCTCGACCTCGAAGTGGCCCATCAGCTCCGCCAGCACGGCGCGAACGTCCTGCTGATTGCGAACAAGTGCGAGGCCGACCGGGCGGAGTACAACCTCGGCGACTTCTACCAACTCGGTTTCGGGGCTGCGCTGCCGCTGTCGGCGGAGCATGGGCTCGGAATCGAAGATCTCGTTCCGGCCATCCTGGAGCGGCTGGGCGGTTTGGGCAAGGAGGAGCGGCGCGAGCTGCCGATGCTCAAGATCGCGGTGGTCGGGCGGCGCAACGCGGGGAAATCGACGTTCATCAACTCGGCCTTACAGGAGGAGCGGATGATCGCGAGCGAGATCCCGGGGACCACCCGGGATGCGGTCGACATCCGCTTCGAGAAGGACGGCAAGGAGTTCCTGATCATCGACACTGCGGGCCTCCATCGACGCAGCAAGCTCAAGGACGACGTCGACTACTACGCACAGGTGCGCGCGCTCGATGCCATCCGGCGCGCTGACGTCGTGATCTTGCTGCTGGACGCGCAAGAGGGTGTGGCCCAGATCGACAAGCGGGTGGCGCGCGAGATCATCGATGAGCACAAGGTGTGTGTGATCGGTTTGAACAAATGGGATCTGGTCAAAGACAAGACCACGCCCGACGAGTACTCGAACTTTCTCCAGGAGCACCTCCCCGGGTTGTACTACGCACCGGTGGTTGCATTGACGGCCAAGGAGGGGCGCAAGGTGTGGGAGACGCTCGGACTTGCGCAAGCGCTCGCGAAGCAAGCCCAGGTGCGGGTGGGTACCGGTGAGCTCAACCGTGCCCTCGAGGTCATTCGCCGCGCCCCGACTCCACGCATCCGCGGGGCACGCGAACCGCGCATCTACTACGGAACCCAGGTCGCCGTGCTGCCACCGACCATTAGCTTGTTCGTCAACGACCCGGGCAACTTCTCGAGCAACTATCAGCGCAAGATCGAGCACCAGCTCCGCGAACTCCTGCCGTTTCGCGAAGTCCCGGTGAAGGTCCTGTATCGGTCCCGCTCGCGGGAGGATGAACCGGAGTGACGGCCCACGGCGCGCATGTACTCGGCATCGACCCGGGCCTGGCGAAGGTCGGGTGGGGGGTCATCGAGGTGCTGCCCCGAGGCTTTCGCTACGTCGCCTGCGGCTGCATCAAAACCAGTCGCGAACTGGCGCACGCGGAGCGGCTGCTCGCGGTGTTCGTCGGCGTTCAGCGGGTGGTGCAGGAGTACAGCCCCCAAGCGGTGGCTGTGGAGGAGGTCTTTCAGGGGAAGAACCCCCGAAGCGCGTTCCTCGCGGGCGAGGGGCGGAGCGCTTGCATCCTCGCGGCAGCCCTCGGCGGACTGCGCGTCGTCGAGTTTCCGGCCACGGTGGTGAAGCTCGCCGTCACCGGCAACGGCCGCGCCGGCAAACACCAAGTCCAGGCCATGGTGCAGCGCCTGCTCGAGCTGCCGGACCTACCCCGCCCGCACGACGCCGCCGATGCCCTGGCGCTGGCGCTCACATTCGGTCAACGCGATCGCAGCAGGGCGGCGGTTCGACGCCCCGGTTGAGCTGGGTCGGGGGACGTCGCGAAGGCCGGTCATCGGCGCGCGCAACTCCCCGAGGGGCGCGCGGTCCGAGGCTGGAGTTCGGCGACCCGGGGTTCCATCGGTGGCGGTCTGGCTCGGCTTTCGTTAGTCTGTGCGGCTTCGCCTGGCCGGACCACTCTGCGGGGGCCGGCGTGCCGAGCCCGGTTTGCGGTTCGGCGCACGTCGATGGTCGATGCGGCGAACCTTGAAGAAGGAGGATTCTTGGCCAAGGAGGAACCGATCGAGGTTCAGGCCGTCGTGAGCGAAGCGCTCCCGAACGCGACCTTTCGCGTCAAGCTCGAAGGCGGCCACGTCGTCCTGGCACACATCTCCGGCAAGATGCGGAAGAACTACATCCGCATTCTGCCCGGCGATACCGTGACCGTTCACCTGTCGCCCTACGATCTGACCAAAGGACGCATTGTGTATCGCGAGCGCTGAGGAGCGCGCGGCGTGGCGTGCGTCCTGATCGCGGGTTGCGGAGACCTGGGTTCTCGCGTGGGGCAGCGCCTCGTGGCCCAAGGCCATGAAGTGTGGGGGCTGCGCCGCGATCCGTCGAAGCTCGATCCTGCGATTCGTCCGATCGCCGCGGACCTCACCCGCGTCGAGACCCTCCGGGGCCTTCCTCCCACTCTGAGTCATGTTTTCTACACGGCTTCTGCGGGCGGTGCCGACGCCGCCTCGTACCACGACGCGTACGTCCAAGGCCCTGGCAACCTACTCGCGGAACTCGCGCGCAGTTGCCCGCGGCTCGAGCGGATCTACTTCACTTCGAGCACCGCGGTGTACGGTCAGCAGCTCGGCGAGTGGGTCGACGAGTCGTCGGCCACCGCAGTGCAACACGAGACCGGCCGGCTGTTGCTCGCGGGTGAGGCGGTGTTTCGGGCGGCGCACGTTCCCGCGACGGTCGTGCGATTGAGCGGAATCTACGGTCCTGGGCGCCGCTCGTTGGTGGATCTCGTGCTCAGCGCAACGGCGCGGTTGGGGCCGCCGCGCTTCACCAACCGCATTCACGTGGATGACGCCGCCGGTTTCCTGTGCCACCTCTTGGACCTGCGGGAGCCTGCCGAACTGTACCTGGCGAGCGACGACGAGCCCGCCGACCGCAACGCGGTGCTCGAGTGGATCGCGGCCCGAGCTGGTCTACCGGCAGACGGACTCGAGTCGGGCACCCCGGAGCCAGGGCCGCGTGCGCGCGCCGTCGGCAGCAAGCGCTGTTCGAACCGCCGGATGCGCGCGACCGGTTATGCCCTGACCTATCCCGACTTCCGTAGCGGCTACGGTCCGCTCGTGGACGCGGTCCGCCGCGGCGGACCCGTTTGAGACCAGCGGGGTGTCGGCGCTTCAGCTCTCGTCCGTCGGTCCCGCGCCCAGGTGAGTGCGAATCTCCTCGACGACGGCAGCGTTCGCCAGGGTCGTGACATCCCCGAGTTGCCGCGCTTCCGAGATGTCGCGCAGCAAGCGCCGCATGATCTTCCCCGAACGCGTCTTGGGGAGGTCCTCGGTGAGGACGATCGAGGCGGGCTTCGCGATCGCGCCGATCTTCTTCGCGACGTGGTTGCGCAGCTCCTGGATCAGCGACTCGTCGCCGCGTACGTGCCCCTTGAGGGTGACGAACGCGGCGATGGCCTGACCGGTGCGTGGATCCGCGCGACCCACGACTGCGGCTTCCGCCACGGCTGGGTGGTCGACCAGTGCGGACTCCACTTCGGTGGTCGAGATGTTGTGTCCCGAGACCAGCATGACGTCGTCGACTCGACCGAGGAGCCAGTAGTATCCGTCGGCGTCGCGCTTGCAGCCGTCGCCCGCGAAATAGAGCCCCGGGAAACGACTCCAGTACACGCTCTCATAGCGTGCCGGGTCGGCGTGAATCGTTCGCAGCATCGATGGCCAGGGCCGCTTGATCACCAAGTAGCCACCGCCTCCAGGCGGCACGCTGTGACCTTGATCGTCGACGACGTCGACCTCGATCCCAGGCATGGGTCGCGTCGCCGAGCCGGGTTTGGTCGGCACGATTCCCGGGAGCGGGCTGATCAGGATGCAACCCGTCTCCGTCTGCCACCACGTATCGACGATGGGACACCGGGCTCGACCGACGTGCTCGTGGTACCACATCCAGGCCTCCGGGTTGATCGGCTCGCCAACGGTCCCGAGGAGCCGCAAGGAACTCAAGTCGTGTCGCGCGAGGTACTCCGGCCCCCACTTCATGAACGTGCGAATGGCGGTCGGCGCGGTGTAGAACACGGAGACGCCGTACTTCGCGATCAGCGCCCAGAAACGGTCCTTGTCTGGGTAGTCGGGACTGCCTTCGTAGATGACCGACGTGCAACCGTTCGCCAGCGGCCCGTAGACGACGTAGCTGTGTCCCGTGATCCAACCGCAGTCCGCCGTGCACCAGAAGACATCGCTGGGCTTGATGTCGAAGACCAGACGGTGCGTCGAAGCCACGCCGGTGAGGTAGCCGCCCGTCGAGTGAGCGATCCCCTTGGGACGGCCGGTGCTGCCCGAGGTGTACAGAATGAAGAGTCGATCCTCCGCGTCCATCGGCTCGGGCGGGCACTCGTCCGCCGCCGTGGCTACGAGATCGTGGAGCCAGTGATCGCGTCCCGGTCGCCAGGCGACGGCGTTGCGCGTGCGCCGCACGACCACTTGGTGCTCGACCGTGGGCGTACGCTCCAAGGCTTGATCGACGTTGTCCTTGAGCGCGACGATCGCACCGCGTCGCCACGCGCCATCGGCCGTGATGACGACGCGGCAGCGCGCGTCATTCATACGATCGGCCAGCGCATCGCTCGAGAACCCGCCGAACACGACGGAATGAGCGGCTCCGAGGCGAGCGCAAGCCAACATCGCGATCGGCAACTCGGGGACCATGCCCAGGTAGATCGCCACCGTGTCGCCCTTACCGACCCCGAGCCCACGGAGCGCGTTCGCGAACCGGCACACGCGGACGAGGAGTTCTCGGTACGAGATCGTCTGGGTGTCGCCGGGCTCCCCCTCCCAGTGGAAGGCGACCCGGTCGCCAGCGGCGCGGGCGTGCCGGTCGAGGCAGCTCTCGGTGACGTTCAGGCGGCCGCCGACGAACCACTGGAAGAACGGCGCGTTCGAGTCGTCGAGCGCTAGCCTCCAGGGATGCATCCAGGTCAGGCGCCGCGCCTCGCTCTCCCAGTAGGAGATCGGGTCGGCCGCAGCACGGTCATAGATGTCGGCCGCCGCGTTGGCCGAGGAGGCGAACTCGCGCGATGGCGGAAACGTACGCTCCTCGCGGAGCAGGTCTTCGATCGGCTGCGACATTGCGCTCTCCTCTCGCCCGAGGCCAGCGCGCACTGCGCTTGCCTGGGGACCTGGATTCCCTCCAAGGGGGCTCTTCGCAAAGCCCCCTTGCGGCGGTCGCGGCGTTCCGGCGGCGAGCTCCGAGCGGTGGATCGTCAACCGCGCCCGGATCTTGCGCGCCCCGGTGCACCGGTTGCTCCGGCCCGGCGCGCGCCGTCACTCGCGGTTCGAGGAGCCGCCGATCATGCCGAAACGAGCGAGATAGTACAGCAGGGTCGCCAAGGATTGGACTGCGGCGGCCACGTAAGTCATGGCAGCTGCCGTCAGAACCGCCGACACCCCGCGCTGATCCTCGCTCGAAACCGCCAGACCCGAGTCGATGAGGACTCGTTTCGCGCGTCGTGAGGCGTCGAACTCGACCGGCAGCGTGATGAGCTGAAACAGCACGATCGCGCTGAAGGCGAGGATGCCGAGGAACGCGAGCGCTGGGCTGTTGAGGATCATCCCGGCGATCAGCAGGGGGATCGAGATCCAGGACCCGATCGACGCGGTCGGGACGGCGATGGAGCGCAGCTCGAGCGGTGCGTACTTGGCCGCGTGCTGGATGGCGTGCCCGGCTTCGTGAGCGGCAATCGCCAAGGCGGCCACGCTGCGCCCGCGATAGACGTCCGGCGAGAGCCTCAGGGTGGAACTCCGCGGATCGTAGTGATCGCTCAAGAAGCCGTGAGAGGGCTCGATGCGAACGCCTTGGACGCCGGCGGCCCGCAGCACGGCCTCGGCCGTCTCGTAGCCGGTGAGTCCGCGCTGATTCGGGCGCCGCGACCACGTGGCCACCGCGCTCTTTACCCAGAGCTGGGCGGCGAACGCGACCAGCAGGGCAGGGCCGACGTACAGGAAGTACTTGGGATCGAACATCGAGCGCGTGCCTCCTTCGGTTGGGGCGCGGGCGCCGCCTCGTATGCCGCGGGGGCGCCCCGTTCCCGGGAACTGGAAAGATGACTACTTCCGGCCCCTCCGGCAAGAGATGAAGGGCGACGCGAGGATGGACGATCGAGCGGGTCTCGGCGCTCCCGAACGACCCAAGAAATTTTCGGAACTCCTGGAATTTCATGCCTTGATCGATGGATCGCGGTATGTTGATATATGCCCATGGAGAACGCGATCCAGAGCCTGTTCAAGCTCCTGGCCGACGAGAATCGGCTGCGCCTGCTGGTACTCCTCGAGGACGAAGAGCTCGCCGTCCAGGAGATCGTCGCGGCGACTGGCCTGGGGCAGTCGACCGTCAGCCACCACCTGGCGCTCCTTCGGTCTGCCGGACTGATCCAGGACCGACGGGAGGGCACCTGGACGTTCCACCGTCTGGCGCGGCCCGGACACCCAGGAGCGCTGAAACCCGAGCTGTGGGGATTGGTGCGGGAGTACCTGCACACCGAACTCGCGCAGAAGGACCGGGCCGAGCGCCAGCGGGTGCTGGCGGCACGGCGCGAGCGGACCCGGGTGGCGCACGACCGGCTGGCGGGTGACTGGCGGCGGCTGGGCGAGGACCTCGAACACGGCTCGCTGCGAGCGGAGGTGCTGGCCGCGCTGGTTGCCCCGGGTCTGGTGGTCGCCGACCTCGGGTGCGGAGCCGGCTTCTTGACCCGTTACCTCTCGGGGCGGGTGGGGCGGGTCATCGCGGTCGACCAGTCGGCCGCAATGCTGCAGGAGGCGCGGAACACCCCCGGGGCGAATGCGCGCGTGGAGTACCGACAGGGAGAACTGCATGCGCTCCCCATCGACACTGGGGAGGTCCAGGCGGTGTTGGCCAACTTGGTGCTGCACCACATCGCGGACTTCAACCCCGTGCTGCGCGAGATCGCACGGATCCTGAGGCCGGGCGGGATGGTCGTCATTTCGGACCTTCGGCCGCACCGAGAGGAATGGATGCGCGAGGATTTTGCCGACCTCCGCCTCGGCATTGATCCCGAGGAACTCGTGCGCGCCTTCGATCCCGAAGTCTTCGGACAGATCGAGGAGATCCCCGTCGAGGACCGATACCGAATGAAGGGCCCCGGCGGTCGGTGCGCGCGCCTGGAGTTGTTCATGATCCGCGCCGTGAAGCACTCGGACCAGGCCTCACTCGGTCGTGCCGAGCGCACCGCAGGAACCTTGGCGCGCACCACGACCCCATGAATCGATCCCGAAACCGAACATTTCTTTGAAACGCGAAAGGACGCACATGCTGCAAACGGAGAAGAAGGTGGCCTACAAGGTCGCCGACATGGCTCTCGCCGACTTCGGACGGCGCGAGATCGAGATCGCCGAGAACGAGATGCCGGGCCTGATGGCCTTCCGCAAGAAGTACGGTCCCCAGAAGCCGCTGGCCGGTGCGCGGATCGCGGGTTGTCTGCACATGACGATCCAGACCGCTGTGCTGATGGAGACCCTCATGGAGCTGGGCGCGCAGCTCACTTGGAGTTCGTGCAACATCTTCTCCACGCAAGACCACGCGGCCGCGGCCATGGCCGCTCGCGGCATCCCGGTGTTTGCTTGGAAAGGCGAGACCGAGGCGGAGTACGACTGGTGTGTCGAGCAGACCATCGTGTTTCCCGATGGCCAGCCGCTGAACATGATCCTCGACGATGGCGGTGACCTGACGGCGCTGGTCCTCAACAAGTACCCCCAGTACGTGGCGGGCCTCCGCGGTATCAGTGAAGAGACGACGACCGGCGTCCATCGTCTGTATCAGATGCACGAGAAGGGCAAGCTGCCGGTTCCGGCGATCAACGTCAATGACTCGGTCACCAAGAGCAAGTTCGACAACTTGTACGGTTGCCGCGAGTCGCTCGTGGACGGAATCAAGCGTGCCACGGACGTCATGATCGCGGGCAAAGTGGCCGTCGTTTGCGGCTACGGCGATGTCGGCAAAGGCTGCGCGCACGCCCTCAAGAGCGGTGGGGCGCGTGTGCTCGTCACCGAGATCGACCCCATCAACGCCCTCCAGGCGGCGATGGAAGGCTTCCAGGTCACGACCATGGAAGAAGCGGCGGCCATGGGCAACATCTTCGTTACCGCGACCGGCTGCCGGGACGTCATTCGCCGCGAGCACTTGGACGTCATGCCGCACGACGCCATCGTGTGCAACATCGGCCACTTCGACCTGGAGATCGACGTGGCGTACCTGACGAAGAACAAGAACGTTCGGCGTGTGAACATCAAGCCGCAGGTGGATCGCTTCATCTTCCCGAACGGGCGCGCCCTGATCGTGCTCGCCGAGGGACGCTTGGTGAACCTCGGCTGCGCGACTGGCCACCCGTCGTTCGTGATGTCGAACTCGTTCTGCAACCAGGTGATCGCCCAGATGGAGTTGTGGAACAACCCCGGCAAGTACCCGGTCGGCGTTCATATGCTGCCGAAGCACCTCGACGAGGAAGTCGCGCGGCTCCACCTGGCGCAACTGGGAGTCAAGCTCACCAAGCTCACGGACGCCCAAGCCGAGTACCTCGGAATCCCAGTGGGTGGTCCGTACAAGCCCGAGCACTACCGCTACTGAGCCCCTAGCGTCGACGCGCTGAGCCCGCGGCGAGAGCCGCGGGCCGTGACCCAGAGCGCGTTGTGGGGCGACCGAACTCGAAACTCGTCCGAGGGATCCGCGGCCAGCTGCTGCGGGTCCCTCGGTTCGTTTCCCACGGGTCCGAAGCAGCCGCGTTGCCGTACTCCCGCCACGCGGACTCGCGGCCGACGTTGCGGGGTCACCGATCGAGCGTCACAGCCGGGGAGCGGCGCCGGGCCGAGCGAATCGGAACTCGCGAACGCGCGGCCCATTCCGTCGCGCCGACTCCGGCGGCATTCCCTCAAGAATGCCGCGTAGCAGGACCGATCAAAGGGCGTGTGGAGAACGATCCAGGTCGAGACCGCTCGGCATTCGGAGTCTCGAGGGCGTGGAGTTATCGTGGAGCCAACCCAATCGCGGGTTCTCAAGGACTTACGCATCCCGAGCTTTCGGGAGAACACTCACCGCATCCTGCGGCTCACGGGCGATTCCTCCGCGAACAGCAAGGACTTCGCGCGGCTCATCGTGGTCGACCCGGGCCTTTCGACCCAAGTCCTCAAGCTCGTGAACTCGGCGCTCTACGCACTGCGGCGGCGTGTGACCTCGATCCCCGAAGCTTGTGTGCTGCTCGGGCTCCGCAACCTGCGGTCCCTGTGTCTCGCGGGTGCGCTCGCCGACGAACTCGCGGAAGGTACCCGACGCGAGATCTCGGCGTGCTGGGAGTACTCCCTGCTGACGGGCGGCGTCGCCCAGCACCTGGCCCAAGTGATCTGCCCCGAGGCGGAGGCCGATGTGTCGGCCGCGGGTTTGCTCCATGCCGTCGGCCTCATCGCGCTCCTGGGCACCGAACGCGTCGGCTACGAGGCGATCATCGAGGCGGCCCAAGCTCGCGCCGTCGACTGGAGCGTCGTCGAGCGGGAGCAGCTGCGAACGGACCACGCGGAGGTGGCCGAGGCGATCGGACGCCGTTGGAAGCTCCGCGATGAAGTGTGCGAGCTACTCGGAGGATGGGAGCGGCTGTGTTCGGGGGCTGGGACTCCGGGCCTCTGCCTCGCCGTGGCTTCGGCTTGGGTGCAGATCCAGCGGCCGTCGTTTCAGCACTTCGCCAATCCAACGGGGAGGCTCGCCATGCTTCGAGGCGACTATGCGGGTGAAATGGCGGTCGTCGAGAGTCAACTCGAACCGGCGCTCGAAAGAGCTTCACTGCAGTTGGAGATCCTACGCCGATGAGCGCGACGAACGATCCCTTGCGAGTCGGAAAGACCATCGTCGAGGACGCCCTGAGGAGCCTTCTGGGAAGTCACGACGTCGAGTGGATCAGCTCCCCACGGGGGCGGGTGTTCGCCTTCTACCGCAACACGGTGCGCCAGTCCCTCGCCTTCAACGCGAGCGAGTTGCAGGTCTCGGCGAGCGACGACTCTGCGCGCGTCCATCTACTCGACCGAGTGCAGTCCCGGGTCGACACCGGGCGCCACCGTGACGTTTCGCCGGCGAGAACGGCGGCCGCAGGGGCCTCCCCGGATGACAACCTCCTGGGAATGGTGCTCGCGTCCCACGACGTGCTCTTCGAGGTAGCGCCGGACGGCACGCTGCGTTTCCTGTCGCCCGCGTGGACGCGGTTGGTCGGGCACGACGTGGCCGACTCGCTGGACCAGAACCTCCTGGACTACGTCCATCCCAACGACCACGAGGCGCTGAGACGTTTTCTGGAGACTCTGCTCGCGGGTGAAGACGGTCGTCGCGAAGAGCAAGATGTTCGCATTCGCTGCGCCAGCGGAGAGTGGCGGAACTTCGCGGTCAGCGTGGACCGTCGCTATGAGATGGACGGCACCACCGTGTGCTCCCTCTACGGTACGCTGCACGACACGACCGAGACCAAGAAGAAGGAGCAGGAGCTTCTGGCCGCCAAGCTCGTGGCCGAGCGAGCGACCCGCGAGAAGTCACTGTTCCTGGCGACCATGAGTCACGAGATTCGCACGCCAATGAACGGGATCTTGGGCATGGTCTCCTTGCTGCTCGAGACCGAGCTCGGCGAGGACCAACGCAACTACCTCCGCATCATGGAACAGTCCGGCCACACACTGCTCGAGATCATCAACGACATTCTCGACATGTCGAAGATCGAGGCGGGCAAGCTGGAACTCGAGTCGCGCCCCCTCGACCCCGGACAGCTGGTGCGGGACGCCGTGGCGCTCCTCCAGAGCAAGGCGCTCGAGAAGGGGTTGACCCTGGTCGCAGAGCTCGACCCCGAGTTGCCATCATCGGCGTGCGGGGACAGCACACGGCTGAGTCAAGTGCTGGTCAACCTGGTGGGGAATGCCCTCAAGTTCACGGAGCGTGGTGGCGTTACGATTCGCGTTCGCCGAGAGAGCGAAGATCGGACGCGCGTCGTCCTGAAGTTCTGCGTACAGGACACCGGCATTGGTATCCCAGCGAGTCGCCAAGCGGCCATCTTCCAGGGGTACTCGCAGGCCGAACTGAGCACGGCGCGTCGCTTCGGGGGTACCGGGCTCGGCCTCGCCATCTCGCAACGGCTGGTCGAACTCATGGGCGGGCGCATTGGCGTCGAGAGCGAGCCGGGTCAAGGGAGCACCTTCTGGTTCACGGTGGCTCTGCAGCGCAACGTGGCCCGAGAAGAAGTGGCCGCCGCCAGCAAGAAGCCGGCCTCACGGGCGGCGAGCCTTGCGGGCTTCCGGGTCCTGCTCGCGGACGACAACCAGGTCAATCTGATCGTGGCGTCGACGATGCTACGCAAGGCCGGTTGCGACGTGGTCATGGTGAAGGACGGTGCCGCGGCCGTCGAATCGGTGCGCGCGCAGCGCTTCGACGTCGTGCTCATGGATGTTCAGATGCCGGTTCTCAACGGCGTGGAGGCCACGGCCCGCATTCGGTCGCTCGAGGAAGCCCAAGACCACAGCGGGCTGCCGTACGAAGGGCGTCTGCCGATCATCGCACTGACCGCGGGCGTGACCGCGGAGGAGCGCGAGCGCTGCAGCGAGGCGGGTATGGACGCGTTTCTCGGCAAACCGCTCGAGCGGGGTGCGTTGCTGACTCTGGTGGGCGAGAAGGCACGAGCATTTCGACGAACCATGGCGAGCCTAGCGTAGGAACGAACCCTTGACCGAGAAGACTGCCCCGAGCGCAAGCCCGAAGTGCGTCGTCGTCGTCGACGACAGCCCGCTAGCCCTGCGGCTCGTCAAGCATGCGCTGGCGCAGCTGGGCGACTATCTCGTTCTGTGTGCAGCGGGTGCGCCCCAAGCGCGCGATCTCCTCCTGCGGCACAAAGTGGACTTGGCCATCGTCGACATCGTGATGCCGCACGAGAGTGGCTTCGATCTCGCGCGGTGGCTGCGCTCCCAGCCGAAGTTCGCCCAACTACCGATTCTGTTCTTCACCGCCGACGCCGTTTCGGAGACGGTCCGGGAGGCCGCGAGCTTCGGACGAATGGACTATCTGCTCAAGCCGCTGAAGCCAAGCCTGCTGCGGGACAAAGTGGAGCGCTTGCTGGCAACGGAGCCGGCGCCGGAAGCAACGTGCGCAGATGGCCCTGCTTCGATCGCGTGAGTGGCGACGCGGGCACACTGAGCGTGAGAACCACGTCACGACTTGCGCTCGGCGGTGGCCAGCTCACCTGGGGCCATCGACGACCGTGACCTGCTGAACGCCCGAACGAACGAGGAACACGCGATGGCGAAACTAGGTCCAGATCAAGCGCATTTCAGGAGCCCCGTTGGGGAGAACCTATACCCAAGTCGATCGCGGCGCGTGCTTGACTTGGGACTCGGGTCGAGCCAACGGATCGCGGAAACGGGCCGAGTCCCTGGGTCGAGGCATGGGGGCTTCACGATGATCGAGTGCGTGCTCGCCATCTTGATCGTGGGGGGCGCACTGGTCGTCGGCATCGAGCTCATGGGGGCTCATGCCAGTGCCGTCGAGGGTCAGGACGCTGCGCTCGCCGCCGAGCTCAGTTTGCTCAACGAAGTCGAGAAGGTACGCCTCGAGGACTACGACACCTTGGCAACGACGACGTTCGCGCCGGACAGCGACTATCCGGACGTCGAGGTTTGCCACGAGGTCGAGTCATGGTCCGCCAAGTGTAGCACTGTGCGCTGCGTGGTTCGCTGGCGCAAGCCGTCGGGCGAGTACGTGACACGATCGGTGACCACCCTGCGCTGTGAGGGGGTGACGCCATGAGGCAGCTGGAAAGAACCCGGGGCGTGACGCTCCTCGAGTTGCTGCTCGTGGTGGCCGTCGTCGGCGCCCTCAGCACGACGCTGTGGTTGACCACGAGCACGGTCCTGGCGCGGACCGATGGGAATCGCGCCCGGGAGAATCGTATCCAGGACGTGCGCGCGACGCTGTCCGAGATCACGCGTGCGATTCGCTTGGCCGACGAGGTACCGATTGCAACGAACGGGGAACTGGTCGTGCGCTCGCGCTACTTCGCGGATGACGACGACGAATTGGAGCGGGTGCGGTACGTGTTCAAGACCGGCGGGCTGTACCGCCAGGTGGCGCTGGACGGCGTCAGCTACGACGCCGGAACCCTGATCCTCCGGGACATCGATGCGTTCGCGGCCTTCAACTTTCGTCTCATCGACAGCTTCGAGCCGAGCGTGTATGGCGTGAACCTGCTGCTCCAGACCGTGGGTGATGTGCTCTCCTACGATACGGCCGTGCAGACGGTCTATGACGTGCTCAGTCTGGGGGCCGTCGATCTGGATCTGGTGAGCAGCTACGACGAGTCGCTCGGGGCGGTGGTCGTTCGCCCGCTCTTGGGATTGGGGGGAAACGTGACGGTCGCACCGACCCTGCCCGGAGAAGACCTGAGCATCCGCACGCGATTCACCCCACAAGGCGCGGGAGGAGAATACGCTTTGGTATACGGGGACGCCGACGACGGCGTGTTGCTCGTGTTCAAGTCGGACGGAACCCTCGCGCTGCAGCGAACCAGTGGTGGCTCGGTCCAAGGGCAAAGCGCCATCGCGGGCCCGTGGGAGGTCGGGCGGACCTACGACATCGCCCTGTCGTTCGATGAGGCCATGGCGACGACGATCATCCGAGACGGGACCAACGTCCTGGGGCAGGCGCGAGTCGGGCGGGGCTCCGTCAGGAACGGGAAGGTCCATTTCGTCGGTCGGAGGGACCTCCAGGCCGGACAGTGGGATGATCTGTTCGTCGGTTGGGACCTGGTGCGCGTCGACCTGACGTTGGACCTCGGGGCTGGGGCTGAGAGTTTCGTGCTGAAGGTGGGGCCGCGCTCATGGTAACTCGAGCGCCGCGGCTGCAGCAAAGCCGCATCCCCTTCACCCACGAACGCTCGCCTTTGCCTTGTGGCGCCACGGGCGAGTGCGAGTTCTTGGCGAATGCGCTTGATTTGGCGCTGGATCAGCCGCGCGACGAGGGGCGGCGACCGGTCGACGATCCGCGAGCCGGGAACGTGCTCCTCCTCGCGCTACTGGCGCTCACCGCGGTGGTGCTGGTGGGGGTGACGGTCCTGGAAGTCTCGGCGAACCGCGTCAGCAACCAGGACCTGGACCTGCGCCGTTTGCGGGCGGCGGCGCTCGCCGAAGGCGCCGTGGAAGTCGCGTATCAGACGTTGCTCGACGCCCCGGACACGCGCGGCGTAATCGGCGTGAACCACGACGCCGCCGGAACCTGGGGAGCCCGAGTCGCCGCGGTGAGTGGCGAGGTCGAAGTGACCGGCGCGGCGCTCGTCGAGGGGACCCGTCACGATGTCCTGACGCGCGCGCGCCTCGAGCGTACGCCGGATGCTGCGTTCTCCGTTGCGGGGGCCTCGAGCTTCACCGATGCGAGCTTCACGTGGACGGGCACGTACCGCCACGTCGGCGCGCCCGGGCGCGCGAGATCGACCTTGGCGGGCGGACGCGTTCAGGTACCGTCCGCGAGTCGACCGGCAATCGACGTTGCCGCGCTCCTTGGCGAGGCTACCCAATCCACCGAGGCCGCCGAGACGACCTGGAGTGACGGCACCGTCGTGACCGGCATCACGGTCGTGCGCGGCGATCTCCGGCTCCGGGGACGGATCGAGGTTCAGGGGATTCTCGCGGTCGACGGTTCCGTGCTGATCCTCGGCGACGACGTGGATCTGACCTCGCCGGGCGGACGTGGGGTCGTACTCATCACGGGGGACGTTTCGGCGAAGGACGCGGCCTCGCTGAGGCTGAATGGGTCCTTCATCGTAGAGGGGTCCCTCGCGTTCGAGAACCTCACGACGGTGGTGGGAGGCGGGGTGGTCATCCTCGGAACCGACCTGGTCCTGACCGATGTCGCCTCGATGACCTGGACCTTCCCAGCCTCGCCCCGTCCCCTGCCGGTCTACGTAACCGGGCTGCAGAGTACGGGCACGGTCTCCATTCACGAGGTGTGGCGACGGCCGACCACGGCCTCGGTTCCCCTGCTCGCCGAGCCGGCGGTCGAACCGGCGAACCAAGCGAACGCTCAGACCCAGACGAGGGCTCGGTGATCGATTCCGTCGCAACTACTTTGGTGTGGCCGCGCCAACCCCCGCAACACGATCGTGAGCCGACCGCCAGACGATCCGGGAGCGTGCTGCTCGTGGCGCTCCTCGTGCTCGGCGGAGTACTTCTCTTGGGACTAGCCCTCCTCGAAATCTCGACCGCCAACGTCGTCAGCGATGATTTGTCGGTGGCGCGACTCCGCGCCGAAGCGCTCGCCGAGGGCGCGATCGAGCTCGCGTACTCGCGGCTGCGGGAGGCCCCGACTTTTCGTGGCCGACTCGGCGTCACGGAGACACCGGCTGGCATGTGGGCCGCCGAGGTCGTGAGCGCCGGCGCCGACGTGGAGATCCTCGGGGTGGGGTACGCGGACGGGGTACGCCGGGAGGTGCTGGCGCTCGCAACGGTGAGCGGCGTGGGGTCGAGCCGTGAGATCGACAAGTCGGTCTTGGTTCATGGAGATGTGGGGCTCGACAAGTCGACGATCTCGTGGTCGAAAGGATTCGAATACGCGGGTACCTTGACGAGCGTGAGCTCGACCCGGACTGGAACCTTGACCAAGGACGCCTCGGTTCCGCCGCCCGTGATCGACGTCGTTTCGCTGGTCTCCGCAGCGGATCAAGTGATCACCGGGTCGACGAACTGGAAGGAGCACACCAGCACCGGCGTCACGGTGATCCAGGGCGACCTCAAGATCTCGAACGGCACCGTCAAGGTCGATGGGATCTTGGTCGTCGATGGATCCCTCGCACTCGAGGGTACGAGCGCGGGACTGATCGCCGGCGCCAGTGGCTCGGCGATCGTGCTCGTGACCGGCGACTTCGAAATCAAGAACCTGCCCACCACGAACTTGGTCGCGACGCTCGTCATCGAAGGCGACTTCGTCGGTACCAAGCTCGATGCCGTCAACGGAACGGGCGCGTTGGTCGTGGGGGGAGCGGTATCGCTGAACCAAGTCGAGCTGAATTGGATCGGGCCGACGGTGCCCGTCAAGCTGCCTGCCGAAGTCTCCGGAGTGGGAACGGAAACCGAGAGCACCGTGGAACTGGTCGAACAGTGGCGCCGCCCGACCGCAACCGGCCGCCTCCCCGAGGTCGGGGCGGCCAAGTACAAGTAGCGGCGCCCTTCAGCGGAGGCTCGGGTCGGCGCGGTCGAGATCGAACTCGAACCGCGCGACGGCGGCCCGATACCGAGCGACATCGAATTCCCCGGCGCGCGCGAGCGTCGACAACGCGGCGAGGACGATCGACGCCGTATCGATGCGGAAGAAGCGGCGCAACTCCTCCCGCGTGTCGCTCGCGCCGAAGCCGTCGGTGCCGAGGGAGGTCATGCCGCCCGGAACCCAGCGCGCGATCTGGTCCGGAACCGCCCGGACGAAGTCCGACACCGCGATCACCGGGCCGCCGCTCGCGGGCAGCGTGCGCGTCACGTACGGAACGGGCGCTGGCTGTTCGGGGTGCCACAGCGCCGTGCGCTCACACGCGAGGGCCTCGCGCCGAAGCTCCTGATAGCTGGTCACGCTGAAGACCTCCGCACCCACCTCGAAATCACCCTCGAGCATCTCGGCCGCCGCGATGGCCGAGGGCAGGAGCGACCCGCTGCCCAGGAGGCGCACCGGAGACCCACCCGCGCGCTTCGACTCACGCACGCGGTAGATGCCCTTCAGGATGCCGTCCTCGGCGCCTGCGGGCATGGCTGGCATGTCGAACTTCTCGTTGTAGAGCGCCAGGTAGTAGAACACGTCTTCCCCGGCTTCGACCATGCGTCGGAGGCCCTCGCGAATGATGACGGCCACTTCGTAGCCGTAGGCCGGATCGTACGACACGCAGCTCGGGACCGTGGAGGCCACGAGCAAGCTATGGCCGTCCTGATGCTGCAGACCTTCGCCGTTGAGCGTGGTGCGGCCCGCCGTCGCCCCGAGGAGGAAGCCGCGCGCCCGTTGATCGGCTGCCGCCCAGATCGCATCGCCCACGCGTTGAAACCCGAACATGGAGTAGAAGATGAAGAACGGGACCATGGGCGTGCCATGGGTCGCGTAGCTCGTTCCCGCTGCGGCGAAGCTCGCGAGCGAGCCGCACTCGGTGATCCCTTCCTCGAGGATCTGACCGTCCCGGCGTTCGGAGTAGCTGAACAGGATGTCGTGATCGACGGGTTCGTAAAGCTGTCCCGCGTGCGCGTAGATCCCAACCTGCTTGAATAGCGGTTCCATGCCGAAGGTGCGTGCTTCGTCCGCAATGATGGGGACCACACGCTTGCCGAAGGCCGAGTCCTTGAGCAAGTCGCGAAAGAGGCGTGCGAACGCCATGGTCGTCGACGCACTCACGTCCCCCTTGCCCACCTGCACGTGCTTCGCGAACAGATCCGGCTGCGGCAACGGCGGGGCAACGACCTGGGTACGGCGCGACGGCACGAAGCCGCCGAGTGCCGCGCGCCGCTCGAGCATGTACTGGATCTCCGGCGAGCGCGCGCCGGGGTGATAGAACGGGGGATAGGCGAGGTCGGCGTCGGCGATCGGCAGCTCGAGGCGATCGCGGAACTTGCGGAGTTCCTCTTCCTCGATGTTCTTCACCTGGTGCGTGATGTTGCGACCCTCCGCCGACTTGCCGAGAGTCCACCCCTTGACCGTCTTGGCGAGGATCACCGTTGGTTGGCCACGGTGCTCGGTCGCGCGTTGATAGGCCGCGTAGATCTTGCGGTAGTCGTGTCCACCGCGGCGGGCACCGCGAAGCTGATCGTCGGTGAAGCGCTCGAGGAGCGCGAGGATGCGGGGATCTCCACCGGCGACGTGTTCTCGGATGTACGCTCCCGTCTCGACCGAGTAGCGCTGAAAGTGCCCGTCGAGGAGTTCGGTGAAGCGCCGCACCAGAATGTGGTCTTCGTCGGAGGCGATCAGCTCATCCCAGTCGCGACCCCAGATGACCTTGATCACGTTCCAGCCGGCGCCATGAAACGCGGCCTCGAGCTCTTGAATGATCTTGCCGTTCCCCCGCACTGGGCCGTCGAGTCGTTGCAGGTTGCAGTTGACCACGAAGATGAGATTGTCGAGTTGTTCGCGCGATCCGAGCGTCAGGGCGCCGAGCGTCTCGGGCTCATCGCACTCGCCGTCACCGAGGAAGGCCCATACTCGTGAGCGCGACGTGTCGACGAGGCCGCGATTGTGGAGGTAGCGATTGAAGCGCGCCTGGTAGATCGCGTGAATGGGCCCGAGCCCCATCGATACGGTGGGGAACTGCCAGAACTCCGGCATGAGGCGCGGATGCGGGTACGACGACAGCCCGGCGCCCCCGATCTCTCGTCGGAAACGGTCGAGCTGCGCCGCCGACAGGCGCCCCTCGAGAAACGCTCGCGCGTAGACGCCGGGGGCGGCATGTCCCTGGAAGTAGATCTGATCGCCGGGGTCGCCCTCGCTGGCCCCACGGAAGAAGTGGTTGAACCCTACTTCATAGAGGCTCGCCGCGCTCGCATAAGACGCGAGGTGCCCGCCGAGGCCGTCGTGAGCCTGGTTGGCCCGGACGACTTGCGCGACGGCGTTCCAGCGAACCAGGCGCCGGATCTTGCGCTCCATTTGCTCGTCACCGGGAAACGCCGGCTCGTCCTCGGGCGCGATCGAGTTGATATAGGGCCGTTGCACGAGAGCGGGCAGGCCGACCCGCAGCACCTGGGCTCGTTCGATGAGACGACGCACGATGTAGCGCGTGCGCGCGGGGCCCGAGGCCTTGAGTACCGAGTCGAGCGAATCCATCCATTCGACCGTCTCTTGCGGATCGAGGTCGGTGTTCTGCGTGAAGACTTCCGCCATGAGGTACTCCTCGTGCTTCTACGTGCTTGCGGCCAAGTGGGGTGGGGTGCGCGGCTCGAAGCGAATGCTCTCAACCGGGCGCGGGACTCGGGCGCCCGGTCTTGACCGGGCCTCCCCGCAACTCGGCGGGGACTTCGTCCTCGCGAAGGTCCTCGGCTTCGTCCACCAGCATCACCGGGATCCCATCCTCGATGCGGTAGGCCTTGCGCGAGGCGTAGCAGCAAAGACGATTTCCCACTTGGACCACGGGCTCCAAGGTCAAGGGACATCGCAGCAGGGCCACGAGTTCGGGGTCGACCGCCGGGCTCGCCGCGGGTCGGGGGACGGGATCGGTCATGCCTTCGCTTTCCTGTGAGTCCCCGCCCCGGCAAGGGTGGCCCGGGAACTGGAGCGGGTCGTTGCGCGGGCGCGTCCGTCAGGGTCGTCCGACGCACAGCCAGGGTCGTCCGACGCACAGCGCGTCGATTCTGGGTCGCGGCGGAACCAGCGGCAACCGATTTCACGACCGCCGAGGGCTGGGAGGACGCCTCGGCCTATGGTAGACGAACGGGGTTCGCAATCGAAGAGCGCTTGGACGGACAGGCCGGCCGTCGACTTCGTGTCGAGCGACAGGCCCATGCACTGGGCTCGGGTGCGGCCCCGGCGCCGGGCGGGAAGGGAACTCGGAATGAACAACGACGAGGCGCGGCCGACGAAGCGCCGCCCGCCGAAGCGGTTCGTGCGTTCGGGCGTTGCGCTGGGACTCCTGGTCTGGCTCGGCGCCGGCTGCCACGTGGCGCCCCAGAACCCGAGCGCTGCATCGGCTGGGCAAGTGGCGTGGGCCCCCGGAGGGCAGGTTCAGCGCATCACCCTCGAGCAAACCTCGGGACGCGGCGCCGAGCTCGAAATGACGAAGCCGGCGGAATCCGTGGCGTGGGCGGGGGACGGGCGTTCGTTGGTGCGCGGCGAGCGCTGGGAAGACGCGCGCACCGGGGCGCCGGTAACCCCCGCGGATCGCGGCGTCGAACCGACGTCGGCGGACTCGCTCCGGCACGAGCGACTCGTGGAGCCGCTGGTTACTCACCAAGCCCTGGAGCCCGAGCACGCGCTCCGCGTCGCCCGACGCGCGCAATGGTCCCGCGACCTGGCCGTAGCGATCGTGACCCGCGACGGGCAGCTGTATGCCTTTCGCGATGACGGCGCGGGCGGAATGACGCTGAAGGTTCTGGGCGAAGTGGACGCGCGGCCCGCGCCCGAGCTGAGTCCCGACGGGAAGTGGGTTGCCTTCGGGCGGGGGCACGACTTGGTTGTGGCGGACACCGCGGGCGCCGAACCGATTCGCTTGTCGGAAGGCGGCAACGAAGAGCTGCTGTACGGCAGGCTCGACTGGGTCTACCAAGAGGAAGTGTTCGGCCGCGGGAACTGGCAAGGCGTGTGGTGGAACGAGGACTCGACGGCACTCGCGTTCCTGCGCCTCGACGAGTCGCGCGTTCCCACGTCCGTGATCGCCGACGATCGCTCCGCGCGCCCGCAGCTCGAGCACCAGCGCTATCCCAAGGCCGGCGAGCCGAATCCAACGGTCGACGTTGCCGTTTGGCGTCCGGGCGGCGCGGGCGTGACCTGGTGTGACCTCGGGGGCTACCCCGAGGATCGACTCGTGGTCGGGGTCAGCTGGGACGGCGCGCGCTTGGTGTTGCAGATCCAGGATCGCACCCAAACCGAATTGGATCTCGTGCGGGTCGACGAAGACGGTCGCGTCGCCTCGCTCGTCCACGAGTCGTCGCCGTCGTGGGTGAATGTCCTCGATGCGCCGCACTGGCTGGCGGACGGGAGCTTCCTGTGGCGCAGCGAACGCACTGGCTTCGCCCACCTCTACCATTACGAGGCGAGCGGGGAGCTGCGTCGCGCGTTGACCACGGGCGAGTGGACCGTGCGGCGGATCGTCCGCGTCGACGAAACCGCCGGCGTCGTCTGGTGCGTCGGAGCGCAAGCGGCGATCGAGCAGCATCTCTACCGGGTCGACCTCGCCGGGGGTGGGGCGACGCGGATTACCCAAGAGCCCGGCACCCATGACGTGGATCTCGATGCCGCGGGCACCCTCATCCTCGACCGTTTCAGCAGTGTGACCCGGCCGCCGCAAGTCCGGCTGCTGGATCGAGACGGGGCCGTGCTCCGTAGCTTCGCCGCGGCCGAGCTCGACCCAGGGCGGGCCTGGGCGCAGCCCGAGCTCCACCGAGTCCGCGCACGCGACGGCGCGCTCCTCGATGCGCTGTTGATCCGACCCCACGACTTCGACCCGGGACGAGCGTATCCGGTGTGGTTGTCCACGTACTCAGGCCCGGCCTCGCCATCGGTGATGAATCGCTGGCAGGAGTCGCTCTGGGAACAGTTCTTGGCGCAAGAGGGTTTCCTCGTGCTGCGCGCGAACGTGCGCTCGGCGTCCGGCGAGTCGCAGCGCGCGACCGCGACGTGCTACCGGCGTCTCGGCGTGCAGGAACTCGAGGACCTCGAGGACGTCGTCGGTTGGTTGTGCGCGCACCCGTGGGCGGACGCGAGTCGGGTGGGCATCACGGGCTGGAGCTACGGCGGCTTCATGGCGGCCTTCGCACTGACCCACAGCACGCGCTTTCGCCTGGGCGTCGCGGGGGCGGGGGTGTACGACTGGCGCTGCTACGACACGATCTACACCGAGCGCTACATGAGCACGCCCCAGCTCAACCCGACCGGGTACGATGCCAGCTCCTGTGTCCTCGCCGCCAAGGATCTGGCGGGACATCTGGTGATCGTACATGGTACCCGAGACGACAACGTCCACCTGCAGAACGCCATGCAGCTCGTGCACGCGCTGCAGAAGGCCGGCAAGGATGACTTCGAGCTCATGCTCTATCCCGGGGCCCGACATGGCCTCGGTGACCCGGATCAGCGTTGGCACCTGCGGCGGCTCACTTGGCGTGCCATGCAGGAGTGGCTCGCGACACCTCACGCGCGCGGGCACACTTCGGCTGCGGGAGTCGACGCGGTCGCAGCAAGGAGGTCCCGATGAGTCGAGAACCCGATCGCGAGCTGTTGAGAACGTTGGCCCTCACACCCGGAGCCCCCGGGCACGAACGCGAAGTGCGGCGCGTGGTCCGCGAGGCGCTGACCGGCTGTGGGGAAGTGACCTATGACCGCCTCGGGAGCATCCTGTGCGAGAAGCGGGGTAGTAGCGACTTCCCGCGCATCCTGTTGGATGGGCACATGGACGAAGTGGCGTTCATGGTGCAGAGCATCGGCGAAGATGGTCGCCTGCGCTTCGTCGCACTCGGCGGTTGGTGGGAGCACGTGCTCCTCGCTCAGAGAGTTTGGATCTTGACCGAGGCCGACGAACGGATCCCCGGCGTCATCGGTTCGCGGCCGCCGCACTTTCTGTCGTCGGACGAGCGCCAGCGGGTCGTGTCGATCGAAGCGATGTACATCGACATCGGGGCAACGAGTCGCCTCGAAGCCGAGTCCTACGGCGTGCGCGTGGGCGACGCGGTGGTGCCAGCGGGCGAGTTCCGTCCACTCACCAACCCGGACATCCTGTCGTGCAAAGCCTTCGACAACCGCGTGGGGATCGGCATTTTGTGCGAGACGCTGAGGTCGCTGCGCGGAGTCGAACACCCCAACACGGTCATCGGCGTCGGCGCCGTCCAGGAGGAGGTCGGTTGTCGCGGCGCGCGGACCGCCAGCGAGGTTGCGCGGCCCGATGTCGCCATCGTGCTGGAGGGCACGCCGGCGGACGACACGCCCGGCTTCTCGGAGCCGCAGGGGGTGCTGGGTCGGGGGCCGCAGATTCGTTTCTTCGACCCCACCGCGATTGCGAGCAAGCGCCTCATCCGGTTCGTCGAAGAGGTGGCTGCGAAAGAGAGCATCCCGTTGCAGCTCGCGGTGCGGCGCAGCGGCGGCACCGATGCGTCGGCGGTTCACGTCCACGGGCGGGGCGTGCCGACCGTCGTCATCGGGGTTCCGGCGCGCTACATTCATACCCACGTGAGCCTGATCCACTGGCAGGACTACGCAGCGGCGCACTCGCTCGTGGTCGCCCTCCTCGAGCGTCTGGATGCCGGGGTCGCCCGTGGCTTGGTCGACTTCACGGTGCGCTGAGCCCCGGGGCGTGGTCGGCACACGCGCCGGGGGGGCCAAGGAAGGGTGATGCGCGCCGGCAGTTCCGGCAGAATGGGGTGGCTTCCGCAAGGGATCGAGATCCTCCTCGGGAGGCCGAACCGATGCCGATAACGGAGACAGCATTGATACCGAAGGCCGCACCGACAGACGGTGCCGGGCGGCTCGGCGCGGGCCCCGCGCGC
Organism: Planctomycetota bacterium; assembly: GCA_050246115.1. Taxonomy (GTDB): domain Bacteria; phylum Planctomycetota; class UBA8108; order UBA1146; family JAJFFE01; genus JBFWWP01. The sequence goes on from JBFWWP010000002.1 coordinate 341,930, forward strand.
TTCGGCAGGCTCGCGGCCCAGAGAGAGTAAGACTGAAAGCAACCATGGATCGATTCGGGTTCAACCTCGGTTATGTGGACGACTTGTTCCAAGAATACCTGCGCGATCCGGCGGCGGTCAGCGAGGTCTGGCGTGAGTTCTTCGTCGATTACCACCCAGGCAGTGTCGTAGCGGCGGGAACCGCTCCGGCTCCGGGGGCGCCGATCCGCGCCGTGGCTTCGCGGTCGAGCGCTCCGGCGCGGGCCCCCGAGGCGGACAGCGACGCGGCTCCGGCGGGGGGCGAGAACGTGCGGGTGACCGCCGAAGCCGGCGAAGCCGCGAGTGCGCCGACGCCCGGCGTCGCGCCCACCTATGAGCCGCTGCGCGGCGTCGCCGGCAAGATCGTCGAGAACATGCAAGCCAGTCTGACGATTCCGACGGCCACGTCGGTTCGCACCTTTCCGGTCAAGCTACTGGAGGAGAACCGGCGGCTGATCAATCAGCATCGCGAGGCGAGCGCCCTCCCGAAGGTCTCCTTCACCCACATCATTGCGTACGCGATCACCAGCGCTCTCGAACACTATCGAACGGTGAGCAGCCGCTTCGAACTTCGGGACGGTCAGCCCTTCCGGGTGCTGGGTCCGGCGATCCATCTCGGTTTGGCGATCGACGTCGAGAAGAGCGACGGTAGCCGCAGCCTGTTGGTCCCCAATCTGAAGAACGCCGGCGGCCTCGATTTCGCGACCTTCGTGGACGCCTACAACGGAGTCGTCGATCGGGCGCGGCGCGGACGCCTCACCGTCGATGACTTCCAAGGCACCAGCGTGACGATCACGAATCCGGGGATGATCGGGACCATCCTCTCGGTGCCGCGCTTGATGGTCGGGCAAGGAGCCATCATCGGCGTGGGCTCCATCGGCTACCCACCCGAGTACGCGGGGATGGCGGAGGGTGCCGTCGCTCGCCTCGGCTTGTCGAAGATCATGACCCTCACCAGTACCTACGATCACCGTATCATCCAGGGCGCGGAGTCCGGCGCGTTCCTGGCTCATGTCGAGCGCCTGCTGCTCGGCCAAGAACACTTCTACGAGCGGATCTTCGACGACCTGGAGGTGACCCACGAACCCATTGCGTGGGTTGGCGAGCACGAGCCGCCGTTGGGCGGCGCGGCCGGTGATCTTGAGCGCATCTCGAAGCAGGCGCGGGTGCTCCAACTGATCCATGCCTATCGGGTTCGCGGCCATCTCATCGCGAACCTCGATCCCTTGGGGAGCCGGCCGCCGTCGCACCCGGAGCTGGAGATGTCGCACTACGGCTTGTGCGTGTGGGACCTCGACCGGCAGTTCATGTGTGGCGGGCTGGCCGGTCACGAGGGCACGATCACTCTACGTGAGATCCTGGACATCCTCCGCGATACGTACTGCCGCTACATCGGCGTCGAGTACATGCACATTACCAGTCCGGTCGAGCGCAACTGGCTCCAGCGACGCATGGAGACCGACCGCAATCAAGAGCCGATGGAGCTCGCGGCGAAGCTTCGCATCCTCGAGAAGCTCAACGCCGCCGAGGCGTTCGAACGCTTCCTCCATACGACCTATGTCGGGCACAAGCGTTTCTCCCTCGAGGGCTGCGAGACGCTGATCCCGGTTCTCGATGAGCTTCTGGAGTGCGCGGGCGCAGCGTCGATCGAGGACGTGGTGATCGGCATGTCGCACCGCGGGCGCCTGAACGTGCTGACCAACATCGTCGGCAAACGGGTATCGAAGATCTTCGCCGAGTTCGAAGACATCGATCCGTCGACGGTGGACGGCTCGGGAGACGTGAAGTACCACCTCGGCGCGGCTGGCGTTCACGCGACCCGCGACGGCAGGACCGTGCGCGTCGAGATCGCCTCGAACCCGAGCCATCTGGAGTCGGTCGATCCCGTGGTCGAAGGGATGGTGCGAGCGCGCCAAGACCGCATCGGCGATACCGACCATCGACGCGTCCTGCCGATCCTGATCCACGGCGACGCCGCTTTCGCCGGCCAGGGCGTGGTCTTCGAGACCCTGAATTTGTCGCAGCTCCGAGGCTACCGCACCGGCGGCACCATCCACATCGTTGCGAACAACCAGATCGGCTTCACCACCGGCGCGGCCGACGCTCGCTCGACCCACTACTGCACCGATGTCGCCAAAGCCGTCGGGGCACCGATCTTCCACGTCAACGGCGATCACCCCCAGTCGGCGGTGCGGACGATTCGCGTCGCCCTCGCCTACCGCCAACAGTTCGGCAAGGACGTCGTCGTCGACATCAACTGCTACCGACGCTGGGGCCACAACGAGGGCGATGAGCCCGCCTACACCCAGCCGGTCATGTACGAGCGGATCGAGCGCAAGCGCTCGGTGCGCAAGCTTGCGACCGAGCGCCTGCTTCGGCGCCGCGAGATCGACGGCGCGATGGCCGAGCGTTTTCTCGAGGACTTCCAGACCAAACTCGAGCACGGCTTCGCCGAGCTCCAGAGCGTACGCGACTCGCATCGGGAGGTCGAACCCTTGCCGGATCTGGAAGAGACCGAGGGGGCCGCGCGCCCGCGCATCGCGACGGGTGTCCCGCGCCCACACCTCGAGCGGGTGTTGCACGCGCTGAGCGAGTTCCCGGAAGGCTTCGCGCCCCACGAGAAGCTGGCGCGTCAGCTCCAGCAGCGCAGCGCCCAGTTTCAAGAGGATCGCATCTCGTGGGCGCTCGCCGAGAGCCTGGCCTTCGGCACGCTGGTGCTCGACGGCACGCGGGTCCGTCTGAGCGGTCAGGACAGCGGACGGGGCACGTTCAGCCAGCGTCATGCGAAGGTCTATGACGCGCGCACGGGCAGCTGTTTCATCGCCTTGGATCAGCTCGTCGGGGAGCCAGGCCGGTTCCAGGTCCACGACAGCTCGCTGTCGGAGTTCGCGGTGCTCGGCTTCGAGTATGGGTACAGCGTGGAGGCCCCCGACACGTTGGTGTTGTGGGAGGCGCAGTTCGGCGACTTCGCCAATGGTGCGCAGGTCATCATTGACCAGTATCTCGCGGCCGCCGAGGAGAAGTGGGGTCAACGTTGCCGACTGACCCTGCTCTTGCCTCACGGTTACGAGGGACAGGGGCCGGAGCACTCGAGCGCTCGGCTCGAGCGTTTCCTGCAGTTGTGCTCCGAGGGCAACTTGCGGGTGGTGAACCCTTCGACCCCCGCCCAGTACTTCCACCTGTTGCGCCGCCAGGTGGAGAGTTCGGAGCACAAGCCGCTGATCGTCATGACACCCAAGAGCCTCCTCCGACACCGGGCCTGTGTCTCGCCGGTCTCGGAGTTGACCACCGGCAGCTTCTGCGAAGTGCTCGATGACACGACCTGCGGTGCCCCGAACGGGGTTCGTCGGGTCCTGCTCGCCAGCGGCAAGGTCTACTACGACTTGCTCGCCGCACGCGCGGAACGCCGGATCGACGACATCGCGATTCTGCGCCTCGAGCAGTTCTACCCGTTCCCCGGGGCGGAGCTGAGCGCCATTCTGCGACGCTATGCGAATGCGAGCGAGGTGCTCTGGGTCCAGGAGGAACCGCGCAACATGGGGGCGTGGGACTTCTTGGACGAGCGACTCTACGAGCGACTTCTACCGGGTCAGGTCCTGCACTATGTCGGTCGTCCCTGGAGCGCGAGCACGGCGACCGGGTCGAGCAAACGCCACGTCGCCGAGCAGCGTCGCCTGATCGACACGGCCCTCACGGACTCGGTGCTCGAGGCGGCCGCTTTCCAACGGCAGCGCATCGGTTGACCCCGAGCGCGGCCGAACCCGAGGCTCGTGCGTCTTGCAATCGGTTCTCAGAAAGCGGGTCGCTTCCTTGTATGTGAAGAGTCAGGCCGAACTGGATGCCCTGTGCCAAGCCGCACGAGTCGCGGGACGGTTCGGACTCGACGTCGAGTTCATTCGCGAACACACCTTCTATCCGAAGGTCGCCCTCATCCAAGTCGCGGTCGGCGAGACCATGGCCCTGGTGGATCCGCTCGCGCGGCTCGACCTGACGCCGCTCGACGAACTCCTGCCCGACCCATCGGTGCTGAAGGTGCTGCACGCACCGACCCAGGATCTCGAGATCTTCTACCAGCGCACGGGTCGTGCGCCGGCCGCGATCTTCGATACGCAAGTGGCCGCGGCGATGCTCGGACTTGGAGCGCAGGTGTCGTACTCGACCCTCATCGAGCGGCTGCTCGATGTGACGGTGTGCAAGGGGGAAGCCTACACCGATTGGCTTCGGCGGCCACTCACGCGCGAACAGGAAGCCTACGCGCTCGACGACGTTCGTTACCTGCTGCCGGCGCACGACGCCCTCCGCGCCCAGCTCGACGAACTCGGACGGCTCCAGTGGGTGGAGGAGGAGTTTCAGCGATTCTCGCGTCCGGACTTGTACGAGCCGAGCCCCGACCTGGCCTACCAACGGGTCAAGCGGTTTGGCACGCTGAGGCCGACCGGTCTCGCGGTGCTGCGCGAACTGGCGGCCTGGCGCGATCGCGAGGCCCGAACGCGCGATCGGCCCCGGCGCCGCATCGTCGGCGACGAGGTGCTCATCGAGATCGCGCGCACGGCGCCGCGAACGTTGCCGGAACTCGAGCGGATTCGCGGCCTGCATCCCCAGCTCGTCGAACGCAGCGGTAGTGCGATCCTCGACCAAGTGCAGCGAGGACTCGCGACTCCGCCCGCCGAGCGACCGCAACTCGAGCGCCGTCAGCGTTTGGATCCCGACGCTCAGCTGGTTCTCAGCGTCCTCGATGCGTGCTTGCGGACGCACTGCCAGCGCGCGCAACTCGACCCCGCCCTGGTGGTGACCAGCTCGGATTTGCAAACGCTGGTCGACGACTTCCTGTGTGGACGAGTCGACCCAGTCCAGCATCGCGTCCTGTCGGGTTGGCGGGGCGAACTCGTTGGCCGCGACCTTCTCGACTTCCTCGAGGGACGCGCGAGCATTCGCATCGACCCCGCGACCCGGAGCCCCCTGATCGAACGGCGCTGATCGGCGGACCCGCTCGAGGGGTTGCGAACGAACGACTCCTGTTCGCGCCGGACATCACGAAGGAGCAGGTGGGAGCCCCGGCAGAGAAGTCTGGCCAGAACAGCCGCGGCAGGTGCTCGGTCCGGGGTTCGGGAGGGCCCGGACACGTACTCAGCGAAGCGGTACACGTCCTCGTACACGATCCGAAGGGAGCCAGGAGTGAAGCTGGACCAGGAGCGACGGATCAAGTTCCGGAGCGCGAGGCCGTGTACGAGTACGAAGACACGGGGAGGCCGAACAATCCGTTGCACCTGACGGCAGCAAGGAAGCGCCGAGACGTTAGACTCGACGCGGCGACTGCGCGGCACCCGACCGTGGCTCGACCGTGACTCGACCGTGGTCGTGACCCGCCAGCGAAAGGCCCCATCATGTTCAGCGTCGTTCTCCTCTGGATCGCGATCGCGCACACCGCTTCGGGGAGGCCAGCCTTACCCTCGGACGGGGTCTTCATCGAGAACCAAGGACAATGGAGTCGAGGGATGGAGTACGTCTCCTTTGGACGGTCGGTGATGCTGGGAGTGTCCGGGAACGTGCTGTCGTTGAGCGGGTCCGATGGTCAGGGAGGTCGAGCGCATCTGCGACTCACGTTCGAGGGAGCGAATCCGAACGCCACCGCGCGCGGCCGAGTTGCGCGGGCCGGCCAGTACCACTTCTTCGTCGGGGCCCGGGAGCGCTGGCGGAGCGGCGTGAGGGGCTTCGACGCAGTGATGGTCGAGGATCTCTACCCGGGCATCGACCTCGTGGTCCGCTCGGTCCGTGGGGTCTTCGAGTACGATCTGTTGTTGGAGCCAGGGGCTCACGCCGAGGACGTGGTGGTCCACTGCGAGGGCCACGAGGAGCTGACCATCGATTCGAACGGCGAACTCGCGCTCCGACACGCGGCGGGCCAGCTGCGGCAGCCCCAACCGATGGCGTGGCAGCTCCGGGGAGACGCGTTGGAACCGATCGCGGTGCAGTTCGTCCGGCTGGATCACGCTCGCTACTGTTTCGCCGCTCCGAGTGCAGCGCGCGGATTGGCCCGCGTGATCGATCCTGGTCTTCTCTGGTCGACCTTCCTCGGGGGCAACGGCATCGACGAAGTGAAGCCGATGACCCGCTCCGCGAACGGCGACCTGATCCTCGGAGGCGTGGTTTCGTCCCCGGACTTTCCGACGACCGTCGGCGCGTTCGACCCCACTCACAACGGAACCAGCACGGACGTCACGATCACTCGCATGAGCGCGGACGGCACCACGCTGCTCTACTCGACATTCCTCGGTGGGGCAATCGCTCAGGATGGACCCGGAGGCGTGGCCATCGGCTCGGATGGTACGGTGACGATCACGGGGACCACTTGGTCCGATGACTTTCCCACGACGCCGGGCGCATTCGACTCGACGTACGATTCCACGCACGGCAACGCGTACTCGGACGCCTTCGTGACGCGGCTCGCGGCCGATGGCGCTTCGCTCCTGTACTCCACCCTCTTGGGCGGTCCACTGAGCGATAGCGGGCGGGGCCTTGCTCTTGACGCCACGGGCCGCGCACTCGTCACCGGCTACGCGGCGGATGGCTTTCCCACCACCCTCGGCGCAGCGCAGCCCAGTCTCTCGGGCGGGCGCGATGCCTTCCTGCTGCGGCTTGCGGGCGATGGGTCGGTCGTCGAGTACGGGACCTACTTGGGCGGATTGGACACCGAGGGCGGAGTCGCCATCGCGGTCGGCCCGGACGGCAGCGTGACCGTAGCCGGGAACACGCTGTCGGCTGACTTCCCGGTGACGATCGATGCGTTCGACAGCACTCTCGGCGACGGCGTGACCGCGCTCTCCGATGGCTTTCTCGCCCGATTCACCCCCAGCGGGACCTTGGCCTACGCATCGTTCTTTGGCGGAGCGGGCTCCGAAGAGATCGAGTCCATGCGGGGGCTGGCCGACGGATCGGTCGCTCTCTGTGGATCGACGGGATCCACCGACTTTCCGGTCACTCCCAACGCCGCACGCACCATCATCCAGGGACAGGATGGCTTCGTGGCCTCGTTCGGACCGTCGGGGCAAGACCTACGTTTTGCCACCCTGCTCGGAGGATCCCAGGATGACCTCGCCGGGGCGATCGCGGTCGAGGCCACCGGCAACTTCCTCGTGGCGGGAAACACTTTCTCGACGGACTTCCCGGTCACGCTGGATGGGGCGCAGACGGCGATCGGAGGGATCTCGACCTTCGGCGGCGACTCCTACCTGGTGCGACTGTCGCCACTGGGTAGTGCGATCCTCTACGGGTCCTTCCTCGGAGGGATCGACGGCGAGCATGCCTTTGCGTTGGAAGCCGGCACGTCCGACATCGCCATCGTTGCGGGTCTGACCCTGTCGACCGACTTTCCGACGACGCCGGGCAGCTTCGACCCAAGCTACAACGGGGGGATCGCGGACTCTTTCGTGACTGCCTTCGAACTCCCTTCGTACGTCCCACCCGACCGACTCCGCGGCGATGCCAACAACGATGACCAGGTGAACATTGCCGACGGCGTCACGATTCTCTTGTTTCTCTTCAGCGCTGGATTCCTGCCGTGCCTGGATGCGGCCGACATCAACGCCTCGGGCGGTCTCGACATCGCCGACGCCGTGGCCCTCTTCGCCTGGGTCTTCGGAACCGGTCCAGCCCCTTCCGCGCCGTTCCCGAGCTGCGGACCCGTCGTCGTCGGCACCGGCCTCGGCTGCGAAGTCTCGGGTTGCTGATTCAGTTCGTGCCGTTGAGTACGGGCCGAGCTACGCGTCGTTCGCTACTGCGCTTGCAACCAACGTCGCAAGATGAGTACGGCGCCGAACGCGAGCAGACCCAACCCTGCGAAGATGCGGCTGCCCAATCCGGGGCGCGAGAACTCGAGTTCCAGGAAGGCATCGGCGTCGCCACGTTGGAAAGTGAAAGTGGTGTAGCCGGGGCGCGTGCGGCTGGGCTCGAAGACGTTGCCTGCCGTCGGGCGTGCCGCCTCCGGCAGGGGCAGTAGACCATCCTTGGCTGCGATGTCCTGCGGCTCCGCTCGCTCCGTTGCCGAGGGCGGATTCACTCCCTGGATCTGGTTCAGGCCCGGATATCGCTGACCCGTGAGCGCCGCGTCGATGGCGTCGAATGCCGGTGCCACGGCTTCGTCGGTCCCGGTCGCACTCTCGCGGTGTTGGCTTCCGCGTCGCCAACCTCGTCCCAGGAGGAACTGCGTGCGGTCGGCGAACGACTGCTCATCCGGGGTGCTCGGCGCGGCCGCTCGATCGTTGTTCGTACGAATCTCCTCGGCCAACTTCGCCCGCGCTTTGCGGGTGTCGTCGAGCAGTCGATCGTTCGCCGACCACTGCTGCTCGAGACTCTGCGCACCGAGCCGAGTTTGCTGTCGGACTTCGGCGTCGCTGCGGTTGCGATCCTGAAGTTCAGCGAAGTTGTCGCCGAGAGCTTGGGAGATCCGCGCCAGTTGCTGCGACGCCTGCTCCTGCGCCCGCCGAGAGGTGTAGCTCTGGGTGGCCTCGAGCAATTGCTCTTGCTGATCCAGAAGGGCGCGCAGCTTTTCGGCCGAGCGCAAACTCGGAGGCACGGGTCGCATTCGGTGCGCGGTTTCGTGCACGGCGTAGTCGTTGGGAAACTGCACGCTCCAGACGCTTTCGTGGACTCCTACCGCCTGCTCCCGTGGGATCTGCGGGGCCGCGAGACCCGTGCTCTCGCGATAGGCCGGGAGCGCCAGCCGCGGTTCCTCGTAGATGATCGCGACCTCGAGCGGCAGGTCGGAGCCGATCATGCGCTCGACGGGGATCTGAATGGCCCCCCGCTGCGTGCCGCCCTTGCGTCCTACAGCGACGGGTCGCCCGTTGACAGTGACACCCCAGAGGGTGCCGGAATCGGGCAGCTCGACAGTGAGAAACTGGAGTCGGCGATTGATCAGGGTGTAGATGACCTCGGTTCGGCGCGTGCCGTCGTGGCCAATGATGGTGGCAAGTTCCGCGAGCTTGATCACCGCCGCGGGGCCTTCCGCCATCTCGATCTCCTGCTCACCGAGCGACAGGCTCCAGTCCGGTCGCGTCGCGCGATAGGCGGGCCCCAAGCTGCTCGCGGAGATGTCGTCGGGCACATAGGGCAGCGCCTCGACGGCTACCGGATGCAGTCCTTCGGTATGGGCCTCGAGAGTGATGCTGCGCTGCGTCTGTACCACGGCGACGTAGTGGTCGGCTTCCGCAATCGGCGCGGCCCCGTCCAGGAAGACCGAGCCCCGCAAACTCGGCGGAGAGCCGGGTGGGCGCGGCACGCGGTACCGCAGCGTCATCGGTACGGATCCGCGCGCGGGCGACTGCAGTCGGATCGTGACCTCGGTCCCCGCCGCGGTCTCCCGCAGTTCCTGGCTCTGCTGGTTGTCGACATCGAGGAGCACTAGGCGTGCGTTCGTGGGCAACCGCAACCGGAACGTATCGCGGCCCGCACCCCGCACCCGGAAGTCCAGGCGACCGACGACCTCGACGAAGTCGACCCCGACGCGCGCGAAGGCCACGTCGGTGACTGCGAGTTGGGTCGAGCTGCGCGCAAGTTCCAAGGCGAGGGGCGCGGAGGTACGCCGCGCGCGAAACGCCAGCCGTACCCCGGTGTCGTTCGGGATCGGCAGCCAATCCGGGGCGGTCCGATCGGCGGGCTCCCAGGGGCTGTCTTCGAGGGCTCGGGGTTCCAGCTCTTCCCCGCACACGACCCACCAGTGGCAAGCTTCTTCGCGCCGCACGTTCGGACTCGCGACCACGGAGCTCAGCGCCGGCAACGAGAAGCGGGTCGGCAGCGGGTCGAGTGCGAACTCCGCGCTCCATGTGAGAGTCGTGCCCGAGCGCGCGCTCGCGTTCAGCTCGACCCACAGCGCTCGCTGCCCGCCTTCCTCGCGGACCTCCCACTGGCGTACATCGTCGCCTCGCAGACGCCGCACGTTCCAAGTCGGCGGCAAGGGAACGACGTGCCGCGGAGCGGACCCCGGGAGGGCGCTGGTGTAGGTCGTGCGCACGTAGACCTGCACTTGGTCGTCACGGACCCAGGCGACCGCTTCGCTGGTGACTCGTTGCTCGAGGATGTCGGGCGTGATCTGCAGGCGTTCGCTGGTGGCCGCCCCGAAGGCATGGTGCAGTCGGTCGGGGCCGGTGCCGTCGGACCCGGCCGGGGGCTGGGGGAGACTCTGCCCGACGCTGCGCGACATCCCCGCCAGCGACTCGGGACCGAAGCGGCGCTGTGCGCCGTGGAACAAGCCGACGTAGGTCTCTTGGCGAATGGCGTCGATGAGTTCGAGCGTCGGTAGAGGGCCTGCGCTCGCCATGCGCGCATGGCCGACGAGCGTCAGCGAGGCGCTGTTGACGGGGCGGGTGAAGTTGAGGAGCAGGATCGGACCCGCGGGCGAGCGCGTGAGCGTCCACTCGGACAAGTCCGCGCCTTCGACCGACGAGATCTCCCAGTCGCCGAGAACGCGGTAGCTCACGCGTTCGAGCCCGCGGCCCGCAATGCGGAGATCCTCCCGCCGATGGATCGAGAAACCATCGTCGAGGAGTCGCAGCTCGGAGTACGACAGCGACTCGCGCTGCGAGGACAGTTGACCTTCGATTCGGGGGAAGCTCCAAGTGATGCGGAGGGTCGAACTCTGGCCCAAGTCGACACGGACCTCACGCGGACCTTGGGTGTCGGCAGTGTCCGCGTCGTCGAGCCACGAGGCTACGCCGGGAGCGGTAGCGGTCAGCTCGGCGTCACGAGGGAGCGCGGCCAGCACCTGGGTTGCGGCGCCGGCGAGGATCTCGGTGGCGATGCGATACTCTCCCGCGTCGGCCGCGACGGTACCGGCAAGTTCGAGCTCGAGTCGGTGCGCTCCCACGCCGCGGATCTCCACGACCGGCTGCTGAGCAACTTGAAACACCCCGACGTCGACTCCATCGACAGCGACGCGCGTCAGCTGCGCGCGGTCGAATGGGAGCGCGAGACCCACGCTCTCCCGCGTCCAGAGCTGCACGAACAGGGTCCCTCGCAAGCGGTAGGTCTCGTCACGGAGCAACTCGAGCCGGTACTCGGCATTGCCGATCGAGAACGTGGCGTTGGCCACCGGCGGCTCCGGAACGAGCGGTTCGCGGGCCTCGGGGTAGGCCTGGCGCCAGAGTGCGAGGAACTGCTCCTTCCCGAGGAACGCCTTGCCCGAGGGCTCGGGCCAGCCGGAGCCATTGGGGTCGTAGGGAACGAGCACCACGTCGAACGGTGGCGGGATCACGCCTTCGCGCGCGGGTGGAAGGACCTCGTCCTCGGCGGCCAGGACCCCAGGCGCAGATCCAACCAGGGCGAGCCACAAGGTCATGGGCACGAGCGCGCTCGCGAGTCCCCATTCGTTCGCCATCGGATCGGCGCGACGACGACGCCAGCGTCCGAGGAGAGCTCTCCCCGCCGCGACGGCGAGCCAGGCGAGCGTGAAGGTGGCGAGCGCTTCGCAAAACGGGAGTGCGAGCAAGGACGAGTCCCAGTCGAAGGCCGCGGGGATGGCTGTGCCCAGGAAGAGACCACACGCGATGAGTTTCACCAGGGCCTTCCGGCGACCTAGCACCCACAACGAGCAGCACCCGAGCCAAGTACCCAACAAGACGAATGCTCGCGCGAAACGATCCCAGCCGAGTCGATAGTAGGACAGCTTCACGACGGCGTCGCCGCCGAGCTTGCTCACGGGCACCAGCAGGCCCTCCGGGACGAGCTCGAGTTGCGGGGCTCGTTCGGAGTCCGTGACATCGCCCGTTGTCGATCGTGGGCGAATCCGCGAACTCGAGAGTGGATCTTGCCGCTCGCCGGACCAGGCAGCGCGGGCTTCGGCGAGCCGCTCCGACGGGAACGCCGGGATGCTCACGTGAACTCGCGGCGGTGTGTCGCGATCGAGCAAGGTGAGGTCGAGCCCGCGACCGCGGAGCCAGCGTCCGAGGGATTCCGTCACCAAGCGACGCCGGGCTTGCTCGCGCTCGGGATCGTCCGCGCGCACGTTGCCGCCGCGCACGTCGAAGCGATAGCCCACGGGATGGTGGAGCGCCCAATGCGTGGCCCCGACCGGCAGGTCGAGCAGTCGCGGCGCCTCCGCGCGCCAGGTTCCCCAAGCGGTCAAGCCGCCGCGTCGTTCTTCGTAGAGCAGCGCTACCAAGGCGTGGCTCCGCGGTGGCAGAGGGAGTGCGTACTCGATCTCGCCGTTCGAGCCGGTGTGGGAACGCAAGGCGCGAACGGGCTCGCCGTCGACGGTCGCGGCCAACGCGCGGGCGCCCCGCGGGAGCGTGAAGCGGAGATTCTGTTCGCGCGCGTACACCAGCAGCACTTCGGCTCGGGTGCGAACCGTGCCGTCCTCGCCGATCATCGTCGACAGCTTCATCTCCCGCGCCAGGCGTCCCAGCACCGGAGCCCGCTCGTGGAGCGCGGTACGGAAGGAACCTGGCGCACCGCCGCGGCGAAAACGATAGGCGGTGAGCGTACGCCCGTCGTCCCATGGCACGGCGAAGTCGGGGACATCGTCGAGCTCGACGTTGGTCACGCCGTCACCCGGCTCGACCGCGACCTCGACCGAGCCTTGGCTCTGGATGACGACGAACTCCTCGCGACCGAAGTCCGCATCGACTTGCACTTCCGGAAAGGGCAGCCGCTCGCCGGCCGGATGGGCGACCTCGTACTCGAGGCGCAGGTGGCGGGTACCGATCCACGGACGCGTGAAGCGAATTCGTTGTCGACCCTCGGCGGGCAGCGACGCGACTTCTTTGATGCCGTCCCCGAGGACGACGACGGACGCATCGTTGGGCAGCAGCGGGTGGCGAAGGACGACCTCGTCCACGGCTCGATCGACAACGGCCAGATGCAGGTCGGTGCGCACCCGAACCGCAAGACGGTCGGCCTGCGCCCGGAACGAGCGCTCGGCGGCGAGCACATGGGTCACCGAGCGGACCTCGCCGCGTGTGGCGCGGTGCTCGAGCGCGACTTGTACTTGCGGCCGAGGGCTATCGGTGGTGAGGGTTGCTACCACCCGCGGTGGGTCGGGTTCTTCGGAGTGGGGGAGCGTGAGCAGTCCGAGGGCTTGGCTCTCCTCGGTAGGGAGCACGCGCCACTGCGGAAGGTCGGTCGTCGCGAGTACCAACGAATGGTGCAGCGCGATGGCCAGATCGGTGCGTGTGCGCTCGGCACCACGCCAAGTCGGCAACGCGAACGCGAGGTCCCGCCGCTGCCAATCCCGGTCGCCCGAGTAGCTCGGATCCTCGAGCGAGACCTCGAGTTCGAGGGGCGCAGCCGTCGTGAGGGCGCGGGCGCTGCGGACCACCAGTCGGTCCTCGGTCAACTCCAGCGCGAGTTCTGCGGCGTTGGTCGCGCTGCGACCGGCCGGTGCCAGCCGCACGGCTCGCCAACCCGCAGGGAGGTCGAGGGTCAGATCATAGGTCTGACCGGCGAGCACCTGCACCTGGACGAAGCCCACGAGCGTGAGCGAGGTCTCGCTCGGCCTGACGAGGTACGAGGCGCGCGCTTCGAAACGGAGGGGATCGGACTCGACACGACCCCGTAGCTCGCCGCCGTCGTCGGGGAACGAATAGGCGCGGAGCACCGTCAAGGGTCGCGACGTGCCTTGACTCGCCTCTTCAGGCGTTGCCGGCAACGTCGCCGCGCCAGGATCGATCTCGCGCAGTCCACTCGTGGCGTCGACGCGCACCCGCTCCTGCGCAGGCGCGACGATCACGAGTTGCCCGCGGTTGCGGGTCGAACCGAGCAAGTTCGGCGTGCGCAGCGTGAAGGTCATGTCGTTCATCGCGAATGCACCCCGAAGGGACAAGTCGAGTTCGCCGCGGTGGGGCGCCTTGAGTTGCACGCGGATGGCGTCGTCACGCCGTGACCACGAGTGGACGAGCTCCCCCGTCACCTGCAACACGGTCATGCCCGCCGGCTCGGAGAACTCGAACGTGTCCAACGTTCGACGCGCGATCTCGACGTGCGCCTGCCAGCGAAAGCGGGGGTTGTCCGGACTGGGCTCGAACGCCAGTCGATGCTCCGCGGTCAACAGCGCCGGGTTCTGGTCCAGCGTCTTCTGGCGTGTCCACTCGAGGGCGAAGTCGCGGACCCTACCGAGCGGCAATCGAAAGATCGTCTCGCGCGCTCCCAACTCGGTCGTGAGGACGGGCGGCTGGGCGACGCCCGCGGCCGCGCCCGGCACCCGCAACTCGAGTTCGGCGCTGGTCGCGGTCAGCAGTCGGCCGGCGAGACGACTGCGCTCACCGTCCTCCGTCAGCGGCACCGTGAACTCGATCGTGACCTCGTGAACCCCTTCCCCGGAGACGAGCAGCGCGAACTCATCGTGCTCGCGATCATGGAGCAGCCAACCCGACTCGCCGTCGGTCTGCACGCGCCCGGGGTACGGCAGCGAGGCGCCGAGCGCGCACCGTACCCACCCCGGGCGGTGCGAGTGCACCGTCAGGCGAGCGGTGAATCGCGCGACACTGCCGAGCACTTGCCCTACGTAACGCACCTGCTCGACATGGGCCGCGATCGGTGGCAGCACGGGTTCTGGGGGAACGGTCGACATACGCAGAGCCCGCGCCACGAGGCGGCGATACTCCGCGAGTTCGACCACGACGCCCTCTGGTTGTTCCGCGCAGAGGCGCCGAAAGTGCTCGAAGGGCACGTAGACTTCGCGCACCCGGGGCGGCACGGCGTCGCTGGGTTGAGCGCGAACCGGATTCGGGCCAACAACGAGCGCCCCGATCAAGCTGGCGAGAACCAGGCACGCCGCTGCCAATCCCCGTGGCTGGGCTCGGGAGACCGAGCGCATCGACGTCGAGTTCATCCGCGTTCCTCCGGGCTGCTACCGGCTTCGGGTCGGGGCGGCGTCGGCATCGCCGGAGCGGCGTTCTCCAGGAACGGGTCGGCCGGCGGTCCGACGCGCGTCGGTCGCCGCGAACGCGCCCACCGAACCGCGTGTACCAGGAAGAAGATCGCGACGACCGTGCTCACGCCGAGAAACAACGTGAAAAGGACCGTGGCCGTGGGACCTTGGGCGAACCATGACAACATCAGCGTTGCGAACAGCGCGCAAGCGCCGACCACCAAGCGCGGTGCCCGAACGCGCGTAAGCAGCAGCATCGAACCCACGACGCCAACGAGGAAGGCGAGGAAGTCGAGCAACCAGAACCCACGAGAACCGATGTAGAAGAACTCGAGGTCACCGGTAGCGGCGAGCGTGGAGAAGTAGCGCCGCTCATAACCTCCGGTCGGCAGGTCGAGTTCGATGCCCGCCGCCGCGACGGTAGCGCCGGCGGCCGCGGTCGCGGGGGCGGCTCTGGTCTCGGGTCCGCGAAGACCGAGCAGGGCCTTGAGTCGTGGCCAGAGCACTCCGTCCGTGGCGTCCCGAGGGTGGAGATTCCCCGTCCAACCGAGGTAGGTGTACTCCGGAGGCAAGAACAACTCGAGTTCGACCTGCTGTACCGGCACCCCGTCGAGGACCCGCAACGAGCGAATGGCCCCGAAGCCAAAGCCCCCCATGGCGCTCGACGCCGCGGACTCTTCGTAGACGACGACGATCGGGAACGCGACGCCGCTCGAACGCGGGATCTGAATCAGTGTACCGGACCCATCCTTGCGCTTCTTCGGGGCTTGACTCTGACCCGCCACCGACAGCGACAGGATCCGTGCCGACGGCGCCAGCTCGACCTCCAGATACTGGCGATCCGTGTTCTGCACCATGAGCGTCGCCTGCACCTTGAGCTGGCGCTCCTCGGACAGGACCGCCTTCTGGTGCAGTAGCTCGACGACGCCGGTGGCCAGCTGTTCGTAGTCATAGCGGGTGAGGCTCAACTCGAGGCTGGGGTCCGCGGTGAAGTAGCGAAATGCGGAGTAGATCTGACCGCGCCTCAGCTTGTCGGGAAGGTCGCTCGCGTCGATGTCTTCCATGTTGCGCGCGGTCGGCACGATCTCGAGCGTGCCCTCCTTGCGGATCGCGACGAAGCCCTTCTCGCTGCGAACGCCGGACGAATGGGGGATGGCGACGACGTGGTTGAGTGCTCGACCGGACTCGAGCCCTTGCAGATCGAGCGGATGGGTGAGGGTCAGGGTGACCGCCCCGATGAGCGGCGGTTGCAAGCTGACGATCCACTCCGTGAGCCCCGCGGCACCCGGTACCCGGCGCACCTGGGTCTTGTGCTTGGCCTCGACCTGGAGGATCGTGTCGAGCGCCGTTGGCGCGACGAAGCGCAACGAATCGACCGGGGCGAACCGTACGTCGTAGTCCAAGAAGTGGGTCAGACGGAGTTCCCCGTCGGCCACTTCCACCAAGTGCTGAGCGAGCACGTCGATCTCGGTCTTCTTGTCATCGAGCCTGAGCTTCACCGTGGCAGGCACTTTGCGATAGCGGTAGGCGCGGGGGATTCCGGCCTCGCTGCTGACCTGCCCCATGATGCCGGAACGAAACAGCTCATCGACATCCGCGTCCAACAGGCCCTCGCGGTCGATCGTAACCACTTCGAAAGCCCGCGGAGCGCTGACCCCGAGCAGACCTCGATCCTGGATGGCGCCGAGCACCTCCGGCGGCGCCAAGCTCAACTCCCCAGGACGCGCGTTGCCCTCGCGTACCAGTCGAAACGGCACGCGGAAGCCCCCGATGACGCTGGTCTTGGTCGTCAGCGTAACGACCAGGTTCCCCGCCTCCTCGGTGCTTTGATACTCGTCGATCTGACCGGGGTGACCGATCTGATCGAGGTCCCAGCCGCTCGGCACCCGGAAGCCCAACCGAAACAGCCCCGCCTTGCTGATCGAGTAGTCGATCCAGCCCAGCCACTGGTCCTCCTCGCGGCCGAGTACCACGACCGACGTGGAGCCGCCGCGAACCTCGGGCACGATCTTCTCGATGGCGAGCGTTAGCGACAGCGGCTGCGCGAGATAGCGAAAGCCGAGACCCAAGGCCGAGCGCAGCGACTGCGGAACTTCTTCGGGGTCCACCTGGCTCAAGCCACGAGACGCCGTGGTGCGCACGATGAGCCCGGGATCTTGACTCAAGACGAACCA
This sequence comes from Planctomycetota bacterium, assembly GCA_050246115.1. Lineage (GTDB taxonomy): Bacteria > Planctomycetota > UBA8108 > UBA1146 > JAJFFE01 > JBFWWP01. The sequence goes on from JBFWWP010000002.1 coordinate 358,982, forward strand.
CCCAGATTCTCGCAGCACGCCCTCGACCCGTGGGAACGGCACTTCCAGGGTCTCGGGGGTGGCTTCGAGGATGCGTTCGCACTCGAGGGTGAGCACGTACTTGTCCTTCACCGGCGCGTGCAGCGTGAGGTCTACCGCCGTGTCCCCAACCTGGTTCCACTCGCGCAGGTTGGCACCCTTCGCTGCCAGCATGCGGGTGTTGGCCGGCAGCGTGACGCGGAAGGCCTCGACTTCGCCGCGCAACACCTCGAGCTCGATCTGACTCTGGACTCGCAGGATGCGCTCGCCGAGGTGGGTGCGGATCGCCTGGCGCGCGGACAGCACCACGCCGGCCTCGCTGGCTCGTCCCGGCGGTGGGGTCCAGTGCACGCGTACCGAATCGGTGTTGCCCAAGAACGCCAGTACCTGGGTCTGTCCAGGGCCGGGAATACTCTGCGTGGCCGCGAGCAGCGGCTGCACCTCGACGCGCACCTCCGGCTCGGGAATCGTCAGTTCGAGACGCGAGATCGCCGCCCGTGGAATCGCGAACTCGAGGCTCTTGCGACCCGGATCCTGTTTGACGGGTACCGAGAGTCGAAGATCGACCGCGTACGTGCCCGGTCGCGGAAGGAACAGTGCGTACCCGTTGCCCTGGGCCACGAACAGCGCGTCGCTGGGAGTGGTCGTCGCCTGCTCGACCGCGACCCCGGCCAAGGGTAGGGCCACTTCGGTCCAGCCCTCCTCGAGCGACTCCGCGACGAACGACACCTCGAAGCGAGCGAGGTCCTGATGCACGGTGCCACGATAGGTGCCCCCGCGAATGACCGCGCCGGCGGGTGGGCGTGGGGCCTTCGGTTCCGGTGTCTTCCGCTGCGCCTCGAACCACAGCGCGAGGAACTCATCGTAGGGGACGAACACGCCGCGCCCGGTCTTCTCGAAGATTGCGTCGAGTTGTTCATACGGTACGTAGTAGGCCTTCTCACGCCACGGCGTCGCCGCCTCGGGGTCGGTCGCCACCGGCATCGGCTCCGTCGGTGCCGGCCCGTAGTCATCGTCGCGCGCCGCGGGGGGCGAGCCCCATCCCGTCGATGAAACGGACGCCACCAGGGCTGCAGCGAGGACCAGCGCAACCCGAACGAGTGCAAGCGAACGATTCATGGAGACTCCTGTCGGGGCAGCTTCTGCTGCGCGGAAAGTAGCTGCGCGCGGCTCACCAACTCGAGCAGTTCGACCCACTCGGGGCGTTGTCGAAACTCCGCGCCCAGGCGGAGCAACTCTTGGGCGATTCCGACGTAAGCGCCGTCACGGGACCAGTAGCTGTCCCGAAGCAACTCGGCGAACTCGGCGACGCACGCCAGGAAGCGAAACGAATCGCTGGCCTTCTCGACATCGGTTGCGAGCACGCCTGGCGCGAGCGGGAAGTCGAGCTCCTGGACCTCTTGGGTAAAGGCATCATGGAAGCGTACGAACACCTGCCCGAGCGCCCCGGCGCCGGCCACGCGGCGTCGGATCTCGTAGAGGGCGGTGACCGTCGAACCGGGTCCGACCTCGCCCGCGTCGACCTTGTCGTTGCGAAAGTCGTGGTCCTGGATGTCGCGGTTCTCATAGCCGAGCAACCGGTAGTGACTGACGACGGCCGGATTCCAATCCACTTGGATCTTGGCGTCGCGCGCGAGCACGTCGATGGCGGCCGGCAAGTCGTCACAGAAGATGCGCTGTGCCTCGTCGGCACTGTCGACGTAGGCGTACTTGCCGTTGCCCCGGTCGGCGAGTTCTTCGAGGAACGCGTCGTTGTAGCGATCGCGGCCGAAGCCAACGACGGACAGGTAGATGCCGCGCTCGGCGAAGACGCGGACGCGTTCGAGGATCTGGGTAGCGCCGCGCTCGCCCTCGGTGGCGACGCCGTCGGAACACAGCACCACGCGGTTCATGGCCTTGGGCGTGAGCATTTCGTCGGCTACCCGATACGCGAGATCGAGGCCGGCTTCGACGTTCGTGCTGCCTTGGGGCTGGAGCGAATGCAGAGTACCGAGGATCCGGTCGCGCTCGCGCGCCGCGGTATGCGGCAGCGCGAGATACGCCTGCGATCCGTAGGCGACGATTCCCACGCGATCGTCGGGGTTCAGAGCCGCCAACAGCGACGCGAGGGCGTCTTGCACCTGCGCGAGACGCTCTTCGATGAACATCGATCCCGAGGTATCGACCGCGAACGTGAGTACTGCGGGACGGCGCTCATTGGGGAGCAGGTCACGGGCCTTCACGGTAATGCGCACGAGGTCGACCCCTTCGCCGAAGACCGACGGTGCACCCTCGGCGAACACCGAGAATGCCTCGCCGGGAGCCGCGACGAAGTCGGGCCGAAACGCGTTTACGAACTCTTCGACGCGCACCGTGCTCGGCGGTGGCAGCTGACCCGCGCGCAGCAGCGCGCGTGCGCGGGTGTACGACGCCGTGTCGACGTCCATGGCGAAAGTCGACAAATGGTCGACATCGGTATCGACGAAGGGATTCACTCCGTAGCGCGCGCGAAAACCATCGCGCCCGAGTCCCTCGTCTCCGACCGCGGGGGTCGGGATGGCGAGCGGTCGCGCGGCAAACGCATCCGGAGTGAGCGAAGGATCGAGCGCGGCGTAGTACGCGAACGCACGGAGGTAACGCTCGTGTGCGGGGGCGATGAATTGGAGACCGCGAGCGGGCGGTGCGGCCTGGTCGAGGGTTCCGGGCGCGGCTTCGAGGCGAGACTCCGGACCGGGCTTCTGGCCGGCTCCATCGAGGCCGTCTCGGATGCCACCCACTCCGGCTACGCCACCTTCCGGGAGCAAGCGCCTGGCCCCGTTGGGCGAGACGCCCTTCCTGAGGTCTTCGAGAAGGCCGTTCACGGAGCGCTGAAGCTCTTCGTTACCGGTAACCAGGATGCTCCCTCCGTGGGCCTCGATCGACGCATCGGCCTTGTTCCAGACGTCCGCGCCGCCCGTCGACTCCTTGATGAGATCGACCAGACCCTGAGGGTCTAGCTGGGTCGCTTCGTCGGGCCCCGAATCGGCGGCGCGGTCAAAGAAGTCGGCTCCCCCGGAGTCGTCGACATCGTCGAGCGACTTCGAACGAATCGAAGGACCGGGGAAGTCTTTGATCGAGTTCAGCAAGTCGGCAGCGTTGTAGATCTCGAAACTCTCCGCCGCCGCCGGGACTCCGGGAAAGTCGTCGCCGTTTCGGGTTCGCGCCAAGATGTCCTTGGTGCCCGCCACGGTGCCCGCCTCCTGAAAGTGTCCGGAGATCTCGCCGAGGGTCAGCCCAAATGTCGGTGAAGGCTCGAAGGAGCCTTGGAGCGGAGAACCGCCAGGGTTCGTTTTCGCGGGTCCGTAGCGGCCTAACGTCGTCACGACCGGGTCTCGAGCGAGGAGTCCGAGCGAGCCGGTACGCTTGGCCTCATCGTCGTGACGTACTCCAGCGTGTCCGCCTCCGCCTCCGGCTCCACTTCTGGGGCTTTCAGCCGCGCCGCTCCCCACTCCGCGAGTCACGCCGGAGGGGGGCACGAACGGGTTGGCAGTGAGGGTTTCCACTCGTGACTCGTTCTTGTCCTCACCGAGGTACAGGGAACCGGTTTCTGCTTGCGGGACGCTCACCCGCGACCCAAAGGCGTCGTCGCGACGGTTGGCTGCGAGCGCCTCGAGCCGCTCCGTGCCCTCGGCGAAGTCCTGGGCGGACAAGACGAGTCCGTTCTGCGAGTCTCCTGGAGTCGTCTTTATCGCTTCGATGCTCCGCAAGCGCGGCGACATGACGGGTTCAGAAATCTGCGGTCGGAGCTTCGTCATGTTCCCGCGAGCTTGCCGGCCATCTCTCCCCGCCACCGCGGGGCTCTGGGATGGACGGACCTCGTCGGCATCGCGCGGTGGCGCGAGCAGCATGGGAGCCGCGCCGGGTGCGAGCTCATCGCCGGACCGAAAGGCCGTACCCATCTCGCGCATGGGTAGTA
>JBFWWP010000002.1:363033-368608 GCA_050246115.1 Planctomycetota bacterium
ACCGCGGGGCTCTGGGATGGACGGACCTCGTCGGCATCGCGCGGTGGCGCGAGCAGCATGGGAGCCGCGCCGGGTGCGAGCTCATCGCCGGACCGAAAGGCCGTACCCATCTCGCGCATGGGTAGTACCCGGAAGATGAGCAGCCAGAGGAGGATCATGGCCGCAGACGCGGCGCTCGCAGTCTTCCACGCCCGAGGAACGCGCCAGGCACGAGGATGTGCCTCCGTGGTGCGGCCTCGTCCGCGTCGCGGTTGCGCGCGCCAGCGTGCTTTGCCCTCGGCGATGACCCGTTCGAGGCGGCGTGCCTCGAACGAGTAGGCTGAGGTCCCCGCACGGCTTGCGCTTGCGTCGTCCGCTTCGCTGGAGGCATCGTCCGTCACGGCACTCGCCTCGGGTCTCAACAAGACGTGGAGCTGGTTCGCGGTCGCTCGCATTTCCTCGAGCTCGGCTCGGCACGCGGCGCACGCGGCGAGATGGACCTCGACTTCTTGCCGACCCGCTTCGGAGATGCTCTCGAAGAGGTAGGCGGTGAGCAGGTACTGCAGATGGCCGTCGTCGGGATTGGGGGAGTGCGTCATTGACCGACCCCTCTCAGGGATTTCGTGAGGGCCTTCATCGCTTGGTGCAAGATGAGGCCAACATGCGTCGCGGACAGGCCCGTGATCTCCGCGATCTCCAAGTAGCTCTTGCCCTCCTGAATGCGAAGGAGCACGAGCTCTCGTTGACGCGGTGACAATGCGACGACCGCTGCGTGCAAGCGCTCGCGGATCTCGGCGTCTTCGACCCGTGCTTCGTGCTCGGGTGCGGCCTCGGTGGAACGCGCGACGCGCTCGGCGAGCCGCGCGGTATGGCGGTGCTGACGCGAGACGCGCCGTAGGTGATCCATCCCGAGGTTGCGCGCGACTCGCAGCAACCAGTTGTGGCAACTCTCGACTTGAAGGAGTCGTGTCGGGTGGCGCGCGGCCCGCAGGAAGGTCTCTTGCACGATGTCTTGCGCGATGTGCGGATCCCCGAGGAGCTGCGTGACGAAGCGCAGCACCGAGTCCTGATGACGCCCGAGGAACGACCCGAGCGCGGCCGTGTCGCAGCGCTGAACGAAAGCCTGGAGCAGGTCGTGATCGGTCATCGGACTCCTGACGCTCACGCGTGACTCCTCCCAGCAGACGCTCGCGGCCGCCCCGGCCTTAGTGGGCGTCCCGATCTTTCGCGCGAAGTCACGCTCCTGCAATCCTTTATCGGCTCGCCCGGGGCGTGCCTGGGGCGTCCGCATCGAGTTGCAGCCTCGCAGGAGTTTCTCAGAATCTGGAGTCACGAATCCGTGCTCGCTGCAGTTGGGGCGATGGCGGCCTGCCGGCGTCTCCGGGGGCCCGTGTGTGAACGCGTATTCGAAAGGACCCGGCAATGCCACCCAAGATGACAGCCGCGAGGGCCCGCGCCCATGTCAGCCCGTCGCCCAGCCTGACTCCCATCCCACTTCAGCGATCCTGGATCGGCATCCTGGGGGTGACGGCGGTCTTGTTGACCGCGCCCGGTTGGGGCGTCTCGCGGGTCGCGGCTCAAGGAACCCCCGCCGGTGGCACGGTCGCTTTGGCGCACTTTGGCGACGTGGTCGCCCGGCCAGCCATTCTGCCCTCAGGCGTCGAGCAGCCGTTCCGGTCCGTGGACTGCAACGGCGACGGCGATCAGGACTTGGCCATTGCATGGTCGCTCGGTGGCGATCCCGCGGTCCTCGACTTCATGAATGCGTTCGGAGGTGCGCTCCCGACTCGCGTCACGCTGATGCTCCTGACGGACAACGCCGTGGTGCGAGCCTACGATACTGCCGGAACGCTGGGCGACACCGCCACCGCGCAACCCTCGTACTTCGAGCAGACCCTCGTCGTCGAGCACGCAGGCGGGATCGAACGCGTCACGCTCGAAGGCACCCAAATGTGTTTGACCGACGTCTGCTGGTTCCGATCGGGCGACCCCGAGTTCATTCGCGGTGACGCGAACACGGATGGCGCGGTCAACATCGCGGACGTCGTCACGATCCTGCAGTACGTCTTCGGCGGGACCACGATCTCTTGCACGCGCGCCGCCGACACGAATGCTTCGCAGATTGTCGACATCAGCGACGCGATCTTCCTGATCGATGTTCTGTTCGTCGGTTCCTCGACCATCGGCGCACCGTACCCGATCTGCGGCCCGGCTCCGAACGGGAGCCCGCTGTCCTGCAACGCGAATCCGGCATGTCCCGGTGGCGAGACGATCTGCGCCGGCTCCCCGGAACTCGGGACTTCACCGTTCGCCATTCAGCTTCGTTCTGGCGTGCTCGAGCCCAGCGAAGGAATCGATGTCGGGGCGATCCTGAACGGCGCCGTGGGTCCGACGGTCCACTTCCTCGTCCAGGCGTGGCAGCTGCCGCTCACCAACGCGGACTTCGGGAATCTCGACGTCCAAGTCTTGGAGTACGTAGGGGGCAACAGCTACGTCGTCGTCGCCGATACCAACGCCGTTCCTGGCGTGCCCCAGGTGCCGAACCTCCGTTGGGCGGGTCCCCTCCACCCGGTGCTGAAGCTTGCCCCCGAACTCCAGGGCGGCGATCCTTCGAACGAGATTCCCTGGGCTGTGACCCCGAACGGCGAAGTCGGCCTGATCGCGTTTCACCACTATGGAGTCAGCCCGTCGAACGTCGTTCAAGCGATCCAAGCGGCGGGAGGCACGCTTCTCGAGCAGTCCGCGGAGCTTCGCCTCTGTCAGCTCACGATTCCGGCGAGTCTCGTCCAAGGGCTGGCGGCGGCCGAGGAGCTCCAGTTCCTCGAGGCGGCGCTACCGCCCCTCGAGCCCCAGAACGACAAGGCGCGCACCAACTCCCAGGTCGATCCGCTTCGCGGGTTTCCCTACGGGCTGACGGGCCATGGCGTCACGGTGGCGGTCTACGATGGAGGTAACGTCGACTCGAACCACCCCGACTTCTCCGGTCGCGTCATTCAAGTCGAGTCGCCGCTCGAGGGGAGCGACGGGCACGCGACTCACGTGGCCGGGACCATCGGCGGCAATGGACTCAACAGCCCCTTCGCCGGAGGAACACCCGGGCAGTTCGCGGGCATCGCGCCCGGCGTCGACATTCGGAGCTTCGGCTACGGACTGAGTTTCAACCCGTTGTTCGGGGACGTGCAGGACCTCATCGAAAACGTCCGCAGTTCCTCGCCGACCGACCTCGTGAACATGTCCCTCGGTAACAACGTCGTCTCCCACGGGTTCAGCTGTTCGCAGCTCGGGGTCTACACCGGAGGAGCTCGTCAGGTCGATGCGGTCGTCCTGGGCGATCCCACCGCACCGAATCCCATTGCGCCCATTCCCATGATCCAGTCCGTCGGCAACGAGCGGTCGCAGGGTGCTCCGTGCGGCCAGTTCGGTACGGTTTCCAGTCCGGCGACCGCCAAGAACTCCATCACCGTGGGTGCAGTCGGCTCCAATGGCTTCACCATGACCGCGTTCTCGAGCTTCGGGCCCACGAGAGACGGAAGGATCCGACCGGACCTCGTCGCCACCGGCTGCGTGACTTCGACCGAGCCCGGCGGTGGTTACGGGGGGCGCTGCGGAACCAGCATGGCCTCTCCCGTGGTCACCGGAGTGTCCGCTCTTCTCCTCGAGGAATGGCGATGGCTGTACCACCCCGACGTGCCCGTACCGAAGCCGATTCCGCCCCACACCCTGAAGGCGATCCTGATTCACTCCGCGACGGATCTGGGTCCCGCGGGACCCGACTACACCTTCGGGTGGGGCGCAGTGAACGCCAAGGCGGCCGTAGACCTCATCCGTGCGGACTTCGTTTCGACTTCGGCGTTCGAGCCGCTGATCCAGCACGGCCAGGTGAATGCCGCTTCCAGCATGACCTTCGTGACAGAGTTCGACTCCGACGGTGCGCAACCCGAGAAGTTCACGCTGGTCTGGGATGACCCGCTTCCTGCTCCCCTCGCGAGCATGGCGTTGGTCAACGACCTCGACCTGTCGGTCACCGATCCGTCGGGTGCGGTCCACAACCCTTGGCGTCCAGACCCCAGCGACACATCGGCGCCGGCAAGCGAGGGCGTCGACGACAAGAACAACGTGGAACAGGTCGTGGCGCCGCCGATGGCCGGAGTCTGGACCGTGGTCGTGACCGGCACTCGTCTCCCGGACGGTGGCAGCCAGCCGTTCACTCTCGTGCGCCGGCCCTCCCTCACCTTCGCGGACTGCGATCAGCAGATCCACAAGACCATCGAGCTCACTCCGGCGTGGAACTCTGGCGATCGCGACTACGACGGTCACGGCCCGCGGTTCGAGGTGAACTCGACCGTCGAGGTCCGGGACGGCAACGAGGTCTGGATGACCCTCGCCGTCAACGCCCAAGAGACGGTCTCGGACTTCACCGCGGCGGAGGGTACCGAGGAGCACCTGGTGTATTACGATCCCAATGTCGCGAGCGTGACTCTGATGTCGCCGACGCTGCAGCTCTTCGGCCCGTTCGAGACCAACGGGCATGATCCGGTGTCCGTCGACCTCGGGTCGAGCGGGGTGATGCGAAGTCTCCTGTTGTACGGAGACGTGAACGATTCCGGACCGGAGGCGGGAGCGAGCACGCGGGTGGTCATGAACTCGAACCCCATCCAGATCGACTGCGTGGGCGCGGCCATGCCCTCGCACAAGCGGGTGATCGAGGTCGCCCCCGTGTTCTTCCTGCCGCCTCGACTCGGCCCGGGTGACGCCGACTTCGACGGCCATGGCCCCGATCTGAACATCAGCGTAACTCTCGCGATCGGCGGTCCCAACTCGACGCAACTCGTGTCGACGGTCTTCATGACCGCGACCGAGGGCTGCGGGGACACGGGCGATGGCACCCTCGCTTCAGGCCTTCAATCGTTCGTGCTGTACACCCACACGGGCCCCATTGCTTCGATTCTGACTCCCACGGGCATGGTGGTGACGTTCTGCGACCAGGACCACTTGGACGACCGACCCGCGATCCCACCGGGCGGACTCGTCCGGGGACTCCGCGTCGTAGGCGACACCGACGGTCCGGAGGCGGGAACGCGCACATCCGTGATCGTCGACTACAGTCCGATTCGCTTCATGGTGCAGTGAGATCAAACCGTTCCGGAAGCCCGCAGCGATTCGAGTCGCCGCCGGCCTGCGTCTCACGGCGCTTGGGGTGAGCAGGCTTGGGCACGACTCCGTGAAAGCGGAAGGCGCGGGCTGCCTCTCCAACGCCACGACCGGACCTGACCCGTCGTTCCCTTCGGGCCTTACTCCGGGGACGGACGTTCCCCGACGGACGTTTCCGGACTTTCAGCGACTCGTCCGAGAACACCGCGTGAAAGGTCAGAGTCCGTAGCTACATCGAGAAGTACTCTGGGGTGTAGGACGTCGGGTTGCGCGGGCGGCTCGACCCTGTGAGCTTCGGCCTTGCCCCCGTGGCTTCGGAGAGGAGGAGAGCGTGCAACGCGAGCAAGTCGCGTTCGCCTCATCACCCATGAAAGTCGCTGTCCAGAGATCGCGACGTCGCCCCTCGCTCCGCCGGACCGTCCACCGATTCTGGACGGTCTGGAGT
>JBFWWP010000003.1:0-234438 GCA_050246115.1 Planctomycetota bacterium
AAGTGACTCCGCGCTTGGCCGGTCTACGTCGCTGCGCAGCGAATCTCGAGGGCGCCGGAGAACGATGCATCGCGAGGCGCCCCACCCCTCTGCGTCGCTGTTGTCTCCACCGCGGGCCTTGCCCGATAACCTCACTCGGTCGCGACTCCCCAGCTCCAAGTGTCACAGGGCAAAGGGGATGGCGCGTCACTGTCACCGCTCTTCGCAACCGCTCTTCGCAAGTGTAGCGAGTTGGTGGTGATCTGTTCGCGCTGTGATCGAGGCAACGCGTTCCTGCTCCTCGGAGTGTGCCGCGGCACGTCGACGAGAATTCGTGATCCTGCGCGACGGGGCACGGTGCGCGAACCCGGCCTGCGGGTCGATGCGCCGACGCCCCGCGCATCGCAACACCCATCGGGCTCGAGGCATGCGAGCGTCGGGTGCGAAGCACTAGGCTATTGGCTAGGCTTCGGCTATAGGCTAGGCTAGCACGAAGCCAGGCGCGTTTCGTGAGCACTCCCGCGGTGAGTCTGTCCGAAACCGTCGTCCCGACGCCCCCTTCGTCCTTTCCGTGGCTGCCCCCGCTGTGGCCACTCCCCGCGATCGTGGAGACCAGCCCGCGTGAAAGACCTGACTCGGCTGACCATCGACCGAAGCGGCCCCGTTCGGACGACCCGGCGGACGGCTTGGCCACTGCTCCTCGTCATCCTGATCGTGATCGCAGCGACCTTCGTGTGGTGGCGGCTCGGTGCCAAGGCCACGGGCGCCCCTGAAGTAGAGATCGCGCGGGTCACGCGGGTCGGAGGTGCCCAAGCCCAAGTCGGTGTCGCCGCCAACGGCTACGTGGTCGCGCGCAAGCGGGCCGCGCTGTCGACCGATGTCCCCGGACGGGTGGTCGAGGTGCGGGTCGAAGAGGGTACGCGGGTCCGTGAGGGCGACCTGATCGCACGGCTGGACACGCGCCAGCTCGAGGCGCAGCTCGCCCAGGTCGAGGCCGATGTCCGTCGCCAGCAGGCCACTCTGAGACTCGCGGAACTCGAGCGCGACCGATTCGCTACGCTCTACGACGAAGGGCACGCTACGGAGTCCGAGCGTGACGCGGCCGCGGCGCGCGCCACGGAAAGCAAAGCCACGCTCGAGCAACTCGAGGCCGGCAGCGAAGAGGTCCGCGTACTCATTCGCAAGTCCTCGGTCTTTGCTCCCTTCGACGGAGTGGTGATCGAGAAGAATGCCGAGGTGGGTGAGGTCGTGAGCGCAGCGGGGTCGGGGTCCAACTCTCGGGGCGCGGTGGCCACGCTCGTCGCCTTCGACACCCTCGAAGTTCAAGTGGAGCTCGCCCAACGTTCCCTCCCCGCGGCACGGGAGGGGGCCCCGGTGCTGATCTATCTGGACGCGTACCCGGACGACGCCTACCGCGGTCGGGTGCGACAGATCTGGCCGACGGCCAACCGCCAGAAATCTAGCGTCGAAGTCCGAATCGAGTTCCTCGAGCGCAACGAACGGATCTTGCCGGACCTGGGCGTGCGGGTCGTGTTCAACGATCAAGCGGTAGTGCCCGAGCCGGCGCGCGTGCTGCTGCCGAAGCGAGCCTTGGTGCGGGGGCCGAAGCCCTACGTCTTCGTTCTACGCGGGACGACGGCTGAGAAGCGCGAAATCGTGCTCGACCCGGAGATCGCATCCGGCGCCGACGGGGACCAGGGCACGATCACCGTGACATCCGGCCTCGACGGCGGTGAGATCGTGATCGTCAGCCCGCCGCAGTCCATCGTAGACGGTGCTGCCGTCAAGCAAAGGAAAGCGCCATGACTGCCTGTATCGAGATGCGCGGAGTGAGCAAGACCTACTCCCGCGGGGGCGAGAGCTTGGTGGTGCTCGATCGGCTGGACCTCGACGTTCCCACCGGGGACTTCGTCGCTCTCATGGGGCCGAGCGGTTCAGGGAAGAGCACGATCCTGAATCTCGCCGGCGGCCTCGACCAACCCGATGTCGGCTCGGTCACCGTCGCGGGGGCCGAGTTGCACGAGCTCAGCGCCTCGGAACTGGGCAAGTGGCGCGCGTGCAGCGTCGGCTTCGTGTTCCAGGCCTTCAACTTGCTGCCGGTGCTGACCGCGTTCGAGAACGTCCACCTCCCGCTGCTACTGACCCCGCTCAGCCGCAAAGAACGCCGCCAGCGCGCCGAGTTCGCGCTCGAGATCGTGGGACTCACGGATCGCATGAACCACAGACCCAAGCAACTCTCCGGCGGGCAGGAGCAACGCGTCGCGATCGCACGAGCGATCGTCACCGACCCCACGCTGATCCTCGCCGACGAACCCACCGGTGACCTCGACCGCGACACGGCGAACGAGATCATGGACCTGCTCCGACGCCTGAACGATGAACTCTCGAAGACCATCGTCATGGTCACCCACGACTCGATGGCCGCGTCGCGAGCCCGGCGCACCTTGCACCTCGACAAGGGCCTCTTGCGCGAGCGCCCGAAAGCGGAGGAGCCGAGACATGCCTAATCGCGTCCCGTGGCGGCTCGTCCCGCGCCACATGGCCAGTCATCCGATTCGCACGGGACTGACGATCGCGGGGCTCGTGATCGCCATGTTTCTCTTCTGCTTCCTCGTTTCGATTGTCACTTCGTTGCAATCGTCCATTACGCAGGCGGCTGGCAACCGCCTGATGGTGCAATCGAAAGTGTCCTTGTTCGTCGACCTGCCCCGAGACTACCAGGCCCGCATCCGCGAAGTCGATGGTGTGGAGAGTATCAGCAAGTTCCAGTGGTTCGGCGGCTACTATCAAGAAGCGAAGAACATGTTCGCCCAGTTCGCGGTCGATCATGAAGTGTTCTTCGATCAGTACGCAGCGGACATGGACCTGTTCCTCGCGGCGGACGCGTTGGACGGGGACGCTGACCCGAGTGAGCGCGCGGAGGTGATTCGGGCGTTCCAAAGTGAACGCCGCGCCGCCGTAATCGGACCTGCGCTGGTTCGCGACTTCGGCTGGAAGGTCGGCGACACCATTCCGTTGCAGCCTTCCATCTTCCACAAGTCCGACGGGACCGCCTGGGAGTTCAACGTCGTCGGCGTTTATCGACCGAAGCGATCCAACGTCGACGAGCGCGCCATGTGGTTCCGCTTCGACTATCTCCAGGAGACGCTCGCGCAGGGCGGCTTCGACGATCTTGGAGTCGGGTGCTTTGCCGTGAACCTCGGACCCGGCTATCCCCCGGAGGACGTTGCGCAGGGCATCGATCGACTGTTCGAGAACGGCCCCCAGGCGACGACCACCTTCACCGAGGCCGCGTTCCAGGCGGGGTTCGTGTCCATGATGGGCAACATCCCGATCTTCGTCGGCTCGATCGGCGGGGCGGTCTTGTTCGCCATTCTCTTCTCGGTGATCAACACGATGCTGATGGCCGCGTTCCAACGGGTGCGCGAGGGTGGCGTGTTGCAGGCGCTCGGCTTCAGCGAGAGCGTCAGCACGTGGCTCCTGCTCGGCGAGTCGCTCCTGATCACCGCAGTCGGCGGAGGGATTGGCGTGGCGTTGAGTTGGCTGGCGGCGAGTGGCATGCGCGGAGTGCTCGCGAGCTTCAACCTGGGCAACTACGCGGTGGAGCCAAGCACAGTGCTCTTGGGGTTCGCGATCTCGCTGGGGATCGGCTTCATCGCCGGCCTGCTTCCGGGTTGGATCAACCGGCGACCGGGCGCTGCGGCCGCCATCCGCGCCGACGGTTGATAGGGCCCAAGTCAGGCACGCGGTCTGCCGCGAATGCAACACGAGAGGATCACGTCATGCCTCTACCGCTCGGCTACTCCGTGCGCAACGTCGCGGTGCGTCGCTCGTCGGCGATTCTGACCGCACTGGGCATCGCCTTGACGGTAGCGGCATTCAGCGGCGTCGGAGCGCTGCGCGCCGGCTTCCGCCAGCTCTACTCGAACTCCGGGCGGGACCAGTTGGCAATCTACATCCGAGAAGGGTCCACTTCGGAGGGCGAGTCGGGCATCCCCCGCGACACTGCGGCGCTGCTCGTCAAGGAGCGCCCGGAGGCAGAGCTCAACGACAAGGCTCAGCCGCTCGCCGCAGCCGAGTGTTACCTGGCGCTGTTCATGACCAAGGTGGGCGGCGGCCGCACCAACGTACCGCTGCGCGGCATCCAACCCATGTCGCTCGAGCTGCAGGGCGATGGCGTCCGTTTGCTCGAGGGGCGCTGGCTCCAGTTCGGGAGCGACGAAGTGGTCGTCGGCCGGCCGCTGACCGAGCGAATCGAGAACTGTCGCCTGGGCGACACCCTGATCCTGAACACCACGCCGTTCCGGGTGGTCGGGGTCATCGAGCAAGACAGCGCCATGGGCAGCGAGATCTGGGGCGACGTCGAACGAATGATGGAAGCCTTGCAGCGTCCGGTGTTCCAGCGGGTCGTCGCGCGGGTGAAGCCCGGGACGGACTTCGCGCGCGTGAATCAACAGCTCGAGGACGATCCTCGAACCGCGTCGATCACCGCCTACTCGGAAAGCGACTACCTGGCGAAGCAGACCACGGCCCTGAGCAGTGTGCTGGGGGGACTGGCGGCATTCCTCACCGTGATCATGGGAGGGGCCGCCACCCTCGGGGCCATCAACACGACGCTCGCCACGGTCGCCGCGCGTACCCATGAGATCGGCATCCTGCTCGCGTTGGGCTTTTCGCGGCTCTCGATCTTTCTCGCATTCGTGCTCGAGTCGACGGTCCTCGGACTCCTGGGCGGCATCGCCGGCATCGTCCTCGTGTTGCCGTTTCAGGGCTACCAAACCGGCGCGATGAACTGGAACACCTTCACCGACGTCTCGTTCACGTTCCAGGTAACGCCTTCGCTGTGCTTCGTCGCAACGACGCTGGCGGTGATCCTCGGCACGCTGGGCGGGGCGGTTCCCGCTCTCTTCGCTGCGCTGAAGAAGCCCGTCGAGGCGCTGCGTCACCAGTGAGCGCGGCGCGGGGGCCTGCCCGCGACCAACACCGCGGCCGCATGAAGAGACGTCCCCTTCACGAGCGCGCGATCAGAACCTCACGCCCAGGGTGAAAGCTACGCCTTGGAAGTCGGCCTGGGTCTCGCGAACGAACAAACCCAGCTCCGGGTCGCTCTCGTCGATGCGCACACCGCGATAGATGTAAGAAAGCGCCCACGCCAGCGCGTAGACGCGACCCCGAAGCCCGGCCTCGACACCGAGAGTGCTGCCGTCGGACTCGAACTGATCTTCGAAGGAAGTCGAAGGCGTATCGACCTCGATCACGGTTCCGTGGTACCCCAGACCGACGCCGGCGAACACGCTCAGCTCCGCGTGCGGATCCGCAACGATCACCACTTCGGGTTCGATCTCCGCCCGGAAGCCAACACTCCCCCACGTCACTTCATCGGGACCGGCGTCGTCCTCGAGTTGGAGCCCACGAAAGTAGGGGCCCACGCGAATCGGCACACGAATACGCCGCTCCAAGCCGGGTTGGAACAGGACGTAGACGAACACATCGCTCATGCTCGCCTCTTGCGCCGCGAAACCGTCTTCTTCGAAGAGGTCGTCGTCGGAAGTCATGCCCTCGACGGCCGCGCCGAAGCCGACCCCGGCAGGGGCAGCGAACTCGATTCGCAGACGGGACAGGCCCGCCACCTCCCGATCATCGAGAGCCGAGCCCGACGTGCGATGCGTGTACCGCCCCATGGCCAGGGTCACTTCCGCCGTGAAGCACGGAGGGCCGAGAGTTTCGCCCGCGTCCACGGTCATGTCGTCCACAGTGTCGTCAGGCGCACCGAGGACGCCCCCCTCGGGAGGCTGAAGTTCTCCCGAGGTGGTTTCGCCGTTGGCGTAGACAACGCCCGTTCCGGGGGTCCCGAGCGCACCGCCCGCGCCCGCCGATTGGGTCAACCAAGCGGACTCGGCACCCCCCGGGAGCCCCGTCGTCGGGAATCGATCGAAGTGCGAACCCGCGCATCCCGCTACGCAGCACGACACCCAGGCCCAGCCCATCCACAGCGTTCGAATCCGCATGATCCTATTTCCTCTCGGTGTACTCCTCGTTGGGGTGCGACCCGCTCCGGGCCGATTGCGGCGAATTGTCGCACTGCGGCGCGACCGGCGACAGTGGGATTCGCCGACGCTTAGGAGTCGCCCAAGAACAACTTCACCCTCTTGCTCGTCGCTTCGGGCCATCTTCGACCGATCCGAAAGCCTCGAAATCCTCACCGGATCTAAGGCTACGCCTCCGGTTCCGAGCTTTCCGGATCGGCCAAACTTGACCCAAATCGACGGCAAGATGTCGAAGTTGTTCTTGGGCGACTCCTTTGGCTCAAGGTGGAACCTTGACGAGCCGATTCAGAGCACAGCGTGCCGTGAGAGCATGGCCGAGCCGGTCCGCGTCGTCGCGGCGTGTCGGCGGTCGAGAGACGAGGAAGTGGGTCCTATGGCTCGCGCACTCTGCGCCTTGTACTTCGTAGCGGCCTCGAGCCTGCTCATTGCCGGCTGTTCACACGCCGCCCCCGCTCGGCCCGAGCCCGAACCCGAATCCATCGCGCCGGCCGCGCAGTTCTTGTCTGTCGAGCTCATGCTCTTCGTCGGCCCGTTGCCTGCGCTGTCCAACGTCGGGGTGGCTCCGGGCCCAGAGCCGCACGACCTCGATGCGGTTGCGTTCCATCAATTGGCGGAGTGCCTCGCCTCGGACCCCGCGTTCACGCTGGTCTCGACGCCTCGCCTGCTCACCGAACTCGACCAAAGTGCTACGCTGACCATCGCCGACCCGTCACGGCACGCCCTGAATTTGTCGGTTTGTATCCGCGGCAACACCGGACCCGACGGACTCGCCCTCGAACTGTCGGTCCAGGGTTGGTGTGAGTCTCAGGTCGAACTCGCGAACGGCCATGGTGCTGCGCTCGTCATCGTTCCCGACTCGCACGCAGCCTCCCACACGTCCGTCGCTCTCCTCGTCCGCCCCAGCCTCGTCGACCGCCCCTGACTCGGGCTTGGGAGTCGCCGAGCACTTCGTTCGACTCGATCCCCGGCCCCGCTCGGCTCCTGTTTCCACTTGCAACGACCCCGGCACGAGCTTAGGTTTTCACCATGCTCGACTGTCGCGCCACCCACTCACTGCTCCGGGTCCCCGATGGTTGACCCGCACCCACGGTGCGGAGCCGCTAGGTAGCCGTCGGCTACACCTTCCTCCAGCAGACTCTTCTTCCTGACCAGCAACCACCCGTCGCGCTGCTCGTACGTCGCGAGCGGCCGCGAAGTGCAACACTCACGGACTCGGTGGGTCTTCCAAGGCGGCAGCTGTGTTCCGCGCAGCACCGGGATCCGTGGCTTTTGAAAGGGGTCCAATGATCTCTTCATCGAAGTGGCAATGGGCAGTTCTCGTCACCGTGGCCCTGTGGCAACTGACGGGGAACGTCTACGCCGTCGGTTGAATGAGTGCTGGGGTTCAACCCAACCTCTCCGTCGGAGAGGAATTCAAAGCGAACGTGCCAGGTCGCTTCCGGCTGTCCTACGTCTACGGCTACTCCGACACCGACAAGTACTACACGGGCGAAAAGCGCGATCGCCCGGTCGAGCGGAACGTGGCCGCCAGCACCTTGACCAACGAACACACGGTCATCGGCGAGTACGATGTCACCGAGCGACTGTCCTTCATCGCGGAGATCCCGTTTCTGTACGTGCGCCAGGCCCGCGATGGTCCCGGTAGCTTCGGTGTCAACGGCGTCATGCTAGCCGACGGCCTCGGCGACGTGCGCGTCCTGGGCAAGTACTGGCTTGCGAGCGAGAACGCAGGGCTTCGCTTGTATGCTGCGGCTGGTGTGCGTCTGCCGACCGGCGACTCGAACAGTCGCTTCACGTCGGACGCCGGGAACCACATCACCGAAGACGTAGCCGTTCAGCATGGCACCGGCAACGGCGCCGCCATCGCCGAACTCGGCGGCACCTCTCAACTCCATCGAAACTTCGGTCTCTTCTACTCGGGACGCTATGTGCTCACCCCCTCGACCGAGACCGACGCGCGGAACTTCCGCAACCAACTCACGGGCAACGGGCCGCGGCGCAACAGCGACTCGGACTCGGCCTCGTTCAAGGTCGGCATGCAGGTCCCTGTCGGGCGCATGCTTCGCGAGAGCGTCTCGGAGCAGCCCGTCCCCCGCTTGGATGGCCTGGCCGTGTTCCAAGCCTTCTCGGGCGCATGGGTCCCCTACGATGACCTCGTCGGGGCCACTCGAGGCTTTCGCCGTGCGGGCACAGTACTCTTCTACGAGCCCGGCTTCGCGTGGGCCCCGTCTCCCGACGTGACGTTCACCGTATCCGTACCGATCACCGTCTACCGCAAGTTGCAGCAGAACGGCGGGAACCTCCCGGAGTGGATCCTCCAGGCCTCGGTAACGTTCGCGTTCTAGCCAGCGCTAACACGCACGGATCCGCGCCCTCGAGCCCGACCCGTACCATCGAGCCCAGGTCCCGCATGGCCGCGCAGCCGATTCGATCCGCAGAGGAGGGTGCCACCCACCCTGCGATCGAATCGGCCGCAATGCCCTGGGCCCGCGTGCGCCGTCACCGGGGCGCGTGGGCGAGCAGGAATCCGCAAGTTCGTCGGCTCATCCCGATCCAGATTTGCTCGCTGCTGCTGGCGCCACACCGAGGTGCGGCCCGCCGTTGGCAGGCCAGGATGGTCAGTCCCCGTTGAGCCGAACCGGTCGCCAGGCTGATGCGCAATAGCGTTCTGGAACCACTCGTTCCAGGATTCGTACTCCGTGTGGACGACCTACTCGCTGTCCGCTGACTCCACGGGATCCATTCGCGAGCTGCTCGCAACGCGCGCTTTGTGGTTGCCCCCGCGAATCCCGCTCCCCGGCGGCGTCGAATCGGGCGCTTCGCCTTCTGGCTCTGGTGCGCCGAGCGGGCCCGCCGCCGAACCGAACTCTGCAAGTCTTACTTGGGCGCCGGCACTTCCTACACTCCGCGACGAAGTCGCCGCGACGGAGCCCCGCCCGGACAACGCGTCACGCGAGTCGAGCGGGTGGTACATGACTTGCGGTCTGGCCGGCCTCGATGGGTGAACACGGCGCGGCTCCTCCGCGCGCCACTCGGAGGTTCCATGCCGGCGACTCGTTACGCGATCTCTTTCGACGTTGTGCTTCGGCGCGCCCGGTGCGCGGTGGGATTCCTGTCGCTGCCGTGTCTCCTCCTGCTACTCCTCTCGTGTGGAAACGGTTGCCGGAACGTCGAGTTCTACGAGCGCGAACTGCTCGTCGATCCGATCCTCGCGCTCGACGACGACCCGACCGAGATCCACTTCTTGCAGAAATGTCTCTACTCCCGCGAGGGTAGCGCCGGCGGCATTGGCAGCTCGGCGGGCGGGGGTTGCGGATGCTATTGAGCTTGCGCCGTGCGTGCGGACCGCGTGCCCACACCTGCGCCCGACGTCGATCGCTCGTGATCGCCCTCGTCGGAGCGTTGGCCATCGGGTCCGGCCTACTCGCTCAGCCGGTCCCGGTGCCGGCGCCCGAACCCACCGCGGCACCGGCCGACCCCTCCGACACACCAGCGCACGGGGGCGAAGCCGGTCACGGTAGTCTGCAGTTTCGCCTGGGCTACTATGACAGCGACGATAGCGGGGACGGCAATCCATTTCTCGACGAGTCGCTGACCGTGATCGAGCCAGTGGTCGTGCTCGACTACAACGTTACGGATCGATTGAGCCTGAGTGGCACGTTCTCCTACGACAGCGTCTCGAGCGCCTCCATCGATCGACTCAGTCGGTACCCCGACCAGTCAGGAGCTACCGGCGACGACTACTTTGGAATCTCGCTCGGCCTCTCCTATCGTTGGTCCGATGACTGGCGCCTCGGCGGCCACGGCAGCTTCAGCTCGGAGTATGACTACAACTCGATCGGGGCCGGCGTGTTCGTAGCGCACGACCTAGCGGACCGCAACGCGACGATCAAGCTCGACTTCGGCGGCTTCTTCGATACCGTCGACATCATTCGTTTCGACGGCACCGAGGAAGGCGACGATGATCGCACGACCCTATCCACCGGTATCACGTGGTACCAGATCGTCGACCCGAAGACCCACTTCGAGGTCGGCACGGTTGTAGCGCATCAGACCGGGTTCCTGGAGACGCCGTACAACGCCGTGGTCATCGAGGATGATTCGCTCGCTCCCAACCCAGCCCTCGAGAACCTGGCGCGTGGGCGGGAGATCATCGAAGAGCTACCGGACTCGCGCACGCGGCTGGCCCTCCATGGCCGCGTGCGCCGAGCTTTCACCCGTCGCACCGCGGTCGAACTCGGGAGCCGGATCTACACCGACACCTGGGGAGTTACCGGACTCAGCCTCGAACCTTCCCTCCACCACTGGCTAGTGCAGGAGCGTCTACGGGTGCGCCTGCGCTACCGCTTCTACACGCAGACCGCGGCCGACGACTTCGAAGAGCACGTGCGGACGGAGACTCGTTTCCGCACACAGGACTCCGACCTCGCAGACTTCACATCGCACATGGTGGGCGTGCGCTTCGACTGGCAAGTGACCGATGACTTCCGCTGGGACATCGGCGCGGACTACTTGCTGAGAAGCGACGGTCTCGACCAAGTCATCCTCAGCCTGGGCTTTCGATGGGAGTTCTGATGCGGGTCGATCCTGACACTCTCCATGATCGGTTACGAAAGGGGTGTGCCCACGAGCGTAGCCCTCGCAGCGCCCTTCTGGCCACGCTCCTCGTGGTGAGCTGCGCGGGCGGTTCGGCAACGAGTCGAATACCAGTCGACCACGCCGATACGCGAGCGCCGACCCTGGATCGGCCCACGCAGCCGGCCCTCCCATTCGCTGGCGACCTCGTCCTCGTCGACATGGACGGCAAACGCTACGACCTGGACGACCAGCTTCGAAGCGGGACCGTGGTGGTGCTGGTGTTCTGGCAGACCTGGTGCGCCCCGTGCCTACGTGAAGGTCCCAGCCTCGCGGCCGCGGCGCGAGCTCACGCTCCGACGCTGCGCTTCTATGGAATCCTGAGCGGTCCCGACGACACAGTGGACGACGCCAAAGCGCGCGCCAAAGCCAACGAACTAGGACTCCCGTATCCACAAGTGCGCGACCGCAGTCTAGAACTCACGCGCGCCTGTGCTGTGACCGGAACTCCGACCATCGTAATCATCGGGGCCGACCGGCGTGTGCTGTACAAAGGTCACCGGCCACCGGCGGACTGGTCGGTGTTCACGCCCGCGAATCGACAATGAAAGCGAACAGGAGATCGAACGTGACGCCGGAGTCGATTCCCCAGCAAGCGTGGCCGGCGACGGCGTCCCGACGAGCGACCATGCCCGTGACGTACGCGGCGCCAGCGCGAGGCCCCGCCGTTCGGGTCGGAGTGGTGCCGGTGAGGGCGCGGTGGGTTGGCATGGGTGGGGTCGGCATGCGGTGGGTCGGCGTCGCGCTACTCCTCCTCGCCGCTGACCGCGCGCACGCCCAAGACCCCGCGCGCGCCCCAGCACCGGTCATGCGCGAGCACCACGGATCGAGCATGGGGTCCACCCTCTCGATCAAGGTCATCGGAACCGATCCCGCAACACTCGACCGAGCGCTCGCTGCGGCAGTACAAGAACTGGATCGCATCGAAGTTCTCATGACCGACTGGCGCCCGTCGCCGCTCACACAATTGAACGAAGCCGCCGGGCAGGGCCCCCACAGCGTGCCGACCGAACTCGCGGCAATCATCGCCCGCTCCATCGAACTGCACCGCCTCACCAACGGTGCCTTCGATGTCACCTTTGCGCGTGCCGGGCAACTCTGGAACTACAAGCGCCCTGACTTCCGCTTTCCATCGCCCGAAGAGATCCAGGCTGCCCTGCCATTCATCGACGCCAGCCGCGTACAAGTCGACGCGCAGGCGGCGACGGTCGATCTCCCTGCCGGCATGCGCATCGGGCTAGGCGGAATCGCTCAGGGCTACGGCGCCGACCGCGCCATGGAGATCCTCCGCAGCCACGGCATCGAGCACGCCCTCGTCGATGTCAGCGGCGACCTCAAGATCCTCGGTCACAAGTTCGGAGAGCCTTGGGAAGTCGCCGTGAAGCACCCCCGACGCCCCGGTCGCGCCCTCGCCGTTCTCCGTCTCTCGAACACCTGCCTTACCACCTCCGGCGACTACGAGCGCTTCTTCGAAAAGGACGGCCAGCGCTACCATCACATCATCGATCCGCGCACTGCTTTCCCGAGCCGCGGCTGCATCAGCGCCACGGTGATCGCGCCGAACTGCGAGTTCGCCGACGCACTCGCGACGGCCCTCTGCGTACTCGGCCCAGAGAAGGGACTGCCGCTCGTCGAAAGCCTCCCGCGCGTCGAGGCCATTCTCGTCGGCATGGATGACAGCGTCCATGTCTCGACCGGACTCATCGGCCAGGTCGACTCCACCGACGAATCCACGGCCCCCACACCTGGGCCGCGCCAACCATGAGGGACACCTCTTTGACGACCGTCCAGCGAGCAAGCCGCGGAACGAGCGCCCAACGGGCTCGCTCCGCGACAAACCGAGGTTCTCCGATCTCACTCCGTGGGGTCTGAACCCAAGTCAAGTGCGTTCACGGGTAGCTCCACGGTCGGCGTCTCGTCCTCGTTCGCGTCGTGTCGGAGACAGGCGCCGCGACGGCCTCAACAGCCGGCCGATGCCGCGCAGTCCAACGAGTCCGGCGTTGGGTCCGAGTCGCAACCGGGAAACGGGGGCGGCGGTGGCGCGCCTGCCGAGAAGAGCAGTCCCAACGTCGAGATCGGGTCTCCTAGGTCGAAGTGACCATCGTCGTTCGCATCGCAGGCGTCCGTGCAACCCGGAGCACCGCCCGCGCCGAACAGCGCCGTCAGCGCATGGATCGCGTCTGCCACATCGACGGCTGAGTCGGTGTTGCAATCGGCGCGGACGAACTGAGGAGCTAGATCGAAGACCTGAGTGAAGTAGTCCTGATCGCCGCCGTCCACGACCGTGCTCGCGACGACGATTCGGCGACCGCGCACCGCGAGCAGATCCCCGTAGTAGAGGAAGCCGCCCGGAGCCACGAGATCCACGGTCCAGGCCAACGTCCCGTCTGGTTCGTAGCGTGCGAGCACCGAGTCGAGGGCAATGCCGCTGACGGATGACCCGGTCAAGTACACCGCCCAGTCGTTCGTGCCCTCGGATCCGAGTGCGATCGCGTTCGCCCGGTCTACCACCGCCCCGGGCAGATCGAGGCGACGCACCCAGGCGGTCCCGCCTGCGGCATCGTAGGCCACCGTCACGATGTCGCTGAATCCGGTGGTTTCACCCGTGACGCCGCTGCCCGTCACCACGACCGTACCGTCGGGAGCGGTGACGTTGCCCCGCGGGTCGGACGAATCACACACGGCGGGTCCGTGATAGTCGACCTCCCACTCCAATGTCCCATCGGACGCGATCTGCACGGTGCGATACTCGAACAGCCCACACGGGGTCTCGTGGCCACTGGTGGCAATGACACGATCGCCGACCCCTATCGTCATGTGGGACGGTGACACGATGCCCCCAAAGGCGCCGAGGATCTGATGCTCCCACTGAAACTGGCCCGTCGGTGAGTACTTCGCGATGAAGGTTCCGTTGGAGGACAGCCCCACGATCCCGTTGATCAACACGCTACCGGTCGAGTCCGTCTTCATCGTGTACAAGCCGTCCTCACCCGCGTTGGGGCCGTCGTAGACTGCGGTCCACGACATGACGCCCGATCCATCGTAGCGAAGTACACGGATGTCACCGGCCTCGGTGGCCGCCACCGTCACCGAGCCATCGGACGCCACCGCAATCGCGGCGTTTCGATAGCCGAGTCGCGGCGCAGACACCGGAAACTCCGCGGACCAAGCGAGTTGCCCGTCGAAGTCATGGACCCGTGTGACGAGGCTGCGGCTCGTGAGCGACGTCGACTCGCCGACGATGTAGGCGCCGCTCGCGGTGACGGCCAGATCACTGACGCGATCGATCGTCGACCCGGGCCCCTGATAGGAGACCGACCACAGGAGCTGACCCGATGGCGAGTGTCGAATGAGCGCGAAACCGTCCAACTCGACCGGGTCGGCTACCACGCCCGCCAGGAAGACCGATCCATCGGGGCCGATCCGCACGCGAGTCAGTTCGTCGTGCTGCCCCCCTGAAGGGTCGTCCACGACTTGCCACGAAACGACCGGTTGGCCAGTGACTGTCGTCCACGCCACGGTCAGCAACGCCAGAACGAGAAACCGAGTTCTTCTCGGAAGGTGCATCGAAACTCGCCTTTCAGTGGAGGACGTGTCTTGGCAGCACCGCCGATGTCAGTGTCGAAGGTTCCGTGCGAACCAACGCCGGTCAGCGCCTTCGATCTCGACGGTCCCTCGTGAGACCGCGCTGACGTACATCTAGCGGCCGCACGGCCACAGCCCCAGACGCAAGCGCAACGGTGGACTCCAACGAGCACCACACGAGAACGCCGCGCGCCGCAGCCGACCGGAACGTGGCGCAAGCTATACGGGAGAGATCCGGGGGGTGTTTGGCGACGTAGATTTGGAGCAACAGCGGCAAGCAAGGCCCGCCGCCCGGAGGTCACTCCGAGGCGACGCTCTCGTGTCGTACACGAGAGCGTCGGGCGGCTCACTGCGCTCACGCGCGACCCGTTCGAGGGAATCGGGCCAGACGGTCCGGACCTGAGTTCATTCCGGCCTGAGGGGTGTCTACACCGAGGCGGCGTGGGTCGACGTCTGGGGCAACATCACTCGGTTCAACGGGGATGAAGCGGGTGCGGCTTCGCCGCAGCCACGAGGGGCTTTGCGAGAGCGCGCTCGAAGAGAGTAGACCCAGAGCAAGCACGGCATGCGCTGGATTGGGGGCTAGACGGCTTCAATGCCGAAGCCGCGAAACCGGCGCCAAAACGCGCCTGTTCCGCGGCTTCTCGGAACCTCGACTGAACTCCTAGAGAAGGCTCTTTCGGCGTAGCGCCTTCTCGGCCGCCTTGGTGCCGTCGAACGACTTTGCAAATGCTTCGAGTAGCTGAATCTGTTGCTCGCGCGTGGGTGCCTTCTTGACCTTCTCGAGCAATCCCTCGAGCGCACCCTCAGCGTTGAGCTCCTTCTTGATCGCGGGGTCCTTTCGCATCTCGGCAACTTTGGCAGTCACTTCGTCGGCAATGGGCTGGCCCTTGAAGCCCCGCGACAGCTCGGTGTAGGTCGCCAGCGCCAAACCATACTCACGGTTCGTGCATGCGCGCTCGGCGGCTGCCTTGAGCCGCTCGCCGGCGAGGCGCACGCGATCGATAATGTACGTAGCGTCCGCGAGAACGGCATCGTTACCCTCGGCGCGCTCGCGCTTCTTCTCTGCCTCTGAGATGGCGTTGGCGTACTTGCCCGTCGCGAAGAAGTGCGCAGCCTTCTCGAGCCCCGCAGCGACCTCCGAGCGGCCGAGGCCCGGATAGCGTACCTTGGCGACTTCCTCGGCGATCTTGGCCTCGTATCCCGAACTTCCTTGCCAGATCACCGTGCCGTCGACACCAATCAGAAATGCGTACGGCAGGCCGTTCCCACCCTGGTAACCACCGAAATCGCTGGCTCCCGAGCGCATGGTCTGGGGGAACGTGTAGCCCATCTTCTCGCAATAGGTCTCGACCTCAGCGGCCGTGTGACCTTGACTCTCGATGTGAAAGACGTGCAGCCCCTTGCCGCCCAACTCAGTCCAGATTCGCTGAAGTGCCGGCATCGCCGCCTTACACGGCGGACAATTGAGGCCCCAATACTTGATCAGCACGACCTCGCCCTTGGTCTCGGCGAGCGACTTCCCACGGACATCCGCATCGTACAGCATGTCGCCGGCGCGGAAGTCGGGGCCCGGCTTGCCAACCAGCTGCTCCTGTCCCACGACCGACAAGGGCACCAAGAGTGCACAAAGCAACCATACGCTTCTCATCGCTGCTCCTCTGCAACACGAGCCGGAGGTCGCTCGCGTCAAATGGATGAACACCACGTGCGGCCAGGTCGCCCCGCAGAGGCACTCCTCCGCTCGAAGCACCGGGCCGCCGCACCGAGCCGCAGTCACCGGCGGCGCCACGACCGTGACACCACGACGGGGACCGAGACTTGGCCGTCGCTCCGATGTTCCCGACTGGGCTCGACGAGTCAACCTTGCTGCAGAGCCAAAATGCAGCAGCCATGTCGGCCAGTCCCGAACCGAGCGCAGGCCGCGCTTGCTTCGGACCTAGATTCTCTCCTAGGGGGCTTTCGCAAGCCCCCTCGCGACCGCGAAGCCGCGACCGTTCCCTCCGATGGCTCGGGCGCCAGTGTCCTTCAGGTTCAGGGGCACGGCGATGTGTCGCAGCTCAGGGCGTCGGCGGATGGATCGGTGCCACAGCCTGGGAACGGGGCTTGTGGATCTGGGCCTTCGGTGAACAGCCACGCAAGCAGGTAGACCACGTCGGCGATGTTCACGGTGACTCTCGTGCAGGACACGAAGGCCCGTCGCCTCGGAGTGAACTCCGGGCGGCGGGCCTTGTTCGACCAAGCACGCGGCCCCTGCGGTGGGCGGGATCTCGCGCTCGACTCGACCATGGGCCGCGGTCCGTCAGCATGACGAACCAGGTCCAAGAGAAGTTCTCATTGTTCTCCTTCTCGCCGGGTGGAGGGAGGTCCGACGGACTCGATGCTCTCCCACCGTCCGCAATCCCCGTGCCATCGTTCTCGTCCTCGCTCGCTCGGAAGCATCGGAGAAGCCGCGACCGGTGCCCTTGGATGGCACGGTCACACTCTTGCGTCACGGGGACCCTCGTGCTCGATGCGCCAACCCGTGAGAGCCGTGAACTCCCCCGTACGCATCGGCTACAGCAGGTCCGCGGCGGTCAGCACGCAAACGCCCTCGATCGTTCGCCGTCCGTCGTCGTCTTGCGGTGTGATGGCGGGCACTAGCAGTACGCGCACCACCTCGTGCCGGGAGTACCGACCGGCAAGCACCGGTGCGCGTCTTTGTGCCAGCTCGAGCGCTGCTTTTTTCAGTAGCTTGCGATCGAACGGACGGGCGCTCCACTTGGCTTCTCCGAGCAACAACCGGGAGCGGTTCAAACCCTCGGCCAACTCAGGTTCGTTCGCCTGCCACCAACGTGCCGCGGCGCCCCAAGCTTCGTCGCCGAGCAGCGAGGAGGCGCCAAGCTTGGGCAACTGCTGGCGGCAGAGCTGTTCCCAACCCAGCGCCAGCAGCGCATCCCAGTACCTCTGCAGGATTGCGCCGCGAGAGCGCCGGGGGACGATGGCCAACTCGCTGCGATGGGGAGCGACCACTCGGAACCACAGTCGAAGAAAGGGGTCGGCAATCCGGTATAGGGCTCGGCGGCTCTTTCTCTCGCTCTCGCCGAATGGCACCTCTCGCTCGATGAGTGAGAGCGAGTGCAGGCGTTCGAGCGAACGCGCCATCGAAGTCGCAGGCCTGCCGATGCGACCGGCGATCTCCGACACGCGGTGAACCCCGGCTCCGATGACGTCGAGGATCGGCCGCAGCTCGATGGCCGGCGGTGTCTCTTCCAGGAGAAGACGGTCCGGTTCCTGGTGTAAAGGCCCCAAGGGATCCAACACCAGGTGGTCGATCTGCTCGGCCGCGGAATTGGCCGGCACCGATAGCGCCAGCTCCCAGTAACGGGGAACCCCACCCCAGGCCGTGAAGGTCTCGACCAGTTCGACGGGTCCCGCATCGGGAAACCCCTCGAGCAGAAACTCCGGAGCCAGCGGAGGAACCTCGAACACCTCCTGGGCCCGTCGGAACAGCGGGGATGATCGATCGAGCACGAGTCCCTGCATCATGCGCTGACTGGATCCGGCCAGCGCGACGACCAATCGTGCCTTGCTGGCGTCATGATCGATCCATCGCTGGAGCACACTCGGCAAGGAGGGGCAGGCGGCCACGAGGTAGGGCAGTTCGTCGATCACGAGTGGCCCTCGCCAACCCTCGCGTTCCGCCTCGCGAGCGAGCCGGCCCAACAGACCAGACCAGTCCGGGTACTCCACCTCGTCGAAAACCCGGTAGGACCTTTGCGACCGCGGCAGCCAGGTACTGGCGCTGCAGCTTCTCGGTGGATGGGTCTGCGACCCAGTAGGCGCCCTTCTGCTGCTTGACCCACTCCAGCAGGAGGCGAGTCTTGCCAACCCGGCGTCGCCCAAAGACGACGGCCAGCCCAGACTCTGGCTTGCCGGCAAGACGGTTCAGACGATCGAGTTCCTCGGCGCGATCAATGAATTTCATTATGCAGCAGAGCATAATACGCCGCCGTGTAAACTCCCAGGACCCATGGCGTGGATCCTGCGGCAGGGCTCGAGGTCTCGCGCAGGCGTCACCTCTTTACAGCTCTTCGACTTGGGCACGGGGACGAAACTCCCCCGGCTCTGCGCGGCCCATTAGGGTCCGACCATGACCTCCGGCGCTATCGAAGCTGCCGGGGTCCCACCGGCCACGGGCCGTCCAACTCGCGCCGCTCGGCCAGCAGCGGCGACTGCTTCAGCGGCGGGTTCGTCAATCGCGCTCTAGCCGGCCTGGAACTCTCGTCAACGGGCGCGCTTCTCACCCACGCGCACGGCCGTCCCGCTGACCGCAACGAGTATGATGCCGTGCACGATCGCTTCATAATCGAAGTCGACTCCGACGAGAGCGTTGCCGCCGCGCAGCTTGGTGGCCTCGATGGCCTCGGCGAGGGCAATGTCGCGCGCTGTGCGCACGGGACCTTCGTACGCGACGGACCGACCGCCGATGACATTGGTGACCGACGCGAAGAAATCTCGGACAACGTCCGAACCGATGATCGCCTCGCCGGTGACCACTCCAAGGTACTCTTCAATCGAGCGATTCTCGAATCCCGGAGTCGTGCAAACGAGAAACGTGGAGTCGAACTGCGGCACGACGCAACCCGGCGGCGGGGGACCGTCGCCGGAGTCGAACAGGTGGATTGGCTTCCTGCGAGCCATCGATCTTGCTCCTCCAGCGTGCACCGCCGGTGCGAAGGTCACGGCAGGCCGGGCGGGAGACCACGTTTCCCGCCCGTGTCCGGGCCTACCGCGTGTCAGCAGCTCATGCGCTAACCCTCATTGACCTTTATGGGCACGGCGATGTGTCACAACTCAGTGCGTCGACGGATGGATCGGTGCCACAGCCTGGGAACGGGGCTTGTGGATCTGGGCCTTCGGTGAACAGCCACGCAAGCAGGTAGACCACGTCGGCGATGTTCACGGTGCCATCGTCGTTGGTGTCGGCGGTGTCGAGGCAGCCCGGAGTCGGTCCGCCTCCGAACTGGTAGTTGAGCACGAAGATCGCGTCGGCGATGTTCGTCAGGTCGTCGCCGTTGGCGTCGCCGCGCTTGAAGTCGCCTTGGCCACACTCGTCGGGAACGCCGTCGAGGTTCGTGTCTTGGCTCGTGCCGCTCGCGATGTCGCACGAGTCCGGAACGCCGTTCGAGTTGCAGTCGGGCACCGAGCCTCCCTGGATCTCGTCGCCGTCCAGGACGCCGTTCGAGTTGCAGTCACAATCGGCTTGGGCTGCGACTTGGAGCAAGGCCGTCGCGCTGGCTACCGTGCCACAGGAGTTCGACACATCGACGCGATACGCGCCTGCGTCACTCAACTCAACACTGGCCAGCGTCAAGATAGCGGCCTGCGCGCCGGCGACGGGCTGGCCGTCGTGGAACCACTGAAACATGAGCGGAGGTGTGCCCTGCGCGCTCACAGACAGGCTGACGGCAAACCCTTCGCAGGTCATCTGGGCGATCGGCTCGGTGACGATGGTCGGCGCACTCATCAGCGTGAGCGACACGCTCGCGCTCGTGGCGCTGCCGCAGCCGTTGGTGACCACCACGTCGTAGCTACCAACATCGGCCGCACTGACGCTGGGAAGACTCAGTACCGAAGCGTTGGCGCCGGGGAGCGCCACTCCGTTGCGTCGCCATTGATGACTGAGCGGGGCGGACCCAGTCGCCGCGACCGAGAACGAAACGGCGTCGCCCAAGCACGTGTCCACGGGCGCCGGCCCACTCGTGATCAGCGGCGCCGCCAACAGCGTGACCGCGGCGACGTTGCTCGTGGCGCTCCCGCAACCATTGCTGACGACGACGTCGTAGCTCCCTGCCGTCGCCGCGGACAAACCGGAAAGCAGCAGGGTGCTGCCCGTGCCACCCGCGACAGAGGTTCCGTTTCGACGCCATTGATAGGACAGGGGGCCCGACCCGCTCGCAGTCACCGCGAGACTCACCGAGCCGCCGGGACATTCGCTCGCCGGGGACGGGTGCACGCTGATCGTGGGTGCAGTGAGCAACGTCACGACGGCCGCCGCGCTGGTCACCGAACCGCAGCCGTTCGTGACCACGACGTCGTACGTGCCCGCATTGCCCACGCCAAGATTCGTGAGGTTCAGCACCGGGCTCGTCGCACCGCCGACGTTCACTCCATTGCGGCGCCATTGGTAGCCCGTCGCGCCGGTCGCAGTCACGCTGAGCGACACACTCGCACCCGGGCAGCCGCTCTGGGCGGTCGGCCCGGTGACGATCTGGGGCGTTGTGTCGACGACGACCACGGCCACGGCGCTGGTGGTGGTACCGCAGGAGTTCGAGACGACGACGTCGTAGCTGCCCGCGCTCGCCGGCGTGATGGCCATGAGCGTGAGCGTCGCGCTCGTGGCGCCGCCGACGTTCGTACCGTTGCGTCGCCACTGGTAGCTCAGCGGCGCAGTTCCGGCAGCAGTGACGTTGAGCGTGACCGTCGCACCTTGGCAGGCACTCTGGCTCACGGGACGCGTAACCACGGTGGGTTCGACCGACACGCTCACCACTGCGGTCGAGCTGAACACGGTGCCACAAGGGTTGCTGATCAGCACGTCGTAGTTACCGGCGTCCACTGCCGCGAGACTGCCGAACGCCAGGGACGCCGACGTGGCGCCGCCGATGTTCGTGCCATTCTTGCGCCACTGATAGCTGATGGGCGAGGTGCCCGTGGCAGCAGCGACGAGAGTCAGCGGCGCACCCACGCAGCCACTCTGGGAAGCCGGCTGTAGCGTGATCTGCGGCAGCGTTTGCACGACGACGACCGCGGTGTTGCTGGTCGCTGCGCCGCACGCGTTGCTCACGAGCACGTCGTAGTTGCCGGCGCTCGCCACGGTGACGTTCGTGAGCGCGAGCGAGGCGCTGGTCGCACCAGCCACGTTCACGCCGTTCCGCCGCCACTGGTAGCTGACGGGGGCCGTGCCGGAGGTCGCCACGTTCAGCGTCACGTTGTCTCCCGCGCACACGGTCGTGCCCCCGGGCTGGCCGGTGATCGCTACCCCGGTGCAGGAATCGATGGTCATGACCACCGTGCCCGCGTTCGAGATGGCGCCGTCGGTGTCGCGCACGGTGTACGTGAAACTGTCGCTGGTGCTGCTCGATCCGTCGTGCAGGTAAGTGATGGCGCCGGTCGCGCCGTTCACGGTCAGCGTGCCGCTCGCGGCGCGATGGAGGATCTCGACGCTCGCCGCGTCGAGCCCCACGTCGTCGGTGTCGTTCGCTAGCACCGTGACCACGAGCGATCCGCCGGTCGCGACCGTTCCCGAGTCGCTCACCGCGACGGGGGCGGCGTTACCGGTGCACGGAACGCTAAAGTACTTGTCTTGGAGGTAGGCCTCGACCTGTGCACGCTCGGTCTCGTTCAGGGCGCGGTCGTAGACGAGGATGGCCGCGACGTCCATGTCGGCGAAGCTCGTCGCCCCAATGTTCGTGCCGACCCGCAGCGTGCTGCCGGCGGTCGCGAAGACGTGGCTCGCCGTGTCGATCAGCACGCCGTCGCGGTAGTGCCGGAGGCTGCCCGCCGTCAGCACCGCCGCGTGGGTGAGCCAGCCGACCCCCGCGCCGGCGACCGGCACCTCGAACTGCGCACAGGAATGAGCAATCGCCAGGTCACCACTGGCCGCCGCGATGACCCCGAAGGACTGATTGCAGCCGGTGCCGCCGTAGGCGAAGCCACCGTCGCCGTTGTCGAGATAGCGCACGACCGTGAACACCGATCGATCCGCTGAGCCGGTAGCCAGGCCATTGAGCGCCGCGGTCCGCACGAGAGCGTCGTCGAAGCCGTCGAAGGCGATCGCATCCTCAGCGCCCAGCGCGCCCACGACTCGCATGGGAGCGCCCAGGGCGATCAAGTCGTTGCCCTGCCCCGACTGGTCGGTCCAACCGGTGACGGTGGTACCGCTGGTCGCAACACCGGTGTCGGTCTCGAGGTGGAGCACGAGTCCGCTGGTGACGAGCGGGCAGCTGTCCGGAACCGCGCTCAGGGTGAGCGTTCCGGCGCCGGTAGCGCCGTTGTAGCCACCGACGCGCAGCGTGTAGTTGCGATTCGCGACGACCGGAATCACGAGCTCCGACTGGGTCGCGCACGAGTCGTCATTGCAGGCCAGCAGGCGCGCCTCGAAGTTGGCGCAGCCCGCGTCGTCATAGATGGCGACTTTGGTGTCGTAGCTACTGCCGCACGTGCTCACCGTCAACGTGCCGGCGAACGTGCTCGGGTAGTTGTACCAAATGTCGTTGGTGACGTCCGACGAGCCGAAGAAGTTGCACGCGGCGTGCAGCGGCCCATCGGTCGTGGCGCCCGTCGTGTCGAAACTGATGGTGCCGAGCGCAATGCCGATGCGGTCGGCGCAGTCGTCGTTCATGGGGCCTGGCGTCCCGCCCCCGCCGGTCACGAGCAGCGTGAAGTCGCCGCTGGCACCGTTGTAGCCGGCCACCCGAATCCAGTAGGTGACACCGCCCGTCAGACTCACGGTGAGGGTCTGGGTGAAGCCCGAGCAACCCGCCGTGTCGTCCAGACAGGCGACCTGGGCCCCCCCGCAGCCCGTGAACACCGCCAGCACCGTGTCGTAGTTGGCCGTGTTGCAGGTGCTGATCGACACGCTCGCCGAGGTCGCGGGCGTGTAGGTGTACCAAACGTCCGGGCTGGCTCCGGAGGACCCGCAGGACGCGGTGCCGTCAACGGTGGCGTTCGTCGTCGAGCCGTTGATCGGGACACCGTCGCTGACGGCGATCGCGTCGGCGCAGAGGTCGTTGCCCGAGCCCGGCGGGGTGCAGTTCGGCGGCGTGATCACGAGCGCACCATTGCCTTGGGCGCTACCGCTGCCGCCGATGCGGATCAGGTACTCGGTGCCATTCGTGACCGCGAGGGTGACCTCTGACTGCAGCGAGCAAGCGTTGTCGTTGCAGGCGAGGGCCGAACTCGAGGTCGGACACGCCGGCCCCTGGTAGATCGCGAGCTGGGTATCGAAGCTCGCCCCGCACAAGCTGAACACCGCGGTACCGTCGCACGGCGCGGTGTAGCGATACCAGACGTCGGCGTTGACCGTCGACGCGCAGGTCGGCTCCGCCGGGCCGCTGGTGGTCGCGAACAGGGTGCTGAACGGAGTCGAGCCCGCGCTCGCGGTCAGCGCGTTCGTGCACAAGTCGTTGAAGGGCGGGCTTCCCACCGTGCCGGGGACGACGGTGGTGAAGGTCATGCTCGTCGGAGCACCGGGCTTGAACAGGCCGAGCGTCGCGTTGCCGCTGGTGGGAGGCTGGTCGCTCGTGAACCAGAAGCTGTAGACCGTGTCCCAGCGGAGCGCGTTCGTGTTCGGATTCTGCGCGAAGGTCTGCGGGCTTTGCCAACTGACCTGGGTCGCGGTGCTCGCGCTCGACCAATCGGTGTTCGCATAGATCTCGTTACTGTGGTAGTCGACGTCATGGAAGCCGATCGCCGTGACCGCCGAACCGGACGGGATTGGAACCGCAAAGGAACTGGCCGAACGATCCGAGTTGTAGTTCTCGATCGCGTACTCGTAACGCCAGTTCGCGCCGTCGGGCACGGCCTTGGCGCAAACGATGAAGCGTCCGTCGCCGGGGACGTCGACGAAGGTCATCGTGACGCTCGGATCCTGATCGACCCACGCCTGCACGGCGTACTTCTGACGCTGGGTAGTGTCAGCCACGCTCATGGTGAAGCTGCCAGACAGCGTCACCCGACGGTACGACTCGTTGTTCAGATGCGTGCCGACGGGGGGTTCGTCCGAGGTCATGTAGTGGCTCGTGACGAAGTACAGAGCGCCGGGTACCGACAGGTCGCTCTCTTCGGCCTGAATCCGCTTGAAGAGGGTATTCCCCGTCAGACCTTGACCGGTGTAGGGATAGGTGAACAAGCCGGTGGCGGCGTTGATATCGGACTTCGGCCCGAGGCCCGACTGGCTGCCGTTGAGACCGGAGGAGTACGGGTCCGAGCAGCCGACTCCCAGCGCGGTCCCGTTCGGGTGGGGCGTGCACGGAGTGCAGACGCTTCCTTGGAGGGCGGTGAACGCGTGCTTGATCCATCCTTGCCCGAGCTGCTCGAAGCGGTTGTTCGCGAGCCGGAACAGATTCTGCGTGATCACCGGATGTTGATTGGTGCCGGCAATCCACTGCAACGTCGAGGTGCCAATGTTGCACGAGATCGTGCCCACCGAGTACGCGCGCGTCGTGCCGATCGCCCCGTACGAGGAGGTTTCGTAGAGTTCGCCGACGATGACGTCGGGGCCTTGCGCAAACCCATCCCCGCAACAAGCCAACGCGAGCAGCAGCAGCGCGCCGCGCGTCCAACCCAAGAAGCCTTCGTTCGAACCGGTTGCCGATGCGTGGAGGATGTGCACTGGATCCTATTCCTCTCCGTTGACGTTCGAACGACCTGAACGAGTCGGACTCACGCCGCTCGCGTAGGACTAAGACCCCATCGGGACTCGAGTCGCTCTGCGCCGGCACGGGCGCGTCTTCGTGGACGCACCCCGCTCGAGGTCCCGTCGACGAGACCGCATCGACTTCGGAGCTGTGCGAGTTGGAGACCCTTGGACTCGAGCGAGTATAGCCGTCACCCGCGCGCTGAGAAGACCGAAGTACTGGTGCCCGGCTCGGTTCGGGCTTCCCCGCCCGGCCGACGCCGAGAATCCTCTCCACGTCCCTCTCCACGTGCCTCTCCACGTGCCCTGCCGCGTGACCCGCCCCGATCACTCGTCGACGAGGGTACCGGCGCCAAGGACGGGTAGCTCGCCCGTCTGCACCTGCCATAGGTTCGCATAGATTCCGCCGCGAAGGAGCAGCTCATCATGCGTCCCGGTCTCCGCCAGCCGGCCCTTGTCGAGGACGAAAACGCGATCGGCGTGGCGGATGGTCGACAGGCGATGGGCCACGACGATCGTCGTCCGCCCGACCGCGATCCGCGCCAGCGAACGCTGGATCGCCGCCTCGGTCTCGTTGTCGACCGCGGACGTGGCCTCGTCGAGCACCAGAATCGGTGGATCCTTGAGTAGCGCCCGCGCGATGGACAACCGTTGGCGCTGCCCGCCCGAGAGTTTCTGACCGCGCTCGCCGACGATCGTTTCGTAGCCTTGCGGCAGCTCCTGCACGAAGTCGTGGGCCTCGGCCGCGCGCGCCGCCGCGATGACTTCGTCCACGGATGCGTGCGGTGTGCCGTAGCGGATGTTCTCGAGCACCGTGCCATGAAACAGGAACACGTCCTGACTGACGAAGCCGATCGTGCGACGAAGGTCGGCGAGCCGAACCTCTGCGAGGTCCATCCCGTCGACCCGAATGCGACCCGATGTGGGCTCGTAGAACCGCAGAAGCAGCTTCATGACTGAGGTCTTGCCGGCCCCCGTGGCACCGACGATTCCGCACGTGTCCCCAGCCGGGATCACCAGGGAAAGATCGCGGAGGACGGGCGTGCCGGGAAGGTAGGAGAAGCCGACATCCTCGAACACGATCTCACCGCGAATCCTGCGCGGTGCCAGCTCGAGCGTCCCATCGCGCACCAAGATCGGCACCGCGAGGAGATCGAGGACGCGCGAAGTCGAGGCCATCGCCCGCTGATACAGGTCCACGGTTTGACCCAGCCGCGTCAGGGGCCACAACAAGCGCTGCGTGAGGAACACCATCACGCTGTAGGCGCCGACCGCGAGCGTGCCAGCGAGCACCGCGTGACCACCGAACACGAGGGCGAACACGAAGCCGCAGACGATGATCATCCGAATGAGGGGCGAGAACGCGGAGCTGAGTCGAATCGCCGCTCGATTGCTCTCACAGTAACGTTCGCTCTCAGCACGAACTCGCTCGGCCTCGAACTCCTCCGCCGCGAACGCTTTGATGGTCGCGATGCCACCGAGGTTGTTGGTGAAGAGTCCGCTCAAGCTGGCCACCTGCTCGCGCACGCGACGGTAGCGCGGCGCGATGCGACGCTGGAAGGCGAGCGAGCCCCACAAGACGAACGGCACCGGCACGAAGGACAAGACCGCCACGGTCGGCTCGAGCGCGAAGAAGATGCCGCCGATGACGACCACGGTGGTCGCCACCTGCAGCAACTCGTTCGCGCCGCCGTCCAGGAACCGCTCGAGCTGATTCACGTCGTCGTTGAGAACGGCGATCAGTTTGCCCGTCGCTTGGTTCTCGTAGTAGGCCATGTCGAGCCGCTGCACATGGTCGTAGGCCTCGACCCGCAGGTCGTGTTGGACCGATTGCGCGAGATTGCGCCACCGGATCGCGTGCGCGTACTCGAACAGCGACTCGAGGATGTAGATCACGAGCGTCACGCCACTGAGCACCCACAGTTGGGTACCCACCTCGTGGATTCCCCACGCTGCCAGCAGTGAATCCTCGCGTTTCACGACGACATCGACTGCGGCGCCAATCAACAACGGCGGTGCGAGGTCGAACACCTTGTTGAGAATCGAGTACAGCGCCGCTTGGGTCACCAGCCGACGGTAAGAACGATAGTGACGGAGGAGACGACGGAGTGGGTGCAGGGCCCTCGGCACGACGGTTTCCAAACCTCTCGGAGTAAGACGAAGTCATCGATCCACGGCGCCGCACGGGCCGGCACGGCTCGCCGGCCCGTTCGCGAGCGCTGGCGTCAGGGTGCCTCGAGCTTTCCGTCCCCGTGTTGCACCAGCATCTCGGCCAGTTGGAACTCGTGACGAATCGGGTGCATGACGGCGTGTTCGAGCATGGCATCGACGCAGTAGAGGACCTTCCAGTTCGAAAGGTGCTCGGGGCGACCGAAGCGTTCTTCCTCGACGCCCGCCAAAGGGGTTCGCCAGCGCTCGAAAAGGTGGACGAGGTAGGCATCCGCACTGCTCGCAACTTCGGAGAGCGGCGGCGGAGGGTCGATTCGCGGATCCGGGAGTTCCAGCACCTTGCACATCCAGACCATGTACCCGCGTCCCGCGCGCAGGACATGAAACACCACGGCCTCCAGGGAGGCGTAGTCGGGATCCTGGGTGTTGGGCAACACCAGCCCCGCCGCGGCCGCCCGGCGCCACGTGGCCAGGAACCGCCCCATGGCATCCTCGTGCAGGAGCACCATGGCACGGGCTCCCCGGTATCGATACTTGGGCAAATCGTAGGTCGCTCCAGCGGTCATGGAAACCCTTCGTGAATTCGGTCGCATCGGTCGACAGGCTCGAGCGAGGCGCGGCTGCGCTCACGGCCACCGGCCCCCGAGAGTTGGGGCTCGCCGAAACCCGACGAACTCGCTCGGCACGGCATGATAGCAGGCCCGGGCCCAGCTGGGACTTGACCCCGTGGTTTCTCGACGCAGCCCACCCATTTGCAGCGTGCCGCAACCGTCGCGGGATGCGTGCTGCGCGGCAGGCCTCGGGCGCCAGAGCGCCCGTCTCCGCGGTTGTCCGACACGCCTCGTGGAACCCTTGACTTTCTCGGCGCGGCGCCGGATATACGACCCTCCAATTCAACGTGACTTGCGCTTCGACACACACGAAACCACCACCTCCCTTTTTGCGCCAGCCAGCCGATGACCGCGGAGTGGGGTTGAGAGCTTTCGAGGAGAGCGTTCATGGCCTTGCTGATGATCTCGATCTTCGCCCTGGGGTATCTGGCGATCGCGCTGGAGCATCCCATCCGCGTGAACAAAGCGGCCTCCGCCCTCCTCACGGGGGTTCTCTGTTGGGTGGTCTACGTCCTCGGCATCGACACCTTGCTGCCTGGCGGCAAGATTCCGCAATGGTTCATCGAGGAGTTCGCCCGCGAATCCGGCAGCGATGGATCGATCGTGTCCCATGCCATGCGGCTCGCGTTCCTCGTGGACCACCAGCTGCTCGGGCGGCACGTGGGAGAGATCTCGGGCATTCTGTTCTTCCTGATGGGGGCCATGACCATCGTGGAGCTCATCGACGCCAACGAAGGATTCGCGATCGTCACCAATCGGATCCGGCCGAAGAGCAAGGTCAGCCTGCTCTGGATCGTCGCGTGGATGGCCTTCTTCTTCTCATCGGTGCTCGACAACCTGACCACGACCATCGTCATGGTCTCGCTCCTCGGCAAGCTGATCAAGGATCGAAACACGCGCCTGGTCTTCGCCGGGGTGGTGGTGATCGCCGCCAACGCGGGGGGCGCATGGACGGTGATCGGCGACGTGACGACGACCATGCTGTGGATCAAGCACAAGATCACGCCGGTCGCGGTCATGAACCAACTCTTCTTGGGGAGCGTTGCCTGCCTGCTGCTCCCGCTCTCGGTGCTGTCCTTCGCGATGCGTGGGGAACTCGAGCGACCAGAAGCCAAAGCCGACCCTCACGAGGCCCAGATTCCGCGCTCTCACCAGTTGATCTTCTTGATCCTCGGCGTGCTCGGGCTCCTGAGCGTCCCCGTCTTCAAGACCTTCACGCACCTGCCTCCCTTCATGGGCATGATGCTGGCGCTGTCGCTCATGTGGATCGCTTCGGAACGGTTGCACGCGGACGCTGACCACATGACGAAGTCGTCCACCGGCCTCGTTGCGGTGTTGCGGCGAATCGACATGTCGAGCGTCCTGTTCTTCCTCGGAATCCTGCTCGCGGTCGGCTGCCTCGGAGCCACGGGAATGCTCCACAGCCTCGCCACCGCCCTCGATGGCTGGATCGGCAACCGGGATGTGGTGGCCATCCTGATCGGCCTGATCTCCGCCGTCGTCGACAACGTGCCGCTGGTCGCGGCCGGAATCGAAATGTACACCTTCCCGCCGGACGACCACTTCTGGATGCTCCTTGCGTACTGCGCTGGCACTGGCGGGAGCTGCTTGATCATCGGATCGGCAGCCGGGGTCGCGGCCATGGGTATCGAGCGCATTGACTTCTTGTGGTACGCACGCAAGATCGGCCCGTGGGCGCTGCTGGGCTATCTGGCGGGTGCCGGCGTGTACCTGGCTCAGCAGAACTGGTTCTGACGCCAAACGGATTCCGCACGGCCGCTCGCTGGAATCGCGGAGATCCTCGCGCAAGCGCTTGCACCCAGCCTGCGAGTGCGGATCATTCAGGCTCGTTCGACCCGCGGACCGCGAAAGGAAACCAACCATGAGGTGCATCCACCTGCTGAACATCGGCTCCGCCAGGGGCCGGTGGGTCCCGGCCGTACGTTGCCTGGCCGCGATACTGCTTGCGGCCGTGGCTGTGGTGCTCGCACCACGATCCAGCCTCGCCGACGACGATGATCTCAGGGGCTCGAAGGTCAGATTCATGGGCAAGTTGGTGGCACCCAAGCGCAGCGCCGACGCCAGCCCGCCGGCAGGCGACAGCGCAAAGACCCTGCGCGTGAAGACCGCGAAGGGTGAGTACTCGGTCGGCTGCTCGGGAAAAACGACCTTCGTCGTGCACGAAACGCTGGCGCTGAAGGACATCCCGTCGGAAGCCGGTGCCTGGATCCTCGCGCTGCGGCAGGCTGCAACGCGCACCGAGAACAACGGCACGTTCCCACCGCAGATCATCAAGGTGAACGCCGTCGTGCTGGCTGACTCCGCCGGGGCGTATCAGCCGCCGCCGGTCCCGGAGGAGCTGAAGAAACAGCGAGTTGAGTGGATGTACGGAAAGCTGAAGAACAACACCACGGGCTTCTCGTTCAAGGCAGGCGACGGCGACACCAACGTCCAGACGGGTCCGGATCGCCAGGTGATCCGCATCAAGAAGGGCAGCGTCGACGACATGACGGCGAACGAAATCGTCTTCGTTTCGGGCAGCCCGCCGCCAGACGCCGCCAGCGACAACGAGGCGCAGCCGGACGTGCCCGACGTCGTGGCTGACACGGTAACTCGACTCGCGAGCAACGTCTCGGCCAAGGACTACGCGATGATCGTCGGCCAGCAGATCGCGCCGGCGAAGCGCCCCAAGAAGCGGTAGCCCTCTCGGGGGGTGTCGAGATGGCGAGTGTGCTACTCGGCAACGGTGAACACCAGCACGTATTGGTACGGAAGTTCGTCCCGTCGGTCGAGGCGGTAGCCCGCGGCCTGGAGTTCGGAAATCACTTGCTTGGCGGCGATCTTGTGGTCCGCCGAGGGGCCGACCGGCAACGAACCTTCCTTGAAATCGACGATCACGAGGCGGCCACCCGGACGCAGCGATTCGTGCACGCGCCGGAAGTACTCCACCCGCGAGTCGATGTGGTGGTAGGTGTTGACGACGAGCACGCAATCCACCGGTTCCGGGATGCGCGGGTCGTCGGGCAAGCACACGAGAGCAACGAGGTTGTGCACGCCCTCGTGGCGGGCTCGCAGATTCAGGTAGTTGACGAGCGTCGGCTCGATATCGACGCCGTAGACCACGCCGTCGGGCACGGCGCGGGCGACTCGAATGGGGAAGTAGCCGGTCGCCGCCCCAATGTCGGCGACCCGCGAGTCCGGCGTGAGTGCCAACGCCGCGATCACTTCGTCGGGTCGCTGCCAGCCGTCCCGCGTCGGATCCTCGAACCGGCGGGCCCAATCCTCCGCGTCCTCGAACCGGTGATTCACGGTCGCGTCGTCGCTCGCAACCCCGACAGCGTGACGATGCGAACGTCCGCTGCGCGCGCTGCAGCCGATCCCGGCGAGACCAACACCCAGCAAGACGCCACATGCGGCCACGACACTCATTGCTCTCGTCATTGCACTCCCCTTCGCTTCGTCGGGTCGAAATCGCACCCCGAATCGGAAAACCAGCGAGGGGTATTTCTACGCCATCGCACGGCTTCTGCAACCGCGACGGCGAGGCCGGATCGGACCGCGACGCCGACGCCCGAGGCCCGAGGCCCGCGCCGCCCCCGTGTCGAAGTTACAACCGCGCTGAAGCCAAGCTAAGGAGTCGCCCAAGAATAACTTCGACATCTTGCCGTCGATTTGGGTCAGATTTGGCCGATCCGGAAAGCTCGAAACCGGAGGCGTAGCCTTAGTTCCGGTAAGGATTTCGAGGTTTTCGGATCGGTCGAAGATGGCCCGAAGCGACGAGCAAGAGGGTGAAGTTATTCTTGGGCGACTCCTAAGCCACCCGACTTCACTGCGGCCCCGGAGGCCCCCGCGAGAACTCGCATTCGCGTCGGAAGCCACGAGCGCACCTCGACTTCCCTGTCGACCGTGGCCAGGAGACGTCGGACCGGGCAGACTGGCCGACGAATTGCGGGGTCGGCTGGTTCCAAGAGCCGATACAAGGGCGTGGACCCCTTGCGGGCCCCTGCACCAGGAAAGGGTGAACGTGCCAGCCAAGATTCTCTCCTGCGCGACTGCCGCTCCGCCCCACTGCTACCCGATGGCCGAGGTCTTCCCCTACATCGAGCGGTGGCTGGAGAGCGATGACGATCTCCGGCGACGGGCACTCAAGGTCCTGGAGTCGGCGGCCATCCGGCAACGATCGTCGATCATCCCGATCGAAGAGATCTTCACGGAACGATCCTTCGAGGAGAAGAACAATGCCTACATGGAGCACGCCGTGGACATGGCGTGCAAGGTGTTCGAAAAGGCGCTCGTCCAGTCCAAGCTCGAGGCGACCGACATCGATTGTTTGATCTCGGTCAGCTGCACCGGCTACATGATCCCGTCGATGGACGCCTATCTGATCAATCGCTGCGGCCTCCGACGGGACACGCAGCGACTTCCCGTCATGCAGATGGGGTGTGCCGGCGGCACGTCTGGAATCATCTACGCGACCGACTACTTGCGCGCACATCCAGGCCGCCACGTCGCCTTGGTCTCGGTGGAGTTTCCGACTCTCACCTTCCAGCTGGGCGACCGATCCATGACCAACATCGTCAGCTCCGCGATCTTCGCCGACGGGGCTGCCTGCGTCATTCTCGGTGACTCGCCGGAAGTCCGACCGACGGTGCTCGCCAATTCGATGTACAACTTCCCGGACGGCACCTCGCTCATGGGCTACGCGCTCCGCAACGACGGCCTGCAGATCGTGTTGGATCGCGCGGTGCCAGACGCGATCAACGAACACTTCGGCAACATCCTCGACCCGTTCTTGGCGGCTCAACGCGTCGACCTCGCTGACATCGAGCACATGATCTTCCACCCCGGGTCGGTCAAGATCCTGCGGAAGGCAGA
Organism: Planctomycetota bacterium; assembly: GCA_050246115.1. Taxonomy (GTDB): domain Bacteria; phylum Planctomycetota; class UBA8108; order UBA1146; family JAJFFE01; genus JBFWWP01. The sequence continues at coordinate 32,304 of JBFWWP010000003.1, forward strand.
AGAGCTGCTCGGTCGTCACGGCAAGAACCTCGACGACTCCCATGCGGTCCTCGCGGAGCACGGCAATATGTCGAGCGCGACCGTCCTGTTCATTCTGGAGCGCGTGCTGCGGAAGCACCCGGCACGCGCCGACCGCGCCTTGATGTTGAGCTTTGGACCTGGCTTCGTAGGTCAGACGGTCCTCTTGCAGTGGTCGTAGCTCGGGGTCGGACGCGGGCGGCCGTCCTGGCGCTCTGTGTGCTCGGGAGCTTGGGCTGTGCATGCCTCCTGCCGGGTCTTCGTCAGGACAACCAAGAGAGTCTCTTCTTGGCGCGGGACGCGCGCGAGCGCTACGAACGCTTCACAGGCCTGTTTCCGGAACGATCGCAGCTCCTCGTGCGCGTCGACTTCGAGCGGGGTCTACCCGAAGGGTACCTGCAGCGGTTTCGCACGCTGGCCACTTCGCTCCGTACCGAGTGGCCAGACCACGACGTCCTCGACTTCGCCGGTGCCTACGGCGGCCTTCTCCAGTACCTGGGATCTCCCGACCCTCTCGCATTCGTGCGCTCGCATCCCGAGCTGACTCTGGATCTCCTCGGCGAAGACCACGTGGCGTTCGTGGTGCTCCTCCCGCGAGAACCGAAGCTCAGCGAAACCGCCCGCCTCATCGAAGAACTGATCGGAAATGCCGTACTCGCCGAGGGCCGCCTCGGCATGGTGGGGTTGCCCTACACGAACTATCTGCTGAATCAGTTCTCCGACCGGATCAAACCGCAGCTGTTTCCGGCGCTCCTCGGTGTCGGGCTGGTGTTCTCGGTCGTTGCCTCCCGCAGCCTTCGTGGCGGCCTGTTCATGTTCCTGCCGGCGGTGTTCTCGATGGCCGGGAGCCTGGCGTTGGTGCGGGTGCTCTATGGGACCATGAACATGGTCACCTCGATCACGCCGCTCATGGTGTTCGTGATCAACCTCGTGTTGTGCTACCACGTCTACTTCACGGCGGTAGAACTCGGGGGACTCGGGCGCGCGCTGCGTCTCAAGCTGCTGCCCCTCGGACTCATGGTCGCAACGACCAGCGTAGGCTTCGGCGCCCTGTGTATCAGCGAGATCGAGGCGATTCGACAGCTCGGAGTCTTGTCGTCGCTGCTCATCATCCTGACCACGGGTCTGAGCGTCGCGTGGCTGTGGGCCCTTCTGCCGCCAGGTTCACGCTTCCTCGAAACAGCGCCGCTCTTGGTCTCGGAACGTTGGTTCCGACACACTCTGTCGGTGCCAGCGATCGCCGGCGTCAGCCTCGTGATCGTGGCCGGCGCGGCCTACTCGCTCACCCGGATCCCCTCGAACACCGATGCCACCAGCTACTTCCCGCGGGCCAGTGGACTCAGCGAGAGACTCCGAGAACTGCAAGAACGAACCCTCTGCAACCCGAACTTCGAGCTGATCCTGACTTCGCCCGCAGGCCTGACCGACGCGGAGTCGCGCGCACGACTCCGCGCTCTCGAGATCGATCTCGAGAACTCGCTCGCGGGACGACTCCGGGTCGTTTCCCGAGACGCCTTCGTCCGCGAGGCGTGGCGACTCACCGGTCAGACCGAGCCCGCCCCACTGGCTGGCCCGGTGCGCTCGGCGATCGAGAGCCAGCTCCCCGAGCTACTCACGCAGGCCTATCCGTCGGCGAGCGCGTACCGCATCACGCTGGGTGGGTGCAGCGGGTCCTTCGTTCGCTATCTCGAGGAGCAACGAGCCGTCGAGGCAGTGCTCGCGCGGCACGAGGCACTCGACATGGAGATGAGCGGGATTTACTTCAACCTCATGCACTCGCAGGAAGCCTTGCTCTCGATCCTGGCGCGCAGCTTCGCCAGTAGCCTGGCGGTCATCGCGGCCATCGTCATGCTCTTCTATCGTAGCGGCAGGCTGCTGGCGCTGTTTCTGTTCCCGAACCTGCTGCCGCCGCTCTCCGCGCTGCCGTTTCTGTACTACTCGGGGTTCAGCATCAACGTGGCCACCGTGATGGTCTTCAGCGTCTCGCTGGGCATGATCGTCGATAGCACCCTACACGTGATCCACGCACTCGATGCTCGGACCTGGCAGGGGTTCGACTTCTATCTCAAGACCACGCTGGTTCCCCTGCTCAGCAGCTCGTTGCTCCTGATCGTCTCGTTCTGCTTGTTCGGGATCTCAGGGTTCCTGCCGATTCGCCAGTTCGGGCTGACACTGGCCTTCGTACTGGCGGTGGCGCTGGTTCTGGATCTATTCGCCCTGCCAACCCTGATCGCCAAGCGCAACTATGGACGCCTCGAAGACCCACCCGCGTCGACAACGGCACGAGTCGGTCCAGAGCGAAGCGGCCACCGTGCCGAGCACAGTTTGCACGAGCCAATGTAGGCGTTACCGGGGTGCACCGGGAGCCCAGGATCGGCCCAGGATCGGATCACCCCGGGCGCCGGCGAGGCGCTTGGTCCACGGTTTGCGGGGGTGGTTTCGAGTCGAACGGTGGCGGTATGGTAACCGGCAGGAGGCCCACATGGCGGTGAGTAACAAGATTCTCCAATGGGGCGGCCTGCTGGCGTTGGTCGCGTTCGCGGGCTCCGGAGTCGTGACGTGGGGCCTGGTGAAGGACCGCCTCGACATCACGATCGCGACAGCGCCGGACGAGAATCAGGTGGATCCGATCGCGCTCTTGCGTGACGAAGTCGCGGTGCTGCGGACCGACCTCGGGCTCCTCGCGAGCGCGATCACGAGGAACTTCGAGCTCCTCGCAGCCGCCGGTGAGGAGTCGAGCGCGGGGGTCGAGGCCTCGATCGTCGAGCGGCTCGATCGGCTCGAGGCGAGCCTGCGCGCGCCGAACTCGATCGAGCAGGAACAACGACAGATCCTCGCCGAACTGCGCGGCGCGCTCCTGGAGCTGGGCACGGCGAACCTCGTGGCAAAGCGCACAGAGGGCGCCGTACCTTCGCCGACGACGGACGAGGCTTGGTCGGCGACGCCCCCCGGGGCGCTGACCCAGGAGATACCGGCTGGGCGAGAACCCGCGCCACCGAGTGCCACGCCGGCCCCGACGCCAACCGTCGCCGCGTCGCCGGTGGCCGCGCCGGTCCGCAAGAAAAAGGGGTTCCTGGCGTTCGAGCTCCCAGCCTCGGGGTTCGAGTTCGATCGCCGGCAACGCTTCGAGATCATCTCGTCGCTGTCTCGCGTCGGCTTCGATGCGAAGAGCACGCTCCACGACTTCTCCGGGGTCACGTCACAAGTTCGCGGCCAACTCGTCATGAACCTGGCCCGCAGCACGAGCGACTGCACCGGGACCATCGTCGTGGACGCGGCCTCCCTGCGCACGGGGGTCGAGGGACGCGACGAGGGCATGTTCGAGCATCTCGACACGGCCCGATACCCGAACCTCGAGTTCGAGCTGCGGGAACTCGTCGCGACCGAGACCGACGCCAACGCCCTGAAGGTCCAGGGCACCCTGAAGGGTACGCTGCGCATTCGAGGCAAGGATCGCGAGGTCGCGATGCCCGTCGACCTGTCGGTCGATGACTCGCGACGTGTGCTGATCGCTGGCGAGATGCCCCTCGACATGAACGACTATGGTGTGCCGGTGCCCAATCAGGCGGGCTTGATCAAGGTTGAGCCGGTGGTGAAGGTCTGGGTATCCTTGCGGGCTCGGTCCGTTGGTGCCGCCGCAGAGAATTGATCTCCGGCCACGGCGCCATCGTTACGCATTTCCGGAGCCCATGCCCGAGCGTCCGCGCGGGCGCGCGGGCGCGCGCTGGATAGGGTGGTGGGAGGCGTCGGGCCCGGGTGGTGCGCGAAGGGTCCGTGGCGCGAGGCCAAGAGATGCGGACAGGCTGTCCGCGCTCCCAGGGCGCGCCGGGGCGTGCGAAGGGCTTAGGCTCGTGCGTATGCGTCGCGTTGGTGCGCAGGGCGGGGGAGGAAGAGGTGAGGAGGTTCGTCGACTCTGGGCTGGGCACGGCCATGCGGGCCGACGCAAGCGCGGCTGAGGAGTCGCCCAAGAATAACTTCGACATCTTGCCGTCGATTTGGGTCAGATTCGGCCGATCCGGAAAGCTCGGAACCGGAGGCGTAGCCTTAGTTCCGGTGAGGATTTCGAGGTTTTCGGATCGGTCGAAGATGGCCCGAAGCGACGAGCAAGAGGGTGAAGTGATTCTTGGGCGACTCCTAAGGAACGGCTTGGGGACTAGGGAACGCGAAACGAGGCGGAGCGTGCACGAACCCACTACGAACCGGGCCACTACGAACCGGGCCACGACGAACCGGGCCACGGCGAACCGGCGCCGACAGTCGCGGTGCAAGCACTGGTACGGGGACCGAGCAGTTCGGTCGCTCGCGCTCGCCGGCTTGCTCGCCGTCGCGACATCCTGTTACCCGTCGAACGTAATCGAGGAGACCGGGCGGCAGGTCGTCGCCGAGCTGCCGTCGGTGCGTTGGCAATCGGCGCCGCCGGAGTTCCCAACGGGGTTGTACGAGTCTGAGCAACTCACGGGCGACGCGGCCGGCGCTCTCACCCAGGTCTACTACTACTTCGGTGCTCCGTCGGGAACGAACGACACCGGACCCTACTCTGGCGCTGCGCTCGTGCTCGGCGAAGCGGGCCCGGCGTTCCAGGTTCTCGCCGGAGTCTGGACCTATCGCGACGGACAACTCGACCTCGGCGACGGGCTCGACCCCTTGGCGGTGCAAGTGGCCGGAGACCGACTCCGGCTGGCGAACGAGGCCGGCGCCATTACCCTCCTCCGTCAGGAGCTCCGATAGTGCCCTCGGCGACGAACGGCGTCACCCCGGCGATGCCGCCGCATGTTCGGCCCGACGGTTCGCAGCACGGCGTTCTCGTGGTCGGCGCATCGGTCGGTGGCACCGTCGCCGCACTCGCGCTTGCACGAGCCGGAATTCCTGTCACCGTGATCGACCCGCACGATCAACCGTGGGACAAGGTTTGTGGCGAGGGTTTGCACCCGGCGGGGCTCCGCGTCCTCGAGCCGCTCTTGGGATCGCTCGCGAGCGACGGCAGCCCGTTTCGCGGGTTCTGCTTCCGCACCCCCGAAGCGCGCGATCTCACTTGGCACTTCCCCAACGCGATCCACGGTCTTGGCGTCGAGCGAACGGTCCTGACCCGACGCCTGCTCGAAGCGCTCCGTGCCGAGCCGCTCGTCGAACTCCACCTCGGCACCGCGGTCACGGCTCTCCATCGCCTCGCAGGCGGTTGGCACGCGGAGACGCCCATCGGTGGCTTCGATCGCCGGTTCGTCGTCGGCGCCGACGGCGTCACCTCCCGCGTACGCCAATGGGCGGGCCTCGCGCGCGGCGATCGATACGGACGCTGGGGTGCTCGGCGCCGCTACCGGTTGCGTACACCGATCGCGGAACGTGTGACCATCGAGTTCATGGGGACCGGCGAGGTCTACCTGACCCCTCTTGCCGACCAGCGCTTGTCGGTAGCGGTGCTTGGACAGAAGGACTGGATCCTGACGCTGCGTGACCCAGTCGAGTTCGATCGGTTGCTGCACGCAGCCCGTTCCCTTCCCGACGGCGCCACGGCCGAAGGCGGAGTCGCCGTGCTCCCCCACCAGGGCTTCCGCAGCTCCCGCCCCGCATGCGAGCAAGTGTTCCTGGTCGGGGACGCCGCGATGTTCCTGGACCCGATCACCGGCGCCGGCATGACGCTCGCCGCCCTCGGCGGAGCCATCGCCGCAGAGGCCATTGGGTCGGTCGTGGGTGGGCAGCCCGCGGCGACCGCCGAGAAGTGGTATGCGCGCGAACTCGAGCAAGCGCTCGCGCCCTTCGTGGGCCTCGAACGGTTCCTCGGCCTCGTCGCGCGGTCGCGACTCGCGCGACGCCTCGCGCTCGGCGGGCTCCGACGACTCCCGTGGATCATCTCACGCCTGGCGAAGCCCACGTTCGAACCGCGACGCCGACGAGCCTCGGCGCCGGCGGGCGCGCGGTAGCCCGAAGCGACGTGGTGGCGAAAGGGCAACGACGAGGAGCAAGCGGTCCGCGCTGGGAAAGGCGGCTGAGTACGTCGTCACGACTGTGTCGCAACTGCGAAGCGCGGTCGAGCGCGTGCCTGCACCCTACCACTCTTTCCCTGCCTTCTCCGTGACGACCTTGCGCAAGGCTTCGGCGCGCTCCTTCCAGAAGCCCAGGTAGCCGCGCAGCACTCGACTCACCGGCCGGTTGTTCAGGAACACCGACGGCGCGCCGGTCAGGCGCAGCCGCGCCGCCAGACGCAGATCCTCATTGACCGCCTCCGCCACCGCCGGCGAACTCATGTCGGTGACGAAGCGCCCGACGTTCAAACCCAGCGCCCCCGCCATCTCGCTGTAGTCGAGCGAAGCCAGGGCCGTCCTACGTTCGATCAGGTAGGTGTGCGCCTCCCAGAACTTGCCTTGCAAGTGCGCGGCTTGGATCGCAAGTGCCGCGCGCATGGCATTCGGGTGTTTGTCGCTCAACGGCAGGTGCTTGAACACGATCCGCAGGTGTCCGTTGAACAGCGGTTTGATCTCCTCGAAGAGCTGTTGATCGAACTTGGCGCACTGCGGGCACTCAATGTCGCTGAAGTAGGTGATCCGCATGTACGGCGTCTTCTCGTTGAGCACCGTGGGATCATCGTCGCGCACGTCCAGCTCGACCTCGGCCTGGCTCTCGTACATGGCGCGCAGCGTGTCGGCGTCTTGCTTGAAGGCATCGAGCTCCTCGACGACCTCGGCGAACTCGCGCTCGCGCGCCTCGAAACCGAGAATCGTCGCGCGCTGACTGAACGCCACGCAAATGCCGAGAATCAGCGCCGCGGTCACGCCGAGCAGGCGATTCGTTGGGTGGACTGGGCCCGTCGCGCGCCCGGTCGCGGGCTCCGCAGCTGCCCGCGGCCGCGCCCAGAAGGCCGCCGCCAGCAGGCCGAAGTTGACGGCGTGGGAACTCAGGCAGAGCGGGCACCAAGCGTGTACGAAGGCCGCCATCACCACGATGAACCACAGGGAGGCTACGCTACCCAGAGCGCACAGTCCGAGCACCCCTCGGTGCAGCCAGGCGCGCGATCCCTCCACCGGACCGATGGTCGCGAACCACGCCGCCAGGGCCACGAAGTACCAAAGACCCAACAGGGCCACGGGAAGCCCCGTCCCCTTCGTGTCCTCCGCGGGCGCCGGAGGGAACACGCCCCAACGGCTGTGGATGACGGCATCGCACCCCGAGCCCTCGGCCCCGCATGCACCCGCGAGCAAGCCGGTCCCGGCCGAGCCGCGCGCGTGCATGTCGACCAAGGTGCTGCTCAACCAGATGCCGATCAGACACAAACCCAGGCACACCAAATGGGGCAAGAAACGCCGTTTCATGAACGCTCGCACTCTCTGTTCGGGTGGAGATCGAGTCACGGTCGGACTATACCCAGCGGGCGCCGGGCCGTAAACCGCGGCCTCGGGGCACCCGGTCGCCGGGTTGCCGGCGCGACCGTATTGCTGCGCGCGCGGGCATTGCGGCGCATCGCCCGACGTCGCTACAGTGCCGGACATGTGCGGAATCACGGGCGCGATCGCCTTCGAACCAGAATCCAGTCCGATCACCGAAGCGCTGATCACGCGAATGCGGGATGCGCTCGCTCACCGAGGCCCGGACGGTGCCGGGACATGGGTCGCGGCCGATGCGACCGTGGGGCTCGGTCACCGCCGACTGGCGATCATCGACCCTTCGACGGCCGCCGCACAGCCCATGGTCAGCGCCGACGGGCAGCTGCGGCTGGTCTTCAACGGCGAGATCTACAACCACGCCGAGCTGCGACGTGAGCTCGAGCGGGCTGGTCGCACGCGTTGGGCTACGGACCATTCCGACACCGAAGTCTTGCTGCAAGCCTATGAACACTGGGGAATCGACTGCCTCGAGCGGCTGCGGGGGATGTTCGCGTTCGCGGTCTGGGATGCGCGCGCGCGCAGCCTCACCCTCGCCCGCGACCGCATCGGCGTGAAGCCTCTCTACTTCAGCCGCCGCAACGCGCGCTTCGCGTTTGCCTCCGAGATCAAGGCATTGCTCGCAGATCCGGAACAGGAAGCGGCGGTGGATGAGGCCGCATTCGTCGACTACCTCTCGTTCCTGACGACCGCGGCACCTCACACGTTGTTTCGCGGCATCCACAAGCTGCCGGCCGGCTGCACACTGCACGTCACGCACACGGGCGAGCTCACCCAACGCCGCTACTGGGACATTCTCACTCGCGCGGAATCGCTCGCGGGTGTTCCTCGAAGCGAACTGGTCGCACGTCTGCGCGAAGAGCTCCGTATGTCGGTCGCGCTGCGCAAGGTCGCCGACGTCCCGGTGGGCGTGTTCCTCTCCGGCGGAGTGGACTCGAGCACCAACACCGCCTTGTTCTCGGAAGGAGAATCGCGGCCGGTCCGCACGTTCTCGATCGGCTACGATCGCGAGTATGCGTCGTATCCCAGCGAACTCGGACACGCCCGCGAAGTGGCGCGAGCGCTCGGCACCGAACACCACGAACTCGTGCTGGGTGCGGCCGAAGTGGCGGACTTCCTGCCGCGCATGGCCGAACTCCAGGACGAGCCCCTCGGCGACCCAGTGTGCGTTCCCGTGTTCTACGTGTCGCAGCTCGCGCGCGCGAACGGGGTCAAGGTGTGCCAGGTCGGCGAAGGCGCAGATGAGCTCTTCTGCGGCTACCCATCGTGGCGCCAGGCACTGCGCCTCGAGCGGTGGAATCGGTGGGCGGTACCGACGGCGCTCAAGCGCGCGGGCCTCGCCGGCTTGCGGATGGTGGGCAAGGATGAGAGCGCGTACTACGAGTGGCTGCGCAGGGGAGCCGCGCGAGAGCCAATCTTCTGGGGCGGCGCGGAAGGGTTTCGTCCAACCGGCCTCCAGCGGCTGCTCTCCGGGCGACTGCGCGAGGCGTTCCGCGGCCGCAGTGGTTGGCAGACCATCGAGCCGATGTGGCGTCACTTCCTCGCGCACAGTCGCGACCCCGCGCCGCTCCAGTGGATGAGCTACGTCGACCTGCAGCTCCGGCTGCCCGAGCTCTTGCTCATGCGCGTCGACAAGATGAGCATGGGGGCTTCGCTCGAGGCGCGCGTCCCGTTCCTGGACCACCGACTCGTGGAGTTCGCCTTCGGGGTGCCGGCGGCGGAGAAGACCCGCGACGGCAGGCTCAAGGGGCTACTCAAGGACGCAGTCAGCGGCCTCGTCCCGCAAGCGGTGATCGAACGACCCAAGCAAGGCTTCGGAGTCCCGGTCCACGAGTGGCTGACGCACGAACTGCGCGAATTCACTCGGGAGGCGGTGGCAGCCTTCGTCCGCGGCACCGATCTGCTCGATGCCCGACAAGTGGAGTCGCTGTTCGTGCGTAACCGGACCCACGACCTGTGGGTCCTTCTCAACGTGGCGCTCTGGTGGAATCGGTACGTGAAGTGACCCCGTCGCAACCCGGAACTCGGCTCGTCATCGTTCGCGGCGCCACGAAAGCGCGCGCCGCTGCCGTCGGCGAGCGCGTGGTGTCGTTCGAGTCCATGCGTGCGCAGCCACTCCTGCGCGTGCTTCTGCGTCAGCGCTCGGTCACGTTGTACACCTATCGCGCCGACACCATCACCCGGCCGTTCTTGACGGAGCTGTGGCTGCGACTGCAGAGCCGCGGCCCGTGTCGGATCGAAGACGAGGGTGGAGCGAGCATCGGAGTGACCTGGTCCCGGCTCGTACGCTCGGGGTGGCGCGCCGCGTGCGACTTTGCGAGCCGATCTTCGCTGCGTCGGCAAGTCGACCGTGAGTTGCGTGAGCTGGAGGCTCGAGAAAGCGCTCGAGGAGATGAGCCGCACGAGACGCCGGGTCGACGAGCCGAGCGACGGCCCCCGAGCCTCCAGGCCGGCGCGCGACCGGTGTACTTGCGCACGGATCCCTGGTTCGGAGTCGCCGCGGGCGGCTCCGTCGGCCACATCGCCGGGGTGTTGAATCAACTCGCCGAATTGGGTCCACCACCGCTCTTCATCACGACCGACGACATGCCGACGATCGCGAGCGCGGTCCGCGTGCATCGGGTGCTGGCCCCGGCACGGTTTCGCGACCTCCCGGGCCTGCTGTCCCTGGCCTACGACCGCGCGATCGAGGCCGAGGCCGCGCCGCTCCTCGCGGCCGACCCGCCGGCTTTCGTCTATGCGCGCTATGCCCTCAACAGCTACGCGGGGCTGCGCCTGGCCAGGCGACTGGGGGTGCCGTTCGTCCTCGAGTACAACGGGTCCGAGGTCTGGATCCAGCGCCATTGGGGGTCGGGGCTACCCGAGGAGACGCTGGCACGTCGAATCGAGCACCTCAACTTGAGCGGGGCCGACCACGTCGTGGTCGTGAGTCGCGCCTTGCGAGACGAGCTGGTTCGGGCGGGCTTCTCGGAAGCCAAGATCATCGTGAATCCCAACGGGGTCGATGTCACCCGGTACCACCCACGACTCGACGGCGAACCGGTTCGCCGTCGACTCGCGCTCGGCCATCGCCTCGTGATCGGCTTCATTGGCACGTTCGGTCCGTGGCACGGAGCCGAGGTGCTGGCCGAGGCCTTTGGGCGCTTGCTGAGCGCTTACCCGCACTACCGAGAATCGGTGCGTTTGCTGTGGATCGGTGATGGCGCGGGTCGACCCGCCGCCGAACAGTGCCTCGCGCGCTTGGGCGTTGGCGACGCGAGCGTCTTCGCCGGGCGCGTCCCGCAGGCGGAAGCACCCGCGTTCCTTGCCGCCACCGACATCCTCGTGTCGCCCCACGTGCCCAACCCCGACGGGAGCGAGTTCTTCGGCTCCCCGACCAAACTGTTCGAGTACATGGCCATGGGCCGTGCGATCATCGCCTCCGACCTCGCCCAGATCGGTGAGCTACTCGATCACGGCGAGACCGCGTGGCTCGTGCCCCCGGGCGATCCCGAGGCGTTGGTCGCGGGCCTGCAGGTACTGATCGATGATCCGACGCTACGCGCGCGCTTGGGCGCGGCAGCACGGCGTCAGGCCGAGGACCGACACACGTGGCGTGAGCACGTTCGCCGCATTCTCGAGCGTGTGTTCGCCGAACCTCGTGAACCGGGAACCCGACCCGTGCAGGAACACCCAGCGCCGCACGAGTGCTGACCCCGCGCGGGGAGCCGCCCGAGTCGCGCCAATTGTCGGCTGACTCCTGGCGAAAACCTCGAGCGGACTTTATCCTCCGCGTTCCCGTGGATGTCGAGTGACCCTCCGTCTGAACAGCGAGCTGCCCATGACGACTACGATTCCGAAGGCCGACATCGAAGCCCGCGCTCCTTGGACCGTCGCCGACGCGGCCCGGCTCTACCGCCTCGCCGAGTGGGGTCGCGGCTACTTCGACGTGAATGCCGAGGGTAACGTCGTGGTGTTTCCGGACAAGACCACCGGCCGCAGCGTCGACCTCTACCGCGTGGTCCAAGGCCTCGCCGAGCGGGGACTGCGGTCGCCGATCCTGTTGCGCTTCACCGACCTGCTCGCCCACCGTCTGCGAGAGATCCGCAGCGCCTTCGACCGCGCCATCGCCGACGCCGAGTACAAGGGCGGCTACTCGTGCGTCTACCCGATCAAGGTCAATCAACAGCGCCACATCTGCGAGGAAATCCGCGACTTCGGTGCCAAGCTCGGCTTCGGCCTCGAGGCCGGCAGCAAGCCAGAGTTGCTGGCGGTGCTGGCCCTCACCGAGGGCCACGATCAGATGCCCATCATCTGCAATGGCTTCAAGGACGACGAGTTTGCCGAGACCGTGATCTTGGCCACGAAACTCGGACGCAACATCGTCCCGGTGGTCGAGAAGTTCAGTGAACTCGAGCTGATCGTCAAGCACGCCGAGCGCTACAACGTCCGACCCCAGCTCGGGGTCCGCGTCAAACTGTTCTCGCGCGGCGTCGGACGTTGGGAGAACTCGGCTGGCACCCACAGTAAGTTCGGGCTGTTCGTTTCCGAGGTGCTGCGCGCAGTGGACTACCTGCGGGAGCGCAACATGCTGGATTGCCTGCGGCTGCTGCACTGCCACATCGGTTCCCAAGTCCACGACATTCGTACTGTCGTGCAGATGACCACTGAGCTCACCCACGTCTACACCGAGCTGAAGCGCCTCGGGGCGGCCATGGGCATGCTCGACATCGGGGGAGGCCTCGCAGTCGACTACGACGGCACTCAGTCGGCCACCGATTCGTCGGCCAACTACGGAGTGGACGAGTATGCCTCGACCGTGCTGTGGCGGATCAAGTCGATCTGCGACGAGGCGGACTGCCCTCACCCTCTGCTCGTCACCGAATCGGGGCGCGCCATGGTGGCCTACGGCAGCGTCTTGGTCTGCAACGTCGTCGGCAAGTCGTCGTTCGATGCTCGACCGCAGATGGACTGGATCAAATCCGTCATCGACCGTGAAGATGAGATCCCGCAGCCGATCAACGATCTGTTGACGACCTACGAGACGCTCGCGCGGGGTAAAGTGGTCGAGCTCTATCACGACGCGACCCAGGCCCGCGACGAAGCCATCAGCTTGTTCAGCCTGGGATACATGTCGCTGCCGCTCCGCGCGGTGGCCGAGCAGTTGTTCTGGTGCATCGGCTACGAGCTGTTGAAGAAGGTGACCAAGGAAGATCCATCCCAGCTCAAGCGTTCGGAGGAACTCCAGGACCTGCCGGATCTCCTGAGCGACATCTACTTCTGCAACTTCAGCTTGTTCCAATCCGCCCCAGACTCGTGGGCAATCGGGCAGCTGTTCCCGATCTGCCCGATTCACCGCTTGACCGAGCAACCGACCCGGCGGGGAACCCTGGCCGACATTACCTGCGACTCGGATGGCAAGGTCGACCGCTTCGTCGATCCGGAGATCGAGAAGCGGACGCTCGAACTCCACGACCTGATCCCCTCGATCGAGGGCGACTACTACGACCCGTACTACCTCGGCGTGTTCTTGGTCGGCGCGTACCAGGAGATCCTGGGCGACCTCCACAACCTCCTGGGAGACACCCATGCGGTCCACATCTCGGTGGCCGACGATGGCGACTGGCGACTCGAGGAAGTGATCGAAGGCGACACCGTCCGTGAAGTCCTGAGCTACGTACAGTTCGAGCACCTCGACATGCGCCGCTCACTTCGGCGCAACGTCGAGCAGGCCGTCCGCGAGAACCGTTTGACGTTGAGCGAGGGCAAGAGCCTGCTCCAGTTCTACAACGACGGCCTCGACGGCTACACCTACCTCGAGGACTAAGGAGTCGCGCAAGATCGGAGTACAACTCCGAAATTGCACAAGCTGGTGGAAAAAGTGGCACCGGGGGGAGATGCCCGCGGTGCGGCTTGGGGTTGCGTGGGAGGCGGGCGACAACGATTCGACGCCCTTTGGACCACGCGGCGCCGGGGGGGAACCTCGCGCCGCGTGGCCCGGCCGAATCCACGACAGGGGCTCGCTGACGGGTCGGATCAGGGCATGGTGATGGTGATACTGCGAAACTCCGCCGGCGTCTCGGGCAGACTCCACCGCGCCAGGTTGTCCGGGAAAGCGAGCGGTGGCGTCGGGTAGCCGGCGGGCGTCGCCGACGCTCCCTCGATGCTGAGAATCACCCGGTCGCCCGGCATCAGGCCTGCCTGTCCGAGGTCGAACAGCGCTACCCCCGCGGCGTTGCTGGCGGTCGACATGAGATACGGGCCCGGCAAGAACTCGGTCGGCGGGATCTGACCGGCGCCGGCAGCGTGCGTGAACGCGTCGAAGCGCAGCGGTGACGTGAACGTCGTGCTGACGTCGGCCAAGTCCTCCCCGGCCCGCTGAATTAGAACCCGCGCAACGAGCACGATGTCCTGCACGACCGCGGAGTCCGGCAAGTTGCGTCGGCGCACCACGGCCTCGGCTTGCGCGCTGACGGCGGTACTGCCTACTTGGTACAGGATCGGCTGCACCCAGCGCAGGTCCGACACCACGACGGCGTTGCCGTTACCGGGATTGATGGCAAGCGTGTCGATGCTGGGGAGCGGCACGGTCGTGACGTTGCCGCCGCGGTCTTCGACTCGCAGGGTACCGCTGTACTGGACGACAGCTCCCGTCGTCGACGGCCGCAAGCCGTTGATCACGACGTCGTGCACCGTGCTCCGCTGCGCGCCGATGACGGTCGGCACGGTGTGCGCCGGGGACACCAAGTCGATCTCGTACGTGCAGGGCTCACTGGTCCGGAAGCCGAGCTTCACGTTCTTGGTGTTCACCCAGTCGACCGTCAGACTGGCTACGGTGGGAGCGGTCACATCCGTGGGAGTGCTCGTCGGGTTGTTGGGATGCGAACCATTGTCGACCTCGTGACCGTCCTCGAACGTGTCGCCATCGCTGTCCTTGACCAAGGGGAGGCTCCCCCACGAGCGCGACTCCGAGATGTTCGGGAGCCCGTCGGCATCGAAGTCGATCGCGAATCGACGACCCATACCCAGCGGCAGCCCGACGAAGACGTTTGCACCCTGGCCGGCTTGCGCTTGGCTTTCGAAGAAGCTGAAGGGGCGCGTCAGCGGAGCGAACTCGGAGGCGAAAACGTCGGCCACCGGATCGTAGACCCACCGCACCTCGGTCGGCTGGGAGAAGGTCGACGTGCCGAAGGCGACGACGTCGCAGTTACCGAGCTGGGCCTGCTTCAGCAACCGCGCTGTGATCTCATTCGCCGCGCCCGGGTTCGCCTGATTCAGCAGCAGGCCAGCGTGGGCGGCAGGGGCGATACCCGTATCGAGCGTGGTGACGAAGGCCGCGATGTCCCAAACCTGCTGGGCGGTGATGCCACCTGCACCGCGCGTGAACTCGAGCAGGCTGGCGGCCGCCCCGGAGTGTGCGAAGCCGTGTCCGGCGAGCGGAAAGCGGCGCGTCGTCAGGTTGCCCGTCATCACTCCCATGTCGTCGACCTCGTGCAGTGTGACCAAGGCCGTGTCTTGGACCTTGCGCCAGGTCTCGTTGAAGCCGGTGACCATGAGCCGTCCACGCTTGGGGTGAAGGTCAGAGCCATCGGCAATGATGTCGGCATTGGTCCCGATCGGCAGGGTGTGGCAGTCGTTGCAAGAGAGGTTGCCGACGGTCGCCAGGTCGAACCACAGGTTCTGGCCATTGACGACGTCCGCCGATGTGACCCCGCTGAAACCAGCGGGCAAGACCGATGGGAGCGGTGGGGCGAAGGCGTTATTCACGACTCGCTCGGGGTCGAGAAACGGATTCGCGGGCGCCTGAATGGAGAAGACGAACTTCTCGAACTTCGCGAAATCGCCGTTGGTCGTGTCGAGCGGGCTTCCTCCGAGCAGCGCATCGAACGCAGCGTTGAAGTCGATGAGACCGTTGCGCTGTTCCCCACGCCAGTGGAAGGGTCGCATCCGTTCGATGCCGCTGAGGTTCTGCGTGGTCAATGGGCCCTTGTCGTCGAACGGACGGTTGGACAAGTCCCAAGCAATCAGGTCGAGGCGGCCGTCGATGTGGCACGTGGCGCACGATTCGTCTCCGTGGCGGGAGTGACTGCCGTCGTAGAACAGCTTGCGGCCTTCCTGCACGTCGGCCGGGGCCGGATCGAAGCCCAAGTCCATGACCACGTCCGTAGTCACGGGGCTGCCAAGAGTGAAGACCTGGATCTCATTCGTTCCCCAGCAGTACACATAGAGGCGATTGTTCGTGGCGTCGAACTTTACGCCGCGAGGAATCGAACCGGCTGGGAGAATGTCGTAGACCTGAACGAACTGGCCAAGCGCGTCGTAGACCACGACTCGATTCGTGAGCAGTCCGACGATGTAGGCGCTCCCCTGGCCGAGCTCTCCCAAGGGTACGAAATCGATCGCGTAGGGTTGGCCGATCGTGCGCGCGTCCGCGTAGGCGCCGGCGCCATCGAGCTCGAGCTCGATGATGGACTTTGCGCCCGTCGCCAGGTCGACACGGGTAATCCGGTTCCGCACATTCATGCCGCGGATGGACGGCTCGGACTGCAGCAGCTTGGGATCAGTGGTCATCGGTGGATAGTTCGTATCCAACTTCCCGAGGTTGTTGGCCTCCGTATTCAGCACCCAAAGCTCTCCGGTCACGGGGTTGATGGCATGACCGAACAGGATCGTCCCGACACCGCTCACGGTCTGGGTGACCGTGCCGTTCGCGTCGATCCGAAACACGTCTTGATCGGGAAGCGGGATAGTGGCGATGTTGGGATCGGTGAGATCGAGGAGGCCGCGGCGGTCCGCGGTGCGATCTCGGGGCTGGTTCGTCTTGTCGACGACCGTGTTGTTGCCCGACAGGAGTGGCGTGACCAAGACACCGTCCCCGTCCGCCGTCAGGAAGAGCGGATGCTCCGAGGGGATCGGTACGGTCAGATGAATCGCTTGATTGACGAGGTCGACGCGGACCACCTGATCGGCCCCCGAGCAGCTCACCCACGCGTCGTCGCCGACGATCAGAACATCGCCTGGCTCGGCCGGCAACGGGATGAATCCCACGAGTGCGCCGGTCTGCTCTTCGAGCACGGCGAGACCGTAGGTACCTCGGCAAACGACAATGAGTCGATCGGGCCTCGTGCGGGCGTTGGGATCGGTCCACAGGGCGATCGACACCGGCGACCACGGAACCCGATACCGCTTCTGCGGCGACGGCGTCAGCCCCGAGAACTTCACCACGGTGCTGTCGTGGGTGTTCACGGCCCACAGGTCCTGCGAGCCGCTCGCGAAGGCCATGGGTCGGACCGGCGCGTGGTTCAGGTTGACCCACTCACCACGAATATCGTCGACCACCCGGAAGTCGGCCGTCGTCTGGGCCGTCGCGGACCCCATCCCCGCCACGGCCACGACCCACCAGAAGAGCGAGAACGAAACCCAGGACCTGGACATCCGCTCATGCCTCGGCTGTGCGATGTACGCCATCGACCCACCTCTTTCTCTTGTGAGAAGCCCACAGGAGTCCACGTAACCCTCGAAATCGCGCCCTGGCTCGAAAAGCTCTGGCTCGAAAAGCTCTGGCCGGCCTTGGCGAGCCGCCGCGCGGGGTTGGCGTCGGATCGACCCTTGCCGGTTTCAAGAAACTCCGGCAATCCTCCGTCGCCGATCCTCCGGAAAGCTACCGCGACGTCTGGAGGAGTCGTTTCCGCGTCGCCTCGACCCGGCTGAGGTCGATCGCCCCTAATGTCCCGGGGGTGACAGCACTTGGAACCTTCTGCAGCAGTCGCTGAACCTCGGCCAGCGCCCGCGTTCCCAACTCCACCGTTGCTTTGCGCACCGCCTCGGGCGGCTGGCTGCCTTCGCGGTAGAGCAGAGTGGCCATCTCGGCTACCGTCTCCACGACGACGTCGTAGCGTTTCGCGCCAAATCCGACGTCGATCCGGATCCGGTAGACCTCATCGCGGGGTAGCAGTGCCGCGAGCTCATCGACGAGGACCAACGCCTCCCGCGCGGCCTCGAGGTTGGCTCCGTTGAACAAGGCGATGCGCCAGCGGATTCGACTCTCGACCGCAGACGGATAGGCCGGGTCCGTTGGCGCGACCGCGGCCAGCTCGGGCTCGAGCGCGGCGACCGCAGCCCAGTCCCGACGCAACATGGCCTGCCGAGCTCGGACGGCGACGGCTGCCCCCGGCGGGAGCTCCGCGGAGAACGCGTTGATCGACACGTCATCGGTCGCCTTCCATAGGGCACGGAGCGCCCGCGCAGCCCCCTGTTGCGGCGACTCGGTCAGGATCTGCTCGATCTGCGCGTCGGCTGCATCGACAAGGCCACGTTCGCGCGCAACGCGGGCCGCGGCGATCCGCCCCGCTACCGCATCGGGTACTCGACTCGCAACCTGCGCGGCGCGATCAGGGAACCCCATCAGGGCCAAGCGCCACGCCACATGATCCCATCGCAAGTTCTCGGGCAAAGTCGGCAGGCGTCGCAGCAGGGGATCCAGCGCGAGCAAGCGTTGCTCGAGCGCGACCCGCGCCTGCGGGTCCAGCGCAAACTCGACATACGGCCGCTCGGTGGCGAGTTGGTTGTGGTCGTCCGTGCTCACCGCGGTGCCTTCGCACAAAGCCCGAACCCCTTCGTGGTCGAGTGCGAGGCTGGCGATCGTGTCCTCCACGGAGTTGAGAGCCAGCCAGGAGAACTGTAGCGGCAGCGCTCCGGCGCGCTTCGCGAAGTCGCCCTCCACGTCGAGGGAACGCTGCGAGGCCACGTAGAGGAGTGCCCCCGGCCGATACAGACGTACATCCTCGAAGACCGCAAGCAGGGTCGAACCGACGATCTTCAGCACGCTGAGATCGACGTAGGCCTGCACGAACACGCCGCCCTCGGCCAAGTGCTCCCGCACCTGCGTCATGAACTCCAAGGTGTAGAGGTGGGAGGCCCCGGCAGTCCACGGATGCGATGGTTGTGACACGATCACATCGTACTTGCGACCGGTGAGGGCCAAGGCGTTGCGGCCGTCGTTGACGACAATGTTGACCCGTGGGTCCTGAAGTGGATCGACGGCGCGCCAAGCGGAAATCGAGCGGTTGGCGTCGATCACTTGCGGTTCGAGCTCGACGACATCGATCGTCTCGATGCTGGCTGGCACCCCCTCGAGCACGACCGCGCCACCCAGCCCGATCACTAGCATGGACTTGGCCGTGGGATGGGCAAGGACCGGCAGCGTCCCCATCCACCAGTTCGGTTGAAAGCGGTACGGCGGGGCGCCCTTCGGCATGATGACCGCCTCTTGCAGACCGCTGGTCCGCAAGTAGAAGGCGCCCTCGTGTTCGACCATCAACACGGTGGCCGAGCGCCCAACCCCCGAGTAGACGATCTCGCCAATGGGTTCGTGACGGCGCGGCGGGATCGAAGTCACCCGCAGCAAGTCGGTGGGCTGCGACGGCCAAAAGGCGGCGAGCAGCACCCCGAGTGCAAGCGTGAGCCCAGCGCTCACTCGCCACGGCGCCGCGAGCAGCAGCCAGCTCGAGAGCATCGCAAGACCGAAGTTCGCGGTCACCGTCAACGCCATGGTGCCTTCGTAGCCGAGGTTGGGGACGATCACGAAGCCCGCCAACCAGGCGCCGAGGATGGCCCCGCAGGTGTTCCACGCGTACACCCGTCCCGATGCTGGCCCTGCCTCGGCTTCAGTGCGAGCGAAGATCCGCAAACCAAAGGGGAAGGTGGCGCCGATGAAAAGCGTTGACGGCAACAGCACCGCGAACGCGACCATGAAGTTCCCGAACGCTCCGGTCAAATCGCCGGCGCCTAGCGTCTGGGCCAAGCGAGGTACGGAGTCGAGTCGACCGAAAACGACGAGCGAAGTGATGGCAATACCAACCTGGCACACGACGAAGCCGACGACCGATCGCCGACGGTCGCTCGCAAAGCGCGAAGCGACCGCGCTGCCGGCCGTGATCCCCACCAAGAACGTCGCGAGCATCGTGGCAAACGCGTAGAGACTGGCGCCGACCACATGGGTGAGCAAGCGGGTCCAAAGGACTTCGTAGATGAACGACACGGCACCGGAGACCAACAGGATCGGGAGGATCCACGAGTCGCGCCTCCACGAGCGGTCGAGGGCCTCAGGAGTCGCGGCCGGCTCGAGCCCGGTCGATTCGTCGATCAAGGGCCGGCGCGCGATCGCCACGGCCATGGCGCAGACGACGAGGTTGGTGACCACGCCGACCATTACGGTTGCGAACAGGCCCAACCGCGGTAGGAAAAAGAACGCGCAAAGAACCGTGCCAAGGACCGCGCCGCCCGTGTTCAGGGCGTAGAGCACTCCAGTGCGACTGCCGATCTGATCCCGGCTGCGCACCGCGTGGCGCGTAAGCAAAGGGAATGTCGCCCCCATGAAGGTGGTAGGGACCGCCAGGATGACGAGCGAGCAGAAGAAGTAGAAGAGCGGCTGGATCAGGCCACCTGCCGATGGCACGGTCGGCTGCCCGCCGAGTACCCAACGGCTGAGGCCTTGCGCGGCGCTCAAACCGACCGGCACGAGTAATGCTCCGAGACCAATCCCGGCCTCGAGCAATCCGTACACCAAGACCGGGCGTCGAACTCGGTGCAGGTAGCGTGCCGCCAGCGCGGCCCCGAGCGCCAACCCCCCCATGTACGCCGCGAGCACCGTTGCGATCGCGAGTTCGGATGTTCCGAACACGATCGAGAAACGCCGCGTCCACGCAGTCTGATACAGTAGCGCCGCGAAGCCTGACAGCACGAAGCAGAGGCAGACCACGAAGAACACGGAATCGAACTGCGCACCACGCTTGGGTGAACTCATGGAATCAAGCCTCGTACCCGCTGGAAGGTTGGGGAGAGTCGAGCGTCGAGCAACGACGCGCAGTCTCGCACCCCGCGGGAGCGGGATCAACGCCAGGTGCGGAAGCGGCTCTGGGCCGGCGCTCCCCGCCGGTTCGGACAGAGCGGCCCGCTCGGGTGCCGGCAACGCCGCCCGGGACCGAGTTCGCAACCTCCGGGAAAGGACTGGACTGGAGTGGGAGCGACCGGCAAGCTCGATGCAGCGACCGCGCTGGGTCGTTCGCGACGATCTCGGGGTGAGAAGCAGGCCGACCGGTCGCGGTGAAGTCGCTCGCTTGCCTGGATCGGCATGAAGAGGGGAAGGCAAACTGGCGGCACGCGAACAACCTCCTTTCCACCCGGCGCGAGATTCTCGGAGAGACCATGAAAGCCCAGGAACGCAAGCAGCTACTCCAAACACTGAAAGAGCGCTTCGAGCAGAACATGCACCGACACCCGGGCATCGCCTGGGCCAAGGTTCAGGCCAAGCTCGAAGGCAATCCCGATGCTCTGGGGTCGATCCGCGAGATGGAACTGACGGGCGGCGAGCCGGACGTGATCACCCGGGACGCGAAGTCGAGTCACTACACGTTCTGCGATTGCTCCGCCGAGAGCCCGACGGGACGGCGAAGCGTCTGCTACGACCGTGAGGCGCTGGAGGCACGGAAAGAAAACAAGCCTCGGACCAGCGCGGTCGAGATGGCCACCGCGATGGGCATCGAGCTGCTCACCGAAGAGCAGTACTGCGAGCTGCAAGAGCTCGGGGAGTTCGACACGAAGACCTCGAGCTGGGTGCTGACTCCCGCTCCGGTACGGTCGCTCGGCGGGGCCATCTTCGGCGACAAGCGCTACGGCCGAGTGTTCCTCTATCACAACGGCGCCCAGTCGTACTACGCGGCGCGCGGCTTCCGCGGGTTGCTCCGGGTCTGAACCCGCGGCGAGTTCCTGCGCTGCCGCGCCCACCGAGCGCCGACGCGACCTGGGCCGAACGAGAGCGCAGCGGGTGTACCGATAAGCTCGCGCGGCGGTACACCCCGGCGACTGCCCCCGAAAGTCCAACCCGGCACCGGACCGATAACTCACACCATGTGAGCCTCGCAGGAGATCGGCGCAACCCCGTTGACGTGGTAGCGCGCTGCCCGAGTCGCCCCCGAAAGGCGTAGCCGCATGAACACTCCGTCGCTGGTGGCCGGACCGCGCTCCCTGTTCGTCATCGATCCGCAACCGGCCGCCATAGCTCACGCGGCGCTCCAGCTGCCCGCAACCCAGACAGCGGTGATCTTCATCGGCGAGCGCCGCGCCCCCGACCTTCAAGAAGTCGTCAGTTCGTTACGCGCAACCCGTCGCCCCTTCGTCGGCGCGATGTTTCCCAAGCTGATCCACGGCAACCGCGTCGAGGACAGCGGGGCGATCGTGTTCGGTCTGGAGAGTTCGGCTCCGGCGTATCGGGTTCCGTTCCTCGGGGAGTTCGACGCCATTCGCAGTCTGCCCGACTCGATCGGTTCCACCGACAAGGCGGTGCTCGTCCTCCTCGATGGTCTCTCGGCCAACATCGGGAGATTCATCCGCAAGCTCTACGGTCATTATGGAACGAGCATTCAGTACCTGGGCGGTGGCGCTGGGTCACTGACGCTCGAGCAAAAGCCCTGCGTCTTTTGCGCTGAAGGGGTCTTCCAGGACACGGCCCTGATCTTGCCGCTCGTCGACCGGCTCGGACTCGGGGTGAGTCATGGCTGGTCCCGGGTCATGGGGCCCGTGATCGCTACGGAGGTAGACAATACGATCATCAAGCAGATCAACTGGCGCTCCGCCGTCGACGTCTACCGCGAGGTCGTGGAGCCGGTGAACCAAGTCTCGCTCACTCCGGACAACTTCTTCCAGATCGCGAAGGGCTTTCCGTTTGGGCTCGAGAAGAACGAGTCCGAAGACGTGGTTCGCGATCCAATCGCACTGCGGCCCGATGGTGCGCTGGTGTGCGTCGGGGAAGTTCCTGAGAACGGCATTCTCCACATCCTGACGGGCGCACCGGAGACCCTCGTTCGTGCCGCCGGCGAGGCCGCCCGCGAGAGTGTCCGAAACCTCGGGTGTGCCCCCTCGCACGCCGTGGTCATCGATTGCATCTCGCGGGTTCTCTTTCTCGAGGATCGCTTCGCCGAGGAGCTCGAGGCCGTGGCCACCGAGCTTTCCCGGGGTGGGTGCCCAGCGGAGCCCTTCGGGGCCCTCACGTTGGGAGAAGTTTCTTCACTCGGCGACGGCTATCTCGAGTTCCTCAACAAGACCATCGTCGTGGGAACCTTCGCGTCGTGACCCCAACTCTCGAGTGCGCACCGTGACCCCGCCGTTGGGACCCGGCTCCGACCGGCAGGCGATGCTGTCGCAGGTCAGTCAGCTGTACGAGCTGGCGTTGGCCATCGGTCAGTCGTTGGACCTCACGCGCAACTGCGCGGGGTTCTTGGAGCGACTCATGGCACGCCGGAATCTGAGCTACGCTGCGGTTTGGTTGCGCACGGAGTCCGAAAACGCGGGCTATCGACTGGCCTACTCAGAGCCGGCGGGCGAGTACGCAGGGCCGCAAGTCCTGCCCGCGTCGGCGATGCACGAGGAACTTGGGCAGCATCGCTTCCTCTGCGGCACGGCCGACCAGATCCTGGCGACGAGGTGGGGTGGCGAGGCGCCGCTGCCACGCGGCGACTCGTTCACGATCGCGTCGCTCGCCGACGTCGGCTTCTTGGTACTGGGCGGCAAGGGCAACCGCGCCCTGTGGCAGCCCTGGCAACTCAGCCAAATCAGCCCGATCCTCCTCAGCTTCGCCCGATCGATCAGCGCTTGCCTAGCTCACGAGCGGCTCCAACAGGAGATCGAGGTCCGGCGCGCCGCCGAGCAACTCGCCAACGACGCCAATCGCGCCAAGTCGGAGTTCCTCGCGAACATGAGTCACGAGATACGCACACCCATGACCGCCATCGTGGGGTACGCCGAGATCCTGACCGACTCCAACGAATCCGACCAGCGCCGCCGCCAGGCCGCCGAGACCATCCAGCGCAACGGGACTCATCTCGTTGCGATCATCAACGACATCTTGGACATCTCGCGACTCGAGTCGCGCAACTTCACCATCGAGAGCCACGGTGTCTCGATCCCCGGACTGCTCACCGATGTCCGCGATCTCATGGACGCGCTCGCACTCAGCAAGAAGGTCGACCTCCGGGTGTCGTGCGAGCGCGTGCCGGAGTGCATCGAGACCGACCCGATCCGACTGCGCCAGATTCTCTACAATCTGGTGAGCAACGCCATGAAGTTCGCCGCCGGCGGACGGGTTCTGCTGCGTTGCCGCTGCTCGGCCGATCGCCGCCAGCTCGAGTTCTCGGTCACGGACAACGGCATCGGTATGACGCCCGATCAGGTCGCGAGGATCTTCCAGCCCTTTGTCCAAGCCGACGCCTCGACGACGCGGAAGTACGGCGGGACCGGGCTCGGGCTCGCCATCTCTCAGCGCCTGGCGCAGTTCCTCGGAGGCAGTCTCTCGGTCGAAAGCGAACTGGGTAAAGGCAGCGAGTTCACGCTGAGTATCGCGCTCCGACCCGAGACCGCGGCCGCGTGGGTCGAGCCGGGGGAGATCGGCGGCCGCAATGACGCTCCGCAAACGGCGAACGAAGGACCCACGCCGTCCCCGTCGGCCACCGCTCGGATCCTCTACGTCGATGACGGCGTGGACAACCAGCGCTTGGTGAGCTACTTCCTCGAGAAAGCCGGCCACCGAGTGACGCTCCGCGGCAACGGTCAAGAAGGCATCCAAGAGATGCTGCGAGCGCGCGCATCGGGTGCCGATTACGACTTGTTGCTCATGGACATGCAGATGCCCGTGATGGACGGCTACGCCGCCACCCGCGAACTCCGCCGGCTGGGATTCGATCTCCCCATCATCGCGCTCACTGCGAATGCCATGAGCACGGACCGCATCAAGTGCATCGACGCCGGTTGTGATGACTTCGTCACCAAGCCCATCGATCGCCGCACGTTGCTCGTCGTCATCGCGGAACGCTTGAGCGCGGAACTGGCGTAGCATCGTATCCCAGGCAAGCGTCGTTCCGTGGGTGTGCCCGCCCCTAGGTTGCCGCGCCGTCACCGTTCGATCCCCGACCCCACCCCTGCAGACTTCGATCGGCGCCGACTTCCCGGGGCGTGTCTCTTCACGGGTAAGCGAGGGTGCCCTTCACACGGAGAGGGTACTCCAAGGCTCGAGATTCCAGAACCGGACCGCCCTGTGCCCGGCGCCAGTCTTGGGCGGACGTGACGGGGAGTTGGGAAGCAAAGGAGTGCAGATGTTCTTCGGGAAACCGCTTCGATCGGCAGTGAGTCGGCACCTGGCATGGGCCGTAGTGATCCTGTGTTCGTGGGCCGCCTCGGCGACAGCGCAGCAGGCGGTGTTCGTCCGCGGAGACTGCAATCGCGACGGCGCATTCAACGTCGCGGACCCGATCTTCTTGACCCAGGCGCTGTTTCCTGGCTCCGGGTCGACGCCGGTCACCATCACGTGCGACGACTCGTGCGACGCCAACGACGACGGACTCTTGGATGTCGCCGACCCGATCTACTCGCTGACGGCTCAGTTCGCTGCCGGCTCCCTGCCCCCCGCTCCATTCCCGTTCTGTGGGGCGGATCTCACCGAGGATGCGCTCGGGTGCAGTGAGTACCCTCGCTGCGCCTCGCCAGCACTGTCGATCTCGGCCGGCGACACGACGACCAGTTCCGTGATCCTCTGGGCCCGGAGCCCCTCGGTCGGTACGGTGGAGTTCTCGGTCTCCACCGATCCGCACTTTTCGACCGTCGACGCCCAGGGCACGGCCAACGTCGTGAATCCGGAACTTCCGGTGAAACTCGAGATCGCGGGCCTCGCCGCGGGGACCAACCATTGGTACCGGGCGATCCGCGGTGATCAATCCGCCCAAGGGGTGTTTCGCACCGCGTCCGCGCCGGGAACGCGAGGAGGGCTACGCTTCGGAGTCTCCGGCGACTGGCGTGGCGAGCTCGCCCCGTATCCGGCGGTCCGAAACGTCGCGGAGCGCAGTCTCGACTTCTTCGTGCTCCACGGCGACACGATCTACGCCGACTTTCCCAGCCCGGCGGTACCGTTGCCGCAGGCCACCAACCTGGACGAGTACCGCACGAAGCATGGCGAGGTGTACGCCGACAACTTCGCGGCGAACCCATTCCGTAGCCTACGGTCTTCCACGACGATCTATGCCACGATCGACGATCACGAGGTAACGAACGACTTCGCCGGTGGTGCCGACCCGGCCTCGGATCCCCGCTTCGCTTTCACGACCGAGGCGTTCATCAATCAAACCCAGCTGTTCTCGGCCGGAGTCCAGGCCTTCCAGGAGTACAACCCGCTCCGCGACCTCTTCTACGGCGCCACGGGCGACCCGCGCACGGAGAACCGCCGCAAGCTCTACCGCTTCCAGCGCTTCGGCTCCGACGCGGCGCTCTTCGTGCTCGACGCACGGAGCTTTCGCGATGAGCCCTTGCCCCCAGTGCTCAATCCCCTGGACCCGACCGCGGTCACCAACTTCCTGATCGCGTCGTTCGATCCGAGTCGGACGATGCTTGGGGCCGCGCAGCTCGCCGAGCTCTTGAACGACTTGGCTCTAGCCCAAGCAGAAGGCATTACCTGGAAGTTCATTCTGGTTCCAGAGCCGATTCAGAACCTCGGAGTCATTGCCGCCCAGGACCGCTACGACGGGTACGCGGCAGAGCGCAACTTCCTGCTCTCTTCGATCGCGGGGAACATCGACAACGTCGTCTTCATTGCTGCCGACTTCCACGGCAGCCTCGTGAATGACCTGGCCTTCCAGACGTCGCCGCTCGATCCACCCGTCATGACGACGGCCTTCGAGATCTCGACTGGCTCGGTGGCCTTCGACGCGCCGTTCGGCCCGACGGTAGTGGAGATTGCGGCAGCAGCAGGACTCGTCACCCCGGACCAGCTCGCCTTCTACAACTCTCTTCCCACCATGGACGCACGCGACAGCTTCGTGCAAACCCTCGTCAATGGACAACTCGCAGTCTTTGGGATCAGCCCGCTGGGCTTCTCCGGGTCGCTCGTGAACTTCACCCTCGAGCTGGGCTCCTTCTTCCGCGGCCACGCTTTCGGTTGGACGGAGTTCGACATCGACGCCGACACGAGTGCCCTGTCGGTGACCATCTACGGACTCGACGCTTACACCGAAGCGGAGATCGTGAGTGACCCAACCGTGCTCGACCGACAGCCCGAAGTGCTCACACGATTCGTGGTGACACCGCAGTGAGCGCGGTCCGCATCCTCTCCTACGCAGGGTTCGCCTGGGCCAGCTTCGTCGCGGGCGCCATGCCGTTTGCGCGTTCGCAGGATGGGGAGCTCTCCCCCCGCTTTCGTCCGTTTGCGGCTGCGGTGGCCGAGAAGGCCCGAGGTAACCTCGAGGCCTCGGTCCCCGCGGCCTGCTACACCCGTACGGACGGGCGCTGGAACCCGTGCTGGACCTGCCACACGAAGTCTCATCCTCCCAACCACCGCAACGACTCGGATCTGCAGAAACAGTACTCCTTCAGCGCCTTCGCGCTGACCAATCGCTGGACCAACCTGTTCAGCGACCTGGGTGCGGCCGCGGATCGAATCTCGGACGAATCCTGCGTGTCGTACGTGCAACAAGACAATCTCACCGGCCTCCGTGAGAGCTTGCTCGCGGCAGCGCGTTACCCGGGCTATGTGCCCGACATCGAGCTCCACGGCGGCTTCGATGCGCACGGTTTCGCGCGCGACGGCAGCGGCTGGCGGGCGCTTCGGTTCAAGCCGTTCCCAGGTACCTTTTGGCCGACCAACGGCTCGACGAACGATGTCATGATCCGACTCCCCGTTCGCTTCCGGCTGGATTCGAACGGCGAGGAGAGCCTCGATGTGTACCGAGCCAATCTGTCGATCCTCGAGGCCGCGATCGCCCGACCGGCTCCGATCTCCGAAGATGTTCCACAGCCTCATCGCGAGGTCGAACCGTTGAGTGAAACGCAACTCGGGTGCGACATCGACGGCGACGGAAAGACTCATGGCGTGGCCACTTGGATCGCACGGTCGCCGGAACGCTACTTGGGCGGGGCCGCGCCCATCGCGGTCGTGCCCGGCCAGTACCCGGCAGGCACCGAGTTCCTGCACACGGTGCGCTATCTCGACCCCGGGCGCCCGGACTTCAAGTCGCTGCGCCTCAAGGAGCTTCGATACATGCGAAAGGAAGTCGCGCTCTCGGATCCAGAGGTTCGCATCCAGTATGCCGCCGAGGCGCGGGAGAAGGAGCGCGGCGAACTCCCGAGCTACCCAGGGTCCGCAGTGGCCGGGTTGAGGAATCGGTTCGGGTGGCGGGTGCAGGGTTTCATCGAAGATGAGCACGGCTGGTTGCGTCTGCAAACACGCGAGGAACACGAGTACTGCATGGGGTGCCACGGGAGCCTTGGCGTGACGGTCGACAGCACGTTCTCGTTCGCGCGCAAGATCCCCGGTAGCGAAGGTTGGCAACCGCAGGACCTGCGGGGCCAGCGAGATGTCCGGCAGCTCGGGCACGAGCATGGCGAGATCTGGACCTACTTCGACCGCGCGGGCGCCGGTGACGAGTTTCGGGCGAATCGGGAGCTGTCCGAGCGATTCCGCACCGAGTCCGGCTGGGACGATAGCGCGCTGCGGAGGGCCGAGCCGGGTGGAGACCTAGACCTCGCCGCGATGCTCTATCCGACGCGCGCTCGCGCCTTGCGTCTGAACAAGGTCTACTGGGCCATCGTCCAACGCCAGAGCTTTCGGGCCGGGCGTGAGACGTACGCCGATCCGCCTCGACAAGTTCGGGAGAGCGTGGCGCCGGAGTCGACCGGCCTGCTCGAGGCTGGTCGAACCTACGACGACGGGCGACTGTGGCTCGACTGGCCGTCGCGAAGCGCCACGTCAACGAGTCCGCGCTAGCCCGGACTCTTCATGAGCCGTCGGCTGACAACGGGACTCTGCTCTCTTGGAGGGGGCCTTCGAAAGTCTACTCGCGGGCCTCTTCGGCTCCCTCGGTCTTGGCCTTCACGGTGCGTCGGTCGAGGTCGAGGATCCGAGCGGCCCCTTCATAGCTGCCGGCACGCTGGTAGACCAAGCGACAATAGCGCTGCAGGAGTTGATCGGCCGTGAGGGCACAGGCGTCGACGTCGCGCCCCAGAGTCGATGCTGCGTTCGACGAGGCGTGGATGGGATGGTACTCCCGTCGCACCAAGACGCTGCGAACGCATTGCTCGAGCTCACGGAAGTTGCCACGCCACGGGTAGGTCGAATCGAGGTTGCCGCGGATCCAGGAGACCACTTCGTCGGTGAGCGCGGGAGCTTCTTCGCCCACCATGCGCCGAGCGATGAACTCGACGAGATGCGGTAACTCATCGGGGTCATCGTCGAGGTGTTGGCGCAGCGAAGGGGTGACCACATGGTCGGCACACAAGCGATAGAACAGATCCTCCCGAAAGCGCCCGGCCGTCAGCTCGCTCGCCAGGTCGCGATTGGTCGCCGCGATCACCTTGCCGACGAACCGGCGGGGCGTCGTCTCGCCGAGACGTTGGAAGGTGCGCGTCTGCAGAACCCGGAGCAGCTTCACTTGCAGCGATGGATCGAGGTCGCCGATCTCGTCGAGGAACACCGATCCGCGGGCGGGACAGACCTCGAACCACCCGGCATGATCGGCGCTCGCACCGGTGAATGAGCCTCGAGAGTGCCCGAAGAGCTCGGACTCGATCAGCGTCGGCGAGAGCGCGGGCAGGTTGAGCGCGTGAAACGACTCATCGACCGGGCCATCGAAGCCGCCGCGTTGCGGATCGAAGGGCAGATAGCGCGAAAGCCCGATAGCGCGAGCGACCAACTCCTTGCCGGTTCCCGATGGACCGGTGATGAGCGTCGCGACGTCCCCCATGCGTTCGTAGAGGGAGCGTCGATAGCGACGCATGTCGTGGGTGAAAATCGACTGCCAGATCACCGCTCGTAGGCGCGAGGCGGCCGCGGAGCGCCCCGTGATGTGCAGGGAGATCTGATGAAACGCCCGTCGCACTTGAAAGAAGACCGCGAACAAGTGCGGCAAGTCGTCCAGGGCCGACAGCCGCGCACCCGTCAAGTCGAGCAACTCCGTCGCCCGAACGAGGAACTCCCGAAAGACCGCGCGCGCGCTCGGCGACGGGGTCGAGCCCTCCTGAATCAGCAGGAACTGATCCCGCGACTCATAGTACAAGAGAAAGAGGCACAGGTCCTCGTACAGCACCAGCTCCTCGGGCGTCGGCTTCGCTGCATCTGCGAGTCGTGTGCGTGCGGCCCCGGCAACGGCACGGGCCCGATGCAGCAGGCGTTGCACATTGACGGGATCGTGTTGCCCGACCGTGACGAGATTCCACTGCGCTTCGCGCTCCTCGAAATCCTCGCCGAGGGCTGCGCGCTCCAGCGTGATACGTTCCGGTAGGAACGGATTGACGTAGACCAGATCGCTCACGGCGCGCACGAGGCCCAAGTCCCTGGCTTCGAACAATCCCACGCCTCGACCTCCTGCGAAACTCCGACCGCCCCCCCCACGAGACATCACCCGCGTATGCGCGGTGCGGCGCAGTGTTGGCAAGGGGGAAGGCGAATGCAAGTTCGGAATCCAGGAGCGACGAGTCCCGCGCGCCTCGGTCGAACCGGAGAGGGTGGTGCGCGTGGTGCCCGGAGCGTAGGCACTACTGCGAAGCTGGGAGCTCACCGCCGACGATACGGTCGATCTCCTGCCAGACTTCATCGCACAGTCCGGGTCGATGGGCGGACGCCCGGAATGCCGCGTGCTCCCGACGGTACAGGTCGAGCTTCCCGCCGGTCTGGCTACTGGCGGACATCCGCAGATTGGCGAGCCGGTCCGCGGCCTTCACGATCAGGGCCAGCTCCAAGTCGCCGGAGACCGTCGCGAGCTTTGCGTGGGTCAGCGCCTTGCGTGCTTCGCGGGTCGGCCCCTCGACATCGGTGACCAAGGCCACGCAGTCCGCCACACGCGAGCCGAAGCATGCCCGAATCTCCGAGAGACCGGTGTCCGTGTCCTCCACGACGTCGTGCAAGAGCCCGATGATCTGCGCTTCTTCGCCGTAGGGCGCCAGAATGGAAGCGACGGCGTCGAGGTGGTACGAGTAGGGAAAGTCGCCGTATCGCTGGTCCCCGTGGGCCGCGAGGGCAAACGCACGAGCAGCGACAACCGACGAGTTCATGCGCATCTCCGCTCTTGGATGATCGTTGGTCGTCGTCCCAAGCGCGGAAACCTCCCTGGTCCAGGCGACGGGGTTGCGCAGCGAACCACACCACCCTCGCGGCACGCGCGCACGCCAAGGGCGCTGGATCCGGCGCTTCGACACGAGCCACGATTGTAGGAGCCACTCGCCGCTCGATCTAGCCCGGAAGAGACGGGCCGGTCGACCCGGAAGGAGTTGCTCCGACCCAAGACCAGCACGCGCTGGCGCGCTCGCCTTGGGTCGGGGGCAACGACTCACGCCGGGGTCACGGGCACGGTGCGCTCATGCAGTGGAGCGAATCCGCGGTCGGATCGCTGCCGCACACGCCGAGTGGAGGCGGCGGCGGCGCGCCTCCTGCGAACAGGTAGTTGGCGGTGTAGACCGCGTCGACGATCTGGAAGGCGCCATCGTCGTTCGAGTCGCAGGCATCGCGACAGGTCGGTAACGCGGGGCCGAACAAGGCCTCGAGGCAGAAGACCACGTCGGTGATCTGGAGGGCGCCATCCGAGTTGCAATCGCCACGCTTGAACTCGGACTCGACGAGCGTCGGCACGACGGTAACCGCGTCGAAGATCCCAAAGCCGGGTCCCGTCTGGCCGTTGTTACTCAGGACACCGAGCCGCAGCTCGAAGCTGCCAGGGCCGAGCATGGCGAGCGTCACGACACCGCTTTCGCCGGCGGTGGTCGAGAGTATCTGGGGACCACCTACTACCGACGCTCCGGTTGCGAGATCGAGCAAGTCCCAGGCCGCTCCGTCCATGCCAGACCCGGTCTCGTCCGACTGAAACTCCCAGCTGAACTCGAGCTCGTGCTGCCCGACCGCCGTCAGCGCGAACGCCTGACCGATGTAGGTGGCCGTGGCAGCGACCGCAGGATCGTCGCCACCGCGGACCCGGGCCCGACCATTCGTGTAGCTCACGAAACCGCTCGCGCTGAAGTCGTAGAAGCACCACGGGAACCCGGTCACGTCCTCGAACTCGCCGTTCGTGAGCAGGCCGGGCGCCTGCGGACAGCCATACACCGCAATGACATCGGCAACGGTAGTGACGATCCCCGCGTTGTTCTGCACCTCCGCCTCGACGACGTGAGCTCCAGGGCCAGACGAGAGGTCCAATTCCAAGACGCGCTGGAGCGACGACGGGCCGATCACCGCGTCGAACACGTCGATCCAAGGCCCTCCGGTCTCCCGCACTCGCAGGCGTCGGATGCCCGTCTCGAGGTCGGTGGTCACAACCTCCACACGCACTCGCTGCGAGCCGGTCTGCGGCGCGTCGTCGTTGATGAAGATCGTGGCGTCCGGACCCGTGGTGTCGGCGAAGAGCCGGAACATGCCACCACCCGGACCCGCGAGATTGGCGACCACCAGGCCGTGGCGGTCGGCAACGCTGGCCTGGTAGTCGAACGCCTCCGGTTCTCCCGACACACCGCTGTTCGCGGTCACCAGGTTGTCCGTGCGCCGTTGGGCCCACGTTGCAGGGTCATTCGGATCCGAGTCGAACAGGAAGACGCCCAAGTCGGGGCTGCCACTCACCGGCACCACTCGAACATGCTTGCGGTTACCCGCGAGTAGCTGCAGGTCGAAGACTTCCACCAGTCCGTCCGGTCCGAACGCGTAAGGGCCATAGTCCCCCACCAGGATGTCTTCGCGCGACTCGGCGTGCTCGACGGTTCGATCGCCGCTGGCTCCGGCCTCCCTGACCTCGACGAAACGGGCGCCTTGTCCAAGGTGGTTGCGATCCACGACGACGAAGTCCAAGAACCCGGCGGCGAGAGTGGACTGCTCCCACACGACATAGTCCGCTGGATCCTCCCAAGGCGACGCCTCGAACAGAGTCAGGTTGTGGTTCAGTCCGGTCTGGCCTTGCATGGCGACCACGTTCCAACCGGCCGCAGGACGAAACTCGAGGTGATCGAGCGGGATCTCGGAAGCAACCTGTGTCACGGGCACGTCGGCGTCCAGCACATCGCTCCCCGACCACAGTGCGAGTCCGAGGTACTCGATTCCGCCGGGATAGACCATGTCGATCACTCGCACGCGGTGCACCCCGGTCACGGTCGGTACGAAGTCGACGATCTCGAAGGGGTTGTTGACGCTCGTGGAAGAGGCGACGATCACCCCATCCGGACCCTCCACGACGAGGTCGAGGTCGACCTCGAGCGGGTCGACGGTGTAGCTGCCATTGGGGTTCGAGTTCCAGCAAGCGACCACTCGGGTCCGCGATCCCTGGCGCAACGTGAAGTCGCGGATCAACGGCAGCTCAGAGGGTATGACACTGATCCCTTCGATGTGGGCCTCCACGGCGGTGACGATCGCAGCGCGGCCGTCGATGGCGCCGGCACCATCGAAATCACTCAATCGCGAGTTTCCTTCGACGTTGTGAACGGCGGTCGCCATCACCACCGCCTTCGCGGCCTCCGGATAACCCCCGGCGTTGCCATTCCCATTGATGATGTCGGCGATCAAAGCGCTGACCATCGGCGCGGAGAAGCTGGTTCCGGTACCTGCTCCGGTCCACGGGCTACTTGCAGTGGTGCTCGTGATCGCGACGCCTGGGGCAACGACCTCTGGCTTCTCGGCACCCGTTGCTGGATCACGGTAGCTCGAGCACTCATACACCGTGTCGTCGTCCCAGGTCACGGTGCCGCCGTCGTCGAGGTTACCCACGGTGATGACGTTGAACCCTTTCCCCGGACTCGTCACCCACCCGGCGCCACACGACCCGCCCTCGTTGCCCGCGGCCGCGACGTGGGAGTCGGCATAGGCGCGCGAGTTGTAGTCGAGGTGGCGATCGTGGTCGTTGAGGTTGCCGCTACCGGCGTTGCTACTCCAACTGTGGTTGATGACGTCTAGGTTCTCGGTCACCGTCCAGTCGATCGCCGCCGCGATGTTCGGGTCGAGGTAGTCGGTGGCGTTGGCGCTGTAGAGGGAGGCTTGCTGCGCCAGCCCTTGATACGTGGACTCGGTGCTGGCGACGATCCCAGCGGTCTGCGTGGCATGGTCGTCGACGTTGGGATGCGCGGGCACGCGCGTGACACCCGCAGCCAAGTGCGGACTGTTGAAGGCGACGCGGCTGTCCTCGAGAATGCCCAGGAAGACGCCGCTGCCCTGGAAGTCCCAGGTGTCGACGAGGTCCGCTTTCACCGTGGGCTTCGCGACATCGAGTGCGTCGCGGTTCTGGTTCGGTCCGTAGATCGTGTCGATGTCGAGACGCCGAGCCAATTCGAGGACGGTGGACTTGGCGACGGTCACGTACACCAGCGGGGCAACCGAGCTGACGTAGGTCGGCTCTTCCCCGATGGCTGCGAGGCGCGCCAGGAGCGGCGCACCGAGTTCGGCGAGCTGGGGAGCGACTCGTTCGAGACACGCGCGGCGGAACGCGCGGACTTGCTCTCGCGTTGGCGACTCCTTGTCCATGAACTCATCGCGTCGCGGGAATTCGAGCGTATCCGAACGCAGCCAGATGCCGATGGCGATCCGGTCGCTGTCGGCCAGGGCCGTGAGTGGATCGAGAAGATCGGGGTGCAGAGCGCCAAAGCGCTCGCGGTACGCGACTTCCTCTTGGCGGAGGCAACGAGCCGCGTCGACCACTCGGCCCTCGGAGTCGAGGGCGACCGCGAAGATCCGTCCTGACGCAGGCGCGATCACCTTGGCCCGCGTGAGGGTCATGCCGGTGGTCGCGAGCACCCGCGTGTGACGATCGGCGACTTCGAGTTCGGCCGTCGCGAGACCGTGGGACTCGGCCACCCGCTGCAGAATGATGTCGTCGGAGAGCTCGGACCCCGCGAGCGGGCTGACCCCGAACGCGAGCACCGCGAGCACAAGGAGCCCGAGAGTCGCTCCGATGCCAGATCGCCGAGCCCGAAGTCGGGGCCGGTGGTCCATGGGAACGGAGATCGAGAGCGCGAGCGAGTTCGCCCCGCGAGTTGAGTTCGATAGCATGACGGCACGCCTTTCGATAGCGACGAGAGTGCGACGCGACCCCGACGACGCTGGCTTTGCGTGCCGGGCACCCACCCCGGGGACCCGCGGGCCGCTCCTCCCCTTCCAATCCGGAACCGTGCGCGTCCGTGACACGGCTCCTCCAGTTTCTTGTTCCGCCTTCTCGGTGCCGAGTGCCTTGTCAGGTACCGTCGGCCGCGCTGGTCGCGGCAACTTGGCTCAGATTCGTTCGCTGGGAAGGGTTCGGATCCGGAAGGCGGATCGGTGGATACGTTGAGGAATCCGGAGCCTTCCCAGCGAACGGAGATGGGCCGAGGCTGCCCGGCCAACGGAGTCAAGGCTCTGACCCGGCTTCTCTCCGAAGCCCCCTCGCGACTGCGGGTCAGTTCGACCAAACCCAAGTGAGTTCGTGCTTGTTGTGCCAGAGATGCATCACCCGCGACCCCGGGATCTGCGCGAAGCGGGCGACCATCGCGTGATCCGTAGGCCCCTGGAACTTGATGGTGCACACCATGTGGCGCACTGCGGCGGCGGCGATCCAGCGCTCGACCATGCCGAGGAGTCGCTCTGGATAGCACGCGACGTCGCAGAACAACCAAGCGAGCGGTCGCGCACCGCCGGTGAAGCGGGCCGGTTCGACGGCAAACGCGCTGCCCGACTCGAACCGAACGTTCGGCAGCGCCGCCACCGACGGCGCCAGGGGCGCCTTGTCGATTGCCAGCACGTCGGCTCCGAGGGAGGCGAGTACCCACGTCCAGCCCCCTGGGCTCGCGCCGAGGTCGAGACACGGCTCGCCGGGTTGCGGGCGGATGCCCAAAAGGGTGAACGCCTCCCAAAGTTTCAGGTAGGCGCGATTGGGCGGGGCCTGCCGATCCTCGATGAACTCGACCTCGCCGTGCGGGAATGGGCTGGAACAGCGGGGCGCGGCGATGACGGTGCTCGTGTCGAGCAATGTCCAAGACCCGAGCCGAGGCGGTGGCGCGGGTGTACCGAAGGCGACCGGACTCGAGCGCAGTCGCGGCAACTCGGCGGCGATCAAAGCGGCTCGCCGGTGCAAGTCGTGCGAGTAGAGGACCCAGTCTCGCTGGATAGCGCGGAGCTGGCGCACTGCGTCGCGTATCGAGCCGATGGTCAGTCGCACCGGATCGAGCCACACGTTCTGCGACCAGGCGCTCGGGCGCGGCGGGCCCTCCGCCAGCACGAGTCGGTCGTGCACGGCAAGAACACGCCCCACTTCGTCGACGACCTCGTGAACGAAGCCCGGGGCGGCGAGGTAGCCTGTGAACTGACTCGTCATGGGTGTCGAATGTACGTTGCTGTACTCGTACCCGGTAGGCCAAAGCGCGGTCGGCTCACTCCGCGGCTCGCAACGTCTCGAGGGGCGCGGCCCGGATCGCGCGCGCACTGGCCGCCAAACCCGCACCCGCAACCAGAAGCGCGGTGCCGGCGACGATCGGTACCCCCAGGCCCCACGGTAGCCTCGGCACCAAGTCGAGGACCCGGTCGAAGAACAAACCGGCGAGCAAGAAGGCAGCGGCGGTGCCGATGGTGCCCGCCACGAGCCCAAGAAGCGCGTACTCGACCGTGAACAACACCATGACACCTCGTCGCGTCGCGCCCAAGGTCTTGAGTAGCGCAGCCTCACGGCGCCGGCGCAAGAACGTGGCGCTGATCGCGCCGGTCAGGATCACGAGTCCGGTGACCACCGTGAAGCTCCCGAGCACCGCGATCGCAAGGATCGCACGATCGAGCACGCCGGAGACCCGGTCGAGAATGGGCCGAACTCGGATCTGGGTCGTGTTGGGGTACTCGACGACCAGCCGGTTCTGTACCGCTTGCTCTTGCTCGCTCGTCATGCGTACACCGGCGAGCAGGAAGTGCGGCGCCTCGGCCAACACCCCGGGCTCGGCCAGCAGGAAGAAGTTGATGCCAAAGCTGCGCCAAGCCACGGTGCGGAGGCTCGTCACGACGAACTCGAGAGGCACACCCTGGACATCGAACACCAGGGTCGATCCGACGCTCACGCCGAGTTCCTTGGCGAAACCCTCCTCGACGCTCAACTCGGGCCTCGCTGGATCCGACCAGAGCTCGCCCGCCACTACGCGGTTGTCCGGCGGCAGCTCCGGCAACCAGGTGATTCGCTGCTCGCGCGTGAAGAGCCAGTTGGCGCGGCCGCGACGATCCAACTCGGCGACGCGCTCTGCCACCGGGCGACCGTCGATCGACCGGAGCCGACAGGTCACCACGGGCACCGCCTGAATCGTCGTCGCCCCCTCCGCTTGGAGGAGTTGGCTCACGCCCTCCCACTGCGGCGGTTGCACGTCCCAGATGTACGCACTCGGGGCCCCCGCGGGCAATGACGCCGAGAGCTCATCGATGAGCCGCATCCGCACGATCTGTACGGTGAACACCACCGCCACGCCCAGTCCCAGAGCGACGAGCGTGCCGATGGTCCCGGCTCCCGGCCGTCCAAGGGAACCGATGCCGTGCGCGACATACGGGTGCAACCGCCGTCGCGGAGCGCGCGCGACGACCCAGAGCAGCAACCTCGCGCCGAAGAAGAGCGCGCCCGTGATCGCGAACAATGCGCCCGCGAAGCCCAATGCAATGCTCCAGCTCCCCGACTGGGTATAGGCCGTGAGGCTCACGCCGAGGAACAAGAACACGCTCAGCGAGAGCCGCAGCCACCACCTCGCTGGGAGCACGTCGACGTCCGCACGCAAGACCCGCAGCGGCGGCACTCGCCAAACCGCCGTGAGGGGCGGCAGCACGAACACCAACGCGGTACCCAATCCCAAGCCGAAGCCGCGCAACCACGCCCACGGTTGGATCAGTACCGCCGATTCGGCCGGGACCAAGTCGCCCGCGAACCATGGCAGCAAGAGCGGAAACGCCCCCCCGATCCCGACGCCGAGCGCGCTGCCAGCCAAGGAGAGGATGACGACTTGTCCGAGGTGTAGTGCCAGCACGTCGCGCGGCCGGAACCCGAGGCAACGTTGGATTGCGATCGCCGGCACCTGGATTGCGATCCAGGTGCGAACGACCTGCGCGGTGCCGATTCCTCCGAGCAGCAGCGACAAGAGCGCCACCAAGCCGAGGAATCGGCCGAGGCGATCGAGCGCCTGCTGCACGCTCGGTTGTCCCTCGGTGTGCACCTCCACTTGATAGTAGCTCGCGTCCGGGAGCTCGCCGACCCGTGCCGCAAGCCGCGCGAGCGACTGCGGGTCGGTGACCGTGGGCAAAGCGAACAGGGCTCGGTAGCGCACGTTGCTCCCCCGCCCAAGGATCTCGGCGCGTGCGAGCGCGTCCGCGCCCAGATACACGCGCGGCCCGAGGAGCAGGGAGAAGTCGACGCCGTCGGTATCCCCTGTGACGACGCCGGCAACGCGAAACGAGGTTCCACCGACTGTCAACGACGCTCCCGGATGCAACCCGAACTCGGCGCGCAGCTCCGGCGACACGAGCACATCGCCCGCATCGAGGATGGTGCGCAAGTCGCCCGGCGGCTCGACCGTGAGCGACCCGTACAAGGGGTAGCGCCCAGCGACCACGCGCAGGTCGACGAGGCGAGTGCGCCGGGTACCGTCCGAGAGCGTGGCCGATGCCATGCTGGGTAGCTCGCGCAAGTCCGTCCGCTCGTGCGCAACATCGTCGAACAGCGCCGCGAGATCCGCGGGTAGCTCACGACGCGCGGACACCACGAGGTCCGCGCCCAGCAGCTCGCGCGAACGGACGCGAAACCCCTCCGCCACGGAAGCGGTGAGAGAGGCCACGCCGGTGACCGCGGCAACCCCGACAGCCAGGCACCCGACGAAGAACGCCGAGCGCCGGCGGGACGCCCGCACCTCCCGCCACAAGGCTCGCAGCACGAAGCTCGGGCTCATGCGGTCGGTCTCGTGACCCGGGTGGACGCTTCAGTCGCGGCGCTCATCGCGAACGACCCTCCCGCCCTCGAGCACGACGCGACGCTGCGCCTGGGCCGCAACCTCGGCATCGTGGGTCACCAACATCGTAGTGCTCCCTTCGCGTTCACGAAGCTCGAGCAGGACGTCGAGCACCCGCCGACCGGTGTCGCGATCGAGGCTCCCCGTCGGCTCATCGGCGAGCAGAATGGCCGGCCGGGCGACGAACGCGCGCGCCAGGGCCACGCGCTGTTGCTCGCCCCCCGAGAGCTGACTGGGGTAGTGGTGCATGCGCTCCGCGAGGCCGACGCGCCCGAGCAGCTCCCGCGCGCGGTCGGTCGCTTCCCGGTCTCGCGCCAACTCGAGCGGCAGCGCAACGTTCTCCTGCGCCGTGAGATTCGACAAAAGCTGAAACGACTGGAACACGAAGCCGATCTTGTGGCGGCGCAGCACGGCGAGTTCATCCTCGGTGCACGCTTCCAGGGCCACGCCATCGAGCAGAACGCTACCGTCGGTCGGCCGATCGAGCCCAGCGAGGAGACCGAGCAGAGTCGACTTTCCGCTCCCCGAGGGCCCGACGACGGCAACGAACTCGCCGGCGGTGACCCACAGATCCAGCCCGTCGAGAATGGTCAACGAGCGATCTCCCGAGCGCAGCCGCTTGGTGAGGCCTCGACACTCGAGTCGTGGGTACGCGGGTTCCGACATGCCAAGACGTTCCGTTCCGGCTGGAGTCGACGTGCAGCTCCTGAGCAAGCTCACCCGCGACCGGACTACCGCCGGCCTCCGAAGTCGCTACGATTCTCAGCGACATTGTCTGAAAGCCGCGACGGGAAGGTCAACCTCTTGCCGAGAAACTCACGGAACTCGACCGAACACCGCGAGTCGCCGCCCGCCCCGTCCCGCCGGGCTGCGCTCACGTCGATTGCGGCCTGGGCATCGGCCGTGGCTCTGTCGCTCACGGTGAGCTGTCATGCCCGCACCGAGCCCGGCGACTCGAACGGCTCGGAAGCCCCGAACACCGCGAGTGAGGTCGTGCAGTCACGCGGGAGTTCCGCCCGCGACACGATCCAGAATCGGGGTCCGATCGTTGCCTTCCTGGGCGACAGCATTACAGCCGGCCTGCACATCCCCGTCGAAGCAGCCTACCCCGCCGTGCTCGGCGACGAACTGCGCGCGCTGGATCTGCCGATCCAGGTGGTGAACGCCGGGGTCAGTGGCGACACCACGGCCGGCGGGCGAACGCGGCTCGCCTGGATCCTCCGTCAGAAGCCCGACGTCCTCGTCATCGAACTCGGGGCGAACGACGGCTTGCGCGGCATCCCGCTCGCAGTCATCCGTGACAATCTCCGGGCGATCGTCACGGAAGCGCTGACAGCGAATGCTCGCGTGCTACTCCTCGGCATGCGCCTGCCTCCGAACTACGGCGAGGCCTACACCCGCGGGTTTGCTGCGCTGTACGATGAACTCGCCGAAGAACTGGCCGTACCGGTGGTGCCGCACTTCATGGATGGGGTAGCGGGAGTCCCCGAGCTGAACCTCCCCGACGGCATTCACCCAACCGCCGCCGGGCACGAGATCCTCGCGCGCAACATCGCGCCCGCACTGCGCTCGATCCTCGAGGAACGAGCCCGCGGGAGAACGCCCGCTCGATGACTTGTCCGCGAGGCCTCCAAGCCCTGCTCTGCGAGACGCTGCTCCATCCGGCTCGTGGTGTTCGCGGGTTACCCAAGGACCTTCCGAAGCAGACGTTCGGACTCCTCTACCATGAAGAGCGGCAGCGACAGCAGCTGGTAGCGTACCGACTGACCTCCGGGTCGTCGATGCTCGTGTTCTGAGAGACTCGGAGGATTCAAGTCGAGCCGCAGCGCAATGCGATGGTCCGACGTCAAGCTGCGCGCAAAGAACTGTTGCAACGATCGAAGGCCGCCGGTCGTTCCGGCCTTGACCTCCACGGGCACGACGGAGCGGCCGTGCTCGATCACGAAGTCGACTTCTGCGTTGGTACTTCGCCCCTCCCGAAGCCAGTAGTGGAGCGTTGGCACCTCGAGCCCGCCCTTGCGAAAGAGCAGGTGCTGCCCGACGAACTGCTCTGCCAAACCACCTTCATGCACGAGCTGCCGCAGGTTCCACTTGCCCAAGGTCGACAAGTCGACTCCGGTCATATGGCTCGCGAGCCCGACATCCAGAAACAGACACTTGTAGACATGGGGATCGATCTGCGCCCCGAGCGGAACTCCCGAACTGTCGCTGTGGTTGACCGGCCATACTACGCGGGCCAGAGCGAGGAGTTCCAGCGCCGACCGAAGCTCGCGGGACTTCTGTTCTCGGGAGATATTGACGTACTTGATCTTCTGCCCCAATGCCGTCGGGACGAAGTCGAACACCGCTTGCAGCCGGAGCAGCGACGCCGATGTCGAGCTGTACTTGGCAAAGTCGTCGCGATACGTGCTGACGATCGAACGCTGTACGCGTCGAACCGCGTCCATTCCATGGCCCTCGGCATAAACGGCAACCGCTTCCGGCATGCCGCCAACCAGCAAGAACTCGCGTAGACGAGCTGCAAGTCGTTGGTGGGCGGCGTCTGCCCAGGGATCGTTTGGGTTCCACCGAGCGCCGAACTCGACGAGGTCGGCTTCGCCAACGGCATGAAGAAACTCGCGAAATGTGAGAGGGCCGAGATGCAGATACTCAATGCGGCCCACCGGCATAGAGAAGTCGGCCGTCTGCAGGACGAATTCCAGAAGTGAACCCGCGGCGATGACCGGCAGGTCGGGTCGCGCTTCATAGAGATACCGCAGGGCGGCCAGCGCCGATGGCGTCGCCTGGATCTCGTCCAGG
This sequence comes from Planctomycetota bacterium, assembly GCA_050246115.1. Lineage (GTDB taxonomy): Bacteria > Planctomycetota > UBA8108 > UBA1146 > JAJFFE01 > JBFWWP01. The sequence goes on from JBFWWP010000003.1 coordinate 73,460, forward strand.
AACAGAAGCGTCCCGGGCGTTGGCGTCGCCCGACCCACCGCTTCGAGCTCCAAGAGAATGGACTTCACGTTCAACGTAGCGAACACGGTGTCGAGCCGACGATGTTGCTCGAGATTCACCTCGAGCAAAGGCATCCCTCTTGCCGCCGCCAGCTGACGGACGACTGTCGACTTCCCAACCTGGCGGGCTCCACGAATCACCAACGGCTTCCGCCGCGCGGCGTCTAGCCACTCTGCGAGCTGAAGCTGAGCCGATCGAAACAGCGCGACCATGGCCCCTAGAATGTCCGCAAGTGACCCCAGTTACAACCATGAAATGGCCAGAAATGGGGTCACTTTCGGCCTCGCCCCAAACGGAGGTGGGCTTGATGGGCGACGAATGGCCGGCGAACGCGGACGGCCGCGACCTCAGGCTCATGAACTCGAATCGATCGACGTGGGGCAACCTCGAGTTGCCCGGCTCGAGAATCACTCCCTGCTGCGAGGACCGGGACATCCACGCAAAGGCTTTCGTGCTATACGCTTGTGGAGAAATCACAAATCTCCCTCTTGCGCCGTGCTCCGTTGTCGGATAATGACGATATTACATATCCGGCTTCTACTTGTTAGGCGACGCATGCTCACTCAGACCACTGAAGCGGCGATCCGAGTCATGATCTTCCTCGCGTCCCAACCGGCCAACGGGCCGGTGAGCGTAAGACAGATCGGTGAAGCGGTTGGAGGCTCCTCGACGTATCTGGCGAAGGTCCTGCGCGACCTCGTGAAGGCAAGACTCCTCGAGTCGTACCGCGGCGCCGCTGGCGGGGTCGTCCTCGCGCTTCCGCCAGAGTCGATCACGTTGCGCGCGATCGTCGAGGCAGCACAGGGGCCTCTCATCGAGAGCTACTGCCGCTCGCTTGCGGCGGTGCCGAACACGTGCGCGTTTCACCGCGCGATGCACGAGATCCGCGCGGCCACACTCGATGTGCTCGCCCGGTGCACGCTCGCCGATCTCGCACTCCCGTGCGAGGTGGGGCCCCAATGCAAGATGTTCCTTGGTTCCCCGGATCAGCCCGTCGAAGGCCCTGTGCGCAGTGGCAGAGCGCGTCCCGTAGGTTCGAAGCATCGTCGATCGGGGGCCTCGTGAGCGTCGCCGCCCCGTTTGGTCACCCTGTCTCGACCCGCCGTTCAAACTGGTTCAGGAGGTCGCCATGAACGAATTCACCCCAAGGTCCAATGACCTGCAACACTCGCCGCACAGAGCTACTGCCGTGAACGGCAGCGCACCCGACCCCTATCGAGGGACGGCCGTCGTCTTGGTCGCCGGCTTTCTGTTTACTCTGCCCGCGATCGTCTTCTGGCTGGCGGCCGTGCGCCCGGTCCCGCCTCCCGACCGCTGGGCTGCCGCCGCCGAGATCCTGGGGGTCGAACCGAACGTGATCCTTCTCGGCGAGATCACCTATGCCGGAAGCTGCGCCCTCTGCCATGGCCCGACAGCTGACGGCGTACCGCGCTTGGGCAAGCCGCTCCGCAACAGCGCCTACGTCCGGAACCACAATGATGCGGAGCTGCTGAGCCTCATCACGACCGGTCGGCTGCCTTCGGACCCCGCGAACACAACCGGTGCGGCAATGCCCGCGCGCGGGGGGCGCGGCCTCCCGGACGAGGATCTGCGCGGCGTCATCGCGTACCTGCGCGCGCTCCAGGATCCCACGAAACCCACGGTCTCGCTGGAAGAGTGGTTGGTTCGTACCGGCGGGTCAGCGGCTGGCGAACAAGCAATGTCGCTGGTCGGGAGCTCGGCAGGCGTCGGCCACGACACGTTCCTTGCCGCATGTTCGTCGTGCCACGGAACGCAAGGCCAGGGGATCGAGGGACTTGGAAAGGCCCTCGACCGCAGCACCTTCGTCGCTTCCAAGAGCGACGACGAACTCATCGCCTTCGTGAAGCGCGGGCGGCCCAGCTGGGACCCGGACAACACGACCGGACTGGACATGCCATCGAAGGGCGGAAACCCCGCGCTCACCGACGAACAGCTCGGTGTGATCGTCAAGTACATACGAAGCATCCACGAGTAGTCCCCGTCGACACGCACACGGGGTCTCTCGCCCTCTCTCTCTAGACAGGATGGAAATCCATGAGACCGTCATACAGCATGACCCGGGGCCCAACCGTTTCGTTGATCGTCGGGCTCTCTTTGCTAGTCACCGGCACCGCCCTGGCTCAGACCATGGCCGACGTCGAAAAGGTCGCGGCGCGGCGCGGCCTCACGCCGGCCGACCTCCTGGCCGCCGCGAAGACCTACACGCCCAGCGGCACCAAGGACGAGTACATCATGTTCTCGTCGGGCGGTCACAGCGGCCAAGTGTTCGTGATCGGCGTACCTTCCATGCGGCTTCTGCGCACCATCGCCGTGTTCACGCCGGAGCCCTGGCAAGGTTGGGGGTACGGAGCCGGCAACGATGTCCTCGAGCAAGGCAACGTGCGCGGGAAGTCCAACACTTGGGGCGACACCCATCACCCCGCGATCTCCGAGACCGCCGGGGATTACGACGGCCAGTTCCTATTCGTGAACGACAAGATCAATGCGCGCATTGGCGTCATCGATCTGCGCGACTTCGAGACCAAGCAGATCGTCAAGAACCCGCTTACCGTGAGTGACCACGGGGGCGCCTTCGTCACTCCCGATACCGAGTACGTGATCGAAGGCGGCCAGTACGCCGTCCCCTGGGGCTTTGAGTACGCGCCGATTTCAGAGTACAAGGAGAAGTACAAAGGCTCCGTCACGTTCTGGAAGTTCGACCGCAAGCGCGGGCGCATCGATACCAGCCAGTCGTTTGCTCTCGAGTTGCCCCCGTACTGGCAGGATCTCGCCGACGCAGGCAAGCTCGCGAGCGACGGCTTCATCTTCATGAACTCCCTGAATACCGAACTGGCGACCGGAGGTATCCAGGACAAGAAGCCCCCGTTCGAGGCGGGCGCAAGCCGGAACGCAACGGACTTCCTCCACTTCATCGACTGGCGCAAGGCGGAAGCAGTCTTCAAGGCTGGCAAGGTTGAGCAGATCTCGGGCTTCCCGGTGATCACGCTTGCGACCTCGATCGCGGAGGGCCTGCTGCACCTGACGCCAGAGCCGCGTAGTCCGCATGGCGTAGACGTGGCGCCCAAGGGCGATTTGATCGTCGTTGCCGGAAAGCTCGACCCGCACGTCACGATCTACTCGATGGCCAAGGTCAAGCGCGCGATTGCCGCCAAGAACTACTCCGGGACCGACGAGTACGGCCTACCGATCCTCGACTTCGACGAGGTCGTCGAGGCGCAAGTCGAACTCGGGCTCGGCCCGCTCCACACGCAGTTCGGACCGGACGGCTATGCCTACACCTCGCTGTACTTGGATTCCGCGGTCGCGCGTTGGACGCTCGGGGGAAGCTACGGCGAGGGCACTCCGGAACCGGACTGGACACTCGTCCACAAGACGCCGGTTCACTACAACGTCGGTCACATCGGCGTCGCCGAGGGCGACACGGTGAGCCCCGACGGCAAGCACTTGATCGCGTTCAACAAGTGGTCCGTCGATCGATTCTTCCCGACAGGCCCGTTGCTCCCGCAGAACTTCCAGTTGATCGACATCTCGAGCCCGGGCGCGAACATGCCGGTAATCTACGACATGCCCATTGGCGTAGGCGAACCGCACTACGCGCAGATCATCAAGGCCGACAAGCTGAAACCCTGGACCACGTACCCCGAAGTCGGGTGGGATCCGCACACCATGTCACTCGATCCGATGGCGCCCAAGCCCAAGATGGAGCGCGTCGAGCGTAAGGGCGATACCGTCGAGATCTTCATGACCGCCGTGCGCAGCCACTTCAACCCTGAGCACATCACGGTCAAGAAGGGCGACAAAGTAGTCTGGCGTATCACCAACGTCGAGCGGGCCATCGATGCCGTGCATGGCTTCTCTGTGCCCGTGTACAACGTGAACCTGAGTCTCGAGCCCGGTGAGACAGCGAGATTCGAGTTCGTAGCCGACACTGTGGGCACGTTCCCGTTCTACTGCTCTGAGTTCTGCTCGGCATTGCACCTCGAAATGATGGGCTACCTCATGGTGCAGCCATAGCTTCACTCGCAGGGACCGGCATGCGCCGAGGCGACTGATCGAGTCGGATTGGCCGAGGCGTTTGCCGGGCCCGAGTCCCGTCGCGCTGTGAGCAAAGGAGGGCGCACAATGCGCCACAACATGCTAGATCATATTCTCGGACCGAGAGTCAGCCCCGAGGAGCAGGCAAGCCACTCGCTGCGCTACGGAACTCCGGGATTACTGCTGCTCGGGGCGCGTGTGCTGTTGCTCATCTCGTTGTTCCTGCCGTACTGGAACATGGAGCTCCATGCACCTCAGTACCCAGACAACCTCAGACTCGTGGCGTACTTGAATCACCTGACCGGAGACGTCGCGGAGATCGACGGCCTCAACCACTACATAGGGATGCGGTCGCTGGGCGAGGCCGCCCAGATCGAGCGCTCGATCGGCGTCTACCTGCTCATCGCGTTCGTCGTGTTTCTCGAGCTCGCGAGCTTCATCCACAGTCGCTGGGCCGTGCTGTTGGTTCTCCCGACACTGCTCTTCCCGGCAGTGTTCTTGCTCGATCTTCACCTCTGGATGAGTCACTTCGGCATGAATCTCGATCCCGACGCACCGCTCTCGAACGCGGTCAAGCCTTTCGTACCGCCAATCCTCGGTACGGGTTTCGTGGGTCAGTTCAAGACCGTCGCGAGTGCGGGCATCGGCTTGATCTTAGCCACAGCAGCTTCAATCGTTCTCTTGGCAGCCTTGTACTTTCATCGGCGTGCGTACTTGCCCCTGGTGCGGCGCGCGGCCCAGACGAACGCGAAGTGAGACTCGTGATGTGGAGATCGGTGCTCATTCTCATTCTCGGCTTGCAGGCGCCTCCCGCGAACGCCGACGAACCGCCGACGTTGCCAATGACGGCGCTCGACGACATGCTCGCGAGCGCCGCGCCGCACGCCGAGGTGAAGGTACCTGCGGGCGTCTATGCTGGGCACTTGCGCATCCGTCGCCCCGTGACTCTCGATGGGCAGGGTACGGCCGTCCTCGACGGAGGCGGGAAGGGGACCGTCGTCGAGATCTCGAGCCCGAATGTAACCCTACGTGGTTTCACGGTTCGAGCTTCCGGGAGCGGCGTCGCGACCGAGCCGGCCGCCATCCGCGCTGTGACGGGCCCGGTTACGATCGAGCGCAACCGTATCGAAGACGCCCTGTTCGGCATCGACTTGCGTGAAGCGCCGAACTCCGTGATCCGGAACAACACGATCTTCGGCAAGGATCTCGAACCGGGTCGCCGCGGTGACGGGATTCGGCTGTGGTGGAGCCACGAATGCAGCATCGAAGGCAACCACGTCGCGGGTTCGCGCGACATGGTCTTTTGGTACTCCGAGAACCTAAGGGTCTCCCGCAATCGCGTGAGTGGAAGCCGCTACGGGCTACACTTCATGTACAGCCACGACACCGAGTTGGCTGCCAACGAGCTTTCAGAAAACTCTGTCGGGATCTACCTGATGTATAGCCACCGCATCCGTCTGGTGCGAAACACCACTCTCAACAACCGCGGCGCGAGTGGCTACGGCGTCGGTCTCAAAGACTGCGACGACATCGTACTCGTGGACAACGCGCTGCTCGCAAACCGCGTGGGCCTCTACGTCGACAACAGCCCGTCGTCGGTCGACGCGCGAGGCGTGGTCGAGTCGAATCTGATCGCTTTCAACGAGATCGGTCTGTTGGCTACCCCGAACACGCACGACAACGTGTTCACGGGGAACGTCCTGCGGGAGAATGGCGAGCAAGCGGCAAGCCACGGCCGCGGTACCCTCGAGCAGAACTTGTTCTCCCGAGAAGGTGTCGGGAACTTCTGGTCCGACTACGCGGGCTTCGACCGCGACGGTGATGGAGTGGGCGATCTTCCGCATGAGGCGCGCAGTCTGTTCCACTCGCTCCTGGCGCAGGAACCGAATCTGAGGGTCTTCCTTCACAGTCCGGCGCAGCAAGCAGTGGAGTTCACGGCGCGGGCGATGCCCGAGCTACGCCCGCCGCCAACGTTGGTCGACGTTGCACCGCTCACGAGACCGCCGGCGCTTGGAACCTTGGCTACCGAGCCGCGGTCTTCGCGCGCTCGCATGGTTGGAACCGGCGCTGCCTTGCTCTCACTCCCCCTGTTGTGCCTTTTGACGTTGGGTCGGAGAAGGTCGCTCGGCGCGAGCCTGGGAGGGGTATCGGCATGATCCGCGCCTTGCATGTGAGCAAACACTTCGGGAGCGTCCCTGCGGTGAACGACGTCACCTTCGACCTCGACGAGGGTTCCGCGCTCGCCCTGTGGGGGAGCAACGGTGCGGGCAAGACCACGCTCATCCGCTGCTTGCTCGGGGTGATTCGATTCCGGGGTGACGTGGTCCTCGGCGGCTTCGACGTTCGCAAACGGGGCCGTCATGCGCGCGCCTTGGTCGGCTATGTGCCGCAGGAGCTCGCGTTTCACGAGGACGTGCGCCTGGGCTCCGCCCTGCTGTTCTTCGCCGGGCTCCGTAGAGCGAGTCACGCGGCGGCGGCCCATGCGCTTGCGACTGTCGGTCTCGCCGGGCACGAGCAAAAGCGGGTGCGTGATCTCTCCGGTGGAATGAAGCAGCGCCTGGCGCTGGCGATCGCAACGCTCGGCGACCCGCCGGTCATCGTGCTCGACGAACCCACCTCGAACCTTGACGCCGCGGGTCGCGGCGAGGTCGTCGAGACCCTGGGGCGGCTCAAGCAGTCTGGAAAGACCTTGCTGTTCGCATCGCACCGTCCCGACGAGGTGATCGCACTTGCGGACCGCGTCCTGATCCTCGAAGCGGGACGACTCGAACGCGAGACGACTCCGAGCGAGCTGTGGCCGACCGCGGCGCCCGTTCAAGTCGTTCGTCTCTACTTGAGCATGGCCCTCGAGACCGAGGCCGCGCGAGTGCTGCGCGCCGCCGGGCACGCCGTGCACTTGAATGGGCACGGCCTCATGGTGGCGGTGCCGCGAGACCGCAAGGCTGGGCCGATCCATGCTCTTGCGCGATCCAACATCGAAGTGCGCGACCTCGAGGTCCTCGAGGACGTGCCGGTACCGGAGGTAGGGCCATGAGCACTTCGGCTGTCCCGGTTGCGTCTCGTGCGATCATGTCGACGCCTTGCTCGCTCGGCGCCGGGACGTTTGCCTTCGCGCAGCGCGAGTTTCGCGACGCTGTCGCGAGTCGGTCGTTTCTGCTCTACACGATCGCCTTCGCGGTTCTCGCCGTGGCGGTTTCCTTCCTGTCGTTGAGTGGCGTCGAGTCCCACGGCTTCGCGGGCTTCGGGCGGACCTCCGCGGGCCTGTTGAACCTCATCATGTTGATCGTTCCGCTGATGGCGCTCTCCGCAGGCGCGGGGAGTGTTGCCGGCGAGCGCGAGCGAGGCACCTTGCTCTACCTCTTTGCCCAGCCGGTCTCTCGGCTGCAGGTGCTCGTGGGCAAGTTCCTGGGACTTGCACTTGCTCTCGGGTGTTCGTTGTGTGCGGGATTCGGTGTCAGCACTGCGGTGCTCGCATGGCGGGCCGGGGGCGTCGGGGTCGATGCGTTTGCCATGCTCGTCGCCTTCACGGCGCTGCTGGCTGTCGCAATGCTCGCGCTCGGCATGCTGATCTCTGTTGTCTCGCGCCGTGCCGCCGTCGCGACAGGAGTGGCTTTGTTCACATGGCTCACGTTGGTTTTCCTCAGTGACCTCGGTTTGATGGCGGGCACGATGCTCTTCAAGCTTAGGGTTCAAGAGGTGTTCGGGCTCGCCATCCTGAATCCCCTGCAAGCGTTCAAGATGTTAGTGATCGTGAACCTGAACGCGTCCTTGGACGTGCTCGGTCCCGTCGGGGCCTATGCGTCGCAGACCTTTGGCTCGACGCTCGTGTGGCTCCTCAGCGGTGTGTTGGGGCTGTGGCTAGTCGCGCCCCTCGGAGTCGCGGCGGTTGCATTGACGAGGAGGAGTTCCGTATGAGACCAACCGCGGTGACCAAGGTGCTGCTGCTCTTCCTGGGGCTGGTCGTCGTTGCCGGCTGTGGGTCGGCCGCGCCCGACGGGCCGCCGGCAATTCGGGTCGGCGATTCGGTTTGTGACGAGTGTGGTATGATCATCAGCGACGAGCGCTTCGCGACGGCCACCATCGGGGTCGGGGTCCGGGGACCGGAACCAAAGCTGTTCGACGACTTCAACTGTCAGGCCAGGTATGAAGCCGAACACTCCGAGATGGAGATCGTTGCTCGTTGGTCCCACGACTACATTGGCGCGCAATGGTTGCGCACGGAACAAGCCCACTTCGTGACCTCCGTGGGCTTGCGCACGCCAATGGCTTCACGAACCGTTGCCTTCGCGAAGCCCGAGGATGCCCGTGCGCTTCAGCAGTCGATCGGGGGCGAGTTGTTGAATTTTGATTCGGCCTGGGTGCGCCTCGGTAGCGACGGTGCTTGCTGCGCGGGAGGGCACGAGAACGAGGCGGGGGCCGAGCAGCCCAGTGCTGCGAACCCGGCCGCGGGGTTGTAACAGCGGGCACACGAGGACGCCACGCACGGGGCGTGGCCGATAGCGGTTGGCTGGATAGCGACCGGTTGATCGAGAAACGAGAAGCGCCATGAAAGCACTTGGACGGGCCGAGGCCATGCTCTTGTTCTGGGCGACTTGCCTTTCGTTCGCGAACGGCCAGGTGACCGGGGTCGTACGCGATGCGGGCACGATGCAGCCGCTCCCCGGCGCCTTGGTGACGATCCAAGCGACCACGGTGCGGACGATGGCGGCCGCAGACGGAAGCTACTCGCTGCCGGCGAGCAGCGGAAGCAGCCTCGTCGTCGCGGGCGCCCACAAGGGCTACTACAACGGAGGCGTCATGGTGACTGCGCCGGCAGCGGCCGTCGACGTGCTCCTCGACCCGGTGCCCACGGCGAGCAACCCCGCGTATGCCCTGGCGGCGCCGAGTGCGTGCGGCCTCTGCCACCCCGATCAGTACGACGAATGGTTGGGCTCACCCATGAGCCTGGGCGGTTTGAACACGTGGGTGTACGACATCTTCGACGGCAGTGGAACCGCCGGGGGACTCGGCGGGTTCGTGTACACGCGCGACTCGGTGTTTGCCACCTCGAACCCGGCTTCGGAGTGCGCCGCGTGCCACGAACCGGAAGCATGGCTGATCGGCGGTCATGTTCCCATCTCGCCGTTCACCTCGGGGACTCCCAGCCAGGTGCACGGCGTCTCTTGCGAGGTCTGTCACAAGATCGCAGATGTGGACGTGACTCGAATGAACTACCCCGGCGTGGTGAGCGAACTCGTGGAGTTCACACGGCCCGCCAGCGCGCTGGCGCAGGTCCAGTACGGACTCCTCGGCGATGTCACCTACCACTCACCGGGCATCATGAGAGCAGCGTATCAGCCGCAGCTCTCGGCCGAGGTCTGCGGCGCCTGCCATCAAGACAAGAACGACCCGGATGGGGACGGCGATTTCGAAGAGGCGAATGGCGTCATCTCTGAACCGACCTACTGGGAGTGGAAGAACTCCCCGTACGGCGATCCGCAGTCGCCATACTACGCGGACTGCCTCGCGTGCCACATGCCGCCGAGCGGCGCAGACCAGGTCTGCGTGGTCCTGAATCCTCCGCTCTCCCGCGCGCCGGGAACCGTGCGGACCCACGACATTCGGGGAACGACCCCGGACTTCCTCGAGAACGCGGTATCCCTGACCGCGTCTTCACAGGTCGCCGGCGACCGCTTGCTCGTGGACGTCACGCTCGAGAACACGGGCACCGGTCACCATGTCCCGACGGGCGTCACAGTGCGCAACATGATCCTCCTCGTCGAGGCGGTGCGCTCAGACACGGGAGCGGAGCTGCCGCTCGCGACCGGTCCGACGGTGAGCGCGCTCGGGGGCGTCGGCGACCCGGCCCAAGGCTATTACGCAGGCCTTCCAGGCCGCCTCTACGCGAAGGTCAACCAGAACGCCCAGGGCCAAGGGCCGACCTTCTTCACGGACGCAGTCACCATCGTGGAGGACAATCGCCTGCCCCCGCTTGGCCTGGACGACACGTCCTACGAGTTCGAGTTGCCGAGCGGCGGCGGTAACGTCGAGATCTCGGTTCGCGTGATCTACCGACGCGCCTGGCGCGCGCTCGTCGACGCGAAGGGCTGGATGTACGACGGGCACGGCGCACCGCTCGCCGACGTCGCCCCGCCGCACTATGGCCACTTGATGGAGTCGTCAGACATCACGGTCAACCGCCCCGCGAGCGCCGACACTTTCCTGCGCGGCGATACGAACCTCGATGGTAGCGTCGACGTCGCGGACGCCGTCACGCTACTCGCGTACCTGTTTCTAGCGCAGTCACCGGTCGTGCGATGCTTGGACGCGGCCGACAGCAACGACTCCGGCGGTGTCGACATCGCCGATGCGATTACCATCCTGGGCTACCTCTTCGGCAACGGCTCCACGTCGATCCCAGCACCGGGCCCGACGCTGTGTGGCGTCGATCCGACCGGCGATGGCAACGACTGCGATTTCTACGCGGCAAGCGCATGCCCGTGATCCATGGCTCGGGTGCCGAGAATCACGCGCACTCATTCTTCTCTGGGGGCTTTCGTAAAGCCCCCTCGTTGCTGTGGCGAAGCTGAAACCACTTCTCCCACAAACGCTCACCGGTCTCGTAGCGCAAAGCGCGAACTGGAGTTGCTCGTGAATGCGCTTGATTTGGGACGAGTGTCGTGTCAGGTAAGCCTGGACCCCGCTGGCCGGGCAGCCTCGACCATCGCGGCCGACGTTGCCTGACACGGCGCGCTAGCCCTGCACATCGGGAGACCACATGCCCTACGACCCTGTGCGTCACGGCGCCCAACGCATCGTCGGCCCCGGTTTCCATGAGCAAGTCTTCGCCTTGGTTCGACTCATTCCTCGGGGGCGCGTGAGCACTTATGGCGACGTGGGCACGCAACTCGGATCGGTGCGCGTCGCTCGGCACGTCGGCTATGCGCTCGCCGCCCTGCCTGCCCGCCGGGGCCGCAAGCCCGTACCCTGGCACCGGGTCGTGAACAGCCGAGGCCGCCTCAGCTTTCCGTTGGGTGATCCCCGGGCCGACGAGCAGCGGGCAGCGCTTGCCCGAGAGGGCGTGATCGTCGACGAGTTGGGCCGCGTGGCGGAGTTTGCTCGCCGACGCCACCGTTTCGCGAAGCCGTGATTCTCGGGAAAGGCAGTGGGCGTCGCGCTCCCGGTGTGGGTCGGCGCACGTCCCGAGATTCGCGGACCGATGACCGGGCCGATCGTCACCGGGAGGTCCGGCGCGACCTCGGATCGGGGCCAATCGCGGCGCGTCGCCGAACGGATTCGCCCGAGCTACTCTGCTTCCAAGCTTCAGGAATGAGTCGGGCTGAGGCAGAATCTCGCCATGAACGAAGCGCACTCCCTGGTCGTGATCGGCGGCGGCATTTGTGGGCTGGCTGCCGCGGAGGAGGCCACGCGACTGGGCTGCCGCGTGGTCGTGATCGAGCAGCAAGCGACGTGCGGCGGCTTGTTGCGCACGGATCGTCGCGACGGCTTTGCCTTCGACCGCGGGGGGCATCGGTTCATCACCTCGCTCCCGTGGGTCCTCGAGCGCGTGACCGCGCTCTTGGGGCCGCGCCTGCTGCTCCGCGAGCGTCGCAGCTTCATCCTGTTCGAAGGCGAGCGGATCGCCTATCCGCTCGAGGTCCGCGACCTGCTCCGCAAGCTTGGTCCTCGCGCCAACGCGCACGCGCTGGCTTCCTACCTCTGGGCTCGGCTTCGCCGACCCCGCTCGCTTCGGCCCGAAGCATCGTTGGAAGATTGGCTCCGCGATCGCTTCGGCGACTATCTCTACAACCGAGTGTTCGCCGGATACTCGCACAAGTTGTGGGGTAGACCGGCGGCGGAGATCTCCGCCGAGTGGGCGCCCCAACGCATCTCGATTCCCAGTCTCGGTGGCTTCCTCCGTGAGCTACTGCGTCCGTCGAAGCAGCCACCACGCACGTACGCGCGGCGCTACCTCTACCCCAAGACCGGGATCGGTGAGATTCCCGAAGCGTTTGCGCGTGTCATCCTCGAGCGGGGGGGTGAGATTCACGACCACACCACACTTCGTAGCCTGGAGCCGGAACGGGGAGGTTGGATCGTGCAGGTAGACGGGCCCGGCGGACCGCGGGCGATTCGCGCCCGCGCCGTCGTGTCGACGATCCCGCTCGACGCCCTCGTCGCCAGCCTCAGGGTTCCCCATGCTCCCCCGGCGCCGCGGCTTGGCTACCGCGGCCTTCGGTTCGTGAACCTGGGCTTCTCGCATCCCGTCGCGCTCGACGCCACGTGGCTCTACCACCCAGATCCGGCGAGTCCGGTGACCCGTCTGCAAATCCCGGCGGCACGAAGCCCCGGCATGGTCCCGAGCGGCTGCGGTTCGTTTCAGCTAGAGATGGCGGGCTCTATGTCGGCCGAGGGCGACGCCGCTCGGCGAGCGCGCGAAGGTCTCGCACTGTTACGATCGGCGGGTTTCGAACTCGAAGAACCTAGCCTTGCGTTCGAGACGACGGAGGCTGCCGCGTATCCGATCTATTCGCACGGGGCCCGCGAGCGAGCGAAGGAGACTCTGGCATGGATCCGGACCTTTCCTGCCTTGGAGTCGGTGGGGCGCCAAGGGGAGTTCTCCTACTCGTTCTTCGACCGCGCCATTGAACGGGGAGTGAATGCTGCCCGGAGACTCTTGTGCTACGAACCCTTACCCATGGGCGAAGCAGACCCCTCCGCTCGCCCCCTGACCCTCGAGGCGCGTTCGCTCCTGGACGACGAAGTCGCGTGTACCGTTCCCGAGTCGGGGAGTACCATGCATTCCCGGTGAGAGGAAAACCGTGGGCACACGCAGTCGCTGTCTCGTTGCCGCGCTCGCGAGAGTTTCCGTGTTCGGGCTCGCCGTGGCGGCGGCCGGGCTCCTGGCGCCAGGAGCCGTGAAGAGCGGAAGCGCACAGAGCTATGGCTACTCGCGCGAAGACGACCCGCTCGTCACGGGGGTCAAGAAGGTCATCGGGTTCGCGCGTGACGCGGACTGGGATCGTGCGACTGCAGCCGCGCACGAGTTGAAACCGCAGGTGGCGGAGCTCACGCGTGACCTCGGGGTGGACCTTGCACCCGACATCGAGGCGACGCTCGCGGCGCGCGACGCGACCCGCATCGCCTACGTGCTCACGCACCTGGTCTTTCAAGCGCTCCGGCAGAAGCTCCTGTCGAACCTGCGCGAGGAACTGGCGAAACACGTCACGGCCCGCGCGCGGCTCGATGCAGTGCAGTTCTACTACGAGACCATCCTGTCCGCGACGGTGCGCCGGGCGGACAAGGCGCAGCGAACCGAGCACCATCGCCGGATCCTCGAGCTCCTCCGAGAGCTGCGCGGCACTCTCGGGTCTCCCGGCTTGTTCGGGGTTGGCGAGAAGCCGCCGGACGTCGACCGCTGCCGCGATCTTTCCCTAGCCGTCGAGCGTGAACTCCTTGCGGTGTATCCGGACTTCACGAGTGCCGCGGAGCCAGCACGGGAACGCACCGACCCAGGGGCGGAGGCTGCGGATCCCACTTCGCGCCCGCAGGCACCGGCACCGCCGCCCGAGAAGTCGGCACCTGGGCACACGCCATGACCTGCGCGCAATGGATACTCATGCTGGTGACCTGGTGGACCCAACTGACCCCACCGAACCTCGCTGACCCACCGTCGGATCCGGCGGCCTCGACTCCCACCACACCCCCCGCGAACCCGTACTTCGAACTCGAGGATCTCGACGAGAGCCCGCTCGCGGGGTTGCCGTTCGATGTGCATGCACGGGCCGACTTGACCGTGGCCCACTTCGGGGACTCGCGCAACGTCGACGGCTACGATCGGAACTTCGTCAACACCCTGAGCCCAGCCTTGAGTGCGCGGTGGGAACCCTACGAAGGCTACCGACTGCTCACCGAGATCGAGTACTCCGGCCGCGACGGCAAGCTCGAGGTCGATCAGCTCCTCGTCGAAGCCGACTTCCTCGCTGGACGGGCACGCCTGGGCACGGGGTTGACCTACGTCCCGTTCGGCATCGAGCGTCGGTTCTACTCGCCGGTCTCCAATCCGTTGGTCGATCGGCCGTCGCCCTTCCAGCGCGTCTTCCCCGGTTCGTACTCCGACATCGGCGTGTTCCTCTCCGGTGGGCTCAACGGCGAGAGTGGGCGTGGCTTCGAGGCCGAGGTCGCGCTCACCCGCAGCTTGCGCGGACCCCGCCGTGAAGACCGTGCCGATGGTTTTCTTCGTGAGGACGAAGAGGGGCAGATGGCAGGGCGGCTAGGGGTCCAGGTAACGCCGCACCTGGCGGTGGGCGTTTCGGGACTGATCACGTGGTTCGAGCGCTACGGAGTGAACCGACGCCTCGACCTCTACGGTGTAGACGTGCTGTGGCAGACCGAGTTCGAGCATGTGCGATTCGAGTTCGTGGGCGGACACGTGGAGGAGCCGCGGCTGCGTGGCGGCGACTTCCACCGAAGTGGCTGGTATGTCGAGTTCTATCGTCGCTTTCCGATCGACCGCCCGTACTTGAAGGCCATTGAGACGGTGGTTCGTATCGACTCGCTCGACGAGGACTCGCGGGTGCGCGACTTTCGCGACGTCGAGCGTTGGGCCTTCGGCATCAACTGGGTCTCGACGCGCCACTCGCGCCTCAAGTTCCAGTACGAAGTGAGCGATGAACGTGGCCACGAGATCTCGAACAACGCATTCTTCACTCAGCTCGAGGTGCACTTCTGATGCCCGCGATTCGCTTGCCAGAACCGGTCCCGAGACGGTCTTGGGCGCGACGCTCGGGACCCTGGTTGCTGGTGTTCACCGTGGCGCTTGCACTCCGGCTCCCCTTCGTTACGGGACTGCCCGATACTCCGGATGCCGTACGGTTGATCCGCGCCATCGAGCACTTCGACGTGCACGAGCATTCGCCGCACTTCCCTGGCTATCCCGCGGCAGTCGCCCTCGTGCGAATGCTGCCGTTGGCAGCGGGGGTCGCTTGGTCTGCTTTGGCGGCGACTGCGGGGGCGCTCGCCTGTGTGCTGTTGGCCTGGGCCATGACGCCAAGGGTCGCAGCGGGGGGCGCACTCTTGGGCGGACTCGTGTGCGCCATTTGGCCGTTTGCCGCCGGCGAGTCGGTTCGCGTCGCCACCGACACGCTGGTGTTGCCGTTCATCTACGGAGCGCTGGGCCTTCGGGAACGCCGAAGTGCGCCGCTCCTTTCTGGACTGGTCTTCGGGTTCGGGCTGGGGATGCGACCGTCGGCCGCGCCCTGGGTTCTCGGCCTCCTGGTGGGCAGTCGACGCGGTGCTGTCCTTGTCGGCCTGGCAGTCGGGATTGCAGCCTGGCTTCTCCCTACCCTGGCGGTGTGCGGAGCCTCCCTCTACTGGGACGACGGCTGTCACTTCGTGGCGGGTCACTTCACCCAATGGGGCGGTTCCGCGATGAGCCCGAACGCCCATCCGGCGACGCGCGTGGCGAACATGCTCGAGCACTGGATCTGCACGCCGCTGACCATCGAGCCCTTCGGCCTCGGGGCCGGAGCCGCCCTCGGAGCGTGGTTGCTCGTCGGTCTGGCCGCGCGAATCCGGCGGCCGCAGACATCGAAGAGCGCGAGAACTCGCTCCGTGCCGAGTGCGCTCGGCTGGGGCGCGGTCGGGTACGGGGCCTGGATCGCAGTGGCGCAGAACCCGGAGCACTCGCGGCACGTGTTGCCCATTGTTCTCGTCGTGATCGCGGCGGCCGCGAGCGGCTGGCACTTGCTCATGACTTGCGAGACAGAGTCCCGGCGTCGGCACCGCCGCATCGCGCAGACTCTGACCGCGGCCGCCATCATGGCCTTGACCGTCAGCACGGTCACCTCGGGGCGAGCCTACTCACGCAGCGTGCCGCCGATACTCAATGCCCTCACGAACCTCGCGGCCGATGCGCGCTTCGATCCGCAAGTCGACCGCGTCTATGCCGGCGCCGATGCCGCTTTCATCAAGTGGCTCGCTCCCGACTGGGATACCCGCGGCGCCCCGAGTCTCGAGGACGCGCGGCACGACATGCGCAGCACTCCGCTCCTCCCGGGCCGCGTGTGGATCACCGGGATGGCCCTCGGAGACAACCCGCCGCCGGGGCCAGCGGCCGTTGCGGACGAGCGTCGGGGTTGGACTTCGCATTGGGGCGATCGAGTCTCGATCCACCTACTCTTGGAGAGAACCCCGTGACTCCCGACCGACCGTTCCCCCTCATACGCTTCTACGTGATCGCGAGCCTCATCACGATCGTACTCGTGGCTTCGACGACTGCAGCAGTGTCGGCGCGCCTCGTTCGTACCGAGCTCCTCGAGGAGGCCAAGCACCACGCCGTGCGAGTCATCGCACACCTGCGAAAAGACATCGAGGCGCACTTCATCCGCCCCACGCTCGAGCTCGACGGCGCCATCGACCTGGCCGAAGAGGGTCAGTTCGAGCGCCTGGACGCAGTCGTGCGCCGCATCGCCGAGAGCTTCTCGATCAACGCAATGTACATCTTCGACCGCGACGGGAGCATCCTCTACAGCACTCAGCGCGAGCACGTTGGTTTCCGGGTACCGCCGGAGAATGATGCCTTTTGGACAGCAACCCAAGGACACGTGCGCTCGGTGGTGCTCAATCGCGGGACCCCGCTCGACTTGGCGCAGCGGCCCGCGTCAGCAGCGCTCCTCGAGACCTACGTGCCGGTGTCGTCCCTCGCCGGAGGATCGGAGTCAGGGCCGATCACGAACGTCATCGAGACCTACCAGAACATCGACGCGCTGCAAGCCGAGGTCCGCCGGGCGCAGGTCGAGGCCACCGCCTACGTGATCGGCAGTAGCGTGGTCCTGTTCCTCGCCCTGCTCTGGGTCGTCTTGGCGGCGGATCGCTTCATTCGACGCCAAACCGAGGTCCTGGTCGACACCAATCGCAGCCTCACTCACTTGTCGGAGCGACTGGAGACCGAAGTCCAGCGTCGCACCCGCGATCTCATCCAGAAGGAGAAACTCGCGAGCCTCGGAACCCTCGCCGCCGGTGTGGCCCACGAGGTCAACAACCCGCTGGCGACGATCTCCGGGTGCGCACAAGGACTGATTCGCCGCCTCAACGAACACTCCCGCGGCGCGCCGCTCGAGCTCCCGGCGTTCACCCAGTACCTCCGCACCATCGATGACGAGACCGACCGGGTGAAACGGATCACTCGCAATCTCCTCGACTTCTCCCGGCAACGCCCGACCCTGGAGAGATCGACCGTGGATGTCACGCGGTTGTTGCACGACACGTTCGAGCTCCTCCGCGTCAGCGACGAGCTCGACGGCATCGAAGTGTCGAGCGACCCGGCTACCGACCCCGTGTTGTTCCCGGTCGACGCGTCGGAGATGCGGCAGCTGCTCTTCAACATCACGCGCAACGCGGCGGACTCGGTGCGCGAGCGGCGCCAGCGACAGCCAGGCCACGGCGGCCGCATTCGGTGGACGGTCCGGGTGGAAACCGGCAGGCTGAGCCTGCAATGTCGAGACAACGGCTGCGGTGTGGCTCCCGAGCATCTCGGCGAGATCCTCCAGCCCTTCTTCACCACCAAGCCGCCGGGAAAGGGTACCGGCCTTGGTTTGGCGCTCTGCCACGGAATCGTAGAGCGCCACGGCGGGAGCCTTCGCATCGAGAGCGAGGGTCGCGACCGCGGGGCAACCGCCAGCATCGAGATTCCCAGCGACACGGAAGCGAACGGCTCGTCATGAAACCACAGCGCCGGGTACTGGTCATCGACGACGAGAAGAACTTCGCGGACATGTTGGGCACCGAGATCGCCCGCATGGGGTTCGCGACCACGGTGGTCCACGAAGGACCTGCCGCCATCGAGCTGCTCGCCCGCGTGCCGGTCGATGTCGTCGTGACGGATCTCAAGATGCCGGGCATGACGGGGATCGAGGCCATTGCTCGGATCCGTCAGATGGATGACCCTCCCGAAATCATCGTCCTCACCGGTCACGCGACGGTGGAGACGGCTCTGGACGCCATGAAGGCTGGCGCGTACGACTACCTTACCAAGCCCTGCAAACTCGATGAGCTAGAGGTCGTACTCCACAAGGCGCTGGAGAAGCTCGACGCGATTCGCGATCGACGGGTGTTGCGCCAGTTCCTGGCGGACGGTCCCCCGGGCCTACTCTTCGTCGGCGCGAGCACGGCCATCCAGAAGGTGCTTGGCCGGATCGATCGGGTTGCCGCGAGCGCTGACGTCCCGGTCCTCATCCTCGGGGAGAGCGGCACGGGCAAGGAGCTGGCCGCACGCCGCGTTCACCAGCGGAGCCCCCTCGCCGCCGGGCCGTTCGTGACGGTCAACTGCGCGGTGCTTCAGTCACCGGTCCTGGAGAGCGAGCTCTTTGGCCACGAGAAAGGCGCGTTCACCGGCGCGACGCAACGCAAGCTCGGACTCTTCGAAGTCGCGAAAGGAGGCTCGCTCTTCCTCGACGAAGTCGGTGAGATCGCCGAGCCCGTGCAGGCCAAGCTCCTGCGAGCGGTACAGTTCGGAGAGTACCGGCGAGTAGGCGGGACCGAAACCCTGAACGCCTCGGTACGGATCATTGCGGCGACGAATCGCGACCTACAACAGGCGGTGGCGGAGGGCAAGTTTCGCGAGGATCTCTACTACCGTCTCAACGTCGTGCAAGTCGAGATGCCGCCGTTGCGGGATCGCCCCGAGGACATCTTGCCCTTGGCGCTCCACTTCCTCGAGCGCTATCGCGGATCGCGCGAGTCCGCGATGGAACTCTCCCCGACCGGCGCCGAAGTACTCCAACGTCATCCGTGGCCTGGAAACGTGCGCGAACTCGAGAGCCTCGTACGGCGACTCCTGATTCTCGCCGATGGGCCAATCATTACCGCGCAAGACATCGAGGAGAGTTTCGGGTGGCCAGCAGCGGACGCGAATCAACTCCCGCGTACTCTCCTTCTCGAAGAGGTCGAGAGAGACCACATTCTCAGGGTTCTCAAGCTCTGCAACGGCAACAAGACCGAGACCGCTCAGAAGTTGGGAATCGCCCTCAAGACTCTCTACAACAAGCTCAATGCCTACCGCGACCAAGGGGTCGTCGAGTAGGCCAGGGAGTCGCCCAAGGGGAGTTGCTTCGGAGACAGTTCGGTGGCGGCCGGGGCGCGGCCCGTGGCCGGCGTCACGGGGGCCGCCGGCCACGCGGATGCGGTCACTGACGCGCTTCTTCGTTGATGACTTTCATGATGTAGCGCTGCCAGTCTTCCTCGAACTTGTCCATGTTGATCTTGCCGAAAGTGCGATCGTAGGCCTCGTGGATTCCTCGGTTCTTGCGCAACTCGCCCCAGTAGCTGTTGAGCAGTTTGCGATGGGACTCGTTCGGGCCGAAGCAGCAATAGTAGACGATGGCCCACGCCTGAGCGTAGCAGATGGCAGCTTTCTCGCCGTACATCTCCCGCTGGCTCATGTTCATGAGCTCGGCCGCGGGTACCAAGAGGCCGCGATTGCGCGCCTCTCTGACCGTGTCGAGGCGCCACCAGTTCGGTTTCACGCGCATGACGGCGCGACCGTCCACCATCTCCTTGACCGCGGGGCCGAAGAAGTCCGCGACTCCCTCGTTGAACCACTGCGGGGCCGCTTCGAGATAGTCATGCAAGAACTGGTGCAGGCCCTCGTGATTGAGCACGAGAATCGTGTCCTCGGGCTTCTCATAGCGGAACAGGTAAAGCCGGCGGAAGATCGGATCATAGTGGCCGCCCGCTGACGGCGGGCCACCCGCCGCATGGTACTCCTGCTGCGAGCCGTAGACCGTGACCTCGTACTTTCGGGTGGGCTTCGCGATCTCCGGGAACATGCCGGTATAGAGTCTCCGGATCAGCTCGGCGCGCTCCCCGATCTCGGCGGCGTACGCTTCGGAGACGTTGGTCACGATGATGTAGTTCTCGGTCTCGACCTTGTACTCTTGACTCCAGGCATTGCCCTTGAGAACTCGGTCGAGTCGAAGGTCGAGAAACTCGGCGTCCCGGTTGGAGGCGTCGACTTGCTTGGCCGTGGCGAGGGTGGGCTTGGCGTCTTCATAGCGGCCCAAAGTGATCTGCATGAAGGCCTTGCTCAGTAGGGCCTCCATGTGCGCGGGCGCGATGGCGAGCACCAAGTCGAAGTGACCGAGGGCCACCTCGAACTTCTTGTCGGCCTGGGCCACGTCTCCGAGCTGGTACCGCGCTTCGTAGAAGTCGGGCTTGAGCGAGAGGGCCTTCTCGAGGGCCTCGGCAGCTCGCTTGAAATCCCGCTTCGCGTAGTAAGAGCTTCCCAGGTAGTACCACGCCAGCGGTTGGCTCTTGGCGACCTCGGTGGCGCGCTTGGCACGTCGCACAGCGACATCGACCTTCTCGCCGGCGTCGCGAGTCCCACGGAGGGCGGCGCGATAGGCATCGATCGCTTCGACCATGACCTTGCGCTCGTTGTCCGGCATGTCGTTCGGTAGCTCGAGATTGTTGGGCAACGCGGCCGGCTTGCCGGCAGGTTTTTCGTCCGCCCGCAGGGGAACGGCGGAGGGCGCCGCGAACAGAAGCGCCAAGGCAACCCACGTCGAGACAACTCTGGCAAACCGTCGACGCTCGACTCGGATCAACACCATGGGCTCCTCTCGCAACTGCACTACTCCTTGCGCTCGTCCGTGGGCCTACTCGTGACCCGTCGATTCTGTAATATACCTGGGCGGCTCCTCCAGCAAGAGCCCGAACCGGCGAGTTTTTTTTGAAACGCCAGCCCATGAGGATTGCGTGAAGCCAAGGACTTCCCACCCCGGACCGGACGCGTGACCGAACCCGATCCGGCGGGAACTCGTGCGCCGATGCGAAGGAGCGCGGTCGCGCGCGGCCCGAAGAAAGGCGCACGGCCTGGTCCTGAAACTCGGCGCTCCTCGGGCAGGTTGGAGGAGGCGGGGGCGGAGCTACTGGACCGAACCCAAGTCGTTCGCCGGCACGCGGCTCAAGGCTTGAGCACCTGCTGCGGCGTGAGCCCGAACTGACGCGTCAAGATGTGGATGTTGTAGTCGGTCGCGTGGTGGCAGTAGGTGTCCGAGCAGCTGTTGGTGTCACCCGCGACGTTGACGTGGTTGTCCATGACCATGGTCATGGTCGGATCCAGGCCCGGCATGTCGACCGGCCGATGGCAACCGATGCAGGGCAACCAACGGGCTTGGTTCTCCACGTAGATCGACGGCTGCAGGTGGCAAACCGTGCAGTCTCGCCGATCCTCCTTGTACCGTTCGGACAAGTAGTGGATGCGGTGGATGCGGTGCGACAGCAGGTTGTTCGTTTCGAATCCCAAGGCGAAGTGGCAGGACGTGCAGGTGCCGATGTCGCCATTGAAGTGGAGCGTGTTGGCCAAGTCGAAGGCGCCGGTGTGGCACTGCTCGCAGTTGCCCACGAGGCCAGGACTCTCGCGGTAACCATCGGCGAAGGGCAGACTGGAAACGTACAGGGGGACGACGCGCGTGATGAGACTCTGCTCCCCGCGAAAGACGCGGCGGGCCTTGATCGCGAACTCGTAGCGACCGGCACGAGCACCGACGGGCAGCGTAAACGAGATCACGTCGGATACGGGGGTTGCCCATGCGGGCGGCCCCCCAAAAATCACCGGCGCCGGGGGGACGAGCTGCCACAGAGACAAGAACCCGTCGCGCGACGTCTCCGCGGCGACCTGCACGGTGTCGACGAGGAACGCGTCGGTCGGGATCACCTGGTGTGTCTGGTGTACGCTGTGTGTGGGCCCGGTCAGCGACGCAAGGAGCACCCCTTCGCGATTCTTGTCTTTGTAGAAGATGATCGCTGGGAACAGATTGTAGTACTGGAGCCCGGAGTCCACGGTGCCCGCCATGAACTCGGCGAAGGTCGGGAGCGAACCCGGGTTGTGGAGAGGATTGCCCGCGCCATCCATGAAGGCGAGCGTGAAGTCGACCGTCTCGCCGGGTTCGTAGTAGTAGCCGTTGGCCGGGGGCGAAGGCGTGACTTCGAGATCGAAGCCATACTCCCAAGGTGACGTCGCCGCCGAAGTCGGCTGCAGCGGCACGTCGAGGAAGACGCCCGGGAGCCGATCCCACTCGACGCGCAGGCTGGCAGCGTGGCTGGGAATCACGAAGCGGCGGTCACCCGGGATACCATTGCGAAACTGAACGCGGGCCTCGGCCGAGAAAGTGGCTCCGGTGAGGTCGTCCGGCGCCGGCGCCCCGTGGGCGAACGCGATCGCGCCGAGCCGGCGCGTGGCGAAGGACTCGTCGGCGTGCACCGGCCAGTCCCCGGTCGTTGGGAGGTCGAACGGTGCAGCGAGCGCAACCCCTTGGGAGTCGAGCAGAGTCACGGTGAACCGGTGGTCTCCGTGCATCCACTCGGCCCCCTGGAGATAGGTCTGCCGCTGGTACTCGCCGGTGAGCTCGGCGATCCAAGCGACCCGCTCGATGGTGAGCCCGGTCCAGTCGGCGCCGGCAAGGAACGACTCGGTTTGCAAGCGATCGATGACCTCGGCTTCCGCACCGTGCACTTCGGTGGTGATCGAGATGCTGTCGATAGAGTAGGTCTCGCCCGCAATCACAGCCAGCGGCGCCGAGACGCCTTCGACGAACTCGAGGTCGAGTGCCGTGGCGGATGGCGAGACCGGATCGGAGGCGGGTGCGGGCGAGCTCGAGGACTTGCCGAAGCACCCGACGACGCCGAAGAGGAGGCTCGTTGCGACGAGTGTCATTCGGATCGGTGCGCGACTCGCGCGCTGGTTCCACGCTGGTTGCATGAGCGAATTCCTCTCGCAGTGCGCATTCGGCGAGCCGCGTCGACCTCCCCCCGCAGACCGCCGCTCTCGGCCTGGCGCCTGCTGGCAGTTGCTGGTGAACGGGCTTGACCCAAGTTCGGGCAAGCGTCCACTCTATCCACGCAAGTCGACCGTGCCAAGAATTCGGTCCCGAGGAACATTCGGGCGCCGATCCGGACAGGGTTGGCGTCCAAGGGTTTCCCGGGGCCAAGTGCGTGGAGATCGGAGATGGGTATGACCCAGGTGAACGTCGTCCGTGGCTCGGTGTCGCTCGCGCTTCTCTGGTTCGCCGTGGGTGTGGCGGCTCGCTTACCGGTGACATCGAGCCCGGCCCTCGCAGTTGCATTCGGTGAGGGCTTGGCGGAGGACGGCGCGACGGATCCCCGCCAGCCAGCGAGCGGCGGCTCGGGCCTGACCTTGTCGGTCCGCGTCGTCAGCGGTGAGAGTGAGCCTTGGGAGCTCTGTGCCACGTTCGAGAACAACGGCAACCAGGACATCTTCTTGAATCTGGGAATGCTCCTGGCGAACGGAAAGGTCCAGCTCCCGACCGCTCTCCGGATCATCCTGACGGGCCCAAACGGCAACGCTCACGACCTGGAGTTCCGGGATCCTGAGCATCCCTTCGTCGGCGGGCGGGTCGACGACTACGCCGTTCCGTTGCGCGTCGGTTCGGCTCACTCTCTACGCCTGCGGTCGAAGCACTATTGGTGCCCGAAGAACCCAGAGGGCCTCGCCCTCCCGCCCGGAGACTGCACGCTCCAGCTCGTGTTCAGCGGTCGCTCGGCGCAACACGTGAACCTCGATACCGAGGGGATGAGACACATGCCGTACTGGGTCGGTGAGCTGCGCGCCCAGGGGGTCGTTGTCTCGCCCACCCAAAAGTAGATGCGTACGACCCAGAGATCGAAGCGTACTCCAAGACCCGATGGTGACCTGGGTCAATCCATGGCTGGGTCTGGGTCCGCGCCAGTCCCCACGGAGCGAAGGATCGCGGCCGTCTCGAGGGCGCAACGATCCCAAGAGCAGCCGCGCGCTTGTTCGAGTCCTCTGGCCCGCAACTCCGTGCGCAAGGAGGCATCGCGCAACACGGCACCGAGCGCTGCCGCCAGCGCGAGTTCGTCGCCACTCACGAAGTAGCGCGCGGCGTCTTGGCAACGCTCGCGCAGCGTCGGCAAGTCCGAGCACACCACCGGGCACCCACACGCCATGGCCTCGAGCGGCGGCAGGCAAGACGACTCGTAGCTCGAAGGCTGCACCAAGCAGGTCGCGGTCCGATAGAGCTCGACGAGTCGCCGGTCGTCGGTGACCTGGCCCGCGAAGCGAAGTCGTCCGTGAGCTGCCGACGCAGTGACCGCGGAGGTGCGATAGGCACCGGCCGTGGCGCCCGCGACGACGAGGTCGAAGTCGTTCCCCGGGTCGATTCGTTCGAGCGCTGCAACGAGCAAGGCGAGGTTCTTGCTTGGCATGGGAGTACCGACGAAAAGCACGAACGGACGCGGCGGCGCTGGCGGCGCTGGCTCTTGGAGAAGAGCGCCAAATGACTCCGGGACCGCACCGTTGTCGACCGCCAACAGGCGGGGGCCAGCACGGGGATAGCGCTCGAGAATGCGATCCCGTTCGGTACGCGAAACCGTGATCACCGCCGCGGCGCGGCGCAGGGCCTGAGGAATGAGCGCGCGGTAGAACAACTGAAAGCCGAGCCGGTAAGAAGCGCGTGCTTCGAGGAACGACAGCGAATGGATCGTGACCACGGTCCGCGTGCGCCCCAACAGAGCCGACAGCGGCGCGGTGTTCGCCGGGCAGAACAACACCGTCTCGCGCGCGGCTCGGGTGAGCTCCAGCTGCTCCCAAGCATGGCCGCGCAACCGGCCGACCGCGCGCACGCGAATCGCATCGAGCGGAGGCATCGTGATCGTGGGGCGGGCGGGGACGACGACTTCGAAGGCAAGATCGGACAACGAACCCGCAGCAGCAGCCCGATCCAAGGCACGCAGCAACTCGAACCCGTAACGCTGCACCCCACTCATGGGTTGCGTCAAGAAGCGCCCATTGATCGTGATGCGAACCGAGGTCGACGAATCCGTCACCCGACGACCGCCGACGTCGTGAACTGCAGCGCCTCGAGCAGTCGATCGATGCGATTCCCCCAGTCGTGCTGTGCCGCGAACGCAGCCCGCCCTGGATCGAGCCGCGGCTGCTTCAACGCGTCATCGAGTCCGCGAAGGAAGTCTTCCCGACTGCGGCACAGGATCGCGGGGGATCCGAGGGTCTCGAGCTCCTGCCAGGCGACGGACACGACGGGCAAGCCGCAGGCCAGGTACTCGTAGAGCTTGATCGGATTGATGCTGTCGACCAACTCGCGGTGTCGGTGCACGTCGAACGGAATGATCCCGACACTCGCCTGACGCAAGTAGCCGGGCAGCTCGCCAAACGGCTTTGCACCCAGAACGTGGACGTTCGCGCGCTCCTCGGCGAGCTGGCGCGCCTGCGCGGATGGAGGGCCAATGAGCACGAACTGAATCGCCGGTCGTTCAGCAGCCAGGTTGCGTACCAACTCGTAGTCGAACCACACGTCTAGCGAACCCGCGTAGACGGCGATCGGCGCGGGGATCGACGCCAGGTCCGCTGGCGGCATGCCGGAGTAGCCAGCGAAGTGCGAGTAGTCGACGCCATTGGGCAGGTGGAAGATTCGGCGAGCGCCGAGACTCTCCACGTAGTCACGCAGGTTGGCCGCCGAGTAAACAACCAAGTCGGCGCGCCGCGCCAGTCGACGCTCGAGCTTACGCAGGTGTCGATTGTGACCTGGGAACCGCGAGTCGCGATCCGCTACCCGAAAGACCAACTTCTGGTAGCGAATGCGGTCTGCCCAAAAGGCCTGCTTGGCCTCGCGGACGTAGAGCAGGTCGACCTCGCCGAAACCCTCCTGCCGGACCTTGCGATCCACGGACGGAAAGGTGGTGCGATGCCAATGATCCATCACCCAGCGCCCGCGCAAGAGCGGCTCGGCATGCGGCACCACGAGCGCTCCTGGGCTGTAGCTCCAGAGCCGTCCGTCGAGGGCACGACGCCCGCCCGTTCGGTAGCTGCGAAACCTCTCGGAGCGAAGCGGACTCGAACCCGCCAACAGATGCAGCGGCGAGACCGGGTTCGAAATGAACGCCACGTCGAAACCCCGGGCCACCAGACCACGGGCCAGGTGATGATCGCCGACTTGGATCGGGGACTCCCAGTAGTTGGCGCAAGCAACCAGCGCGCGACGAGTCATCGCAACCTCCATGAGAGCCGCCAGCGCAACTCCTGACCCTGGCGCAAGAGTCGGACTACCGAGATCGGCGTGAGCACTCCATAGGATGGACTCAGGTGCGACACTTCGAGCCGTCCTTCGGCGTCCGTCCACTCGAGCAGCGCCGCCCCGTTCGGGAACTCGAGCTGCGCTGCGTTCGACGACACCAGCTCGACGTGGGTGTGCGCCGCGCACGGGAAACCGGCGGCCAGACGCCCCGCCTGCGCCACCCAGTCGACCCCGCAGATCGCTGCCGTCTCGAAGCGCAAGCTCCGACGGTGCAGCACACCGAAGCCGCGATGCTCGCCCACGACTTCCGACCCCGAGAAACGCGTGACGCGCCCCTGAGCGCGATCGCGAAGCCGAAACAAGCCGTCGACTCCCGGGTCCCAGGAGTTCTGCTCGCGATCGTCGAACACCAGTGTGCTATGCACCGCGGTCGAGCGAAACCGGTTTCGCTGCGCCGGATCGGGCGAGTAGACGTAGGATCCCGGATCGACGATCAACGGCTGGCCACCCAGGGTCAGCGTGAACGACAACTGATCGTTGTGTGCATGTCCACCGTTGCCGTTCTGCCCGTTGGGGCCCGCGCGAAACACGCAATGCAGGCTCGCCGATCGCATCACGTAGAAGCCGGCGGCCGGGAACGCGAGCGGTTCGCAGCCCTCGACGTCGGCGACGGACGGCGGCGTCACGCTCGCCGGGGCCGCCAAGGCGACGCAGCGACGGGGTCGGGAGGGTAGCTCACTGCGCGTCACCGAGAG
Organism: Planctomycetota bacterium; assembly: GCA_050246115.1. GTDB lineage: Bacteria > Planctomycetota > UBA8108 > UBA1146 > JAJFFE01 > JBFWWP01. Next base: position 100,380 of record JBFWWP010000003.1, read on the forward strand.
GTCACGAGTCACCTGGCAGACCTCGTAGTGACTTGCCGGAATCGACACCCAGTGAATCTCGCCGGCGCCGGCTGCCGGCTCGAAACCGCCGTCGCCGCGCTGGCGTGGAACCGGGTCGCGCGGCGCCCGAGGGGCGTCGAGTGCGGCCGGGCCGGCCTCGTGTCGGGGCAACCAGCGCAGGAAGTACCCGCTGTCGTCATCGCCAATCCGGGGAGCCCAATCTCCGCAGGACACGACTTCGGAGAAGCGTGCGATCGCAGCGAGGCGAGTGAAGTGATCGTCCCGCAGAGGCCAAAGCGGAGCCCGCTCCAGCGTCACCGGGCCGACGCGGCCCGGTGCGAACGGGCCCGCGAGCACGGCACACTTCTCTTCGGGCAAAGCCAGCAGGAGGCGCGTGGTCTGCGTGACCATTTCTGCGGCGAGCCGATGATAGGACGTCGACGCTTCGAAGTTGACGCCATCGGTGCCGAACTGGAGCTGCGTCTCCGCGAGCAGTTCCTGCACACCGAACCGCATCCAAGTCTCGGTCTCGGCGTCGACCGGAAGATAGGCCGCCAGATAAGCCAGTCCACAGACGTTCGCCAAGTAGTGATTGCCGCGGACCGCCGGCTCCCACTCCAGATGTTGCAGGATGAAGCGCCCATGGTCGCGCAGCGAGGCAACGAAGCACGAGGTCCATGTCGAGTCGAACTCTGCGCCCGTAGCACGAAACAGGTCGTAGGCCACCAGCCAACTCACGGCCCGCAAGGCGACGTCCATCGGGCACACCCACTGCACGCCGAAACGCGGTGGATTCGCGATCATGAAGTCGGCGATCTGGTTGCTGAACTCGTCGGCAAGACGGGTCGATCGCGCTGAGGTGTTCGGACCGGAGCTTGCGAGTTGGTGAGCCGCTGCCAGCCACAAGAGGTGTTGCATGCGACCCAGTTCCCACGGCACCTTCACGTCGGCGCCCGGGACGAAGATCGCCACGTCTCGATGCCAGGTCCGCGGGTCCCAGCGAACTCCCGACTTCACGTCGCGCTGCCAGTCGATCGGCGAGTAGCTGGCATCTCGGATCAGGCGAGCGCGACGCTCGGCGTCGGTGCGCTGCGCGGGGCTGACGGGGAAGCCCGCCCCGGCGTCGCTCCCACGCCAGGCTGGGCCGCCGAGTTCAGGGTTGCTCGAGTTCCATTGCGTCCAACCCGACCCGAGGAGATCGAACCGATGCGAGAGGTACAAGTCGGCGATGGAGTCGATCTCGGCGCGACGCGCGACCAAGGCGTCGAGGGACCACGGATCGTAGAGACGCGCCAATCTCGGCACCTGCGAATCGAGCGCCGAGTAGGTGGACGTGGTGCGATCGCGCTGCCGATCCCGCCTTCGCTGCCAGTGTCTGATCCCGAGCCGGACGGCTTTGCGTGCAGCGATGTGCGGAGGGAGTTCGAGCGCGCGACGAAAGAGGCGACCCAGCGTCATCGGAGCCACTCTCGAGCGCCCGGAGGCCAGCTCGTGCCGACGACCAACCACGAGTAGCCGCCCGCCCTCGGCAACTCAGACACCGTCGAGCCCGTCGGCCGCAAGGATCTCCACGGCGTTGCCGGCGGGGTCGCTGACATAGGTCGAACGCGTGCCGTCGCGGTGACCCCGGAGCGGGCCATACTTGCGCTCGGCTTCCGGGTCCACGAACGCGACGTGTGGGGGATGTTGCTCTGGAATGACCAACGCCAACTGCGTGTTGCGGAAGGTGAGCAAGGCCCAAGTCTGATCCTGGTAACTGACGTGGCACTTGAAGTGCGCCGTGTACCAGTCGACAGCCGCCGCAATGTCGGTCACCGAAATCGCGGTGTGATGGATGACGTCGAGCCGGTCACGGGGCTGTTCGTCGTGACTCATGTCAGATCCTCCATTCCGTCCAACTCGAACCGAAGCGGGATCGCCAAGGATGAATGTACCGTCTTCGGACAGGTTTTGCATCGCTAGCGCAAACTCACGCGCGCTGATCGACCCCCGATCCCTGCCGGAGGCGCGAAACCGCGTCGGAGTCGACCCATCCGAGTCCTCGATGCGTGACATTCACCGGACCTGCGAGCTATCCTGTGGCATCGCAGGAGAAAGTCCCCTCCGGCACAGGCCCGGCTCGAAGCGGACGTTGCCATCCGTCGAGATCGCGCGGGAAGGTTGGCGCCATGTTGTCAGCGAGTCGTCGTTCGTCGTCGTCCACCATCATCATTGTCGTTTGCATCGTTGGCGTCCAGGTCGGGTCTTGGCTCCTGGGCGACCCCGCCCGTGGGCAGTGCGAGTTGTTCCGAATGCCGGAGGATGGGATCTTCGCACTCGAAGCCAGCCCATCCCAGGTCTTCGTGGGCACGCGCCTCCCGAACGCGGCCGGGGCAGTGCGTGTGTTGCAGTCGACGTCGACTCAGGTTCTTCCGAACGCAACGTTGCTGCCGAGCGACAGCGCACCGGACGATCAGTTCGGCGTAGCCATCGACACCGATGGACTGCGCTTCATCGCTGGCGCCCCGGGAGCAGCCGATCCGGTGGTCGGGGCGGGGGCAGCCTACGTCTTCCGCCGGGAGAACGGCAGCTGGATCCAAGAGGCGCGCCTCGCGCCGGCCATCCCCGCTCCGGGTAGTGGCTTCGGCCGCGCCGTGGCACTCGCTGGTGACCTCGCGGTGATCGGCGCTCCGCGCGACGATGAGGCCGGGAACGACGCCGGTGCGGTCTACGTGTTTCGTTACCAGAATGGCGCCTGGACACAGACGGAGAAGCTCTTCGCTACCCTGCCAGGCGTCGGGGATCGCTTCGGCAGCTCACTCGCGCTCCTCGGCACGACCCTCGTAGTCGGCGTCCCGCGGGCCGACGCGACCGGCAACGATAGCGGAGCGGCCGACGTCTTCGAATCGACCCCGACCGGGATGCTCGGGCAAGTGACTCTGACGCCGCCACTCGGCAGTGACGGCGCGGAGTTCGGGACCTCGGTGGCCCTCGGCGCAGACACCGCGTTCGTCGGCGCCCCAGGAGTCGACTCGGCGTTCGTGTTCGCGCGCGTCGGCGCGACGTGGAGCCCCGAAGTCCCGTTGCTCGTCGGCGGAGGAAGACAACCCTTCGACTTTGGATCCTCCCTGGCGGCGACGACGGATCTCGTACTCGTCGGAGCGCCCGACGAGAGCACCCTGACGACCTCGGGAACCGCATTCTTGTTCGCGCGCGAAGGGACCGACTGGGTGAACGTCTACGCCCTCGAGACCGAACCCGTATCCGGCGGACTCGTCACGACGGGATGCGAGGTCGCTCTCAGCCCGGCGCTCGTCGTCGCTTCCGGCTTCGCTCTCGAGAGCAGTTCCGACGCCTGGTTCGCGATCGCGAACCCGAGGGGCCCCGACTGCAACGGGAACTTCGTCGCCGACGCCTGTGAGATCAAGGCAGCGCCCGAGATCGACTGTGATCGCGATGGCGCCATCGACGCTTGCGGCTCGGAGACCGACTGCAACCGCAACGAGATACCCGATCGGTGCGACACGCGAGTAGAGTTGGCCCTCGTCGACGAAAGCTTCGAGGCGGGACTTCCGGCGGGCTGGTCCGCCACGGGGCTCTGGCACGTGACGATGGCGTGTGGCGGCGGAGCGGCGTGCGACGGCAACCCGGTGGCGTTCTATGGCGTCGACGCAACGTGCACGTTCGACACCGGCCGCGAGACGTCGGGGGCGCTTGCGCTGCCGCCGATGTCCCTGCCGGCGGAGGCACAGAGCGCCTTCCTTCGGTACTGCTCCACCTACGATGGGGAGTGCGGATCGATCGTCGCCGGATTCGACGTCGCGCGGGTCGTGGTGAACGGTTGGCTGCTCGACGAGGCCAGTCAAACGTGCACTTCTCAAGGGCAGAGTCGGGTCGTCGACCTCAGCGCCTTCGCGGGCGAGATCGTGGACATTGCGTTCGTCTTCGACTCGATCGACGCGACAGCGAACGACTCCCTCGGCTGGCAGGTGGACTCCGTTCGGCTCACCGTCGCATGGCCGGACCCCACGCTCGACCAGAACGGCAACGAGATCCCCGACGAATGCGAAGAGCGCTTCGTGCGGGCAGACTGCAACGTCGACGGCCAGATCAACGTGGCCGACCCGATCTACACGATCATGGTGCTGTTTCAGGGTTTCCCGGCCTCGTGTTTCAGTGCGTGCGACGCAAACGGCGACACCCAATTGGACGTTTCCGACGTGATGTTCCAGATGGGGAGTTTGTTTGCGGGCGCCTCGCAGCCACCCGCGCCGTTTCCGGAGTGCGGTCTCGACCCGCTCGCGGACCCTAGACTCGGATGTGCCTCCTTCGCGCCTTGCCCGTGATCCTTGACTCTCCAAGGGGGCTTCCGCAAAGCCCCCCGCCCCCCGCCTCTTGCCTCGCCCAGCGTTGGCGGGTGTTGCTCGTGAACGCGTGTGCCACCGGATCGATACGCCGGCGACGCGAGCACGCTCGCACGCTCGGGCGAGTGGACGCCGCGGATCGGGCGATGGTTGTGTCTTCGCGTGGCGGCGCGCTGCGACTACAATCCGCCCATGAAACTGGCAACTTGGAACATCAATTCCGTGCGAGCTCGCGAGGCGCGCCTCGTGCAGTGGCTCGAGAAGCACCGCGTCGACATCCTGTGTCTGCAAGAGATCAAGACCCCCACCGAGCTGTTTCCGTATGAGCTGATTCAGGCCGCGGGCTACCACTGCTGCGTGCACGGTCAGCGCACGTACAATGGGGTGGCGATCCTCAGTCGCCAAGAACCCTCGAACGTAGCCTGCGGACTTACGGACGACACGGCAGATCCGCAAGCGCGCCTGATCGCGGCCGACATCGGCGGGGTCCGGGTGTTGAGCGCCTACTTCCCGAACGGCAAGACGGTAGGAACGCCCGAGTTTGCCTACAAGCTCGCGTGGATGGAGCGCCTGCGCCTCCATTTGGAACGCACCGCAGACCCCGCCAAGCCGCTGATCCTCGCTGGCGACTTCAACGTGGCGCCCGAAGCGAGCGACGTCGCGGAGCCCGCGCGGTGGGCCGACAGTGTGCTCTGCGTCGACGCAGTGCGAGTCGCGCTGAACCGCATCCGCGACTGGGGCCTGGTCGACGTCTTCCACGAGCATCACCCCGGTGGCGGAATCTACAGCTGGTGGGACTACCGAATGCTCGCGTTCCCCAAGAACCTGGGCCTGCGCATCGACCACGTATTCGCAACCCAGGCGCTTGCGCGTCGGAGCACGCACGCGGCCGTCGATCGCGAGGAGCGCAAGAAGGGTACGGTTGAGAAGCCCTCGGACCACGCGCCGGTCATCGTCGAGTTCGATGTCTAGAGGGCCCGAAGCAACGCGGCGGTGCTGCCTTCGAGCCCAAGGTCGTCACCCTGTGCTGGTGGCACGACGGCGACGACGACGCAGGAGCGGTGCGAGCCACAGGTAGATGCCGGTCACGACGAGGAATCCCAAGCCGACGGCGACGAGCGGCATGCCAAAGCCGTGGAATGCACTGCCGAAGAACGACCCGTCGTGGATGTCCTCGATGAGATCCGACGCGCGCCAGTCGACGCTGAGGATCGCGCCCGTGATGGCATCCACTTGGATCTCGGTGTGGCCTCGCCGCGACGTGACCTTGTGCACGCGCTGCGCGGGTCGGAAGTCGACGCGGTCGACATCGGCCAGCGTTCGCAGGTCTGGGTGGCCCGCGGCGAATGCTGCCTCGAGGATCCGACCGAGCGGCAAGAAGTCTTCGAGTCCTCCTTCGGCACCCCTCTGGGTGGGAGGCTGAAGCCAGGCGAAGTCCTTCTTGACGATGAGCAAGACGCCGGTGACCGAAGTCACGAGCAGCATCGTGGCCAGGATGATCCCGGTCCACTTGTGGGCACTCCACAGAAACCGGAACAGCTTCATGCCCTTGCTACGCCGTCCTCGGGCCACGTCTGCCGTCGCTCGATCAATCTTCGTCCTTCTCCCCACGCAAGGCGGGTTTCGGCTTCATGCGTGGCTCGCGTTCTTCCGGCGGCTTGACCTCGAAAGTCACCTCGGACGTACCGCCGTCCGTAGACACTCGCAGCGTGTACGACCCGGGGGTTGCGTACAGGCGATGCCCCAATCTTACCGCCTCGGCCCAGGGCGTCCGCCCCAAACGGCCCTTCTCGTCGGGCTCCTTGCCGTCCGCGCGGCGCTTCGCATCCTCGGCAGCGATCCGCACCGCTTCGGCCGGCAACGCTTTGGCGGGATCGAGACATAGATCCCACTCGAAGGTCGAGATCCCTGGACCAATCTCACGGGTCAAGGACGCGAGCACTCGTTGGTCCGCGTCCAGGACTTCGAGCCGCGCTGCATCGCCGGTCGCACTCCAGAACGGAATCGTGACCTTCGGCTCGAACTCGGGCTCTCGAAACCACAGCGAATCGCGGCCGCGCCACCCACGCGAGTAGGTCACCGGCTCGACCGGGAACACGGCGACCGGACTGGATGTCAACTCGGGCACGAGCTTCTGAATCGGTAGCACGTCGACCACATACACGCTGCGTCCGTGCGTGCCGGCGATCAGTTCGCGGTCCCGTGGGTGCACTACCAGGTCGTGCACCGGCACCTTGGGCAACCCAGCGGCCAATGCAGCCCACGACTGGCCGCGATCGATCGACACGTACACGGAACGGTCGGTACCGACGTAGAGCACCTCCGGGTTCACCGGATCCTCGAGCACGACGTTGATCGGCTCGGCAGGCAAGGACGCGGCGAGTGAACGCCACGTGCGACCGAGGTCTTCGGTGGTGTACACGTACGCGCTCACATCGTCATCGCGATAGCCCGAGAGCGTCACGTACGCGCGCTCCCGAACGTGGCGCGACGCCGCGACCCGGGTCACCCACCGATCCTTGGGCAGGCCGGCCGTCGCTTCCCGCCAGGTTGAGCCGCCGGTCTCGGTGACGTGGACGTAGCCGTCATCGGTACCCGTCCAGATGAGCCCGAACGCGAGCGCCGACTCGGACACCGTCGTCACACAGGCAAAGGGGACATCGCCCCGCTGCGGAGATCGCGACAGATCGGGACTGATGGCGGTCCAAGTGCTGCCCTGGTCCATGGAGCGGAACAACTGGTTGGTGCCGAAGTACAGGATGTCCTGATTGTGCGAAGAGAGCTGAATCGGCGTCGACCAGTTGTAGCGTAGAGCGGGGGCACCGAGCGCCGCGCGCGGCCGTACCTCGTGCACTTTGCCGTCGGGAGCGCGCCGGAAGTAGAATCCGAACTGATAGCCGAAGTACACCGTGCGGTCGCGCGTATCGACCTGCACGTACATGCCGTCGCCGCCGCCGAGGAACGTCCAAGGGTCGCGTCCGGGCACGGAGCGACTCGAGCCCTTGAGGGTGCCGTTGTCCTGAGTGCCTCCGTAGATGTTGTACGGCTGCTCCATGTCGACGGCGACGGTGTAGAACTGCCCCACGGGCTGAGCGTCGACGGAGCGCCAGTTCTCCCCTCGGTCATAGCTGATGTCGAGCCCACCATCGTTGCCCAGGATCACGCGGGCAGGATGCTGGGGGTCGATCCAGAAGCCGTGATTGTCGACGTGCAGATCGTGCTGGGCGAGGCTGGCGAACGTTCTCCCTCCGTCGCTCGACGTGAGGATCGGAACGCCCGCGACGTAGATCCGATCCGGGTCGTCCGGCGCGACGTGAATGAAGCCGAAGTAGTAGCCGTAAGTGTGAACCACCTGCCGCAGTGGTTCGGTATGGGTGCGAACCCACGTGGCGCCGCCATCGTTCGAGCGGTAGACCTCGACACCTCGAATGTCGGTGCGAAACAGATTGGCGTTGGCATCGTCGAGACTTCGAACCAAGTCTGCGAGGGTGACGTCACCCTGTTCGATACGCTGGATCAGGGTCTTGCCATCCACCTGCGTATCGAGGTCATAACCGCGGACGAAGTCCTCGATCGTCTCTAAGTCATGGGCGAGAAACTCCTCGCGCGTCATGCTTCGCAGCCGCTTCGGGGACAATGCGTCGTCACCGAGATCCCACTCCGCTTCCGGCAACAGCTCCTGATGGTCGACGCAGGCGTAGATCGTCTGCGGCTGAGTGCGACACAGACTCAAGCCAATGCGACCCACGTCCGGCCCCGCCGGAAATCCGCCCGCCAGCCGCGCCCAGGTCGTGCCACCATCCGTGCTCTTCCAAACGCCACTCGCCGGGCCCGCCTCGACGAAGTCCCATGGCCGACGCGACCGCTCCCAGAGGGCGGCGTAGAGCGTATCGAGTTGGTGCGGATCCTGTTCGATCTCGATCGCGCCGCTCCAAGCGCCACCCGGGAGCACGTTCTCCCAGGTCTCACCCCCATCGATGGTTCGAAACACGCCCCGTTGCCCGCCGGTCGTGTAGAGCTTGCCGAGGGCGGCCACGTACACCCGTCGTGGGTCGCGCGGATCGATGACGATCTCGCCGATGCGGTCGGCGTCGCCGAGTCCGCGGTGCTGCCAGGTCTTGCCGCCGTCCGTCGAGCGAAACACACCGTGCCCGCCGTAGGAGGAGCGCGAGCTGTTGTTCTCGCCCGTACCGACCCAGACCACCTGCGAGTCGGACGGGGCAACCGCTGCGTCTCCCATGATGATCGTCGGCTGATCGTCGAACACCGGCTCGAAAGTGTGACCATTGTTGGTTGTCTTCCACAACCCACCCGACGCGTAGGCTACGTAGAAGCCGAATGGATCATCCGGAATGCCTTCGATGTCGACGACCCGCCCGCCCTGGATCACCGGCCCGACGCTCCGCCAACGGAGGTCACGAAACCAGGACGAGTCGACCAGTCGCTGGTGCTGCTCCCATGCGGCCTGGCGGGCGGCGAAGCCGGCGGGCCCTGCCGGCTCCGGCCGGGCCACCGGCACTTGCGCAACCGCCGCGTCGACGCTGAGGATCACGAATCCGAGCACCCACGCACCGATCCCCGCCTTGGCCAAGATCCAGCTCCTATCGACTCGCGGTCCTGAAGAGGCACGTTGCAAGAGCGCTGCCCGCATCCCAAGTGCCGAACGTACGATCGTCCCAATGCCCGAAACGTCGGTAACGCCGTGCCGTACGACTACTCCGAGGGCGCACCCAGAATCGATGCAAGGGAGTTCACGAATGCTTGGTTGAACATTGCGAACAGGCCGTCCTCGGTGAGGCCCTGCGCCGTCACGGTGATGAGATGCTTGCCCCAAATCAGAATCTTGAGCTCGAGCCTCCCGCTCTCTTGCTTCTCGAGCAAGCCCTTGTGCTTCTCGTAGCCGATCTCCTCGACGTTCTCCTGCATGGCGGCCATCTTCATGGTGGCCTCGAGAATCGGCGCCGCCGGCGAGTTCGGGTGGACGGAAACGCTGATCGACCCCCCGCTCTTCCGGTAGTCCCACTCGATGGGCTGCTGCATGCCGGCGAGCCCTTGCAGAAACGCCGCATTGACCTCGTTGCGCTTGGGCTCTTGGTACTCGAAGCCCTCGACCGGAGCCGGGTGCGCCGCGACAACCGTGTCCCAGAGGCCGCCCTGGGCGAGGCGAATGAGCTCGTTCAACGTCTGGATGCAATCGCCGAACTTCTTCTCCTCGAAGTGCTTGAGGGCCGACGCATGAAGGGTCGGAAAGTCCTGCGCTTTGGGCTGCGACTTGCGACTTTGGGCATACACGGGTACCGCCGCAAGCGCCGCGAGCGCGATCAGTAGTTTGAGCTTCATGGAGTTGCTCCTTTGCAGAGTCGATGGCTTCGGACGCTGAAGACACGAGACCCAGGATTGGAGCGAAACCCGCCCCACCGATCAATAGCCATGCCACGTGGAACGCGGAATCGACGCGCACCGGAGGTTCCCCGTCGCGTGGCGACGCCGCGTCGCGCCGTTCGCGCTCCGAGGCGAGGTGGTAGAGTTTCCCTCGACGGAGGCGGCCTCCGAGCGAGTTTTCGCCAAATCGGAGCACTTTCCTCAGCCCACCGATCGGCTAGCTCCGTGGATGCGGGTGGAGGCGTCGGTTGTCACCAGACGGCCGCCGGTGAGGCTGACGACTCCGAGTCGCGCTGAAACGGAAGATCGATGGACGATTCGACCCATCTCCGAGGGCTCGAGCTCGGGGATCCCGCTGCGTTCGCCGAGGTCTATCGCCTCCACAAGGCGGCGGTGTACCGCTACGCGTGCGCGTTGTGTGGCAGGTCGAGTGAAGCGGAGGATCTGCTGCAGGAGGCCTTCTTAGGTCTCTTGCGCAACCTGGATCGCGTGGACGAACGCAGTCCCCTGCTGCCGTACCTGCTGCGCTCCGTGCGCCACCGACACATCGATCGGTTGCGCTCGTTTGCCGAGCGTGGGTGCCCGCTCCCCGAAGGGGCGTTGGTCGATCCCCAGCCCGGACTGGAGGAGCAGCTCACGCGCGAGGAACGAATCCAAGCGGTAACCGCCGCCATTGGCGAACTGCCGGAGTCTCAAGGGGAAATCGTGCGGCTGCGAGTCTACGCCGGACTGGAGTACGAGGGAATCGCGGACATGCTCGCGCTCCCTCGCGACACGGTACGGAGTCGCTATCGAGCCGCAATCGACCGACTCCGCGAGCGCCTGAGAAGGAGCGTTGGCGATGCGTGAACGCGAGTTCGAGGACTGGCTCGAAGAGCAGATTCCAGCGCAACCGCCGGTCGCAGTCGACGCGCGCATTCGCGCCGCCGGCAACGCGGTGCTCGCCCAGCGTCGGCGCTCGCGTGGACCCCGTGGGTGGCGCTGGGGCGGAGCCGCGGCCGCCTTGATCGCCGTCGCGACAGGAGTATGGGCGCTTGCATCTGCATGGTCGAGCGAACAGTCCGTGGTGGTGGAGACCGAGCTCGCAGCCACAGGTGCGGGCGCCTTCGTCCTGGCCCCCGGAACGACCTTCGAACGCGGATTCTGGCGCACGCGACTCGAACTGCTCGAAGGCGAGGTCGCGGTCAGAGCCGGGACCCAGCCTCTCGAAGTTACGTTTCCCGGCGGTTCCTTGCGCCTGGAGCAAGGCCACGGAGTGGTTCAAGTCGGAGTGGTTCAAATCACCGACACGAAAGATCCGACCATGACGCAATCCGGTACGAACGACAACGTGAAGCAGCGGTCCTGGCGACGTCGAGCCGCAATCGTGGTCATCACCTTGGCCGCGGGTTGGGGAACGCTCGAGTACGGGGGCACCGCCGAAGATCTGCTCGAGGGCGACAAGCGCACGCTGGTCGTCGAGGCGGACTCCACGACGGCAGGCGGGGTGAAAGTCACGCCTCAGGAGTCCGTACGAAATCCCAACCTGCGAGTGCCGACCACTGGCGCCTCGGGACCAACCACCGATCCGACCCACGAGCCCGAAGCAGCGACAGCGACCGAGCAGACCTTCCGGGGTCAGGTGGTCGACAAGAGAACCGGCAAGCCGGTCGCGGGGGCGCGCGTTGCCTGGGCGCTGAAGTGGTCGAGCCAAACGAGCTTCACCGCGCGGCACGAGCAAGGGTCGACGACCTTCGGTCTGGCCGAGCCGTTCGCGATCCAGATCGGTGATACCTACCCTCAACTGCCGGGCTCGGCACTACTCGTCACGGAGTCGGGTGCTGCAACGTCAACGGATGCGGACGGCATCTATACGCTGCCCCACTGCCCGCACGAGAAGGCCGCGTTGCACGTGGCGGCGGACGGCTACGTCGATGCGTTCGCGCCTGCCCCCACCGCCAGCGCCGAGCGCGGTGAGGAGGTCGTCCCGATCACGCGCCTCGCGCCCGCCCGCACCCTGACCGGTCGCTTCGTCGACCCACAACGGTCCCGGCCGCGCGGCGAGCCGCAGTTCATGACCTTCGGGATCCAGTTGCGGGAGCCCGAACTCCCGGGGTGGACCTTCGAATGGCGGCAGAGACTCGCGCCCGACTTCACCTTCGAGATCACCGTGGGCGATCTGGAGAGCGTAGAACTGGTCTTTCTGACTCAGGGTTACGAGCCGGTGCAGCGGGCCGTAGATCTCGCAGAGGGTGTGACCCACGTGGAGGTCACTCTCGAGCCGCGCCCGTGCCTGTTCGGCCGCGTGCTCGACCACGACGGTCGACCGGTTCCCGGCGTGAACATCCTGGTGAAGAGCGGCAAGAAGGGCTGGTTCCGCACGTCACTCGACTCGGCGGGCACCTCGACCAATCTGCAGGGCGAGTACGTCGTCAACGTCTCGGGGCCCGACGGCGAGATCTCGGCCGTTGCCAGCGGGTTCGCGCCCTTCGTCCACAAGGGGATTCCCAAGGACCACGACGAACAACCGTTCGATATCACCTTGGAACGTTCGGAGGGCGGGTCCCTCGACGGGATCCTGCGCGACGATCGGGGGATCACGTGGTCCACGGGCGGCAGTGTCTGGGCGCAACTCGCAGCGACCGGCTCGAGTTCACGCTTCGACATCGAGAGCGACGGGAGCTTCACCTTGTCCCAACTGCCTCCCGGGAGCTACGACCTGGAGTTCGTGCCGACGCTCACGCTTCGCGAGGATCCTCTGGCCTGGGCGGAGAACCCCAAGGGCCGTGCGCACGTACGCTTCACGATGGCCGGGGTCGAAGTGCAAGCCGGTGAGCGACGGAGTCTCGAGGTCCGCATCGCACGGGGTCAAACGGTTCGAGGGCTGTATCTCGACGACACCGGCACACCGGTGGCGAACGAGCCACTCTCGCTCTACGAGCCGAACTTGGTGACCGGCAAGCACGAGCGACAGGCGACTCTCGATACCGATGACGATGGGAGCTTCGAGTTCGTGGGAGTGCCTCCGGGGACCTACGCTGTAGCGGTCGAGCGAACGAGCCGCTACCAGCTGGTCACGGTGGCCGATCGCCCAGTCGAAGTCATCTTCGGCGGCAACGCGACCCGGGTCACCGGCACGCTTCTGAAGAACGGTCGTCCGCTCGCCCGCGCGGACGTAGGACTCGGCCGCCTCGAGCGATCGGTGTCGGAAGCACGAACGGACGTCACCAGCGCCGATGGTCGTTTCGAGTTCTCGAGCGCCTCACCGGGACGGCATGTCTTCCACGCGGTCGACCCGTTGGCGCGCATGGCGATGCTCGCGATCGTCGACGTCACGGAGGCCGACCAAGACCTCGAAATCGAGTGGCCACAGACCGAGATCCTGGTCCGAGTCGGAGGGGAGCCACTGCCTCGAGACGTTGCCCTGCGTCTGAGCGCAGTCACGATCGAGGGCGTACGCCTCGAAGGCGCGGTTCCTGCAGCATACCTGCAACTAGCCTTGCGCCCCTCGGAAGACGGTCGAACGTTTCACTTCGCGGGCGTTTCGGCCGGCCGCTACCGACTCGAGACCGTCGGCGGCGAACGCGCTATCTTCCGCGAGTTCGAGGTCTCGAATCAGAACCTCACGGTGGACGTGCAGTAGCGGTGTGGGGCCTATGGGCAGTTCGATGCTGCGACGTCCGCCTTGGGGGGAACGGTGTGGCCAAGACCTGCTATGAGTCGTCGTCCGTGTCCACGGGTGGACACGGACGACGCGGCAGCGACGAGTGCAGACACGAGGCTTCGCCGCGACTCAAGGCCCGGGGCACGGCGGGAAGTCGGCGCAGTCCAGGGCGTCCGGGGTTGGGTCAACTCCGCAGCCGCCTGCGGGAGGGGGCAGTAAAACCGCAGGTCCCTGCGGAAACAGATAACCCAGGACCGTCACCGCGTCGGCGATGTTGACCGCTCCGTCGTCGTTCGCGTCGAGAGCGGAGTCGCACGCGGCACTCTCCGCCAGGAACAACACACCCAGCACTTTGACCGCGTCGGAGATGTCCTCGGAGCCGTCCACGTTGGCGTCACCGCGTCGAAACTGCGGGCTCGGCGGCACCGTCATGCAACCGTCGTTGCGTGGGGTATCGTTGCCTTCGTCGATGCACCAGGCCGTGACAAAGTCCCACCCGACGTACGTCGCCGCCAGCAGCATCTGCGCGTGGGTGCGCCCCGCGCCGCCGCCGGACGTGGCCTGCCCGGTGGTGTTCAGATCCCAGTAGCTCGCGGTGATGACCGGCGTGGTGCCAATGTTGGTACCGATCAGACCACCGCCGCCAATGCTGCTCGCGGTCACGGGGCCGGAGGCGTAGCAACGTGTGATGGCCGGCGGGCTGCCGCGAAAGTTGGTGCCGATCAAGCCGCCGATGGAATTGACTCCGCTCACGGCGGCCCGTGAGCAGGTGTCGACGACTTGGGCCCGGTTGTCACCGACCACTCCGCCCACCCACGTCGAGCCGCTGATCGTTCCGGTCACGGAGCACCTCTCGATGCGCCCGCGGTTCTCGGCGGCAATGCCCCCAACGCAGCTGGTCCCGGTGATGGTGGCGTTCTCCAAGTGCACGTTGCGCACGATCCCCGTCTCGCCGATCTTCCCGAAGAGCCCGATCACGCCGCTGTTGGGCGGAACCGTCGTGGTCAGATTGACAATCGAGTAGCCGGCGCCATCGAAAGTACCCCGGAAGGCGATGACTTGATCCGGCAGCGTGGTCAACGCGATCGGCGAGAAGCTGCTCCCCATCATGTCGATGTCGGCCGTTTGAACGAAGTGCGCGTTCAGGTGATTCGCGACGCTCTGCAAGTGCGCCGGTGCGCACACGTGATAGGGGTCCGCGACCGTGCCCGTACCGCCACCGAAACCCGATGGCTCGGTCAGGCACTGCGCCGACAGACCGAATCCATGGCCAACGACGACACCCACGACGAGCCACGACCAGTTCCACTGCCTTACCACGGTCGTTCCTTTCGTTCGAGCGACTCGAGTGCCTGACCTGCGCAACGTAGATCGAGGACTCGGAGAGGGTATTGCCCGAAACCGCTCCACGCTACGACGGTGTCGCGGAACCTCGGAGGGACGGTGGTACGGCGCTCAGCGGGTCACAAGCGCGCCGCGATCCACGCAACGCTCGCGAGCAGAAGAACGAACGGCAGAGTGCCGAGAACGCGATCCAACGCGGACAAACTGCCAAACCGTCGAATGCTGTACCCGAGCAGGTAGACCGCCAAGAGCGCGGCCACGACCAGGAAGGCCACGCCAGTGGTGGCGGCCGACGTGCTGGCCTGAAACCCGGTGCCGCTGGAGAGGAGCCGCGGAAGCACCCACGGGGCTGCGAGCGCTACGCAACTGATCGAACAGAGAATGCGAATCCGCCGCGACCGGTAGCCACTCAAGTCGGGTCCTCCTTCGCGCCTTCCCGGAGCTGTGCGGTCGAGTCCGTGTCGACCCGCCTGCGGTGAACCCAGTCCCTCAAGACGGGAGGGCCTCGGTGAATGGACAAGCCGCGTGGTGCCCGGGCTGAACCTCGACGAACGGCGGCGGGGCCACGGCGCACTCGGGGACGGCAATCGGGCAACGCGTGCGGAAGCCGCAGCCGGACGGTCGAGCCAGTGGGGTTGGAATGTCGCCCTGGAGGACCACTCGGTGTGCACGAGTTCGGTGCGGGTTCGGTTGCGGGATCGCCGAGAGCAGCGCTCGCGAGTAGGGGTGCCGCGAGCTGCGATACACCTGCTCCGCGGTACCGATCTCGGCGATGCTGCCGAGGTACATCACCGCGATTCGATCGCTCACGTGGTAGACGACGCCGATGTCGTGCGCGATGAAGAGGTACGTCAGTCCGAACTCCTCCTGCAGCTCCGCCATCAGATTGATCACCTGGGCCTGCACGGATACGTCGAGCGCGCTCACGGGTTCGTCCGCAACGACGATTCGAGGATTCGTCGACAGGGCGCGCGCGATCCCAATCCGCTGACGCTGCCCACCCGAGAATTCGTGCGGGTAGCGCTCCGCGTAGGCCGCCTGCAAGCCTACACGGTCGAGCAAGGCTTCGACCTTGCGCTTGCGCGCAGGCCGGTCGAGATCGGTGTGGAGTTCGAGCGGTCTGCCGACGATCTGTCCCACGGTCATCCGCGGGTTGAGCGAGCTGAACGGATCCTGGAAGATCATTTGGATCTCCGCGCGAAGCGGATGCATCTCTTTACGCGAAAGCCCGTTCAGGTCGACTCGTTCCCCGTGCCGCGGGCGGTACAGGATCTGCCCGCCGAGCCGCACGTCGGGCACTGTCGGCCGTAGCAGGTTGATGACCGCACGTCCGACGGTAGTCTTGCCAGAGCCCGACTCTCCGACCAGCCCCAACGTCTCGCCTGGTTGGAGGGTGAGCGAAACACCGTCGACCGCCAGCACCTCCGCGACCTTGTGTCGCAGGACGCCGCCGTAGACCGGAAAGCCAACTCGTAGGTCGTGGATCTCGAGCACCGGCGCGTTCATTCGGCGTCCTCGGCCCGGTGGCACCGCACCCAGTGGCGTGGCGCCAGCTCCCGCAGCTCCGGTTCCTGCTGCGCGCACCGTTCGACGACTCGCGGGCATCGGCTGCGGAACTTGCAGCCACTCGGGAACTCGAAGATGCTCGGCACGTTGCCGGGGATGGCGTAGAGCATCTTCCCCTTGTTCTCCTCCCGCGGGATGCTGGCGAGCAGGCCGTGGGTGTACGGGTGCAGCGGCCGCTCGAACAAGTCATGAACGCTCGCGACCTCTTGGATGAGGCCGCCGTACATCACGACGACGCGATCACACATCTCGGCGATCACCGCGAGGTCGTGAGTGATCAACAGAATCGCCGACCCGGCCCGTTGGCTTTGGAACTCGCGCATGAGTTCGAGTATCTGGGCCTGGATCGTGACGTCGAGCGCCGTCGTTGGCTCATCGGCGATGAGGATCGCGGGCCGGCAGATCAACGCCATGGCGATCATCACCCGTTGCCGCATCCCACCCGAGAACTGGTGGGGATAGTCCTTGAGGCGTCGCCGGGGGTCCGGGATGCCGACCGCCGAGAGCACCTCGACCGCACGCTCGACAGCCGCGGCGCGCGAGAGCCCCTCGTGCTGTCTCAGTGGTTCGGTGACCTGGCGTTCGATGGTGAACACCGGGTTGAGGCTGGTCATCGGCTCCTGGAAGATCATGGCGATCTCCCGTCCCCGAATCTCGCGCATCTGGTCGTAGCTGAGCCGAAGCAGATCGCGGCCGCCGAAGTGGATCTCGCCCGCGGTGATCTTGCCGGGAGGGTCCGGTATCAAGCGCAGGATCGATAGGCTGGTGACCGATTTGCCCGACCCGGACTCGCCTACGATGCCGAGCGTCTCGCCGCGTGCAACCTCGAAGCTGACGCCAGCCACGGCCGGCGCCTTGCGCCCTTCGACATCGAACTCGGTGTGGAGGTTGCGCACTCGGAGGAGCGGCTCGTCGGCGGCGTCGGTCTTCATCTCAGCCTCGAGAATACCTTGGGGTCGAACGCCTCGCGGACGGCTTCGCCAATGAAGACGACCATCATCAGCGTCACCGTCAGCGCGATCGCCGGACTCAGAATCAAGTGGTAGTCCCCCGCGGTGATGTAACGCAGACCTTGGTCCATCATCTCCCCCCAACTCGGAGTCGGCGCCGGCAAACCCAAGCCGAGGAAATCGAGCGACACGATCGCGGTGATCGCCCCGACCAGGGCGAATGGAGCGAAGCTAATGATCGGTGTGAGAGAGTTGGGCAAGATGTGACGGAACATGATCGATAGCCGCGACTCCCCTTGCGCGATGGCCGCAGAGACGTAGTCGCGGGCCTTCTCGCGGTAGAACTCACCCCGCATGTAGTAAGTAATGCCAACCCACGAGAACAAGGCGACGAGGACGATCAACACCGCGAGCCCCGGTTGAAGGATGTTGGAGACGATCATGACGGTGTAGAGAAACGGCAGGGCCGCCCAGATCTCGACCAATCGTTGCCCGTAGATGTCGACGCGACCCCCGAAGAACCCGAAGCAAGCCCCCACGATGACCCCGATCGTGTACGCGGTGAGCACGACGCCGAGAGCGAACGTCAGCGAGTACCAGAAACCGTACACCAGACGCGCGAATACATCCCGCCCACGGTCGTCGGTGCCGAGCCAATGCCGCGCCGACGGCTTGTGCGGGGGCGGCCCTTCCAACTCCCGGAGCAGATTCTCGAACGGCCCATACGGATACAGGGGCATGAGCACCCAATTGCCGGCGGCGGCTTCACGAAACTGCGTCTGCAAGGAACGGTAGTGCGCCTCGCCGATCCGGCGTTGCCCGAACTGCTTCGCTTCGTAGAAGTTCCCGAAGGCCGGGAAGTAGTACTCCCCCTGGTACTTCACAGCCAAGGCCTTGTCGCTGATCAGGAAGTGCGTGCCGAAACTGAGCACGTAACAGCCCAGCAGCAGGACGAAGCTGTACGAGCCTCGCCGAATCCGCCGAAACTTGCGGAGTCGTCGCTGCAACACCGACATCGGTGGCGGTGCCGAGCCGCCAGCGGCGGCGGCAGGTAGCGCAGCGACTCCTTCGGGGGTGGGCCCAGGGCTCAACGGAACAGCCTCTTCATCGGAAACGAATTCGCGGGTCGACCAGCACGTACAGAATGTCACTCAGAATGTTGCCTACGAGAATCAAGGCCGTGTTGATGACCAGGATGCCCATCACCACGGAGTAGTCGCGGTCAAGAATCGACGAGAAGCCCAAGTAGCCGATGCCGTCGATGTTGAAGACCTTTTCGATGAGGTAGCTACCCGCCATCACGAGTCCGATGGCGTGTCCGAGGCCGGTGCAGATCGGGATGAGCGAGTTGCGCAGCGCGTGCCCAAACAGCACGGTCCGCTCCGGCAGGCCCTTGGCAAACGCAGTACGCACGTAGTCTTGCCCGAGATTCTCCATCAAGGAGTTCTTCATCAGGATCGTCAGGGTCGCGAAGCTTCCCGCGGCGTAAGCAACGACCGGTAGGAACGTGTGGCGCACCTGGTCCCAAACCTTGCCCGCGGCGGAAAGTTGCTCCCAACCCTGGGAGCGAAACCCGCCGAGAGGCACCCAGCCCAGGTTGGCACCGAACACCATGAGGAGCAGGAGCCCCAGGGCCCAGCCCGGAATCGAGTAGCCGAGGAACACCGCGAAACTCGAGCCGATGTCGAACTTGCTGCCATGCCGGATGGCCTTGAAGACCCCGAGCGGCACGCAGACCGAGTAGGCCAAGAAGAAGCCGATCAGGCCGAAATACATGCTCACCGGGAAGCGCCGAACGATCAGCTCGAGCACCGGCACGTTGTACTTGAAGGACTTGCCCAGGTCGAGGGTGACGAGATCACCCAGCCACAGCAGGTACGCGTGCGGCATGGACTTGTCCAAATGGTAGTGGGCTTTCAGGCTTTCGAGGGCAGCTTCCGGGAGATCGATGCTCGAAAGCTGACCCGTGGAGCCGCCGCCGCTCTCGCCGCCCCCGCCTCCCATTTGCAGCTCCATGATCATACGGTCCACCGGACCACCCGGCACGAAGCGAGTGATGGCGAAGACCAGCATGGTGATGCCGATGAAGGTCGGGATCATGAGTAGCGCGCGACGCGCGAAGTAGGCACCCAAGGTGTTTCGTCGACTCTCTCTGGGTCAGCGCGCCCGGGTCGTGTCTTGCGCACGGTTCCAGGCTTGCCAGAACCGGTTCTCGACGGGAGGGATCGGCAACGACTGGCTCGCGTCTTTGCGCGCTCGCTCCAAGGCCGCTTCCTTCGCCGGGTCGACCCACCAGGTATAGATGAGCTCCTGGGTATCCTCGTGGACCCGGCCACAGCCCCACTTGGGCCAACCGAACTTGTTCGCCACGACGACGCGCTGGGCCGGCTTGTACCACGCGAGGGCATACGGGTGCTGGGCGTAGACGATCGCGTCGATCTCCTTGACGATCTGTCGCCGCCGGGTCAAGTCGTACTCACGATCGTACTCGACGAGCAACTGATCCACGCGCGGGTCCGAGAAGGCGGTGACGTTGTTGTTGTTCTTCTGGCTGGCAAGCTCACCCTTCCAGCTGGTCTCGGGGTTCGGGACCACGAGCGCGCCCCAGTTCATCATCGCCAGATCGTACTCCTTCTCCTGGAGGTTCTTCCAGAAGGTGGAGGGGGTGAGCAGTTTGAGCTCGATCTTGATACCGAGCCGCTGAGTCGACTCCTGGAACAGCGTCAGAAACTTCTCGCTGCCTTTGGAGCGGTACATGAGATCGAACTGCAGCGGTTCGCCGTTGGCTTGCACCCGCCAGCCATCCGCGTTGCGCTTCGTGTAGCCGGCGGCGTTCAAGAGGTCGTCGGCCGCTACCTCGTCGTACTCGACGATCTTGTTGTCCATGTTGCCGTAGGTAGCACCTTGCCAGTAGCTGCTCAGCATGTCGTACTCGCCGTAGAACAACCGCTCGATCATGGTCTCACGGTCGAAGAGGCACGCCAGCGCCTTGCGGATCTCGAGGCGATCGAGGGGCGCGCGGGTAGTGTTGATGGCGATCCCTGCGGTACCAATGGGAGCGTCATTGAAGAACTTGAGCCGCAGCAAGAGACCACGCTTGACGGCGTCCACCTCGAGCAAGTCGTTGGCGAACCACTTGGCGGTGGAGATCACGTAGTAGTCGAACTCGCCTTGCTTGGTTCGCTCGTAGATCAGGCTGTCGTCCTTGACCACCTCGAAGCGCAGCTTGTCTATGTTGTAGAGCCCGACCCACGCCGGGTTCTGAGCATCCCACCAGTCGGGGTTGCGAGTCAGCGTCACCGATTGATTCATGACGACGTCGGCAGGATCGACTTTGTAAGGTCCGCAGAAGGATGTGTACCCGAACTGGTAGCGATCCAGGTACTGAGTGCCCGTCAGGCCCGCGATCTCCTTCGCCGGCAGGATGACGAGACCGCCCGCGTACAGGAAGTTGCGCCAGTTCTCTTCGCGACACCGAATCTCGAGCAGGTACTTCGACAGCGCGTGCGGCTCGAACTTGCCGAACACCACTTGGTTGGACGGAAAGAGGACGGTCGGGTCCATCCAAAGCTTGTAGGAGGCCACGTAGTCGTCGGCGGTGACCTCGCTGCCGTCGCTCCAACGAGCGGCCGGGTTGAGTCGGAACCGGTAGGTCATCTTGTCCGGGGAGATCTGCCAGTGAGTGGCGAGCACCGGGATGTGCTCGAGGGTGACCGGGTGCGTCTGAATGAGCGCCGGGAAGCACAGATCCCGCACCAGGTAGTTGATCGACGTGTTCCAGTTCTGGCCGCCCATGCGCAGGGTCGCCGGCCAGTCTGGAGTGGCTTGGGACAAGGTCCCGCCTTTGATGGCCTCGCTCGATCCGATGGCCGGGAACGACAGACGCGTATCCCAACCCGCGCCCGTGAAGCCGGGACCGCCGAGTTCCGCGGGCACGGTCGGATCCCCGAGTTTGGGATCCCAGCGGTACTCGACCGTCGGAATCGAAACGTCGGCAGGTGTCGACGCTACCGACCCGGACGTCGTCGGGTCCTGGCTTCCATTCCCGACCGTTTTCGGGGCATCGCTGCTCGACTCCGACGTGCAACCCACGAGGGCAAAGAAGCAGAGGGTCGCGACCCGTACGAGGCTCCGGAAGGTCCTGTGGCTCCAAGCAGTCATGTCGCTCCCATTCCGATTGGGTTCTTCAGTCGCCAACGCAGCGGAGCAGCACCCGACTGGTCCCACGACAAGCGGACTCACGAGGAAGTTGGCGGTCGGAAGCCGAGCTACCGACCGGTGAGAAGTTCTGGAGGATGACTAGGCCCGAATCAAGCGCAATCGCCAGCAACTCGAGTGATCTCAGCACGTCGCGCTCCAGAGGCGAGCACCCGTTAACGGGTCGCGGCTTGGCCGCAACGAGATGGCACTCGAAGACCCCAACGGAAGGATGCGACGCCCGGTCGCCTCGGGACTTTGTCGGAGCACCTTCTTGGCGCGCGGAGGTCACCCCGAGGCGACGGGCCTGCGTGTCGTGGACGAGAGCGTTAGTGCGAAGCGAACCGGCGGGTGAAGAGGAGGTCTACGGAGTGGCTCGCTGTCCGGACGGAGTTCCGTACTTCGGCGTTCGCCCGAGGCAAGACCAGCCTTCGACCGGTTCTCCGTGCCCGTACAAAATCAGCTCCCGGCGGGCGGCTCCCAGAGTTCGACACGGTTGCCGTCGGGATCCATGACCCAGCCGAACTTCCCGAACTCCGACTCTTCGACTTGGGTCGCGACCTCACAACCCTCGGAGCGGAGCACCCCCAGTAGCTCGTGCAGGTCGGCGACGCGGTAGTTGATCATGAAGGGGGCAGGACTCGGGTCGAAGTACTTGGAGCTGGCTTCGAAGACACTCCAAACCGTTGACCCCACGCCCGTCGGGTTCTCGGCGGACTGCCAACGGAAGGCGACCCCACCCCACTCCTCGGCGTCGATCCCGAGGTGCTTTCGGTACCACTCCCGCAGGGCGGTCGGATCCTTCGACTTGAAGAAGATCCCGCCGATTCCCGTAACTCGCCGCATCGCTCTCGCCCCTCTCCGACTGCTCGTGCCACTCGTGGCCAAGTGCACGACTTTCCAGAACCGTGGGTCCTCCAGGGCTCGTGGCCACTGCTGGCAACGATCGTAACCGCAACCCATCCGGGTCACTACCCTGGAGAAGCTCCGGGTCGCCCGTGCGCAGAATCGCGAGGCGGCGGGTGAGGGTTGGCGGGAACCGACGACGACGCCCGCCGACGCGTCCGGGGCTCCGCTGCGCTTCCCCGACACTCGAACTTGTGCGATGCTCGCGCCATGCCGATCTGCCCCGGTTGCCGCCAACCCTCACCCGCCGCCTCGCGATTCTGCGCACACTGCGGCACGGAGCAGCGTGACCCCGACGCGACCACGCCGGTCGACACAGCACCCGTCGGCCCGAGCGGCGCGGCCGGTTCGAGTCGCTGGAGCCCGCCGCCGTCGTCGGATGGCGCGCGCTTCGTCCCGGGCTCGATCGTCGCCGAACGTTATCGGGTGATCGGCCTGCTCGGACGCGGCGGGATGGGCGAGGTCTACCGCGCGGACGATCTGCGCTTGGGCCAACCCGTCGCGCTCAAGTTCCTGAGTCCGGAGGCGAACCGCGATCCCGCTCGCCACCGCGCCTTTCTCGACGAAGTGCGCATGGCCGTTCGGGTGACTCACCCGAACGTCTGTCGGATTCACGACGTCGGCGACGCGGACGGACATCCCTTCCTGTCCATGGAGTACGTCGACGGGGAGGATCTGGCTTCGCTGCTCCGGCGCATCGGTCGGCTGCCCCAGGACAAGGCCATCGAGATTGCACGACAGCTGTGCTCCGGGCTCGCAGCGGCGCACGATCAGCGAATCCTGCACCGTGATCTCAAGCCGGCGAACGTGATGCTCGACGGGCGCGGACAAGTGAAGGTGATGGACTTCGGGCTGGCAGGCCTGGAGCAGACGCTCGACGGATCGGCCATCGCGGGCACACCAGCGTACATGGCGCCCGAGCAGCTCGCTGGCGGCGAGTTGACGGTGCGCACCGATGTCTTCGCCCTGGGTCTCGTGCTGTACGAGCTGTTCACCGGCAAGCGGGTGTTCGCGGGTCGCACGCTGGCCGAGATCCGTCGCGAGCACCTGGACTCACAACCTTCGAGCCCGAGCACCCACGTTGCGGATCTCGACCCGGCGGTCGAACGGGTGCTCCTGCAGTGCCTCGAACGCGAGCCCGGCGACCGGCCGGCGTCGGTGCGTGCGGTGGCCGCCGCACTCCCGGGCGGCGATCCGTTGGCGGCCGCACTCGCGGCTGGCGAAACACCGTCACCGGAACTCGTGGCCGCGACCGGGCGCGCAGGCACCATGGCGCCGTGGGTCGCAGCCGTGTGTGCCGTGCTGGCCGTCGCCGGCGTGATCACAGCCGTGCTCCTCTCGGAACGAATCCAGGTCTCGCGTCTCACTCCGCTCCCGAAACCGCCGGCCGCTTTGGTCGAGATCGCCCGCCAGCGCTTGGCGGCACTAGGCTACGCGAATCGTGACGGCTTCGACTCCGCGTACGGGTTCGCGGTGCGGGGGACGTACCTCGCTTGGCTCGCAAAGCGCGGAGCTCACGATCCGGATTGGTGGCGTGCTCTCCGCGCGGAGCGGCCCTCCGCGATCCAGTTCTACTATCGCGAGAGCCCGACCCCGCTCCTCGCGCTCGGACTGTGGCGCATGGTCTCGACCCACAACCCGCCGAACACGACTCCGGGCATGCGACTCGTCGCGCTCGACCCCGCGGGCCGGCTGGACTACCTCGAGGTCGTACCGGCATTCGACGCCGCGCCGGAGACCGCAGTCCCCAGCGCCCCCGCCACGCTGTTCGACGCGGCCGACTTGCCGATGAGCGAGTTCGCACCGACGCCACCCCACTTCGTGCCGCCCGGGTTCGCGGACGAGCGCCTAGCGTGGGAAGGACCCTGCCCGGGCGTGGATGGCGAGCGACTGCAAGTTCGCGCGGCGTTTCATCAGGGGCAGCCGGTGTATCTGCGGTTGGTTCCGCCGTGGAGCCAAGAGCCGAGTCGGGCTCCACTCAACCAGCCGAACGCAGCGCTCCAGACTGCGATCCTGGTCGTGGGCGCCATCGGCGCTGGGCTGCTCGCCATCCGCAACCTCAGGGCGGGACGCGGCCACCGTCGGGGTGCGTTGCGTCTGGCCTTCTTCGTCCTTTGCTTGTTCCTGCCGGCATCATTCACCGTGGCTGCAAGCGACTTCTTGGGGCACCTCGGGTCGGCGACTCTTCATGCATTCCTGGTGTGGCTGTTCTACATTGGGCTCGAACCCGCCGTCCGCCGCATCTGGCCAACGATCCTCGTGTCGTGGATTCGATTACTCGATGGACGCTGGCGCGATCCGCTCGTCGGGAATCACCTCGTCGTCGGGACGGTGTACGGCTGTCTCTCGGTGCTGACTCTCCAAGGAGCGCGCCTCTGGCCCCAAGTGCAACCCGACGCCAGCTGGATCCAGCTCGTGGCCTTGCACAGTCCGGCTTCCGCATTCGAGAAGTTGGTCGCCGGCGTGAACTCGGCCATACTGCCGACGCTCCTCGGTGTCGTGCTCCTGGTCTTGCTCCAGATGCTGCTCCGACGGCGGTGGCTCACCGTCTCGCTGGTCTTCCTGCTCGGGGTGCTCGTCCAGCTCGGGTCGAGCCCAATGCAGATTCTGTGGATCGTGCTCATGCTAGGCCTCTTCTTCGCCGTCTTCTTGCGCTTCGGCCTGCTCGCCACCGTCGTCGGGCAGACCATCCAGGGCCTGTTCTTCCTGATCCCGCTCACCTTCGACGCGAACGCGTGGTACTTCGATCGCTCGCTGATGGTCTTCAGCTTCATCGCGGTGATCCTGACCTGGGGGCTGTGGGTCGCGTTGGACCCAAGAGCGCTGTCGAGCGGTCGTGGGCCTCTGCGTTGACCCACTTCGCATCCAGTGGATTCGGTCAACTTGGCAGCCTCGTGTCAGTTCCCGACCTTCGCGGATATGGCCGAAGTCGCTTCGGAGCAACCCGTTGCCGCCGCCGTGGATACTACGGCACTCCATTCGCTAGTTGGTCGCCGTGGCACTGTCCCGTGACTGTCAACCTGTCATGGATGGTCGTCCGGCCTCGAAGGCTCGAGGAGGGAGGGACAAGGCCCAGGAAAGAGAGGCCCCATGTCAGAACTCCAGAAGCTACCCGTTCTCGCACTGCGCAATGCCGTCCTCTTTCCGGGTGTGACTGCGCCCTTTGGCGTCGGCCGGGCCGCGTCTGCGGCGGCGGTGCGCGCGGCACTCGCCCGTGACGACAAGCTGATCTTCGTGGTGCTGCAGAAGGAAGACCAGGACGCGATCACCGCGGACAGCCTGCACACCCAGGGCACCGTCGCGCGCGTGCTGCAGGTAGAGCAAGCGCGCAACAACCTCAAACTGCTGGTCCAAGGAGAATACCGGGGAGTCGCCATCCGCTACGACCTGGCCGGGGATCACCTCGTGGCCGCGGTCGATCGCGCGCAGGAGTTCGCGCCCGAGCGGGTCGATCATCCCTTGGTTCGCGGACTCGAGCTCGAGCTGCGCTCCCGGGCGGTGGAGCTCGCGGGACGCATCGGACTCGCTCCGCCGGTGATCGAGCAAGCGCTCTCGGCCGTGAAGGAGCTCGGCCCACTCGCCGACGTGGTCGCGAGCTACCTGGAGATCGACGCCGCGGAGAAGCAGGTGCTGCTCCAAACGCTGTCGGTCGAGGAGCGACTTCGCCGCGTGCTGGTGCACGTGCAGCGCTTGATCGAAGTGCGCGAGGCCCAAGAGGACATCAAGTCGCGCGTACAGCAAGAACTCGGCGACCGCCAGCGCGAGATGGTGCTCCGTGAGCAGATGAAGGCCATTCAGCGTGAGCTCGGCGAGCAACCCGGGGGCGACGGGCTCGACGAACTGCAGCGCAAGATCGAAGCGTTGCAGCTACCGCCCGACGTCCGCAAGACCGTGGATCGCGACCTGCGACGCCTACTCCAGATGGGCACGGAGTCGATGGAGGCGCAGGTGCTACGTACCTACCTCGAAACCGTGGCCGAACTCCCGTGGAGTGCCCGCAGTGAAGAGAAGCTCGACGTCTTGGACGCCGCACGCATCCTCGACGAAGACCACTACGGTTTGGCGGACGTCAAGGACCGCGTGGTCGAGCACTTGGCGGTGCTGCGCCTGCGGGCCGATCGCGCCGCCCGCAACGGTACCACGGACACGACGCCGGCGGACGCGATCGAGACCGCCGCCGCCTCGGGCGCAGCGTCCGCGGGGCCCGCGCAACCGGAGGCATCGGAAGACCGCGAACTGCGCGCGCCGATCCTGCTCTTCACCGGGCCGCCCGGCGTCGGCAAGACGTCGATCGCCAAGTCCATCGCGCATGCGACCGGCCGCGAGTACGTACGGATCTCTCTCGGCGGGGCGCGCGACGAGGCCGACATCCGCGGGCACCGTCGCACCTACGTCGGCGCCATGCCGGGGCGCATCGTGCAAGGCCTGCGGCAAGCAGGCACGCGCAACCCGGTGTTCCTCCTCGACGAGATCGACAAACTCGGCATCTCGCACCAGGGCGACCCGGCGGCGGCACTGCTCGAAGTGCTCGACCCGGCGCAGAACAATTCCTTCGTCGACCACTACCTCGGCGTGCCGTTCGATCTCTCGGAAGTGCTGTTCATCGCCACCGCCAACTACGTGCAGAACATCCCGGCGCCCCTGCTGGACCGCATGGAGGTCGTGGACTTCTCGGGTTACACCGAAGCCGAGAAGCTCGAAATCGCCCGGCGCTACCTGTGGCCGCGCCAGCTTCGCGCGAACGCGCTCGACGCGCTCGACATCGCGATCACCGACGCCGCCTTGGCCCGGGTGATCACGTACTACACCCGCGAGGCGGGCGTCCGCCAGCTCGAGAAGGAGTTGGGAAAGCTGAGCCGCAAGATCGTCCGACGTGTAACGACCACCGACGCCTCCCAACCGGTGAGGATCGACACCGGGGACATTTCCACGGCCCTCGGTCAACCGAAGGTGCGTCCGGAACAGGCTGACCGCGACCACCGGGTTGGAGTCGCAACCGGCATGTTCTACACGCCGGTCGGCGGCGACATCATGTTCGTCGAGGCAACGACCATGCGTGGCAAGGGTGAGCTGGTTCTTACCGGCCAGCTCGGTGAAGTCATGCGCGAGAGTGCTCGCGCCGCCTGGAGCTATGCGCGGTCGCACGCGCCCGAGTTCCTGATCGAAGCAAGTATGTTCGACCGAGACATCCACATTCACGTTCCCGCCGGTGCCATCCCCAAGGACGGCCCATCGGCCGGCGTCACGCTCGCGACCGCTCTGGTGTCGGCCCTGTCGGGAGTCGCGGTTCGCAGCGACATTGCGATGACGGGCGAGATCACCCTCACCGGGCGCGTCCTACCGATCGGTGGAGTGAAAGAGAAGGTCCTCGGCGCAGTCAGAGCCGGCATCCGCAAGGTCATCCTGCCCAAGCAGAACGAGGACGACCTGCGCGAACTCCCGGAGGAAGTGCGTGCGTCCCTGGAGATCTACCCTGTGGAGCAACTGGACGCGGTCTTCGATCTCGCTTTGACGGCGGGGGTCTTCCGACCGACGCCAGCACTTGGGTGAGGTGGATTCGGCTTTGCGCCAGCTCGACGTCGCCTCGAGGTGAGGGGAAGCGGACGGGCTCGCCCGTCGAGTCCCGTCGCCTCCCTCATGATGCGTCGCACAACGCTTGGAGCTTCACCAGGGTCGCGAGGTTGCGAGCGGTCCCCGACTCGCCGACACACTTGCCGACGGCGGCGACCAAGGGGCTGTCGGCGATACCGCTCGGACACCAGAGGTAGGCAACGCGCTTCCCCAGCGCCATGACCTCAGGGGTCCAGCGCTGCTTCGAGAGCGCCGTGAGTTGGGTGCGGGCCTCCGAGTTTGCCAGCACCAGGATCAGCAGGCGTGATGGATCCGTCGCAACGTCGAGGAGCGGATTCTCCGCCACCGCTGCCGCAACCTCTGCAGCCGTGAGCACCGTGACACGAGCCGACACCTGCAGTTGGTCTTCCACGGCCCGGGCGATTCGGTCGGCCGGGTCGCCGCGGGCCGCCTTGGGAACGGTGAAGACCACGTTGCCACTGTTCAGCAGCGTGCGGACAGCACGATATCCCAAGCCCTCCACGAGTGCGCGCAAGTCGGCCATCGCCACGCGCTTCGCCCGACCCACGTTGATTCCGCGAAGAAGCGCCACCCGCGTGTCTGCCACGAAACCGCTCCTTCCGCGCTGCTTGCAGCTTCGCTGCCACCGGCTCGTAGCGTTTGCGCACCCGGGTCCCCGAGGGTCGCATTCCTCGTTCGTGCACGACGCACGCTCGACCTCGCGCAGGGCTCGCCTCACCCGCGCTCGCCTCGCGATCAGCCAGGGGACCGAGTGTAGCGCCGACCCGCACCGTCTCCATGCAGACGCCTCGGATCGGCGAACCCCTGCTGCCGGCGGCCCCCGCCCGAGACTCGCCCTGGCCTGGGCAAACGACTTCTCGGAAACAGCTTACGCAGGGCCGCTCGCGGGCGGCCCGAGACCAACTCCGAACACGCCCGGCAATTTCTCAGGGTAAACCTCCGTTTTCGAATCATCCCCACCGATATCAAAAAGTCTGAGTCGGGATCCGGGAACAAACTCGGAATGCCAGAGGCTCAGGGTTTCGAGGAGGCTTGCTTGACTACCGAGCCGCGCCAATCGGGTCAGTTGCGCTCCCTCGCGAGCGCGCCGAACCGAGCCCCTATGGCGGTTCTGGCAATCGCAGCGCTCGTTGCGAGTGTTCACTCGTGCGCGGCGGCGGGTTTGCACGAACTCGGCTGGTTCAACTCGGGCTCGTGGACGGAGTCGTTCCTCGTCGGCGGCGGCCTGAGTCTACTTGCACTCCTGACATTCTCGTTGGCCGCCCACCGCCGCACGAACGGTGCCGGTGCTGCACGGCACGCCGCGTCCCGTGAGGCTGACCCCGCCACTCCGGTCGTCGACAGCGACCTACTGTCGGTGTTCGTCGAGCACCTGCCGGCCGCAGTCGCCATGCTGGATCGCGACATGCGGTACATCATGGTGAGTCGACGGTGGCTACAGACTTATCACCAAGAGCAAGAGCAGGTCATCGGTCGCTGTCACTACGATCTGTTCCCGAACATGCCGGAACGCTGGAAGGCGCTGCACCGCCGTTGTCTCGCGGGTGAGGTACTCCGGGCGGATGAGGATGCATGGCGACCTCCGGGCTGGGACTCCGATCAGATTCTCCGGTGGGAGATCCGGCCCTGGAAGCCAGGGGGCGCAGACGAAGCGGAGATCGGCGGCATGCTGATGTTCGTCGAGGACCTCACGAGTACATTCAAGCTCCAACAAGGCGCCGCGGAAGCCGCCGCGCGCCTGGACATGGCCCTCGACGCGGGCGGACTGGGCTGTTGGGACTGGGACATCACGAGCGGATTCGTCCAGTTCGATGCACGTTTCGCTGACCAGCTCGCGCTCCGTGAAGAGGAGATGCGGCCCAGCGCCGAGGAGTGGTGCCGTCGGATCCACCCGAGCGATCTGGAGGTGACTCGCCGGGCGCTGGAGGCGCATCTCGCGGGCGAGACCCCGTTGTACGAGAACGAGCATCGGGTTCGGCATGCGGACGGATCGTGGCGTTGGATCCTGGACCGCGGCAAGGTCGTTGCCCGAGACGCCAACGGTGCGCCCGTGCGGATGGTGGGCACTCACGCCGACGTCTCGGCACGCAAGCGCCTCGAGCAAGAAGTGTGTTCATCGGAGCTGTTCCTGCGATCGGCCATCGATTCCCTCGATGCCCGTACAGCGGTGGTCGACGCTTCGGGTCAAATCGTGCTGGTCAACCGCGCTTGGAGAGGCTTCGAGGAGACCGAAACCCGAGCGTCAGAAGCCGAGGATTGCAACTGTCTCGCCGCCTGCAACGTCAGAACAGACCAGGTTCCCGAGGTGGCGCAGATCGGCGAGGCCATCCGCGCCGCGCTCGCGGGTCATAGCGAGCCCCGCCCGGTCGAGTATCGGTGCCGAAGCTCCGTGGGGCCGCGGTGGTTTCTGTGTACGGCCCGTGGCTTCGACGCCGGGCAAGAACGATACGCGGTGGTCACGCACCTCGAGATCACGACCATCAAAGAGGTCGAGGCGGCGCTGCATGCCCACAACGAGGAGTTGGCCACCGCCAAGCACGCGGCGGAGGCCGCCAGCCAAGCCAAGAGCGACTTCCTCGCCAACATGAGCCACGAGATCCGCACCCCTCTCACCGCCATCATGGGTTACGCCGAGATCCTGCGGGAGGACCCACGGGTGGCCGCGAGTCCGGAGCAACGCGCGGCCACGATCGACACCATCTGCACGGCCGGCCGGCACCTGATGGTCGTCATCGACGACGTCCTCGACATCTCCAAGATCGAAGCCGGCCAGATGAAAGTCGAGGAGACCGAGACCCTGCTCGCGCGAATCCTGAACGAAGTCGCCGGCATGATCCAACAGGGAGCGGCGGCCAAGAAGCTGACCTTCTCGACGAAGCTAGCCACCCGACTTCCCGATCGCATCGTCACGGATCCGACGCGACTCCGGCAGATCCTGATGAACCTGGCCACGAATGCCGTCAAGTTCACGGCGAACGGTGGCGTGAAGGTCGTCGCCGGCATGGAGGAACGATCGGACGGAGCGCGGCTCATCATCGACGTCGAAGATACCGGACCCGGACTCTCACCGGAGCAGGGCGAGAACGCCTTCCGTGCCTTTGCTCAGGGAGACACTTCGGTCCGGCGTCGCTTCGGGGGCACTGGCCTCGGCTTGACCATCAGTCGCCACCTCGCCCGCTTGATGGGGGGCGATGTGGTCCTGGCCAAGTCGACTCCAGGAAGCGGCGCCTGCTTTCGGGTCGACCTACCGCTGCGACCTGTGCCGGGAGCTCACTGGTTCTCGAGCCTCACCGAACTCGAAGTCGAGCCTATCCCGAGTGGACCGCTACCCGCCTCGCGACTCGAGGGGCGGGTTCTCCTGGCGGAGGATGGACCCGAGAATCAACGCCTCATCGCCCACATCTTGCGAAAGGCCGGCGCCGAGGTCGTGGTCGCGCAGAACGGTCGCGTGGCGTTGGACTTGCTCGACGAAGCCGAGGCCAATGCCGAGCCCTTCGCGCTCCTCGTTACCGACATTCAGATGCCGGAGATGGACGGCTACTCGCTGGCCCGCGCTACTGCGGAGCCGCGGTTCGACGCTGCCGATCATCGCACTGACTGCACATGCGCTCACGGAGGATCGTGCTCGTTGCCTAGGTGCCGGCTGCGACGAATACGCAACGAAGCCGCTCGACCGCAAAGCGTTCCTCGCCCACTGCGCGAAGTGGCTCGAAGTAGGTAGGCTCCGGCAGTCGAGCACTGCGAACGCGGGGTGAGTCTCCCGCTTGCTGCGGACTCCGTCGACCTCCGAAAGAAAGGGGCCCCGGGATGAGATCCCGAGGCCCCAGCGAAATGGGGGGTGCCAGTGTGAAGGCGCGCTACGGGTCCGCGAAGTCCTCGAGGTAGCGCGAACGATTGGGGCTCTGAAGCTTACGGATGGCTTGGTTCTCGATCTGGCGCGCCCGTTCGCGCGAGACGTTGAAGATCTGTCCCACCTCGTCCAGAGTGAAGACCAGCCCATCCTCGAGGCCGAAGCGGAGCTTGAGCACTTCACGCTCGCGGTGAGTCAGCGTCTTGAGCGCGCTGCCCAGCCGTTCACGGAGCATCTCGTGGTGCGCGGCCGCGAGCGGTGACAACGCGCTGCGGTCCTCGATGACATCGCCGAGGTATCCACTGCCGTCGTCATCCAGGGGACTGTCCAGCCCCAAGAGCGGCCGCGAGGCTTCCTGTACCCGTTCGATCTCCGAGACCGAGAGTTCGGTCGCGCCTGCGATCTCCTCCGGACTCGGATCGCGGCCGAGCTGCTGGAACAAGGACGAGACGGCCTCGCGCACTTTGTACATGATGTCGTGCAGGTGAATCGGAATCCGAATGGTCCGCGACTGCTCGGCGAGAGCACGCGTGATCGCCTGCCGAATCCACCAGCTCGCGTAGGTGGAGAACTTGAAGCCGCGCTCGTACTCGTACTTCTCGACCCCGCGCATCAAGCCGGCGTTACCCTCCTGGATGAGATCCAGGAACGGCAGCCCGCGGTCGCGGTACATCTTGGCGAACTTCACGACCAACCGCAGGTTACCCGCGGAGAGCTTGCGCTTGGCATGCTCGTAGAGCGAGAAGTGGCGTTCGAGGTGCTCGACTCGAGCGCGAAACGCTGTGACGTCTTCGAGCACCTGCACTTGCAGACCCACCAAGCCGGCAGCAACGTCGTCCCGTTGGGGTGCGCGGAGCATGGTTTCCATGGAGTCATGAAGCCGCAGGAGCCGATCCCGTTGTTCCTCGACGACCTCGGGCAAATAGTGGAGACCCGCGAGTTCGCTCGCGACTTCGTCGAGGCCGCTTTGGAGCTTGCTGCGGATCCGCTTGCGCGTGGTCACCGACTTGGCAGCGAGCCACTCCAAGAATCGGTCCTCGTTCCGTTGGATCAGGAGCTCGATGGGGGTCAGCTTCTCGACGAGTAGTGCCATCAGCACGTCGGTGTTCGGGCTGCCGGATGCCGGCAGCTGGTGAACGTCGTGCAGGCTCCTGAATCCCTCGACCACTTGGCGCGAGATCTGGGCCAAACGTCGCTGGCCGGCGCCGGAGCCGAAGATGGCCTGACGGAACGCCCCGCGAGAGACGTGAATCCGCTTCGCGTGGAGCAACTCCTCCGCGCGCGACAACAGCGGAACCTGCGCCATCTGTCGTAAGTACATGCGCACGGGATCATCCAGATCGACCGCCGGCGGTTCATGGTCGCCGGACTCCCCCGCCGCGGCGGGGCCGTCACAGAACTCGATCCCCTCGGCCTCCACCACTTCGAACACGCGATCGATCATCTCCGGCCCGTAGTTGGGGGCAGGGAAACATGCGCTGAAGCACGCGTACGTCACGGGTCCGGCCTTGCCGAGCTCGACCAGATCACGGATCCCGCTGGTGACATCAGGATAGTGCGACGCCGGGTCGAGAACTTCGTCGTCGTGCTCGACGCCCAGCGCGCGCTCGGGTGTAGGATTTGCCGCCATGTGTGGACCTCCATCCACGAACCCCTCCCCGCAGGCCACCGGATCGGCGCGCGAGCGCGCCGCCGACCTCGAGGAAGGACTCGGACACCATGGATTACGCAAAAACCGGTCCGTGAGGTTCCGACTTTCTCCCCAAACCGCGCGGCATCGGCTTCCGTGCCCTCCCGGGGACTGCAGCGGGCGCCGTCGGTGCACGGAACCGTCGCGTCGACCGACCGACCAACGCCCCGACGATGCGATTGCCCCAAACCGGGTAATTGGCGGCACACCAGTACCGCGGTTGCAAAATCGGGTCACGGATCCGGCATACCCGAGGGCTACGGCGTCGTGGAGAAGTGCAGGATGGGCGAGGGCTCGTACACGGACTCAGCGCAGCGGTACACGTACTCGTACACGATCGAACGGAGCCAGGAGTGAAGCTGGACCACGAGCGATTGGACGTCTGGTAGGCAAAGCGCTGGCTACGTCTGAACCAGAAGCTGGGCGAGGCGCAGGGGAGGAATGACCGTCACGCCGCGCACGTCCTGCTCGAACCGATGCCCGAGGTCCCGTCGTGTGACGACGCCGCGGTCGGTGATGGTGATACGTTCTTTCATGAGAGCCGTATCGCTGCATTACGGGATTCGCGCAAACGTGGACGGTGGCCCTCTCCCACCGCCGCTTGGCACTCGTGCTGAAATGAGGCGGTAGTGGCTTCTGGGCCCGAAGCAAAGGCGCGCTTCCTTCGGGACTTACGGCAGCGGGCGACGGCCACTTCAGCGGGCGGAGAGAACCCGCTCGGCCGCGAGCATGCCGGAGCGGCCGCTGATGCCCGCCCCGGGATGGCATCCACTGCCGCCCAGGAACAGGCCCGGGATCGGCGTGACGCCGCTCGAGCAGCCAACGTTCGGGCGCAGCGACAGCACCTGATCGAGGGCGAGTTCCCCGTGGTAGAGGTGGCCCCCGGTGAGTCGAAAGTCGCGGGCGAAGTCGTCGGGAGTGCGAACCTGACGGGCGACGATTCGCGACGATACCGTCGGGGCCAGCGCGGCGATTCGGGCAACGACGGCATCGGCAAGGGCCTCGCGTCGCGCAGCGGTCCAGCCTCCTGCGACATCGTGCGGCGCGAAAGAGACGAGCACGGACACGAACTCACGTCCGGCGGGAGCGAAGGTCCGATCGACCACCGACGGGACGCGCAGGTCGAGCACGGGCTGCGCCGAGAACTCTCCGTATTTGAGATGGTCGAACGCACGCTCGGCGGTGTCGAGGGTCTCACTGATGCGCACCGCGTGGAACCGCGCCCCCGGACGACCGGCCCATTCGAGCGGACCGTCGAGCGCCAGGTCGACCTTGGCGAGAACGCCGCGGCAACGCCACTCGCGCGCGCTACTCTCGGTCTCCGCCGGCAGCGCCCGCGGCTCCAAGAGCTCGAGCAAGAGCTGCCGCGGATCGCACGTGGCAACCACGGTCGCCCCATCGACACGCTCGCCGGCATCCAGCTCGACTCCGGCCACGACCCCACGTTCGACCAGCACCCGCCGCACAGAGCTGTTCGTGCGAATCTCGACGCCGAGTGACCGACACGTGAGCGCCAAGCTCTGCACCAAAGAAGCCGGACCGCCAACGAGTTCGGGGCCCGCCAAGCACTCGTGAAACAGCAGGTTGGCTGCGCCGCCCGGGGATCGCGGTCCGAACCAAGCGCCGTGCAACGCCGGCAGCACGAGGCCGGCGCGCAACAGCTCACAGTCGAACGCGTCCGTGAGCCAGTCGGCGGCACTCATCGGAATCACGCGCATGAGCTCCGTCATGTCGCGCGCACCCAAGCGGCGCAGCGACCAGCCGCGCCGGAGGAGCTCCAACAGGGAGCCCACGCCGCGCCGACCGAGGGACGGGGGCGCGGCTTCGAGGAGAGGACCGACGAAACGCCGTGCGCGCCCGATGAAGTCGCGCCATCGTTGGTAGTTGGCGACATCTTTCGGTGCCCGCTGGGTGAGTTCGGCGACCGCCAAAGCGGGGTCCCGATGGAGCACGAGCCCAGGACCATCGACTTCCGGGAAGAACACCGCGTCGTGCTCCGCCGGCACTCGCGGAAGCTGGTTCCCGAGACCGAGGGTGTGCAGTAGCTCCGGCGCTACGCAGGAGCTGTCATGCAGAGTCCCGAGCGTTTGGAAGTCGGTTGCGAAGGCGCTCCCGCGCGCGACTCCTCCGACCTCTTCTCCTTGTTCGATGAGGAGCACCCGCCGCCCCCGACGCGCCAGCAGGGCAGCCGCCGTCAAACCGTTGTGTCCGCCACCGATCACGATCACGACACTCATCCGCGCCCCCAAGCACCAAGCAGGCTGCGAGCCGCGTTGTAGCCGGGAGCCCCCATGACTCCCCCGCCGGGGTGCGTCCCCGAGGCGCACATCCAAAGATCGCGGACCGGGGTTCGATATCGCGCCCAGCCGGCAGCCGGCCGCAGGAAGAAGAGCTGCTCGAGACTGAGCTCGCCATGGAAAATGTTGCCCTCGGTCAGACCAAACTCCTGCTCGAGATCCCACGGCGTCAGCACCTGCCGGTGGAGGATGCTAGAGCGCAGGTTCGGCATGTACTCCGACAAGGTATCGACCACGGCATCGCCGAACGCTTCTCGGTGAGCGGGCCAGGTCTCGGGGCCGCCACTGAGCTGATAGGGTGCGTACTGTACGAACACCGACATCACATGCTTGCCGGGAGGCGCCACCGACGGGTCGAGCAGCGACGGAATGACGATGTCCATGAACGGGCGACTCGAGAAGCGTCCGTACTTGGCCTCGTCGAACGCCCGCTCCAAGTAGTCGATGCTGGGAGCGATGGTAATGTCTCCGCGCAAATGCGGTCCGTCACCCGGGCGACACGCAAACTCGGGACGACGATCGAGCGCGAGGTTGACCTTGCCGGAGCTACCGCGGTAGCGAAATCGCTCCAACTGCGTCACGAAGTCGGGCTCGAGGTGCTCTCGCCCCACGAGCCCGAGGAAGGTCCGTCGCGGATCGACCGCCGACACGACTCGGCGCGTCTCGAGCTCCTCGCCGCTCTCGAGAACCACTCGGTGCGCGGCACCACCCCGCACTTCGATGCGGGCCACGGGCGCTTCCGTGCGAATCTCGACCCCGTGGGCCCGCGCGGCATTCGCAATCGCAAGGCTGAGCTGCCCGTTGCCGCCGCGGCAGATGCCCCACGATCGGAACGCACCGTCGATGTCACCCATGTAGTGGTGCAAGAGAACGTAGGCGGTGCCCGGCGATCGCACTCCCAGGAAGGTCCCGATGATGCCGCTGACCGACATTGCGGCCTTCAGAACATCCGACTCGAACCACCGATCGAGGAAGTCCACCGCGCTCATGGTGAACATCTTCCAATGCAGAACGCGGTCGGCCTCCGGCAAGTCGACCAGACGGCGGCCCAATCGCAACAGGCCGGCGAGCTGGCCCGGCGTGGCGCGGCTGGGATCGGGCGGCTCCTCGTCGAGGATGGGCTGAGCAAAGCGACCCAGCTCCGTCATGGCCTGCCCGAAGCGCGGATACACCTCGGCATCGCGCGGGCTGAAGCGCGCGATCTCGCGACGATTGAAATCGGCGTCGGCGAGCCGCAGCAGGGAGTCGCCATTGGGTAGCGGAGTGAAGGTACTGTCGAGCGGAATGAGCTGGAGTCCGTGGCGGGCGAGTTCCAGATCGCGAATGATCTGCGGGCGCATGAGGCTCACGACGTACGAACAAACCGAGTAGGTGAAACCAGGGTAGACCTGCTCGGACACTGCGGCCCCGCCCAGCACGTGGCGCCGTTCGAGGACGACGACGTCGAGGCCCGCGCGCGCCAGATACGCGGCGCAGACCAAACCGTTGTGCCCCCCGCCGACGACTACCGCGTCGTACCGCTTTGCCACTAGGCCTTCTTTCGGTCGGGGTCGAAGAACGGCGTCCGGACGACCTCGGCGGTGACCGTGTGCCGTTCGTACTCCACCGTGAACTCGATCGCGAGGCGAGTGCCCAAGCGGTCATAGGGCCGCTTCACACTCGCGAGCGCCAGATTCTTCTTGAGGAGCGGCGACCACGTGCCGCTGGTCGCCTGGCCTACTTGGGCACCACCGCCGAACACCGGCACCGCGGTGCGCCACGCGCGGGTGGGAAGCTGAGGCGGCAGCCCGGCCTCGGCGTAGAGCGCTTGGATCTCGTCCCAGTCGAGCTCGAGTCCAACGAAGCCCCAAGTCGCGCCGGACTTTTGCTCGCGACGGAGTGCCGCCTGTCCGACGAACGGGGCGCGGTCGAGGTTCACCGTCCAGCCAAGGCCCAGTTCGAACGGCGACGACTTGCGCGACTCGACGCAGGTGCGAAGAGCGCTGTGGTAGTCGACATCCTGAAGCACGAACCCGGCCTCGACGCGCGTCATGTCGAGCGCGTCGAGACCCACCGGCAGCAGAGCGAAGTCGCGACCCGCGCGCACGAGCTCGTCCCAAACCGCGAGCGCGTGCTCGGGCGCGAGCCACAACTCGTAGCCGAGGTCGCCCGTGTAGCCCGTACGCGAGATCTCGACGGGGTGGTCGCCGATTCGGGCCGGCGCGATCCCGAAGAAGCGCAGCCCGTGGAGGTCGATCTCGGTGGCGACGCTCGCGAGCAGGTCGCGCGCGGTGGGCCCTTGCAGCGCCAAGGCCGCCACGGCGGTCGACTCGTCGGCGATCTCGACGCGAAAACCGCGAGCGTGGTCGAGGAGCCAGGCCAGGCTCGGGCCGGCGGTGGTCACGCGATAGAGCTCGGGGCCCAGGCGCGCAACCGTGCCGTCGTCGACCACCTTGCCGGCCTCGTCGCACAGGCACGTGTAGGTAACACGGCCCGTCGACAGGCGACCGATATCGCGCGCCATGACCCAAGCGAGGAACTTCCCGGCCTGAGGTCCGCGCACCCGGTACTTGAACAGCGGGCAGACATCCAGGAGCCCGGCACTGTGGCGTAGCGCGAAGTACTCCGGCTCGTGATGGACATCGTACGAGCAAACGGCGTGAAAGCCGGCCCAACTCTTCCAGCGGTAACTGGTACAG
This sequence comes from Planctomycetota bacterium, assembly GCA_050246115.1. Taxonomy (GTDB): domain Bacteria; phylum Planctomycetota; class UBA8108; order UBA1146; family JAJFFE01; genus JBFWWP01. The sequence goes on from JBFWWP010000003.1 coordinate 138,818, forward strand.
AGGGCGGCGGTGCGCGCGTGAAACGGAGTCTGCTCGGGCATGACTGCTGCTTGCCTCCAACGCCGTCGGATCCCAGCCCGTTCGGACTCGTCGCCCGCCCGCATCGCCGCGGCCCCCCGGCGACGGGGAGCAACTCTACACGAACCGAAGTGCCGTCAAACCCGAATCCGAACGTCGGAGTCGCGCCGGCCGGATCCGATCGAAGGAGGGCGTTGCAACCGGCGCGCCCCCGCATTCTCATGGGGGAAGCCGCCTCTGCGCGCGCTCGGGGATTCGGGCGCTCGCGTGCGCCGCAACGTTCGGCGCACACGGTCGCCCCGAGAGCCGCGCGAGGAACGAACCGCCGTGGAACGAACCGCCGTGGAACGAGGAGGAACCGCCATGGAGCGAAGAGACTTCTTGAAGTGGGGAGCCATCGCCGGAGCGGGCGCGTTCCTCGGAGAGGGAGCCGACTTGTCTGCCCGAGAGCAACAGGACACGAGGCCCGACGACACCGCGGCGTCACAGCCAGGGACGATCATCTCGACCTGGAACCACGGGCTGGCCGCGAACGCCGTGGCGGCGCAGATCCTCTTGGTGGGAGGCCGGGCGCTCGACGCCGTCGAGCGTGGCGTCATGGTCTCGGAGGCCGACCCCAATGTGACCAGCGTCGGACGCGGCGGCCTCCCGAACGCCGACGGCATCATGGAACTCGACGCCGCCATCATGGACGGGGACAAGCTCGAGGCCGGCGCTGTTGCCGGACTGCGCGGCTTCCTCCATCCCATTGCGGTCGCCCGCAAGGTCATGACCGAAACGCCCCATGTCCTGCTCGTCGGGGAGGGCGCGCGCCGGTTCGCGCTGCGCCAGGGCTTCGAGGAAACCGAGCTGCTGACCCCCGACGCCGCGAAGGCCTGGCGCGAGTGGCAGCAGTCGAGCGAGAAGAAACCATTGTCCCCGAAGGACGACCACGACACGATCGGCATGATCGCGCTCGATCGCAGCGGCTCCATGGCGGCCTCCTGTACGACGAGTGGAGCCGCTTGGAAGCTGCCGGGCCGCGTCGGCGACTCGCCGCTCATCGGCCATGGACTCTACTGCGACTCGCAGGTCGGCGGTGCCGCGGCCACCGGCCTCGGCGAAGAAGTCATCAAGGTGTGCGGCTCCTATCAAGTCGTAGAGTTCATGCGCCAAGGGGCGACGCCCGAAGAGGCCATCCGCCGAGTGCTCGAAAGGGTCATCGCGCGGACGCCGGAGAGCCGTTCTCGTTTCGTCGGGTTCGTGGCGCTGCGACGCGACGGTGAAGTCGGCTTCATGAGCACCACGCGCGGGTTCCAGGCGGCAGTCTTTCGGTCCGGCAAACACGAGCTGCTGGACGCCGCATGTTTCGTTTCGGAAGAACGTTGACCCAGCGCGGCGGTCGATCGCGCGCCGATGGTCGCAGCGGTGCTCGGTAGCACACCCAGCGGAAGCGACACGACAACGCAACAGAACGAGGAGGCAACGTGGTTCGAGGAGTCCTGTGCGCAACTTGGCTGATCTTGTGCGGCTGCCAGCTGCCCGGTTCGGACCCGGACCGCCACGTTTCCGAGAAAGCCAGTGTCATGATCCCGATGCCCAAGAAGGTCCCTGTCGAGGTAGAGCTCCACGGTGACGTCCGCGTCGATCCGTATGCGTGGATGCGAGAGAAGGACGCTCCCGAAGTACTCGCCCACTTGGCGGGCGAGAACGCCTACGCGGACGCCCTGATGCAACCGACGGAAGCGCTCCAGGAGCGGCTCTACCAAGAGATGCTGGGAAGGATCCAGCAAACCGACCTGACGGTGCCGTATCGCAAGGGGCAGTACCAGTACTACACCCGCACCGAGGAGGGCAAGCAGTACGACATCCACTGCCGACGGCGCCAAGCTCCGGGCGCTCCGGAGGAGGTACTCCTCGACGTGAACCAGCTGGCCGAAGGCGAACCGTTCATGGCCGTGGGCGACTTCGAAGTCTCGCCCGACGGTACGCTGCTGGCATTCACCACGGACAACCGGGGATTTCGCGAATACACGCTCCAGGTGAAGGACCTCGCGAGCGGAAAGATTCTGCCGGATCGCGCTCTACGGGTCAGTTCGGTCGCCTGGGCCGGCAACGGTGTCTTGTACTACACGACCGATGATGTCGAGACGAAGCGCTCGTATCGAGTGTTTCACCACGTTCTCGGCAGTTCCGAAGACTCGCTCGTCTTCGAAGAAACGGATGAGCGGTTCTCGGTCGGTGTCGAACTCTCTCGGAGCGAGCGGTTCGTGTTCTTGGGCACCGACAGCCTGACGACCAGCGAAGTGCAGGCCCTCGATCTCGAGCGTCCCGAGCTGGGCTTCCGCATGATCGCGGCTCGCGAGCAAGACCACGAGTACGAAGTCGATCACCATGGCGACTCGTTCATCATCCGATCGAACGACCGTGGACGGAACTTCCGCGTCGCGAGTGCCCCGATTGCGACTCCCGAACGCGCCCACTGGACGGAGATCCTGCCCCACGACGCGAACGTCATGCGCACGTCGATTGCGTGCTTCCGCGACCACCTGATCGTGCGCGAGCGGGCCGACGGCCTGCCTCGCATCCGCGTCGTCCGCTTCGCCGACTCGGCCGCCCACCTGATCTCGTTCGACGAACCCACGTTCGCGCTGTTCGGATCCGCCAACCCGGAGTACCAGACGAGCCTGTACCGATTCACCTACTCATCGCTCACGACACCGAGCTCGATCTACGAGTACGACCTGGAAGCCCGCACGCGCGTACTCCTCAAGCGCACGCCAGTTCTCGGCGGCTTCGACCCCGCCGATTACGTCTCGGAACGGATCGCGGCGGTGGCCGCCGACGGTACCCGCGTGCCGATCTCGCTCGTCTATCACCGGAAGACCAACCCACGAGCCGGGAATCCGCTGCTCCTGACCGGCTACGGATCGTATGGCATCGCGATCGACGCGGCGTTCTCGATCACCCGGGTCAGCCTGCTGGACCGCGGCGCCATCTTCGCGATCGCCCACATCCGCGGCGGCGGGGAGCTCGGAAAGCCATGGCACGACGCTGGACGCATGTTCAACAAGATGAACACCTTTGGCGACTTCATCGCCTGCGCGGACCACTTGGTGGCAGCCGGTTACACCCGTCGCGATCGTCTCGTCATCGAAGGCGGAAGCGCCGGCGGGCTACTCGTCGGGGCGGTGACGAACATGCGCCCTGACCTCTGCCAAGCCGTGATCTCCGAAGTGCCCTTCGTCGATGTGCTGAATACCATGCTCGACGAAGACCTTCCGCTCACCGTGGGCGAGTTCGAAGAGTGGGGCAACCCCAAGATCGCCGATCAGTATGGCTACATCCGTCAGTACTGTCCGTACACCAACCTGGCGGCGAAGGACTACCCCGCCATGCTCGTGCGTACGTCGTACGATGACAGCCAGGTCATGTACTGGGAGCCCGCCAAGTACGTCGCGCGCCTGCGCGAGCTGAAGACCGACGCAAACCCCTTGATCTTCAAGATCAACATGGCCGGCGGGCACGGCGGCTCCTCGGGTCGCTACGATCGACTGCGCGAGATCGCCTTCGACTACGCGTTCTTCCTGTGGCAGGTCGGGGCGATGCCGCCAGCGTCGGCGCCATGACCGACCGGCGACGGCTCCGTGGCGCCCATGAAGCCACCGACGGGCTTGTCGAAGGGAAGCGAAGATGAGCGAGCTGCATCACGTGGTGATCGTGGGAGGTGGCTTCGGCGGCCTTGCGTGTGCGCGCCATCTGCGGCGCGCGCGCGTCAGGATCACGCTTCTCGATCGGCGAAACTTCCACCTCTTCCAGCCGCTCCTCTATCAAGTTGCGACGGGTGGACTCTCGCCCGCCAACATCGCTGCCCCGTTGCGCAGCATCCTCCGCCGACAGAGGAACTGCCAGGTCCTCCTCGGTGAGGTGCAAGACTTCGACCTCGAGCGCAAGCGGGTCGTGCTCGCGGATGACGAAATCTCCTTCGACTCGTTGGTGGTCGCGGCCGGAGCGAGCCACAGCTACTTCGGTCATGACGAGTGGAAGGACTTCGCGCCCGGACTCAAGACCGTGGAGGATGCCACGCGCATTCGAGCGAGGATCTTGCAAGCGTTCGAAGCAGCCGAGCGCGCGTCCGACCCCGTGCGTATCCAAGAACTCTTGACCTTCGTGATCATCGGCGGTGGCCCAACGGGAGTCGAGCTGGCCGGCGCGATCGCCGAGATCGCTCATCGAACGCTCCGACGGGATTTCCGAACGATCGATCCGAGCTCCGCCAGAGTGTTGCTGGTCGAAGGGAGCGACCGCGTTCTCGCGAGCTTCAGTCCCAAGTCGTCGGCGCACGCGAGCAGTGCCCTGGAGCGGCTCGGGGTCACCCTTTGCGTCGGCGCCAAAGTCACCGCCATCGACGCGGATTCGGTTCGTATCGAGCGCCCGGGTCGGGAGCCCGAGGTCGTGCGGAGCCAGTGCGTGCTCTGGGCGGCCGGCGTGAAGGCGGCGCCCGTGGCTACGAAGCTGGCGCAAGGGGCCGGTGTGAGCGTGGATCGCGCGGGTCGACTCGCGGTGCAGCCCGACCTGACTCTCGCCGGACATCCCGAGGTCTTCGTCATCGGCGACATGGCCCTCGTCCAAGGGCCGAGCCCCGAGCCCACCCCCGGGGCGACCCCGGCGGCGCTGCCAGGCCTCGCGCCGGTCGCGATGCAAGAAGGTCGCTACGTGGCGCGGTTGATCCGAGCGCGCCTCGAAGGGCGACGCCTGGCTCCCTTTCGCTACCGCGATCGCGGCAAGCTAGCCACGGTGGGACGATCGGTCGCCGTCGCCGAGATCGCTCGCTTCGAACTGCGCGGGTACTTCGCTTGGCTCATCTGGCTCTTCGTGCACGTGCTCGAGATCGTCCAGTTCGAGAGCCGCATCCTCGTCGCGATCCAGTGGGCCTGGAACTACTTCACCTTCAATCGAACGGCCCGACTCATCACCCACTCCGTCCCGCCGCCGCGCACTGGCCCCTGAACAAGCGCATGGCCCCCATCCGTCAGGATGGCGTGGCGTCAGGATAGCGTGGAGCGACGAAGCCATTGTCCGGGGGGAGGTTCGCGCGGCGGCTAGCCGTCGCTCAAATCGCGTGCGGACCTGCGCTCACGCCGAGGTCGGGCACGCCCTCGAAGAAGTCCACCGCGCCAGACTCGAGGCAGTACTCGGCTCCGACGATGAGGAGCCCCTCCTGTTCGACGAGTCGCTCCAAGACCTCGGAGCCGTGCCGCAGGTGATGGACCGATGTGCGGATGTTCGCGCGCACCGCGTCCCGCACGAGCGTCTCGGACGACAGCTTCGCTTCCGGGGTCACCAAGTCCTCGAGCGACGGTCGAATTCGGTCGACGATCGAGCGCAGGTTGGGGGACTGCTCGGCCGAAGGTCGTGCGAGCTCTTCGAGCGTCGCGAGGATCGCCCCGCAATTGGAATGGCCCAGGACGACCACCAGGCGACTCCCGTAGCGCGAGGCCGCGAACTCCACGCTCCCGACTTGAGACGGAGCCACGATGTTTCCAGCCACGCGAATCACGAACAGGTCACCCAACCCCTGATCGAACACCATCTCGGCCGGCACCCGCGAGTCGGAGCAACCGAGGATGATCGCGAACGGCTCCTGCCCCGCCGCCAGAGCGCGACGACGAGTTTGACTCATGAGCGTATCGAGACTCACGACATCCGACAGAAACCGGCGATTGCCGTCGCGCAGGCGAGCTAGGGCATCGAGCGCTGGAATCAGAATGGCTAGAGCCCTCCTCGATGAAGTGAAGCCACTGTCAACCGCGGCCAGCCGCCGACTATAACCGCGATCACCTGTCCCGATCAAACTTCCTTTCCCCCCAAGCGAGTCCAGCCGCCGCGCCCCGCCAGGAGATCCAGGCAACGTGTTCGACCACTGCCGGCGACGCAAGTGTCTCGCCGCCTTTGTTCGGTCAACCCATGCTGGTCGATTCGCTGTGGAGTGACGACGGGCCGGGGCTGCTCGGCGGGTGTACGGTCCAGGCGGGGTCGTCGACACGGAGAGCTTGGCCGACTACGATCGTGACCCGCGGGGAGTCGTGGCTGCGGGTTCGGGCTGACATGCCGCGGCGGCGATACGAGAGGAGAGAGTCATGGGGTCGTTCGGTCGTCTCGTGTGGATCGGTGCGCTCGTGCCTCTCGTTGTCGGTTGCGCTGGGACGGCAGCGGTCGGGCTGCGCCCCATGGACTTGAAGCTCGAGGGGCCGAACGGGGCCACTGTTTGGCAGTTGGAGCGAGGACAGGGCGGACTCGATCTCGAGGATGCGAAGTCGGCTACGGTGACGCAGTTTCGGCTCGACGGGGACGTGATTCGATTTCGCCGGGGCGCGAGCGATCTGGCCGTGGTGCGACAACCGGGGGAGGTGCCGGAGTTCCACGTGGTGCTCGCCGATAGCGAGGCGCCAGAGTACGTCTTTCGCCGCGAGCCCGATGGAGACTTTCGGCTCGAGCAGCGCGGCGCGGTGATCGCCAAGGTCAAGGCGCGCGACTACGGCTACAAGATCGAGCCTGCCGACGGTTCCGAGCGCAAGCTGCGCGTGAAACCGGACAAGATTCTGCTGCGCAATGCGGCAGACGAGGAGGTGTTGTCCACGAAGTCCGTCGTCGCACCGCTTGGCGTGGCCTGTTTCGGCATCGACGAGATCCCGATCGAGGTGCGGGCGGCGCTTTGTATCGCTGTGTGGCAGTGGCGTGCTGAGAGCTAGACCGAGCCGCGCCTCGTTCTGCGGATGACTCAGTCCACGAACAGGGCAAGCCGATAGGTGTGATCGACCGATCCGGCGGCAACAACGCTGTTCACCTGGACGAAGACATCTTGCCGGTTCGGCGCCGTGTAGGCCGGTAGGAACGGATCGACGTCGTTCGGCGGAGCCGCCGTTCCCGACGCCAGCACCGTGGCGCCGTCCGACGCGAGGAGCACGGCCCTCGCGACGAGCGGACTCTCGTCGCGACCCGCGATGACCTCGACTCGCAAGGTCTGGCCCGCCATCAGCGTCAGACGATACACGTCCACATCGCCCGGATTGCCGATGCTGCCGGTGCCGAGCGCCGGCAGGTTCGCGAGGGCCTGCGCGGCTGCCGGCGTGCCGTTCACGTCCACGGGCGACGAGTCTGCATCGACGAACGCATCGGCGCCGGTGTAGTCCAGCAACAGATGCTCCTGGATTTCCTCGTCGGTTGCGTCCGGTCGGGGAACGAACTCGAGTGTGAGTGGGTCGCCGGCGTGGATCAGGCGCGGCCCGTTCTGTGGGGACAGCGACACCAATCCGATCCGCAGCTCATCGTCGACCACGATCACGCTCGCGTCGTGCACGGATCCATTCACGAGCACGCGCACTCGGTCGGCAGCGTCCGGGGTGAGCACACGGTTGAACCCAACCCGCCAGAAGCCCTCCGTGACGAGAAAGCCGGGAGCCGGCTGCACGCGCACGAGCTCCAGTCGCTCGTCCGGTCCCAGGGCCGTCTCCACGCCGACGTTGCCTGGCGTTGCGCCGCCGACTGGGCCCAGGTCCGCGACGGTACCGTCGCGATCACGCTCGAGGGAATCGCCGGCATCGATCGCCGGACTGCCCACGAGCAAGCCTTCGCGCTCTCTCACGTCCTGGCTTGCCGAGAAGCGAGCGACGAGCGTACCACTCGTGACCGCGCCCGGATCCGGGTCGACCGCCAGCGTGCCGCCACCAACTGCGACCACGCGGCGCGCCGTGCCGTCATCGGCGACTTCCAGCGTGTCGCCAACGCTCCAGTCCTGCGCCTGAGAGACCACCACGAGGTCCCCAACCGACTGACCTGCCGTGAACGAGAGCGCAAGCGCCTCGTTCTCGAGGCCGGGATCGCCGGTGAGATTGCCGGGCCCAGGAACCGGCGCCACATCGCCGCGAAGAAGCGTGTGGCGCAAGCGCGTTGCGTCGAACGCGAGGCCGTGGTCGAGGATCAAACTGTTGACGACGTCGACGTAGGCCCGCGGCGCCACGATCGCCGGGCCACCGTTCGCGCGCAGGAGCGTGTGACGCACCTCGACCCCCAGCAAGCCATCGACGACGACACCTCCGAGCCGATTGCCGAGCACCCGATCGTGGGAGATCCGAACCCACGGACCATCACTCGTCCCCAACAGGCGCACGCCCGCGCCCCGGTTCGCGGAGATCACGTTGCGAGCAATGCGCAGGTAGGCTGCCGCGTCGCCGTCGAAGAGGACTCCGTCCGCCAGGTTGTCACGAATCGCGTTGTCGTCGATCCGCACCCGCAGGTCGATGTCGTCGCCGTTCTCGAAGTCGACGTCGATCTGGATGCCACTCAGTCGGCTGCCGACGATCTCGTTGTTGCGAATGGCGATGCGAACCCTACCGTCCGCGCTCGCCGTCGGGTCGATCTCCGAGATCTCGGCGACGTCGAGGTCGATGCCTTCGTCCCCGCTGTTCTCGATCCGGTTGCGGGTGATGTCCAGCCGTGCGCGCTCACCGGCCTGCGCGAAGATCCACTGGCTTTCGATCCCCTCGTTGGCGCTGTCCCGAATCCGGTTGTTGTCGATGCGCAGGTCGGGCGTGCCGGATAGCAGGATCCCCTCTCCGCCCGCGCGCGCGATCGTGCACCGGCCGATGAGACCTCGGATCCACCCATCGTCGTCGGCATGGGATCGAAGCTCGATCCCCTGATTCAGCACATCGCGCACCTCGACGTTCGTGATACGAAGCTCGATATCCTCCGCCAGTACTCCAGAAACTGCGGTGCGATTGCCGGAGAGCACCGCGCCGTCGAGCACGACCGGCACCACGCCCGGGAGGATCTGGACCACGTCGACCGAGAACGGGGTGAAGACCTCGGTCACGAACGTCGTGGGATCGCGTTCGGCAAAGTCCGCACGGAAGCCGGCGTAGAGGGACATTCCCGGGAACAGAAACAAGTTCTCGGAGTAGCCGCCTTGGGCGACGTAGATGTTCACGCCCGCACCCACGCTCGCGCTGATCGCTTGCAGGATCGTCGAGTACGCCGACTGCGGAGTCAGCCCATCGCTGGGACCGGACGCACCGGCGGACACGTACCGGACCGGGTTCGGGACGGCGAGCCACTCGACGTCGTTGGGATCCTCGTTGCCGTCGCGGTCGACGGCGCGGACGATGGCGTACACGGCTTCGCCGTTGGTCAGGGAACCGATGGCAGCGGAAGTCGCGCCCGGCGCCGTGACGACGGCGGGTGACGTGAAGTCGTAGTCACCGGAGACCGCGGCGAGGTAGAGGCGATAAGCGAGTTCGTCGGCAGGATCGACATCGTCCGACGCCGGGTCCCACTGGAAAGTCACCGTCCCGTCCCCGGCGACCATCGACGTGATTCCGCCGAAGAGCGGATGCTCGACCACGACCTGCGACGAGACATCGACCCCGACATCGAGCTCCGGCACACTCGGCACGAACGGGGCGGGATCCTCCGCATCGAAACGACCCTGACACCCTGCCAGCAGAAGTACGACGAGACCGATGAGCCACGCGCGCCAGCCGCGTGTCGGCACAGCCGGTCGCGGTACGCGCCAAGGCACCGACGAAGCCGGGTGGAACTCTCTCTTCCCCATCAGAAGTTCCATTCCATCTGCACGCCGAGCCAGAAAGCGGGGCGGTCGCTCTCGCCGAAGGCACGCCCGGGTATGAAGTAGCCGACGTCGATCTCGACATCCAAGTGCCGGAAGAGTTTGTCGAGGCCGATGATCAGATCGATCTCTTCACCGATGTCGACGTCGAATCCGGTCGGCGACTCGCGCAAGCTGCTATCCCGAAGGAAGTCCGCCGCCGCGTGCTGGCGGTACCGGTGGTACACCAAGTCCAGGGACGCCCATTCTACCGGCTTGACGCCGATCGCAAGGGTCAGAACGTGGAGGTTCGACAGCTCCGGGTCCAGGAGCTCGCCGTAGTACGAGAACGAAGCCACGCCGAACATCCGGGCCGTGTTGTCGTGCAGTCCGGTCTGACGATAGTTGCGATCGCTGCGCCCGGAGCTCTTGCGATCTCCGGTCGCAAAGGCGTACGCCGCGTACGCATACGGCCGCAGCGGCAAATGCCGGGCCTGGTACCCGACCCCGACATCGCCCGCGTGCGCCGTGATCTCTCCGCGCCCGTTCACGCCGTCGAGATAGGAGTAGTCCAGCCAGTACCGAACGGACTTCTCGTGGCGCCCCATGGCACGCAGGCCGACGTAGAACGGCGAATCGTCGCGATCGGATCGATCCTGGACATCGATCACATAGGCGGCGAAGTGCGACTTGGGAGCGTAGTGCCACCGCAAGGTCAGGAACTGGTAGGTCGTCTCGTCCCGCCCACGGGGCTCATCGGCCAGATACGATCCCACCGCGTACTCGACCTCGAACGGATCGGGGCGCCAGTACACGCGCACGGCGTCGAGGTTCTCGTCGTAGAGCCACTCCCGCGGCTCGTCGAAGTCTTGGCGCCCGAGGTGCAGCGCCACGGGCAGATCGAAGATGTCTTCCCAGTAGACATTGAGCTCCTCGAGTTGCGTCTGTTCCTCGAGATCCAAGTCGCGCTCCTCGTCGGCCAGGACATATCCCTTGGCCGAGCGCATCTTGGCGAACGCATAAGCGGTCGGAGCGAGATCGAGCCGGGCTTCCAGGATCGTGCTGGTGTCGAGGACCGTGGTGTCTTCGTTGTCGCCGGCATCGAGGTCGTAGTCGTCCTTGTACTCGAGGTCGAGCTGTACCTCCCCGCCGAGCGTAAGCCGCCCGAAGAGAACCAATTGCTCGGCCGGACGTTGTTCGTCGACATCGACGAACGGACGGTCTGCTCGCTGCTTCTGGTGCAGCGCCGACTCGATGACGGTCGTGTCATCGACGATGCACGGCACACCGAGCAGCACGATGCGCTGGGTCTCGTCGCCGAGCACCTCGCTCGCCTCGACGAACGCCTCGATCTCGATCTGCCGTTCCTGTGCCTTGCGATCGACGTCGATCTGGAGTGCGCGACACCGTAACGGAGCGATGATCTCGACCTCGATCTTCAGTCGCCAGTCGGTGCGCAGTTCGGCGAGTTCGTAGGAGTCGTCGCTGCCGGCCTCTCCTTCGTCGATATCGACATCGGGCGGAACCTCGATGATGAACGGAGGCATGTGGATGAGGCGCGCGGTCAGGTCGAAGCTCACAGCGAACCCCTTGACCTCGGGATGGGAGTCGGGCTCCTCCCGCACGAGTCGGACGACACGAATCGCACCGCCATCCCATACGCCGTCGACCTCGATGCGATCCGACACGCGGATGCTCTCGCTGCCGAGTGCGCGCGCATCGAATCCCGCCATCGCCACTGCCAGCGCCACCAAGATGGGGGTAGCCCGGCCCGAACCCTGACGTACGAGTCGTCGCCAAATCACAGGATACCGCCCCACTCTCCTTCGGACCGCAAGGCGCTCCCGGCCGACGACGTCAGCTCCTCGAGTAGCCCCGAACGGTGACTGCGCCGACCATAGACAAGTGCCAGTCGAGCGAGTGCCGCCGCCGTCCACACCGCGAGGGGTTGCCGGGAGGCGGCGCCATAGCCGCTGGCGATCTCGGCCGCCACCTCGCTCCACGGCAGCTCCAGTCCCTGGAGCGCGCGGAGGCGGGCGTGCGCGAGCAGGTTCCCGCGGTCGAGCTCGATCGGCGCCACGGCGCAGAGGTCGAGGTCGATGAGGGTGCCCCCCGATAGGTCGCAGAGAAGCTGCTTGTCGTGCAGATCACGGTGGGCCACGACCCACTGGGGCGTCGGCAGCGACTCGAGCTCCCGGCGTACGAGATCGACGAGTCCACGGAGCCCGGCAGGAAGGCGTGACCGCGTCCGCACGCAGCGCTCGCACTCGGTGGCGAGCACGAGCGCTTCCTCGGACGCGCCGTGCCGCTCCAGGCCCGTCGGGATCGGCGCTCGCGCGAGCCAATCGAGAAGCTGCGAAAGCAGAGCACCATCCTCGCGCGCGCCGGCGCCTCGAACCCAACGATCGTGCATGGCTTCCCCCGTCACGTGCTGGAGCTGCAACGCGAGGGTATCGTCATCCCACCCGAGGACGCGCGGAACGCGCCACGAAACCCCAGGAGCCGAAGACTCCGCGAGCGCACACCAACGCATTCGCTGCGATGTCTCACGGCGGTACAGCTTGGCGATGAACCTCGAGCCGCGACGCGACACGCGAAACACCATTCGTCGCTCGAAGCGATGGGCGAGGAGCTCGACCGTGTGACCCACGCGGAGCCACTGCGAAACCACCTCGGCCGCCCGCGGGAGTCCCGGATCCTGAAAGGGACTCAGCGGTCGGAGTTCTCCGGAGGCATCCACTGAGCACCACCCCCCCGCCTCTTCCTGTGCAAACCAACCACCACCGCGCCCCTCGTCCACGCGACGCCACGTCGAGTTCGCGAGCGCCTCCGCGAGCGGCGGCAGCAGGCCGTTCGTCCAGAGCCAACTCATGGGAGTAGCTCCTTCAGCAGATGCTCGCAGCGCTCGAGCCGGTAGCGGATGCAATCGGTCCAGTCGGATCGCAACTCCCGAAACGGAGTCGTCAGACTCTTGAAGAGCGCGACGGCCTGGCTCACCCGGACCTCGTCGGGCACCAGCGGTCGGTCGGTGTGGGCCGCGTAGCCCGCGAGAAAGGCCGTGACCTCCTGCGAGTTGGCTCCGGTGGGATCGAGCAAGGCACTGAACTCGCCAACGTCCTGGGCCGCATACCCGCGCCCGGCACGGTCGAAGTCCACGAGCACCACTCCTTGCGGCTGCACGAGCACCTGACCGGGATGGAAGTCGCCGTGTACGATGGATGACGGCGCGACCGCCAGCCGACTGAGGCCGCACGCGAGCGCATCGGCGATGCGCTGCGCGCGGTCGTGCTCCTCTCGCAGCAGGGCACCGAGGTCATCGGCGAGTTCGAACAGGCGTTCCCCCTCCTCGACCGGGGACGGATTGTGCTCGAGCGGGAGGTCGAGCCCATGGAGCTGCGCCAGCGCTGCGCCCGTGCGCGCGAGAGCGTCGACTCGGTCGCTGCCGGGACCCGCGAGGTGCGCGCGGAGCGTCTCCCCGTCGACCCAGTGCGCCGCCGTGAACGGGCGCTCACTCGAGCGCCCGCAGGGGACCGCGGTCTGCAAGTCGGGGAGCGTGCGCGCAGCCTCGTGGATCGAAGTCAGGTTCTTCAGGGCGCGGTCGACGAACGCGTCGGTCGCGAGCTTGGCGTGCAGGATGACGCGGACCTTTTCGTCGCGGTCACGGTGCCGCAGCTTCACCTTGATGCGGAACACCGCTCGTCGTCCCGGCTTGTAGGCCAGCACGGTCGTGCGCACGAGTTGCCGCTGAATGCGCCACTCGGACTCCGGGAACTCGGGCAGCACCTCGGCGAGAGCGCGGCGGAACCGATCCGGCTCGTAGAGTCTTCGTAGCTCCGGGAGCTCGGGATCATTGGGGTACGGGACGGCAACGGCGGCATGCTCGTCATCGAGAAAGGGCTGCCAACGATCCGTGGCAACGTGCTTGCGAGTTTGCTCCTTCTCGAAGCTCTCGCGCGCGCGGTCGCGATCGGCGAATAGGTGCACGATGAACCCGTCGGGAGGCTCGGTGCCTTCGGTCTCGCGAGCTCCGAAGATCGCGAGGCGGCACGAGTCATCCGGCTTGAGTCGCAGGTAGCGAACTGCGGCCCGCACACCGTCGACCGGAAACACGCGGCCGCGGTCCACCCACCGGGACCAGAGGTCTCCCGTGAGCAACGGGGCGAGCCCGAGAAGTCGATGGGGAGGAAGTACGAAACTCAAGCAGGACCCCCGTCGGACTCAGTGGCGCTCGACGCGAACAGCTGGCGATAACCGGCGACGGCGCCCGCGAGTTCCTCGTGGCCGTCGGCGGCCTCGACTCTTCCTCGCTCGAGGTAGAACACCCGGTCGAGCCCTGTGAGGAGCTGTGGGTCGTGCGTGACGACGAAGGTCGTGCGACCCGCGCAAAGATCGTCGAGGCGCGCGAGCAAATCGTCGCGCGACGCAGCATCGATGCTCGACGTGGGCTCGTCGAGAATGAGCACCTTCGACGGCCGGAGCAGCGCTCCAGCAAGTGCGATCTTCCGTCGTTCGCCCCCGGAGAGGTTTCGCCCGCCCTCGCTCAGTTCGGCGTCGAGACCCTGAGGGTTGCGAAGCACGAAGTCGGCCCCGACTCGCTCGAGGGCACCCAGCAGCGCCGCGTCGTCGGTGCCGGGGGCAGCGAACAGCAGGTTCTCGCGAATGGTGCTGCCGAAGAGATAGGTCTCCTGCAGCACGATGGAGATCTGCTCGCGCAGACTTGCTCGAGTCCAGCCGCGAATGTCGTTCCCGTCCATGAGGACCACGCCGTCGGTGGGATCGAAGAAGCGGAGAAGGAGTCCTACCAAGGTAGACTTGCCGGCGCCGTTGCGTCCGACGATGCCGATACGCTCCCCGGGCTCGACACTGAGCCAGACGTTCGTCAAGGCATCGGGCCCCTGCGGATCGTAGCGATAGGTGACATCGCGCAGCTCGACGGCACCCCGCAGCGCCGGTGCGCGCGCGGCGGTGGACGCGTCCTCTTCTTCGGGTCGTACGCGAAAGATCTCCGTGATCCGTTCAGCACAAGCGCGCGCCTTGCCGATCCGCGCGGTGGTGCGAGCGACACGCCGCAGAGGCTTGTTGAGGCTTCGAATGTAGGCGATGAACACGAGCAGATCCCCTGGCGAGAGGTCACCGCCGGGTCCCACGCGTCCTGCTCCCACGAGAAGGATCGCCACCAATCCGGTCGCGAACACGATCTCGACCCAGCGCGAGAGGGCGGCTTGGAAGCGCGTCGACTTCAGTCCCTCGCGCAACGACGAGCGGTTGCTGCGCGCGAACTGCTCCACGACCTCGGACTCCCGGCCGTAAGCCTTGACGAGGGAGATGGCAGCCAAGGTCTCGCCGGCGCGATACGCGAGAATGCCTTCCTTCTCCCGCTGACGGCGAGCGACCCGGACAATGCGGCGCGCGAACACCAGCGACAGGCCCGCGGTCGTCGCCAGCACGACGAGGGCGACCATCGCCAAGAAGGGATCGAGCACGAACAGCATCACGATCGTGCCGAGCAGAATCCCGGCCCGGCCCAGCAGATCGATAGCCGACTCCGAGAGCACATCGCGCAGCATGGGGATGTCGCCGGTGATGCGCACGAGCAAGTCGCCGAGTCGGCTGTGCCCGTGAAAGCTGAGCGGCAGCCGGTGAAGGTGCTGGTAGAGTCGTTTGCGGAGCTTGATCACCATCCGTTGACCGGCGGTTGCCGACCAGATTTGACGGTAGTAGGCGCACACCGCGCCGAGGAGTGCGATGCCGAGGATTGCTGCCGAGATCCCGATGAGAAAGGCACGGGGATGGGCCTGGGGGTAGCCGTCGGGAACTCCGGGCAACGAAGTTGGGCTGCTGTCGGGCATCAACAAGCCGTCGAAGAGATACTTGAGCGGCCACGGTCCCAGGAGCTGAAAGACGACCTCGCCGACCATCGCGATGGTTGCGAGGAACAGGAACGCGCGTTCCTTCCGGACGAGATCACCGAACTGCGCATGGAGTTCTCGCAACTGGGTCAGGCGCAGGCGCAGATGGGTGATCCACTTCGTGTTCAAGATAGCGCCCCGATCCGCTGCAAGAGATCACCGACACGAGCTTCCCAAGTGGCATTGCGCAGCACCCACTCGCGCGCGTTGGCGGCGATGGCGCGGGCCTCGCTCGGGGACCGAATGACGTCTTCGATGCGGGTGGCGAGAGCATCGGGAACGCCGGGCGCGCACAGAAACCCGCGCTCACGGTCGGGAATCAGGGCTGGGATCTGGCCGCTCGCGGTTGCAACCACCGGAATCTCCAGCGCGAGGAACTCGAAGATCTTGAGCGGAGAGAAGTAGAAGTCGGATAGCACCGGGTACGGCGCCACGAGCACGTCTGCGCCCTGCAGCCAGCGAGGAACCTCGTGGTGCGGTAGCTGGCCGGTGAAGTGCACGCGATGCTCGATGCGGAGGTCTCGGGCCCGCTCCTCCGCGGCCAGTCGAGTCGGGCCGTCGCCGACGCACACGAGGTGAACATCGTCGATGCGTTGCGCGAGGATGCGCACGGCGTCGAGCAGATCATCGAGGCCATGCCAGGGACGAAACGAACCGCTGAAGGCGATCAGCGGCGATTGCTGCGGCAACTCGGGCGGGCGCACCCCAGGGTTCGGGAAGAAGATCTCGGGGTCGACTCCGTTCGGGATCGTCCATACGCCCTCGCGATGTCCGCGGCGCTTCTCGACCCATTGCGCCACTTCCTCGGACACACATACGATCGCGTCCGCTTCCCACAAGAGCACTTGCGCGAGTCCCTCCGCGAGCGCGGGATTGGCGAGGGAGCGAAAACGCTGGGCCTCGATCGGCAGCGGACTGTTGACCTCGAGCACGAAGGGAATGCCCAGGTCGCGTGCACGCGCGAGCCCCCCAGCGTGCCAGAGCGAGTACCGCTCGTAGATGAAGTCGGGCCGCGCGTCCAGCGAGAGGCTCGACCCGAGACTCGCGAGGAACAACCGCGCTTCACGTTCCTCCACGGACTTGCGCTTGCGGCGCTCGGGCAGGGAGATCGGCTTGATCGGCAGTCCGTGCAACTCCGACCCCTCCGCGCACACGGCGTGCACCTCGCCGTCGAGCCCTCGGCGCCGCAGGGCCTTGCAAACGCTGGCGACGTGGATGGAAGCCCCCTTGTGTCCTGGAATCGGCACCCCAGGATCGCCGCACACGTAGGCGAATCGATTCAGTGGTCGACTTGGTTGGCGCATTGCTCGAATCGCTCCCGGAGGACCGCAACGTTGCGTTCGAGATCGAACCACCGCTCGGCTCGCTGCCGGGCGACGCCGACCGGGAACTGTCCCGCACGCAGTCGGCGCCCGAGTTCGTCGACGGCTCGTGCAAACGCTGCCGCATCGCCAGGCTCGGCGAGCACACCCGCTTCGGTGCCCACGATCTCCGGGATCCCGGTGAGTCGCGTGGAGACGATGGGGCGATCGCTCGCAAGCGCCTCGAGCAGAGTCGTCGGCAGCGCGTCGCGATTCCCGATATCGTCGGCCAGACACGCCAGGACGACCGCGTCGTGCTCCTTGCAGAGGCGTCGGACCTCCTCCTGGGTGAGGGCACCGGTGAAGTGGACGACGCCGTCGAGACCCAACGATGTTCGCTGGCGGAGCAACGACTCGCGGTCCTCGCCATCGCCGACGATCGTCAGCCGAATGGGTTTGCCCTCGCGGGTCAACAGGTGCACGGCATCCAACAGCACATCGAAGCCCTTCTTGGGCACCAGCCGTCCGACGCTCAGGAGGCGCAAGGCCTCGGCCGCTGGGGGTCGTGGGGCCGCCGAGAAGAAGCGCAGGTCGATTCCATTGTACAGGCGGACGACCTTGTCCGAGTCGACCCCGGGCATGCGCTCCAAGATGAAGTCACGGTTGAAGTCGCTGACGGTAATGTTGAACTGCGCCCGGCGCACGAGGTCGGCGTACAGCTCACCGTTCACGGTCTCGCGGAAGATGTCCTTGGCGTGGGCGGTGAACGAGAACGATACCCCCGTCAGGATGTTGACCAAAGCCGCCACCTGCGTCGCGATCGTAGCGAAGTGCGCGTGCAAATGCTGAATGCCGCGCTCGCGCACCCGGCGAGCGATGGCGACGGCCCGCACGAGCAGCGCCAGGTCCTTCGGAATGCCCCAGCAGCGCATGAAGTCCGCGGCCTCTTCCCACCGCTCGAACGGCGGAGTCAGTCCGTCGTCCGCGGCCCGGATCATGTCCCAGTAGAACTCCGGCTTCTCCTGCGGGAAGTACTGGGCCTCGACTCGTAGGTCCGCCAGGCGCCCGTGGAACTTGCCGTCCTGCGGGTACATCAGGCTGAAGACCGATAGCTCGACTCCTTGCGCTTCGAGCTCGAGCAGTTCGTTCAAGATGAACGTCTCGGAAAGCCGCGGGAACATCTTCAGGATGTAGCCGACGCGAAGGGGTGCCTTAGGCTCGGGCTTGGGTGCGGGCATGCGACAGGGATTCCTTCGAAGTTTGCTCGTTGAGGACCTCGGCGACACGTTTGGCGAAGTCCGTCGCACCGTTCCAGTTCAGTCCGGCAGCGGTCGGGCTCACCGGGGCGGGCCCGTGGAGCAACTCGGTAGCGGCCGCCGCAAGACGGTTCGCGTCGAGGGTGTCGGGGTGCAGGCAGCGCACCATGCCCAGGCTCTCGAACGCTCGCGCGCGCAGCAGCTGCTCGCGCCGCGGAAACACCCGCGGAATCACCAAGGTTCGGCGGCCCCGACCCACGGCCTCGGTGACCGAGTTGTATCCGCCCATCGTGATCACGACGTCGCTCCCCGAGACGAGGCGTTCGACATCCGACGTGAACCGCAGGATCTGCACGTGCGGCAGATGCGAGGCAACCTCGGCGAGACTGTGTCGCTCTGCGCGGTCCAGGAATGGTCCCGTGACCAACGTTCCGTTCCACGCCGGCGCCGCGAACGCGATCATCTGCAAGAAGGCACGGGCGACCGGCATGCCGTCTTCACCGCCACCGACCAGGCACAGTACATGGGGACGCGCTCGATCGGAGAATCCGAGCGACGCACTCGGGTCTCCGGTAGCGTCGCGATAGGTCTGCGTTACGTAGCCGCGGTACTCGAGCTTCCGGACCACTTCCGCGGACAGGCCGTAGCAGGTCTCGACCGGGAAGGTCAGCGGAGATCCGTACACCCAGATGTGGTGGTAGATCTCTTCGAGAATCCTCGGCACTCCGTTCCGCCGCCAATCATCGCGAACCCGAGCGGGCTCGTCGATGATATCGCGGAGCCCGAGGACGAGCTGCGTATGGGTACGGTGCCGGAGATCGCCGAGGAGCGGCAGCAGCTCGCCGCGGAGGCCGATCGGTGTGTGGTCGACGATCAGGACATCGGGGTCGAAGCCGAGGACCGCACTGCGGATCAGGGCCTTGCGCACCCGAATCGTATCGCCGATGGGGGAGTCGAGGCCGCGGGTCACATAGCTTCCCGCCGCGTCCTTGGTCACCGCTGGCAGCTTCGCGACGACGACGCCGGGCGGGAGCGTGAAGGAAGTCGCGCGGGGCGAGCCGGTCACCATGAGAATCTCGGTGTCCGGAGCCAAGGCCCGGATCGCCCAAGCGAGTTTCAGGTTGCGGCGGAAGTGGCCCAAGCCGAACGAGTCGTGGCTGTAGAACGCGACCCGTGCGCGCCGCCGAGCCTTTCCGCTATGGCGGCTCGGGGCACCGTGAAGGGCCGAACCCCTCGAGTTTCCTCTCGCTCGGATCATGTGCTCGAGCACCTCTCTGCGGCAGCCGTCGGACGGCTTACGACGCAAATGGATCGCCATCCGGGACGGGGCGTTGGATGGGTCCCGAAATCTCGACAGATCCAACAGTTAGAACCGACGATCTCGGGTTCGAACGGCACCGTCCGGTGGCCACGGCCAACCACTTGCCAGCCCGCGTGGCTAAGCGGCCGCGGCCCACGGCGACTCCTCAGCCCTCCAGGCCCCACTTCTCCAGCCGATGACGCAGCGCACCCCGGCTCAGGCCCAGCACCCGGGAGGCCTCCGACACGTTGCCATCGGCGAACGCCAGAGCCGCTTCGACCACCCGCCGTTCGATGCTCTCGAGGTTGCACTCCGCAGCCCGGAAATCGATGTGCAGGACCGTGGGTCGAGGCGCCGTGTCGGTGGCACCGGTGGGCGAGGCCGACCGCGCGAGGATCTCCGAGTCGCCGATCGCCATGGAATCCGCCGCGCTGATCAGGGCCATGCGTTCGATGGCGTGGGCCAGCTCGCGGATGTTCCCGGGCCAGGGGGAGGCCATGAGTTGCGTGAGGGTACTCGCGTCGAGCGTGAGGTCGGGGCGCCGGTACTTGCGCCGACACCGTGCGAGGAAGAACTCCGCCAACAGCGGAATGTCCTCGGCGCGCTCGCGCAACGGCGGCACGCGGACGTGCACGACCTTCAGGCGGTAGTACAGGTCCGAGCGAAACGACCGCTCCTGGATCGCCTGCGCAAGATCGCGGTTGGTGGCCGCGATGATGCGCACGTCGACCGGGTACTCGCGGGTAGCGCCGACCCGCCGGGCGCGCTTCGACTCCAACACGCCCAGGAGCTTCGTCTGCACGTCGAGCGGCATATCACCGATCTCGTCCAGGAAGATCGTCCCTCCGCGCGCCACTTCGAAAAGGCCTTGCTTGCGCTGCGTGGCACCGGTGAACGAGCCGCGCTCATGACCAAAGAGCTCGCTCTCGACGAGTTCGCGCGGCAAGCCGGAGCAGTTCACCTGCACGAAGGGGTGGTTGGCCAACGGGCTCTGAACGTGGATGTTGCGCGCGAGCAGGTCTTTTCCCGTCCCGGTCTCTCCATCGATGAGAACCGTAGGAAAGTCGCTCGCGCGATCGACGTCGAGCTGTGCCAACTGGGTGACGAGATCGCGGATCTGGCGCACTTTCGTGCTGGTGCCGACGATCTGGTTCTGATCGGGTGCCCGGCTCGGATCGCGCCGATAGGCTTCGACCTCCGAGCGGAGACGGGCATTTTGGAGCACGCGTTCGACCACGAGCTGGAGTTCCTCGAGATCCAGGGGCTTCTCGAGATAGTCGAGCGCTCCTTCCTTCATGGCTTCGACCGCAGTATCGACCGACGCGAACGCAGTGATGATCAGCACGGGAACCTCGGGCAAGTCAGCCCGCAGCCTGCGCAGGACGTCGAGCCCGCTCATGTCCGGCAGTTGCACGTCGAGGATCGCGATGTCCGGCTTCTGCTGCTCGAGAATGAGCAAGGCACTCCGCCCGTCCTCCGCTAGCAAGCACTCGTGGCCCGAGCGCTCGAGCTCAAGCGACAAGGACTGAAGCAAGGGAAGCTCGTCATCGAGGATCAGTACCAGCGCCATTCTCAGCCTCCGCCTCAGGGATCGGTAATGCAACTCTCATGCGACAACCAGCGCCCGGTTTCGAGTCGATCGTAATGTGCCCGCGGTGGGCGAACACGATGCGCTGACAAAGAGAAAGGCCAAGCCCCGTCCCATCCACCTTGGTGGTGAAGTTGGGGCTGAACACCTTGTCCTGCTCGGCCTCCGGAATCCCGGGGCCCTGATCTTCGACCACGATCTCGGCGTGGTGCCGGCGTGCTGGATCCCGCTGACTCACGAGGCGCACGACACCGCCTGCGGGCGTGGCCTCGATGGCATTCGACAACAGCGAGATCACCGCCTGGCTCAACTTCCGGCGGTCGACCTCGAGCAGCGGCAGCCTCCGCTCCAGCTGGGTCTCGAGACGCACGTGGCGGATCGACGCGAAGTCCCTCACTGCCGAGGCCGCTTCCTCCAGCATCGCATTCACGTCCTCGCGCAGACTCTCGACCTTCACCGGGCGCAGTGCGACCAAGAGGTCCTTGAGCCAGCGATCGGCGCGATCCACCGTCTTCATGATGCTGCCGAGCGGCTCGTAGATCGGATCCTCGGGGGCAACCCGGTTGCGCGAGGCCTGGGCCAGAGCCCGAATGCTGCCGAGCGGGTTGCGAATGTTGTGCGCGATGGTTGCGGTCATCTCTCCCACTGCGGCGTAACGCTCCTTCTCCACCAACTTGGACTGCGACTCGGCGATGTGAGCGGCCATCTGCTCGACGTCCCGGGCGAGTCGGCCGAACTCGTGCGCCCCGTGGACATCGACCTTTGTCTCGTAGCGGCCATCCGCGATGTCACGGGTAGCGGCGCGCAACGTGGTGAGCGGGCGCACAATCCACCTTCGCAGCAAGATCGAGGTTCCGAGCACGACGCCGACCAGCGCACACGACGACACGAGTATCAGCAGGCGCGCCTTCTCGCCCCCTCGGACTGCCTCGATCTCAGCCGCGAGACTCCGGGAGCGAAAGGTCTCGATGAGGCCGGAGACGTCCTGTTCGACTGTCGGGAGCATCTTCTGCTCGATCCACGTGCGCACCGCGCGGAAAGCATCGCGGTCCTCTCCCTTCTTCGCCAGAAAGAAGGCGCGTTCGGCGGCCATGTCGAAGCGATCCAGCTCGGCAGCGAGGTGCGCCACTCGCTTGCGGTCGGACTCCGACCGGGTCCGTTCCGTCACGCGACCGACATACGCCGGTAACTGCTGCTTCGATTCCTCGTACGGCCCGCGCGCCGCGGCATCTCCGGCGAGGAACGCCGACAGAGCCTGCGAGCAGCGGAGCACGGCGATCTGCAGCTGATGCACCTGGATCTCGGCATCGTGATTGATCTGGTCCTCGGCGATCGACGATTCCAGACTGCGGATCGCTTTCGCCCCGCTCGCTCCCGACAGCAAGGCGAACAGGCCGGTGATCGTGAGAAGCACCGACATGCGGACTCGAATGGACAAGTTTCCTCCGCTCCCGAGCCCCACAAACGTACCAGCCAAAGCGTCCACGTCGATGCCGTTTGTTGGGACGAGTGCCGTGTCAGGCAGCCTTGACCCACGTTGGCGGGGCAGCCTCGGCCATCGCGGCCAACGTTACCTGACAAGGCACCACCCGGTGCGCTCAGTGGTCCCCATCGAGCACGAACTCCAACGAGAGAGCCCAGGGCTGAACGGGGTTGCTGCCAACCGTGGGTTCAACCGTGACCTGGCAGGTTGCGGCGTCGTCCGCGGCGGCGAGGGTGGCTTCCCACAGTTTCCCACCGCCGCTCGCCGCTCGCGGCGGGACCGCTGGCGAAGCCGCGGGGAAGGCGATGGCCGGCGGCGAACCCAGCGCTTCGCAGAACTGCAGGCGGACCAGGCCGTTCGCGGGAAGAGGGCTGCCCAAGGGAGGCTCGACCCGGGATAGGTACGCAACCGCAACGAGCTCTTCGCAGTGATGACCAGCGCCGGGAGGCCGCGCCAACAGCCCGCCCCCAACGCCAGCATCGGCACGAGTCCCATCCGCGTCTCGCTCGCGAGGATCGCCGGCATCGCGCAACGCCGAGTCGCCGGACGCGCGCGCAACGCCGCCGAGGGTCGTGGTCGCGGTTGCGATCGTCTCCTCCGGCGCCACCACCGAGTACGACAGCCGCGTCGGGTTGAGAGCTCTGCCATTCGCTTCGATCCAACAGCCGATCACGTCGATCCAGCCGCCCTCGGCTTCGATCGCCGCTCCGAGGTTGTCGCGGATCTCGCACTGACGAACGAGAATCTGCGGCTGCCGGCGTGCACGGATACCAGCCCCTTTGTTGTGCGCCAGCGCGTTGTGGTGAACCCAGTAGATGGTGTCGCGGGAACGTCCGGACACGATCAAGCCGCCGTCGGCGCCATTCTCGTCGAACACGTTGTAGCCGATTCGTGCTTCCCCATGGGTGTCGAGAGCCAGCTGGACGCCTGCGCGTTGGTTGCCTCGGAAGTCATTGTTCTCGATGTAGATCTCGTACTTCGCGGCCACTTCTTCCGGCACGTCGATGCTGAGACCGTGGTCGGCGTTGCCGCTCACCACGGTATCGCGCACCGTCACCCGGATGATCCCCTGGATCGGCTCGGCAGCGAGAGGGGCGGCTTTGACATCGATGCCGATATCCCCGTTGTCGACCACTCGGCAACGCTCGACCTTGAGGCGCCCTTTGTCGTCGGCGGTCGCGGTCAGCGGGTCGACCTCGATTCCCTCCTGACCGTTCCGGGCGAAGGTGCAATCGATGAGCAGCACGTCGGCGAGACCTTCGATACTCAAACCTTCCCCCGCGTTCTGCTCCGAACGGGTCTCGTGCAATGTCGCCCGCAAGCGGCTGCTATCCTCCAGCTCGGTTCGCAGCAGGATCCCCTTGCGCTTGAACCCGCGCACGGTCACCGCGCCAAGCTCGATCTCGCATGCATCGGCGACGACTCCCCGCCCTCCTTGCTCCGCCCCATCGAGGTCGAGTCGGTGAAGTCCGCACGGCCGCTCCCCCGGCGCCACCGCCACCAGGTCGGCATCGCTCTCCGCGCGGATCGTGCTGGTCTGCTCACCCGCGATCCAGCGAGCAACCGAAAACTCGCGATCGAACCCGCCGTAGAGGTACATCCCGTCGAACAGGAAGACGCGTTCGGTGATGACATCGGCGGAAAGGTAGATGTTCACACCATTGCTCGCGATGGTGCTTCGGGTCGCTTCCTTGAGGCTCGCGAACGCGGTGGTCGGGGTGAGGCCATCGCGGCGCTCGCTCGCATTCCCAGCGACGACGTAGCGAACTGCGTTCGGGGTCGCGCACCACTCCTGCTTGTTCGGATCCTCCACGCCAGCGGCGTTCACGGCGCGAACGATCACGTAGAGCGGCTCACCCCTGCGGAGTCCGCCGAGGCGAGCCTCGACTTCCCCGGGCGCGGTTTCGAGGGTTGGACGCGAGAAATCGTGGCTCCGACGCTCCGAGGAAGTGTAGACGCGATAGCGAAACGCGGGCGCACCAGGTGGATTCGCGGGGTGTCCGAGCGCGCGTGCCGGGCGCCAGCGAACGTGAACGAAGTCTTCACCCGCGAGCACTCCGGAGCAACCCCCGAACTCGATCTCACAAGAGCCCGGAGTAGTCGCCTTCGGGTTTCGCTCGGGTCGCGGCTCCGGCTCGACCATCGGTGGCAGCTCGGCTCGGGCTGAATCGGCGCCAGCGGGAGTTGCGGGAGTGGACGGTGCGGGTGGCCCAGGCGAGCAGGCGGCGTTCAGGATGGCCCACACCACGAGCAACCCGGCTGCGCGGCGGTGACGCCAACTGCGTCCCGCGGTCAACTCGCCGATCTTCACCGGAACCACCTTCAACAACGGAGCCGACCGACCTGCCCGAACTCGTTCTGCGAACCCTCCGATCCGCCGAAGCGGCGCCTCCCGGTGGGAATCGGCGAACTCGGCGGGACTCCCGCCACATCCCGAGCGACAGTCGACCGGACCCCTCGGAGGAAATCAAGCCGCAGCGAGAACCGGCCCGCAGCCAGCATCGTTCGAGCTGACGCAGTCATCGGCGATTCGCGTCGGAATAGGTTCTCCGATAGCTTCCTAGGGACACGACAGCGGGTCCGTCGTGGGATCGGCTCCTGAACCGGGGAACGGCGGTGCCGGCGTCGCTCCGCCGCTGAACAAGAACGCGAGCAGGAAGATCGGATCCGAGATGTTGATCGATCCGTCGTCATTGGCGTCGCCCGCATCGAGGCACGCCACGGCCCCGCCTCCGAATAGATAGTTGAGTGCTGCAATCGCGTCGGCGATGTTCACGCTTCCATCACCGGTTGCATCGCCGCGAATGAAGATGCCCGGTGGACCGGTAGCGATCGCGACCTGGCAGTTCGCGGGGGTCGAGTCGATCCCGCTGCGGGTGGCGATGACACTGAACGAGTAGAGTCCATCGAGGAGGCTGAGGTCGGTGAAGCCGGTCGCCGTCCCGCCGAGTTGCGCGATCAGCGACCCGTTGCGAAGCACGCGAATCGAGTCGTAGTCTGAGGCGCCGTTGGTCCACGTGAGAATGGCATCGGATCCGGAGTCCATGCACGCCAAGCTCATCACAGACGGGGTCGCGGACACGGCGAAGTCGACGTTTCGGGTTACGGCTCCTGACATCACGACACCGGTCATCGACACATTGGGCAAACCCGAACCGACGGGCGGCGTGAAGAGAGCGTCATAGGTGCCCGGCACCACACGGAGGGCGTAGGCTCCTGCGGCATTCGTGAGGTTCCCGAAGACATACACCGGCACCCCGGTCCCCGCTTGGGAGAGGGCCACGGTCACGCCCGGAACCGGCACGCCGGCGTTCGTGACCACGCCCGAGAGCGCAAAGCCTAGGTCGAGCACGACGCTCCCCAGCGCGGTGTTCGCATTGATGGTCACCGCGGGCAACACCTTCGGGGCCAGCCCGAGCGCAAAGTCAGGGCGAAACGCAATGTCGTAGGTGCCGGGGGCGACCACCGCGCTGAACACGCCGGCGGGATTCGCGTTGTCGTTCGCCACGGGGACTTCGACTTGGGTCGCGGTCACGATGAAGTCGAGGTCGACGTTCGGGACCGGGACACCCCCGCCTTGGATCACGAGGCCGGAGACCAGGAAACCAGGCGGTAGCACGACGACGCCAACGTCGTTCGGCGGTGTTGGGCTCACGCTGGCCTGACCGAGAAACGGCACGAGCTGCTGCCCCGGAGGGGGATCGATCTGGACCTCCCAGACCCCGTCGGGAACCAGCACCTGGAACGAACCCGTAGCCCCAGTGTTGTCGCCGGGGGTGAAGATTCGCTCGCGCGTCACGAGGTCCGTGATGTCGACATCTGCGTTCACGAGCGCTTGCCCGAGGTTGTTGAGCACCGTGCCCGTGAGCGGGTAGCCCAAGTGGAAAACCACGTCCGGCAGCGTGATGCTCGTCGCCGCCTGGACGTCCAGCCGGCGTACCGGGACGAACGGACCGCCACTCGTCGCGGCAGTCGCCTTGAACTCCAAGGTGTAGGTCCCGGGAACGAGCAAGGTGGAGAAGAGCCCGGCCGCGTCCGTGGTGCCCCCCTCCGGCAAGTCGACGGTGTTCCCTTGGGAGTCGAAGGCATCCAGGTCGACGCCGAACAGGCCGGTGCCGGTTGCGTCGATGACCTGACCGCCGACGTAGATACCGGCGGTGACGACGACGGCGCCGATGTTCTGGTTGCCCGCGATGAAGACGTTCGGACGCACCTCGGTGAAGAGCCCCGTTCCCGCCGCGGGCCGAAACACGATGTCGTAGAAGCCCGCAGGGATGGCGTCCACGATCAGGAGGTTGAAGGCGCCCGTCACACTCGTGAAGTCTTGGGAGAGCGTCAGCTCGTTGGTGTCCCCAGCGGGGAACATGTCGATGTCGATGCCCGCGAGCGGCCCCCCCAACGAGCTGGAGACCGTGCCGCTGATCATCCAGTTCTGCGCAAGTCCAATGGACAGAGATCCCCACGTGATCAGAAACGCGAAGAGCGCCACCGTGCGCAAGCGACTGCGCACGGCGAGGGTGTGTGTGAACAAGACGTGTCCCCCTTCGAGGTGGGCGCGAGAGTCTCTCGAGCCGAATCCCAATCCGATAGCGTTCGATAAAGCGAGGCCACGAGCCCGCGATTCCTCGCTTCAGTGGCCTGGTCCCGCCCGACGGAGAGCAATCCGGGTGCCCAACACAGGCTCGGTCTCCAGCAGAAGCCTCTGACCCGCCCGCCCGCGTGCCCAACCATCGGCCCCGCGGCCAAGCCACTAGGCTCAACGCAAAGCAGACTTAGATCGTTGGTTACGGCGCGCCCCCCGGGCCGCGCCGAGCACTCGAGGCTCAGGGGTTGCGAGGTAGAACCGCCGCCACCCCAGAAGCCACGCCGTCGAACCAGCGGCCGATTGTACTGCCCAAGGGCTGGCCATCCGTGGCCAACGACTCGGTCGATGGCTCGCCAACTACGCCGCCGCCCGGAGGTCCGAGCCGAACCGGCCGGCGTCGACTCCGCGGCGCACCGGAGCCGTCGACAAGAAAAGTGGCGGACTTCGTCGTGCGCTCCGGCATCCCCCTCCGACGACGTGGTGCTCGAGCATGGCGAGTCCGTCACTCCCCTGCACGCAGTCCAAGGGGCGGGCGGCGAACTCGACCCACTCGAGTTCTCGTGTCGCAGGAACCTCACCGCGGGCCAAGGTCCGCCCAAGCCGAAAGGAAGAGAAGGATGCTCCTGTCGAAGCTCTCTCATTACCTCGTAGTCGCTGGGGTGCTTGCTCCGCTCGCTGCCTCCGCTCAAGTCGCCTTCGATCCCGCGATCGTGACGCCGATCGCGTCGCGACCAGCTTCGGTCACACCCTTCGATCTCGAAGGCGACGGCGACGTAGACCTTGCCGTCAGCGCCGACACGCCCGATCGCGTACTCGTGTTCGTGAACGACGGGCTCGGGACCCCGACCCTCGCGATCAGTGTTCCGGTGGGCGCAGGCACCGGCCCCGATCACATCGAGGCGGCGGACTTCGATGGCGATGGCGACGTGGACCTCGCTGTCGCGCTGCACAATCTCGGCGCTGTAACCGTGCTGGCGAACATCGGCGGAGTCTTCACGCCGGGGCCGAACGTGTCGGTCGGCGCCGACCCGCGCTACCTCGCCGCCGCGGATCTCGATGGAGATGGCGACTTGGACCTCGCCACGGCCAATCGGGATGGCAACACCGCGACGATCCTGCTGAACGACGGCGCTGCGGGGTTCGCCGCGGTTGCGACCATCGCGGTCGGACTCGAGCCACGCGCCGTCGTTGCCGGCGACTGGGATGGGGATCTAGACATCGACCTCGCGGTCACGAACCACGACTCGCGCACGATCTCGGTGCTCACGAACTCGGCTGCGGCCTTCGCGGTGACTGCCACGCTCAACGTGGGTGCCACGGTGCGGCCCGAGGGCATCGTCGCGGCCGATCTCGACGCCGACGGAGATCTCGACCTCGCTGCTGCGGTCTCCGGAAACGGGTTGAACGTGGCCTCGGTGTTCGTGAACAACGGCGGGATCTTCGCGGGGCCAACCCAGTACCCCGTCGGCGGCTTGGACCCGGGGCAATTGGTTGCGGCCGACTTCGACCTCGATGGCGTGCTCGATCTGGCGACGACCAACAAGGACTCGGGCAACGTCTCGGTGCTCCGTGGCCTCGGTGCCGCCAACTTTGGCGCCGCCACGATCTTGCCGGCAGGCCTCGCTCCAGACCGCATCGCGAGCGCGGACTTCGACGGCAATGGCTCCCCAGATCTGGCGGTGGCGAGCGAAGACGGCAACACGATCCATACCTTCCGCAACCAAGCGCAGGGCACCACCCCGACCACGACCTTCGAGCGCGGTGACTGCTTCGGTGACGGCGGCAGCAGCCTTGCCGACGTGATCTTCGCTCTCAACAGCCTCTTCGCCGGTGGCGCGCGCCCCACTTGCGTCGACGCGTGCGACGTGAACGATGACGGTGCGTTCAACCTGCCGGACGCGGTGTTCCTGTTGAACTTCCTGTTCGCTGGGGGCACGACGCCGTCGGCTCCGTTCGGAGTCTGCGGAGTGGACCCTTCCGCGGACGCGATGGACTGCGCGACCTCGAACGCTTGCCCGTAAGACCCCCGGGCAACCACCCACGCGGGCCCGGACTCGAAATCCCAGCGACCACCTCCTCGTCGCGCCCAGAGTCCGGGCCACTTCCTGACGAGGCGAGATCCTGCGGGTCTCGCCTCGTTCCTTTTGTTTCGGACTCGCACGGATGGCCAGCGGCGCAACGTCGATGAACGCGCGAACGCCGGGCGAATTCACGCGTCCCGCTAGCGCTGCGACGAGGGCCGCGGTAGAAGACTCGAGTCCGCGGGGACGCCTAAGGAGTCGCCCAAGATCCTGAGGTCCCTCGCAATCCGGGTACACTGCCACAGCGATGTGAGCGAGTTCGAAGGACTCCCCGAGCGATGACCCTGCCAAACGACCAACCCGTGATCCTGGCGCCGGCCCCGCGAACAGCGCGCCTGAAGAGGAAAGTAACCGTCACCGGCAGCACCATTGCCCTCTGCGTCGTGGCGCTCGGCGGAGTGATCGGCAACGTCGGATGGATGCGCGGGCGGGACCTCGAACGACTCCGCGACGACGGAGTCGTGACCAACGGCAAGGTCGAAGACAAGACGACGTCGCGTTCTCGGAGATCGACGAGGTATCGACTCGAGTACAGCTTCTCGCACGACGGGATCGTCGTGCACGGTTCTGGGCGGGTCTCGAAGGACAGCTACGCGAGCTACGCGGTAGGCGACCCCATCGTGGTGACCTATCAGCGCAGCGACCCGAACAACAATCAGCTCTTCTACGTCGGCCAAGAACAAGTGAGTTCGCACTACACGGCGATGGCAATCATCGGAGGAATCCTCGCGACCGTCGCTGGCGGTCTTGGCTTCTACGCCCTGGGGATCTACCGCCGCCGACTCCACTTGGCTCGTAACGGGTCGTTGGTCGCTGCCCGCGTCGGCAGCATTGGACGTCGAATCAAACAGCGCAACCGGACCATCGAGTTCGAAATCACGACGTCGGATGGCGAGGTCATTCGCAAGAAACACCGGATGCATGAGAGCCGAATCGCTCCCGGAAGCGAGAACACCTCGGTCGACTACTTGATTGATCCCCTCGACCCACGGCGCGGAGAGCCCCTCGCAACGGTCCTCGCCGCTTGCGAACTCGTCGAGTAATCGACCTGACGCGCCGTCCTCGTTGACTTCGCGGGGCAATGGGATCGGTCCGCGGGGAGGTACCCTACGCCCTTCGTCGACGAACGGCTGCACCTCAGGGACACATGTCGGGTAGCCATTCGGATCACGAAGCTGCGGACCCCGACTGACCGGCCTGACCTTCCGCCGCGGCGTTGGCTTGCTCAACGACGCGTCCTTCCTGCGGAGCGCGTTCCGCGGCTTAGAGACCAGCAACCCTTCGCAACGCGGCAAGGCCCTGGGCTTTCGCCCCGCCAGGGTTATCGGACCCTGAGCCAGAGTGCCTCCTCAATGTTTCTAAGAGCAAGTAATGCGAGGGCGCAGAAGATGTGGAAAACTGATGCTGGCATCACTAGAATTCCGCCATGAAGTACAAAGAGCGGCTCCTGGGCAGGAAGCTCCGCCGGCTCGCTGGGCGCTTCCCAATCGTGGTGGTCTCCGGGGCCAGGCAGGTCGGCAAGAGCACACTCCTAGGTCATGAGTTCCCCGGGCACGACGTGGTGGTCTTCGATCCGACCGTGGATGTCGGCAATGCCCGCAGCGACCCCGACTTGTTCCTCCAGAACCACCCTCCGCCGATCATCCTTGACGAGATTCAGTACGCGCCGGAGCTCGTCGCAGCTCTCAAGCGGCAGATCGATCGACGGGGCGAGCCCGGACAGTACTTGCTCACAGGATCCCAGCAATGGTCGGTGTTGAAGGCGGTCAGCGAATCGCTCGCTGGTCGCGCCATGTTCTTGGATCTCGAAGGGCTGTGTCTGGCAGAGGTCACGCAATCAGTCACCGAGGATCACTGGCTGCGACGCTACCTCGAGGACCCCGAAAAGTTCGTGGCGACGCCGGCGGTGCGGCTCCCCACCACCCACACTCTCTTCGAGCAGCTTTGGCGTGGTTCGCTACCCGCGGTGGATTCCCTCGAGGAGGAGTGGGTCACCGACTACTACAGCGCGTACATGCGCACCTACATCGAGCGTGACGTTCGCCTGGTGTCCGAGATCAGCGACTGGCAACTGTTCGGTCGCTTCGTTCAACTGGCAGCGGCTCTTACCGCTCAAGAGATCAACCATTCACAGCTGGGCCGTGAGATCGGCGTCACCCCGCAGACAGCCCAACGTTGGCTGACGACGTTGCGTGCGACGTTCCAGTGGTTCGAACTACCGGCATACCACGGCAACACGTTGAAGAAGATTAGCGCGCGGCGGAAGGGTTACTTCGGCGACACTGGGCTCGCGAGCAGCCTCCACATGATCTCGGCACCGAAGGCGCTCGCCGGACATCCTTTGTCGGGTGCATTCTTCGAGACAGCGGCCATTGCCGAAATTCGTAAGCTCAGCAGGTCACTGTCGACCCCACCTGCCATGTACCACTGGCGCAGCCACAGCGGTCCCGAAGTGGACCTGCTGCTGGAACGGGATGGCCGCCTCTACCCCATCGAGTTCAAACTCGCATCACAACCTGCACGTCGGGACACGACCGGAATCAACGCCTTGCGAGAGGCGTATTCGGGGTCGGACATTGCGCCCGCCCTCGTAATCGCTCCAACCGACCGCCTGGCTCGACTGAGTGAGTCGGCTTACTCGTTCCCCTGGGATGCTCAGTAGGCCTGTCGCTGCAAATCCATTCAGGCGTCGCTGACCCTCGAGAACAGGGCGAGACTACGGTTACTTCACCCGTTTGCGATAGAACGAAAAGTCTCGGGGCCGACCAAGCACGGTTCCTTGCGAGTAGCGTCCTCCTTCATGCGCGCTGTAATGACACGACCGGCAGAGAACCACGCAGTTGGCGAGCGAGGCGTCGCCGCGCTTGGCGATGGGGACCAAGTGGTGGGCCTCCGCGGACTCACCGAAATCGTGAACTGCTCTTCCGGCGCAGCCAAGTGCTTGGATCTTGGTTCTGCACGACCCACAACGCCCCCCTTGACGCTCGAGAGCTGCTTCTCTTGTCGCCCTTGTGAACTCGTTGGGCCTCGTCACCTCACTGACTCCTTTCGTTCGATCCTGCGCGCCAAGTAAGCCAATTGCGGAAGCCCGCCTTGCCACGCCTCTCCGTTCCTCGTGAATCGCACTTCGAACTCCACGGTGACCACCGCTCCCGCTTGGAAGTTCAGCTCGCGGGCGACCAAGAAGTGACCTGGGGCCAACTCTCGCGCGTTCCGAAGGAGCTCGACCAGAGCAAAGGGCCCCGGCACGGCCACCAGATCTACGCGCCAACCCGATCCCCGGTAGCCAACACCAGGCCGGATCCGGAGAGAGTCACTGAGCGCCTCGAATGAGACGTTCGCCGATTCCACATCGGGGCCGACCCAGGTGAGATCGTGGGAGGTTTGGTAGGACTCCCAGCGGCGCCCACCGACGATGAGTTGAATTCCGTGTGGCCAGGCCCCGGCCGACCATCGAGGTGGCCGGAACGTGACGCTGGCGATCCGTTCGGCCGGGTCCGCAGGAAAGAAGAACGCTGACGTTGTCACCGCCTGGTGCAACCACTCGCGTTGCTGCTGGGTGAAGGGCGACGAAGCACAAGGGTCGATCGCGCCGCCGTGGAGCCATTGTCGCCTTGGGTCGACCTTGGAGCCGACCGCTTCGTAGAGCGCGCAGATCTGGGAGCCTTGCCCGAACACGTCCTCGAGAGCCTTCCACGGCACGTCGCACGAAAGCGCTCGACTCGACGGATCGTGCTCCAGCCCGGCGACCGCTCCGTCATGGTCTACTCTAAACTCTTGGAGTGCCGCTCGAGCTTCCTTGGCGAGCAGCTCCCGCGCGACATCAAAGAAGTGACCCAGCTTCTCGGGTCCGGGGTACACGGCCACCAATGCCTTCAGTCGGCGGAGTCGATTCGGGTCGGTCAGCCCGGTGGTCATCATTGCGGTGGTGAACTCGTCGAGCAGCGCGCCTTCCCCGGGCCCGAGACCGAGTTGGACCGCACGACGCCAGTTGGGACTCTCGAGCACGCTTGCCCATGAGCCGTCCCGCTCGAGGCAGTCCTCGAGAGCGGTTCGAACGATCTCTTCGTAGCCATCGCGCAATCCGGACCTCTGAGCCCGGCGCAAGTCGCCCAGGGTCCGCTCCTTCCACTCATGAACCCTTGCCACGAACTCTGGCATTCCCAACTGGGAGGCACGCTCGGCCAGATCGTTCAAGAGCTCCATGTGACGCTGGAGAGATTCCAGAGCGTCGATTACAATTTTCCCTTGGAGCGCGCCGCCAAACGGTAAGGAGAGCGACGTACCCGACTCGCCCCTCGGAGGCGGCTGCCAACTCCTCAGAGCTTCGAACTCGCCCTGTAGCCGTTCTCGCAACGGTCTGCTGAGTTCCTCGAGTTCCTTCAGGAACGGTTGCGCGTGGAGGTCCTTTCGCTGGGTGAGTTCCGCTCGAACGTCGAGGTACTCCTTCGCGGCTTCGGTATCTTCTTTCTTCTGGACCCGTTTCGCGAACTGGTCCAGTCGTCCGAATGGTTCAGCAACCGGCGCGTCGCAGAAAGCGTCGATCCAAGTCCGCGCCTGCGTGAAGTGTCTTGGATCAGAAAGGCGGGACCCCAGCTCTCCAAGCTCCGGCTCGAAGCCGGACAGACCCCACTCGTGGTAGGTCTCGGATCTGCGGTCGATCACTGCACGTAGGCGGGCTGCCTCGGCGACGAGAGCTGCGTCGAGCGATTCCTGGCTGGGCAACTCTGGCGGCACGGTGTCACCGCCTTCGTCACGACCGAACTGCTCGAGAAACTCCGCGGCGCGAAGCACGCCTCGGTTCTCATCCGATGCGGACCACCTCCGAAGGAGCGCGGCTCGGGTTCCATCGGCGATCTGTCCCGGTTGCTTGACGCGTCCGAGCCCGTGATGATCGAGAAACGACCCGAGGGCGAAGGCGGCTGCGATGACGTCCGATCCGACTTCCGCCCTGCCGTGCGGCCAGGTCTTGCTCGTGGTCAGGGCGAGCCGGTCGAGCTCGAGCGGCCACGGGCTCGAGCCGTCGGCTGCGTCTGAGTCCTGCTCCTGAATTGCACTTCGCAACAGGGTGCTCGAGCGCTCGGCGTGCGACTCGAGACACGTCCGGCTCTGGTCTCGTAGACTGCGCAGCCATCGAGGAGGATCGTACAGGTGTCGGGCTGAAGTCAGGACGTTCACGACCTCTCCCGAATCTCCAGACTTCAGCTCTCCAGACTTCAGCGCCAACGTGATCGCCTCCCGCTCCAGGGTGGCGGCTTCGGCTCGCCAATACTCGACGACCGCGATGGCCGAGATCAGGCTCATCGCGATGACCGCGATGCAGACTCTCTTCAAGCCGCGCCGCCGCTGCTCGCGCCGCGTCCACTCGGGTCGAGTGGCCTCCTTCCACTCCCGCTCGAGCAACGAGCCCGCGAAGCACGGTCCGCTCGAGCCCCCGTCGCCCGCCTGAGGACCGGGCGAAACGCCGGCGAGGCCAGGACAGTAGCGATCGAGCAGGTCCTGCTCGAACTCCGAAGGCAGCGATCGGCCAACTCGGTTCGCGACAAAGGAGTGGCCCAGGACCGGGAGGCCGTCGATCCCTAGGCCCTGGGAGGCTTGGGGGAGCAGACCCCACGAACGTTCGCGCAGCCGCCCGGCGAAACGCGGCAGCTCGGCCGCGAAGCGCTGAGCGCCGTCGCTCGGGCAGCGGGTGAGCACGAGTTCGCGCAGATACGCGAGCCGATCCCGGAGCCGTCGCGCGGCCGCGTCGGCATCTCCACCGAGGTCGAGGTCGATCGGCTGCGCACTCGCCGCCGGGCACGCTCTGGCGAGCGCCGGCAGGAAGCCCGACCCACCCGCGACCCGGTCGACATGGGTCGCAACGATGCGTACGGGAAGACGGACACCGAGCACGATCTCGATCTGAGTCAGTGCGTGGCGCAGCCCCGCCTGCTGCTCGTCGCTCGGTTCTGCATCGGCGATGCACACGAGCGCCGAGTTGACTCCTCCTGAACCTCGGACGCGTCGCAGCGCTCGCAGCTCCTCGAACAAGCGCGGGTCATCGCTCGAGAGCTCGACCACGAGTCCATGTGCCGTCAGATGGACTCGCGACTCGGTGCCGAAGCGCTTGGCCCCCAGAGCTCCGTGGATCAAGGACGATTTGCCCACGCCCGCTGGACCGATGACCAACACACACGGAAGGCGCCGAGCCCGACGGACCGACGTGTGCCGTTCCGCAATCTGCTCGCGGTACTCCCGTTCCAGGGCGGTCTCCGGACGGCGCTTGGCGGCGAAGCGAATCACCGTGAAGATCCCGATGCCGGCACCGAGCGCCCCGAGCCCAGCGCGTAGCGACCAGGGCGCTGCGAGCAGAAGGGCCAACACGCCGACCCAGCCAACGACCCACACCACGCCACGGCGGGCGTCGATCATCCGACCGATCATCGGCAGCCCCTTCTTGCAGCGGGACGTCACCGACCCCAGGTTCATCGCGCACCCCCTTCGACTTCGATGTTCGTCTCGGGATAGACCCGGGCCCAGCTCTGCTCGACCCATCGGTGACCCACGACGGCGACGGCAACCGTTCCGGCAACGAGCAGAACCCAGGTCAGGACCTCGGAGAGTCGCGAGCGTTCCGGGCGTCCTGCGGCGTGCTTCGCCGATTGCGACGAGGAACCCAACAGCGGCAGCCGACGAGCGACCTCCTCGCGCAAACGCTCCAGCTCCCGCGGTCGCTCGAAGAGCCTCCCTGCGAACCCAAGACCCAATGCCGTGTGAAACACTTCGAGAACCTCCCGCGGCGCCTGCGGTCGCTCGAGCCAGCGATCCAGCCGCTCGAAGAAGCCGCGTCCGCGTTCCTTGGTGCCAAAGAGCTCGAACTCGAGCGGGCGTCCCTCCCACGCCGCACGAAACCCATCGTCGCCACCGCCGAGCGTGAGTCGCTCGTCGACCAGTGATGCGACCGCGTAACGCGCATCGTCCAAACCTTGCCGCGATCCGGTCCAGGTGCGCGAGACCTCGGTTTCCGCGTCCCGTAGGGCGCTCACCAGAGCCTCCCGCACCTCTGCCACATTCACCGGATCTGCGGCGCCGCTGCCGCCGGCTCGGATTCGATCGTCGATCGCGAGCGCCAGAGAGAAGACACGGAACCAAGGGTTGGTATTCATACGCCCGCCTCCTTCCGTGCGCACACGCGCCACAGACTCACTTCACGGACCGGACGGTCCAGGGTGCCCATGCACCGGGCGGCCAACTCTCCCGACTCGCGCACCGCCGCCGCTTCGACCCCCTGCAAGTCGAGCCAGAGCCAATGGCGGCCCTCCTCAGGAGGAAGACCCCACGTCGCAGGATCCTCTACGGGTCGCAGCGGGATCATGGGAATGTTCCGCCCCTTGATGCGCTCCAGTTCGCTTGGCGACGCGACACACACGTGGCTCGCCGTGTCGGTCGCGGAATCCCCGAGACCGGGATCGCCTCGAAGCTCGAGGACGAGCGACCGCGCCTCGTCGATCCAATCGGCCGGCAGACGCACGCGCCAACCGCCGAGTACGTCATCGCGATCGAGTACGACGTGAGGAATCGACTCGATCGCCGAGTCGCGAAGGAGCGCGTCCAACTCGATGTCGAGCGAGTCGACCCGCACGTGTGGATGGCGAGGATCGAAGGGCGGTTGCTCGGGGAGCTCGCGCCCTGCGAGAGCCGTGACCTCCGCAACCCACACCTCGAGCGGTGCCACGGTCGCACGCGCCGGTGTTCGCGGCGCGGCGAGAAGACCGTCGAGCTGCGCGAGCGCGCGAGCCGAAGCAGCAAGACGAAGGTGATCGATGGCGTCACTGCGGGACGGCGCCCGAGTCCGCGCGATCCGCCCGCGGACTCGGCGAAGGTCATCCGCGATGCGCGAACGGAAACGGCGGATCCGCCTCCAGAGCGCTTGCCCCGGGACGCAGGCTCCACTGGGTGGGAGAAAACTCGGATCCACCGCGAACCCGACTCGGTCGTCGGACCCCGCGCGAGTGACCCGAAGCAAGGGGACTCCCCACTCCGACGGATCTTCGTTGCCTTGAATCACGAGTCGAGCGCGTCGGCGCCGGACCGGAACGGGATCGGTTCGAGGGGCGCCATCCGCGTCCACCAACTCGACGTCGTCGATGACGTACACGCGCTCGAGCTCGCGCTCCGAGTAGACGCCGACGCGCGGAAGCCGGGGAACCGCGAGCGCCACGATCACACTCGTCGAGTCGGGGTCCAGCGGGAGTTCCGGCGGCAGGACCCCGGCGCCGGGCGCCGCGAACCAGCTTCGGTCGGGGAGACCGACCTCGAGTTCGACCAAACTGATGACGCCGTCCGATCGCAAGCGTTCGTGATCGATCTCGACGCGGTGCACGCCGTCGTGAAGCTCACCCGCCCAATGGGACGCGGTCGCGTTCCAGGTCTGCCCGAGGTAATCCAGGTGCGCCGGGCCCAAGAAGAGCCCTTCCTCCCAGTGAATCTCCGGGACCCAACGTTGACGCATTAGCCCTCTCCTTCCTTCGAGGCCGCCGCCCGCGGGGAATCCGCTCGGAGGGGCCACAGGTCCACCGCGAGGTCGTCGGTCACGTGAAGGCCCAACCGCGAACGCCACAGCTCACGCGAGAACAGCCGGCAACGCACGAAGCCATCCTCACCCACGCCCATCCCGCGAACGATCACGAGAACGCCAGCCGTCGATCGTGCGAAGTCGACGGTGACCACCGGGATCTCGTGTCCCAAGTCGTGGCACCCCGGGACGAAGAGGTACTCGTCGTCGAAGCGCCGCCGGGACAACTCGGTTGCGAGAAGCGCGGGTGCGGGCGAATCCGTTCGGTAGCGTTCGAACTCAGCCTTCGAAAGCGGCACAACGACCAGCTCGGCCCCGTGCCCGCCCGCTACCCCGTCGTCGAAGGTGACCCGAGCCGAGGCTCGGCACCCCGAGGCTGCGGTGAGCGCCACGACCGCGAGCACAAGGACCCGTTGGAGACACCGCCACTGGGTGTTCGAATCGAAAGACATGACTTCCTCCCGTCCGACCGAGAACGTCCGGGGGCGGGTCGTGTGCTGTTCTTCCTTGCTCGCCATCCAGGAATGGGAGAATCTCGCAAAGTTCCACGACACAGAGCACGCGGTCGTACGTTCTCCATCGGGCGGGCGATTTCATTTCGAACCCCGACCCCGCACCCGATGGAGGGAGTCCCATGACTCGAGTCCGCACCGCGCCCCGCATGCTCAACCCGGCGGTCACGTCCGAGTGCGGCGCGGCCGCCTTGGTCGTTTTCGATCTCGTTCCCCCCGCCCTCTGCGCGGCGGGTGCCTACGTCCTTCAACCTCAACTGTGCGGTCCATGGCTGTGGCTGAGCCGACATCCTGCGTATGCGCAGATCCTCAAACTCGCCACTGTCCAGGGATGCACAGTGGTTGCCGAGCAGGGACCTGCCACCGTTCGCGTCGTGGTCCGCGACGCGAAACGAGCGGCAGCGGAAGGGCTCCGGACCTACCGGGCGCTGAACACGGCGGAAGGGATGAGCTGGCTCCTGCGCTATCTCACCTCGCAGCGAGCAGAGTGCCCAAGAAATGGGCGATGATCACGTTAGAACACCCGAAAGCTCCAGGTTTCGTCGAGCGCAAGGGTGTGGGAGACTCGCGGGGTTGTCTCGGGAAGGGGGATCAGCAATGAATCGTGACGAAGAAAACAGGTTCCAGCGCCTGTACCCGAAGCTCTTGGCGGAAGCCCGTCGTCAAGTGAGTCGTTCCCGGGTCGGCCTCGATCCCGAAGACCTCGTGAGCACCACCTATCGACGCGCCGTCAGCGATGGCGCGTCCGACCGATCTCGATGGTCCGACGACGAGCACATGGTCAATTACTTTCGGGGGTCGATCAAGCACCGCGTCATCGACGAAGTGAGACGACGACGCGTGCGAAAGGCAGTCTCGGGTTCCAAAGTGGAGCCTGCGGCTACCGGACCCCGGCCCAGTCAGCTCGCCAAGACTCGCGAGCGGCAAGAGCGTGTGGCGGCGATCGTCGCCCACCTCACGCAGGACGAGCGGAACGTGCTGCGCGAGATGTACGAGAACGACCTGAGCCTGCGTGAGACCGCACGAGTGCTCGGACAGACCTTCGGCTGGGTTCGCGCGAGGTGGGACTCCGCGAGGCGAGCGCTCGAAGCGCGACTCCCGCGGACGCTGTGACATGATCCAGCGCGACCCGCAGTTGACCGACGATGACATCCGGCGCTTCTTCCGCGGCGAGCCCGTCCCCAGCTTCGAGCACCCGGAATTCAGGCGCCGAGCCGAGGAGTTCCTCGATCGAGAGCACCTCAGCGATCACGACGTCACCGAGCTTCTCGAAGAGTCCACGCACGATTCGCGCCTCGCACTGTTGAGTCAACACCTCCAGAACTGCGATGCCTGTGGGCGTCGCTTCGACGAACTCTCGGAGGCGCACCTCGACTCGGACCGTGCGGCGCTCGACGAGTGGACCCAGCCCAGACCCGGCCCCTTCCGCGTGGATCAGAGAGTCGCTCACTACACGATCCTCGAAGAACTTGGCCGTGGCGGCTTCGGTGTCGTCTACCTCGCTCGGCAAGCGGCACCGATTGCACGCCAAGTCGCCATCAAAGCGCTCCGTTGGGAAAAGCAGTCCGACGACATTCTCGCTCGATTCCACCAGGAGCAGGTGACCGTTGGCCTGTTCGACCACGCGAACATCGCCAAGGGTCTGGACTCGGGCACGTCACCCGAGGGCGTCCCCTACCTCGTGCTCGAATATGTCGACGGCCCACCCATCGACGAGTACGCCGACCGCGAGCACTTGAGTGTCCCCGAGCGCATCCGCTTGTTCTTGCGAGTCGCTCGGGCGATCCACTACGCACATCAGAAGGGTGTCATCCACCGCGACCTCAAGCCCGCGAACATCCTGGTGACACAGTCCGTGGACGCGGGGGCGGAGCCCAAGCTGATCGACTTTGGCATCGCGAAGCTCGCAATCGAAGCACTGCGCACCTCC
This sequence comes from Planctomycetota bacterium, assembly GCA_050246115.1. Taxonomy (GTDB): domain Bacteria; phylum Planctomycetota; class UBA8108; order UBA1146; family JAJFFE01; genus JBFWWP01. Next base: position 178,921 of record JBFWWP010000003.1, read on the forward strand.
CACACCGGCCGCCACGACATCCTGGGTACCCGGGACTACGCCGCGCCGGAGCAGATCTCGGCTCCATCCAAAGCCGACGTACGGAGCGACATCTACTCTCTTGGAGTTGTCCTCTACCAGCTCCTGACCGGAGAGCTTCTGTTTCCCACGGACTCGGAGTCGGACGCTACCCCTCAGCCCACCGTCGATCGGGACCCACCCCGGCCCAGCGAGACGCTCCGCAAACGCCGCACCAGTGCGGTGCGCGGCGCTCGGCCCGCGAGCGACTACGACCGCTTCGCGCCTTTCGTCTCGGGCGACCTCGACTGGATCGTGATCAAGTGCCTGCAGCACGACCCCCGAATGCGGTATCAGGACGTTGGCCAGCTGGTCGAGGATCTCGAAAACCACCTCGCCTTGCGGCCGGTCCGCGCCCGCCCGCCCTCGGTGGTGTATCGCGGGCTCCGCTTCGTCCGGCGAAATCGGGGTCGAGTGGCGTCCACTACGCTGATCTTGGCAGTGGTACTCACTAGCGCCTTCCTTCTCATCACAAGTGCTGCTCGAAATGCTCGATTCTCGAATCGCACCCGAGCGCGCGAATTCGTGAAAGAGATACCGCTGGTCTACGTCACCGACCCCGAGCAAGCTCAGAGCCTGGCCACCGAGGCGCTGAAGCTCGACCCCGACCGACGAGACGCGGAGATTTGGAAGGCTCTCACGATGCCAACGGCGCGGTCGCTCGCGTCAATCAAGAGCCGTCTTCTCGAGTTACCGCACGACTCCGAGATCGCAATCGTCCTTGGGGCGGTGAATCTCCTGGCTTCAAGCGAGTCCAACGTTGAGCCTTCCGAAGTCCTCGACGATCAGTCGCAAGCCAGAATCTACTACTGGGCGGCACTCCTCAGTACGCGTCTCGGCCCCGAGCAGAACGAGTGGGCCATCAGCGCACTGCGTCTCGCTCGAAGATGGCATCCGAGCCCGGAGGTCAACCTTCTTCTGATCCAGCGACTCCTCGACTCGGTCAACGGGCTGTCATCTCTCGGAGATCAGGAGCTCGAGGAAGTTCAGAAAAGGCTTCGTCTGGCGACGAATGCCATCGCCGATGTGGCGCCTACGGTGTTCGGGGACAGAAGGTCATGGGTCTTCTCGCGGCTTCAAGAAGTCCTGCAGGCTCAGTTCGAGGCGTATCGCAAGTTCCTTTCTTCGGATTCTCGAGCTGATGCGAACCACTCGATCCAAGAAAGCGTACTCTGGGGTATCTCCGCCGATGTCGCATCTGCCACCCTACTCGTCCAGCACCTCAAGGATTTCCCCTCGGGTGAAGCGCTGCCCTCTGCCGTTGACGAAGTCTTGCGTCTTGCAAGAGTAGGCCTCGACCGCCCTGAGACTGCGGAGCAAGCGCGCGCACTCTCTCTGTGCGACGAGAACGCCAGAAACTTCCGCCTTGCCTTTGGCCCCACCGCGGCTGCACTCCGTCGTGCTCAGAAGCTACTGCGCGAGGGCAATTACTCGGAGTTTCGAACGAAGGTCGAGAAGGCAGCTAGTCTCGATCCGGCGACACCAAGGTTCCTGCGCTTCATGGCGGCACACTTCGCTGGCGAGACGCGCTTCGACCTGGTTCCGACGGAAAGCCTCACGCTGTTCGAGCTCGGTCTCGCCTGGACCGCCTGCGCGGAAGACGATCCCAGCGCGGCCACGGAGTTGGTGACGAGTAGCCTGTCCCGCGAGGCGCCAAGCGATGCGGATCGTGGGATAAAACGCCTCTTCGAGGCACTCGCCGGCACTCCCGACATCCCCGTTGCCGAAGCGATCGAGACGATCGTCGCGGAGGAGATTTTCGAATCGACCGAGATCTTGCTCAACGTCATGGCCGCGGCCCATGCACTGCGGGAAGGCGACAAGCGCGCCGCTGAGCAACGGTGCCGCCGGGCTTTGAACCTTCTGTACCTGCAAAGCGAGGACCCCAGAACTCAGTTCGAGTACCACTTGGCGCGACGAACTCTGGCGAGGCTTCGCGACGCCTAGACCCAAGACCTAGGCGCAAGGGCAAGTCGGACGTAGAGTCGATCTCGGCGCGGCGCTCACCCACCCGACTTCTTGACACTCCCTCGGGGTGGCCTTCGACCACGGTCCTGAATCCCCTGGGTGTTGTGGCCGAACACGCCGTACTCTTCGCGAACCTCGGTGGGTAGTTGCCCGCGCCCTCGATTGCCCACTCCGAATCGATACTCGAAACCGATCCAGGACGACCACCATGATCCCGCGTCGTACTGCGGGACATCCGATTCGACGCAATCGTACCCCAGGTTCAGCGAGACGCGGATCTCGTCATTGCCTGTAGCGCGCGCGGGAGGCATCCAGGTCAAACTCGCCAGGGCGGCGACTCCGTGATCTCGGCGCGTTGAGGAATCGGGAAGAAGGAAGCTAGCGTCGTCGTAACGAGTCCAGAACCACGCTGCGTCCAGGGTGAAAAGAACCGACCGGCATGGACGAGCCTGTAGTCCTGCGAACCCCAATACCGTGATCCCATCGTACTCGTCACCCGTCGTGTCCGTGCGCATTCCCTCGGCGCCCACGTAAAGCCATCCCCAACCCGAGCCAGCAGCGGAGCAGGGTCTTCTTACAGGGATAGTGAGACTCAGACCACCACCGCGAGAAGCTCCTTCGGTGCCGAGGGCCCTTGGTTCGATGCTCCCTGAATCGTGGGTGTAGCCCAGCCGACCGTATGCCAGCAGCTCGAAGTCGCTCCAGCGCACCGACCCAAAGGGCAGTGCCGTATGGGTGTATTCTCCCGTGGACTCCTGCTCGAGCGCCAGCCTGGAGTGGCTCTGCACGCCAAAGCGTAGTCGCTCACTCTCCTGGTACCAGAACGTCCCAAGGCCTAGGCTCTCGCGATCGGCGTCGGCCAGGTCAGAGAAGACGACGCTCCGAGCGTTGGCTTCCAGTCCAAAGGAGTTGCCTACTCCGGAGCTCGTCGGTCGCCATCGAAGAGTCAGGTCAGTAGCTTGGAAGGCGGCACCACTCCGACCAATTGCAGTTCGTCGTAGCCTCGAGGGATTCGCGTCGTAGCCATTCGAGTAGAACAAGCGTGCCTCGATGTCGGTCGACTGCCCCGCGAAGAGATCGGAGGTGAGCCCCGCTGCCGGATGGACCCAGCGCTCCGGGGGAAAGCAATCCCGGAGGTGCGCGAAGTCCTGAGCTAGCTCCGCTTCGTACGCCCGCATCGACTGCTCCGTAGGTGCGTTGCGTGAAACGCGGAGGTCAGAGCGGCGAGCCAGTGCGCCTGAGAATAGAGCGGCAGATACGGAGGTCCCGCTGTAGTAGCCGATGACATCAAACACCTTCAGAGGAACCCGGTCTCCGATGACAGCGAGACAGGAAACCCGATTCGTGAACCAGTTCGAGAAGAAGGCCCTGCGTCCGTTCTTGTCGAGGGCCATGATAGAGATCACCCGTGGATGGCAGCTCAAGAAATCGCTGTTGGGGATAGCCACGCTATGGTTGCCCGCTGCGACGACGACAACGACCCCGCTTCCGACAGCATGCTCAAGCGCATCGCGAACAGCCTTGGTCAGGGGAACGTGCAGTGAGACATTGATGACAGCGGCCTTTTGGTCAACGGCTCTGTGAATGGCTTGGGCAACGCGCCCCGTGGTGTAGCAACTGGGGTCATCCCCGTGCATGCCTCCACCGAACACGTTCAAATCGAGGAGCTGCACTCCCGTCCCGCTTGCCCCCTCGAGGATCGCGGAAGCGACGACGGACCCATGTGACGTCGTCGGGCGTCCCGGACACCAAGATTTATCACAACTTGGGGCAACTCGTTTCCAGGCAGGACTTCGCGTTGAGATCCCCGAGTCGATCACCGCGATTAAAAGCCCTTCCGTGGGGGCTGACGACGCAGCAGTTGGCTCGGAGGTGAGATCACTTCCGCCCGGGCCCGGGATCCGTAGATCTAGACCGTCCTCGGGTTTCAAGGTGTCCGAGCTCAGCGGGGACGTCAAGGCGTAGTAGTCGCCGGCGCAGGAGACCTGATTCGCTCTGACTAAGACAGGGATGAGGTTGTTGTTGCTATCCCTGTACTCAAAGACTAGATCATCAAGGGACTTCGTGACACCCACAACTTTGACGTCGCTGCGTTCAACGCCGAGCAAGTTCTGGACGCCTCGTTGCTCTAGGTCTCGCAAGAGGCGAACATCGAAGGTGTCTTGTCCGTAACTCAGTTGACAACAAAGACCGAGCCAGACAACCAGAATGCGTCTCATCTCGGCCTTTCTGTGTCAGTTCAACCAAATCATCGGCCCCTCCACTCGGACTCCCGATGCGTCGAGCGTGATTCTGCTGCCACCGACCACGAGTTCAAGGGCATCTTCCGCATGGATCTCGATGCAACGCGCCTTTACTACGTCCTTGTCCTTGACTTCGACGACCCGTGACTTCCCCACTCGAGTCGATTGGTCACCGTGGACGACTTCCTTGTCGTTCTGTGCGATCTCCGCGCTGCGATCGTTCTTCACGACGACCACCAGGTCACGCTCGGCGGTGACGGCGAGCCGCTCCTCGCCCTTCCGGTCGTCGAAGATCAGGTTGTTCCCGCCGTTGCGGGCACCGTCGGGTGAGCTTCGGGTCACGAGCCCATTGACCCGGGGCTCGAGCAGTTGCGGAGGGGACGGTGTGGCGGCGTTGTGAACACTTCCTATGATCACAGGTCGATCGGGGTCGCCGTCCAAGAAGGAGACAATGACCTCCTGCCCGACGCGGGGAGTGAAGTGAACACCGAAGTGATCACCGGCCCAGACCTGCGCGAGTCGCACCCAGCATGAGCTCCGCTCGTCGCGCTGGCCGAGTCGATCCCAGTGAAACTGCACCTTGATCCGCCCGTGCGGGTCCCTGAGTACCTCGCGTCCGTCCCCGCCCCTCGACGAGTGCGCGGCTCCCACGACGAAGGCGGTCTGGATCCCACGGATTCGGGGTCGCACGACCGATCGGCTCGGCCGGAACGAAGTGTCACCTGGAATCGCCGAGACGTGGTTGGAGTACGACGGGCCGAGGCGGCCGTCGCTCGCTTCGAGCGACTGCTGCCCTGCATGTTGGACGCCGACGACCCAGTGCTTGAGCGAGGTCTTCCCGTCGCCGGGTCCCGTGACGACGACGGCACGACCGGGACCGAGAATCGGAGCGTGACTCTCGGCACGCACGTGAAGGGCCGCAGCGTCGGCGCTTTGCCTGCGCACCTCGACACGACGTCGAGCGCCGTTCTCGTTCGTCACCCTACCCGGCCACTCGAAGTCCTCGGGGCCTTCTTCCGTGCCTCCGTCTCGGGCCTGGAGACAGAGGTCGGGCTGGAGCGGATCATAGTCCGCCGTCGCGAAGCGCGTGGGACGAGCCCGGCACACTCGGGTCCACGAGGTCACGACGCCTTCCGAGTCGATGGCGTGATCGCGGTGCGCGAGTTCCACGCAGGTCGGCCCGAGTCCTTCCGGCTCGACGACGGAACCCACCGGGGCGCCTTTCGCCGAGGCCCCTCCGCCAAAGGCGTCGATGTGGTCCGCGAGAATCAACACGTGCCGGTCTGGCTCGTGGCAATAGGCATAGAAGATCCCCTCCTCCTCGAGCAGTCGTTGAACGAAGTCGCGCGTTGACTCCTGGAACTGCACGCAGTACTCCCGCTTCTCGTAAGACTCTTGGAGCCGGAGCTCCCAGTGAGCGCCCAAGACGAACTCTCGCAGGAGTTCCGTGACGATCTCGGGGACGCTCTTGTCCTGGAAGATGCGGCAGTCGACGCGTTGACCATCCAACTCGAGCACGGGAGCGAGGGTCAGGTGGACGCGCTCGTCGGTGTCGTCGATGAGAACCTCTTCGATGTGACCATGAAAGCGCCGTGCGACCCGACCATTCGTCCAGACCTCGAGCCTGGCGGGCCGCCGCTGGCGCGACAGGTCGAACAGTTTCTCCGGGCTCCCATCGACCTTGGCCCGCACGCGCACGCGATACGGACGTGCGAGCGCCTCGACTGCTTCCCAACCCTCCACCATGAACCGATGGTCGATCCCAGGCACGATCAAGCGAAAGGGGCGATCGTCATCCAGCATGGGTGCTCCTTTCTCGCGCTCGGAGCCAGCTACCGGACCGAGCGGATCGCAGCCGAACCGTGACCGACTCGCGATCCGCGGCGGGGCGAAGCCACGCGTCCCGAGCGAGCGCCCGCCGTGCTCCCAGCACCAGCGCGGGGATGTCCGGCCTCGCCAGAGTCAACTGCCAAATCACATCGACCATCGGGCCCGCCACGCGCCGAACGACCTCGTGCGCCAAGTCGAAGCGCGCCGCGCCGGGCTGAAGATCGAGGAACATCTCGCGGGAGTCCGCCTGCAGCGAAACTCGCAACGCCGGCTCTGTCGCGGCCCGGGCCCCGAGGATCGTGGTCCGCCCCAGTCGGTGATTCGCGTGACCCAGCCGAGTTCGATCCGCCGCGTGCAGTTCCGCGCGCCCTCCCGATTCGACCGAAACCCGAACCGCGATCCCCAAGGCCCGGCGCAGCGCTCGTTCGATGCTGCCCGCTGACCCCGAGGGCCGACGCAGTCCGGCGACGAAGGGAAGGAGCGACGGCGTGCGAGGGATCGCTCCGGCCCGCGCGAGCCCGCCGTAGCTAGCGACCGCCGTTGCGAGTTCCGACCAGGCTCCGTCCAAGAGTTCGCCCGCATGGCGTCGAACGGCTCGGTAGAAGAGCGCGAGGCTGCGCTGCTGAAGCGCTTGCAAGAAGGCTCGCGTCGCATCGCGGCCTCGACGATCGGCTTGGATCAGTGCCTCGGTATCGGCGCGTGGCAGGACACCGGCGACGCCGTACAGGCCAGGAAGACGGACCGTTACACTCCAGCGCGAGCCGTTGCGTCCGACGTGCGCAACGTCTGCGGTCGGAAACGCGAGCGTAGGCTCGGTCGTGAACCACACGCCCTCTTCGGTCGGGCGAGCTGCGCTTCCGGTCGTGCCGTCCTTGCCCACTTCTCGCTCGAGGACCGGGACGAGCGCCGCGAGGTCCCAAGCGTCCCATTGGCGGGCCGTGCTCACGAACACCTCACGGCGAAACGGCGACCGAAGCTCCAGCGGCGGAGAGGGTCGGAGTGAGAGACCAAGATGAGTTCGACGAAGTTGCCCGCGGGAACCGAATCGACGAGAAATCGAGTCAGGACTTCGCCGAAGAGCTGCACACCATCGATGGCGAACCCCGACTCGTCGATGGTGAGCTCGACCTCGAGCCCCGCCCTCACTTCGCGACCGACCCGTCGGCGGGTCGTGCGCGTCTCGAGTTCCACCAAGCCTTGGATCGCGCGCGACGTCAACGGGCCAACAGCGCGCGCGTACACCGACAGAGCGCCCCGGAGGCGCGCGAGATCTCGCGGCGACGGCCCGGCATCGACTTCGAGGACCGTGGAGCGAAGAGCGGTGTCGGCGAGCAGTTGGTACCGACCGATCGCGCCCGCGGCTTGGGACCGGGTGGGACGCAGGACCAACTCTCCACGAAAGACCGACCGCATGCCGACGACATGGAGGTCCCCGAACACCGGGTCGCGCGTCGAGGTCCAGCGAGCCGCCGCTTCTCCATCCGTCACCCACAGCTCGGGGAGGAGCAGCGCCGACTCGTCGCGCAGACCCCAATCCCCTAGGTTCACCAGGGCCAGCCGCTCGACTTCCCGCGTCCCTTCGCAACGCAGCGCTCGCCAGGCAGGGCGCCCGCCCAGGACATGGTCGAGGTCTCGGACGCTGGGCAGCTCCTCGGCCGCTCGGGCATCTCGCTTGAGGCGAACGGACGCGACGTCGAAGACGACGCGGGAGCGGCCGGTCGTGCGCAGAGAGACCTCCGATCGTCGGCCGTCGACGCGAACCGCCTCGCCGCGTTCCTTCCACAGATTCACCACCGGAACACAGTTCAGCCGGAGATCGTCGGCCGATGCAGACTCGGTCCGCGACAGTGCGCGGTCGAGGTCCAGCTCGAGCGTGATCTCGGATCGATCGCACTCGCGAAGCGCAGCTCCGAGACCGGGTAGCTCGAAGAAGGCGAACTTGTCCGGAAGGAGCGAGTACTCCTGGAGCGTGCGGGGGCCGACGTCTACGCGTTCGTCGAGCGGCAGGAGTTCGGTCGCTTCGGCAAAGCCGGGGAGCACGACCTCGGTCAATGACGTGTGCGGTAGCTCGCGAACCCGCCCCCGGACTTCGCCACGAAGGGCGGCGAACAGCTCACCGCGCCAGCGCGCCGCCCGACTGATGAAGAAGCGAGGCTCGAAGGATCCTAGCTGCTGGAAGGGAAACGATCCCATCGTCCGCAGCCCGATGGTGAGTCGAGCACCGTGCCCGCGAGTCGAGACCTGAAGAGTGTGGATCTCGACCGGGGCGACGTCGATCCCACAGGTGGTCCGATAGCGAAAGACGCGGCCGGTCTCGGGCGCACCTCGTTCACCGCCGCCAGGCGACGTCTCCAGATCAGTACCCTGAGGGAGGTGGCGAACCACGCTCGCACGACCGTCCGCCAGGATGGGCTGAAGCTGGAGCACCGCGAACGAAGGGGTGGGACGCGCGAGTTGTGGTGCGAAGTGGTCCAAGAAGAGGTCGACGACCGCCGGGAGCTCGCTATCGAGGCGCTCGCGAACGCGCGCGTTGAGTATCGCGATCGCGACGACCAAACGCTCGATTCGGGGATCACTGAATTCACCGGTTCCTTGGGGATGGATCTCGAGCTTGGCGGCAATCTCCGGCCACTCCTGCGCAAACCGCCGCAACGCCTCGCGCAGGTAACTCAGTTCCTCTTCGGCCCAATCATCGAACTGCAACGAACTCATGGTCGTACTCCCTTCCCAAGTCGGTCCTGGATCCCACCTCGCTCGGCCTTCAGTCCGCTGGCGTGGCCAGCGGACCATCGAGCGCGAGCTGTCCGTCTCTCGAGATCCGGGTCAGGTAGCAAACCGGGGCCACCGTCTGGGCCAGTCGACCTCGCACCTCGAAGCACAGGCTTCCGGAGTCGCCATTGGCGACCTCGAACACGCGAACCTCCCGAAGCCGCGGTTCGAACCGCCGTACCGTGAGCTCGATCTCGGTGCGAAGACGCGCGCGGAGACGCTGGCGTCCTCCAGGCAGCGAATTCGGGTCCACCAATCCAAAAGCCGTGAGAGAGCTGCCGAGAGTCGCCTGGGTGCTCGCCGTCGACACCGCCACGCGGGTCGACAGCAGCATTTCGAGATCGTCGCGCAACTCGTCGGCAACATCGGCCGCCTCGCGGCTCGTCGAGCCGGTCAGCAACGTCCTCCACAAAGAGACCTGCGGCATCAGATACTCCTCTCGCTACCCCGGGTGATTCGTCAACGTCGAGGTGAAAACGTGTCAGGGCCGCGAGGGCAAGGTCACTTGACATGACACTGGCTGCGCAAGGCGCGCTCGCACGAAGTGCGACCACCTCGCGCAGCCGGATCACGAAATCGACTCCAGGCTCAGACCGCCTTGTTCTTCACGAGGTCGTATCCGGCGGTCACGTCCCCCTGCGCCTGGCCCGTCATGCTCGTCTTCGTGTACTTCCACACGATCTTCCCGTAGGTGAAGCTCACGTCCTCCTGCGGGATTGCGTGGCCGGGGCTCGCGTACGGATTGATCCGCGTGATGAGCACGTCGCTCATCACCACCTCGTAGTACTTCACTTTGTCGCCGCCGGCGCGGTGCACGGACAGCACGACTTCCGGAATGTGCTTACCCGTCGAGCAGTAGAGGCTGAGATTCGGAGACGCGAGATCGAGTCCTTTGGTCACCGTGAACTCCTGGTGATGACACCGACCCGCGGAGTGCGAGCCCATCGAGCTGGCATCGCTGCCCACCGGGTGGCTCAATCCGTGGTGATAGGCGAGGAGTTCGATCTCGTTGGCGTGACGGTCATCCGAGCTTTCCCCTTGAATCCCATCGATCTTCAGGAAGGCGTCGTAGCTGTTGTCGGTCATGGTCTAACCCCTTTCTGCGGGTTCTGTCGTTCTTCGATCATGCGTCGCGTTTCGGGCGATCCAACGAAGCCACCAAACGGAGGGAAACATCCAGCTCCTCGAGCTGGAAGTGCGGGCGGAGCGATAGAGTGACGTCGTAGCAACCGGGTTGGCCGGCGCGCTCGGTCACCGTGACGCGCGCTTCGCGCAAGGGTTGCTTCGCCTTCAGCTCCGGGCCGGCTTCGTCACTCAGGAGGACGTACTGAGCAATCCAGTCGTTCAAATAGCGCTCGACGTTCGCCGCTGACAGGCTCGATCCCAGCTTGTCTCGCTGAATGACCTTGAGGTAGTGCGTGAACCGAGCCATGGCCAGCAGGTACTGCAGCTGACAACTGAGGTCGGCGTTCGCTTGCGCAACCGGGAGGTCGTAGGACTTCGGCTTCTGCGCGGAACGAGCCGCGAAGAAGACTGCGTAGTCGGTGTTCCGGTAGTGACAGAGCGGAATGAACCCCAAACGATCGAGCTCGCGATCACGGCGGTCGGTGATAGCGACCTCGGTCGGACACTTCGACGCCAACTCGCCGCTGTCCGAGCGGAACGTGTGAACCGGTAGTCCCGAGACTCGGCCGCCTCCCTCGAGGCCACGAATGGCGACCGGCCAGTTGCTGCGGTCGATCGCGTCGGTCACGCGGGTCGCGAATGCGTACGCGGCGTTCCCCCAGAGGTACTTGTCATGGGCACGATCGCCGAAAACGTCTTCCTCGAAGCGAAACTCCTCGACCGGGCGAGTCGCCTCTCCGTAGGGAAGACGCTGGAGAGTCCTCGGAAGACAGAGACCGACCCAACGCGAGTCCTCGGTCTCTCGGAACTGGCGCCACTTGATGCAGTCATCCCCTTCGAAGATCTTCGCGAGGTCCCGCGGGCGGGCCAGCTCGTCGAATCGGTCCATCCCGAACAATGCCGGGCCGGCCGCACTGATGAAGGGCGCCCAAGCAGCCGCAGCGACCCGCGAGATGCGGGTGAGCAGGTCGATGTCCTGGGGATGCTGGGTAAACTCGTAATCGCCGACGAGCACTCCGTAGGGCGTGCCGCCGGGCATCCCGAACTCATCTTCGTAGATCTTCTTGAAGAACCCCGATTGGTCGCTCTCGGGAGCCCGCTCCAGGTCTCGCGCGAGGTCCTTCTTGGAGACGTTGATCAGTCGGATCTGCAATCCGGTCCCGGTGTTCGACTCCATCACCAGGTGATGGAGCCCGCGCCAGGATCCCTCGAGTCTCTGCAACTCCGGGACGTGGAGGATCTCGTTCAGTTGGTTCGACAGCCGCTGGTCGATGTCGGCCAGGATCTCGTCGATGCGATCGATCAGCTCCTCATCGGGGCCGAGCGGCTGGGTTTGGACCGCACTCAGGAAGTCATCGACCAGCTTGGCGGCGGCGCCTCTCGCGTCGGGTCGAAACCGTCCCTTGTCGAGAATCTGCTCGAAGAGAATCGCCCCCTCCTCGCTGGGCAGGCAGCGCGGTCGCGGGTCTTCTTGGCTCACCGGTGCGGGTGCGCTAGCTCGAGTCATGCTACCTGTCCTTTCGTGAGTGGTGCCGCGCGGCACAGCAGCCGGGCGAATTCGTCGTTGCCGTTCAGCTCTTGCTCGAGTTCATACAGCCGGCAACGAAGCTCGAGATTCAGCGCCGAGATCTGGCGCGCGATGTTCTGGGAGTCGGAACCCTCGATGACCCGCCACTCCTCGCTGGACAACCGGCGAGGTAACGGGTCCTGGGGCATGGGCGCACACGCAGTGGCAGTCATGCTACGACCTCTCCCTTCTCGAGCTGCGCGGCGCGGCGCAGCAACCGATCCAGCTCGTCGTTGCCGTCGAGCCTTTGCTTGAGTTCAGCCAGCCTACGACGCAGTTCGAGGAGTTCGCGCAGCGCCGGGATCTGCCTGGCGATGTTCTGGGGCTCGAAGTCCTCGAGTGCGCGAAAGGAGAGCGAGGCCGCGAGTTTGCCGCCCTCGGGTCCCACCCGGTTGTCGACCGTGACGGAGACCTCGGGGCCGACCTCGGCGAGGACTTGGTCGAAGCTGTCGCGATCAATACGATGCACCTTGCGATCCCTGACGCGGATCGCTTCTCCGTTGGCGTCGGCGACTGGGCGACCGGAGAAGTCGCCGAGCACGCCGACCACGAACGGTAGCGAGCGCTGCTCGATCGCGTCGCCAGTTTCGACGTCGAACGTGATATGGGCCTTGGGCTTTCGCCGACGGCCGATCTCGCGCTGCAGGCTCTCGGTCATTGGGAATTCCTTTCCGGTTCATGGGCGCCCTGAGCGACGAGGGCCTCGATGGGCTCGTGCATCACCCAGGGCTCGAGGTCAGAAGAAAGAGGCTCGACGGAGCTCAGCTCGATGACGCGCCGCGCGAGCAGCGCGCGCTGGCCGCCGGGGAGCCAGGTCCAGAGCACGCGGGCTCGAACGATCCGATGCAGGTACCGAACGACGGTAGCGGCGAGCCTCGGCGCGGAGGCCAATGCCAACACCTCGGTAAGCGCGAGCCCCCACTCCACGCCGTCGGGACCGTCCAGCGATGACGGGCGCTTCTGCGAGAGGAACTCGAGCGTCGCATGCGCTCCCCGCTCGTGGGCGCTGGCGAGGGCCTCGTCGAAAAGGCCGCCGGCCGAGTCGTGCGGGTGCGTGGCATCGCGGGTCGGTGCCGCGGGTTGGTGCCGGGCTCGTCCGTCGACCCAGCGCGCCAGCTCGGGCCCGATGAGAGGCTCACCGGTCGCGAGTCGACCACTGCGGAGGTCTCGGTGCTCGCGGACGACCGCGATCAACTCGCGCTCGACTGCGGCCTTCGCACGCTCCCACTTGAGGCCCAGTCGATCCAACGCGTGCAGCTCGAGCCGTTGCGCCTCCAACCACCAGGGCGTGTCGCTCCACAGGAGAAGTTCGGCGGCGATCACAACCGACTGCCAGTCCTCGGCCGCGAAAGCCGTCTCGAGCCGATTGCGCGATTCATCCGTCGGGGCCCGCGGAGTGGCGGGGAGCACCTCCCAAGCGAGCGCACGAGTCAGTCGGTAGGACAAAGCCTCGCATGGCTCACGATCGAAGAGATCGCGCGCCTGCCTCCGAAGCTCGTCACGCAAACTCACCCGACCCTGCGACACCGGGTTCCCCGCCACTGCACCAGCCCCGGGAGCAAGCGAAGACGCCGCAACTGCGGAACTTCGCGTTGCCGAACTTCCAGGCGTCGGCGCGGGAGTCCGGTCGGTTCGCAGTTCCGAGAGCGCTTCGCGAGTCCGTGAAAAGGAGGACGTCATCGGCGCGATCGCCGGCCCGAGGGCTGCCGAGATTCCGTCGAGCGCACACTCGACCTCGACGTACTCACGCTGCGACCCTATGCACTGGGCGATCACGCGATCCATGAACTCGAGGGCCACGACCGCGCCCTCGCGGTCGACCGAGCCCTCGTCGAGTGGCAGCCAGGCGGCCGGGTCTCGCTCTAGACGTTGGTGCAACTCACCGAGTGCGACGCGGAGCGCACTCGCCTCGGAAGTGCGCGCGATGGCATCCACCCAGTAGCCCGCAACTCTCAGGTCCGTGCCCCCCGCCCGAAGCCAATCCTGCGTGCGCCGCAGAGTCTCCGACCAGTCGGCGACCTTGCGCCCGCCGCGGGGCTCGTAGCCACCAGCGGGCGGGTCCTCGCGCCGAAGCTCGAGCAGCTCGGACAAGAGCGTTTCGACGGCTGTGAGCTCTGAGCAACAACCCAAAGGCATGCGAGGCGACTCCGCTCTTCTTGAATCGGGGGTGACGCGGGCAGGTACCCGAGGCGTCCATCCAAAGAACGACCACTCGAGCCAACTGTGCTGTGGATTCTCGCGGCACTCCGGAGACGCCAGTTCGCAGCATGCCTTGCGACGTGCCCTTGGGTGGCGCGACTTCCCTGTCCACTTCACGGTGAAGTCGAACGACACAGTGCGGAGCTTCACTCGTTTGATGCAGTGGAGTCGCAACCGCGGCGCGGTCAAGACTCCCAGAATCTCGAACGAAGCGCAGAAACGAGCAGAGCTTGCCGAAGGCCGCACGACTCGGTGACTACCACACCTGCCCTCTCTGCGACGGACCAAAGCCGCACGTCGGCGGCCCCGTCACACAGGGCGCACTCCAAGTGCTGATCGGAGGAAGTCCCGCCGCCAGAGTCGGAGACATGGCACTGTGCGCCGGCCCCCCCGACAGCATCTGCGAGGGCTCCCCAGTGGTGTGGATCCAAGGCAGCCCAGCCGCTCGGGTCGGCGACCGCACTCAGCACGGAGGGGTTCTCGTCGGGGGCGCGAGCACGGTGGAGATCGGGACGGGAGCGCTCAACCGGTATCCCGCCAACCCGGACGACTGGACTCCCCCAGAGGGTTGGAAAGAGACCCCGGCAGGTGAAAAGACTGGAGGCAGGCATCGGCAATGGGTAGACGGGAACGGGAGAATGCGGCGTCGGTGGGACCGAGAGGGTCGCGAAGCCGGAAAAGAACGCGGACCTCATTGGCACGATCTTGACGATGAGTCAGGTGGCAAGAACCACATCGATCCGGACGGGTAGAACTGATGATTGGAAGAGTCACTAACCTTGAGACTGGTTGGGTAAGCGTTTCGCTCGCTGTGCGCCCGGACGAGGTGGACAAGTTGATCGACACCCTGAGACTCCTGAAGGACGGCGAGGTCAGTCACTTTCACCTCCGGTGCGACGATTTCGAACCAGAAACCGGCTTGGCAGACGTAGAAGTCTCACTAATGGGGTCGACTGAGGTGAGCAACATGAGCATCGATTGATGAGTCGGGCCGTACACGACTCACCTCACCCGGAGGGTTCGAAAACGCTCGAGAACGCTGACCCGAGAACGCGGGGAGAACGCTGACCCAGGGTAATCCTGCGTGCGAAGACCGATGACAGTGACGCGCCATCCCCGTTGCCCTGTGACACTTGGAGCTGCGGAGTCGACGATCGAGTGAAGTCATTTCACCCCCCTCACGATCCCGCCTCGAAACGAGAAACGGTGACCGTGGCGCGGCAAAGCTCCAACAAGCCAGCGCTTACGTCAATGAACTCGAAGGTGCCAAACGAGATGAACCGCAACCGCGATCGCCCGCCACTTGTTTGAGCGGGCTCGAGCTACTCAGCGCATCTGAGGCGGGAGGAACCCGGCGTTCCGTAGCGGTCTGGGCACGAAGGTGCTTCGGGGGCCTCCACCTCGAAGAGGCTGAGGTCCTCGAGCCGGGCGAGATCTACCGCACCGAGAGAGCGGCCACCTCGCGCGGCCGAGGTCCACCCGTCACGGCCTGATCGACCAAACAAGCGCCACGAGTCCGACATGCCGCACGCGGTTACGGGACCATCGTGTCCAAGCTTCTACCTTGAAATCGCTGAGCCTCTGCCTTTCGACGTGGATCGCCTCTCGGCATCAACGATCGCTCCGACGTCACTACTTCGATCGCGATTTCGTATAGAAGCCATCAGTGTTCGGCGGCGCGACTCGTATTCCTCGCGCCCGAGTCCTATCTGCCACGGCCCTTGCGATAGTCACGCTTCGCCCCACGTCAGGGCGATCCAGAGATCACCGAGCGATCTGTTATCGAGGAAGAGCGTGAGATCCCCCTCGGGCGCAGGCAAAGGAATCTCCTTGAACTTCCCAACAAGAAGGCTGCCCCGGCTCACGTCCTTACTGAGCGCGTCCTTTCTCACATCCGGAGTGTCGTCCGACTTGTCCGCAATCTCGATACTGGCGGGGATGGGAGTGACAGAGCTCCGAGCAATAACGTCCACCCGCGTCACCGTCTTGCCCCCTCCCTGGCTCCAGAATGGGTAATGCTCCGGCCGGAGATTGAGCTTCAGCTCATAGCGGTGGTTGGCGGGCGGCACCTGCGTCGTGAATCTCGCCCACTCCGCAGGGAACTCGTGCCTGACGGAGAACAAGCGCATCGAACCGGCGGCCTCACCTGCCGCGATCAACTCCCTTGATTGCGCGACGGCGCCGTTGCGGAGCAGGCCTCCGCCATCGCGGGCGGTGTAGCGAACGTGCAAGATGACATCGCTGATCGTGCTGTAGTCGAACTGCGCCGGGTCCTTCTTCCTTGGGTCCGCGGGCAATTGCAGTTGCCACTCGCTGATGGCACCGGAGTTTTCAAAGGGCAGATAGCGCTCGTCGCGGAGGTTGGTCTCAAACAGGCCGCTGTCGTTCTGCGCGGAGCTCGTGACGATGGACTGCAGACTGCCATAATGGTCACTGAAGCGGTCGTCATTCGCGTCGATACGACCGTATTGGTCGCCGACTACTGCGGTCTTGCGGATGCTGCTCTTGAGCAGCGTGAGGGTGCAGTTGACGCTGGCGTAAGGCCCAGACACGCAGGGAATGCTCACAGCGACCGTCTTGATGCGTCGGAAGTAGTGCCCCGGGCCGTCCATGTCGAACAGGGACTCCGGTAGTCGAAGCGTGCACCGGCCCGTGGCGCGCAACTGCACGAGCGCGAGCGGATCGACCTGGAGCACGCTGACGTGCTTGGTCAACTCGAGTTCGCGCTGGTTCTGCTCGTGGTAGGCCATCTCCATCCGCTTGACGTCGAGGTAGAGCTTCTCCCCAGCGAGGAGCCCCTCCTTGCCCGCGAGATAGCCGAACTGGAGATAACTGAGATCCGGATTGCCGAGCTCGTGCTGGAGCGCTCTCTCGGCCTTTCGCGCGGTGTCGAAGGCAAACTGGAAGGCCTGGGAGTAGAGCCCCTTTATCTCGCGCTTCATCCAGGCATACAGCGCCTTGTTGGTCTTCTTCCCCCTCTTCTCGGTGCCCTCCTCGTTCAGGAAGCGCTCGATTTCCTCAGCGTGCTTCATCTGCAAGCGGTGGCTCTTCAGCTCCTGCTCGGTGATGGCCTCGCGAATCTCCGCGGCGCGAATCTGCTTGAAGATCTGATTGATCTCGCCAGCGGCAAGGTTGGCTTGAAATGTCCAGTCCTGTTCACGGCGGGCGTAAGAGCCGATCTTTGCCGCAGTGCCAGCTTCATAGGTCATTCGATCGGCGATTGCTGCAGCCACGTCGCCGGCGAACGACGCGACATGTGAGAGTTTTGTGCCTCCCGATATGTCCGTATGGCCACCCATTCCCCAGAAGTGCAGATCGGCGCTGAAGTCAGGAATCAAGCCAAGACCCTGGGCACCAAGCCTAATGTATCGAATGGCGTCTTGAATGTCACGGGCGGTCGACAACTTCGATAGTTCGTCCGCTTCGTGACTGCTGATGATCTTGCCTCCCGATTCACCAAGATCTTGAGCAATGTCCACCCCAATCTCCCGCAGCCCCACGATGGGCTCCTTTATGGCGAGCTTCATCTTGTCCAGGCTGTCCTTGTCCAACTCGCCCAGTTCAGGAATGGCTTTCTCCACCTCATCGGTCTTCTTGCCGAGTTGGCGCTGGTAATAGGTGTACCGTTGCACCGCGAGGGCTAGCGTCTGGAGTAGCCCTTCTTTCGACTTGATCGCCTCCTGCAGTTGGCCGTATCTCACGTGCTCGACCATATCCATGACGGAACGCTCATGCTTGGAGCGCAGCAGCGCCATGGCTTCGCCGTCTTCCTTTTCCATCGCCGACAGCAGGCTGTTTCCGAGGGACTTCACCTCCTGGACGATCTCGGCGGCCTTTTGCACGAGAAGCGCAAACCGCACCAGGGGCAGGGGCTGGTTGAGGCCATTGACGATGGCTCCGACGTCCAGTCCTGCCGCCGCCGCGCGGGCCAGCATGGCCGGGTCAATGGGCGGGTCGAACAGCGCCAACTGGCGGAAGACACCCTGGATGTTCAGGCTATTGCGGATCTTGAAAAGTCGGTCGGCAACCGTGTCCCAATACCCCAGTAGCTTGTCGTTGCGCGGCACGCAGAAGTAGAGCGCTTTGCCCAGGCCGCGCAGGGTGGCCAGCCTGGCGTTGTCGCCCGAATCGGGCGCCGGGAACGGCATGAGGTCGAACGGCATTTCGGGTTCCATGTCCCGCATGACGGTGCCGAACTGCTCCAGGTCGTTGCGCAGGTTGTCGTAGGTCTGGCGCCGAACCGTTCCCTTCTTGGGTACTGGGAGGGGCTTCGGCCCCAGGATGTTCGCGGCCAAGACATAGAGCATCAGCGCTTCGTCGATGGCCTCGCCGGTGTCCTGGCGGAACAGCGAGTCCCCCCAGGCGACCAGGTTGTCCAGGTATGCCATGACCGTCTTGTACATGTACGCCTGCTGCCGGTAGCGGGCGACGACGTGCGGGCGGAACGGCGCGTCCTGCCAGGCCTCGATGCTGCGGATGGTCTCGTTGCGGAGTCCCGCATCCGCGCCGGTCGCGAGATTGACCAGTATTTCCTCGATCTTGTGAACGTCGGTGTACTGGAATGGGCGCACCTTCCAGAATCGCTCGGGCGTGGGGCCCTCGCTGTCGTCGGTCGGATCGAACAGGTAGTGAAACCAGCGCTGGGCCTCGGCAAAGCGCTGGTTCTTGCTCAGATGGATCGCGATGGTGATGGGCACATGGTAGAAGAGCTCCCAGTTGTAGACGGAATAGGCGCCGGCTGACGAGAAGTCGAGGTCCTTGGCTGGATAGGGTCTGCGCACCAGCTCGGGCGCCGGGCTATAGCTGGCTTCGAAGAAATCCGCATACAGGTCGCTGACGGGCCGCATGCGCCTGCGAAGAACCTTGACTTCGATCGCGCCGGGGAGCCCGATCTCAGTGCCCGCGGCGAGAACCACCGTGGTCCCCGCCGGAATGCTCGCCGCAGTGCCGTCGGGCAGTGCAACCTGGGTCGCATTGGAGAGTTGGATCGGCGTATCGATGGACACTGCCGCCTGCCTGGCGCCCGCAAGCGTGAACGTGACCCGAGGATAGGGCGTCGGCTGAACATACTCGACGAGTGTGACGGCTGTCCCACCCGCAACGCTCGCGGTTGCAACAGCGGCAAGCTTCAGTTCGGTGCCCTTCGCGATATCCATTTGAACGCCGCCCGCGCCGGTCGCAGTGACCATGTCCAGCACACCAATGCGGGCATCGCCCGAGACCGACGCCTGGACGTTGCCCCCCACTTCGACATCCACTCCATAGGGCAGCGAGATCTCACCCGCGGCATACTCCGTGTCGGCCGCCTGCAACCCACGAGTGCCCTTGCGCAGCAACCGCTGTGTGAGCGGCTGCACGTAAGGATGCTGATGCAAGTAGAAGCGATAGGCGAGTTCTCGCTCCTGGATGACGAAGTACTTCGTCTCTCGGGTCTCGATGATGCGGCCGGGATGGAAGACGAGTTCAGTATCGTGATGGCCGTGAAAAGTCTCGGCCTTGACCAGTAGTTGTTTGTTCATATCGTTTCCCCTCGCTTAGCGTTCCATCCGACCGACACCGGGCGTGCCTGCGCCGAAACCGGACCGGTTCAGGTCGGTGAAGTTCTTTTCGAGCGCCGCGTTGAAGCCTGCACCGCCAACCACATTGAGTCCGCCCGCAATCTCCCGGAGCCCGGAGCGCGCGAAGGACGATGCGTCGTTCACCACGATGGTGCTGCCGCTGGCCAGATCACCACCCGGGCCGGCGTTCACGCGCCCAGGGCCGATCGCCGGAACAGCACCGCCTCGAATCTCAATCCCTGGCTGCCCGATCGGGCCGATCAACACATCGCCGAAGTTGATTACGGACCCGGGATTGACCAGCCAGTCTCGATCGGGGACTGGGTTGATGAGCGAACCGGGGTGAATTGGAGAGCGCCAGGGATCGTCGGGGACTGGTATCGGCCACTTCCGCGGGATCTCCGGAATGACCACGATATCCTTCCACCAGTCTGGTATTGTCCAGCCCGGCTCGGTTGTCGGCGTTCGCGTCACCCACTCCTGCCACTCCTCGATAGTCCGCTCGGCAACCTCGGGTTCAACGAAAAACGTGTGGCGGCTGTCCTGGTAGAACACCGGTTTCATAAGGGTGGCGATCTCGCCCAGGCCGCTCTTGATTGCGGCTTCGACCGCACCTGGATTGACCGCGCCCTGAGATGCGTCCTCGGAAACACCCAGCGCCGTGAGGTGATTGTTGCAGGGCAGGAGCGTGTAGTTGTCCCCCGTCTTCAGAATGTAGGGGTTGGCGGGTGGCGGTGTCTTGCCGGGCTCCGTGGTAATCCACTCCCTGAAACTCACCTTGAGCGCGCCGTTGCCCGAGTACCGATTCGCGCTCGGCACATTCGCAGAGGTGAACTTGTTTTCGGGTAACGGTCCGGGCGGATTTGCCGACGGGGCTCCATAATCCTCTTTCTCAGGCGCACTGTTGCGTCCAGCCAGATAGAAGGCCTGATTAATGGCGCCGCTCATGTGGACAAAGACTCCAAGCTCGGCGCCATCGGCGGGGTCATACTCTTTCGAGACGTGGACGAAGACGCTGCTCCGACTGAACGAGGTGGGCACGGTTTTGGTGATGACCCCGGAGAAGTCGCCGGACTCTCGCGTGTTCCATTCTCCATTCAGGTACACACTCCAGTGCAGCTGCACGTCCACCTGCTTCTGTGCCACCACCGCCTTGAGGTCCGTCATCACCTCCGTCAGCGTCACATCAGTCAGCTTCTTTGACCCCGTCGCCGTGCCGGTGGACGGGTTGGGATCGGCCTGATCAGCAAAAGTGACCCAGAACAGATACAACCGATCGCGCCAGACCACCGGCGCCAGGTGGTCGCCCTCGATCTCGGCGCTCACCGGCTCCCAAGGCGTCCACATCTGGTGCGCGTAGCGGCGATAGAAATACTTGTGCGGCTGGCTGTACGTGCGCCCGAGAACGTGCAGGACACGCAACGCCGGATCGAAGTTGTCCTCGATGTGCATGGCGCAGATGTCCAGCCTGGCCAGTTCGTCCAGCTTCTTCAGGTAGCTGAGGAACGCGTCCTCCACCAGGTCACTGGACACGTCGCCCTGGAGCAGTGCGCCCTCTAGCTCGGTGAAGAGGTGGGTCTTGTCGTCGCGGAACTCCGGCTCGAGCCAGTTTTCCGGGAAGAGGAAGATCTTCCGGTTCGCCTCCCACACGCGATACCGCTTCATCCACTCCCACTGTTTCGCATTGATGGTGGAGGGATGGACCTTCGGCTCCAGGTTCAACAGGCATCGCTGGATGAACAGTTGCAGAGACGCGATGGCCAGGCGGATGCGCGAGGTCTGCACCACCGGCTCCATGCCCGGGTCGACGAGGAAGTACTCGTAGAGCTGCTCCATGCGATCGAACCCATGCTGGTGCATGACGTGGGACGCCAGCGCGTCGCGCTGGCGCGGACGCAGCTTGTCGAAGATCGGCTGGGCCACGCGCTGCCAGGTCTCGGGCTCGAAGCGTGCCTTGATCGCCTCCTTCGCATCGCGCGCCAGTTCGAAACGCCGCGCACCCGTGGTGGCGTTGTTGACCATATCCGACCATCCCAGCAGCCAGGCCGGTGGCACGCCAAATCGCTCGACGACCTGCAACGCTTCCCACAATCTCCACAGGGGTCTTTCGCTTTCAAAGGCCGGGACAGCCGGCGCTTTGACCAAGGCCTCTGCGCTGGCCTCGACCGTCGCTTCATCGCGGCGCGTGAGCTTAGCGATAAGCGGATAGATCTGTTTGTCCAGCCGGTCTGCGGCAGCCGTCCCGTTGGCCTCGAAGGTGCCGAGGAGGTCGTCTGTTCCGCCAGCCAAGTCGCGCTTGAGTCGGGCGTAGGCAGCCAGGCGCCGAAAGCGCCCGAAGCGTTGCGCAGTCGACGTGTGCTCAGCCGGTGAGTCGCCGACAGCCGCCGTCGGCAGCTCGCTCAGGCTCACACCATCGAAGTCGGCGGCATGAGTCAGCAAGTAGCGGATCTCCCGTTCGCTCAGGCCCAGGCTCTGCACCATCTGCAACGCTTTGCTGAGCAACGTCGTCGCGCGCTCAGCAGCCTCGATGGTGGCGGCGGGATAGAGCGCCAGTTGCGACAACGGCCCCTTGGGGACGCTCTCCCCTTGCACGAGGAGCCGACCGTCGCCGCCGTTGAGGTGCGTCAAATCGAGGGTCAAGCGATAGAGCACGCCGGCCTTCAACTCGAGATACTCATTCGGCTGATTGCCAAGCCTGGCATGGTCGGCGGCCGCCGTTCCCTTCACGAGCACTGGTTCAGCCCGATGTGGGAAGCGGAGCTCCGCTCGGGCGTTCTGCTTGTCCAGCTCGATATAGAAGCGATACGCACCTGGGATCGGCACCTCGACATAAGCCTCCAAACGCGCGCTGTCCGCGCCCGCGGGCTTGAGCGGGTTGCCGGCGCCATCCTTGGCGCCGGTATCGGCGTCGACGAGCGAGATTGCGGGTAGGGGTGCGCCGGTGCTATCGGCAGAAGCCCAGAACGTCGCGTTCAGCCCACGCTCTGCGGTCGCAGCGAATTCGTTCAGCAAGGCGCTGGGAACAGCCAACAGCCGTTCGTCACCGACTAAGCTCTCGAGCAACACCGGATCCGCGCCAGTGTGAGCGGTCATCGTTTGAACGATGAATTGGCGGATCATTCGTTGTTGCAGGAAGGGCAAGAAGGCCTGTCCAATCCGGTAGCGGCGCTTCCGCAGCTCCTCGAGATTCTCTCGCTCGATCTTCTCGTTCTCAGCCCGCTTGAAGTCCACTTCCGCCTGGGTGTCGGTCGACAGTATCTGTGTCAGTGGATCCAGCGGAGCAAACAACTTGGGGAAGTCGGCGTCTTCGAGAAATCCCGCCTCGCCGTCGAGCCGCAGTGTCTGCTTCTTGAGCTGGTTGTCGAAGAACTCACGGGCTTGCCTCTCAACACCATCGAGCAGATCCGCGAACGTCTGCTTCTGCGCCGCAGTCAGGACAGCGTCGAAGCGGGTCCGCATCGCCGTCTTTGCAGGGTCAACCAACACTCCCCGGACGGTCAGTGTCTGTTCCTGTCGCGGAACTTCCTTGTAGCTGACCTGACGAATCCGCTCTTCCGCGGCAAAGATCTCAGGGCCGAACTTGTCTGCAGCATTCACGCCGCCCCTGATTGCCGTGAACTCGGCCGTGGTGTTCACCATCCCCAGAAGACGCTCGACGACATCGGGGGCTAGCGCCAGACCTAGCTTCTGCCGCAGCACGTCGTCGCTCAACGCGCTCGGCTCGTCCGGCACGGCGTGCTCAACACGGATCGCGCGGACGCCCTCCGATAGCGACTTGAGCAGGGCGAGCATCGCCTCACGATTGGGCCGGTACTTGCCGGTGTCGTCGAAGCGATGGCGGAGGAGATAGTCCAGGTCCTCGATCTTCAGCCCACTGTCCTTGACCTCTTCAGCGACTTTGACGAATTCCAGGGTCTGGACGAACGGATGGTCCTGATCGAGGGTCACCAGCGGGTCTGGGAGAAGCGGCTTGAAGGGGTCGAGCCCGGAGACTTGCTTGAGCGCGATCAGGTCGCGCACTGGCAGCTTGACTGCCTTGGCCAGCTGGCTGTACCGGTAAAGCAGCGAAACACTCGCAAGCGACAATTCAAGTGTGTCGAGGGCCTTGCCGGCATCTGCCAGGATGCGGCCGATCTCGTCCGCGGTGAGCCCCAATGCGCCCTGCAACGCGAGCAAATGATCCTTCAGCTTGACAGTCGCGTCGATCAGGTATTGCCCGAGGGGATGATCGAACACCGGAGAGCTCTTGAGCACGCTGCGATTGAGGAACAACTGGGCATAGAGCGGCTTCTTGCCGGTCGTGGGGATGTTCGACCAGAGCGTAAGCAGCTTCAGGCGGCCTTGCTTGCCGACCCTCAGCTTCTCGTCCAACGCCTTGAGGTGCGCCAGGTAGATCAACGCGGTCCTGAGGGGCTGTTTCGTCAGGTTGCCTGCCGCACCGTCGAAAGGCGTTGACTGTGGAACGAAGGTGGTCAGCGCCCGGTCGGTCTCCTCGATGCTCCAACCGAGCTTGCGCCACAGCCGCACGAACAGGTTGATCCGCAGGAACACGATCGCATCGGCCTTCGTACCGTCTGCGTATTGCAGCGTGGTTTGATCGAAACTGCATCCGGTATCCGGATCGGCCAGGACAAGAACGCGGTCGAAGGGGATGGCCTGGATCGCGTTGCGTAGGTCAACCACATTCAGCGGGGGCTCGAATGCTGTCGCGAGGTCGGCGAGTCTGTGCTCGAACGCGGCCACTTCACTGAGCACCTGCCAGCCGGTGAATTCGCTGTTGGGACGTTTCTTGGCCAGATCGTCGAACCGCTGCTGGTCCGCTGCGGACAACGTGCTGCGATCCACACCTAGCAAGTCCTGGTTCGCTTCATAGAACGCCTTCTCGTCCTTGTAGAGCTTTGCGTCGCGCACGCTGACATCCAGCTTGTAGAGCAGGCCCAGCTTGCTGAACTCCGGATTCACGAATCCGGTCTGCACGATTTCCGCGATCTCCTTGTAGGTCACGCTGAGGCGTCGGGAGAGGGCTTTGGCGGAGTTCAGGTCCACGCGCTGGCCCGTCGCAGCGTCTGTCGCTTCCGTTGTCGCATCTGCTGCTGTCGCGAAGCCGTACAACTCGTGCCACTTGGGGAGCGGATTCGGGTCGGCAAGGATGTCGACCTCGGCCGGCGCGAGCCCAAGGGACTCCATGAAGATGGCGGCACGGTGATCGAGTGGCCGGGATACCAGGCGATCCCCAGCCACTGGTGCGGACGTCCAGGTGCCAACGAACGTGATGGTCGTCTGGCCCGCCCCCCCCGAGTCGGCAGCGCCAACGGTGGAGATCCGCTTCGACTCTCCGCTCAGTGCGTTGGTGCTCGCAATTAGATAGGTGCAGCTCATCCCGTTGCTGAGTTTTGCCGCGTCGGCGTTGCCGACACTGACCATGGCATTGCCGATGTTCGTCGGGTTCTGGATGGGTGCGAACAGATCCTCATCAGGCCGAAGAACTTCCAGCACGCGGTGCAACGGCGTCTCGAAGTAGTCGCAGAACTTGCGGACGGTTTCGAGCCAGAGGTCGAACGGAAGGTTCAGGGGATAACGCGCACTGCGCAGCGTGTCGTAGGCCTCGCGGATCACGTTTTGCGGCTCGGCCAGCAGCTCGGCGGTGGTGGCGTCGCCGGTGTCGCGGGCGGCCTCCTTGGCCAGTTTGCCGTTGGCGACGTAGTACTCGAGGATCTCGTTGACGATATCGATGTAGGGCAGTGCCGTGTGCGTGTTTTCGCAGGTCAGAGCGATGTGAGGCAGGTCGGGGCGGCGCTCGACGAGCACGTCGTAGGGTTTCATCCCATCGCCTGCCGCGTTCTTGTGTGGATACTCCTGGCTCCCGTGGGTTTCCTTCCAGTGCGCCAGGAAGTTGCCCCACACCGCCGGCTCCGCATCGACGAACTGCAGGAGATCCACCAGGTACGCCGCAGGACTCAACACCGAACGGCAGTGCTCGCACTCGCAGTAGTCCATCGAGCCGAACAGCGATTCCATTGTCGGGAAGTGCTTGATCAACTCGTTCTTCACGCTCTCGCGTACCTGCAGCGGAGCGGATATGCCCGCAACAGGCGGCTCGCTGTCGAGCTTCTTGGCAATGGCGAACAGGTTATACGTCACGCTGCTCACCTGCTTCGCCTTGCGACTGACGAGCTCAGGCACTCCCGCCGGCGCGGGCGTCTTGTAGATCTCGAGGTACTTGGCATTGAACAGCGCGATGAACTGTTCGTCGGGATATGCCATCACGTCGAAGGCGGACGTCATGCCAAGGCTCATCAGCACCGGCATCGCCTCATTGCTGGGGGTGATCTGATACACCCGCTGCATTACCTTCATCTGCTCGCCAGCGTCGCGGAACTCCGCCTCCGTCAAGCCATCGCGCACGCCGGGTCGCGATTGCAGGAAGCTCGACACCGGGGTGTCGCCCAGGCGGAATCCCTGCGCCGTTGCGTTCTTGAGCAGCTTGATTGTGGCGTCGTGGCCGGTTGGGAGCTTGAAGTGCGGGTCCGTCTCCATCAGGCGACCGAGCACCTGCGTCGGGTAACTCAGGCGTACCTTGCGCGCCATGTCCTCCGCGTAGGCATCAAGGCGTGCCTCTACCTTCTCGCCTCCGTAGATCGCGGGAATCACCGCCTCGAGTTTCTTGCGGTCAGCGTCCGTCGGGTTGGCCCGGCGTGCCTGCGGAACGCCCGCTTGCTCGAACACTTCGGTCTTCCACGCGGCGGCGCTATGGAAGTCCTGGCCCGCCAGCTCGCTGGGATCCTTCAATCCCCTGCCCAGCATTCGGGTGGTCATCGCCTCGCTGTTGCCGGCCAGGAACGCGAGCTTGCCCTGCAACTGCAGCGTGCGAACTTCCTTACCGTCCAGGCCGGCCTTGCGGGCTTCCTCCCATAGCTGGGTGCCATCTCCTCGATGCTTCAGATAAACCGGCGCGAACTTGTCCTGCGCGGCTTGCGGCAGACCGGCGGACTTGAGCAGGTCTCCGTAGGTCGATCGAGAGCCGGGCACCGGCATCGCCAGCCGCGTCTTGTTCGCGAACGCGGTGAACTGCGTCTTGAGTGCCGCGATACCTGCGTCGTCGATGTCGACGACGCCTGCCTCGCGCACCTTCTTGATCGCCATTTCCACGACGTCCGGTTCGACCTGGGCAAGCAGCAGCTTGTCGGAGGGCAGACCCGCTCGCAGGAGCCCGTAGAGCGCCTCGGAAGGCAGCCCCACATCGGGATCGGCCGCCAGTCGCTCGGTGACGGACGCCAGGGCGATCAACCGTGCGTCCCATCCGGTGGCACGGTTGAGGACAGACAGGTCCTGCTGCTGGGCGTCCTCCTTCGCATCCTTCAGCTTCTTCATGTCGGCGACATGCGGCGTAAGGTCGGCTGACAGGCGACGGTACTCGGCTGCGAGCGGTTGCAGTCTCCTCGGCGCCAGCAGGTTCAAGCGGGCGCGGTTCTCCGCCGTCAGATCATTCAGCGGCTTGGAGAGCGGGACCTCTTCCCCATCGGGCTTGACTGCACGCACTTCGAGGCTGGCTGCCCGACTCTTGGCGTCGAACGAAAACGCGTAACGGCCGTCGCCGACTGTCGTGGTCTCGTCCAGAAGGGTCGCCTTGCCGCCAAAATCGCGCCGGTAAAGACGCAGTTTGAGCTTCTCCGCCGGCTGGCCGTGCTCGAGCAGAATGGCCCCCTCGATCGTCTGGCGATCCGCGGCAGGCGCGGCGATCGGCACCGTGAGGTCGATGGTCTCAACGGGCTTCGCATTCGGAACCAGTGCGGACGCTGCGATCGTCCTGCCATCTTCACCGATCGCCGACACCTTCAGATTGATGGCATCCACGCCGGGCAGCGCGTCATGACGGATCGTGTATCGGCCCTCTTCGTCGGCGGTGTCGTCCCCAAGGCGGATCTCACGACGCTCCGCCACATGGCTTGCGCGTACTCGCGCACTTTGCAGAGGAACCCCGTCCTCGCGGCGAACGACACCCGTCACCAACCGAAAGGCCGGCGGGCGCTCCTGGTTTAGCAACCCCAACTCGCGCAGCAGCTTGTTGAACGCGTCCGCGGTCGGGCCGTCCACTTCGCCGCTCGGTTGCAAGTGCCGCTCCCTCTGGAAGATGCTGACCAGGTTTGCCGTGGCCTCCCCGTAGGACTGTCGCGGCAGGTCGCGTCGCAAGGCTGCGGCGGCCTCCCGACGGGCGCCTTCGTCGTTCGCAAGAATCAAGGCCCGATCGAGCAGCACCTGCAGCGCGTCGTGCAGGTCGGCCACCTGAGGGCCCGGCGAACGCCGATTCAGGGGATGGGTGATCTTGTTCATGGTTGAGTCCTCTATTGTTCTTTATCTCTGATCAATCTGCTCGACCTCATGTCCGCATCCGCTGCTGCTCGGCGGCCTCCAGAAGGTTCCGCGTTTCAGCGTAGTTTGCCCGCGCGACAGCACGCTGGAACTCCAACCATTCGTGGCGTCGTTCCTTGTCCTTACGCCGCCCCCGACCCACGGCCTGCATCAGGAAGAAGCGCGTGGTAACGACGTTGCCATCGACAGGCCACGCCACATCGCCCAGGTCGCGCACGATGCGCGCCCACACGCCGGTTTCCTCGTGCACCTCGCGCACTGCGGTTTCACGGTGCTGCTCGCCTTCTTCGACGTGCCCCTTCGGCAACACCCATTGAGCCGGATCGTTCGTGGCTTCAACGAGCAGATACTGCGTCTTGCCGCGCTTGGTGCGGAACACGACACCTCCGGCGTGGGTTGGGCCGCCGGCGGCCGGGGCTGGCTTGTCGAGCGTGACCTTGCCTTCCTTGGCCGTCAGCGTGATGACGGACCAGTAGGCCTGGTTGGTGGCCTTGTGGCGCTGCTCCATGTAGCGCCACAGCGCCAGCAGGAGGAGACCCAGCGCCACAGGAATGCCGACGACCGGCCATCGGTCTTGCCAGGGCCATGCGGCGAGCAAGACCAGAAGCACGACCGTGAAGCAGCGGAAGAACTTGGAGTCCGCCTCGAAGCGCTGCACGACGGCCAGGCTCTGCGGGCTTTCGACATTCAGCCACGCCTTGCACCACTGAAACGCGTTGATCGCGTCCTTGGCCTGAAGCGTGGCCAAGGTCTGTTCCTTGATCTTGACCGCTCGATTGACCGCGAGATTGCGCTCACGCTTGAAGACCAGCGAAACGCACACGCGAACCGGCCAGCTCAACACACGTCCTCTGCTGGCAACATGTCTGACCTGCCAATTCAGCGTCCGGTCGCGGAGCCGGTCGTATATCCCATCCAGCCAGGAGCCGAGCAGAAAGACCAAGTGGCCGAGGAGATAGCTCGCGAACAGGATGGCTGCCCAGGCTTGAGCGCCGGTGAGCTCGGCATGGCGATCCCCCAGCACGACCGGACCCACATCGTCCATCAGCAGATAGGTGAGCAGTGCGCCCGGCAGCAGGATGGAGAAGAAGTCCATCAGGCCGATGAAGAATTTCTGGGGGTCGAAACTCATCTTCTTTGTGCGCTCAACTTAGTCGCATCCATGGTCTGTCTCCTATGGCTCTCCGTAGTTCCATCGTGACGGAGGTAGCTGCGATTGCCCCGCGGGAGCTGAATACTGATACCCGTGCGGCCTGATCTGTTGTCCCAGTGAGTTCGTCCTTCCTCGCATGACGTTCAGCATCGTCGGCTGGGTTGAAAAGACTTCAATTCCTATGATGTCCTTCGGACCGAGCATTTCCTGGGAAATGCCCATTGTCTCCGCGCCTCTCTCAATGCGAAGGTTCTTGGGGTCAATAGCTCCCCTCAACCTTTCAAGAGTGCCGGGCTTGAGGTTGAACCGAATGACAACATCATAGTTTCCAATCCCACTCTTGGTCGGATAGTCATACACATAGAGCTTGTTTGTTGACACCCACGTAACGGGGTAGTGCTGAGACGACTGGATCCCGCCTTGAGAAAGCGTCGCCTCTGCTTCTTCAAAGCTCATTCGCCTGAATAACTGATCGGGCGATCTGGTAGCGACCGTTGGAATCTCCTGCACTGGCCTATAGGGCGCTGCCCCAGAGAAGCGCCCGAGTCTGCGCAACCCGAACGTCAAGACATCAACTCCCCCCCCCGCCGCCCTGAGCGTACCGAATGCTACAAGACTGATACTCGCACCCTCCGCCATAGCATTTGCGTAAGATCCAATGCCCGAGAAGCGTTGCTGTTGCACGTCGTGAATTGCCAGCCCAGAGCCCGACGCAGCTCCTCCAAACACGCCCAAAGAAGCAAGCTGATTGAGTAATGGACGCACCCCGGCACGTTCAAGCGTCCGCGTCGTTAGACCGGCGGCGCCAGCGCCGACAAATAGAGGTGCAATATTGAGCGCACGTTGACTTGTTGTCAGCCGACGATACGTCTTCCCGCCCCGCCCAGGGGCATTGGCGGGATCAATTCCTCCCGTTAACCCCCCAAAGATGAATCCAAGGGCCGCCACAGGTATGCCTAAAGCGTATCTCCACCATGGCGTCTCTTCCTTCGCCCCGTCTTCATCAATAAACCCTAATGGGTCATTCCTCACGAAGGCATACAAGTTCGGATGCTCGGTATTGCTGATAGGATCACAACTCACCCATCTCCCCAACCACAGCGCACAATACCGTGCCCCGTGGTAGTTGAACCCGTTCTCGTCATCCCGCTCTTGTCCCGAATACAGGTGTCGCTTCGGTATCTCCGTCTGGCTGCGCACTGCCTGATAGGTCGAAGAGCCGTAGGGTGCATACTCTTCGTAGGAAATGACTAGTGCCTGCTCATCCAGCTCCAGGCTGGCCGAGCCGAGGTGGTTGCCGAACTGGTAACGGATCAGTTGACGCGGTGCCTGGTCGTCTCCCGCCATATCGAGCGTGCGCGTCTCCACCATGGCGATGCGCTGCTTGTCGTCCATCACATGCAGCGTCTCGCGCTCCAGAGTGGCCGTGTTCGCGCCAATGGGACCGTTGTGCTTGCGGAAGACCTCGAAGCCGCCGAGGTAGATGCGCTCTTCGGTGAGGCCCGCTGACTTTTCCCACACCTTGCGCACGCGTTGACCCGAGGCGTCGTATACGTACCAGGCCATGCCGCCGCCACCCAAGTCGGTCTGGCGCAACTGGTCCTTGTAGTCCCAGTGCATGTTCCGTCCGGGCAGTCCGCCGCCTAGGTGCGGCATGCGCAACATGTTTCCGTGCGCGTCGTGCTGATAGGCCTCAAGGGGGGAGGCGACTCCATTGCCCACCTTAGTGCTGCTTAGTCGGTTGCTCTGTTTGCCCCCTTCGATCAGGCTGGATTCGCCGTAGGCGTAGCGACGCGTCCAGCCCGGATGTACCGGGTCAGTACCGCGGTGCTGCATCTGCAGGAAGTTGCCGACGGCGTCGTACACGTAGCGCTCGATGTACGAGCCCATGGCGTTGCCGTCGTTGGGGCTGAAACGGCCGGCCGCATTCGCACTTAGCAGGCCCACGCGGCCGGCATCGTTGTGCGAGTGTGCGATTGGCGCTCCGCCCTGCCCCAGGTGCTCTCGGCCGCTGGCCTGAATCAGGCGATAGAGGGCGTCGTAGGTGTAGTCGTTGCTGGGCTCGACGCGCTTGTTCTTGAAGTAGATGGTCTGCTGCGCGTCATCCTGGATGTGGGTGATGTTGCCGGTGGGATCGTAGGTGTAGTGCAGGTTCTGCAACTGGCTGCCAGGCCAGCCCGCCACGGGCGGCTGCGGATCGTCACCTGGGAACGCGGCCGGGATGCGACGGGTGAG
The DNA here is from genome assembly GCA_050246115.1 of Planctomycetota bacterium. Taxonomy (GTDB): domain Bacteria; phylum Planctomycetota; class UBA8108; order UBA1146; family JAJFFE01; genus JBFWWP01. The sequence continues at coordinate 209,995 of JBFWWP010000003.1, forward strand.
TAGCCTGGTGAGCCGGAAGGTGAGCGGGTCGTAGCTGTAGAAGGTGCTGGCGCCGTTCTTGTAGTCGATCCGCTGCCGCTGGCCCTTGGCGTCGTAGTCAATGTTGGCGACGCCCATCTGTGAGGGCGCTTCGGCGTTGGCGTCCAGCAGGACGCCGGGTTCCGCGCCGCGTTCCAGCCACACATCCACCCGCTCTAACAGGTTGGCCTCGTTGAACACCGGCTGGATGACGTTGCGCTTGGCGCGGGCCAGGCTGCTGTGCGGCGCGATGGATTGGATGGGGCGGTTGAGGGCGTCGTAGCGGGTACTGCCCTCGAAGGTCTCGGCGTCGAGTTGCGGATTGAGCAGCCAATCGGGGATGGCCTTGTAGTCAGCGATCAATCGACGGGTGCTGCGCAGCAGGTTGCCCTTGAAGTCGTAGGCTTCGATCGGATCGCCGCCCGCATCGAGCCGAGCGTTGGTGGCGACGCCGGCGGAGTCGGAATGCCGGTAGATGCGTGTACGCAGGTTGAGTCGTAGTGCCCGATCCAGATCCGCTTGGCTTGCAGTGGCCGGGGGTTCGCCGTACTCGATCTTGTCGACCAGGATGTCGCGGTTCAGGGTGCGCGGGTCGGACTCCGCAGTCGTGCCGCGCACGGTCTGCCCCACCGGACGGCGCAGCGCGTCGTAGGTGGTCGTGAAGTTGTGGCCGCGGCTGTCCCAGGCACGGATGGGCTCGCCGGCAACGTCGTTGAGCATCCAGCGCGCGCCCGCTTCCATACTGAGCTGATGGATACGGTTGCCGAGGATGTCGTAGGCGTAACGCATGACGATGCGCTGCTCGAGTGCACCGGTCGGCAGGTGGTTGACGGGGAGCTTGCGCTCGTCGTGCACGGCGCGCTGGTTGCCTTCGATGTCGAGCTCGACGCGGGTGGCGAAGCTCTCCTCGGTGGCGTCGAGGTCGTGGCCGGCGCAGACAACGCGGTTGCGGGCGACGGTCAGGAAGGGGCGGCCCAGCGCGTCAAAATGCGCGGTGGTCGGCGTGTCCGCATGGGCCGCGGCGCGGGTGGCGGCCGCCTGCTCATGCGGGCCGAGCGCGCCGCCGCTGCGCTGCGCGTGCCAGGTCAGCCAGGGCTTGGCCGGATCCACGGGCAACGCCTTGAAGTACTCCTCCACGTAGCCGCTGATGTCGGGGTCGGTGCGCGGATCTCCGGTCTGATCGTTGCGGGCGGCGCAAGTGTCGTTGACGTCGTAGGTGGTCTGCTGCCAGGGGTCGAACACCACCTTCTCGTAGGTGTGGTTCGGGTGCAGCGTGGCGATGACGCGCTCGGCCGGGTCGTAGAACAGCACCGGACTGACGCCGTGGATGGCATTGAACTCGTAGCCATGCGTCGCGCTGAAGAACGGCTCGTACTGGCGAACCGGCTTGCCTTTGTTGTTGAAGATGGTCCAGCCGCTGCCGACCCAGCGCGGCGGGCCGATGGCACCGTTTACCTTCTCCGGCTCGGCCTGGATCTTCTTCTGAATTTCACGGCCGAAGCCGTCGGAATAGGAGAAGCTGAGCTGGACCTTGAGACCATGCGGCGGCAATGAGGCACTGGCGTGAGTCTCCCGCGCCAGCGTCGCCGCGCAGGCGGGCTGCCACTGGGTGGGGTCGTTCGGGTTCGCCTGCTGAGTGCGCTGGAAGCGATCGAGGTCGTAGACTATGCGCGTGGTTGCGCCCTGCAGCAACGTTGGCGCGGGCGCGTGCGGGTCCGCCGCGTCAAGGAAGGCGTCGAGCTGAGCATGCGCAAGGTCAGCCACAAAACCGGTCAGTGTGTCGCCCTCCACGGGTGCCGGGGTTGGCTTCCCCATCACAGCGGTACCCACCACCATACCGAGCGTGTCGAATACAACTTCGGTCTGGTTGCGGTTCGGATCGCTCACGAGGCGCGGCTGGAGGACGCGGTAGTCGTTGACGTTCACTATCACGCGGTTGCCCAAGGCGTCGCGGGTTTCGACCATCAGCAGATCATGACCGTCGAAGTCGACGACGGCGTCCTGGCCGAAGGGATCGCGGTAGCGGCGCGGCAGGAAGAAGTGCTGCTGCGCCTGCGCGTGTTCAATGGCGGCGGCCACATCGTTGGGGTGGTAGAACCACCGACCGGAAGGAATCCACCAGTGGTCGTCGGCATCGGTCGCGGGGAAGCGGCCGTCGGCCTTGAGCGTCTGGCTTCGCAGGTAGCCGCCCTGGTTCCCGGCCTGTCCGCCGAGCACACTGGCCGGATCCGGGAGCAAGGGTTCCGTCGGTTGACCCGTGCGAGGACGCTGAAAGACCTGCGCCAGCAGCCCGGGCGTCAAGGCGAGCTTGTAGCTCTCGCCGGGCAGGCTCAGCGGCTGCACCTCGCCCAGTGGCAACAGAGCGCTCAGATCGTCCCGGCGGTAGAGCGTGCGCAGCCACTCGATCGGGCGGCGGCACGGGTTGGCGGTGACCGTGGACTCGTAGGCGACCTGATCGGTGAACTTGTGACGCGGCCGGCCGGGTGCGGCGGGATCGGGTTCGGCGAAGTCGGAGGCCTGATAGCGGCCCGCCACTCCGGCTGGCGCGTAGCCGGTCAGCTCGAACGTGACGGCCTCGCAAGGCAGCGGGTTGCGGTGCGTCTCGACCGACTCGATGGCGTTGGTGACGCGGTTCTCGGTGTAGGTGAGCAGGGGGGTCGTTTGCTCCTCTTGATCGGTGGGATCGAGCCCACTCAGGTCTGGATTCTTAACCAGCTTCACGTTCTCCTGCTCGTCGACAACGTGGATCTGCTTGCGTCGTCCATAGCCAATAGCAGCTTGCTTGAGCACATTGCCGTAAGCATCCACTTCCAACGTCAGCGCGTGTTGGATGCGCGGGTCGGCCGGGTTGCGCTCGTAGTGGTAGCTGATCGCCTCGCGGGCATGAGTGAAGAAGACGGCATGCCGGTTGGCACCGCGGGGCTGCAGGGTGCGGATGCTGAAGTTCTGCTCCGTGACCGTGTAGGGCGTGCGGGCACGCTGGACCTGCTCTGGGGTCGCACCGAGGTGCTCCGCATCATCGGCATAGACCTCCTGCCGCAGCATGGAGCCCTTGAGGGCGCGGCAGGCTTCGCGCTCCTCTTCCAGGGTCAGCTCAGGTGGGACGATGGTGTCATCGAGCAGAAGTGGCCGGGCGGTATCGACGGTCAGTCCGAGTTCACGGTAGTACTCGCCCTCGAAGTGGCGCGAAACTCTCTCCCGACCGAGGTAGACGCCAGTGTGGAACCAGGTCTTGGTATGGACCGGCGGAACGTGTGATGCAGCGGCGATGTTGTCTGCCGGGACCTTTCCATCGGCAAGAGCCGCGAACTGTTCCGTGTCCCATTGCTCCACCATGCCGAAGCCGCGGAACTCGCGCTCCTCCCCGTCGAAATGGCCGTGGTGGTACGCGTAGCGGGTGACGAAGCGGTTGCGGCTGATGTGGTCGTAGGTCGTGACCTTCTCGACCACGTGCACCGGGAATGGCAGCCGGGTGATCCACGGTTTGCCGTCGCGTTTGTCGAGCAGATAGAACTTGGTGGATGGAGCGTAGTCGACGCGGGTCTCGGCACCGAGGTTGTTGATCGTCTTGACCAGTAAGTGCGGCTTGCGGCGGCCCATCAGATTGACGTAGCGCATCTGCCGCCGCGCATCGCCAGGCAAGGGGGACGACCAGACCAGGCAAGCCGTGCCATCACCGAGCAGGTCCGTAGGAACGATGTTCACCACGTCATCAACACGCGGGAATATCTTCAACAGATGCGGCGTACTCCAACTGTTGCCCGACTGGTTGAAGTACAGGCGCACGCCGTCGCGGTGCAGGTAAACGATGTCGGTGGTGCCGCTGCCGTCGATGTCGGCCAGGCGAATGCGCCCTTGGTCGAACTGGTCGGGATTGTCGAAGGTCGGCGCGTTGTCCATCGCAACCTTGGCGCCGAAGCGGCCGTAGCCCAGGTTCGGCCAGTAGCAGACTTCGCCGTTGCGGATGCGAACGATGTCGGTCAGACCGTCGCCGGAGAGGTCGGCGAGATAGATGGACTGCGCGCCGTCGGCGAAGACGATGCGCGGCCCTTTCTCCTCGTCAAACGCCTGGGCAGTGCGACGCGCCGGGCCGAAGCCCTCTTCGGCGAGAGAGGCGTGCCAGACGAAGGCATCGTCTTCGGTGATGAGCACATCGGCATGGCCGTCGCCATCGAGATCGACGAATTTGAGGTTCGGATCGCGCAGGTTGCGGTTCAGGCGTGAGGTGAAGGGACGGAAGGACTGCCAGCCTTCGGCTTCGTCGTGCTCGTACAGGCCGGGGGTGGGTCCGTCCATGACGACCACGTCGGGCTGCCCATCGCCGGCCAGATCCATGAACTCCGCGCCCGCGCTCAGGGCCACGCTGGGCTTGAGCGCGACGGTCTCCAGTGGGGCGAACTGCGCCCTCACGCGCTCCCGGCCGTCCGGCAGCCTCGCCGGGATCGGGCTGATGTTGCGCCTGTAGAACCAGGCACCGGCTTGCTCGGTGAGGACGCCGGGAATGCCCTCGCCGTGCAGGTCGGTCCAGCGATACGCGGCGCCATCCACACCGACGGGAAGGTTCTCGAGGCTCTCTGGATCCACCTCCTCCACCGCGTCCTGCACGATCGGCTCGGCGTATTCGAACTCGACGGGCGGCAGACTGCGCTTGTCGTAGCCGCCGTTGTTGCGGCGATAGCCCGTCTGAGTTACCGCTTTCAGGAAGGTATAGACCGGGTTGCGGACATCGGTGGGATTCACTTCATCCGAGTAGGTGAAGTCCGTGGAACGCACGAGGCAATCGCGCCCCACGTCCGCCTCACCTGGGAAGTGGTGGAACATCAGGACGCGCTGACAAAGCCGCGTGGTACGGACCTCGAAGCCTGAGCGGTAAGCAGAGAACGGGTCTGGCCGGTAGCCCCATGCGCCGGTGTCGTTTGGCCTGGGAGCGGCGACATCGTGCTCGCCGTAGTCGAACACCACCTCGAACATCCAGTCGGCGCCGTCGATCTGTGCCTGCGTCAGAAAGCGCGGGCGGCTGCCTGCGTTGTCGAGTAGCGGCGTGCGGTTCCCGTATTGGATGCGCTTGAGGTAGCGGTTGGCCGTGCGGCGGGGGTCGTTCTGTGGCCCGCGGTTCCGCTCGTGCGCACTGACGAGATCTGCGCCAAGCCCGTCTTCCGCCTTGTAGCGGTAGAGGACGCCGTTGCCCTTGTCGTCGCGCGTCTCGCAGATCAACCACGAGAAGACGCGAGTCGCATCCAGCGGATCGGCGATCCGTGGGGCCGCGTGGCTGCCGTCGCCATCGCCGTAGCCATAGAGCGTGAGGATGTTGTCCTTCGAGATCGATCGCCAGTGGACATCACCTGGCGTGCCGAGCTTGGTCCAGCGCTCAATACGGGCGAAGAGCCCTTCGATGCGTGGACGGTAGCGACGGACGCGGTAGCCGTCGACGTCGTCTTCGTGAACGACCAGGCGGCCGGATGGATCCCGCACCCAGAATCCGTCTGCGTCCCGCTGGAAACCTGGATGTTGGGCGATCCAGCTGCCGTCAAGGTCCTGCCGGTGTACGGGGACCAGGTCCTGGGCGCCGGAGAGGATGTAGACGTCGGAGTCTTCAGCATCGTGGTACTGCGGCAGGCCCTTGTCGGTCTTGCGAGTGATCGAAGGGAGGGAAAGGCCCCAGCCGAAACCGAACGGGCCGTTGCCGGCGCCCGAGTCATAGGAAAGCGCAAGCTGAGGCCCGAATCCCGATCGCCCCGGACTGGTGGCAATGGGCACCGAAATCGAGCCGGTACCGGTGACCGGGTCGGCGGCGAACTTCTCGCCTACGCCTCGGATCGCCCCGCCGCCCTTGGGGAGGGATATTGACGGAGCGGCAGAAGCCTGCCCGCCATCACTTCGACTTTCTGTCTTCTCTGGTGAGGCCATGGCTGGTTACCTCATGACTGCTCGCCGTCCCCTGCACATCTTGTCCGCCGAACGCTCCGGTTCAGCGGCGGGCCGCGCAGCGGACCGTGTCGCGGTCGCCGGGTTCGCTGCAGCGCATGGTTGAACGAAACCGCTGCGCGGTAGGCCAGATCACCATGCGTGGCCTGCCGTCGCTGCTTGGACAGTTCAACCCTCAACGCTGCCCCCTCGCATCCGCGGGCGACGCGCGGCGCGCACGCGCGCGCGTCGGGTCCGTCGGCGTGGGAAAACAAGCCCTTTCCGCGGACCCGCAAAGTCACGGAAAGGGGCTCGTCATGACTCCGCTGCGCCAGAGGATGATCCAGAATCTGCGGGTTCGCAACTACTCTCCGAAGACCATCGACCACAGTAATGGATGCGCAGACCCGACTTGAGCAGTTGTACGTCCGCTGCGTTCGGCAATTCGCGGCATACTTCGGCCAGTCGCCCGCCGAGCTCAGCGTGGAGCACATCCGCGGGTACCAGGTCTGCCTCGTCGAGGAGCGGAAGTCATCGTTCGAGGTACTGAACCAAACCGTATGAGATAAGGATCGGCCTACCCCTGAGTATGAGATCCTCGCGACTAAGGAGAGTGTGCTAGCTGAGCGCCGATCTACGCGGCTGTTCTTCTTGTTGCTGCCGGACGTGTCAGGCACGTTAGACGTAAGGGAGCACAAGTCCGGCGCGAAGTCTGGTCAGTTCTTCATTATGCAGCGCAATGGCGGCCCCGCGATTGACTTGCTCTTCCCGACTCGTCCTTCAGGGGCTGAGGGGGACCGCATCGCGGCAGGCTTCCTCGGGTATCACAGTACTTACTGGGACCTGGAAGCCGAAGATAACCTGCCAATCCCAGATGAGCTTCTCGGGGTCTACAAGGAGCTAGCGCGGGAGGTTAGGGCGCGGACCACGAAGGTCTCAGGCAAGTCACGCACCTACCGGCTATCCCGACAGTTGGAACCAGCGGTGGACGCAGGACTCTCGTTGATCGGGGTTGATACGTAGCGACATTCGACTTGGGTGCGAACAGCCGAACAGCGGCGACAGTAACGCGCCATCTCCTTTACCCTGTGACACTTGGAGCTGGGGAGTCGCGATCGAGTGAGGTCATCGGGCAAGGCCCGCGGTGGCGGCAACAGCGACGCAGAGGGGTGGGGCGCCTCGCGATTCATCGTTCTCCGGCGCCCTCGAGATTCGCGGCGCAGCGACGTGGACCGGTCAAGCGCGGAGTCACTTCATGCGCCACGCCCCACGCAGATGGCGAGCCGAAGGACCTCCCCGTCGTCCGTGCTGGAGCCTACCTCGGCGAGCTGCGTGAACGCGTGCTCGACTCTCGCGACCGCTTCCGACTTCCGGTAACCGAGGCGAAGTAAACCCTGCGCGAGAGCTTCGACGCGCTGCGTGTCTGCGTTCGTGGACACCGGGTCGCGGGGTCGGGGGTCGCGAGTTGCTTCGTTGGCCACTGGGACCTCGGTTTCATGGGCTTCGCCCACCAGCGACCGCAACCGCTCGCCGAGCTCACGAGCGCATCGAAGTCGCGTCGCGTCGCTCCAGGGCCGAGGTCTCCACTCGAGGCCACCGTCGACGGTGCCCGACACCTCGAGCCGACCCGCGTGGATCAGTGCGTGGCAGCGGTCACACACCGCGACCTCGTTCGCGAGCACGGTGCGGCCTCCGCGAGCCCGGAAGATGATGTGATGCCCGTGGAGTCGGCGCTTCGACCCGCAGGCCGGATTCGCGCACCGTGCCCCGTCACGCAGGATCACCTTGCGCGACAGCGCAGCGGAGTTGGGCGCATCCCGAAGCCCATCGGGAAGTGGTGCGGTTCCGGCTTCCTCCTCGGCCGGCCAATGCTTCTCCGACGAGCTGCCCCCGGTCGAGCTGCCCCCGGTCGAGATGCCCCCGGATGGGAGATCCCCAAGTGGGTCGGCCCCGGTCGAGATGTCCACCGTGTCTGCGCTCGCAGACAGTCTGGCGACGCGATCGGGCTCCACGCTCACGAGACCGTCCTCGGTCTGGACCGATGCCGCGCGACACTCGCGGCACGAGTGATAGACGATGGCCTGCGCGGGTTTCGTACGCCGTCCCGCGTCACCTGCCGGTCCTGCTGGGATCCTCCCAGCGAGAACCGCATCCGCCCAGCGGAGCAGCGTCGGGCGCGCGTCGCCGTCGCCCTCCGGGTCGTCCTCCCCGAGCGCCTCCGCCACGAGCGCGAACGCCGCCCGAACACGCTCCTTCTCTTCGAGCGTCACTTCGATCGACAGCTTGGTGACGAGATTCGGCAGTCCGTTTCGCTTCTCGCGCGGCGCCGCGCGCCCGCTGCGAAGCGCATCGCGAACCTCGGCCAAGAACTCGCTGACGGGAAGTTCCCACGCCAGCTCGATCCAGGCCGTCTCGGTCTCCGGCGTAGCCGCCCGCGCCGCGTGCCGCACCTGATCCCACGACAGGTCGCCACTCGCGAACATCCCCCGCAGCCCCGGCAGAACTGCCAAGGCCTTCCCGACCTTCAGGTACTCGTACGCTGTGCTCTTCGCGATCCCCAGCTCCCGATCGCAGTACTGGTGGAAGCTTGAGTACCCGAGCTCGAAGCACAGTCGGTCATCGTGCAAGCTCCGCAGCGCATCGAGAAACTCCAGCCGCACCTCGTTCCCGAGCGCCACCAACGACCGAAGCCGCTCGTGCACCGTCCTCGCTTCGATCACGCCGTGATCATCCCCTGGCGCGGTCCCCTCGCGACCCTCTCCCGCCCCTTCGGCACGCGCTCCGTAAGCGACTGAACTTTCACCCACGACAAAGTCCCGTACACTCCGTTCGGCAGAGAACGCGGCGCGGATGTTCTCTGTCGCTGCACCTCGATCACGAACGCGAGCGAACACGGAAGCTCCGGCGGAATGAACGGAGAATGGGCGCGGATGGAAGGTCTTCGAATAAAACAAGGGATACTCCTCTCGAGCACTGAGGCAGGAACAAGGGCATAGCGTAGAATGCACCAGAATGCAACGAAAAGCTGGTTTTAGGCCAGAACGCGCATCTCGTCCCGCCGCGGTCCATCGGTCAGGAAAGGGATGGTCCGCCGACCGCATTCTGCTTCGCGGCCTGGGATGCCAGTGGCGACGATGTCATCGACCTCAGCGACCCGGTCTCGATCGTGCAGGTCGTCTTCTTGGGGGTCGCGCTGCCGTCTCCCTATCCCCAGTGCGGCTTGGCCCCGATCGCAGGAGACCTGAGTTGCCTTTACGGCGCCTGCCTCTGACAATGCCGGTCTCAGTCGTTCACAAGCAACTCCAGGGGCCCGGCGGGTGACGGGTCATTGGACTCCAGCGGATGGGTTGCTCTCGCGGTCGAATGGACTCTGCTTCGCGCCGGGCGGCGATGCGCTCCGAGAGGGGGCCGGGTCTCCCCGATGCGAACCGAGCAGTCCGCCGAGCCCGAGATGAGCCGTGTACCACCGGGAGCATAGCGAGCGGGTAGACAACGCTGCTTTCGGTCCCGCGGGTTGGACCGGGCGTTCGAACGGGGCGGTCCGCAGCGAGAGGTGCCGGTCGATGAACACGCCGCGAGAACCCGAGAGTTCTCTACCGCTGGCAGATTCGGCGGACTTCTTCCGCACGAGCGCGGAGCCGACCGAAGCCGGCCCCGTCGGTGGCGACGACGTACCTCGCCGGATCGGCGACTACGACATCGTCGGAACGCTGGGGCGAGGCGGCATGGGCGCCGTGTATCGAGCGCGGCAGGAACAGGCCCCGCGCGACGTAGCGGTCAAGGTTCTCCACGGCGACCCGTTGGATGGGAGCGCACTGCAGAGGTTCGAGCGCGAGATCGGATTGCTCGCGGCCGTCGAACACCCGTCCATCGTTCGGATCTATGGAGCGAACTTCTACCTCCCGACGGGACCAGACGGCCGCCGCGAAGGAGTTCCTCGACCTTACCTCGTGCAGGAGTTCGTCGACGGCGTTCACCTTCAGGATCATGCGAACTGCCGCGCCCTCGACACTCCAGGCCGGGTCAACCTCGTCATTCGGGTTTGCGACGCAGTGGCCGCTCTGCACGAGAAGGGGATCGTTCACCGCGACTTGAAGCCCTCCAACATCCTCGTGACGCCCGAGGGGGTTCCCAAGATTCTCGACTTTGGAATCGCTCGAGCGCTCGAGAGCTGCACAGCGACCCACGAGGCGAATGCGCTGTGGCGCACCGCCACCGGAGCCTCGACCTGGGGCACTCTCCGGTACATGAGCCCGGAGCAGATGTCGGGTGCGAGGGTCGATGCGCGAAGCGACGTCTATGCTCTCGGAGTCATTCTGTACGAACTGCTCACGAATCGGTCGCCGTTCGGCGACCCACCGGCGGGCGACGCTGCCCTCGTGGAATGGAGGGCGCGGTCCACGTCTGGGTTCGCGCCGTCCGTCCGCCAGTGGGCGCCGGCGACTCGCCGCGATCTCGACGCGATCGTGCGCAAAGCCATGGCCCCAGCTCCGGACGCCCGCTACCCGAGCGCCGAAGCGTTGGCCATCGACCTGAGCCGGTACCTCGAGGGTCTCCCCGTGACCGCAACGACGCCGACCGTGTTGCAGCACGCGCGGTTTCTGTTGCGACAGCACGGGCGCTGGCTCGCGGTCGCGGCCTTCGTGGGAGCCGTGCTCGCGACGGGTGTTACCCTCGCGGTGGCCGACGCACTCCGGGCGCTGCGTACGCAAGCCGCGACCGAGCGCATCAACGCGGTCAATCGGGATCTCGTCGATCTCGTCGTTCAGATTCGAAACACCCGCGATCTCCTCCAGCGCGGGGCGGCCCGCAGAGACGGTCGCCGATGATTGCTTCGGCCGCAGAGTTCGAAGGCAAGTACCGACTGCTCGAGCGAATCGGCGCCGGTGCAACCGCGACGGTATGGCGCGCCGAGCAGCTTCTGCCGCGCCGACAGGTCGCCCTGAAAATCTACCGGAGTGAGCCCGGTAGCAACGCGCGCTCGAGCTTCGAGCTCGAGATCGCGGCGCTCGCACGGTTGAATCACCCCGGGATCGCGCATGCCTACGAGTCAGGGACCTACGATGATGGAACCACCCGCCAACCCTACCTCGCTCTCGAGTTGATCCGCGGACGACCGATCGTCCAGGCCGTCCGGATGGCGGCGATGAGTCTGACCGAGACGATCGATGTCTTCCTTCGGGTCTGCGAAGCGGTTTCGTACGCCCACCGACAAGGCGTCGTGCACGGCGATCTGAAACCGAGCAACGTGCTCGTGACGCCCGCGGCCGAGCCGAAGCTCATCGACTTCGGGGTCTGTCGAACCCAGGGTGGCGCTGGTGCAGCGACACCGGATACGACATCCCGACTGCTCGGCACTTACGCCTACATGAGCCCGGAGCAGATCGAAGGGCGCGGCAGTGACCGGCGCACCGACGTCTACGCCCTCGGCGTCCTGCTGTTCGAGCTTCTGGCTGGGCACCATCCCTGGTACGCAAGCGCCCAATCGCTCCCAGCGCTGCTGAACGCGATCCGCAATTCGGCGCCGCCACGCCTTCGCCAGTACGTTGCCGGAGCGCCACGCGATCTCGAGTGCATTGTCGACCGGGCGATGTCGCCGGTGCGCTGGCTCCGCTACCGAGCCGTGGACGATCTTGCCGAAGACTTGAGACGTTTCCGCCGCGGTGAGCTCACATCGGTTCGGAGGCGGTCGCTCCTGGATTCCGGAATCCGGGCAACACGGCGCCGCATGGGTCTCGGCGTCGCGGTGGTTGGGATCATCGCGGCGCTTACGACCAGTGGTGCCGTGGCGACCGTCGCGCGCCACCGTGCCTTGGCCGCGACAACCGAACGGCGAGAGCAGATCCGCTCGCGAGAAGAGTTGACCTGCGCAGTCATCGAGAGCTTCCAGGACACGCTCCCCCTGACGCCCGCCCTCCGTGAACGACTTGGACAAGGAAAGACCCTCACGGACTCGGTGGGCGCCCGGGCCTTCGCTCACTGGCTGGTTGGTGTCGCCTTCGACTTCGAGAAGTTCGGACCGAACGACCTCGCGCGAGCTCGGGGCATCTGTGAGGCGGCGATCGAGCTGCTGTCGTCACTGCTCACGGAAGCCCCCCGTGGGTCCGACCGGGAGGTCGACGTGTGGATCGCGTATTCGCACTTCAGCGTTCTTCTGGGCGATCTGAGCAAGGAAAGCGGAGATCTCACCTTGGACGCGAGTGTCTTGTCGTCCTCGAGCCTCTACACCCAAGCCTTCGAGATCGACCGCATGCTCGCAAGGACCTACCCGGATGACTCTCGGCTGGCGATTCGCCTCGCCTACAGCCACGAGCGACTCGCGGACATCTACCGGCTCATCGGCGACGAGGTCGCCAGCCGCTGGCATCGAGACGAGCGCGAGCGGATTGCCGAGCGCGAGTACCGACGTTCCCGAGACCCCAGGTCGCTCCGAAACTGGTTGCAAGCGCTGACGCAACGAACGTACCCCCACGAGCAGGCGGAACGACTGGCACTGGAGGAGCAGCTGATTCCACTCGCGTTGGAACTGGTTCGCATCGCGCCGACCGCTGCCAACGAGCGCTACCTACGCTCGCTCCGGTTGCGCGTAGCCCGTTTGGCCTTGGAGGCCGGCGACGCGGCGGCCGCCCGCGCTCAAAGTGAGGCGATTCGCTCGAGTCGCTTTCGGTTGCACCGCGAAGAAGTCGTGCACTGGCCTTGGATCGACGCCGAGCTGGCTGCCGCCGCCGGCGACCTGCGCGGGGCAATCGAACTCATGGAGACCGTTCGGTGCCACGCCAGCGAGTGGCTTCGCGCGTCACCGGGTTCGCGCGACGCGAGGGACGCCGAACAAGATTCGGCCGAGAAACTCGCCGAGTGGCGAGCGCGGCTCGAGCCGGGCGCCCACTGATGGTCGGTCAGGGGTTGAGCGGGGCGCGCATGGGTTCGCGGACCTTGGCCGTAGGGCGAAGGTCTCGCTGGAGCCACGGAGGACTGGGCCAGTAGCGTCCCCCGGCGGGGCCGCTGCGCACGCGGCCACGCCCCGCGGTCCGCCAGAAGCTGGCGCGCAACTGGGCGTCCGCGGGCACCTCGAGGGCACGGCCACCTGGCGACCGAGTGCTCGGCCCGAGCCGTGGTCGAGGCCGTCGGCTCGAACGCACGAACCGCGGCGTCCGATTCAGCGACCTGCCAGGCCCCTCGCCTTCGGCTCGTAACGCAGGGCGCCCCTCTTTGGCACTGCCCCTGAATGCGCTTGATTGGGGCCTAGGCTCTGCCACGATCGTCTCGCCTTCGCGACTGCCGGGAGACAGGTTCGCGACTCGCATCGAATCGGCTGGGTCCATGGCACCATCTTCACCAAGCCGCCGCAGCCGGTTGTCAAACGCCGTCAACTGCCTCGCTGATCTGCCTGAAGGCGCGTCCGCGCGTGCTCCTGAAAGTCGGTGATGCGACGAATCAATAGAACGGCGACCACGACGGCTGGAATGTCGATGAGGGCCGAGGCAAGCGTTACCCAGACCGCAACGAGCAGCTCCCACGCCACGCCTGCGCGCAGCAGGAATTCTGCCGAGGCGTTTTGGAGAATGATCCTAGCGAGACATAGCGCCCACCACCAGCCGACATGAGGGGCTGGCGAACGAGCTCTCGACCCTCGCTTCTCCACTTGGCCCGAGAGAGTGACCGAGCCCGCCCACACTTCCTGCATCACCTGATACGGACGGACCAGGTTGAGTAGAGGCACGAGGAAGCCGAGGACGACCCAGCCGGGCGTGTACCGAAGGCGAGTGAGTCCGCCGGCCCTCAAGTTCTGGTGTGCGCGGTGAAACCACAACAAGAACGTGACCGCGCCGACCAGAAACGAGCCGCCCTGAAGCATGCCCACCACCCCTCGACGGCCAGCGACAGCCTCGGCTTTCAGGTCATTGAATGACTTGCCTGACTCGAACTCGGTTAGGTGCTGCAGCAGAATGAGGTTCGATGAGGCGGCAACGCCCGAGATCAGCAGGATCGCGACGAAGACACCGGTCACTACCTTGGAGCGTGTCTGCAGTGACTTCATTGCTTGCTCCTTCGGCCGTAGCGTTTGCCCGTGCTGTGGGCATGCGGTGGCTCGCGATGGGCCAGAAGCTTCATAGGCGGGGGTCGACCGGTTCACTCTCGAGCGCGAGGTGGATCCAAGTGCTCGATGACCTCGACCACCGCAGCAGCGTCATGACCAGAGAGCCGCCTGTCTCGATACATGAGAGACCCCTGGAAGAGCTTGATGCGCTCCCGCTTCTTCTCCGGCATGCGCTCGAGCACGCGTCCTTCGCCGGACGGACCTCGCCGACCGCGCACGAGCCCGATTGAATCGACATCGACAAGGAGAGCCGCGGTACAACGGTCGGGCTCTGCCTCCGGATAGAAGACGTGCGCCCTCCCGAAGGTGAGATCGAAGACGACCGCCCGAGAAGGGTTCTTGTGCAGGAGGTAGCCCAGATCGGTGGCCGGCGCGGTCGTGCTTGTCAGCGTCAACAGCATGAGGGACCTTCGTTCGGCATGCTTCGTGACTCCTGTCGGCAGTCCTTCAAAGCCGGAACGGCACCAAGAGCATCCTCGGGGGAAGCGAACTGCCGTTGGGAGCTGACCAGAGGTTCGGCGCAGCCTCGGGCTCGCGGAGTTCGAGGGCTCGTAGTACTCGGCTGGCCGACAGACTCGCCTGGCCGGCAGCGTCCGGGGTTACCCGACGCGACCGTTGGAATCCAGTGCCATCTGGGCCCAAATCAAGCGCATGCACAAGCGACGCTGTTTCGCGCTTGGCTCTTCCAGCCGAAGGCGAGCATTTGTGGGTGAAGTGGACGCGGCTGCGCCGGAGTCAGAGTGGTGGTAGGCGTGAGGCCGGGGCGGCATGCCGAGGTCCCGTGGCGCGAAGCCGGATGCGGACAGGCTGTCCGCGCTCCCAGGGCGCGCCGGGGCGTGCGGAAGGGCGCGGGCTCTTGGGTATGCGTCGCGTTGGTACGTTGGGCGGGGAAGAAGAGGGGAACGGGATCGTCGACGCTGGGGCTGGGCACGCTATGCACGGCGATGCAGCCACCCTCGCTTTGCAGATCAAGGAGCCCATGCCGCAGATACGAGGGGGCTTTGCGAAAGCCCCCTTGGGTCTAACGGGGCTCGGCCCACCCCGGTGGACCTCGGCATTCCTCGAGGTTGAATCCGGGGTGGGGTCGGAGCTGCACCGACTACTGGGCGATGTTCGTCATCGGATTCGTCACCGAGGCCACGTCCGAAACGACGGGGCCGAGGAGGGTCCCTGGGTTCGCGATCGACGAGAAGTTCGTAGTGTTCGCCATCGCGGTGCTTCGGATCATGGTGCGCGGGGTCCCGGGACCAATGACTTGCCGTGGACCGCCACCGTGGCTGCCCCGACTTTGCGATTGGCTATCGGTGGCCACTCCAACGAATCGTCCATGGCGACCCCGACCGGGAGGTGTCGATCCTGCTCGGAGGCTACGGAACGTGCCGTTTTCCAGGAGGTTAGGCGGCTGTGAACGGTTCTCGCACGAGGTCATCGGACCCCACTTCTCTGACGCTGGCCCGCCCGTTGCTACCGCTCCCGAGCGTCCCCTCGCGGAACCGGGCCGACAGCAGCCCGGGAACCCACCGGTGATCGCGAAAGCGCGGTCCGTCGGGGACTCGAGGAGAGGAGAGAGAAGTGTCCCCAACCCCAGTCTCGCTGACGGCAGAGGTCTCGAAGCAAGCGCTCGAGGACCTCGTTCCGCTGGTCTATGAAGAGCTGCGGGAACTCGCACTCCGGTTGCTGCGCCGGGAACGCCGGTCCCACACGCTGCAGCCGACGGCCCTGATCCACGAGGCCTATCTGCGCCTCGCAACACAACACGCCGTCTCGTGGAACGATCGCCATCACTTCGTGGGAATCGCCGCCCGAGCCATGAGGCAAGTGCTGATCAACCACGCGGAGGCCCGCCAAGCCGTCAAACGCGGCGGAGCGTGGCAACGAGTGGAGCTCGACGAAGTTGTCGGTTTGTTCGAAGATCGTTCCTTGGACTTGCTCGAGTTGAATGAAGCCCTTCAGCGGCTCCAGCAATTCGACGCCGACCTCGCCCGCATCGTCGAGCTGCGCTTCTTTGGCGGGTTGACGGTCCAGGAAACGGCGCGAGTCGTAGGAGCACCGGTGCGCAGCGTCGAGCGCGACTGGGCGATTGCCCGCGCGTGGCTGCTGCGCGAACTGACGGCGGACGGTTCTCCAGTGAACTCGAGGGGGCCCCTTGGATCCGACTCGTTGGCCGCGACTCAAGGCCTTACTGCACGCAGCGCTTAGCCTCGATCCCAAGCAGCGCCAAGATTTGATCGACAGCGTCGACGAGGCGGTCCTGAAGGCCGAGCTCGTCAGCTTGCTCCAATGTCACGACACGTCGAACGACTTCATCGAGCCGCCACGCTTCGGCAGCGTGTCGTCATTGCTGGAGCCCTCCCCGGCCGGTGAACTCGGTGCTGGGGATGTGGTCGGGAGGTACCGACTGGTCCGGCTCCTCGGCGCCGGCGGCATGGGGCGAGTCTATCTAGCAGAGCGAGCTGACGGCCAGTTCACCCGCCAAGTCGCCATCAAGGTGCTCAAGCCGACGCTCGAATCCGATGACTTCGTCCGCCGATTCCATCGCGAGCAGCGCGCGCTTGCGACCCTCGCCCATCCACACATCGCGATGCTGCTCGACGCCGGCAATCTCGGTGACGGCAGCCCGTACATCGTCATGGAGTACGTGGACGGCATCCCGGTGGACGACTTCTGCGAGACCCACGTCACATCCATAGCGGACGTCCTCGCGCTGTTTCGTCAGATCTGCGCGGCCGTGGCCCACGCCCACCAGCGACTGGTCGTTCACTGCGACCTGAAGCCGGAGAACATCCTCGTGACCCCGGACGGCGATCCCAAGCTGTTGGACTTCGGGATCGCGAACCTGCTCGACGAGGAGTCCAGCGGGGGCGCGGCGCCGCGCGGGCGCAGCCCCCTCACGCCGGGCTACGCGAGCCCCGAGCAAGTCGCGGGGGAGCGCGTCACCACGATCAGCGACGTGTACGCGCTCGGGGCGGTGCTTCATCGGTTGCTCGTTGGAGACGCCCGCCCGCCGGCAAACGACATTCGTTCGACTTGGCGACCACCGAGCGACTGGGTCGCCGCCGTTTCGCCGACACGGGCACGATCGCTCCGGGGCGACCTGGACAGCATTGTGATGAAGGCACTCGCCGGCGATCCGCGCGAGCGCTACGGCTCAGTGCAAGAGCTCGTGCAGGATCTGGACCGTTTCGCGACCGGCCAACCCGTGAGCAGTCGGGCTGCGGGCTTCGGCTACCGCGCGACCAAGTTCGTGCGCCGGAACAAGGGCAGCGTCGCCGCGATCACGGTGGTCTGCATCACGATCCTGGCGGGATCGCTCGGGATCGCAGTCCAAGCCCGACAGGTTGCGCAAGAACACGGGCATGCGGTCGCAGCCCGCAGTCGGCTGGAAGTCGTCAATCGCTTTTTGGAACAGATGCTCGAGTCGCCTCAGCCGTCCGAACTCGGTGCGACGGTGTCGATGCGAGAAATCTTGGACCGGGCGTCGACCCAGCTCACCGACGCTTTTGCGGACCAGCCCGAGGTGGCGGCGACTCTACGGAACACACTCGGGCAAAGCTATCTGAGTCTTGGCTTGCTCGAGGACGCGCGACGCGAACTCGCGGCCGCGCTCGCGATTCGGGAGCAAGGACCCAGCGACGAAGAGTTGGCGAAAGCGCGAAACGACTTCGGCACGATTCTCTACCACCTCGGTGACTTCGAAGGGTCGCGCAAGTTGCTCTTCCAAGCGGAGCAGTACTGGCGGCAACGCGAAGATGGGGAACTGGAGCTGGCCCAGGTCCTCAACAACTTGGCCTGCTCGATGAACGGACTGCGTGACCTCGAGACGGCTTCGAGGCTGCACGAGGAAGCCCTTGGATTACGCGAGCGCCGACTGTCGCCGCATGATCTCTTGATCGCGGAGAGCCTCAACAACCTGGCCAACACGCACCGCGGGTTGGGGCAGCTCGAGCGCGCGCTCGTGGGCCTCGCGCGGGCGGTAGACATCCGCCGCCGATCACTGCCCGCCGACCACCCTCTGCTGCTCCAGGGCCTCTCGAATCTCGGGGTCTTGAACGCACTGCTCGGCAACCAAGAGGCGGCCGAGGCGCTCCTCGTCGAAGCGCTCGCTGCCAGCCGCCGGAAGCTCGGCGCCGATCACCTCGAAGTGTCCTACCCTCTCGGTCACCTTGGCGAACTGCTCGACCGGGCGGGGCGCTGCACGGAAGCGGAGCCGCTGCTTCGGGAGTGCCGTGACATTCGGACCCGATCGCTGCCCCCGGAGCACCGCTCGTTGATCCTCGCTCGCGCGCGCTGGGCATTGTGCCTGCACCACCAGGGCCGCACCGAGGAAGCCAAGTCGTACCTTCAATCGGAGTTCGAGGCAGCCCGAAGAGTCCTCGGCGAGTCCAACCGCACGGTCCGCGAGATCGCGGACATCCTCGCGGTGACCCTCGAGGAGTGAGTTTCGGCGCACGGGTGAGTGCCACGCACGACGGTTCGAGGCCGGGGCGTGGGACTCGGAGGCGCGCCTGGGGCGCTGTCCCGGGCTCCACGCAGTGGTTCGTGATCCCATCATCGCCATCATCGAGCCTTGGCAACCCGGTCCGCGGCGCGCGGACGCGACCCCGTAACTCTTTGCGGTGAAACATGCTGTACCGCCGCGGGGACCGGCGGGTAGAATCGGCGTTCGTTTGGGTGGTGCCAGCCGGTCTACGAAACGAGCCCGCAAGCCGCGCGAGGTCGCTCCCCGCCGAAAGAGTTGGGGCGCGACGGTCAGCGATTGGGTAGGCTCGACATTGTTGGGAGCGGCCACGGGACAGCCGCACACCCTCAAAAAAAAGCGGCCGAGCGGAGAAACGTGACGGTGGGCGACCGCTCTCTCTCCGCTCGACTCCGATCTGTCACGCGCCGTCTGGGGCGAGCGCGCGCAGCGGAATCTCCGTCTTTTTTTCGAGGGCGTACATGGGCGACCCAAATCCTCAAAAAATCACGCACCTGCTGGCGCAAGCCCGCGCTGGTGATGAGTCCAGCACCTCCGCCCTCCTCGAGGCGGTGTACGAAGAGCTGAGACGCCTCGCGCAGCACCGCATGGCGCAAGAGTCGCCGGGCCTGACGTTGCAGGCCACGGCCTTGGTCCACGAAGCCTATCTCCGGTTGGTGAACGAAGGGCGCGAGCACTGGGAGAACCGTGCGCACTTCTTCTCGGCCGCTGCAGAGGCCATGCGGCGGATCTTGATCGAGCGCGCTCGACGTGTCGGGCGCCTCAAGCGTGGCGGAGATCGACAGCGAGTTGCGCTCGATGCGGTGGAAGCGCCGGTCGTCGACGAAGGTTCGGTCGACCTCCTGGCACTGGAAGAAGCGCTTTGCCGGTTCGAGAAGTTGGACCCACGGCGAAGTCAGGTCGTCAAGCTGCGTTACTTCGTCGGTCTCTCGGTCGATGAGACTGCGGACGCCCTCGGCGTCGCTCCGCGCACCGTGAACACCGATTGGAACCTCGCCCGTGCTTGGCTCAAGCTCGAACTGTCGAAGGACCGCGCTGCGGGCGCCGGGGAGGGCGAGTCGTGATCGCGAACGAACGCTGGCACCGGGTCGCGGAGTTGTTCTCGGAAGCCGTCGAGCGGCACGGACCGGAGCGCGAGGCGTTCCTGGCCCAGGCGTGTGCGAGCGATCCGTCGCTTCGCGCCGAAGTGGACGCCCTGCTCGCCGAGCAAGATGGCGCCCCGGGCTTCCTGGAGGATCCGACGCACTTGCGCGGCCGGCGCGCGGCCCTTCCGCCGACCGGCGCAACTCCTGCCGTCCCGGAACTCGAGCAGGTCGGACCCTACCGAGTGCTCGGCCGCATTGGCGAGGGCGGGATGGGGATCGTCTATCGCGTCGAGCAAAAGCACCCCAACCGCGTCGCTGCGCTCAAGGTCCTGCGCCCTGGAGTCGTCACGAAAGAGACGCTGCGCCGCTTCGAACACGAGTCCCACGTGCTCGGCCGACTGCAGCATCCGGGCATCGCCCAGGTTTTCGAGGCCGGCACCGCCGACGTCGGCTTTGGCCCGCAGCCGTACTTCGCCATGGAGTTCATCGAGGGCCTGCCCCTCGACGCGTACGCGCGCTCGCATGCACTCACCGGCAACCAATGCCTCGAACTCATGGCACGGGTGTGCGACGCGGTCCATCATGCGCACCAAAAGGGAGTCGTGCACCGCGACTTGAAGCCCGGCAACATTCTCGTCGACGCGAGTGGTCAGCCCAAGGTCCTCGACTTCGGCGTCGCCCGCATCACCGACTCCGACCTGCAGGTGACGACGTTGCAGACCCAAGTGGGACAACTCGTCGGCACGATCCAGTACATGAGCCCGGAGCAGGCGGCCGCCGACCCCGACGAAATCGATCCGCGGTCCGATGTCTACTCCCTCGGCGTCATCACCTACGAGCTCCTCGCCCAGCAGCTGCCCCACGACTTCTCGGGACGCAAGTTTCACGAAGCCGTGCGCATGGTCGCCGAGGAGGAAGCGCGTCCTCTCGGGACCACGACTCGTCTGTACCGCGGCGACGTGGAGACCATTGTCGGCAAAGCCCTCGAACTCGACAAAGAGCGTCGCTACGACTCCGCGCGGGAGTTGGCCGACGACCTGCGGCGGTACTTGCGCGACGAGCCCATCCTCGCGCGTCCTGCAAGCAGTCTGTACCAACTGCGCAAGTTCGCGCGCCGGAATCGAGCGCTGGTCGGCGGCGTGATCGCCTTCGTCGCACTGTTGCTGGTCTCGGTAGTCGTCTCGCTCGGATTGACGTTCTGGGCAGTCCGTGAGCAAGGCACCGCGCAACGTCGCTTTCAAGAGACTCGCGCCATGACCCTGCGGTTCGTGAACGTCGACGACAAGATCCGCAACCTCGTCGGGGCCACCGAAGCCCGAGAGTTGCTCGTCAAGACGGCGCTCGAGTTCCATAGTCGCCTCGGTGTGCAGGAATCGGACGACCCAACCCTTCGGCGCGAACTCGCCACCTTGCTGAGCCTGGTAGCGGATGTCCAAGGCAAGCCGGGGATCCCGAATCTGGGTAAACCCGAGGCGGCCCTCGCCCACCAGCGATCGGCGCTCGTGACCCGCGAGGAGCTGGTGGCCGCCGACCCGCAAGACCCCGAGCTACGGCTCGAACTGGCGGAGAGCCACCGCAGCCTCGCAGTGCTGCTCCTGTCCGCCAAGGACCTGGACCCTGCGAAGCGACACTGCGAGCAAGGGCTCGCCTTGCTTTCAGGCCTCCCGGCCTCGACGGCAGCCCGTGAGGCCGAAGCCGCGTTCTACGAGTTCGTCGGTTCCATCCAAACCGAGCAGCGCCACTTCGACGCCGCGATCGACAGCTTCGCGGTGTCTCGGAAGATTCGCGAGGAGCTGCTCTCGGCAGAGTCGCTCGCTCCAACGCTGCATCGTCAACTGACCATTCTCGACATGCTGACGGCCGTTGCGCTGGTTGGAGCTGGCCGCGGCGACGACGCCACGCAGTGCGCGGAGGTTGCGCTCGAGCGAGCTCGCCAACTCGTTGCGGCTCACCCGGGAGACGTTCACGCGCTCCGTGACCTCGCCATCGCATGCGATCGGCACGGCAACTTGCTGCTCCGCATGGCGCGCGCCGAGGCGGCGCGGGTCGCCTTGCGGGAGAACCACGAGATCTGTCGCCAGCTCGTCGCTGCCGATGCCAGTAGCCTGCAAGCTCGGGTCGACCTCGCCATTAGCTGCGAGCGCCTGGCACGCGCTCTGCCCCGAGGCGACGAGGAGGCTCACGCCCTGAATCGGGACGCCGTTCAGCTCTACGAAGAGTTGCAGCGCGCGGACCCGAAGAATCGGTTCGCGCGACGCAGCTTGCGCGGCTCCTACGTGAACCTCTACGACTCCTACAAGGCGAGTTCGGACACGACACGAGGCAGCGAGATCCTCGAAGCATTGGGGAAGCTCGTGGACCGCGATCTCCCCGAGGATCGCGATCCCGAGGATGTCCGGCACTACGGCGCGTACTACAAACGTCTCGGAAACGAGCTTCTGCAGAAACAGCAGTGGAGCGCCGCCGAGAGTTGCTTTGCGCGGGCTTGTGAGTTCTACCAACAGCTGCTCGTGGTCGAGCCCACGGAGTTCAAGAGTCAGGTCTACCTCGTCGAGTCGCAGGTGGGGCGAGGCGATGCACTCGCGCGTCAGGCTGCCACCGCCGACGATTCCCAGGAGAAGCGCGACGCAACCCAACGTGCGTTCGATGCCTTCAGCGCCGCGAGCCAACGGGTCGAGTCCCTCGGAAGTCCAAAGCAACTCGAGAGTCTGCAGCGCTACGTCAAGAAGCGGCTGGCCGAGATCAAAGTCCCCGCAAGCGGGTCGTCACCCGCGGAAAGAGCCACGGAATGACCGTCATTAGCCCCCCCCTGGCAACCAAGCGCGTAGTCCCGCTGTTGATCCTGTTCACCGTTGCCGGTTTGGAGTCGCTTTGGGCGCAGATGCCGCCTCCGAACGACAAGTGCATGAACCAGATCCCAGTCGGCGAGGGGATCATCATCTTCTGCACCGACTTCGCTACGACGACCGACTACTTCGTAGGATCGGGTAAGTTCTCCGGCTTCAACTTCTACGCGATCAAGAACGACGTCTTCTATTGCTACACCGCCACCGTCACCGGCACGATCAAGATTGCCGTCTCCGGGTTTCCGGGAGTCGCCGTTGCGCTCGCCTCTTCCTGTGACTGCTCCACGGCCTCTCCGGAGTCCCTGTTCGACTCCTGCAGCACCAGCAACTCCACGGGAAGCGTCAGCACCAACGTCGTGCCCGGGCAGCAGATCTTGATCCGCGTCGGCTCGTGCGACGGTTCCTCCGGGATGGTGACCTTGGACATCGGCTGCGTGCCAGAGAAGAAGAACACCCGCTGCGCGACTCCGGACTTCTTGCTGCCGGGTGCCACCGCTTTCGACTTCGCGAATACCACGCTCGACGGCCCGGATCCGTTCGGCAATCTCGGAGCCACGCTGTGGTACACCTACACCCCGACCTGCAACGAAGCCGTAACGTTCTCGGTGTGCAGCGCCCCGACCGATGCGCATGTCGCGGTCTACGACTTTCAATCGAACTGTCCGACGCTCGCGCAAGCGCTCGGATCGTCTCCGGGCGCGTGCTCGAGCGCCGGTACCGCGCTCGTCGCAAACCTCATCGCGGGCCAAACGTACCTGGTGCAAGTCGGTGCTCCGCTCGGGACCAGCCCCGCCGGCATCCTCGACGTGAGCGCGCAACCGCTGCTCCCACCGCCGGCGAACGATGACTGTTTGAATGCCCTGCCGATTGGCAACGGAGTGACCGCTTTCACCACCCAGTGCGCGACTCCTTCTTTCGTCATGGGCAACGTCGCGTGCGACTTCGCTGGCGACGACGAAGTGCGCAACGACGTCTGGTTCGAGTACACCGCGCTGTGCAGCGAGACCGTGTTCCTCGATCTCTCGGGCAGCGCCTACGACACGCGCGTGGCGGTTCACACCAGTTGCGACCCCTCGCTGCCGCCCATCGCCTGCAACGACGACGCCAACAATGCGGTCACGTCTCGACTGCGATTCCAAACCGCGGTCGGCCAGTCCTACTTGATCCGAGTGGGAGGGTACCTGGGTTTCACCGGCGTCGGCGAGCTGACCGTGAGCTGCGAGACCGACGCCCCGCCGCCGAACGACGACGTCTCGAACCCGCTGCCGATCGCGGACGGACTGCTCGCGTTCAGCAACCAGAAAAGCACCACCGACGGACCCGAGGACTGTGAGTGCGACGTCAAGAAGGACGTCTGGTATCGATACGTGGCGACCGACGCTTGCCAGCTCACCGTGAGCCTCTGCGGAAGCACCTTCGACACGTACCTCGCGCTCTATCCGGAACCGGCCAATCCCGGGATCGTGCTGGTTCCCGGCGACGAACTCGACTGCGTCGACGACTCGTGTTCGTTCCAGTCCGAAGTGAGTGCCGCCGTCGCCGCGGGTGAGGCGGTGCTGTTGCGAGTCGGAGGCTGGAACGACACCGAAGGCACGGGTGAGATCCTCGTCCAATGCCAGCCGCTTGCTCCGAGTTTCATTCGCGGACGCTGCAACCCCGACGCCGCCTTCGACATCAGCGATGCCATCTTCCTGGTGAACTATCTCTTCCAAGGTGCGGCTGGGCCGACCTGCGAGAGTGCCTGTGACGCCAACGACGATGGGCTACTGAACATCGCCGACATCGTGGCGCTGCTGTCTGGGCTGTTCGCGCAACCGCCGCTGCCGCTGCCTCCTCCGCAGACTTGCGGGCCGGACCCGACCCCGACCGCGGGAGGTGTGGACTGCATGAACTTCCCGGGATGCTGAAGGCGCGGCCGAAGGCGAGCGTTTGTGGGTGAAGGGGTTGCGGCTTGGCCGCAGGCACGAGGGGCTTTGCGAAAGCCCCCGAGAGGAATCGAGTCCGCGCTAGGCCCAA
>JBFWWP010000003.1:234538-305473 GCA_050246115.1 Planctomycetota bacterium
AACTTCCCGGGATGCTGAAGGCGCGGCCGAAGGCGAGCGTTTGTGGGTGAAGGGGTTGCGGCTTGGCCGCAGGCACGAGGGGCTTTGCGAAAGCCCCCGAGAGGAATCGAGTCCGCGCTAGGCCCAACCAAGCGCATTCACGAGCAGCTCGAGCTAGTTTGCGCTCGGCGCTACGGGCCGAAAGCCCATCGGAGAAAATCTAGGACCCGGAGCAAGCGCGGTTGCGCTTGCTCCGGGAGCTCTTAGGCTTAGGGTCGCCACAGCGGATCATCGACGAGATCCTGCACTACGCTGTGGAAGTTGACCTCGAAGAACTCGAGGAACAAGCGGAAGGTCATCGACTTGGGCCAACTCGCGGAGTCCGCACTCCACGCGGTGAGTTCCTGCCGAAAGATCGCCGTGAAGTTCTGCTCCAGGTACTCCTTCTGCTCCCGACGGGAGAGCAGCTCGGGAATCAGGTAGCACGAGTAGTCGTCTCGGATCTCATCGAGCGTGACCGTAGCGACGGGGCTGACCCGCCGAATCCAGTCGACAAAGGGCTGGCGCGGCATGACGACTACAGCATTGCGGTTCACGACACGCATGGCACCCTGTCCTTTCCGTTGCAGCAGGACTCTTCGCCGACGTTCACCGAGAAGTCAAGCACGGCGGCGATCCCGTAGTCGGGGCGACAACGCTGCCGGTGCCGGCAGCCGTTCTTTACACTCTCGGTGGAGATCCGGCGGCGGCGAGGCGGCGCGCTCGCAAGTACGCAACGATACCGAGGATACCAAACACGTAGCCGACACCGCCGATCACGTCGCGGAACTCGGTCTGGGTGCGCCACGCATCGATCTGCTGACGCAGCGGGGTGAGCTGCCGCGCCAGGGCACGCTCCAGTTCGCCTTCGATGGCGGAACCCGAATGGGGCGCGAGCTGTGGGCTCGTAGCGATCCCAGGTCGCGCCGGGAGTTGCGCTGGGAGTTGCTCTGCCGGGACGGTGTACTCCGCGTGGTGCCCGTCGACCGTGTTCAACTCGAATACGTGACCGCACCGCCAAGCCGCGTCGAAGGCGAACTTCCCTTCGTCGTCGGTGCGAAGCTCGGCGAGCAACGCGCCGTCCGGGGTAGAGACGCGCACGCTGCCGCCACGCACCGGCACGCCGGCCCCGAAGTGAGCACGCCCGACCAAACGGGCCCCCTCGGCCGTCACGAGCAGGTGGGTTTCATGAGCCGAAACCCAAGCGCACGGCAAGAGGACGCAGATCAGGGCGCAGGAAACGGATAGGATGGGTCGCAACGACACTCCTGGTGGAAGAAGAGTGGAAGAGAAGCTCGGCCGAGCGGGGCGCGACGTGCGCAGGCGCTCGGCGAGAGAACCATACCGCATCCGCGCCACGCCCCAAAGACATCACCCGCCGCTCGGCCGCCACGCGCCACGTCAGCGAGCGTGAGGCGCAAGCAAAACTGCCCACGCCACCAGGACGTCCACGACCATGGCGGCTCGAAGGCGCTGCCGTCGACCGATCGCGGCTCGAATCTCGGGCCTGGCCCGACGAAAGCGCTTTGTGGCCAGCCAACGAGGAGCGACAATCCCGAGAACTCAGTCTACGGTCGCGTGGGCCCAGAACCGAACCCGTGGGCCCAGAGTCGAACGGCCCAGAGTCGAACGGCCCAGAATCGAACCACGGAGGAACCGAATGCGACGTCCCCACCGTTCCGGTACGACTCCCGCTCCCTGGGTTCCGCTTTTCGCCGTGCTCGTTTCCATCGTGGCGAACGCACCCGCCCTTCGCGGCCAAGTCGACTTCGAGGCGCCGCGCAATTTCGCCCTGGCCGACACCGCCTGCATCTTCTGCGCGACGGCCATGAGGATGGCCGACCTCGATGGAGATGGTGACCGCGATGCCGTCGTGAGTTTTCAATCGCCCGACCCGCCGTTTCTGGGGTCCATCGTCGTAACGCTGGCCGACGGTATGGGTGGGTTCGAGCCTTGGCAGCGGTTCTGGTTTGCCTCGGGCACCGAACCTTACGCGCTCGTCGTTACCGATGTGAACGGGGACAGCTTCCTCGACGTCTGCACCGCCAACATCAGCTCCATGGACATCGCTGTACTCTACGGAGACGGGCTGGGCAATTTCATGTGGAGCCACAACGTTCCACTGCTGTTCCTCCCGACCGAGATCTGCGCGGGCGACCTCGACGGCGATAGCGACATCGACCTCGTCGTCGCCAGCGGCTTCCAGGACCAAGTGGCGGTGTTGTTGGGCGACGGTCTGGGGCAATTCACCGTAGCGCAGCAGTTCGCGCTACCCGGCGCGCCCGAGTCGCCGGTGTTGGCGGACCTCAACCTCGACGGATCCCTCGATCTGGCGATCGTCTCGAGAACGAGCCACACGATCGTCCGCTTCCTTGGATCGCCGACCGGAACCTTCGGGTCCGGCCTGACGCCACTCGCCGTAGGAGCCAATCCGCTGTCCTTGCTCGTGCAGGACCTCAACGGCGATAGCTTCGTCGATCTCGCGACGCCCAACGCCAATTCAGACGACCTGACTCTGTGGTTCGGTACCGCGAGTGGGGCTTTCCCGAGCTCGGTGACGCTGCCCGCTGGCGATCTCCCCTCGACGGTGGCGGCTGCCGACGTCGACGGCGACGCCATCGTCGACCTGGTCGTGGCCAGCGCGTACGAAGGCGGCGGTGCGATCCTCCTGGGAACGGGCGGCGGCTCCTTCGCTCACGCGGGGTCCCTCCGAGTCGGGCAACTGCCAGTAATGATTCAACCCGGCGATGTCGACTTCGACGGGACCACCGACTTGGTCGCGTTGCTCGGAATCAACTCGCTCGCCGTGCTCGCCGGGCAGGGCGACGGCTCGTTCCGGAGTGCCACCTTTCCGATCGTCGGCGATCGGCCGGTCGATGTCGTGAGCGGCGACTTCGACGAAGATGGACACGCCGACGTCATCGTGGCCAATCGCGAGAGCGGCGACCTTACCTTGCTGGTCGGGTCCGGAACCGGCGACCTGACACCCGTACTCCCGAAGTTCCTGATCGAAGCACCCGAGCGAGTCGTCGTCGCCGACTTCGACGAAGATGGACATCTCGACCTCGCGGTGACTCAGGAGTTCCTCGGGACGATCACGCTTCTGTGGGGCAATGGACTCGGTGGTTTCACGGCGAGCCCAGCCTTGGCGTTGGGGTTTGCTTTGTACGGCCTGTCCGTACTCGATGTCGATCTCGACGGCGACCTCGACCTCTGCGTCGTCGACCAGGGAGAAGACGAGGTGAACCTGCTGCTCGGAAATGGCCTGGGCTCTTTCACGGTAGCCACTCCGATCTCGACGGGCCCCCGCCCGACCGAGACCGCTTTCGGGGACTTCGACGCGGATGGAAACCTCGACTTCGCCGTGATTACTCTGGGAAGCCTCTCCGTGACGCCAACTCTCGATGTCTATCGCGGGTTGGGAGCCGGAGCGTTCGTCCTCACGGGCACGATCTACCCCGGCTACTACCCGATCAGCCTGCGGGCGGCGGAAGTCACAGGTGACCTCCACATCGATCTCCTGCTTTCGGCCGATCCACTCGATCCGGTCCTCCAAGTGTTCGCGGGAGCTGGAAACGCGAGCTTCTCTCCGCTCGGCACGCACCCGGTCGGCGGGTTCCAGCGCGACATGGCGGTGACCGACGTCGACTTGGATGGCACCCTCGACGTCCTCATGCTGAGTTGGTACGAGCTCCCCTTCCTGGTCCTCAACGGGCTCGGCGGCGGCTCCTTCGCACCCGGTCCTTGCTTTGGGGTCGGCTCTTCTCCGGAAGCATTCTGCTTGGCTGATCTCGACGAAGATGGCTACGCGGACGTGGTCGTGGCGAACGCCGACGGCGACGACATTGCCGTCTTGCGGCAGCGTCCTGTGAACAACGCTCCTCGCTTCATCCGCGGCGACGTGAACAATAGCGGAACCCTGGCCATCGACGATGTCGTGCTCTTGCTGTCTTTCCTCTTCGTTCCGGGAACGGCGCAACTTCCGTGTCTCGACGCGGCGGACCTGAGCGACACCGGCACGCTGAGCCTGCAAGACGCGGTACTGCTGCTGTCGCGCATCTTCTTACCCGGCGCCGCCCCGCCACCACAGCCGTTTCCGGCGTGTGGGTTCGACCCGACGCCCGACACGCTTCCGGACTGCCATCCGCCGCCAGGAAGCTGCTGAGCCAAAACCACTGGGGTGACGACGGAGGATCCGGCTACCCGCCGCGCTGCGATTCGCTCCGCAGCAGACGGGCGAGTTCGGGATGCCCACCCTCTTCCGCCAGAGTCGCAGCGTCTTTGCCGTCGTCCGAGAAGGCGCTTCGATCGGCTTGGTGCGCGAGGAGCAGCCGCGCGAGTTCCTGATGACCGTGCATCGCCGCGGCGTGAAGTGGCGTCCATCCTCCGTGCTGCCGCGCGTTGGGATCGGCGCCGTGTTCCAGAAGCAGTTTCACGATCTCGACGGAACGCGCTGCGACGGCGCTGTGAATGGGGTGCACCTCACTCAGGTTCTCGGCCGCTACATTGGGGTCGGCATCACGCTCGAGCAACAACCTCACGACTTGGATCCGGTCGAAGAAGCAGGCCAAGTGCAGGGGCGTAAAGCCATCGACCGATCGCGCGTCGACCAAGGTTGGTTCGGGGTCGAGAAGTTCCTCGAAGCGCCGGGCATCCCCCAGCGCCGCTGCCTCGAAAGGATCGGTCTCGTAGCCGGTATCGACGATGACTCGGGCCAGGTCGGGCTTGCGATGATAGAGCGCGAACATCACTGGAGAGAGTCCAACGGGGCTACGAGCCGCGGCGGCAACGGGCTGCCGCTGGATCAGGGCACGTAGCCCGACGGCATCGTTCTCGTTGATGTAGTCGAAGACGTCCACGTTGACAGCCACCTCCCGAGAGTCTGGCCGCGGGCTACTTCCGTAGCGGCGCGGGCTGTGCGATGCTACGACATCGACCGAGGTTCGGCACCTGTTTCGCGCGTGAGAGGATCGGTTTCGATGGAGGCTTCCCGCGACACCGGGGTAGTGGACACCGGGGAGATCGAAGTTGCGGGGCGACCGGCCAGCTGGCGGTTGGACGGATCGGTCCGACAGTACCCGGTAGTGATCCTGGCGCATGGGGCGGGTGCGCCCTACACGCATGCGTTCCTGTCGCGTTTGACGGCGGAGTTGACTGCGCGACAACTCGCGGTGGTGCGCTTTCACTTCCCGTACATGGAGCAAAGAGTCCGCGCCGGAACCCGTCGACCCCCGGACGCACCGCGTGTTCTTCTAGCAACCTGGGAGGCGATGCTCGACCTCGTATCGGGTTGGTCGCCCCCGGGCCCGGTCGTGGTCGCCGGCAAGTCCATGGGGGGCCGCATCGCCTCGATGCTGCTGGCCGAAGGACGGGGTGGCGCAGCCGCGGGCGCCATCTATTTCGGCTACCCGCTGCACCCTGCCGGCAAACCGGATCGACTGCGGATCGCCCATCTCCCCGGAGTCACCGTGCCCCAGCTCTTCGTTTCAGGCACGCGCGATCCCCTGTGTGACCTCGATCGGCTGCGTCCGGTGATCGCGCCGCTCCCGCGGGCGGAGCTGTTCGTGGTGGATGGAGGGGATCACTCGCTGTCCTGCGGCCGGCGTGCACCTTGGGACTCGGCGGCAGCCTGGCTCGATCGCGCCGCTGAATTCGCGCGCACCCCGGAGGTCGGCCCATGACCGCAGCAACGAAGCCAGCGAACTCGGACCGGTCGAACTCGTCCTCGACCGAAGAGTACCGGAGCCTCTATCAGCGTCGATTGCGGCTCCTGAACCTACTGGGGGCGTGCTTCATGCTCGCGGCTTACGTCGCGAACAACACCATCCTGTGGATCAAAGGCGAGACCCTGAGCGGCTCGTTTCTGGCCGTCCCCTACACGGTGAGCTACGTGGGGACGTTCCTGATCTTCGCAGCGGGTTATGGACTGACGTGGGGTCGTCGACGGCACCTACTTCTCCTGCGGGTGGTCGATGTCGTCGGGCTCGTCGGCTTCACGACGCTGCAAGCACTCGCGATGTGGCTACTCCGAGACACCCCCTCGGTTGTGTTGTCGCTGTCTCTCCCGGTTGCATACGCGATCCTCCTCCGCGCCGTGATCGTGCCGGATCGGGCGGCTCGTACTGCTTTGGTCAGCCTCACGGCCGAGCTGCCGGTGTTCTTCGTAGCCTTCCAAATCTGGCAGATCTGTGCCCTCCAACCCACGAGCGACTTGCGGGACGCAAGCTACGGGGTGTTCATCGTGCGCGGCTTGCTCGGCGTGGCGGTGGCGACGATCGCATCGAACATCATCTTCGGTTTGCAGCGGCAGGTCCGTCAGGCTCGCCAGCTCGGGCAGTATCAACTCGAAGAGAAGATCGGCGAAGGCGGCATGGGGGAAGTGTACCGTGCAAGTCATGCACTGCTGCGACGCCCCACGGCCATCAAGTTGCTACGCCCACAGATGGCGGGCGAAGAAAACCTCGCGCGCTTCGAGCGCGAGGTGCAGCTCACGAGCCAGCTCACCCACCCCAGCACCATCGCCATCTACGACTTCGGACGGACCCCGGAGGGAGTTTTCTACTACGCTATGGAGCTGCTGCGTGGCCTCAATCTCTATGATCTGGTAGCTCAACACGGTCCGCTCGGTCCCGGGCGCATCATACACGTCCTGGATCAAGTCTGCGGGTCACTCGCCGAGGCGCACGAAGCTGGCCTCATCCACCGCGACATCAAACCCCACAACTTGGTCCTGTGCGAGCGCGGTGGGCTCGCGGACTTCGTCAAGGTACTCGACTTTGGCCTGGTGAAGAGCTTGCACGGCGACTTACAGGTTACGAGCGAGATCGACGGGACCCTGGTCGGCTCTCCGCTCTATCTCTCACCCGAGGCCATCCGCGGACAACCGGTCGACTCGCGGGCTGACCTCTACGCGCTCGGCGCAGTGGGCTACTACTTGCTGACCGGCCTGCCGCTCTTCGATGCGACCAGCCCATTCGAAGTGCTCGGTCTCCAGATCACCGCGTCGCCGCTGCCGCCATCGTTGCGCACCGGCCGCCCATTCCCCCGCGACCTCGAGATGCTGGTGCTCGCGTGTTTGGCCAAAGATCCGGGCATGCGTCCAGCCTCGGCCACGGAGCTCCAGAGCCGCCTTCGCGAATGCGAGCACGCCGGCACGTGGGGCCACGACGATGCGGCGAGGTGGTGGGCCGAACACGCACCCGACGTACTTCGCGGGGGGCGCGCCGGAACTCGGCCGGGAACCGCGCTCCCGGGAGGTGCGGCGAAGCCAGGCAGCGACTCGACCAGCGCGACGGTAACGATCGAGCTGAGCGCTCACCGGCACTGAAGCCGTCGGTCAGGTTGTCCTCCCGTGAGGGCGAGGTTCACTCGGCAAGCACAGACGGGCCCCCGACCCAGCGCACTCGCGGGTGGCATCGAGGTGCGCTGCACGTCGTTTCGGGTGCAGTGCTTCGCGGCGTGCCGCGAACTCGATAGGGTCCGTCGAAAGCCCCCTCGGAGGGAGTCCAGGCCGAAGCCCAGATCGAGCGCGGTACGCGCTGGATCTGGGCCTGGCTGTCGCTGCCGAGCTCTAGCTCTAACAAGCAGCACACGGGGTGAGTCCCTCGACCGCACTCATGTCGTAGCCGAGGTCGCGGGCATAGCCACAGAGACGCTCGCGGAGAAGACTCCGCGCGCGACTGATTCGCGACCGCACGGTGCCAATCGGGGTGCCCATGACTTCCGTGATCTCCTCGTAGGTCAAGCCTTCGAGATCGCACAGGAGGAGGGCCTGCCGAAACTCCTCGGGGAGATCGGCAAGCTCATCGCGTACCTCATCAGTAAACAGCTCACGGTACTCGAGCCCGCCGCGGGTACCCCGCTCCTCGAAAGTCCGCTCGTCGAAGCTCCGGTCGTGGACGACCGGATCGGCGCCGTCCACCAAGGCATGAACGTTGACCTTCTCGCGCCTGCGGTACTGGTCGATGAAAAGGTTGCGGCAGATCTTGAACAGCCACGCCTTGGCGCTGCTGCCCACTCGGAAGCCACGAAAACCGCGAAACGCACGAGTGAAGGTCTCCTGAGTCAAGTCTTCCG
Source organism: Planctomycetota bacterium (assembly GCA_050246115.1). GTDB lineage: Bacteria > Planctomycetota > UBA8108 > UBA1146 > JAJFFE01 > JBFWWP01. Next base: position 242,633 of record JBFWWP010000003.1, read on the forward strand.
CGCTCGTCCGATTGCGGGTGAGCGAGAACGAGAAGTTGAACACCGAGTCGAGATGCGGCAGTGCTTCCTGCTCGAAGCGTGCACGCATAGCCCTGCGCGGGCCGGTCACCGGCCCAGCCTCGTCGGGTTGCGCGCCATCCTGTTCGTGCGGAGCCGGAGGCCGGTGCGGGTTGCGATTCATGACTGCTGCGTCCTCTCCGTGCGCGGCCACGGCGCGGGTATGCCGGGGCCGCGATTGACACCCCGTGAGACGTCCGCGCCCGGCTTCGGTTACACCCGCATTCTCAGGGCCTCCCGACACGGCGCGTCGTGGGCGACGAATCGGCGCGCCCACGGTTGGCCTCGACCGCGAACAAGGCCTTTCGCCGCCGAGGGTAATGACTCGGACGCGCCGAGCTTTCCGGGGAGGCCCGAGCGGCGTGGATCGCCGGTTGCTCCGGGTGAGATTCGCGGTGAGATTCGCTACGACGGCGGCTTTGGATTGCGCGGGTTCGCGGGAACCTCGGCTCCCGAGAACAGCGGCCCAGTGACCGGGCCCCGGGGGGCGGAGGCGCGGAGGGCTGCCGGCGTCAGCTCTCGGGGGATGTCAGGGCGGGAGCGACTGGGTCCGTGGCCGCGCCTTCGCTTTCATCGAGGTAGCGGTCCAGAATCATGATCTTCTGCCAGATCTTCGCGGACAAACCAGTGGTGAGCGTTTCGAGCTCGTCGACCGCGACCAGTGCACCCTGATCCGGGAACTCCTGGACGTACAGCGCGCCGAGCTTCGAGACCAGGGACAGCATCTCCGAGCAGTAGTCGAAGTAGCGACCGAGTTCGAAGGGGGTCATGGTGCGCTGCGGGGAGGATTCAGTGCTCGGGCCTGCCCAGAGGATGCGCTCGGGGTCCTTGGTGAGTTGATGCATGTCGACGATGTGGGCGAGGGCACGAAGTTCCTGGATCGCCCGCAGAGCGCGGTTTCGCTTCACGCGCACCTCAATGGTCACGAGGAAGGTCGCGATCGCGGCAAGGAAGAAGAGGCTTCCGAGGGTGGCCTCGAGTTCCTCGAGGAAGTTCTCGAGCGCCCAGACGTTCGGGCCCACTTCGACGTGAGTGAAACTCCATGCCAACGCTACGAGTCCGACGGTCAGACCGCCGTAGGCCAAGCCTCGCAGCAGGTAGTTGGGGCGGCGAATGGAGAGACAACGCTCGACGGCTTCACCGGCGATTTGGTGCAGCTCGGCCGCGACCTTGGCGAGGCCCGCCTCGGGAAATCGCTCTTCGATGCGTCGCCGCAGAGTGGCCGCGGTTTCGACGATCTTGTCCGCGTGCAGCGTGCGGTACATGCTTCTTCTTCCCGGAGTCGGCCTGCCCAGCGTGGGCGACGATGCGCCACGCGAAAGCACTGGGCCCCGCGGAGTATGACGGCAGTCGGGGGCTTCGGCCAGTCAGCCGCGAGCGCGAGCGGGCAGCCGCAGGGGGAGCACCGGCTGGCGATCGCCGGTCACGGCGGCCCCCGGTACGACCGCGGGGGCACGGCGAAACGCGAAGTACCAGCCGCTCACCACCGAGGAGGGCAGCCAATCCGCGAGCCAGCAATCGAGCTTCTCGACCCAGTCGAAGGAGTGATACCCCGGGACGTTGAAAGGATAGACCCCGGAGATGAAGTTCGAGCGCTGGAAGCTCTGCAGTTGAAAATCGAGGCCTTGCAAGACGCGAATGACATCGCGTCGCCGGTAGCGTTGGAGCAACCGCTTGCCGTCCGCGGTGGCGGTTCGGTCTCGATAACGCTGCCGCTCGCTGAGTCGATGGTAGCGCTCCCACGGGCCGAAACCGTTCGGCACGGTGATCACCAAGCACCCGTTTGGCGCCAGCACCGAGCGGATGGTGCGCAACGTGTCGAGCGGGTTCGCGAGGTGCATCAATACCTCCGAGAGCACGATCGCGTCCCACGGACCCCGTGCTTCGGGCCGCTCCAAGAAGTCCTCGATCCGGTCCTCGTGGAAGCGGTGTCCGTACTCGCTGCAGCGCACGCGCGCCGCCGCGACCAAGAGTGGATCGAGATCGACCCCGCACACGTCGCGGCACCCATGCTGCCCCAGGTAGTCGGCAAGCGGGCCGGGACCGCACCCGAGATCGAGGACGTGGGCCTCGGTCCAGGAGTGCGGGCGCGCGGCTTCGAGCGCCGCGCGAATGAACGCAAATCGTTTCGCGTTCGAAGGATCACCGATCAAGGAAGCCCCCTGTCCTGCCTTTGCTATCGGCGGGATCCGGGCTTCACTTGTCTGACGGGTCCCAGAAACCGCCGCCGGCGAACTCGCGCGCCCCCGCACCCGCTTGAGAAACCCCGAAGGCCTGGGTAGAACCGGTCACCACCGAACGTGCAGCAAACGAGCGAAGGCTTCCCGCGCCGGCCCCGAGAATGCCTTCTGAATCCGGCGGTGGAGTGACCCGGTCGGAACCCGACCAGCCGATCGCCCCCCCGTCGCGGAGAGGAAGCGCACATGATGCCGCGGTTCACCCCTGACTCGGTCCTCACGGCCCTCACGGCGATCACGCTCCTGTCGATCGGCACCGTCGCGTCACCGCCCCTCGAGGCCGCAGAGCCCGTGCGGTTGGTGACAGACTTCGCGGTGTCGCCCGATGGGCGAACCCTCGTCCTCGAGTGGGCCGGTGATGTTTGGACCGCGCCACTCGCAGGAGGCTCCATCCGCCCGGTCACGCGTGACCCGGCGCTCGATCGACAACCCTGCTTCTCCCCCGATGGCACCGAGATCGCTTTCGTCAGCAATCGCGAGGGCTACGACCAAGTGTATACGGTGCCGGTGACCGGCGGCTCGCCGGTACCCAGGACACGCCACAGCGAAGGCTACCAGCTCCTCGAGTACTCACCCGTCGGTGACGCGTTCATCACCATGGCGCAACGCGACCACTTCTGGCGCGCAGCGCTCCGTCCGTACCGGGTTCAGCGTGAAGGCAAGAACGCCGACGAACTGCTCTTCGATGCCGAAGCCCGCGAGGTCCGTCTGTCTCCCGAAGGCACGCGGCTCCTCGTCGCACGCGAGGGAACATCTTGGTTCCGCAAAGGCTACCGCGGATCTCAAGCTGGCCAGATCTGGTTGTACGATCTCGACGCTCAGTCGTTCAGCGAGCTGCTGCACGACGAGCTCGGGTTCCGCTATCCGCGTTGGAAGCCGGACGGCAACGGGTTCTACTACGTGGGTCAGCAGAGTGGGTCGTTCAATCTCTGGGAGTACGAGCTCGCGACCGGCTCGCGCCGCCAGCTGACGTTCTTCGAGGATGATACGGTGTTCTGGCCCGAGGTCTCCCGCAACGGTGAGGTCATCGTCTTCCGCCACCTCTTCGACCTTTATCGCTTCCGACCCGGACGGGACGAAGCCCCCCAGCGCATCGAGCTCGAGCACTCCGGCGAGCCCGTGGCACCTGCCGAACGACGACAGCAGCTCACGTCGGCGACCGCCGTGGCCGCGAGCGCTGACGGCCTCGAGATCGCGTTCATCGCGGGCGGCGACCTCTGGGTCATGGACACCGAACTCCGCGAACCGCGCCAGATAACCCGCACGCCCGAGGCCGAGACCAGCCCGCTGTTCTCGGCTGACCAAACGGAGCTCTACGTCGTCAGCGACGCCGGCGGGCAGAGCGACATCTGGCGGGTGCGCAGGGCTCGACCCGATCGCTATTGGTGGCAGAACGACGAATTCGAGCTGACGCAGCTCACGACCGATCCCGAAGTCGAGTCGGACCTCTCGTTGTCGCCTGACGGTCGCCAGTTGGCGTACGTCCGTGGCCGCGGGGACCTCATGATCTCGAGTCTCGACGGCGCGACCTCCCGGTGCCTGTTCGAGTCGTGGAACGAGCCGAGCTACGATTGGTCCCCCGACGGCAAGTGGCTCGCCTATGCGGTCGATGACAATGACTTCAACCGCGATGTCTGGGTGGTGCCGGTGGACGCCTCGCGACCGGCGTTCAATGTCTCCACCCATCCCGACAACGACTTCAGTCCTTCCTGGTCCCCGGACGGCCGCTTGCTCGCCTTCACAGGCCGCCGGCAGGAAGACGAAGTCGACATCTACTACGTTTGGCTGCGCGCAGCGGATCACGAACTCGACTCCCGAGATCGGAAGCTCGAAAAGGCGCTCGAGAAGATGAGCCAGAAGCGTAAGGCAAAGCTCGAACCGAGCGATCCGCCGAATCCTGCCGAGCCGACGATCGACCCCACCGAGCCCACGAGGCTCGACCGCGCGGGCGCCCCCGAGCCACCGCTGCTGGAGGCCGGGCCGGGCGCCGGCGGGAACCGGGCGAAGTCGAAGAAGGCGGCACCACCCCAGGTCGAGATCGACTTCGATGGGCTACGCGAGCGAGTGCGTCGCATCTCGATTCCCAACTCGCGCGAGTCCAATCTCGTATGGATCGGGGACTCGAAGCTCGCGTTCAGTGCGAGCTTGGGCAGTGACGCGGGCACCTACACGGTCGAGTTCCCGGACGAACTCGCTCCGAAGAAGCTCTCCACCACGGCGGTCAGCCGAGCTCGCTGGCTCCCCGAGGCCAAGCAGCTGCTCACCCTGAACCGCGGGGTACCCGGCGTAGTGAACGACAAGGGTACGCTCACTTCGTACTCCTTCGACGTGCGACAGCGCGTGCAGCCGGCGGCCCGGTACCGCGCGGGCTTCGAACTCGCGTGGCGAACCCTGCGCGACACCTACTACGACGAGGCCCTGGGCAACCGTGATTGGAACCAAGTCTTGCGCAAGTACGTGGACGTTGCTGCAGCGTCGGTGGATGACGATGCGTTCGAACACGTGGTCCAGTTGCTGTTGGGCGAACTCAACGGCTCCCACTTGGGGTTCTCGGCGAGCTGGACGGGGTACCGGAGTGAACAGCCGTGGAACGACCAGGTCGCGCACTTGGGACTGCGCTACGAGCCCCAGCATCGAGGCCCCGGCTGGCGAGTGAAAGATGTCATTCGCGGGGGTCCCACGGACGAGGTCGGCAGCCGGGTCGCGCCCGGGGAGACCTTACTGGAGATCGACCGGCGACCCGTGGATCCGTCGGTTCGTGAGGGAGACGTGTTGTCGGGGGCGATCGACCGCGATGTCGAGCTTCGCGTCCGCGGCGTCGAGGGAACCGAGCGAACGGTCAGGGTCCGTCCCATCACCTACGGTGCGGCACGAGGCCTACTGTACGACGAGTGGATCGAGCGGAATCGACGACGGGTCGCCGACGGGTCCGGCGACTCCCTGGGTTACTTGCACATTCGTGGGATGAACTGGCCGAGTTTCCTGCGGTTCGAGGAGGAACTCTATCGCGTCGGCGCCGGCAAGAGCGGGTTGATCATCGACGTGCGCGCGAACGGTGGCGGCTCGACGACCGACCACCTGCTCACCGCGCTCACCCAGCCCGACCACGCCATCACGGTGCCGCGGGGTGGAGGTCCCGGCTACCCACAGGATCGACGGGTCTACGCTACCTGGTCGAAACCGATCGTGGTGTTGTGCGATCAGAACAGCTTCAGCAACGCGGAGATCTTCGCGCATGCCGTGCGCACTCTGCGGCGCGGCCGGGTCGTCGGCGTTCCCACCGCGGGCGGAGTCATTAGCACCGGCGGCCAGTCAGTGCTCGATCTCGGTACCATTCGGACTCCCTTTCGGGGCTGGTACGTCCTGTCCGATGGTCGCGACATGGAGATGAACGGCGCGCAACCCGACGTGGTCGTGTGGAACGAGCCCGGTACGTTACCCACCTTCCGAGATGCGCAACTCGACCGGGCGACCACGGTGTTGCTCGAGGACGTCGGCCGCTGGCAGCAGCGTCCCCGTGCCCACCTGCAGAAAGCCCCTCGGCGAGGCGACCCGCCGAGCTCGACGGGCACGCGCGCGCGCTTCTGAGGTCGGGGTGCGCACAACGGCAGCGGTCATGCATCCGGTCGGCAATCGGACGGTCGAGTCCAAATGAACGCAACGACCAGCGCCGTTACCACCCCCGCCCCGACCCGGATCCCGGTGCTCATCGCCGTGAAGAACATGGGGTAGGCGATCGCCAGAGTGATCAGGACCGTGGCGAGGATCTTCGCCCGCAACTGAATGACACCGTGATCCTCCCAACGTCGGAGCGCCGCACCGAAGTGACGCTGGGACCGCAGCCATTGGTGCAGGCGCGGCGAACCGCGAGAGAACAAGAAAGCTGCCAGGATCACGAATGGCGTCGTCGGCAGCAGGGGCACGAAAATGCCCACTCCAGCGACTGCGAGGAAGAGCACCCCGAGGCCGACCAAGACCGGATCCGCAGCGCGGCGCAGCGTTCTCACAGCACGACTCGCTCGCCGCGGGCGCCTCGGGGGATCGCAAGCACCCACTGAACGGAACTCCCCCCGTGCTTCAAAGGCCAAGGATATCCCAGCCCACGGCGAACACGGCCAGATCGGCGAGCACGTGACTCACGTACCCCGGCCACACGGATCGGTACCGAAGATAGAGGAACGACCACGCTACGCCGCCGATCAAAGTCCCCACCGACCCGAGGATCGTGATCTCCCAACCAAACTGAGCGGCCAGGGCAATCGTGTGGTGAATCATGAAGAAGACGCCGGCAGCGACCACCGCCGCGCCACGCGGCATGATCTTCTCGCACTTCGTGAAGACGAACCACCGCCACACGTACTCTTCGGCAAGGCTGTTCACGAACGAGAGATAAACCGCTAGACCAAGGTAGGTCGCAGGCTGGTCCAGGCCGTTCTTGCTGGCCATGGTACGAAGTCGAGCAGGATCGACCAGGGCCTCCCCGAACCCGATGTAGGTCACCGCGATGGCGCCGGCGATCACAACCCCGGAGGCAGCCCCTACCCTGAGGCCACCGTTGCGAACGGGTGAGGCACTCCAGCGCTGCTTGTCCACGAACCGCCACCACAGGAGGGGAAAGGCGAGCAACCAGACCTTGCTCACGCCCCAGATGGCACTGCCGAGTGCGCCGGGCCAGATCCACAGCAAGAACAAGGCTCCGAGCGATGGCGCGGGAACGAGCAACGCGAGCGCGAGCCATGCCCGCTGGCGGTCACGCTCCTCCAGCGGCGGGTAGGCGTCTTGGTTCAAAGGGCAGCCCCGCAATACTTACAGTGCTTCGCGTCGATGTCGTGCCCTTCGGCGGAGCACTCCCGACAAGCCTGCGTGCTCACCGGCCGCCGGCGTGACTCCTGCACGATCTCGGCCGAAACGATGCCCGTGGGCACGGCGATGATGCCGAACCCCAACACCATTACGAGAGCCGCCAAGAACCGGCCCGTGACCGTCACGGGAACGATGTCACCGTAGCCGACAGTGGTCAGCGTGACGATCGCCCAGTACATGCTCTTGGGGATGTTCGCGAAACCCTCTTGGTCGCCCTCGACGAGATGCATGACGGCGCCGATCACGACTACGAAGGTGAGCACCGTGCCAAGAAACACGATGACCTTGGGGACGCTGTTGGACAGGGCAATCTTGAGCACATTGGCTTCACCCAGGAAGCGCGCCACCTTGAAGACGCGAAAGACGCGGAGCATGCGCAGCACCCGAATCGCCAACAGTGTCTGCGCGCCGGGCCAGAACAGACTCACGTACAGCGGCAAGATGGAGAGCAAGTCGACGAGACCGAAGAAGCTCGCGGCGTACCGCATGCGCCGCCGCACGCAATAGAGCCGCAGAAAGTACTCCACGGTGAACAACAAGGTAAAGCACCACTCGCTCGCCCGCAGCCACGGTCCATGGCGCACGGCGATCGTCTCGACCGTCTCGAGAATGACAGCGAGTACGCTGAAGACGATCGCTGCCAACAAGGCGACGTCGAAGGCCTTGCCCGCTGGGGTGTCGGCCTCGAAGATGATCTCGTGCAGGGTCTCGCGATCAGGCCACTTCATGGCGACGGAGTATAGACCGCCGTCTCGTCCGCGCAACCTCGAAGCACGCGTGCCCTGGGTCGAGAAAAGCCATGCCCAGATCAAGCCATTCCCAAGCAACTCTGGTTCGCGCTTGCTGAAGCGGATGCGGCTCGGCCGCAGCCACGAGGGGGCCTGCCGCGCTCCCCCTCGAGAGGATCTGGAACCCAAGTCACGCGGTACGCGCTTGACTTGGGGCTCAGGACTTGGGGCTCAAGTACCGAGAACCGTCGTGACCACTTGTGCCAGACTCTCGAGACGCGTCTGCGCAGACGGACGCACGCAGACCTCGCCGTCGGGCAGGTGCACTACTTGCCAGCCGCGAGCGCGGAACTCCTTCTCGACGCTGCGCGCGTGACCCTCCGTCACGAGCCAACCGTCCTCGAGCCACACCTTGCGGCAGCCGCAACGTCCCAAGTAGATTCGGAGAAGCTGGAGCTGCAACAAGCTCCGTGTCTCCACCGGAATCTCCCCATAGCGGTCGACGAGGTCGCTCTCGAGATCCGCCACCTCGTCGGCGTCGAGCGCGGTGGCGACCCCGCGGTAGGCACGGAGGCGGAGCGTGTCCTGGGTGATGTACTCCTCCGGGATGCGAGCCGACCCCGGGATCGCGATCTCTACGTCCGGCGGCTCGCTGTAAGTCACGCCCTTGAGCTCGGCGACCGCACGCTCCAGGAGGCGGCAGTACAAGTCGTAGCCGATGGTCGCGATGTGCCCGGACTGCTCGCGCCCCAAGATGTTGCCGGCGCCGCGGATCTCGAGATCGCGCATGGCGATCTGAAAACCCGAACCCAGCGACGAAAACTCCTCGATGGCCTGTAAGCGGGCCGCAGCCTCCGGATTGACGGGTCGTTCATCGGGGGTCAGGAAGTAGGCGTACGCCTGGTGCTGCCCACGGCCCACACGGCCGCGCAGTTGGTGCAACTCGGCGAGGCCGAAACGGTCGGCGCGGTCGACGATCAGCGTATTGGCCGACGGAATGTCCAAGCCACTCTCGATGATCGTGGTCGTGAGAAGAACGTCGAACTCCTTGTGCAGAAACCCGGTCATACGACGCTCGAGTTCGTGCTCATCCATCTGACCATGCACGTGCACGATGCGCGCCTCGGGCAAGAGCTGCTGGAGATCGAGCTCACGATTGCGAATGGAGTGGACGCGATTGTGCACCCAGAAGATCTGCCCGTCGCGATTGAGCTCGCGCAGCGCAATCTCGCGAAAGCGGCGGGGCTCGAAAGGGCACACCTCGGTGCGCACTGCCCGGCGGCCCTCCGGAGGTTCCGACAGACTGGAAATGTCGCGCACTCCTGTGAGTGCCATGTGCAACGTTCGTGGGATCGGGGTCGCCGTCAAGGTGAGAACATCGACGAGCCGGCGCAACTGCTTCAGCTTTTCTTTGTGCACGACGCCAAAGCGCTGTTCTTCATCGATGATGATCAAGCCGATGTCGGCGAAGCTCACGTCGTTCGAGAGCAGTCGATGCGTGCCGATGAGGATGTCGAGCTTGCCTTCCTGCGCTTGCTTCAGAATGCCAGTCGCTTCCCCACGGGTACGAAAGCGGCTGATGGCGTCTACTCTCACTGGGAACTCGGCCATGCGCTCACGAAACGTGAGCAGGTGCTGTTGGGCCAGGACCGTCGTCGGGACCAGCACCGCGACCTGCTTACCCGCTTGAACCACCTTGAAGGCGGCCCGCATCGCGAGCTCGGTCTTGCCGTAGCCGACGTCGCCACACACCAGACGGTCCATCGGCTTCGGGGACTGCATGTCCTTCTTGATCGCGACCATGGTTTCGAGCTGATCGCGGGTTTCCTGGAACGGGAACGCCGCCTCGAACTCGTTCTGGTAGTGATTGTCTTCGGGAAACGAAAAACCGGCGCGCTCAGCGCGTAGCGCCTGCAGCTCCAACATCTCGCTCGCGAGGTCGTGCAGCGCATCGATGACCTTCTGCTTGCGCCGCGCCCAGTTGGTCCCCCCCACCTTGTCGAGGAGGGGAACCGCCTTACGAGTGCCCACGTACTTTTGGACGAGATCGATGCGCTCGGCCGGCACGAGCACGGTGACGCCATCGCGAAACTCCAAGATCAGGTGATCACCCTGCCGGCGACCCCCATCGAGCTGCTGGATCCCCTTGTAACGAGCCAGGCCGTGGGTCAAGTGCACGACGTAGTCGCCAGGCTCGAGCTCCAGAAAGGTAGCTACTGCCTCGGATCGCTTCTGCTGACGCGCTCGCCGTGCCATGGTGCGACTGCGCCCGAGGATCTCACCACCGGCCAGAAAGATCCCTCCGGCCGGCTCATCCCATTCGAACCCGTGGCTGAGGTCACCGAACTCGGGGGTACACGTGGCGCCGACGTTGGCTTCGGTGAGGATCTCCTGGAACCGCTCGATCTCCGCTTCCTGGCGGAAGTAGATGCGAACCGGTTTCCCCACGGCAGCCTCGCTCGCGAGCGCTTCGCACACCCGCTCGAGGCTGCCGCGAAAGCGCTCGGCGCTGCGGACGGGAAGATTGAGAGGACCGCGCCCCGCCTCCGGAGGCAACGTTTCGAGCTCGATGCGCGTCAGCTTTCCACATCGTGCCCACAGTTCTGCGGCGACCTTTTCGGCGGTGCGGGGGGCCCATTGTCCGATCAGACTCACGCATTTCTGCTCCACCTCGCGCGGGGCAAAGAGCACGAGCAAAGTATGGGTCGGAAGTTCGTCGAAGAGCGTGACCTCACGGCCGGTGAAGCCGCGCAGGAAGTACTCGTCCTTGGGCAAGAGCGTGAGCACGAGCAGTGACACTTCGTTGCCCGACCGCTGGTTCTCGGGCGAGACCGCGCGGATCGAGTCGATCTCGTCCCCGAAGTACTCCAAGCGGTAGGGATGAGCCCCTTCGCGTGGGTAGATGTCGAAGATCCCGCCCCGGATCGAGAAGTCGCCGGCGCGCGCCACCTGCGGGAAGCGCCGGTAGCCCGCCTCGACGAGCGCGCGGGCGAGCTCGCCCGGCGGCGAGACATCACCCGGGCGCAGCACGAAGCGACGATCCGGCCCCCCGCTGCGCGTGCGTGCGACGGGTTGCAGCACGGCTTGCACGGGGGCAACGATGGTCGCGGCGCGCTCAGAGCGCAGGGTCTCGACGGCGGCGGTGCGGCGCGCGAACGTGTCCGGGTCCGGCTCCGACGAGTCTTCGAAGAGCGACTCCCAAGGCGGAAAGTCGTCGACTCCGCGATCGAGAAAGGTCGCCACGTCGCGGCGCGCGCGCTCGGCCTCATCGAGGCCGGCAGTGAGCACGAGTACCGGTCGCTGCAGCTGCTCGGCCAGGAACGCGATCGCCAGCGCACCCGCGGCATCCCCCGCGCGCCCGACGGTGATCACGCCACCGCGCTGCACGCGCGTGGCCAGTTCGCGCAGCACTGGAGACGCGGCGAAGACCCGTTGCTGGAGCGGGAGCGACTCCGCGGCCAAGGGGTTGTTCAATGGCCAACCCGTGCGGACGCCGCCGCGCGACAGCCTCCTGGGCCCAATGTCAGCAACCGGCCGCTACAGGGCGCCATTCGTGTCCTTCCTCGTTGAGCGAGCGCGTAAACGCCACCACCCCACCGAATCCATGGGCGGCTATCGCCTGGACGTGGGGTCGCGATCCGCGGATTCTGTGAGATCCACGCCGGTGGCGTCAATGCCCCGAGTGCGAGTTCGCCCCCAGCCGGTAGCCTCCGCGGCGAGTTCGTCGGAACCTCGGGAACGAAGCCGGGCGGATGGTTGCGCCGCTGCGAATCGGCCGCCAAGATCGTTGGGAACTCGTCGGCGCGCGAGTCGTCTGGGCCGCCGCGCCAGGAGTCACTCGGTGTGAGTCAAAGGTACGGAGGTAGCTCTCATGGTCATCCAACGACAGCGCGCGGTCGTGGCCCTCTTCCTTCTTCAGCTACTGGCGGTCGCCGCTCACCGGGCTCCGATGGTGAACGCTCAGTGCAACCCGGGAGGTGGCTTGGGTGGGGTGGGCGCCGACATCGTGGTGGGAGACTTGGTCGATGTCAGCACGCAAGGCATCGCCGGCGGCTACCGAGCCTATTCGCTGGAAACGGTGCTCTGCAACATCGGCACGGCCGCGATCGGCTGGGTGGCCAACTCCAGCCAGCACCCGATCTGGACACTGAACCTGTATCGGCTGGAGTCGAATCGGTACGAGCAGATCGCCCACAGCTGGGTGCGTCACGGCTTCTTCCCGCTCCAGCAGAATACTTGTGGCTGCGGCTGCATCCCGAGCGCCGGGGTCAGCCTCGGTGTGGGCTGTTCGACGGTCAACTCCGCCGGCACGAACGGTCATCAAGAGTCGTTCGCCGCCCGCTCGGATGTCATCGATGCACATCTCGCGATTCACCCGGGTCTCGCCGTACTCGCACCGCCGATCGTCGATGTGACCTCGCGGCGCCTGCGGGTATTGGAAGCCGACTTGGACCCGACGCTTCATCCTGGGGCCCGTTACTTCCTGGAGCTCATGGTTTTGGCTCCCGACGATGCCGCAGCCGGCAATAATGCCAACAACGCGAGCTACATCGAACTGCAGGTCCTTCCCGGAGGATCCTTGGGCACGCTGGGAACGACGCAGCGTCAGCGGCTGGGAATCGAGGCCTGGGCTTCCGCCGACCCGGCAGTGCAGCAGGTCGAGATCGCGGACCCCGACGGAGCCCGCTTGGTGCTTGCAGCGAGTGTTCGCGACAACGCGAACGGAACCTGGACCTATGAGTATGCCGTGCAGAACCTCGACAGTACCGATGGCCTCGAGCGCTTCGCGTTGCCCATCGTGGGCGGCGCCCAGGTGATCGGCACGGACTTTCATGGCCTCGAGCAGCACAGTGGTGAGATCTACGACGACGTCCCCTGGGTGGCGACGATCACTCCGGGAAGCGAAGTCGCGTGGGAAATCGCCCCCGGAAGCACGAACGCCCTGCGCTGGGGGTCCCTGTTCAACTTCAGCGTGACGGCAAACGCTCCCCCTGGCCCGATCACGGCGACGCTCGGTTGGTTCGCGCCTGGTTTCCCGAACGATGGGCAGGTGCTCACGATGGGCCCGGTTGGAGGCGGCGTGACTTTCGTACGCGGGGACTGCGGCGGCGAAGGTTCGACGAACATCGCGGACGCCGTGCTGCTCCTCGGTGCGCTCTTCCCCCCGCCGGGCCTGCCGTCCGTTCTGTCTTGCCCCAGTGCTTGCGACGCAAACGACGACGGGGCTCTGAACATCGCGGACGTCGTCGCGCTACTCGGGTCGCTCTTCGGCTCGCCGACCGTGCCCTTGAGTCCGCCCCTCGCCTGCGGCGTCGATCCCAACCAGGATGGACTGAGCTGCACTTCGTTCCCGGCCTGTCCGTGAGGCGCGATGCAGCGTCCCGAAGGCGAATCGCTCCGGTCGGCGAAAGGGCCCTCCAACCCATGTCAAGCGCGTGCTGCGCTTGACTTGGGTCTAGAACAGCGAGTCGATGTTGACGTCGAGGAGGCGTAACGAAGCTTCGGCGGCCGATTGCTCGGCTTCCTTCTTGTTGCAGCCTTCCCCAACTCCGAGCTTGGTCTTGCCGAGCAGCGCTTGAACGGTGAAGGTCTTGCTGTGATCGGGGCCCGACTCTTGAATGACCTTGTAGGTGGGGGTCTTGCCCTCGTGCTTCTGCAGGTGCTGCTGCAGGAGCGACTTGTAGTTCAGGGAGTGACGGTTCTGGTTGACGGCGAGAATATGGTGGTACAAGTTGCGCAGACAGAAGTCCCGGGCCGCGGGAAAACCGCCATCCATGTAGATTGCGCCGACGACGGCCTCGAAGACGTTCGCCAAGAGCGAAGGAGGCAACTGCTTGCGATTGGTGACGCCCTTGCCGACCTGGAAGGCGACGTCGAGTTCCAGCCGCTCGCTCTCCGCGGCCAAGGTGTTCGTCGAAACGACCACGGACTTGATCTGGGTGAGTTCACCCTCGGTGCGATCGCCGAAGAAGTTGAACAGAAACTCGGTGATCACCAGCCCGAGAATCGAGTCTCCCAAGAACTCCATGCGCTCGTTGCAAGGTTGGTCGATGGTCTTGATCGACGAGTGCGTGAGCGCCTGCAGCAGATAGCCCGGGTTCGAAAACTTGTAGCGGATACGCCCCTCGCAGACCTCGAGACGACGGAGGTTTTCAGGACTGATGTTCCCATGCTCGAAGTCGCGCGGTACGGACATCTGCGGGCCAACACTTCCTAGTCCTTAGTCCTAGTCCTGGTCGGGGTGCTTCCCACACCAGCCTCTTCGCAACGGGCAGGTGCATGACGAGCACGCGGGCACAGGCGCGCGGTCGACCTCAGTCGTTCACGCACGACCCGGGCGCGCAACACGCACCACTCGGGGAACCGAGAACTCGAGCGCGCCCGTGGGGCGACGCGCCGCGGATCGAGGACTCGCTGCTCGCAGGCTTGTGCCGAGACGTCTGCGGAGGACGCCGACGGCCGGACTCCGCGCGATTCGCGAGGGCGGCAGGGTGGGAAAGGAAGCACCCGAGCCACTGCTGCCGGGGTGCTTTCGCTCACACCGTGCCAAACGGCACTCGAGACCCGCGACGCTCGAAACCTTCGATTCAGCCGTCGCTTTGGGGCGACTATAACCGTCCGGGGGTGGTCCGTTCAAGCGACGATCCACCCCGACCGACGTTGTAGTGTGCTCGACCGACGCGACTCGAGACGTGGACCGCCGACTGTTGGCCAATTCCTACGGACAAGAAGAGGGTGAGCCGTGACGCAAACGCACGATCCCGACATGGGAGTGTATCCCGTGGCGGGCCAACTGATGAGCATTCACGACCTGCTCGCGCGGTTTGCGGATCCCAACTATCGACGCAATGGGATTCCTCGAATCTCGGATCTGCACTTGAAGGTGGGCGAGCCCGCTCGCTTCCGCTTCGACAGCGAGCTGATTCCCCTGCCGGACGGCGCCCCCATCACGACGAGCATGATGGACGGCCTCTTGCTTCCGCTCCTCGGACCGGAGCACACGAGCCGGCTGCTCGGATCGACACCCGCTGACATCGACGCCGGCTACGAGTGGGAGCACATTGGCCTGAGCTTCCGGATCAACGCCTTTCACGACCGCGAGGGTCTGGCGGCGACGATCCGCGTGCTGCCACGCCACATTCCGGACGTCGAGCGGGTGGGTTTCCCGACCGAGCAACACTGGCGCGACTTGGTCCAGCTCAAGCAGGGGCTGGTCATCGTCACCGGAGTCACGGGCAGCGGCAAATCGACGACCATTGCCAGCTTGGTGCAGCACATCAATCGCACGCAGCGTACACGGATCATCACCCTGGAAGATCCGGTCGAGTACGTCCTGCGGAGCGATCGCTCGTTGATTTCGCAGCGCGAACTGGGGAAGCACATCCCGAGTTTCGGAGCCGGGCTGCGCAGTGCGCTGCGGGAAGACCCGGACATCATCTTCGTAGGCGAGATGCGGGATCGTGAAACCGCTGGGCTCGCGCTCACTGCCGCTGAGACCGGACACCTCGTGCTCTCGACGATGCACACGCGCGACGCCAAGGGTGCAATCACCCGACTGGTCGATCTCTTTCCTCCCGAGCGCAGCAAGGAGTTGTGTTCGCAGATCTCGTTCAGCCTGCACTCCGTAATCGGCCAGAAGCTGGTGCCGCGGGCCGACCGAACCGGACGTCGGGTAGCCATGGAGGTTCTGCGGAACATCCCGGCGATCAGCAACCTGATTCGGACCGGCGCCTGGCACCAGATCTACTCGACCATGCAGACCCAGTACCGAGAGGGCATCGTGACGCTGGAGCGACACTTGCTCGACTTGGTGACCCAGGGCGAGGTGAACATGGAGGACGCGGTTCGCTCCGCCAACGAACCTGCTGTCTTACAGCGTTGACGCGGGGGACGTTGGATTCAACCGTGGAACAGGTTGCGGACGATATGTCCCGCGATCTGCGGGTTCTCGCGTAAACGCCGCAGGGAGTACGCGTGCCATGACCGACCGAAAGGGACGTAGACCCGAAGTGGGTGGCCGGCACGCACGAGTTGGTCTCGCAGGGACTCGGCGACGCCGAGCAACATCTGGAACTCGTACTGCTCAGGCGGCGTCTTCAACTCGGCGATGAGCGCGATGGCGTGCTCGATGAGCGGGGGATCGTGGGTCGCGATTCCGACGCGTACGATCCGGCCCTCTAACATTTGGCGCAAGAGCAGACGATAGGAGTCGCGAACCTGTTCGCGATCCCTGAAGGCGATCGCTTCCGGTTCGACGTAGATCCCCTTGCAGAGGCGCAAATGGGTCGGCCCCTCGGCCAAGAGGGTGGCAACATCTTCGTGGCTGCGTCGCAAGTACGCTTGGATCACTGCGCCCGCCGGGTAGCTCGTCCGGTACTGGCGGTAGATTGCGAGCGTGGCGCTGGTGACCGAAGAGTCTTCCATGTCGATGCGGACGAAGTTGTCGTGCTGTTGCGCGCTGGCCATCAGTTCCCGGACGACTTCGTGGCAAAGTCGCTCGTCGAAGCGGAGCCCCATCTGGGAGAGCTTGATGGAGATGTTGCAGTCGAGCCGCCGGCGGCTGATCTGGGCCAGAGCCTCCAGGTACAGGTCCTTGCCGGTGTGGACCTCCTCGGCCTTGGTGACATCCTCCCCGAGCACATCGAGGGTCGCCCTCATGCCGCGTTGATTGAGATCGGCGACCGTACGCAGGGCGTCATCGAGGCTCTCGCCGGCGATGTAGCGGCGCGAAAAGCGCCACACCAAGGATCGGGGAACCGCGGGGAGCACGGAGACGACGGCTCGATTGAACAGACCGGCGAGGGACGCCATGAGTCGCTGTTGCCTCCGAAGCGCCCCTTTCGCGGGGCCAAGAGTGCGCTTGTGATGGGGTGCGGTTCGACTGGACACTGGGCTCGCGCGAGCCCCGTGGGAAGCTATCACGGAAGACCCAGGAGGAGGAGCGAAACCGATTCCCCGAGAGTCGACCGGTGCGCGTCGAACCCGCGCGGGTCCCGGTTTTTCGGAACCCAGCGAGAGTCGGGAGGCCCCGCGGCCGAGATGTTGGGTATGCTCCGTCAGTGGCGTACGCCCCGCGCCACTCGTAGCCGTCCCGGAGCAGCCCGGCCGCCCTTTCATAACAGGCTCATTGGAAGTGAGTTACCGAGTGAGAAACGTCGCCACGGCCGCCCCCGTCGAGCGCCCGCCCATGACCCTGTTCCTGTGGACGCTGTGCGGCTACCTGGTCGTCGACGCCGGAGTCCGGCTGTGGGGCCTGGCGAGCGACGTCTCGGCTCGGGGTCAGGTAACCCAAGAACTCCTGCAACGAAACTTCGAGGGGCTCATGTTCGCAACCCTCGATCTCCTGTTGGTGCTGCAGATCTTCCTGCGCACCCTGGCAGCCCGGATCTTCGGATCGATTCTGTTCGTGTTTCAGATCCTTTCCTCTGCCGTGAGATTCTGCGTCCGAAGTCCGGAGGTCTGGCTCAGCCTGCAAGTGAGCGAACGGCTGCAGGTCCTCGGTCACATCGTGATCTGCTCGGTCGCGCTCGTGCTGCTGAATCGCCGCCCCACCCGCGAGGTTCTGCGCTACTGACCACAGGCGGGCAAATTGCGCGGGGCTCGGCCTTCGCTGCGTGGGGCTTCCCGAAAGCCCCCTCGAAATGAACCTAGGCGCACGCGCTTGCTTTGGGTCTGGAGACGATCGAGTCCGTTCGAACACGACAAGCGCTTGATCTGGGGCTAGTTGCACCTCCGTTTCGGGGGTACACTCGCCGGTCGCGGAGGGTGGAAAACAGCCACAGCTGGCTACGCGGTCGGTGCGAGTGGTTCGACCGCCTCAGTACAGTGCAGGTTGCCTGTGCAACGGAAGCGACCGGGAGGTCGGCTCGTGCGATTGCCGCGACTCTCAGGAACCATCGAACGGCGCATCTTGCTGAACTTCAGGATTCGGCCGGAGTTCGTCGCGCGCCTGTTGCCGGCTCCCTTCGCACCCGTCACGGTACGCGATTGGGCGATCGGTGGCATCTGCCTCATCCGGCTCGCTCGCGTCCGACCCGCGCTGGTACCCGGCTTCATGGGCATGCGCTCCGAAAACTGCGCCCACCGCTTCGCCGTGCAGTGGCGCGAAGGTGCAACGACTCGACGCGGGGTATACATCACCCGACGCGATTCGAACCAGTGGTTGAACGCGGTGGCTGGCGGGCGCCTGTTCCCAGGAGTCCAACACTGGGCTCGCTTCCAGGTCGACGAGACCTCTTCCTCATGGGCCGTCCGAGTCGAGTCGACGAACCCCCCGATGCAGGTTGCGGTGGCGGTGCACTTGTGCCCGACCCTCAACCAAGACTCCGTGTTCTCGTCGTTGAGCGAGGCCTCGAGCTTCTTCCGCGCCAGCGCAGATGGCTACTCACCGTCGCATGCCCCGGGTCGGTTCGACGGGATGCACTTGCAGTGCGATGACTGGAACGTCGAGGCGCTGCGGGTAGAGCGGGCTGAATCGACCTTCTTCGAGGACCCGCACTACTTCCCGCGCGGGTCGGTGCAACTCGACTGTGCGCTACTCATGCGTGACCTCCGACACCAGTGGCTGGGACTCGCGGACGTGTGTTGCGACAGCGAGTGCCCGGACACGGTCGGCCTCCTGCCGGGCCACGCCTAAGGAGTCGCCCAAGAATGACTTCGACATCTTGCCGTCGATTCGGGTCAGATTCGGCCGCTCCGGAAAGCTCGGAACCGGAGGCGTAGCCTTAGTTCCGGTGAAGACTTCGAGGTTTTCGGATCGGTCGAAGATGGCCCGAAGCGACGAGCAAGAGGGTGAAGTCATTCTTGGGCGACTCCTCAGCGCGCGTCTCGCGTAAGAACAGAACTACGTCGCAACCGAGTGCGTCCGGTGGACCGACGCAGCGTCGACCCAGTCCTCGGGTCGGCGCCGACGTCGTCGCGATCCACGACGCAGTCGAGCCAGTCTGCTGGCGAACGCTCGCGACAGACCGCTAGCTGCTAGCGCTAGCCTCGAGGCCGGTCCGGAGTTATACTCTCTGCACGATGATGTCAATCAGCCAGCCAACGGAGCAACTTCCAAGAACCGCCGAGTGGGTTACGATTCAGGTGGTGCCCCTCGCAACGGCCGGCATGTTCCGGGCGCTACTCGAGGACGAGGGCGTTCCCACCTTCGTTCCCGATGAGTTCATGAAGACCATCGATCCGTTCATCACCGGCGTCAGCCCACTGGATGTTTGCCTGCAGGTACCCGCACCCGCGGCGACGCGCGCCCTCGAGGTGCTGCGCGAACATCGAGCGGCTGCGCAGGTCGAGCTGCAGCCGTCACCAACGACCCCAGAAGGCGACACGAACGATCAAGAGCCGGTACAGGACGCTGAAGAGAGCGAGCTGTCCTCGGTCGGCCGCAGCATTCGCTGGGCGTCCGTACTCTCGATCACGTGGCCGATCACGTGCCCGATCGCCCTGATTCGGGCACCCGCTTACTTCGTCGGTGTCCGCCGACTCGGGCGACGTCCGATCCACCACAAGCTGACGGTTTGGGCCACCGTGTGGGCCGCCGTTCAACTGGTGATCGTTGGTCTGGGGATCCTACTCCGCCTCGCTTGAATGCTCGGCTGAACGTGCACCCATCGCCGGGCCGAGTACTCCATGTCGATGTCCCGTTCTCGCTCGGCGCTCACCGTCCGGCTCCGATCCACCCGGAGTGGGTCGTCCGACTTCGGACCCCCACGTGCTCCGCGAGGGTCTGACGCTCTCCTCGCCAACCCGCGCCCGAGTCGCCACTTCGAAAACGGCGACACCACGGGCACGCGTTCTCCCTCCCGGGGTATCCGCAACCGCGCCACAGGATCGAGATCCACGAGGTCATGTTCATGTCCACGTAACCTCGAAACTTGCTTCGCGGTGTCGCGGATGAGAGACTCCGGCCTCTCTCAGTTGCTCTCGACACCGGAGCGGTCTCGATCCTCATCGAAGCCGGGCAATCCATGCGATCTGCATTGCACCGATTCCTCGCCATTCCCCGACCGGTACTCCTCGTTCTGAGCGCACACCTGTTGCTCAACTTGGTCAACGGCTCGCTGATGCTGACCTTCAACATCTATTTGCGCAAGCTCGGCCATGACGACAGTTTCATTGCGAGCATCACCGCTCATCGGTTTCTGCCCGTCCTCGCCTTGTCGCTGCCGCTCGGGATCTTCTTGCGCGGTCGACGGTTGCGCGGTTTCTTCCTGGCCGCGGCAGTCCTGCTCCCCGTGGCAACCTGGTGCATGCTCGTTGCCGCTCAGGAGCACAACGAGACGCTGCTGGCGCTTGCAACCAGCCTTTGGGGAGTCGGGCTGATGACGATGCAAGTCGGCGTCATGCCCTTCATCATCCGCCACGCCACCGACGAAACTCGGACCGAGGCGATTTCCTTGAGCTTTGCGGCTTGGTCGCTTTCCCTCTTGGCGAGCGGGGTGGCGATCTCACTTCTCGGCAGCCTGGATACGCTGCGGATCGGCGGGTCGGAATGGCACTTCGACGAGCCCGGCATCCTACGCCTGATGGTCTTTGCCAGCTTGGGGTCCATCCCGCTCCTGCTGGCGGTGAACGAACCCGCGGTATCCGATGAGAAGAAGCTCAGGCTGTGGCATGCGCGCAAGGAGTACGACTGGTCCCTGATCGCGCGTGCCTCGTTCCCGAATCTGCTGATCGCGGTGGGAGCCGGGTTGACGATCCCGTTCGTGAACCTCTTCTTCAATGAGGTCTTCGCGCTGGACTCGCACCAGTTCAGTCTCTTGGGCGGCGTAGCCGGGGTACCGGTGATGGCCGGCTTCCTGATCAACCCTTACGTGCGCCGGCGCTTCGGTTACACCACCGCCATCGTGCTTTCCCAGAGCCTGGCGGTACTGTTTCTGGTGATCATGGCCTTGACCGAACTCGCGCGAGAACTCCCGGGAATGCTTTGGGTGGCAGCTACTTGTTACCTGCTGCGCCAGCCGCTCATGAACATGGCCTCGCCGATCACGAGTGACCTGGCGATCAACTACGTCGGCAAGCGCAACCGGGAACTCATGAGCGCCCTCGGGGCAAGCATCTGGAGCGGTTCGTGGTTCATCAGTGCCAAGGTCTTCCAGCACCTTCGTGAGAACGACTTCCGGTACTATCAGATCTTCTTGATCACAGCGGCTCTCTACCTGACCGCGACTTCTTGCTACTGGTTGCTGATTCGCGACTACCGTCGCGTCGCTGCCGCCGAGATCTCGCCTTCGCAACCGGCGGTCACGGACAACTGACCGCCGGCCTCCTTGCCGCGGAGAGCGTTGGCGCGGGCCATGCGTCAGAACGTGATCATGAACCCGAAGAAGCCGCCGTAGGTGTTCGTTGCCGGGTTGCGAGCACGCCCCTTGATGAAGCCGTTGGAGACATGCTTGAAGCGAGCGCCGCCGATGAGGTGAAAGCCGCGGCTCAGTTCGAAGGTCAGTCCGAGGTCGGTCTGGTAGGTCCAATTGAAGTGCGTACCTTCGTCTGGGAACCTACCGGTACCCTCGAACAACCCTCCAGCCAAACCTGCAAACAGCGAGGTTCGTTCCAAGGTGATGAAGTGATACCGGGCTCCGAGATCGAGGCCGATCGCGTAGGAGTCCCGCCGATCGTAGAGTTCGTAGCCCACCAAATCGACGTGCAACGCGAGGTCGTCGAGCAGGTACTCGCCGTACTGGAAAGCGAGCGTGCCGATCGCTTCGTTACTTCCGCCCTTCTCGCCGCCGTAGCTCGGCATGAGGCTGAACGCTCTGGTGCCTCGCGGGAACAGTCGCTCCGGTGGGGCCGGCGCGCTGGCTCCTTCCGCGTCGGTCAGGAGCGGAAACAACGTCCAGAGCCAAATCAGAGCCACCACGCACGACTCCTCTCCAAAACTGCAGCTGAGGCGAACCCGGACGCGACCCCGAAAGGCTGCGAGACTAGCCCATGCGGGGCCGACCGCAAGGGTCAAATCGCTCTCGATCGCGGCGTCGTAGCACTCTCGCCGGCGAGCCTCCCGGTGACCCACGCCCACAGGAAGTTGTAGCCCCCGATGCGGCCGATGACGTCGAGGATCTCGCCGCACAAGTAGAGGCCCGGCTGACTGCGACTCTCCAAGGTCGAGGGATTCACCTCGCTCACGGGGACGCCGCCGCCGGTCACTTCTGCCTTGCGGTAGCCTTCGTCTCCGGTCACCGGCAGCCGAGTTTGACAGAGTTGGTCCAGGAGCAGCTTACGATCTTCACGACGCAGCTGGTTGCCGGCAGTGTCTGGCGCGACCCCGGCACGTGCACAGAGAAGCTCGACCAGACGCCGCGGGAGGCGCTCGGTGAGAGTGGTCACGACCGTGCGTCGGCCCGAGGTCGTCAACCGCTCCTGCCACTCCTCCCGGGCGTCCGCCCATTGGATCTCGATGGGAGCGCGATCACGTACACTCCAGTGGCTCGCGTCGAGAATCGCCGGACCGCTGAAGCCCCGATGGGTGAACAACAGCTCTCGGACCCGCCGCTCGACGATCTTCCCATCCCGCCGGACGCTCCACTCGACCGGCAAGGAGATCCCGCTCAGAGAGAGGAACCCGGGGTCGTCCGTGAAGAGTGGAACGAGCGCCGGATAGGGCGCCAGGATCGTGTGCCCGAGGGCCCGAGCCAGTTCATAGCCGCCACCGTCGGAGCCGGTGCGCGGGAGCGATTTGCCGCCAGTGGCCAGAATCACGCGCGCGGCCGCGAGCTGCCGGCCATCGACGGCTCGAAGGCGAAACGTCGACCCGAGGGAGGTCGGCGGCTCGACCTGTTGCACCCGCCAACCCGTCAGGACCGTCGTTCCGGCGCGTTGCGCCTCGTGGTACAGCGCGTCACGAATCTCGTCCGCCCGTTGACTCGCCGGAAAAACCTTGCCAGTCCCGGCCTCGATGACCAAGTCGACAGCGAGGTCCTCGTTGAAGAACCGGTGGACGTCGGTGAGGGGCCATGTGCGGAACAAGCGGCGCAGGACTGCCCGACTCCCCGTGGTGAAGTAGTCGTCCTCGCAGAACACCGACGGGAGGACGTTACAACGTCCGCCGCCACTGATCAGGATCTTGAGACCCAGGGCGCGCCCGCCCTCGAGCAACACGGTCCTTGCGCCGCTTCGCGCGGCGAAGATCGCCGCCATGAGGCCCGCCGCCCCGCCGCCGACGATCGCCACGTCCGCGGAGTCCGGCGAGACCTCGCTGGGTGCTGATGCGGGCAACACGAACCGCTCTTCCTCGACCCGACGACGCGCAACCACGACCCGACTGAAGCCTCGGCATCATGGACCGGCACTCGGCACGGTCAATCGATCTGGCCACCATGGAGTCGATCTCGCAGAGACTCTCGGGCGGGCGCGCACCCGATCTCGCTGAGACTCTCGGGCGGGCGCGCACCGGGCAGGCGCGCACCAGGGCGGGGTCGGGATCGCACGAGGCCGGGCCCGCAAGAAGCGGAGGCTCCTGACGCAAGGCCGATGCCGACAGGCTGTCCGCGATCCCGGGGCGTGCGCAAGGGCGTGGGCTCCTGAGGAGTCGCGGCGTTGGTGCGGGGCGGCGAAGAAGAGGCGGACGGGTCCGATGCGGCTGGGCTGGGCACGGTACACGGGGCGCTGGAGTCACCAGCGCTGAGCACATTCGGCCCAGATCGAGCGCACTCACGAGCAACTCGAGTTCGCGCTTGGCGCTACGAGCCGAAGGCGAGCGTCCCGCTCGGAGCCTGGTGCCGCAGTCCGATCAGCACTGGACCGCAACGTCCTTCTCGAGCGCTCGAAACGAAGTGAGCTTGTCCTTCGGAATCTCGCTCTTGAGCAGGACGTGGTCGCCGAGAATCAGCGCGTCCATGTCCGAACCGAGAAAGCACTCGATGGCGTCTTCGGGGGTGCAACA
The DNA here is from genome assembly GCA_050246115.1 of Planctomycetota bacterium. GTDB lineage: Bacteria > Planctomycetota > UBA8108 > UBA1146 > JAJFFE01 > JBFWWP01. The sequence goes on from JBFWWP010000003.1 coordinate 266,398, forward strand.
CACGGGCTCACCGCGACGGTTCAAGGAGGTGTTCAACACCCCGCCGATGCCAGTCTTCTCGCGAAACCGCGAGATGATCGCGTGGTAGCGTGGATTGGACTGACGAGAAACCGTTTGGGGTCGCGTCGAGCCATCGACGTGAGATGCCGACGCCACGTCTTCGAAACGTTCCGGAACGACTTGGAACCCGAGGAGCATGAAGTTGGCGTCGGTAGCGTCCTGAAGGTACTCGTCCCGACACTCACTGAGAACTGACAGCGCGAACGGCCGCCACGACTCGCGGAACTTGACCTTGTTGTTGACGCGGTCCTTGGCCTTGGTGCCCCGTGGCGTACTCAGGATGCTGCGATTGCCGAGAGCTCGAGGGCCGATCTCCATTCGCCCTTGGAACAGCCCGCAAACGAGCCCGGAAGCGAGTAGGTCACCCGCATGTGCCGCTACGTCGGTTGAACGATCGAGAGGCAATCCGTACTTCGCGAGCGCCTGGCTGATCTCGGCTTCACCGTACTCGGGTCCGAGGTATGCGTTGTCGAGAGGGTAAGACGGACGTTGATCCCGTCTCGTGCAGTGCTGATACCAGAATCCGAGCGCGGCGCCGCATGCCAGCCCCCCATCCCCTGCGTGCGGGAAGATGTGGAGCGCCTCGATGCCGTCGATTTCCTGAATGCGTTGATTGGCGATGACGTTGTGCGCGACCCCTCCGCCGTAGGCCACTCGCCGACAGCCGGTTCGCTGCATCCAGTGGCGGACGAACGGGACGAGCACGTGCTCCAGTCGTTTCTGGGCGCTGCTCGCAATGTCTTTCTTGTCGAAGCGCGTGGCGAGGTCGGTCATGAAGTTGCGAAAGGAGAGCGGACGCTTGGAGACCACTCGCTTCTTCTTCGAATCCCAGGTTAGACCGTGGGCGATGGTGTCGTAGCAAACGGGTGATCCGTAGGCCGCCAAGCCCATGACCTTGCACTCGTCGACGTGTTTCCGAAATCCGATGGCTCCGGTCGCGTTGCCGTAGAACGAGCCGAAGCTCGCGAGGGGGAACATCACCTCATCGAGTAGCTCGAGCTGGTTGCCGCGAGCGCGCCAGACGGTCGTCGATGTCAGGTCGCCTTCGAGATCCGCAACGATCGCCAACGCATCGCTCCAACCCGACGTGCGATAGGACGCGCTCGCGTGAGCGAAGTGGTGGCCCACGAAGTGGACCTTGCCTGGATCGAAGCCGAGTTCCTGGAGTTGCTCGAGGCTCGACTTCACGAGTTGGCGCTTGTTGAGCCAGTAGAGCAGACACAGCGGCAGCAGCACTGGCGTGTAGAGCAGCGCTCGCCAGAAGGACGCGCGATAGAACTTGCAGGGAATGCGAAACAGGAAGTCGCGCGGTCGCGCATGCGGCAGCACGATCGCATCCACGTCCGCCGGAGTCAGACCTTCCATGGCCAGTATCTTGGCGATGGACTGCCGGGGAATTGCCGACCGCAGAATCCGGGGAAGGAAGGCGAGCCACTTGCCGCGCTCCTCATGGAAGTTCTTGATGCGGTTGAGTCGTTCCTCGTTGATTGCCGCCTTGAGCTCGCCGTCGATGACGAGCGCTGCGCCAGCGTCGAACGCATCCTGGATGCCGAGGACCTTCACCAGCTCTCCCTTCCGCACCAAACGTCGCGGCACCCCAGCGAAACCGAGGGCGCCTCTTCCGCTAAGTTCGGCTCGGCTCGGGTCACGCTGAAGTCGTCAGGCAGACTTTCGCGGCCCTGGATCATGGCAAAACGATGGCGGGAGGCGGGGAGGCGCGACTACGGGGGGACCGGGCTCCGGGCGAGGATTGGCGGTGAGGCGCGACATCGGCCCCGGAAGGACCGTGCGCGAGTGAGGCAAGAGCGGCGTGTAGAAGGCAACGGGCACGGAACCGGCGGCTTCGTGCCGTGGCTCCCGTGCCCGTGTCCCTCGCGCGGCGGTGGTTGCGACCGACGAACTACCCTTGGGGAGCGCCGGCGGCGGCGACCTCAGGCTCGGCTCGGCGACCAGCCTCGGCGGCCTTCTTGGCCCCAAGCCCCAGACGCTCCTTGACCTTCGTGGCTTTGCCGACGCGGTCGCGGAGGTAGTAGAGCTTCGCTCGGCGCACGCGGCCGTAGCGTCGGACTTGAACGTCTTCGAGCCAGGGCGAGTGCAGCGGAAACACCCGCTCGACGCCCTCACCGGCGACGATTCGGCGCACGGTGAACATCTCGCGATTCAGGGTTCCCTTGCGGGCGATCACGGTGCCGGTGAACACCTGGGTACGGGTCTTGCTCCCCTCGACGATTCGGACGTGAACATCGACCGTATCGCCAACCTTGAACTCCGGGACTGAAGCCTTTAGCTGCTTCTTCTCGAACTCTTGGAGTGTGCTCATTGCTCTAACCTTTTCAAGGACCGTCGGCTCGTGGCTGCGCTCGCTTGCGATCTTCTCCACTGCTCGATCTCGCCATGGTTTCCGGACAGAAGGACCTCGGGCACCCCTAGGCCTCGGTACAAGGGTGGCCGCGTGAAGTGCGGGTGATCGAGCCCGTCTTCTCCAGCCCACTCCGAGAACGAATCCCGGCGAGCCGACTCACCGTGCCCGAGTACCCCGGGCAACAATCGGGCGATTCCCTCGATCAACGCCATGGCCGGGACTTCGCCACCGGACAAGACGTAGTCGCCCAACGAAACTCGGTTCCAAGCCCAGGCGTCGAGGATTCGCTGATCGAATCCTTCGTAACGCCCGCAAAGGACCACCGCGCGCTCGACCGAGGTGAAGTCCTGCAACATCCCTTGCGTCAGTCGCGCCCCGCTCGGACACATCAGAACGAGCCGATCGGCAGCCGTGACCTGCAGCGTTTCGAGCGCACGAAACACCGGCTCGGGCTTGATCAGCATTCCGGGCCCACCGCCGTACGGTCGGTCGTCGACCGACCGGTGTCGGTCCCCGGTGAAGTCCCGAAGATCGGTGAGACGCACCTCCAGTCGCCGCGCGCGCCGAGCACGCTCGACCATGCCGCGGGTCAGGAACGGCCAGAACAGCTCCGGAAAAATGGTCAGCACTTCGACGCGCATCGACTGGACCGGGGCTCTCTCGCGAAACCGGCAGGACGGTCGGCTACTTGGAGCCTTCCGCCTTCACGCGTTGCTTGGCCTTGCGACTCTTCTTCGCCGGGTTCCCCCACTTCACTTGCGCCTTGCGGAGGAACGACCGAACCGTATCCGAGGGCTGTGCCCCCTGATCCAGCCAGTACTGAATGCGATCCGTCTTCAAGGTGATCCGCTTCTCGGCATCCGCGACCATGGGGTCGTAGTGCCCCAGCGTCTCGAGGCTCCGGCCGTCACGGGCGTTGCGCTTGGAGATCGCCTCGAGGCGGTAGAAGGGCCGATGCGTGCGCCCGAAGCGCTTCAAGCGTAGGGCTACCGACATGATTCCTGTTCGATTCCTTTCGAGACGGCCCCATTTGCCAGCGATCGGGGTCGTCGCCACCCTCGTTCTCGACGTCGCACCCGGCTACGTAAGTGCCGCGGCGAATTTGACTTGTTCATGCTCTGGCCGACGCCGGAGCGCGGGCAAAGATCGGCGATTATAGGCGAGCGGCCCGGCTTTGCAACAGTCGTTCTGTCGCAGGGCAGGCGATACGGGGGGCGCCTACTTGCCCTTGCGGTTCTTGCGCTTGCGCTGACGCTCGGCCTTGCGCTTCTTCTGCAAGTCTTTCTTGTTCACTGGCTTGGTGCGCTTCGCGGCCTCCGGGCCTCCGGCGGGCGGAGGACCCAGGTTGGGGTGGCCCGCGAGGCCCGCCGGCATGGGCGGCAATGCACCCCCATTCTGGCTCTGCGCCGCCTTCATCTGGCGCCGCAAAGAGCGCATGGCCTTGAACTTCCCGAGGAACCCACCGCCCTGACCGTAGATCCCGTCCATCATTTCTTTCATGGACTTGAACTGTTTGAGCAGGTCGTTGACTTCTTCGATGCTTCGACCCGAACCCTTGGCGATGCGCCGCCGCCGGCTCGTGTTGATGATCTCGGGCCGTCGCCGCTCCGCGTACGTCATCGACTGGATCATCGACTCGACCACCGAGATCTCGTTGCCCTCGAGTCCGAGCTCATCGACTCGTCCACCGAGCCCCGGAATGTGACCCAGAAGATCACGCAGCGACCCCATCTTCTTGATCATCCCGAGTTGCTTCAGGAAATCATCGAGGCTGAAGGTGCCCTGCGTGAGCGCTTCCTGCATGCGCTTCTGCTCGTCGCGGTCGACCTGCTCCTGGGCCGTCTCGACCAAGCCCACGATGTCGCCCATGCCCAGAATGCGCTGAGCCATTCGGCCCGGCTCGAACTCTTGGAGACGCTCGAGCTTCTCGCCGGTACCGACGAACTTGATCGGCTTGCCGGTGACGGCTTTGACCGAGAGGGCAGCGCCCCCGCGCGCGTCCCCGTCGAGCTTGGTGAGAATGACACCGGTCAGAGCCAGGGCTTGATCGAAGCCTTGGGCCGAGCGCACGGCGTCCTGGCCGGTCATGGCGTCGCACACCAGGAACACTTCGTCGGGTTCGGTGAGTTTGGCGACCTGCTTGATCTCGGCCATCATCGCCTCGTCGATCTGCAAGCGACCAGCCGTATCGAGGATGACCGTGTCACAGCCCATGGACGCAGCCTGCTTCACGGCGGCCTGGCAAATGAGAGGCGGGGACAGAGTGGGATCGTGAAACACCGGGATGTCGAGCTGACGGCCCAGCACTTTGAGCTGTTCGATGGCCGCGGGCCGCTGCACGTCGGCAGCCACGAGGAGGGGCCGCCGGTCCTTGCGGGTGCGCAAACGCAGCGCGAGCTTGCCGCACGTCGTGGTCTTACCGCTGCCTTGCAGCCCCGCCATCAGAATCACGGTGGGACGCTTCTTGTTCCAGTTGATCTCCGGATCCACCGGGCCCATGAGTGCGGTGAGTTCGTCCTGGAAGATCTTCACCAGCAGCTGACCGGCGTTGACCCCCTCGATCACCTCGGCGCCCAAGGCCTTCTCGAGAACACGAGTTTGAAAGTCCTTGACGACGCTGAGGGCGACATCGGCCTCGATGAGAGCCACGCGCACCTCGCGCAAGGTGTCGCGAACGTTGGCTTCGGTGATCTTGCGACCCCGAAGCCCCGTGATGACGTCCGTCAAACGTCGAGTCAGACTCTCGAACATTGGGCTTTCTGCTCCTCCGCACGCGTCCAGTCCCGAAGCAAGCGCACGCCGCGTCGCGACCGAGCTGGCGCGACGTAAACCCGGGGGCACACGACCGCGCGGAGCGCTGCCCGGCCCGTCCCTTCGCGCGTTCCCGTCGTCGACGGAGTTGGCCCGTGCCGTCTCCTCGGTCACGCGAGATCCGACCAAGCCGGGGATCATAGCGGATCACCCTGGCCCGGCGAGACCCTTTTTCAAGCGGTGGTGCGCGCGAAACGGGGCGCGGGCGAATATGGCTCGGGCTACCCCTGCTCGCGCCGCACGTCGGCTCCGAGACGCTGGAGCTTGTCTTCCATCCCCACGTAGCCCCGATCGAGGTGATAGACCCGGTGGACCTCCGTCGTGCCCTGCGCAATCAGGCCGGCGAGGACCAGGCTGGCCGAAGCTCGAAGATCCGAAGCCATGACCTCCGCGCCCGAGAGGCGAACCCCACCCTGCACGATCACGCACGAGCCCTCTTTGCGAATCCGGGCGCCAAGCCGATTGAGCTCGGCCACGTGCATGAAGCGGTCCGGGTAGATCTTCTCCGTGACCACGCTGATCCCATCGGCACGGCACAGCAAAGTGAGGAACTGGGCCTGGAGGTCGGTCGGGAAGCCTGGGTACGGCAAGGTCGTGACGTCGACGGGTCTGAGGGTGGGTCGGCCCCAGATCTGCACCGAGTCGGCACGCGCTTCGAAGCGCACGCCCATTTGCTCGAGCAGATCGAAGAGCGCGAGCAGCTGACTCGTCGGGCAGTTCTCGACCACGACCTCGTCGCCGGCGAGAGCTCCAGCGATCACGTAGGTGCCGGCCTCGATCCGGTCCGGGGCCATCGTGAAAGTGCCGCCCCCGAGGCCGCCGGGACCGTCCCCCACGCCCCGGACTCGCACCGACGGGGTTCCGGCACCCTCGACTTCGACACCAAGGAGTCGCAGAAACTGACCGAGCCCCGCGATCTCCGGCTCACAGGCGGCACCCTCGATGGTGGTCACACCCTTCGCTCGTGTTGCTGCCAGCATGATGTTGGCGGTCCCCAGAACCGTCGATCCGAAGGGCCCACCGAGAAAGATCGTTGCCCCGCGCAACTTGTCCGCGGTCGCCTCGACGTATCCGTGTTGCACGCGGATGTCCGCCCCCAGGGCGTGCAACCCCTTGAGGTGGAGGTCGATCGGCCGCATGCCGATGGCGCAGCCCCCGGGAAGCGAAACGCGCGCCTTGCCACGCCGCGCCAAGAGCGGTCCGAGCGCACACACCGACGCGCGCATCCGTCGCACGAGATCGTAGGGGGCGGTCGTCGAGCCGCTGCTCGGTGTTTGGATCCGCACCACGGTGTCATTCACGTCGACTCCGACGTTCAGCTCACCCAGGATCTTGATGGTCGTGGCAATGTCGACCAGCCGAGTCGGCACATCGAGCAAGGTGACCGGCTCTTCCGCCAAGATCGAGGCGAACAAGATCGGCAGCGCTCCATTCTTGGAGCCGGAGACGCGTACGGAGCCCCGTAGTGGATGCCCACCTCGGACGATCAGCTTGTCCACACCGTGCCTCCTCGCGAGTCGAGTCAGGGGATCTCAGAGTCAGCGATCTTAGAATCAGCGATCTCAGAATCAGGGGATCAAGAATCAGGGGATCGGCGCCGCGTTCGATTCTAGACCGAGATCACGCGCCTTCACAAGCAACTCCAGTTCGCGCGCGATGCGACGAGCCAATGGCGAGCGTTCGTGGGTGAAGCGAGCGCGGCTTCGCCGCGTCGAACCCTGTGGCACTAGTGGCAAGCACCTTCACGGTCCACGATGGTGGGAGGCGTGGGGTCTGGGTGAAGTGCGGATGGTCCTTGGCGCGAGGCGGATGCGGACAGGCTGTCCGCGCTCCCAGGGCGCGCCGGGGGCGAGCGAGGGAACGTGGGCCTCGAGGATGCGCCGCGTTGGTGCGCAGGGCGGCGAAGAAGAGGGGGAGCTGGATCGCGGAAGCTGGCTGGGCATGCTATGCAGGGCGATTGGGCGTCGTCCGCGTATCAGGAGCCCATGCTCCATCGACTGCTCCCGCGCGGCCCATCGACTGCTCCTGCGCGCCCTGACGCCGCGGACAGCGGTTCGCGTCCCGCTCGTGGGCGGAACCGGGGACGATCACACTCCGCCGAGGTGCACCGGGAGTTCGGTGCGGTCTACGTCGAACTCCCCCGCAGCGAGCACGTCACCCAGGGTCAGATCGACGAGCTTCCACTCGACCCGGTAGCGCACGTCATCCGGTCGCGTCACGGGACACAGCAGCACCAAGTCGGCGCCGGCGAGACGGCCAATCGTGCGCTGGGTATCGGGGTCGAACAAGTCTGACCCCTGTCGGTTCTGTTCGGCGAGGATCCGGTCGAGAGCGTGCCTCTCGACCAACGAAACACCACCGGCGACCAGTGCCCGGACCAATCGCGGCGTCAGGAACTCCGACAGCCGAAGATCGCGGTCCGTGTAAGCGTCATAGAAACCCTGGACGGAAACGCGCTTCGCTCCCGCGACGCGGCCGACCTCGTCGGCAATGGGTTCCAGCAGGTCGTCCATCCGCTCCTCGAGCGTGGGCGGCTCGCCACCGGGAGGACCCGGGACCCGGGGTTGCTCCTCGGTGCCCGCACACCCGAGCACCACCAGCCCCGTGAACAGAACGCACGTTCGCCCCATCGAGAGCTTGCTCCGGCAACGGAGAATCCAGTTCCCAGCTAGAAAGCCACGCATGAAACCTCACTCATCGTAGGGGCGTTCACCGCCCGCCTGGGAAGATACCACCGGCACCCCGCCCGCTCACGCCACTCCCGCAGGGCAGCGCCCCCTCGTGGCACCATCGAGAAACCGTGCCCGACGACGCCAGGGCTCACGGCAGAGAGTACGTCAGCGTCAGGGAGTAGGACCGCGCGAGCCATACCCGCTCGGTTCCCACCTCCACCCACTGGAGGCCCAATCGATGCACGAACTCGGTTACGCTCGGGTTGGCTTCGGGGCTCACCTCCACCCGCAGGACGAACCTCAGCGGGTTGGACAAGTCACCTCGCACCGAGTCCGGCAGCGCGTCGATCCAACGCCGATCCCCAATTGCCAGGCGGTTGAACTGCGACCAGTACGAGTTGAAGGCCACCCAACCCTCGTGGGTTCCGCGGCGAAACTCGTTCGCGAGGGTCGATCCCGGCACCGTTCCACGATCCAAGCCATCGACGGGCACCTCGGACAACAAGAACACGCGCTCGGCCGACGCCTCGAAGTGGAGACTGGTCTTGCTCGTCGCTTCTCGTACCGCGGCGTGGAGCGCATCTCGGAAGCGAACGAGGTGACGCTTCTCCACGCTGCCGTCCGGGATGAACACCGCGAAGTGCGACTGCGCCGGTACTCCCTGCTGCTCGAGATCGCCCACGAACCGGTTGACCGAGTCAGCGAGCTGTGCTCCCAATCCCGGCGCTCGCGAGGGCGCCGAGGCACAACCGCCGAGCAACGCCAGGCACGGCAGCACGAACCAGCAAGTGAACGCGGATCGCTGCGCAGCGGTCGTCATGGTGGTGGAGCTGCCTCTCGTTGCTCGTTGGCCCGACGCTTCTGGAGCTCGCGCGTCAACTCATCCAGGCTGGTGCGTAGTGCGACCAAGGCGTTGGCGGCATTCTCGTCGAAGCCCTCCTTCAGCACGTACTCGTCAAACGCTTGCTTCTGGGACTGGAGCGCGCGAAACTCGGCGAGCTTTTTGACCTCTTCCGAGATACCTACCAGCTCGAAGTTCGAGGCCAAAGCGCTCACGACCGTGTTCTTGTGACCGGTCTCGATTCCCTTCGTCTGTTGCGTATACGTCTCGCTCAACTTGTCGAGGGTCTTGCGAAACTCCTCCATGTTCTTTCGCCGCTGTTCCGCGAGCTGCCGCTTCTGCTCTTCCACGTAGGCGCGCTGCTTGGGATCCCGCAGCGCCACTTCGTTCAGCGACTGCTCGCGCGCCGAATCCGCCGCTGCGCTGGCTGCTTGCGCCACCAGGACGAACGTGTACGCCAGGTGGTAGCGGACTTCGGCAGTGCCCAGCTCGTACCGTCGTCGCCAGTCCGAGTTCTCGATCTGACGGATATAGCGTTGTTCACCCTGCGCGACCGGGCTCCGGAGGTATGCGTTGCTGAACCCAATCTGCGCTTCCAGGAGAGCCGCTAGGTTACGCTCACCCGCCTCGCGGTAGACCTCGAGGAGCAGAATGAACACGTGTCGGCGGATCTTCTCCCGACGAAAGAACACCGAGGATCCCAGTTCGGCATGGACCGCGGCGGGGGCTCTGGGTGCCGCGTTCGCCTCATCGCCGTCCTCGGTCGTGACGGTATCCTGCAGGTCGCGAATGTGGATGCCAAGGTAACGTTCGGCATCTTGGATCGCGCCCCAACACTCGGACTCCATCTCGCTGACTTGCTGCAAGCGCCGGTTCAAGCGTGCCTTTGCGATGCGAGCCAGCGGAATGATGTAGGCTACGGCGTCGGAGAAAGAGGCGTCGGCCTTCTGATCGAGGCGACTCTTCGCCGACGAGATCGCGGCGTCGAGGAGCGACCGGGCGCGAAGCACCTCGTCCGCCGACGGCTGGTCTACTTGGCGCACGATCCGCACGCCGTCTTCGTACGCTGAAGGCGTGCGACAGCCGCAGATCGCCAACACGATGAGGGCGGCGCCAACCCGACGACCAGTCGTCATCGGGCACACCCAGACTCGACCAGGAAGTCGTAGAGAAGCTGCGCGAACACCGGTTCGAAGCTCTTCGCGCCATGGACGTCCGGGTCCCAGTAGAGATTGTGCCCGTACCACCGGCGGTGGTTGAAGACGATGCTCGCCCCCGCCAACTCGACGTCAGGGGTCTGCACTTCGTAGAACACGGCTTCTACCAGATACGTCGCTTGCGTGTCCTGATACGGGATCCCGAGGACGAATCCGAGACCGAGCAAGGCCCAGTTGAAGCCGTAGACCCAAGGGTCGAGCGTGGTCTCCCGGATGGAGTCGGCGCTGCAAGAGATGGCAAAGTCGCAGCGGGCCGCCACGGGATCGTCGACGATCTCCACGCTCCGGAAGAGTCTGGTGCCGACGAGGTAGTCGCGGAGCATGACGCTCTCGTCGACGTGTGGGTCGTCGAGCGCGTACGCGGCCGGGGCCCGCGGCGGACGGAGGATGCCGATCGACAGGTCCTCGAGGGCTGACTCGTCCACGATGCGCCGGTAGTCGCCAGGCTCGAGTGAGTTGGTCGCCGGCTTCAGCAGTGGGTAGACGAAAGCGCTCACCAGCGGCGGGTTGAGGAGTTTGCAACCCGACGCGGGGAAGAGGAAACAAGCGATCGATAGCCAGGCCAAGAGGCGGGCCGAGGTTGCGGGCATCGGCGTCAATCAACCGCCGAGGATCGCGGCTTGCCTCGCCTGGAACGCGAGGAACTCGTCCTCGACACCCTTGTTGGCGCAGAACAGCTGGAAGTGCCTTTCGAGTCGATCCAGGATCTTCTCTTTCTCACGGGTGTCGGCGGCGTAGGTCTGGGCGAAAGAAGCCATGTTCTCGTAGAACTCCTGGAAGAAGTCCTCGTAGTAGTTCTCGCGGGTCAGCGCGACGAACTTCTGGCTCCAGTACCGACTCACCAAGCGCGCCTCGTCGGGAAAGATATCGAACACGCCATTGAAGTCGCGGCGCTGCACTTGCGGCTGATAGACCCAGTAGACTTTGAACTTCGACTGGCGAAACTCCGGCTTGGCCACTTCTGCTGCGCTCGGATCGAAGACTTCGACCCCGTCGATCGTGTCCGGGCGCGGCTGCTTGCCGGCGCAGCCGAGTCCACCCAAGCCAATGACGGCGAGCAATGCCAAAGCGCCAGAACCCAGTCCATCGAATCGAATCATTGGGCCTCTCTTTCGTACCCAGAAGACGAGCCGGCGCCCGACTTATTCTGGGATGCAGCTCCTGGGTGGCCGCCTCCACGGCAGGGCGGCACTCGGGCTCCAGACAAGCAACTTCACGGCCGCTCGTTCAGTGACGGCCCAACACGTGCCCGGGGAAGATAACGGCAAGGCTCGGATGGGGGAACCCCGCCCCGAGCGAGCAGCAACGAAGTCATTGTTGGGTGAGCCCGCGTCGCGGTACTCTTCACCGTCCGCCCGACCGCCGCCGGGAGGATCGGTCTCCCGCGCGTGCGCCGGAGCCACGACGTCTCGGCGGCGGTGGCGGCTTGGAGGTGACTCAGTTGCCCGCGAATGCGCTCGATGGGCGAACCGACTATTGGGGAGGGCCTACCGCGTGAGGTTTACGAACTGGCTTCGGCTTCTCCTGCTGCTCGTCGTCGGTGCGGGGTGCGGGACGACGTCTCCCGATTCCGCCGACCCGGGTCCGACGCCGGCGGAGCCTCCGCCTCGCTGGATCACGCATCACCCCGAAGACCCGGAGTTCCCGCGCGGGCGCTACCTCACCGGCCTGGGTGCCGCGGACGAACGCGCAGGCGGCGAGAGCGCCCGACGGGCTGCCGAGGAACAGGCGCGGGCGGAGATCGCTCGCACCCTGCGCACCGAGATCCGCTCCGTTCTCCAGACCTACCTGCGAACGATCACGCGCAACGACACGCACACCAATACCGAGATGGTGAGCGAGCGTATCGAGTCCACGACGGATGTCGAGTTCCAGGGCGCCGAGCTCGTGCGTTCATGGCCGGACCCCGAGACCGGCTACGTGTGGGTAAAGGTCGTGCTCTCGAAACCGAAGTATGCGGGACAGTTGCTCGCGAGACTGCAAGGCGGACTGAGTCGAATCCGCGCCGGGCGAGAGGCCGCGAGTGCGGCCAACGACGTGACGACGCAGTTGCTCGCGCTCCTCGGGGTGTACCAAGAGTCGACCGAGCGACTGGGGGAGTTGGCGCAACTCGCGGCGGTGGTCGATCAGGAGAGCCCGGCGATGGCCGCCGCTCGACAGGAACTACTGGAAGCCGCGACGTCGACCTTCGCCGAAGTCACAGCCATTCGCGGGGCGATCGAGTTCACGGTCACTTCGGGCAACGACCAGGACGGATTGCCAGGCGGGGCCTTGCCGCAACCGATTGTCGTCCGGGCCGCGACCGCTTCGCACGGGCCGCTGAGTGGGTTCCCGGTACGCTTCTCGTTTCCGCCGTCGGGCATCGTCGAAGGACTGGATGGATCGAGTGTCACGGATGCTGCCGGCACCGCCGAATGCACCGTCGCACGCATCCCGACCGCTGGCTTGGTTGCGCCACGCGTCGAGGCGCGGCTCGACTTCGAGACGGTGGCGCCCGCGTTCCCACCGGGATTGGTGCCTCGTGCGGAGATCCGGTTTCGCTTGCCGACCCTGAGCGGGGCGCGCGTCGCCATGACCTTCTCGGAGACGAACACGGGCTCCCCATCGGACCCAAGCGTGGTCGGGAGCCGGGTGGCCGAAGTGATGACCCGACGCGGCGCACGGTTGGTCGAGGAAGCGAACGGTGCGCTCACCGCCGATGGTCCCAAGTACGTCGTCCGAGGAAACGCGCGAGCCATCCCCCGCCCTCGCCAGACCTTCTACTTCAGCTACGCGGAGGCAAACGTCCAGTTCATCGACGTCGAATCGGGCACCACCCTGCTGTCGATCCGCATCGAGCCGAATGGCACGGTCAAGGGCGCCGACGTGAACTCTCAAGAGCAGGCCGGCATCCAGGCGCTCGCCCGGCTCGGTGATCTCGTGGCCACCGAGCTGGATCGCCGTCTGCGGGCCCTGTTCACCGAGTAGCAGCTCGGTGTCCCCCTCGGGATCCCGAGTCGCCGCTGGCGGGGTCGATCGGGCTCGAGCGATGGGCGCCGAATATCGCGCCCTCTCGACTCGTACCGAGGCGAGTGCCGGAGTACAGTGACGCGGCCGCCGGGTGCCTGCTGGCGCACGGCGTGTCGACGCAAAACTCAACCGAGAAGGGACCCAAGCCGTGATTTCAAGAACCATGCTCGCTTCGCTCGTCGCCCTAGGTTCGATCGTTGTCGCCGGCTGTTCGGGAACACCCGAGGCCACGACGCCGGTGACGTCCGGTGGCCCGGGGTGGATCGACCGTCCGAACGGGCCGCAAGAAGTCGATGGAGAGAAGGCGATCTTCGCCGTGGGAGTGGCGGCGCAGAACCCCAACCCCGCGGCCCGGAAGGCATCGGCCATCGCCCGGGCGCGCCAGGAGCTGGCGAGCAGCATCCAGACCCAAGTGCGCGGCCTGGTCCAAGACTACATGAACACGAACCGCGACTTCTACAACATGGAGGGTGCGTCCTCGGTCGAGTACTTCGAGCAGATCTCGAGCCAGGTCGTAAACGAAGCGTTGGTGGGTTCGAAGCAAGTCGATAGCTGGCGCGACCCGGCGGACAACACCGAATACGTCCTGATGCGCGTCGATCTCGACAGCGTGATCTCGTCGTACCGCTCGCAGATGGAGACGGCGGCCGTCCGCGAGATGCAGCGCAAGAGGATCAAGGTGCAGAAGGACGACTTCGAGAAGAAACTCGATGAGCAGATCCAGAAGATCGAGGAACTCGATGTCGAGAAGCTACGCGCGATGGGGAGCGGCGCCTAGCCCCGGATTCGAGCGGCAGTCCGGGCTTCGGCTGCGAGCGGCCTGGCCCAGACTGCCCCGGGTTCGCCGAGCGAAGCGGAAGCGTTTCGACGAGGCCGCGGGAGGATCGACCGCGAGGCTACAGCAGAAGGACGAACCTTGAGCGGACCCGAGCTATGGCACATAGACGCCTTCGCCGAGGCCCCGTTTCAGGGCAACCCAGCCGCGGTCTGCTACTTGGACCAAGCTCTGCCCGAGGCGTGGATGCAGCAAGTCGCCGCCGAGATGAACCTATCGGAGACTGCCTTCGTTCAACGCAGCACGGCTGCCGATCGCTACTCCCTTCGGTGGTTCACGCCGCGGCGCGAAGCGCACCTTTGCGGACATGCGACGTTGGCAACGGCCCACTTCCTGAAGGAGACCGGGCGGGCGGCAACGGGATCCGTCGTCGTCTTCGAAACCCTCTCCGGTGAACTGCTCGCGCATCTCGAGGAACACGCAACCGCGCTTGACTTCCCGGCCATTCGCAGCGAACCCTGCACCCTCCCGGCCGAAGTTGCGACGGCCCTGGGATCGCCCAGCGCCGTGGCTCGCGTCACGGTGACCACCGGTGTGCCGAAATATATGGTCGTACTCGAGTCCGAGGTCGCGGTTCGCCGCTGCGACCCTGACTTCCGACGACTCGCGCGAGCACACGGGGGCGGCGTGATCGTCACCGCCGCGTCCGAAACGGCCGACTACGACTTCGTCTCTCGTTACTTCGCGCCGTCGGTCGGGGTCGACGAGGACCCCGTCACGGGCTCCGCGCACTGCGCGCTCGCTCCGTACTGGTCCAGCCAACTGGGCCGCAGCGAGCTAACCGGATTTCAGGCATCGCGGCGTGGCGGCCGAGTCCGCGTCCGCGCACGGGGTGACCGAGTTCACTTGGTCGGACGAGCGGTTACGATTGTCCGGGGGACGCTTACGAGCCCCCACGCGAGCGCGTACCGCGATGGATTCGGGACCTAAACCCGCCAAGCGCCTCGAGAGCACCCACGGAAGGACGCCGGACTTTGGAGAATCCCTACCAGAGCAGTGAGTCGGAGTGGAGTGCCGCTCCCCCCAGCCAAGAAGAAAACGCTTCGGACGACCTGGTGGAGGTGCTTGCCCAGACCCGACCCTGGACGCTGGTGTGCGCCACGCTGAGCCTTCTGGCAGGGGTACTCTCGGCGCTTCTCGGAGTCGGTATGATTCTGGTCGCGCTCGTTGCTCCGGAGGCATTCGAGGCGCCTGACGTCAACACCCCAGACCCCTTCGGCGGGATGCCTCCGCTCCTCTTCGGAGTCGTGTATCTGCTCCTCGGCGCAGTCTACATGGTCCCCGGAATCCTGCTTTATCGATACGCGGGCCGCATCCGCAAGCTGACCCGTGAGCCGTCGCACCACAACATGCTCTCGACGCTGAAGAGCCAGCGTACCTTCTGGAGGGTCGTCGGCGTATCCCTACTCGCAATGACAGCGGTCTTCCTCCTGATCATGCTGGTCGCCGCGATCGCGGTCATGCTGTCTCAGATGTAACGTTCGGGGCCGACTCCTTAGGAGTCGCCCAAGAATAACTTCACCCTCTTGCTCGTCGCTCCGGGCCATCTTCGACCGATCCGAAAACCTCGAAATCCTCACCGGAACTAAGGCTACGCCTCCGGTTCCGAGCTTTCCGGATCGGCCGAGTCTGACCCAAATCGACGGCAAGATGTCGAAGTTATTCTTGGGCGACTCCTAAGCTGCGCCCTGGCGAGGACTCGTGATGGCGACGCCGCTCGACCAGGACGGCGCGTTCG
Source organism: Planctomycetota bacterium (assembly GCA_050246115.1). GTDB lineage: Bacteria > Planctomycetota > UBA8108 > UBA1146 > JAJFFE01 > JBFWWP01. The sequence goes on from JBFWWP010000003.1 coordinate 281,943, forward strand.
ATGCCGGCGAGATCGCGTCGCGATCGTCCGTGACAACCGTGCGCGACGAAGAATTCGATCACGCTCTGGGCATCTTGTTCGCCGACTTCCAGAAGCAGGAATCCGCCGTCCGCGAGATACGGCTCGAACTCGCGGGCGAAGCGGCGGTAGAACCCGAGACCGTCGCCGTCGTGGTGATCGTATAGGGCAAGCGCTGGCTCGAAGTCTCGGACGTTCGCGTCGAGCCGCGGATCGTTCGGGGCCACGTAGGGCGGATTGCTGACGATGCAATCGAAGCGACCCTTCAACGGGCTCAGCAGATCGCCTCGGTGGAACTCGATGCGGTGAGTGAGGTCGTGTCGGGCAGCGTTCGCCCGGGCAACGGTGAGGGCGTCGTCCGAAACGTCCGTGGCGTGGACTTCCGCCCGCGGGAGGTGATGGGCCAGGGCAACCGCGATGCAGCCGCTGCCGGTGCCCACATCGGCGATGCGGACCGGCACGTCCGGCTGAAACAGGGCGCGAACCCAATCGACGAGCAACTCGGTCTCGGGACGGGGAACGAGCACGCTCGAATCGACCGAGAGCTTGAGCCCGTAGAATTCCCATTCTCCGAGGATGTAGGCCAGCGGTCGACCCCGCGCGCGATCCGCGACGAGATCGTCGAAGCGGGCAACCACGGGGTCGGGCACCGGCGCGTGCCCCCGGAGCCGCAAGTCCGAGACCGTGACTCCGAGCAGTCGGGCGAGCAGGAACTCGACGTCGACGTGAGGGGCCTCGAGCCCGTGAGCCGCCAGTGCCCGCCGACCCACTCGAAGAAGCTCGCTGACGGTGGGCACAGGAATCCTCCCCCGGGCGCGCCTCGCGTTGCTGACCGGGCGCTGGTCCGTGGGCGGGCGGACTACAGAGACTTGACGCGCTCCTCGCGATCGTGCGCGACGAGCCGGTCGATCATCTCGTCGATGTCGCCCAACATGAAGCGTTCGAGCGAGTGCACGCTGAAGTTGATGCGATGGTCCGTGATGCGGTTCTGCGGGAAGTTGTAGGTGCGGACTCGGTCGCTGCGGTCGCCCGATCCGATCAGGCTGCGCCGCAGCGCGCCTTCCTTCTGGTGGCGCTCTTCGTCCTGAATGTCCTTGATTCGAGTCCGAAGAACCCGCAACGCCTTGGCCTTGTTCTTGTGCTGCGACTTCTCGTCTTGAATGGAAACGACGATGTTGGTCGGGATGTGAGTGATGCGAACCGCGCTGGACGTCTTGTTCACCTTCTGCCCGCCCGGGCCCGACGCGCAGAAGGTATCGATGCGCAAGTCCTTGTCGAGAATCTCGATCTCCGTCTCCTCGGCCTCTTCGAGCACCGCAACCGTCACTGCCGAAGTGTGAATGCGCCCTTGAGTCTCGGTGGCCGGAACGCGCTGCACTCGATGACCGCCGCTCTCGAAACGGAGCTTGAGGAACGCATCCTTGCCGCGCAACGAGAACACGATCTTGTTGTACCCGTTGAGCGCGGTCTCGCTCACCTCGAGCACTTCCTGCTTCCAGCGGTGACGCTCGGCGTACAAGCTGTACATGCGGAAGATGTCGGCCGCGAACAAGGCCGCTTCGTCCCCGCCCGTCCCGGCGCGAATCTCGACAATGATGTCGTTCGACCCGCCGACGTCCTGGTCGAGTAGGCTCTCGCGGATCTCGCGGGCAAAGTCGGCGCACTGGCGCTCGAGCTGAGGAAGCTCGGCCTCGGCCAGCTCACGCAAGTCGGGATCGCCGTCCGCTACCAGCTGTTGGGCTTCTTCGAAGGCGGCTGCGGCCTTCAAGTACCGGCGGTAGGCCTGCACCTGGGCCTCCGAGGCCCCTCGCTCTTTCAAGAACTCCTGGAACCGCGCGCGATCTTTCTGGGCGTCGGGATTCGCGATCAACGCCTCGAGTTCGTCGAATCGCGCCGACAGGGCGTCCAAGCGGGTGCGAAGCCCCCCTTGAATCGGCTCTTCCAGGAACTTCTGCTCGATCGCTTCGGACAATGGGGTTCTCCCTGCGCTGGTTCTCCCTGGACCGTTGGCGTCGAAGGCCGTGGCACGACCTCGAATCGAAGGACGGGCAGGGGCCAATGACGGACGGCGAGTCTCAACCGTGACGTTCGCTCGCCGGACTCATCGCCGAACTCATCGGAGCGGCGCTCGGTCCGTTCTCTCGGACCGGGCCCGTCGCGCACGGCTGCCGACTGCGCTCATTCCCGCAGGAAAGCGAGCGCGCACGAAGAAGCCACTCTGGGCCGTGAATCCGGAGCCCGTGAAGACAGGCCGAGCGCCGGTCGTTCCGCGCCGCTCGCCCGCGCGCCTGCCAGCAAATGCTGGGCAGGCAACCGACGTCGTCGCGCTAGCCGCTCGCCTCGTCCTCGGACTTCTTGGGGCGCGCCGCAACGGGGCCGCCTGGGCGCACCTTCAGGGGAACCGGGGCGTTCTCCTTTGCGAGACGCTCCTTCTCGGCGGCCTGGGCCGACGCCTGCTCAGCGGCCCGCGCAGCCGAGACTTCGGCGGCAGCGGCGGCCTTGGCCTGATTCTCCGCATCGATGATGGCTTGCGCCGCGGCGTTCTCGGCGGCCTTCTCGGCCTCGACGCGCTTCTGCTCGAGGATCTGCTTGCGGCGTTCTTCGTTCTGCTTCTTGCGCCGCTTCACTTCCTCGCGAGACGCTTCTTCCTCGGCCTGAATGCGCTTGCGCTCGTCGTCTCGGTTCTGGGCGAGCTTCCCGAGAACTTCCGTCGAGCTCTCGTCCTTCCACGCGAAACGCTGCTGGAACTTCTCGACGCGGCCCGCGGTGTCGACGAACTTCTGCCGCCCCGTATAAAACGGGTGACAGACGTTACAGATGTCGAGGGACAGCTCGGCGACCGTAGCGCGCGTCGTGAAGCGGTTCCCACACGCACAGGAGACGTTGACTTCTTGATACTTCGGGTGGATGTCGGCCTTCATGTTCGCCTCCGTGTTTGGCGCGCGGACGAATGGATCGCACCGCACTCCCGGAACGTGTGATTTGCGCCTGGCACCTCGCCAGAAGCCGGGTCGCCAGCGCGCCGTCCCCCGCGACCTCGGCCAGTTCCGTCAAGGACGCCGTGGCATGGGATCGGGCCAGCCGGGAGCCGACACTCGGGCTCGGGCCTCTTCGCGGGTACTCCTCCGCTACGATGAAGCCGGGGAGAGTACTGAGCCGAGCCCCCTGAATCAAGGGAGATCGGACCCGCGAGGTGCCCCGGAGCCTCCCTGGAACGCAGCTTCGGGCTGTCCGCCAGGGCGCGCTTCCCCCCCGAAATCCAGGCGGAGGGGGTGGCAGGTCAGGCCGTGTTGCGGCGGCGCGGTTTCGCGGCGAGTCGGGGCTTCGCGGCGTCCGGGGCGGTCGATGAGCTGGGCAGCTTGGGAACCCCGCGATCCAGGCTTCGCACGTGGTCGGCGGTGACCACGTACTCTTTGACGTCCTTCTGTTCGGGTAGGTCGAACACGAGGTCGCGCAGCAAGTCCTCGACGATGGATCGAAGGCCGCGGGCTCCGGTGCCTCGGCGCAGGGCCCGCGTCGCGATCTCGACGAGAGCTTCAGGCGTGAATTGGAGGGAGGCGCCGTCCATCCGGAAGTACTCCTGGAACTGCCGGACGATCGCGTCCTTGGGCTCGGTGAGCACGCGGATCATGTCTTCTTGGGTGAGGGGGCTCAGGGTGGAGACCACGGGAAGCCTCCCGACGAACTCGGGGATCATGCCAAACTGGAGCAGATCCTCGACTTCGACGTGTGACAGCAACTTGCCGCGGGTCATCGGATCGTGCGGATCGATCGAGAGCACATCCTGTTCGTCATCCAACCCCTTGAAGCCGAGGCGCTTCGAGCCGACGCGGTCGGCCACGATGTCTTCCAGGCCATTGAATGCCCCACCGCAAATGAACAGGATGTTCGACGTGTTCATCTGAATGAACTGTTGCTCGGGGTGCTTGCGCCCGCCCTGTGGCGGAATGTTGGCGACCGTCCCCTCCAACATCTTGAGGAGCGCCTGTTGAACACCCTCGCCCGACACGTCGCGCGTGATCGAGACGTTCTGGGTGGCCTTGCCGATCTTGTCGATCTCGTCGATGAAGATAATGCCCTCTTCGGCGCGCTGAATGTCGAAGTCCGCTGCCATGAGCAGCTTGAGCAAGAGGTTCTCGACGTCTTCCCCGACATAGCCCGCTTCGGTGAGCGTCGTTGCGTCGCCAATTGCGAACGGGACATCGAGGAACCGCGCGAGAGTACGAGCCAGGAGGGTCTTCCCTGAACCCGTGGGGCCGATCATGAGGATGTTGGACTTCTCGACCTCGACCCGCTCCCGGTCGACTTGATCGAGCAAGAACAACCGACGGTAGTGCAAGTGCACCGCCACCGACAGGACGCGCTTCGCGCGCTCCTGCCCGATGACGTAGCGATTCAGTTCCTCGAAGATCTTGCGAGGAGCGGGAATCTCCGTGTGGCTCGCGAACGAAGACCGCCGGCGTCGAGCCTGACGCGACTCGTCTTCGGAGACGATCGAGTGACAGAGTTCGACGCACTCGTTGCAGATGTAGATGCCCGGTGGTCCGGCGATGAGACGGTCCACGTCATGAGCGCTCTTGCCGCAGAACACACATCGCTCGAGGCGCTGCGTCCTGCCCCCTCTCGTTGTCTTCGACACGCTACTCCTTCGAGGGCTCCGCCACTTTCAGAGTCTCGATCACCTCATCGACCAGGCCGTAGGTCTTCGCCTCGGCAGCGGACATGAACAAGTCCCAGTGAGAGTCATCTTCGATCTGCTGGGCAGCTTTGCCGGTGTGCTTGGACAGGATCCGACACAGGCTGTCCTTGTTCCGAAGAATCTCTCGGGCCTGGATCTCGATATCGACCGCGGTCCCCTGCGCGCCACCCCACGGTTGGTGAATCATGATGCGTGAATTCGGCAAGGCATGACGCTTGCCCTTGGTGCCGGCGGCCAACAACACCGCACCCATCGAAGACGCCTGCCCCATGCAGAAAGTTGCGATGTCGCACTGCACGAACTGCATCGTGTCGTAGATGGCGAGCCCGGCGGTTACCGAACCACCTGGCGAGTTGATGTAGATGTTGATGTCTTGGTTCCGGTTGTCGGAGACCAGGAACAAGATCTGCGCGATCACCAGATTCGCTGTGTGGTCGTGGATCCCGTCGCCAATGAAAATGATGCGGTCCTTGAGCAGTCGCGAGAAGATGTCGTAGGAACGCTCGCCGCGCCCGGTCTTCTCAATGACGAAAGGGACCAGATTACCCTGCATTCGTTACTCCTTCACCATTGGAGCTAGCCCCGGGGTCGCGTCGACGCAATGATCGCCGCCCAATCACTCGGGTGCCCCGAATGTCCTGTCTCAGAAGCCTGTGCACTCCGGAGATCGTCGGCCCTCTACGATCGAGCCAACCTCTTGATCGTGCGAATGGCCCGATCAAGTTCAATGCGACTGAGCCAGAGTTTCTATCCCCTCAACGGTCCTCGATTCCCAACGACCGAGCTGCACCGGCCAAACCGGTCCCCACCCGTCGGGCAACGTTCCAACATCAACCATCGCATCCGAGGAAGCGCCACGGAGTCGAGGCGCGTTACTCGGCCGACCCCTCGGTTGGCGACGCCGGAGCATCGACAACGGGCGCCGTGGCGGACGGACTTGCGGACCCGACAACCTGGGCTTTGCGCCGGACGAAGGCCCCGACCTTGTCCCGCAGGAGACTATCACGGAGCGCCGCCAAACGGTTGTGACCTTGGAACTCCTCGAGCACTTCGACCGGATTGCGATTCTGTGTCGCGGCAATCATCTGGATGCGCGTGCTCATCTCGTCCTCGGTGACAAAGATCCTCTCTTCTTCGGCTATCCGGTCGATGAGGAAGATCTGTTTGGCGTCGTCCTCGGCCTGCTTCCGACGTTCCGCTTCATGGTTCGCCATCTCCTTCTCAGCATCCTCGCGTGAGGTGCCGAGACGAGCGAGACGCAAACGTTCGTACAGGTCGATCTCTTGCAAGCGGGCCTCTACCACAGACGCAGGGAGCTCGGTCTGGAGTTCGGACACGAGGCGAGCCATTAGCTCCTCCTCCTGCCGGTGCTCCTCGTTGATGCGACGCCGAGTCTCCAACGACGACCGGATGTCGCTTCGCAGCTCGTCCAACGAGGCGGTGTCGCACTTCCGCGCGAGGTCATCGTCGACTGCGGGGAGAATGCTCCGACTGATGGATCGAACGACGAGGGCCATCTGCAGGCTACGGCCTCGCAGCTCCGATCGCGGGAAGTCGTCCGGAACCTGGACCGTGAAGCGCAGCTCGCTATCCTGGGTCGCGCCCCTCAGACCATCGGAGAGGCCGTCCACGACCATGTTATCGACGCGGTCGACCCCGATCTTCATATAGACCTGGTCTCGGGTCAGCACCTCTTGATCGCCATCGAGCAGCCGAAGGTCTACCGTGGTCACGTCGTCGTCCGCCTGGTGGCCGAACTCGACGGGCTGGATGTCGGCGAACTCTCGTCGCAGCGACTCGAGCTCCCGCTCGATGTCCTCGGCAGCCACTTCGACCGGGCGTGCCTCGACGGGTAGGCCCTTGTAAACCGGAAGTTGAAACTGCGGGTGCACCTCGAAGACTGCCTCGAATCGGAACGGCTGGCCGACTTCGAACTGAACGTTGTCGAACTTGGGCTCGCCGAGAGTTCGAAGGTCGAGTTTCTCGATCTCCTTGTCGAACGAGGTCTGGAGCAGATCGTGTCGCACTTCTTTCTCGATCTTCTCGGCGTACCGTCGCTCGAGCAGGCTCCGCGGCACCCTACCCTTTCGGAAACCCGGAATCTGAATGCTCTTGGCGAGCTCGGCGTAGTTGTCGTCGATCTCCTTGCTGACCGCGGCCGCAGGCAGCTCGGCACGGAGCCGCTTCTTGCAGGGGCCTTCCTCGGTGACCTCGACGAGAATCTCTTGGTGTTCGCTCATTACTAAACTCCCTCGGAGCCATGACTCTCAGCGCCAACTGGCGGAATGTAGCCTACGCAAGTATCGGTGTCAAACTGGCGCGGCTGCTGAAAACTCGCTGAAAACTGCAGCACGAAAAGCACTTGTGACGTGCGGACCGGGTGGGCTCCGGGCCGGGGCCCGACCGGATACGGGGCACTTGTCCGGCAGCGGGCGACCCATCGCTGAGATCCCTCGGGCCATCCCTGGACTGGGAAACGAGAGCGAGCCACGGTCGGGCAGGAGCCGTGGGAGGGGCCCCTACCAGGGACGCGCCGACGCTTCGACTTTCGCTTGAGTCGGGCAGTAGGATGGCCGCATGAGCAGGAGCAGTTGTCATCTCACTCTGCCTGAGGACGGGGTCATTCTGCCTGGGGGCGGGGTCATTCTGCCTGGGGATAGGGCGATCGAGCGGTCCGTCTGGACGCGCCCTGCGCATCGGCGCCGCAACACCGCCGCTGGACACCCCGCTTGAGCGAGCCGACGTCACCCGCCGGCCGCAGATTCCGGCCCTCCCTCCTCGCACTCACGGCCCTGAACAGCGCGGTCAGTGGCATCGTCACCAGTGGCATCGCTTTCATCACGCGCCAGGGCTACGACTTCTCTGCCCTCGAGAACTACGGGCTCGCAGGCTGCATCGGCCTGACCTACGTCGTCGGTGCGTGCACCGCCGGGCGAATCGTGGCGCGCCTTCGCGCGTACGCCTCGACTCGCGCCCTCTTGGCATGGCAGCTGCTTGCAATGGGCTCCCTGTGCGCGCTCCCCAGCGTGTGTGGCCCATGGGCCGTTTGGCCGCTCGCTTTGATCTACAGTCCGCTGGCTGGGATCCTGTGGCCGATCATCGAAAGCTACGTCAGCGGCGGTCGTGGCGGGGAACGTCTGCGCAGTGCGATCGGCACATGGAACACGGTCTGGGCCGGCGCACTGGTGGTCTCGTACGTCGCGATCACGCCCTATTGCGAGTCGCACCCGGCCGCCACTTTACTGTGCCTCGGCGTCGTGCAAGCCCTAAGCGCGCTCGCGCTGCTCGGCTTACCGCGCGACCCGCTCCCGCACGTCGATGAGCCGCACCCACACGCCCCGGAGTTCGCTCACTTCCTGAACGCATTCCGGCTACTGCTCCCGACTGGCTACCTGCTCTACACCGCCCTGAGCCCGTTCGTGCCAAACGCCATGGAACGTCTCGCCATCGACCGCCACCTCCATGCTGCATTGTTTGCGGTTGCGCTGCTGTTGCCCCGCACCCTCGGCTTCGTGGTCCTGACGCGGTGGCACGGTTGGCACGGGCGCTGGTCGTTCCCGCTGGCGGGCAGCGTGCTCCTCCTCGGTGGGTTCGCACTGGCGATTGGCGCGTCGTGGGCGGCCTCGGGCGCGTGGGGTGTTTGTCTGCACTTGGCCGGCCTAGCGGCCTTCGGCTGCGGCATGTCGGCGGTGTATCAAGGAGCGATCTACTACGCGATGGAGGTCGGCCAGTCGGAAGTCGCCGCCGGCGGTACCCACGAACTGCTCATTGGCGTCGGCTACACGGTCGGCCCATTGTTCGGGGTGGCATCGGCCGCGGCGGTCCGCGGAGGGTGGCTCGCCCGGTCGGACTTCGAGCTGGGGGTGCTGTTACCCGCCTTGGCGGTCGCCTTGTGGGTGACCCATCGCGCCTGGCACGTCGGGCACCGTCGGCGACGGGCCCGTTCGCAAGTGGGCCGCGGCGCTGGGGTCCCGGCGGCTTGAGATGGCGTCCTGAAACACGGACGAAACCCGGGCGGCGCGGCGACCGCGGGACCGCACGAGTCCACGCGCTCGACCGCGCTGGCTGAACCCTGGCCGAAACAAGAGCGAAGAAGTCGAAGCGAGGCAGCGAAGCATTGCTGAGGGAGTTGCTGAGGATAAGGCAAAAGTGGAGCGGGTGATGGGACTTGAACCCACGACAACGACGTTGGCAACGTCGTGCTCTACCACTGAGCTACACCCGCCCGGACCGTGGCTGAAAAGACCGTGGCTGAAAAGGAACTCAGCACCTCAGTGATCGGGCATTGTAGAAACGACCGGGGGGGTGTCAATACACCGTCGGCGAGGATTTTCGCGGCGAATCCCGGGCTTTTCCCACCGGTCATCGAGGAGAGTCGGACCGGCCGCGGTGGCAAAGGCTGCGCGACGGCTCCCTGAGCGTCTACCCCTCCTTCCTCAGCGAAGTGTCAGGGAGGAATGTGCGGTAAGCTCCGGACCTTCCTCAACTACGAAGCTTCTGGCTGCGAAGCGGGCTCGCGCGGGTCGAGTGCAACGCCGGGTCAGACCGTGGGGCACGGCAGCTCATAGTAGTGCTCGCCGTCTGGCAGGATACGGCGGAAGCTCCAGCCGGCGGCCTCGTAGAAGCGCTGAGCCCTTGTGCCAGGGTCTGTGCTCAACCAAATGCACTGCACTCCCTGCGAGAACAGCCACTCGACCATTGCAGCATGCAACCTGCGACCGTAGCCCTTGCCTTCGTGCTGTGGGTGAACAAACAACGCCCAGATGTTCTTGGTGTCTCTGTTCCCGACAGCGAAGGCAACGACAACCTTGGCCTCGGTGATGACCCATCCGCGACCGGTGACCGTGATCTCGGGGACGTAGTGCTCTTCGCGGATGGCGCTCGACGTGAGCGGGTTCTCGCGAACGGACAAGCGAACGCGGTGCATGCCAGGAATGTCTTCGAGCATCGCTTGGCGCAGCATCCCTTCCATTCGACGCCGCCTTAACCCTTTGTCGATCGGCGGTCCGCCGCAGGCAGGGCCGCCGCGTCGAATTGTTGGGCAGCACGACCGCGAAGACGCTTCAGGAGCGGATTTTCGATCTCCGGCGAGGCGAGCCATTTCAGCTCTTCCATCGGGGTCAAGCCCTCGATCTCGGCGGAGTTCTCCTCGCGAGCCACGCGCATCATCGCGACCGCACCGAGCTCCTTCTCGGTCTCATTCATCTGTCAACACCTCTCGGGCGATCTTACGATCGGCACAACCGCGCGCGAGCAACGCTTCGATTGAACTGATGTCTGCCATCTCGAGCCTGTTTGCCTCCTGATCGCGCCCTTTTCTGGGACGTGATCTTTCTCATGGGCGCAAAGGCTCGAAAGTGGCTGGTTTTGAAGTGACCGCTAGTGGCCGATTTTGAGTGACCGGTGACACCATGAGCTCTCCGCCGGCCTTCAGGCCGAAGGCTCTGCGCAGGGCGGCGGGGATCGTGACCACGCCACGGTCGTTGACGATGATGCGTTCAGCCATGGAACCTCCATTTCGTGGAAAATCAGTATAGCAGTGTCGTTCCGTGGCTTGAGACCTCCGGTCGCTTGACCGAAATACCATAATCTGGGACTCTCGTCAGAGGCAACACAAGGAGACCCTCCATGCCCAAGAACACGTCCTTCATCCTCGGCGACCACTTCGTCGACGCCTTCGTGGCGTCCCAGGTCGAGGCCGGGCGCTACCGGAACGCGACCGACGTGATCCGCTCGGGCCTGCAGCTCCTCGAAGAGCGCGAGACCACGCTGCAAGCCCTCCGCCACGCGCTGAGCGAGGGAGAGCAAAGCGGCGTCGCCGGTCCGCTCAACATGGAGAAGATCAAGAGGCAAGCGCGCGAGGAAGCTGGCCTGACGCCCTCGTGACAAGTCGGCTTGTCGTCAGCGAGCGCGCCGAAGCAGACCTTCGCGAAGTCTGGGTCTACAGCTTCAAAACCTGGGAACGAGGCACAGTGCCGATCGCTACCTCGATGAACTCGACGCCGGCCTGCATGAGTGCGGAGCAGAGCCGGAGCGCGGCCGGCGCCGCGACCAGGTTCGGCCTGGCTACTGGTCGCGCCTCATCCGTCGTCACGTCGCCTTCTACACCGTCACGACCGACGAGGTTCTGATCCAACGCGTGCTGCACGGCAGCATGGAACCGGACCTGCACCTGGACGACGAGTAGCGAGCCCCCATGACGCCTCGCGGGGCGGCATCGACGACGGGCAGTGGATGTGGCCGGCCACCGGCTGATAGTTCGCTGAGCGACTGGCGCGTCATAACGCGCCGCTACTTGTTCGGACGTGCCCAGGTGATGTTGACCACGTGCAACGGTTCGCCCGTCATGTCGACCGCACTCGGATCCACGAACACCCGGCTCTTGCTGCTCGACCCGGCCTTCTCGACATCCCTGAAGTAGTCGTCATCTTCCGCGGTTGGCCGCCAAATGCTACTCGCGTCGATCTCGACGTGGAAATAGAGGCGCAAGTCGTTCTTATTCTTGTCGACGCAGCTGACGAGCTGCAAGTCCACGCGAATGCGTTCTCCTCCATCTAGACTCGTGATAGGCTTCGTGTCCAACCATGCGCCCCACAGCTCGTTGTTCTCTTCACCTTCCCTCTTGTCTTCGCGAAGATACCCACGTCCACGAATACCGAGTCTTGCTCGGGGTGCGCGTCGGAAGGGACGGTGCTGCCGCCTGATCCCTCACCTCTGGGTCGGGTGAATGGTGAACTTTGGGACTCGAGGACCTGAGCCTCTTTGAGGTGGAGGCCCGCGAAGCACCTTCGTGCTCAGACCGGCACGGAACGCCGGGTTCCTCCCGCGTCAGATGCGATGAGCAACTCGAGCTCAGCTCACACAAGTGGCGGGCGACCGCGGTTGCGGTTCATCCCGTTTGGCACCGTCGGGTTCGATGACGTAAGCGTTGGCTTGTTAGAGCTTTGCCGCGCCACTGTCACTGTTTCTCGCGCGGAAAGCTGCGGAGGTCCCTCAAGAACCCGCCGCTTCCGCATACAATGTAGTACCAGCCCCCTGCCTCTCGAAAGTCCTTCTGTGGACGCTGGCCATCCAAATAGAGAAAGAACACAAGAACGTCCGCGCCCGTGAATCCCAGTTTTCCATGTGTGTACAGATAGACGGCGTGGCGCATGTTATCATAGAGCCATGGTTGTTCATGGCGCCCGTCGAAACTCCTCGGGGCCGGCAGGTCTTCCACCAGACCCTCGAGGCTATCAGGGAACCTCCCCGTTCTCTCCCTGACTTCCCGCAGGCGCGCTACCACCTCGTTCCCAAGAATGCTTGTCTCCGATTGCCACTTCCTTACGCCCACCGAAAGAAATAGATAGTGACAGCCTCTTGACAAGGCCAATGGCACCACCCAGGCCAGCATGATACCGCCCACTATCGTCACAACCGCTCGCCTGCTCACCTTCAATCACAACCAATCCAACGCGGAAGCGTGACGCAGCCATGCGCTCAGCGCGAGAGAATCTAATGGGTGACTGACTCATCGTCGGAATTCTTGGGCGTCAATGGCCCGGCGCCTCTGACTGGTTCAACGGCAAAGCTTAGTTGCTTGCGCTGAAGGTCTATCCGCTCGCGCCGGTGACCCGGCGCTTAGACTGAGCTACGCACCAACTCGTGGCGAGCGAACAACGCGAGCAGCTGGAGGCCGGCCGCGGCCAAGGCCTCCCCGGCGCCCTCTTCACGATCGACGATGACCAGCGCCTCTGCGACCGTAGCGCCCGTCTCTTCGCGAACGGCTTCCGCCGCCTTGATCAGAGACCCTCCGCTCGTGGCGACGTCGTCGACGAGAACCACCCGGTCGGCGGCGCTCAGCGGCGGCCCTTCGAGGCGCCGCTGCATGCCGTGCTGCTTCGCCTGTCCCCGGGTGAAGAACGTCTTGAGTTCGACGCCGTGGGCCAAGGCCTCGAGCCCGATGGCGGCCACGATGGGGTCCGCGCCCGAAGTCGGGCCACCGACCGCGGTGCAACGCCCGCGAAGCCGATGGAACGCGAGCTCGGCGACCAGCTTGAGTCCACGTGGACTCAGCGTTACCAGGCGCCCATCAATATAGAAGTCTGTGGTCCGACCCGAGGCGAGCTTGACTTCACCGGTACGAATCGAGGCTCGGAGTAGCTCGGCGAGCCGGTCCGCGGCTGTCGGAGTTGCGTTCACTGTGGGCTCCCTTGCCTTCCGAGTCAGCCGGCGGAGCAGCGTGGCTCAGCCACGACTTGCCCGCAGGTGCTCGAGGTTCTTCTCGATTCGCAGGACGTTGCCCTTGCCCGAGTACTCGAGTCGATCGCTGCACTTGTGCATGAGCAGAATCCCCAGGCCGCCGCGTCCACCGGCACGGATTCGCTGCTTTGCGCGCTCGAACGCTTCCTTGGTGTCGATCTGCGAGAGATAGTACTCGTAGTCGAATCCCTCGCCTTCGTCTTCCACGATGAAGGTGACCTTGTTCGGGTCTACGAGGTAGTTCACCGTGACGGTGGCGTTGGTAACGTGGCGGTTACCATGCAGGACCGCGTTGTCCACGGCCTCTTTGAGCGCCGCGTACAGCGCCGTGTTTTCGGTATCGGAAAGGCCCAGGCTCTGCACCAGCCGGTTGGCGAGCTTGAGGCCCCGAGCGACGGCATCCTGGCTCGATCGAAACTGAAAGTGAACCTGCTGATTGAGGAACCGCTTGTCCTTGGGCACCCGTTTCAGTTCGGCCTCCGTGAGCACGAACAGATTCATCAGCTCGAAGGGATCCACGAGGTAGTCGTTCTCCCAGACCCGGAAGTCGGGAGCGCGCGTGACATCGGTCCCCTTCTCGTAGAGAACGATCACCGAGGTCAGTGAGTGCCGCGGGTCCGTCTTCAGAGCTTCGATGAAATCGTCCACACCGCCGACGCGGTGGTCGAGCACCACCAAGTCGGGCTCCCATTTCTCGAGATTGGACTGCAGATCGGTGGTCGAGTGTGTGAGGTGATAGTTCCCGTTCAGTCGGGACAGGCGGCTGCGGAGAATGTTCGTGAACGGACCTTCGATCGGTACGACAACCACGACCGAGCCAGCCTCCCCCCCGTCTTCGGGGGCGAGAACGGGAATCTCGCGAGGAACGCGATCTTGTTCGAAGGATGCTTCGCCGCCGGCGCCGGACCCGTGATCGAGGAACGTCTCCGCCTCGGTCAGCCCCTTCAGGAAGGGCACGATGCTGGTTACGCCGAGCAGGTGCATCGTCAAACCGACGTTCCGCGACACCTGGATCAGCAGCAGCGCCCCCCCGCGCTCGGTCATGGCGTTGTGAAACCGGATGATCGAGGAGATGCCCGTGCTGTTGATGTACTGGATCTTGCGGAAGTCCAAAACCACGCGAACCTCGTTGGCCCGCAACAACTTCTCCAAGTTGGCCTCGAACTGGAGGAAGTTCGGCGCGTCGATCAGCCCTTCCATCCGGACCAGCACGTACCCCCTGGACTTGCCGGGGGTGGCTCGCTTCTCGGTCTTGACCTTGAGCTTGTGCATTCTCTGTCCCTCTCCGAATCCACCGCTGCCGCCAGTTCGCGCCTGGGAGTAGGGTCTTGGCGTCAAACCATGAGTTCCGCCCCATTCTAGCGGCCCGGCTACAGAGTGTAACTCCAGTTGAGGGACGGCGGGTACGAGAGGTCAGCGGCTTTGGACGGCCGCCGGGTCGGGGATCGCCGAGAATCTCGGGGCCCGTGTCGGAATCCCCTCGACGCGCTCGACTCGGACGCGACAGCCGCCGTCCCTTATTCGGAGTAGTCACTGGAAAACGAACCCGCCTCGCGACTAACATACCGTGGCGCCGAATCGAGCGTTCGCCGCGCTTGCTTCGGGTCTACTTCTCCGGGGATTCGAAGACCCCCTCATGCCGGCGGCCGAGCCGGGCCCGCTCCACCCGAAACGCTCTTCTTCGGCTCGCGCGCAAGGCGCTCGCTCGACATACTCGTGAATGCGGTCGATTTGGGCCTAGTCTGGGACCTTGGGCGGGCCCTACGCCATCGCCCCGTGAATGGAAGCGGGAAGACCCTGTGAGTAGCGACCCCCTGATCGATCTCGCCCTGATCGACCCGAGCCTCTGCTTGTTCGACCGAGACGCCATCGAGAGGGAGAACCCGCATCGGCACGAGATGTCGCTGCTCGAGCGGGTCGTCTACTTCGACCTCGAGTCGGGCTCGGGCGCTGCGATCAAACCGGTGCGGGAGAACGAGTTCTGGGTGCGCGGGCACTTTCCGGGCCGTCCGGTGCTGCCGGGGGTGCTCATGCTGGAGGCCGCGGCCCAACTTGGTTCCTTCGTGCGGAAACGGGTCACTCGAGATCCTTCGACGATTGGTTTTGCGGCCGCCGAAAACGTGCGCTTCAGGCGCACTATCGGGCCCGGGACCGACGTGCTCCTGATGGCTCGATTGCGCCAAAACAAGCCTCGGGTCGCGCGGTTCGAGACCCAGGCGTTCGTCGACGGCAAACTGGTGTTCGAAGCTCTGATCACTGGGATGCTGATCTGACTTCGAAGATTCCGTCTGCGCAGGGAGGGGAATGCCTTGCCGGCGCGACCGACCTGGCTACAATCCTTCACGCTCCACTGCCTTGCCACGTCGATGAGTGGACCAGCGGAGATGCCAGCCTTGGGAGAGGTGGCCGAGTGGTTTAAGGCGCTGGATTGCTAATCCAGTGTAGGGTTTTTTTCCCTACCGCGGGTTCAAATCCCGCCCTCTCCGCCATTCCTTCAACTTCCTTCTCGCCTGATTCGAGCGCAGAACCGCGCATCGTCCGCGCCCCCTTCCTTCTACCAACGTCCCGCCGCCTCGAGGCAACCCGCCGCGTCCCGGCCAGCCTCGAGGAGGAATCGGTGTCGATGCGACCGTTGCCGATGCCGCTCAGCAGTGTCGGCGGATGTGCGCGAAGATGCAGCACCCTAGAGGACGTAGCGGAAGACGCGGTCAGCGGGCCGCGACTTCCTTCGACGACTCCTGCGACCAACTGCCTCGCGTCTCAGGTCTCGAAGAACTTCTACGCGCAGTTGGTGCCACAGCTTGCCGCTTCGATTCCCGACAGCGTGAGTCGTTCGATCGAGAACAAGAGTTCGTTGGTTGATGCGGCGTAGCTCTTTCGCGGGACACACGACAACCGCGTGTTACACTCACGACGTCCCGACAACCGAAGCAGCAGCTCTCACCAACTCGTCGCGTGGGACGCATTGGAGTGTCATCGGGACGCGAAGTTGTGAACGACGGATCAACACTTGTTTACACCTCTGCAGGTCTTTCGCCGGTAGTCACCTACGCAGGAACCTCGATTACCTTTTGACCTTTTTGAATCCTTAACTATGATCCGCTTTCCACAGTCAGAGCAGCGCCTCCAGCGCCTGACGGGCGCTCGGCAACGAGGGTAGACTTGACACTACGAGGTTGCGACGGGACTAGTTCGACCACCGACTTGCGCCGCATGTTCGGCAGGTCACGAACCGACGCTCTGCCCCCGCACTGACGACCGGGTTCCAACTTCTCCTCGGGGCTTCGACTCATACCCACCACTGGGGAAGTGGTTACTTCGTGGCCATCGTGATTACTTCGTGGCCGCAGTGAATTTCGTGACCACAGGGGACACGAATCGGTGAAGGGGGACAACCAGCCCATGACTCACAAGAACGCGGGCCGCCCCACCGAAGACTCGATCAAAGAGGAAATCGCTTCTCGAGTCACTCGTCACCAGTACCTCACGTGGTTCGACAAACTCAACTTCATCTTCACGGGACCCAATCGGGTCTCCGTGGTCGTTCCAAACAAGTTCTACCACCAGTACCTCAAGACTCGGTTCCTCACCCTGATCAACGAGGCCGTAGAAGCCGTGACCGATCTAACCCACCCGGAGATCGAGTTCACCCTCGCCGTTGATTTGGTTTCTGCGCCACGGCCGAACGGTTCTGTCAAAGAACCTGACGACTCAGAGGGCGTCGAGCCCGATCGTGGTGCAGACTCTGGCTGGCGAAGACGGCCGTGGCATCCCCCCGAACTCGCGACGATCGGGGCCAGAGTTCCTCAACCAGCCGGTAACGGGCAACTCGAGTTCTCGGCCGCGATTCCAAGGAGCATTCCGCTCAACCCGGATTACTCCTTCGAGCACTTCATCGAAGGTCCATGTAATCGTTTGGCCCTCGCGGCGTGTCGGGCAGTCGTGGACCAACCTGGAACGTCCTTCAACCCCTTGTTCATTTATGGAAAAGTCGGTCTCGGCAAGACCCATCTCCTCCAGGCCGTAGGCCTCGGCTATGCGGCAGCGGGGTTGGGCCGAATCGTGTACCTCACTTGCGCGACCTTCACGAACGACTTCATTGCGGCTGTGAATGCGAACGATCTCGATCGATTCCGCAAGAAGTACCGCGAAGCCGACTGCCTTCTCATTGACGACATTCAGTTTCTAGCCAAGAAGGAACGAACCCAGGAAGAGTTTTTTCACACCTTCAACTCGATCTACAACCAGCAGAAACAAATCCTGCTCACTTCAGATTGCTTACCTTCAGAAATCGCGGGTCTCAGTGAGCGACTGATTTCTCGGTTCAAACTCGGCCTTGTCGCCCAAATCACAGCGCCGTGTCTGGAGACGCGAACGGCGATCATTCGCCGAAAGGCCGATAAACTAGGACTCCGGATCGAGACCGACGTTGCTGAGTTCATCGCTCAACGAATTCGGGACAACGTTCGGGAACTCGAGGGTGCCGTGCTGAGGCTACACACCCTGGTGACGATCGAGAACCAACCACTGTCCGTGGAAAGTGCGCGAACAGCTCTCGTCGATCTCATTGGCGGCGAGGCCAAGCGTGTTGGATTGGCTGAGATCCAACAGGCAGTCCTCCAAGAATTTGACATTCGCCCAGCCGAGTTACACTCCCGCAAGCGAACCCGGTCGATAGTCGTCCCGCGGCAAGTCTGCATGTACCTGGCGCGAATGCACACTGACCTGTCTCTCGGTGAGATCGGCCTGTTTTTCGGAGGACGAGATCACTCGACAGTTCTTCACGCCGTCGAAAAAATACGAGTAGCGGTCAGTTCGGACCCACGCATCCGAAACTCGCTCGCGGCCATCGAACAACACCTGGCACCGTAAGGCAGAGCTTCATAGGGCCCCTTCTGACCGCGGTCGAGCCGCGCCACTGCATTGGCGCAGGCGTCAGCCTCGTTGTGCCACAACGGGCGTATGATCCGCGCTGCGCTCCCTTGACGTTGAGCAAGTTTCGGCCGTCCGCCAGACTCCCTCCGATTCACCTCAGGCCTATCGGTGGGCGCGCCGTCACGAGACAAGGCGCGCAGGCCCGGCGGCACTCCGTCGCCGATCAACCGAAACCTGTGGAAACCACCCCCGAAAGCACGGGAAAACGGCTCAACTCACCACGCATGAAGCGACGGTCTCTTGCCCCTACCTACCACCGGCTGCGGATAACTCGACGAAACCTCAACGAAACACACCAATTCAAACTCGTGAGTACACATGGTCGATTCGCGACCTCGAACCTTAAAGCCATTTGAAAAAACAACTTGCAAACCTGGACCTTGAGTTTTGAACAATCTCAGAGGCTCGATGAAGAGAGACTATGAAGAGTTACTAGAGATGAACTCCAATACTCACACTCGCTGAAAGAGGGGTCGGCTCGGATCGACTTTGGCCCTGAGGACTCGGGGTTGTGAAGCTCGCGTTTCGGTCCCCGAGACCGGTTGCTGGAGCAGGGGGGGTCGCGATTCGTAAATCATTCTCTTTTATAAGTTTGTGTGGTCGTTCCCGACTGGATAAAGGATTGAAGTTACGCCCCGAAAACCTATAATGCGGAGCCATCCACAGCCCAACCGAGCGAGAGAGCGGTGGACCCCAGGACTCGGCGCCAAGACTCCGGGTTGGAATCGCTGCTCGAGCGAGTTGGGTCGGCCAATGAGGCTGGGTTCCAGGGTAAGCCGTTTGCGGCGGTGGAGTGGGTCGAAAGACTTCAGCGGACGGTGACGCTGCCGCTGTAGGTGACATGACGCGGTAGGTAGGTCGACCCAACAGTTCGGGTTGATGGAGGCTCCGAGGACGCCCTCGACCCGCGGGGTTGCTTTGGCTGTCTGACGCCGACGGATACCGGTTGTCGGAGATCACAGGTGCAAGGGACGACAGGGTCGTTTGGTTCCGAGTTGTGGGGCTCGGTGCAGGTCGGTCGGCCTCGAGTGAGCAATGGTGTCGGCAGCGGATCACAGGAGTGAACCTTGAAGGTCAGTTCTCAAACTCGGGTGCTACAAGAGGCGGTGCAACTCGTGTCCGGGGTTGTGCCGGGCAATGTCACACGACCGATCTTGGCGTGCGTGCTGATCCGTGCTGACGAAGCGGGATTGACGGTTCAAGGTACTGACCTCGACGTTGGGCTGGCGGTCCGTGTCGATGAGGTGAACGTTGGCCAAGCGGGAGCCGTGGCCGTGGCGGCGAGTCGATTGCACGCGATCCTCCGTGAGACACCCTCGGAGAGCGTGTTGATCGAAAGCAGTGCCGATGGGACTCAGCTGACGATCTCGGCAGAAGGAAGCACCTTCAAGATTCCCTTGGACTCGCCGGACGAGTTTCCGATGCTCGAATTCACCCCCCCTTCGCCGGCGGTGACGATCGACCGTGAGACCTTGCTGGACTGTTTGCGCCTGACGTCGATTGCTGCGGCCCGGGACCAAACTCGGTTTCAGATGCACAGTGTGCTGTTCGATTGCCGACCCGATGGCATCCGGTTCGTAAGTACTGATGGTAAGCGTATGGCGATCGCCGAAACCACGCTCGTCATGGAGAATCGCGATGGAGTGAGGGCGCAGTACATCGTGCCGCTAAAGGGAGTCGAACTGCTGACGCGGATTCTGTCCATCGAGGAAGGGGTCAGCGTCGCGCTCTACCTGGACCAGGGTCAGATCATTTACAACTCCGATCGAGTCTCGCTCTCGTGTAGGTTGGTCGAAGGGAAGTTCCCGGAGTACGAGCGTGCCTTGCCAGCACCAGGGCAGATCACCTATGAGGTTCCACGAGAAGAGTTCGGTGTGGCTCTCCGGCAAGCGTCCCTGATGACCACCAAGGAGACCAACACCGTTCTATTCAGCTTTGAAGGCAGCCGGCTCGTGTTGTCTACGAAAGCAGCGAGCTTGGGAGAGTCTCGGGTTGAGATGGAAATCGATGCGGTACAGGCTCCCAGTGGTGTCCTGAGCATCAACTTCAACCCAACCTACCTGTTGGACCTGATCAAGGTCCTGAATGTGAATACACTCCAGGCGCGCTTCAAGGACTCGAAGACAGCGGGATCCTTCGAAAGTAAGCAAGAGAAGCTCTCTTACCGTCACATTCTGATGCCGTTGGTCACTACCAGTGAGTAGCCGCACGCACCAGAGCGGCAGCTATTCGAGGGGAGGCGGTGACTTGGACAAACGGGTGAGACCGGTTGACGACCGGGGCCCGGTTCGGCAGGAGCCCGAATCCCTTGCTGCGCTGTTGCAAGAAGTGCTGCGCAAACTCGCCCCCACGGCAAAAGGCGCAGACCACCTCGAGGGCATTAATAGAGCCTGGTCGAATGTCGTGGGCCACGAAGTGGCGAGGTGGACCGAGGTAGCCAGCTATCGCGGAGGCACTTTGGTGGTGCGAGTAGCCTCGGCACCTTTGCTCGCGGAACTACGGAGTTTTGGGATTTCGAGTTTGCTCGACGGTCTGGCCGCAGAGGGTTTGGTCGGAGTCCACAAGCTGTCCTTCGTCTCACGATAGCCCGGAAGCCCGGATGAAGCCGAGGAGGCAGCGTGGTTAGACCCGAATCAAGCGTATTCACGAACAGCCGGGACGAGTTCAAGATCTTTGTGAGGGGGCAATGACCGTGAGTGCAAACACACCCGAGAGCAACTACTCAGCAGCGAGTATCAAGGTGCTCGAGGGGACGGAGGCCGTCCGCAAGCGCCCCGGCATGTACATCGGCGATACCTCCTCCGGAGGACTGCACCACCTGGTTTACGAGGTTGTCGACAATTCTGTCGACGAGGCGGTCGCTGGGTACGGATCCAGGATTCAGGTGCGCTTCCTGGAGAATGGGTCGGTGCTCGTCACGGACGCTGGTCGGGGCATTCCCGTGGATCGCCACGAAGGGCAGGGAATGTCGGCCCTCGAGGTGATCATGACCAAGCTTCACTCGGGTGGGAAGTTCGACAACGACACCTATAAAGTGTCCGGCGGTCTCCACGGGGTCGGCATCTCCGTGGTCAATGCACTGTCCGAACTGCTGGAGGTCGAGGTCTACCGCTCTGGGAAGGTCTATCGCCAAACCTATTCGCGGGGAGCACCGACATCGGAGCTCCAGGAGATTGGAGTTTCCGACCGAACCGGAACACGCGTCCTGTTCAAGCCGGATCCAACGATCTTCGAAGTGGTGGACTTTCAGTACGAGATCATTGCCAAGCGCATGCGCGAACTGGCGTATCTGAACGCCGGGCTCGAGATTTCGGTGAACGACGACCGGAGTGGAAAGGAAGACGTATTCCTGTTCCCGATGGGAGTCGTTTCGTTCGTGCAAGCGTTGAACGAAAACAAGGATCCTGCGTATCCGAACATCGTGCACTTGGTCCGATCGATCGACGCCGTCACGGTAGAGGTGGCTCTTCAGCACAACGCGGGCTACTCGTACGACAGCATCTTCAGCTACGCGAACAACATCAGCACTCCGAACGGCGGAACCCATCTCAGTGGATTCAAATCTGGGCTGACACGAACCCTCAATCGTTACGTCAAGGACACGAAGCTCCTCAAGAATGAGTCGCCACCCGATGGGCGGGACTACCTCGAGGGCTTGTCGGCGGTGGTCAGCGTGAAGCTTCCCAACCCCCAGTTCGAGGGGCAAACGAAGGGTAAGCTGGGCAACGCAGACATCGAGGGACACGTGCAGACCATCGTCAACGAGTGTCTGGGTGCTTACCTCGAAGAGAACCCGACCGTTGCCAAAGCGATGGTCGGCAAGGCGATTCAGGCGGCCAGAGCTCGCGAGGCAGCGCGGAAGGCTCGCGAACTGACACGGAGAAAGGGCCTTCTGAACTCCGGAAGTCTGCCCGGAAAGCTAGCAGACTGCCGCAGTCAGGATCGAGAGAACACGGAGCTGTTCATCGTCGAAGGAGACTCGGCCGGCGGATCGGCAAAGCAGGGCCGGGATAGCATGATTCAGGCCATCTTGCCCATCAAAGGTAAGATCCTCAACGTGGAGAAGACACGGTTCGACCGGATGCTGCAGCACGAAGAGATCCAGACCATCATCACGGCTCTGGGCACCGGTATTGGTCCAGAGGAGTTCGACCTGTCGAAGCTGCGGTACTCTCGAGTCATCATCATGACCGACGCCGACGTGGACGGATCCCACATCCGGACGCTACTTCTGACCTTCTTCTACCGCCAGTTGCCTCAGCTCGCGGAAACGGGGCACATCTACATCGCCCAGCCTCCTCTCTACCGAGTGGAGTGGAAGAAGAAGGAACGATACATCCAAACTGAGCGCGAACTCGAGTCCATGCTGCTCGAGATGGGGATGGAAGGTGCTCGATTCTCCGTCGCCGGACGAGAGTTCGATGCTTCGGCATTGGCAGAGTTGATCGGTGTGATTCGCGACGCCGATCGCTTGCGGCAGCCGATGCAGAAGGGCGGAATCGATCTGCGCCGTTGGCTCGATTCCGATTGGTCGGCCAGGGGTTTCCTGCCTTCGTTTCGAGTGGTTCGTGGCGGTGAACAGTCGTTCTTCGCCACGGAGGCAGCCTATCGCGAGTTCTTGGAGGAAGAGACCGCGCGGCTTGGTCGACGGCCGCGAATCGTCATGCATGGGGACGAGGCCGCAGAAACCGCGGAGCCAGACTTGGTGGTGCACGAGATTCACGGAGCGGAGGACGGGACGCGAACGCTGAAGCGGCTCGAGCAATTTGGTTTCTCCGTGGAGAAGCTCTTTGGGTCGACTCAGAAGAAGGCGGACCTCAGCATCCCGCAGTTCAGCTTCGACGATGAGCAAGCTGCGCCAAAGGGAGCACTCGGCATGCTCTACGTCGGTGATTCTGAGATTCCGGTCTTCACGCTACGCGCGATCACCGACTCCATCATTGCCGTCGTGAAAGAGAAGGTAGACATCACGCGGTTCAAGGGCCTCGGGGAAATGAACCCGGAGCAGTTGTGGGAAACCACGATGAATCCAGCGACCCGACGGATGTTTCAGGTGACCATTGACGACGAAGTGGCTTCGGATCGCATATTCACGATCATGATGGGAACGCAGGTCGAGCCGAGGAGGGCCTACATCGAGAAGCACGCGCTGGAGGCACGGTACCTGGACGTCTAAGGAGTCGCCCAAGAACAACTTCGACATCTTGCCGTCGATTTGGGTCAGATTCGGCCGATCCGGAAAGCTCGAAACCGGAGGCGTAGCCTTAGTTCCGGTGAGGATTTCGAGGTTTTCGGAGCGGTCGAAGATGGCCCGAAGCGACGAGCAAGAGGGTGAAGTTTGTTCTTGGGCGACTCCTCAGGCCTGCGGATGAACCCTTCGAAGACAGATCGCAAGCCCCTTGGCTTCGGTGGCGTCGTGGGGGGCGGCAACGCGAGGAGTGATCGTTGCCGTCGGCTCGTGGTTCCCATCTTCCCGAAGCTGTCCGGTGAACACGTTTGATAGGGGTCAGAGTTCGATAGGGGTCAGAGTTCGATAGGGGTCAGAGTTTCCGCAGGGCGTTCGTCGACTCCGACACAAGGCCCTGCGTTCGGAAGAGTTGCCGAGCTATGACGCGAGTGACCGTCCGTGACTTTGGCG